>NZ_CP049056.1:2980000-4373045 GCF_011044155.1 Pikeienuella piscinae
AACAGCTCACTGGTCTAGATAAGTTGTCCTGCGGCGAAGATGTAACGGGGCTCAAGCCATGAGCCGAAGCTGAGGATTATGCTTGCTTGCAAGCATAGTGGTAGCGGAGCGTTCCGTATGCTGTGAAGGGTGTCCGTGAGGTATCCTGGAGCGTACGGAAGTGAGAATGCTGACATGAGTAGCGACAAAGAGTGTGAGAGACACTCTCGCCGAAAGTCCAAGGGTTCCTGCTTAAAGCTAATCTGAGCAGGGTGAGCCGGCCCCTAAGCCGAGGCCGAAAGGCGTAGGCGATGGGAACCAGTTTAATATTACTGGGCCAGAGGATGGTGACGGATCGCAGGTGTAGTTCCTCCTTATCGGATTGGAGGGGCTGCTGAGTGGTTCCTGGAAATAGCCCCTCATATGACCGTACCCTAAACCGACACAGGTGGACTGGTAGAGAATACCAAGGCGCTTGAGAGAACGATGTTGAAGGAACTCGGCAAAATACCTCCGTAAGTTCGCGAGAAGGAGGCCCGGCTTGCAGGCAACTGTGGGTCGGGGGCACAAACCAGGGGGTGGCGACTGTTTACTAAAAACACAGGGCTCTGCGAAGTCGCAAGACGACGTATAGGGTCTGACGCCTGCCCGGTGCTGGAAGGTTAAAGGGAGGGGTGAAAGCTCCGAACTGAAGCCCCAGTAAACGGCGGCCGTAACTATAACGGTCCTAAGGTAGCGAAATTCCTTGTCGGGTAAGTTCCGACCTGCACGAATGGCGTAACGACTTCCCCGCTGTCTCCAACATCGACTCAGCGAAATTGAATTCCCCGTGAAGATGCGGGGTTCCCGCGGTTAGACGGAAAGACCCCGTGCACCTTTACTACAGCTTCAGAGTGACGTCAGGCATGTCTTGTGCAGGATAGGTGGTAGACTTTGAAACCGGAACGCTAGTTTCGGTGGAGTCAACCTTGAGATACCACCCTTGGCCTGCTTGGCGTCTAACCGCGAACCGTGAATCCGGTTCCGGGACCCTCTGTGGCGGGTAGTTTGACTGGGGCGGTCGCCTCCTAAAGAGTAACGGAGGCGCGCGAAGGTAGGCTCAGAGCGGTCGGAAATCGCTCGTTGAGTGCAATGGCATAAGCCTGCCTGACTGCGAGACTGACAAGTCGAGCAGAGTCGAAAGACGGCCATAGTGATCCGGTGGTCCCTCGTGGATGGGCCATCGCTCAACGGATAAAAGGTACGCCGGGGATAACAGGCTGATGATGCCCAAGAGTCCATATCGACGGCATCGTTTGGCACCTCGATGTCGGCTCATCTCATCCTGGGGCTGGAGAAGGTCCCAAGGGTACGGCTGTTCGCCGTTTAAAGAGGTACGTGAGCTGGGTTTAGAACGTCGTGAGACAGTTCGGTCCCTATCTGCCGTGGGTGTAGGAGATTTGAGAGGAGTTGCCCCTAGTACGAGAGGACCGGGGTGAACGAACCACTGGTGGACCTGTTGTGGCGCCAGCCGCAGTGCAGGGTAGCTATGTTCGGACAGGATAACCGCTGAAGGCATCTAAGCGGGAAGCCCCCCTCAAAACCAGATCTCCCTGAGAGCCGTGGAAGACCACCACGTCGATAGGCTGGAGATGTAAGCGCTGTAAGGCGCTCAGTTGACCAGTACTAATCGCTCGATAGGCTTGATTCGATCCAGTAGACGAAAGATCGGAGTGCACGCATTTGTGCATACGCCGATGATTGATGAAACTTGGAAAGTATTTGCGGTTTTTCTAGGTCTGGTGGTCACAGCACGAGGTAAACACCCGATCCCATCTCGAACTCGGCCGTTAAGACCCGTTGCGCCAATGGTACTGCGTCTCAAGACGTGGGAGAGTAGGTCGCCGCCAGGCCTTGAACAGCCGCAGGTAAGCATTTCTCTCTATTACGATATGATCGCGTGCTCTGTGTGCGTGTTCAACATCATACCCAGCGCGGGGTGGAGCAGCCCGGTAGCTCGTCAGGCTCATAACCTGAAGGTCGTAGGTTCAAATCCTACCCCCGCAACCAAATTTTCTGACAAGATGTCAAACACTTAAGCCGCCTCCGGGCGGCTTTTGCGTGTCGCGGCGCGTCGCAAACCCGTCCCGATCACTCCCCAAAGATTCCAAAGGCTTACGACCGGCCCCGATTCCTCCGTGCGACACGGATGCGACACGGGACCAGGACAATGTTCGCAAGGCGTTCACGGGTGACGGAACTTGCCCTCTGGGGGCGGCTGGGCGCGGCTCCGCTCGCGGAGAAACGCGTTGGAGCCAACAACGCGTTTTGCAGCGGGTCATACGGCCATTGCCGCGATATAATGCTCAGAGCCCTTTCGAGGATTGGATACGGACGACTGAGATGCCGTTGGTCGCCCCTGCGATCTGCCGGTTGAGGTCCGCGAGCGCCGCGGCCATCTCGCCGTCGCTGGCGTAGGTGACGCGCTTGCCGTCATATTCGACGGTGCGGACGCCCCGGTAGCGCGCGGCCATCAGGGCGTCTCGCCAGGCGGCGAGCTGGGCGAGGTCAGCCATGTTCATGCCCCGGCGTTCATGAACCAGCCGCGATGGTCGATGAACCCGGCACCGAAATCGAGGATCACCCGGATCTCCACCCCGTCCACGTCCCAGCCCGAGCGGCTCTCGACTTGCGGGCCCTCGGCGCCCGAGAGAGAGGCGAATTCAAGCCCGTCGATCTCGCCGGGGTCGGCAGTGACATACCAGCGCGTAGGCGAGGTCAGACGCGGCTCGACCACCAGCGAGAGCGACCCGGAAAACGGGTTCACATCCGCAGCAGTCGCAGGCGCGATGGAGGCCAGCCACTTCTCGGCATCGGTTTCCAGCGCGGGTGGTACCAGCAGGTTCTTCGGCGTCACCCGGATCGTGCGGTCCTCGATGCCCTTCTGGGTGCGCAGCGCCAGCCGTGCAGCCGACAGCGTCGCGTCGGAAATCGCAGCCCCGGCCGCGGCCTTGTTGCCGTGGTCGGCGTGGAACAAGGTCTTGCCGTCCGACATCGTAGGTCCATTGCCGTTTCCCGCCTCCAGCAGGGTGACGAGGATCCGTGCCTCGGTCTCGGCGGCGGCCTGGCCCATCCGGCGGGCGAGGTCCGCGAAGGCGCCGAGGTCGTCGTTCACCAGCACCTGCCGGGTGATGCCGATCTTGCGCGCCCAGGTCTCGACCTTGTATGCCTCACGCGCCTCGGCCATCGTCCCGGCCTTGATCTCGCCATGCTCGTTGAGCTTCTCCAGCAGCGGCGCCTCGCCCAGCATGATCTTGTTCACCGAGCGGAAGTCCCGCGCCATCGTTTGGCGGCCGAGGCGGCGGATGCCCGAGGGCGCCGCCTGGTAGGCGTCGCGCAGCACGCGGCTCACCGTGTCCCCGAGGATGATGGGGAAGTCGGACGTCGTGTGCAGCGCGCGGGTCACGAGGCTCGCGGGCGACAGGGCCATGGTGGATTCGCCGCGCAGTGTCAGCAGCTCCTTCGCCATGTCCACGGGCGTAGCGTAGGCATAGCGGCGGGCAGGCTCGCTCAGTTCGTGGCGCGGGTTGATACGGGCATAGAGCGCCTCGCCCATCTGGCGGGCGCGGACTGCAGGGTCGTCATGGCTCTCGCCCATCTCGACGCGGACCTGTTCGGTGCGGATCGCGGGCGCGGAGCGCTTGGCCAGCGCCTCGAAGGCCGCGCGGCGGGCGGTGTCGGGATCGGCCCCGGCGTCGATCTGGCTGTCGATCCAGGACTGGTCGAGCCCGGCGATGCGGGCGATGGAGCGGATCTCGGCGCGGGCCTCGGTGGTCGGCGCCGTGTCGGCGGCCTCTCGGGTGGTTGTCTCGGTCATCTCTGTCTCCATGCGAATGTGGGCGCCGGGGTCGGCCGGCGTCGGCACCAGGGAAATCTCGTGGGGCGTCCAGCGCTCGGCTGTCAGCACGCGCGCGCCGTTCTCGGTCGACTCGGACCATTCCTCGACCGAGTAGCCGACCGAGACATGCCGCAGGATGCCTGCCAGCACGTCCTGCCAGATCGGCTCCACCTCGGGTCGGGCCGAGAACTGGATGAGCGCCGTGCCGCGCTTGCCATCGACGGCGGCGCTGCGGACCGTGCCCAGCACGTCGCGCACCGCGGTCTGACGGTGTGCGTCGAGGACGCTGGCCCCTTCAAGGCGCGACAGGTCCACGGCCTCGGGCGCGAGGCTCAGCCGTTCGATGTATGGCCCTGCCATGTCGCGGCGGCGCACGGGCGCGCCCGTGGACCAGACGACTTCAACGTTGCGTTCTTCAACGTTGACCGTCTGTGGTCGGAGCGTCGCCCGGCGGGTGTGCAGTTCTACGGTATCAGCCATTTCCGGCCTCCTTCTGTTGCGACGCCACAGACTGGTCGAAACTCAGCCCCAGTTCCTCCGCACGCTCGCGGTCGGCTGCGATCTCGGCATCGACCTGTTCGGCGTCGTAGCCGCGCTCGGAGATCGCCTGGGACCGGCTCTTGAGCCCGGCGCCGATCGCCAGGATCTCGGCCTGCACGTCCTTTCATCGGATCGACGTAGTCGAACTTCGGCGGCAGCCATTCACAGCCCAGGTAGGCGTCCGGGTTGCGGTCAAAGTCCCGCGCGGGAAGTTCGCCGGTCAGCACCGCGAGCCGAACGAACCGCTCCCAGACCGGACGGCAGAACAGATGCACCACCACGTTGTGTTGCAGCTGCTCGACCCGGCGGCGGAACTCGATAAGCCCGGCGCGGATGGAGGAATAGGTGACGCCTTCGAGATCGCCCGAGACCAGTTCGTAGGGCAGGCCCAGCCCGGCCGCGACGGCGCGGAGGTGGTTCTTCACGAAGGGCGCGTAGGCGTCGTGCTCGGTCGGGTTCGAGAAGCGGATGTCGGCGCCGGGCGGCAGCGGGATCAGGCTGCCAGGCTCCATGCCCACGGTCAGCGCGCCGCCGGTGTTGGTGCCCGAGAGCCCGCCTGCCGTCCCATCGGGATCGGTGATGAACCCGGTGAACAGCGCTGCGACCTTGGCCTTGACCAGCGCGGCGTCCTCGAACTGGTCGAGCTCGTGCATCCGCGCATTCGCAGTCTCCATCTCACGCGACAACCGTCCGAAACCTCGGGCTCCAGCCTCGCCAACACCCTCCAGCTCGGCGCGCACCTGCCGTCCGCCCACCGCAGCAAGGCGGACGCTGACTTTCTTCTCAGCCATCGTGACGTTCCATCTGTTCGTTGAGCTTTGCCACCATCGCCGCCTCGATGACCGGCAGCAGTTCGGCTGCGGCAACCGGTGACATGCCCAGCGCATTGGCGAGCGCAAGGGCGGCGGTCAGATCCCAGCCGATCACTGCGCCGGGCAGTACCCGAAGCTGGCCGCCAAGACGACCGCCAAGGTCCCAGACCTGCCAGCCTTCAATCGTAAGGGGTTGGTTCAGCCGCGCGGGGCAGTCTTCGCAGCGCCTTGTGCAGGCCTCGCGGGGTTCGCAACCCTCGCAGTATCGGTTGCCCCCGCCGAAGGACCAGTCGGCGAGAGCGCGGAGGCGTTTTTTTCCTGTTCCAGCAGCAGGCCCTTCGAGACGTAGCTCAGCTGGAAGGCCTCGAAGATCGGCCAGATGTCGACAAGCGCGTCGATGGCCTCTGGGCTGGGCTCGATTGCATTGCCGTCGGCATCACCCACGCCCTCCCAGGCTAACACCGCGCGGCGGCCCAGCGCTTTCGCGAAGGCGACAGCGCGTTCCTCGTCGGTGGCCTCTTCGGGCACCGCCTCGACCTCGGGATCGCTGCGCGTCGCCACCATCAGTGCGGTTGTCAGTGGACGCAGCTGCACCCGCACGCTGGTAGCCAGGTCGTGCCAGCGCGGTTCATTCGTCAGATCGAGCGTCAGCATTAGTACGTCTCCACATCGTTGATCAGGGTGGCTGTGCACATCCGGCCGACCACGCTGTCGCGCGCCGCCTGCCAGTCGAAACTGGCCTGCACGCCTTGTGGCCCGGAGATCTCGATCCGCGGGCGCGGCAGGTAACGCACCAAAAACGCCGACATAGTTGGAAAGATGCTCTCAGACAAAACGCACAAGTCTCCGTTAGGTTGGGGCGCGCCGTCACTCAGGCGGTGCCGAAGCATCGCCACCCGGCGAGCGCGACGGCCCGGTTCTGCTTGAAGTCGTGTCGTCGGTGGAGGTGGCGCTCCATGTTGAAATGATTGTGGGCCGAGGAATGAATGGCGGCGAAAGTCTACAAGAATCTCATACGCCGGAAGCGAAGCATCACCCGCTCGCGTCGTCGAAAGGACTGATGCGAGTTCTCGATCCGGTTATTCAGCCAGCGGCCTGTGACCTGCTTGCCCGGAACACCGAGTTCCCGCATTGCAACCCGATATGACGCCAATCGGTCGGTCACAATCTCTACGGGCCGCCCATGACGCTTCATCAGTATTCTGAGCAATTTCAGAGCAGCGCGCCCGTCTCGGCGCTTGGTAACTACAGCCTCCAGCACTTCGCCCTCGTGATCGACAGCGCGCCAGAGATAGCGGCGCTCACCGTTGACCTTCACGAAGACCTCGTCGAGATGCCAGCGCCAGGTCGAGAAGGCGCGCATCCGGTCGAGGCGCTTGCGCCGGATCTCGGCGGCGAAGATTGGGCCGAAGCGGTTCCACCAGAAACGGATCGTCTCGCGGCTAACCTCGATCCCGCGCTCGTGGAGAAGATCCTCCACGTTCCGCAGCGATAGCGGGAAGCGGATGTACATCATCACCGCCAGGCGGATGATTTCCGGGCTCGTCTTGAAGTAGCGGAAAGGGCTGCGCGTGCTCATCGGAGGGCGCTGACGGTGGACACGACGTTCCGCAGCGATAGAGGGAACCAGACACACATCATGACCGCCAGGCGGATGATGGCGAGGCTCGTTTTGAAGTAGCGAAAAGGGGCGGCGTTTCATCATCTGCGAACGCTGCTCAACCCCTGACTCGCCGGAGGCTGAGTGCCCTTGAAAGGGCCTCTGGACAGATCAACTCGACTCAGCTAGGTAAAATATATGATATAAAATACCCAAGGGAGACGCTATGAGAACCTGGATCACACGAACCGCAGTCGCAGCCACAGCCGGAGCGCTGTTCACATCATCGTTCGCGTTCGCGGCACCGGCCGACCACTGGAAAAGTGGCGATAACTGGGATCTCGTTTTTGGCTCGGCGACGGCCACCGGCTCCTATTTTGCGGGGATGTCGGCGGTCGCGGCCCTGCTCTCCCAGGAACTGCCGGATGTGCGGGCGACCGCGACTGTCAGCCCGAACTCGACGACCGAGGTCTACCCGCAGATGATACGGGGGGAACGTGTTGGCGGCGTCGCCAGCATGGACCTGACCCTTGCGTATAACGGCAAGGGGCCGTGGGAGGGCCGCGATGTCCCGGTGCGCGGATGGGCGTTCGTGCAGGAGGGTTTCTTCGACGTCTTCCTGCTGAAGCGGTATGGCAAGACCAAGGTATCGGAGCTGGCCGACTCGGGGCTGACGATCGCCGCCGCCTGCGCCCCGCCCGAGCCCGACCGACCGGAACGCTGGGACCAGCCGTTCACCTTCTTCAAGATCCTGATGGAGGCGCACGGCCTCAACCCGTTCGAGGACGTGAACGTCGTCCCTTACTGCACGTCGCAGGCCATCGAGCAGCTTGCGAGCGCCAATATTGACGGGCTGTCCCATACGCGGGCTCTCGGCGACGCCGCGATGATGGAGCTGAATACAAAACAGGACCTGGTGCTGCTTCAGCCGGATGAGGACGCCATCGAAGAAGTGATGGCGAATTATCCGGTCTACACGAAGACAGTGCCCGAGGACGTCTACCCGCAGCTCACCATTCCCGATCCGAAGAAGGGTTTCTTCCACGGCGTCTACTTCTTCCTCCACGCTGATCTCCCCGACGATCTCGTCTACGATATGACGAAAGCCTTGTGGGAGAATATCGATGTGCTGAGGAACGCGCATCCGGCCTACAAGGCTGCGACGATCGAGAACGCGCTGCAGGGGATGCCGATTCCGCCGCATCCCGGGGCGCTCCGGTATTACAAGGAAATCGGCGTGCCGGGCGTCGAGCGGTTCATCGAGTAGCAGAAAGCCAGCAACTGACGTGGCGGCCGCTGTCACGGTTGCCTGGGCATGGCCCCAGCGCAGCCGTGACAGACGAACGTTCCATAGCCCCGGCCAGGGCGGCGAACACTCGCCGCTTCAGGAAGGGACGCCTCCAAAAGGCTGCTGGAAAAGTCCGAGACCGCTCATGATGACGCCGACCGGGACCGATTTCGTATTCTCTCGTGGCGTTGATGAATAACGTCTCACGGCGGGCGCAGAGCAACGAGATGAGGCCGGCGCTCCAAAACTGCCTTTCAGCAGTTCGTCAAGCCGCCTGCGAAGCGTTCGGCCCACCTGCGTCAGCATTCCCTCATCCCATTCTTGGGCAGGAATTCGCCGAAGGAACGTCCTATGACTGAAGTAACTAGCGACTCGAGCCCCGTATCGGTGCGTTTCCAACGCGCCATAGCGGTGGCGCTCGGGCTGGCCGTGTTGGGCGCGGCCCTCCATGCGGCGTTCTTCGGCGCGCCGATCGTCTACGTTCAGAGACCGCTTTTCCTCTTCGCCGTCGTTGCTTGCGCCACGCTCCTTTATCCAAGCGGCTGGCTGCGGGAGGGGTCGCTCCCGGAAATGGCGTTCAACCTGGCGATCATCGGCGTCGCCGCGGGCGCGACAGTTTATCTGGTCCTCAATTGGGATGACCTGTTGTGGGAGTCGTACCTGTCGAATAGCGAGCGCCTGATCGCCGCGGCGCTCCTCCTCACGGTGTTCGAGGGCGCCCGCCGCACGACCGCGAAGCCGCTTATTTACGTCGCCTCACTGTTCGTGCTGTACGCGGTTTACGGCAGATACTTTCCAGGCATCCTGCAGCACGCCGGCGTTACATGGGAGAACGTGCTCAGGGTCACCGTGCTCGGCACCGACGGTCTGTTCGGCACGCCTCTCGGCTTCGCCGCCGGCTTCGTCACGGTCTTCGTGTTCTTCACCGCCCTGCTCAACGTGTCGGGCGCAGGGGCCTACCTTCTGAACCTCGCCTTCGCTCTCGCCGGTCGATGGACCGGCGGGCCGGGCAAGGTCGCAGTGCTGGGAAGCGCGTTGATGGGCATGGTGAGCGGCAGCGGCGTGACCAACGTGCTGACGACCGGAACGATCACCATCCCGATGATGAAACGGGCGGGCTACACGCCCGCCTTCGCCGCGGGGGTCGAGGCTGTCGCCTCGCAAGGCAGCCAGTTCATCCCGCCGATCATGGGCGCCGCCGTCTTTCTGATGGCGGAGTACACCGGAGTGCCGTTCCTTGTGCTCGCCGGCTACTGCCTCGTGCCCGCCTTCCTCTATTATCTCAGCGTCTTTGTTCAGGTGCACCTGCGCGCAAGCAAGATGAATCTGCGCCCGATGAACGAGGACGAGATCCCGACCTTCGCCGACAACGCCTTCAAGAGCCTCATCGTCTTCGGGCCGATAACGCTTCTGATCGTTCTCCTTTTCAAGAACTTCTCGACGGATTTCTCGATCGCCGTCACCTTCCTCAGCCTCTTCGCGACAACCTGCCTGCTGCGCGAGACCCGGGTTTTCACCGGTGAGCGGGTCAAGGCGGTCAGCCTCGACGGAGTGCAGACGCTGGCGACGATCTCGGTTGCGCTGGCGCTCGCGGGCGTGGTCGTGGGCATGATCCTGCTTACGGGGCTCGGGGCGCGCCTCACAACCATGATCGGCGCGATCTCCCAGGACTCAATGTTCCTCGCGCTCCTGGCCACCGCCATCGTCGCGGTTGTCCTTGGCATGGGCGTCGTCACGGTGGGCGCCTACGTGATCGTGGCCAGCCTTACGGCGCCTCTGTTGACGGACATGGGCGTCCCGCTCGTCATCGCGCACCTCTTCATCTTCTACTACGCGACCTTGAGCGGCCTGTCCCCGCCCGTGGCCGTCGTGATCTTCGCGGCGGCCGGCGTCGCCGGCGCCCCGGCCATCAAGACCGCCTGGATAGCCATGCGGCTTGGCTTCGTGGCGTGGTTGGTGCCGTTCATGTTCACCTACTACCCGAGCATCATCGGCCTCGACGGGATCACGCTGAAAATGGTCATCCATGTGTTGACCGCGACGGTGGGGGTGATCGCGTTCGGCGTCGCCTTTGAGGGCTGGGCCTTCACCCGCGCGACAACGGTGCAGAGACTGCTCTGCGCCGCGGGGGGCGTCTTGCTGTTCTATCCGGCCGCTTACCTCCTGCCCGCCGGCGCGGGGCTGCTTGCGATCGCGCTAATCCTCAATCGCCGCAGCCTTCCTGCAGCCTCCGTAACCTGACCTTCGCCAAGGAACATAACAGATGACTAAGGTCCAACCATATTCGGGGATCAGAATCCTGGATCTGACCCATGACCTCGGGCGATACGCCACTCGTCTATTCGCCGACCTCGGCGCCGAAGTTGTCCGCGTCGAGCCGCCGCAAGGCTTGCCGGATCGGCATAGATCCGCCGAACGCGCGCGCGAAGAGGGCGAAAACACGCCCGACTGGGCATTCCTGTTCTTCAACGCAAGCAAGAAGAGCGTCGTTCTGGATTTCGACACGGAAGAAGGCCGCTCCGACTTCGCGCGCCTGATCGAGCCGACGCAGATCGTCTTCCTCGAGCGCGGCGGCCCGCTGGCGGATGAGCTTGGATGGGTGCGGTCGCTGAATCCGACGGCGGTCATCACGATTGTCTCGCCCTATGGTCTTGGAGGACCGCTGACGGACGCGCCGGCCTGCGACCTGACGATGCAGGCCAGCGGCGGCATCGCTTGGCTTTCCGGCCGCCCGGGCGAGCCGCCGCTCCGACTGCCGGTGGCGCAATCGGCGATGATCGCGTCTGTCTACGCGGCCTCAGCGACGGCGGTCGCCCTCTTCGACGCAGAGCGGGGGGGCGTCGGCCATCTGATCGACGTCTCGGCGCAAGAGTGCATCGCGCATTCGCTGCAGAACGCGATCCAGGTCTACGATCTGGAGGGGCGGGTCTCGCAGCGTGGCGGAGAGGGAACCCGCGATGCGAGCGAGGACATCTTCAGCTGCCGCGATGGGTACGTCTTCCTCGCCTCGCCGCCAACGCTCGGCGTGTCATGGAAGTCCCTGGTCGAATGGATGCGCGAGGTGGAGCACCCGTCAGCCGAGGAATTCTCAAAGGAGCGTTGGCTCGACCGTCCCTGGCGCACCACCGCCGAGGCGCGCACGATCTTCCGCCGGACCTTCGAGGCTTTCATCCGCGACTTCACAAAGGAAGAGGTCACACGAGAGGCGATCCGGCGGAAGATCGTGATGTCCTCGGTAAACCGCGTCAGGGACGTGCTCACGGACCCGCAGCTCCAGCACCGCGACTATTTCGTTTCGCTCGCCGATCCTCGCCTGGAGAAGCCCGTCCTGTTCCCCGGCGCCCCGTACCGGCTGTCCGAGGACGTGTGGTCGCTGTCGCCGGCGCCGGAGCTAGGTCAGCATAACGACCTTCTGAAGGCGGCGTCCACTGCATCGAACCGGTGAATGAAAATTACAAAGGAGTGCGCCATGAAACCCGATTTTCTCCGTGGAATCCGCTTCACCGACCTGACCTGGGCCGGCGCGGGCCCTTTCGGCACCAAGCTCTTCTCGGATTTTGGGGCCGAGGTTCTGAAGATCGAGAGCACCTCCCGGCTTGACCCCGTGCGCCGCGGCGGTCCCTTCAAAGACGCCAAACCCGGGGTCAACCGCAGCGGCTACTATGCTTCCCGCAACACCGGGAAGAAGAGCGTGTCCATCGACCTGAAGAGCGATGAGGGCCGGCGGCTGGTGCTGGATCTGGTCGCCCAGTCGGACGTCATCAGCAACAATTTCGGCCCGGGCGCGATGGAGCGGCTTGGGCTGAGCTATGACGACGTTCGCAAGGCCAAGCCCGACATCATTTATCTTTCCATGCCGATGTATGGCGAGAGCGGCCCCCGCGCGTCGATGCTGGGCGTAGGGATGACCATCAGCGCGGTGACGGGGCTTATGTGGATGACCGCCTACGGGCCGGATGATCCCGTCGGGCCCGGCACGCACTATCCGGACCATGCGGCGAACCCGTATCACGCCGCGTTCGCCGTCCTCGCCGCGCTGCGTCACCGCCGCCTGACCGGGCGCGGCATGAAGATCGACCTGTCCCAGGTCGAGTCGACCGCGAATTTTGCGGGCCCCGCGATCGTTGAGGCGGCCGCTTCAGGACAGGAGCCGGAGCAGATCGGAAACCGCTCGCGCACCGACGCGCCGCATGGGATCTATCGCTGCCAGGGTGACGACAGCTGGTGCGCCATCGCGGTGGAGAGCGATACCGAATGGCTGGCGCTCGCCGCCGTTATCAGGCGCCAGGACCTCGCGGCCGATGCCGACCTGCGGTCGTCGGCCGGGCGGTTGGCGCGGTCCGCGGAACTGGACGACGCGGTCTCCGCCTGGACGCAGGGGCGCCCGCCCCGCGAAGCCGCGGAGATCCTTCAGTCGGCGGGCGTCGCCGCCGCGCCCGTCGCCTCGTCGAAAGAGTTGATCGAGGAGGACCCCCAGCTCGCCGCGCGCGGCTACTGGCAGCAGGTCGACCACCCGGAGATGGACGAAACGCTCTTCACCTCTCCGCCCTACCGGCTCGACGGTGAGCGCGTCGAGTTGGCCGGCCCGCCCCTCCTTGGGGAGCACACCCGCGAGGTCCTCAGCGGCGTATTGCGCCTGTCAGACGAGCAGATTCGCGCGCTGGCCGAGAAGGGAGTGCTGGGATGACCGCCAATTACGGAAGCCGCCCTGGAACCGGGCTCAAGCGCACGGCCGCGATCGTCGGCGTCGGCCATAGCGACTGGGCGGGCGACTGGAGACGCGTGCGATCCGGCGAAAAGCCCTCCGACGCCTATGGCTACGGGGTCGCGGCGTTCAGGAACGCGCTGGCGGACGCCGGGATCGCGCGCGATCGGATCGACGGCCTGATCGTCGGGCCCACGACCGCCTACGAGCGCATGGCGGAGATTCTCGCCATCGACCCGCGATGGGGCGATCAGGCCGACGCCGTCCTCTCTGTCATTCAGGCCTGTATGGCGATCGAGAGCGGCATGGCCGAGGTGGTGGCTCTCGTCTACGGCAATGACCAGCGCTCGGCCCAGACGCAATATGGCGGCCCCAACGCCATGGGGGGCGACGCCTTCCTGTCCTATGTCTACCATTCCCCGTGGGGACTCACCTCGCAAGGCGCGCTCTACGCGCTGACGCTCCAGGCCTACAAGCACGCGCGCGGCTTCACTGAGGCGGAACTTGGCGAGGTCGCAGTCGCCCAGCGCGGCTGGTCGTCGCTCAATCCGAACGCGATCATGCGCAAGCGGATCACGGTCGAAGACTATCTCGCCTCTCCGTATATCTGCGAGCCGCTTCACCTGTTCGACTACTGCCTCATCAATGACGGCGGCGTCGCGCTGATCATCGCCGAGGCCGAACTCGCGAAGAAAATGACCGAGCGCCCGGTCTTCATCGAGGCGGTCGGGCGGCGCGACCTCAACCAGGCCGCCACGAGCCTGGAGCCGCGTCTCACAGACTTCTACCTGCCGGCGCAGCAAGACGTCGCGGAGCGCGTCTTCTCGACCGCGAACATCGAGCCCAGGGACGTAGACGCCTTTCAGGTCTACGACAGCTTCTCCGTGCATGTGCCCCTGGCGCTTGAGGGCTATGGCTACTGCGCCGTGGGTGAAGCCGGGCGGTTTCTGCGCGAGGAAGGCGTCGGCCCCGGCGGCAAGCTGCCGACCAACACCAGCGGCGGCCATCTGTCTGAATCATACATGCAGGGTTGGAATCACCAGATCGAATGCGTCCGCCAGCTTCGCGGCGAGTGTGGCGCGCGGCAGGTCCCCGATTGCCGCTACGTCCACTACTCGTCCGATGTCGCCGGCAAAGCGGTTTCCATCATCTACGGCCGTTGAGAGAGCCATGAACATATCCGAGATCCAGACGCCGCAGCCCGTCCTCGGGCTGTACGAAGAACCGATGTGGGAGAGCATCCGCGCCAGGAAAATGCGGCTCCAGCGTTGCAGCGACTGCGGCGCCACTCGATATCCGCCCGGGCCGACCTGCCCGGCGTGCCTGTCCGCGAACGCCGAGTGGGAGCCCATCTCGGGTCGGGGCGTTATCGTCTCCTGGGTGGTGTTTCATCGCCAGTATCTGCCCGCCTACAGCGCGCCCTACAACGTGATCGCGGTGAGGCTGGAGGAAGGGCCGATTTTCATCAGCAATCTCGAAGGCGAGGAACCCGAGGACTCGTGGATCGGCCGGCCGGTCAGGATGGTGTACAGGGCGATGCCCGACGGCTTTCTCCTTCCACGCTTCGTTCTCGACGATGCGACAGATGCAGGATCCCCCCATGTCTGATGAAAACCGGACCGTCATCATCACCGGAGCTTCGCGCGGCATCGGGGCCGCCACCGCCCGACTGGCCGCGGCGCGGGGCTATCGCGTCTGCGTCAATTATTCGAGCGACGCGGCTGGTGCCGCCAGCGTCGTCGACGATATCCGGAAGGGCGGCGGCGGCGCCCTCGCTTTTCGAGCCGACACCTCCGACGAGGCTGCGGTCGTCTCCATGTTTGACGAGGCTTCGGCGCGGCTTGGCCCGGTCACCGACCTTGTGAACAACGCCGGGCAATCCGGCGGGACGACGCGCCTCGAGGATCTGGACGCAGCGACGCTGAGGCGGATTTTCGAGGTCAACGTCATCGGCTACTTCTTATGCTGCCGCGAAGCGGTGCGCCGCATGTCCACAAGAAACGGCGGAGAGGGTGGCCGGATCGTCAATGTGTCGTCAGTCGCCGCCGTAAACGGCTCGGCGGGCGAGCGCATCCACTATGCCGCCACCAAGGGCGCTGTGAACAGCATGGGTGTGGGGTTGGCGAAGGAGGTGGCGCGCGAGGGTATCCGCGTCAACACATTTAGCCCGGGTCTGACCTGGACATCAATGAACCCGCCCGGGCGACTCGAAAAACTGGAATCGGCAGTACCGGCTTGTCGCGCCGCGCAACCCGAGGAAATGGCGCGGGGCGTTCTCTGGCTTTTATCGGATGAGGCGGACTATGTACTAGGTGCAAATCTTGTGATGTCGGGCGGACGCTGACCGATACGGCGCTACGCCGTTGATGAGAGGACCCCATGGCCTTCAGAACGAAACAGGATCACGTCTCCGAGATACTTCGGGAACGCATCATTTCGGGCTTCTACAAACGGGGCCAAAAGCTGAAGCAGTCCGACATCGCTGACGAATTGGACGTCTCGGTCACGCCGGTGCGCGAGGCTCTGCGCAATCTCGAGGCCGAAGGCTACGTTCTCGGATTGTCGCATCGCGGCGTGCTTGTCCCTCACTTCATCATCGAGCAAGCTGAAGAGCTTTACGAACTGAGGCTGATGCTGGAGCGGGACCTCACGGTGCAAGCGTTTCCCGCGGTGACGCAGCAGGCGCTTGCCGAACTTAAGGAACGTCACCGTGAATGCCTTAGGGCCCACCGTGCTGAAGAGCGCCTTGAACTTCGCGCCGCCAACTATCGCTTCCACTTTCGCTTCTACGAGCTTGCGAACCGGCCCCAGACCTTGCAGTTCGTGCGGGTTCTCTGGGCCAAGTACCCGTTTCATCTGCTCGATGCGATAGATCTGCGCGTGACGCGCGTCATCGGAGAGCATGAGGAGTTCTTAGCGACACTCGAGTCGGGCGATGTGGATGGCGCCGCCGCGGCGATGGTGAAGCATATCAAGCGCGGCTGGGAGGAGTTCAGCAGAGCTCACCCGCGCAAGCATGTCGACGGCGCCGCCGCAGCGGAGACGACGCCGCGGATCGCTACAAAGACCGGTCTCTGAACGTGAGAGACATGCAGTGCGTGAATCTCAGGCGCGCGCGGTTGTGGCGCATTCCGGATCAAACCGCTGGCTCCCTCCCCACTATTCTCTTCGTCCACGGAGCGTGGCTGGGCGCCTGGACGTTTGAGAATTTTCTCGGATATTTCGCCGAACGCGGCGTCGGCTGCGCGGCTATCGATCTGCGCGGCCATGGCGGTCTCGTCCAGGATGACGTGTTTCTCACGTCGGGTCAGAGGGAAATGGCGGAGGATGTCGTCGAGGCATGCCAGGCCATCGGTGGTGAAGTGGTCGTTGCCGGTCACAGCGCCGGCGCGGCCGTGGCGGCGATAGCCGCAAGCCGCTTCCCGACGGTCGGGCTTGTCCTGCTCGCACCGTCGCCGCCCGGGCAGCTTCCCGGGCTTGAGCCTCAGGCGCCGGTGCCGGACGGACGACCGTTCGCGCCGGGCTCGATCGAACATGTCAAGCGCAAGTTCGTTCCGAACTTCTCGCATGAAGACGTGGTCGACTTCGCGGAGCGGCTGGTCCACGAGAGCCCGGCTCTGCTCAATGATCGCCGCTTGCTTCGTGTAGAGATCGACCGTTCGCGCATCAGCGGCCCTGCGCTCTGCCTCTCGGCTGAAAAGGAGTTGGGCGACTTTCACAAACCCGGTCAAGATCTCGCTACCGCCAGATTTTACGATGCCGAGTATTGGTTCCTTACGGGTGCCGGACACTGTTTCTCGCTGGAGCCCCATTGGCGCGATGCGGCCTTTGTGATCGAGCGATGGTACGGTAGCCACTTTCTCATTCCATAAGTTTGGGGCACCCGAAATGTGCGTTGGTCTGCTGTAGGAGGGTGCAATTACATCCAGCCATGGAGCCGCCGGCATGTTGCTGGCGCGAGAGGCGTAAAATCCCCCCAAATGGCAGCGTCAAGCCGATAGAGTTTGGTTCGAAGCGAGGATGTAAAGTTTGGAGGTTTATGGGCGCATGTATGGACGGGCGCGACGGTGCAAGTATTTTCTTTGAGATTTGACGTGGTCAGTTGCAGTCATGTGTCCGGCCTGTTTGCGCAGCACATGGCTGCTGGCCTTGATGAAGTCCGCGGACCAGATCCCAGAACACTCCATCGCGCTTTTCGCACCGGCGCTTCTACCAACGGGCGCAGTCTATGACCGATGCGCCCAGTCCCGCATTCCGATTGTTCTGATGCGCCACGGCCGTCGATGAGCTTGTTCCATGCTTAACAGCAATGGGCGAGGATGTCGTCGTAGCCGGCGAAGACGCGGTTCGACAGCCAGTTGTCCCTCATGAATTGCCAGATGTTTTCGGTGGGGTTCAGTTCCGGTGCGCGGGGCGGCAGCTCCATGAGGGTGATGTTCTCAGGCACGACAAGTTTCGGCGTCGTGTGCCAGCCGGCCTGATCGAGCAGGACCACGGCATGGCAGCCGGGACCGACCTCTGCGCCGATCAGCGTCAGGTGCTCGTTCATTGCGTGGGTGTCGGCATAGGGCATCACGAGCCCGGCGCCCTTGCCCTTCGCGGGGCAGATGGCGCCGAATATGTACGCCCATTTCGTGCGCTGATCCTTTGGCGCAGAGGGGCGTGAGCCCATCTTCGCCCAGCGACGGGTGAACTTGTTCTTTTGGCCGACGCGGGCTTCATCCTGCCACCAGATCTCGATCCCTATGCCGGAGTCGAGGCGCGCGTGGATCTTCGCCAGTTCGGCGGGGAAAGTTTTTTAAAATCCTCCACCGCGTATTCGTTCTGCGCGCGGTGGCGAGGGCGGGCGGAAAGCTTGCGGTAGCCCATCTCCCGAAGCGCCCGGCCAATGGTGGTCTCATCCACCGAGACGCCGAACGTCTCGTTGAGTTCCCGAGCCAGATCGCAGCGCCGTCAGCGCACGACGCCATGAATGGCCGGAATGGGGCCGCGCTCCACCATCCCGGCGAGCGCCTGACGATATTCGGCGGTCAGTTTGGGCTTCGGGCCGGCTCCGCAGCGGTTCTTCAGGCCCTCCGGGCCGTCCGCGTTGAACCGTAACCGGCCGGTCTGGGCCGCCTTGCGGGTTCCTGATTTGATCTGCGAACTGGATCTCAATTGACGTCGTTAACGACGTCGCTTGAGAGGTATGGACATGTCGCAAGAGGTTCTTGTCGGGCCCGAGCGTCGGCGGCGATGGTCGGACGCGGAGAAGATTTCGATCCTGATGTGAACCGGCATGCAAGATTGACCCCTGTATTGGGGTAATCGGCGTCCAAAGGTGAGCCGGAGCTTCGTCGCGGAGGCTTCGAGCCGCCAGCCGCCGTCGACGGCCATCAGCGTCGAGGGCGTCTCGCGCAGCAGCCATGGCTCGACATAGAGACTGGCGAGCAGGCGCGGGGCGGCGAAATGCGGGCTGGCCGGAACCCGCGCGTAGGAGCCGGGCCGCGCCGGCTGACGCCGGGCCGGATAGCGCCCGCCGAGCCCCGCGACCGGTTCGAACTTCACCCCGGGCCCCTCCGGGTTCGGGTCACCGCGGCCCCCGGCGCCAGTCATCAAGGTTGGCGTAGATCGTGACTGCGATCCCGCCGAGGGTATCCGCGACATGATGCTGGACGCGGTCGAGCGGCGGTTCGGGGACTACAGGATACCGCATCCCGTCGAGATGCTGAGTGACAACGGCTCATGTCACGTCGCACGGGAGACGTGCAGACTCGACGATCGAGTCGCTTGCGCCGACCGATGCATTGGCTATAGACAACCACCCAATGGAGAGGTGGCCGAGTGGTCGAAGGCGCACGCCTGGAAAGTGTGTAGGCGGGAAACCGTCTCGAGGGTTCGAATCCCTCTCTCTCCGCCACTTACCCTCGCGAAAGCGTTCTCCCGATCCGGCTGCGGCCGGATTTTCTTGTTGTTTTCAAGGGTTATGCAGGAGGGGCTGAGCACCGGCCCCAGCGCCAGGCCGCCCGGAAGCGGTCTCTCTGGGCCGATATTCTCCGGACCTCATGACTGCGCGAATTTAGTGAATAGCCTCTAAATATCTGGAATATAGTGGATCTTTCCCTCGGCGGCCGAGCACTTCGAAGCTGGTCCCGGCCGGTCTAAACGCGACCATGATCCAACTCCGATCGTCGCTATCTGACGTAGGCTACGCTTGTGTTTTTAAAGGGAAAATCATTACATAACGCCTCGGCACGTAGGTTGCTGACTTTCTGCGACTACTCCGCGACTGTCGCTGAAGCTCCGAAATTTCCACGATCATCGCAGGATTGACATGCTTATCTTCCCGTGAGAGAAGCTGGCAGACGCAGTTGCTTAGGAGCTGGCAATGACATCAGGTCGAAAGAATTTTCTCAGCCACGAGACCGTCGTCGCCGGCCTGCGGTCTCTCGCCTCACAGTCGTTCAAGCGTTCCGGCCGCACCGCCGCGATGGGTTATCTTATGCTGAAAGCAAAGGAGCCATCCAAGGGGGATGCATTCGAGCTGTACTCTAATGGCAACGATAGTGTTGAGCCGGAGCTAAAGCGCTTCTTCCGGATCCTCCCAGGAACGCCGCTGCCCGACGTCAACCCATTTGGCCAGCGCGAAGGCGCTATCGAGTTCCTTGCACCTGGATATGAGCGCCGTGGCACGTACACCCATTTGTACGAAGGGCGAAATTTGAACTCCCTATTGGAAGTGAGCCCGACCGACGGGCACTTCTCGATACGCATACCCGATGACGCTGCAGAAAAAATCGCTGAATTGCTGGGAGACAAGATTCCGCTGAAGGCAGCGGCTGCCTTTCTGCTTAGGGGAGAGCCATTTGATGATGGCGTGACGGACAAGGATGTGGTCGAACGTTTCACGTCGGTCTTCAATCTGTCCGACAAAGAGGTGAACGCTCTCTTCAAAAATGATGCTCTCGGCTTCACATTCTCTGAGCAGAAGTATGATGAGAGCTTGGCATCTCTGCCCCCGGATCTTCAACCGCGCTCACAGAGTACGAGCCATGCTACCACGGCTAGAGCAGCCAAAGAGCTGGTTCCAATGGCTGCTTCGAGTGAACTCGATCTGGTCATCAGCGATGATGTGCGCCGCCGGATTTGTAGGGCAGTCGCATCGTCGAAAGCGGTGGCGCTGGTGGGTGCGCCAGGTACTGCGAAGTCACGGCTTTGGGCTGAGCTTCTAGAAGAAGCTGTTGCGGACCCCTCCCTGCTCGGCTTGGACAACCCGCCAAGCTTCGTGTGCTATACTGCGGAAATCGACTGGACGGCTCGCACCCTGATTGGGGGTTACTATCCCCAGGAGGGCGGTCGCCTCGTATTCCGCGAAGGCTATCTCCTTCAGGCAATCCGCGACAACCAGTTGTTCTGGATCGACGAGATGAACCGCGCAGACCTCGATCGAGTACTAGGGCCGGTACTAACGTTCCTCGCAGGTCAAAGCGTTGACTTGGGACTTACGCACCTTGGTGGAGGCGACGGCGCAGACGCTCCGAAATCAATGGTCTTGATGTGGGCCAAGGGCGAAAAGAGCGGCGTGAAAGAGGATGACGACCAGCGGGTCTATTATGTTGGCTCTGATTGGAGATTGCTGGGCACCTATAACAACGTCGACCGCGGGCGTGTCTTCCCAATGGGATCAGCCTTGCTGCGGAGGTGGGCGCTCGTTCCAGTACCGCCGATCGATATTGCAGCCTTCGAAACGCTGATCGCGAAGATCACCAAACTTCGTGCGCCAGTCGCAAAACTCCTCTCCGCTGCTTATGCGCTACACCTTGAAGCCCTTTCTATCGGGCCAGCTCCTTTTCTGGACATGGCACGGTATGTCTCAAAAGAAGCAGAGGCATCCTCGGACAGTACAGTCACTGTACTTGAGAAGCAGCTGCTTCAGGACGCCTACATCCTTTACATGGGTCAACAGCTGATGAGGTTGGACCCCGATAAGAGGGAAGCTTTCTTTGATGGCCTCGGTGGAATTTTCGGACATGACCTCGCCAGTGAAGCCGCCAGCCTTTGAAGGTGCTTCCGCCTCCATCCCTTGGAGAGGGGTATCAGCACTTTCCTCTCATTGGGCAGGTGCCGGCTCTCTATACGATTGGGTCCGGCCTGATGAGCTCGATATCGCGAGGGATTGGGCGCCGGAAGTCGTTCGAGCGAGGATGGTCGAGGTCGCTTTGCTGCATATTCAGACCAACTTGGGAAAACACCTTCCCAGACATGCTGGCGAGTGGCTGGACCTCATCGGGCAGCAGACGCAGCGTGCGGTAGAGTATGTGGATGCACCTTCAGCTCATACTGATTGGCAAGCAACAATCGCCGTGTTCGGCAGATATCCCTCTGAGAGCTACATCGAAAAGCGACCCGTCTACACGCACGACACGAGCTTCACGCGATTGCTGAAATGGACCGCGATATCCATAGCGCGCGCCGAAACACTCGTTTGGGCTCAGTTTGGCCGGCGCGCTCTTGAGCCTTCTATGCGGCAACGTTTCTCTTCCGCGCTCGAACTTCCGGAAGTCGCGACTGCCGCAGATGAGTTTGACGGCCTGTCTGAATATGATCGCGATGCGTGCCGCCAGTCAGGGGGTGTTTGGCTTGTGCTGGCCAGGATAGCGGAAATCCTGATGGGGCTTTGGACTGGAAGTGCATCGGCTCAGCTGCTCGCCCTGAGACCAATCCTCCCCGAATTCGCGCACCAGTTATTCGAACTCGGTACGCTTGGCACGATTTCATCAAGGCTGAGAGAAACTGCGACCGAGCAAGTGTGGACTTCAAAGGCTCCCTTCGCTGCGGCACAGGGTGGGCGCCCATCGCTGAGCCTCACTGCCAAACAAGGTGAATGGCACGCCTTCTACCAGACAGTTCCGCGGGAGTACCGGAGCGTAGTATCACCTTACCTTTCCCTTACGCGGGATTTAGAGGGAGCTCCTCTGCGGCCCGACATCTGGATTGAGCAGGCTGTGGCGGGCAAGCGCACCGAATTAATCCTCGAGTGCAAATACTCACTGAACTCCTCTTATGTGTCGACTGGCGTGACTCAGTGCTTTGCATATGAGGTCGAGTTTCCGCCCCAAGACGGAGCTAGGAGACTTCATGTTGTTGTCGGACCGGAAGAGGTCGTTGCGAGGCCAAGGTCTTGGGGTGGGCGCTTTGCGGTCACCAACCCTTCCGCGGCGAGCGAGCTTTGTGCTCAGGCGCTCGAAGGAAGCCTCGAAGCGATAGTGACTGCTTGGGAAGGGTGATGACTTCTCACTCCATCGGGTCAGGAGAAGTATCCTCCACACGATCCGGCAAATCAGAGAGCGGAACTTCCTCACGCTTCGTTCTCGCTGCATTCAGCTTCTTGCGCGCAGTCTGGAGATACTTTTCGGAAACGTCTATTCCGACAAAGCGACGCCCAAGTGCAAGGGCTGCTACGCCGCTATTTCCTGCGCCGACAAACGGATCCAGGACGATGTCGTCTTCATCGGTAGTGAGTGCCAAACATCTTCCTGGCAGCGCGACAGGAAACTGCGCCCCGTGGCCGTCTCGTCCGCTAGAGGTTGGCAGCGTCCAAACATCCGAGAGTTTATCCGTCTCCCATCCGTTATTTCTGCCGCCAAGCGCCGCTGGAAGGTGCCGGTATACTTCCTTGTTAAATTTCGGAGTGCGCACCTTCGACAGATGAATGACGTATTCAAGATTTCGACTTACTCTTGAGTTCTGGGGCTCCGGGAGAGTCGCGGTCTTAGCCCACGTAATCATGGACTTTACGAAGAAGCCCATGTGGGATGCGCGCTCCGCAATCCTGCTTGGGATTAGGCATTGCTCCCCGTCCTTCAGGTAAGCATGCCCTGCGCTGTAGCGACGGCAATCGTGCTCGCTCCACTTCCTCTTATCTTTGCCCTGCATTGCTCGCAAAGCTTCGACTGCATTCCCTCTGATTTGAGTTCGAGTATTGAAGGAATCCATCACATTCCACCAGACCGAACCGTCGTCCTTTAGGACCCGCAGGATTTCATACAAAATTTCGGCGGTGTGGCGGATGAAGCCCTCAGGAGTCTGCTCATGGCCGTATGAGCACCGGTCGCCATCGGCCCATTTGCTCACAACGGCGGTGTCGTAAAGCCTCAGACCCCAATACGGTGTTGATGTGACAACGCACTGAATTGAAGAAGATGGCAATGATCGCAAAGTTTCAAGCGCATCACCCTTGAGTAGGCAAAATTCATTTTTCAGATCCGGCTCTCTCTCGTCAGTCTCTTTGTTTCTATTCTCCATCAAATATTGAAGAATCTTGCTTCGAGGGACGAATGTTTCGCTGAATGCATCTTGGTCGAGAAGCTTGACAACGTCTGAAACGTCGAGGTTTTGCTTCCGCCCCACAACTTTGTTGATAAACGTTCGAGAGAACCCAACCACAGGGACAACATCGTCGACTGCAAAAGCCAAATCACTTTCCGCGACGGGCGTGCGATCGAATGAGCTCACGGGGGTTGTTGGCTTAATATCCGGAAGCGGCACTTCTTCTCTGCTATCAGTGAGTTCGGTTTTCTCAGGGCTCGCTTCCGGAGCGACACTGTCGAATTTCTTAAGCATCAAGAAGTTGTCCCTCGTAGTCGCGGCGTTTCCGGAAGCATACCGTATGTAGTTTTTCTATCAAGCCAATAGGCCAGATATGGCCCCAAGTGCAGCGGAGCGAACGCCTCGTGCTCCAGACACCGACCCATGCAAGGTCTCAAATGCCTGTAGCCGACCGTCATCCGGGGCGCACTACCGTTGGCAGCGGTGTTCCCGCTTCTGTGTCTACAGGGCTTGGAGCTGTTCCGAAAGCGGGGTTTCAAGGCGCTGACTCCCCCACTCAGCCGGGAAAGGCTCCAGCAGGCGCGCCAACGTCACCCCCGGCCCTTGCTTCCCGTCCAGGATCGCCTCGACGATGTCGGGCGCGAGCAGGGTCAGGCGCAGGACGCGGGTCATGTAGGAGGGCGCGATGCCCTCGCGCTCGGCCAGTTCGGCGATGGTGGTGAACTCGCCGGATTCCAACATCCGCTTCCAGCGGAATGCGCGGGCCAGCGCCTTCACCTGCGTGTTGTCCGTCCGCCGCGGCTGCGTGGCGCCCTCGGGCAGTTGCATCTCCTTCCTCCCGCCGCGCTTCACGATGCGGAATGGGACGTGCAGAGTCACCGTGCCGGGGATCGGAGCGCCGCGTGTCATGCTGCAGCCTCGATATCACCGGCCAGCATCTCGCGCGCGAGGCCGCCGAGCCCGTCGATGCGTAGCCGGACGTTGAGCCCGTCAGTGCCGATATCCACCCGCTCGACCAGCAGCGCCACGATGCGCGCCTGCTCGGCGGGGAAGAGTTCGTCCCACAGTGGATCAAGCTGCTGCAGGGTCGCACGCGCGTCGGCCTCGGTGACGTCGTCAGCATGGACGCGCGCCACCTTCCAAGTCCCTGCCACGACCTCGGGCTGGCGAAAGACGGCACGCAGTTGGTCGATGACGGCAGCCTCAATCTCGCCCGCTGGCACGCGTCCCACGGGGCAAGCCCCGGCGCCGTGCTTCAGCACCGTCTGGCTGACATAGTAGCGGTAGAGTTTGCCGCCTTTGCGAGTGTGGGTCGGCGAGAACGCGGCGCCATCGGGACCGAAGAGCAGCCCCTTCAGCAGCGCGGGCGTTTCGGCGCGAGTCCGGGCGGCGCGCTTGCGGGGGCTTTCCTGCAAGATGGCGCGGACGCGGTCCCACGTCTCGCGGTCGATGATCGCGTCGTGCTCGCCGGGGTAGCTCTCGCCCTTGTGGACCGCCTCGCCGATGTAGGCGCGGTTGCTGAGCATCCGATAGATGTATTTCTTGTCGATCCTGTTCCCGCGCGGCGTGCGGATGCCGCGTCTCGCGACCTCGCGCGCCAGTTCCGTGCCCGAGCCGATCTCGAGGAAGCGGGCGAAGATCCAGCAGACGTGGTCGGCGGCATCGTCGTCGATCAACAGTTTCCTATTCTCGACGCGGTAGCCGTAGGGCGGCACGCCACCCATCCACATGCCCTTCTTCCGACTCGCGGCGACCTTGTCGCGGATGCGCTCGGCGGTCACCTCCCGCTCGAACTGGGCGAAGGACAGCAGGATGTTCAGCGTAAGCCGCCCCATCGACGTGGTGGTGTTGAAGGACTGCGTCACGGAAACGAACGTCACGCCATTGCGGTCGAACACCTCGACCAGCTTGGCGAAGTCGGCGAGCGAGCGGCTGAGGCGGTCGATCTTGTAGACCACGACCACATCGACCAGCCCGTCATCGATATCCTCCAGCAACTGCTGCAGGCCGGGCCGTTCCAGCGTGCCGCCGGAGATGCCGCCGTCGTCATACTGATCGCGGACCAACGCCCAGCCCTCGGATCGCTGGCTGGCGATGTACGCCTCGCAGGCCTCGCGCTGGGCATGCAGGCTGTTGAATTCCTGCTCCAGTCCTTCCTCGGAGGATTTCCGGGTGTAGACGGCACACCGCAGCTTACGGACGACCTTCGATTTTTCGGGCGGCTTCGTCATTTCCGCCTCCTGTGGTTCTTGAGGCCGAAGAAGACCCACCCGTTCCAGCGGGTGCCGGTGATCGCGCGGGCGATGGCGGACAGCGACTTGTAGGGCCGCCCCTGCCATTCGAAGCCGTCGGCGGTGACGGTGACGATCTGCTCGACGCCCTGCCATTCGCGAAGGAGGCGCGTGCCAGTGATCGGGCGGTCACGGTCGAGGCGGACACTGCGCTTGGATCGGTCGCCGCCGTCCAGTTCCTCACCGAGCCGCTCAAGTCGCAGGATCGTCTCCGGCTTCAGCCCGCCATAGGCGAGTTCCTGGATGCGATAGGCCAGGCGGGCCTCAAGGTAGCGCCGATTGAATGGTGGCGGCTCGCTGTCGAACAGGTCGCGCCACTGTTGCTTCAGGTCGGACGTCGGCGTGGTCTTGAGCGCGGCCAGACGCGCGGGGATGGGATCGAGCTTGTTCATGCATTTCTCCGGTGAGTTGGAGTTGCATGACGGCATTGGTCGGGCGGAGAGTGTAGGCAACGTTCTCCAGTATCGTCAGATACTTCGCCCCCATCCCGCATCCGTAGCCGAACCAGCCCGGACGCCAGCAGGCCGCACAACTCGGCGCGGCGTTCTGCGGGCGTCATCTTGTCGGGCGGGAGCGGATTGGGGCGTTTCATGCGGGCCTCGGAGCAGTCGTCTCCTCTGGCCTCTACTCGTCGATGTCGGAAAGCGTCCCAGCCGATCCCGCGCAGGTTGATGAATCACACGAAAGAACGTATCAAGAACACTGGTTTTGCAGGAAAGGGGATTCGTCGTGGCCGGCAATTTGAAGAAGTTCGTGAACCCCCGGTTCATCAAGACCATCGATCTTGCCCTTATGAAGCCGCTGCTGGCGCGGCACGAGGGCAAGTACAAGGGCTTCTCCGTCGACCTGCTGGACCAGGAGGAGGATGCCGCCCGCGAGGCGCTGGAGAAACTGCTGACCGGCGCCGAGGACAGCTATCCGGAGGGGCTGCGCGGCGATCTGCACCGCATCGCGGAACTTGGCGATGCCCGCGGCCTCGAAATCATTCAGGCGCAGGCCGCCCGTCAGGGCGTCGATCTGTTCCCCGACATGAAGACCGGCGACGAGGACGCGCCGAACAAGGCGCATGATCCCAAGCACATCGCCGTCCGGGTCTTTCTGGAGCATCCTGACCTCTTCGACGCGGCCGCCGACCATATGGCGATGCTCACTGCCGACCGCCTGCATGAATATGCCGGACGGGAACGGGGCGTCGCGATCGACCTGACTGAGGATAAGGTCGAGGCGTTCCGGACGGCCGTCGCCGCGCTCTTCCGTGACGCGTTTCTCGGAGACTACTGCCGGGTGGGCGACTACGACGACGATGACGAGATCAACCTCGTGGTCAGCCACGGCTCCATGGTCTCGACCATGCCGGTCGTCGAGGGCCAGGTCGAACGGGTCATCAGCGTACGCCAGATTTCTCACGCCGTGTTGCGATACTCCGAGAACACCGGCATGTTGCGGCTGGCCCGCATCCGGAAGGCGCATCAGCCCGAGATCGCGGAACTCTTCGCCTCGATCATCCTAGACAGGCCCGGCTTCTTCGACGGCGACGATGCGCAGGACCTCTATACCCTGCGCCCGGTCGAACTGGCCGGACCGGGCTTCGCCTTCGATGCCGCCTACGATCCGCTGATCGACAAGGTGCTGATCATCGAGGCGGCGGCCGACCTGATGGCACCCGGCAAGAAGGGGTATCCCCGCGTGGTGCGCACCCTGCGGTCGCGGGATCTCAGCGGTGACGCGCTCCAGCATTTCGGCGGCACGCCGGTCTCTTTCGGCGGCGCCTGGAGGCTGGGCGAGCTCGTGTTCCGGATCCTGTTCAAGGGCGACGGCAAGCGCCAGCCGCAGGTCACGGTCAAGCTGCGGCCCCCGGGCGTCGTGCAGTTCCGCCGCACCCAGCACGAGGCGCGGGTGATGAAGCTGATCGAACGGAACGGGCTGATGAATGACCGAGACGATTTTGAGGTTGTTGACGCGGCTGAGTGAGGCTGGCAACGACGCGATCCTGTCCGGCGAGCTTGCCGCGCCGTTTTTCGGTCCGGTTTTCGACCGGCTGCTGGCGAAACGTGTCCTCGTCGAACAGGCGCCGCTCTCCGATTGGGACGTCTGCGACGGCTGCGAATGCGGGCTCCCCTGTCGGCCGATCCGGAAAATCGGCGATGCGTTTCGGGCTGAGTGCCCGTTCGATCATCGACAGGACATCGAACTCACCGAAGATGATGTGCGCGTGTTCCGCATCGGCGCTGATGGGCTGGCATCCGTGATCGGCGCCGCAGCAGGGTTCGCTGCAGCCCCGAAACGCGCCGCGGAGAAGGTCTGGCGGCTCGGCGACACGCCATCAGGTCGGGCGGTGTTTCTTGCGCTGGAGCCCGCAGCCCTGACCGGCGACGGCATCATAGCATCGTTGCGCCAGGCGGCGCAGGGCCCGGACGTCACGATCCTCGCGCCGCAGTTGCCAGCGGAGATTGCCCGGCGACACCAGGATGCGGGCTTTCATCTCGTCGAAATCCTCGAGGTGCTGACGCCCGCCACAAATGGCCTCGGCGGCACAATCGACATCGCGGCTCTGGCGCCGATCCCGCTGGCGCCCGTGCTTCGTGTTCGGAGGGCGGCGGCCGAGGTTCATTGGGACGGTCGTTCCGTCATCCTGTCGCGTCAGATTTTCCCCGTGTTCGAACGCCTGCTCGAGAAGGCGCTGTCGCGCGATCAGGTCGCCTCCGGGTCTCATGTCGAAGGCACCACGGCGCGCGAAGCCAAGGATCTGATCCGGGAGCTGCGGGATGCCTTCAAGGCTGCCGGGTTCACCGATGGCGAGAGCAAGGCCCTGATCGAAACGGTGCGCAACCGGGGCTACCGGCTGAGCGTCCATGCATCAGACATCGTGGTCGACGGTTGAAAAGGTAACCAGCAGCGTCTCGCGCGCTTCCTTCCTTGAGTCCGCATTCGTCAGCTGGAGTCGGGTCGGTCCAGCTCGCATTTAGCCGATCATTGCCATTCGCTTCCGCAATGCCGCCGCCAGCTCCGCTGCTCCGTCGATCTCGGCGATGACCGGCTCGAGATCCAGACCGTGATACTGGCCGTATTCCTCACGCACGGCATCAGCCACCGAGAGTTTCCACGAGGTAGGATCGATCATGATGGCGCCAGCGTCGAAGAGCCTGTGCAAGTCGGCGCGAAGAGGAATGCCATTCCATCCTTCATCGCCGCCGCCGCTGGACACAGGCAGAACGTGTGCGGCTTCCAACGCCATCAGCGTCTCGCATCCTGTCACAACACAGCGCGCGCCGAACATCTCAAAGACGGCGCGGCGAAACCGAGCTTGGCCCGGGCGCTCCCAAACTTCGGCGAGGCGGCGCTGTCGCTCAGTCGCGTTTTCCGCCTCGTCCTCGGGGTTGTCGATCAACTGGAACCCCAACTTCTCGAAGTATTTCCTGAAAACATTCGTGATGGGATTTGCGGTCATTGGGTTGCCGGCAATCTCGTTTGCCAGACGTCCCAGCGGTTTTACCGGGTAGGCCGCGCCTTCGTGCATCAGAAAACCCGTGCTCGACCGGCGCTTCTGTCCGTTTGGCTTGGGATAGCTTTCATATAGCCATTCCTGCCCGTTGGTTTTTGCCAAGCGGATCGCTTCCATGGCGTGCTTCCGGTCAAAAATTAGGTCTGCCATCGTCGAGCACGCCTCCGTCGCTATAAATGTTCATGGAACTTATCCCGGCACTCTCAAGTCGCGCAATCATCAGCTTCACGCGGTCGAAGTACAGTATTCACCGCGGTGATCCGCCATCGACAGCAGATATAATGAGCGCGTTATCCATGCGTGGTTTGGCGATTTATGGTTGCAGTGGCCGCTAAGCGGTCCGCGTCGGCCCTTCTATTCTAACCCGACGACCGGAAATGGCGCGACCCACCAAACCCCCACCTTATTCCCACCCCGTTCCCACCTGCGCGCCGACCGCATCCGGCACCTTGGGCTCATCAGAAACGATGACCGAGGCGCACACCGATGCAGATCGAACTCTCCCCCGACGACATTGAAACCATCATCCGCGAGGCCGATGCGGCGGCACAGCGGCTCCGGCACAAGCTGTGCCTGCCGGTCTGCGAACGCCAGGATCTGGGCCAGGACCTCCTGATAGATCTGCTGCGCCGCTTGCCCGCCTACGATGCCTCGCGTGGCAGCATCGGCGCCTTCGCCAACATCGTCGTGCGCAACCAGTCTTCGCGGATCGCGATGCGCCATCACCGCCAGCGCCGTGCGCAGGGTGGGTCGCTGCTCTCGCTGGAGGTGCCGCTGGCCGGAGCCCGCGAGCCGGTCGGCGACACGCTGACCGAGGACGACGGGCTTGCCGCTTGGCACGGCCAGACCTGCTGCCCCGCCGCTGTCACCGAACTTCACCACGCCCTGCAGGCCGCCCTCGCGCGGCTCCCGGCCGAGGATCGCCGCTTCTGCGCGGCGCTGGCGCATCGCCACGTGACCGCGCTCGCGGCCGAGGGTTTCGGCAGCCGGTCCGCGCTCTACCGCCGCCTCGCCGATCTCCGTCACGTGCTCACCGCCCACGGTCTCGGTCCCGCCTGGGACGATCTCGCGGCGGCCTGAGTAGAGGCGAAAGGAGGAGATCATGTCCATGGGCACCACCCCCTTTATCACGGTCCGCGCCCGCCGACCGCTCACCGAGATCGAGTTCTGCGCCTGGGTGGCGCAGGCCGTGCCGGGCGACCGGCTGGAATACCATCGCGGCTTTCTGGTCCTCGACATCTTCCCGATGTTCGCCCGGCTCCCGGATCAACAGCGCGCGGAATTGGCCCGACTCGGGTCGCGCGCCTTCTGGGCCGCCGAACAGGGCCTCGTGCACCTGGTGCAGGAGCGCACGGGCCCCGACCAGTTCGCCTACATCGCCGTCGCCCGCCCCAAACCGAAGGCCGCAGCCGTGTCGCTGTCCGCGCTTCTGCTCGCCGAGCGGGAGGCCGCGTGATGACCGCCTTCCAATTCCTTTTTGCCGATCATGGAGACCCTTACATGCCATTCCCCGCGAACACCCCCACCGTCGACGACCTGCCGGGCCTCGGCTTGCAGGACATCGCCCAGCTGCCCGTCGAACTGCTGGCCATCCTGCAGCGCGACGTCGACGAGCGCATCAAGCGCGACAAGGCCGCGAAGGCCCGCCTCGATGGCGCGCTGACCGTCCGCTACGCCACCCGCGCCGCCGAGGAACGGCAGGCGGCGGGCAAGGACACCGGCACGATCCGCTTCGACGACGGTGATTTCACCGTGGTCGCCGATCTGCCGAAACGGGTCGATTGGGATCAGGATCGCCTCGCCGCCATGGTCGAGCGCATCCGCGCCGCCGGGGACGATCCCGCGCAGTACGTGGACATCGCCTTCAAGGTGCCCGAGCGCAAATTCGCAGCCTGGCCCGACGCCATCCGTGCCGGTTTCGAACCCGCGCGCACCGTCCGGCCCGGCACACTGAAGATCGAGATCGTCCCGCAGGGGGGCGATCAATGAGCCTCCCGATCATCAGCGCCGACCAGCGGCTGGCCGAGCCGCGTGGGATCAAGGGTTGCATCTTCGGCAAGTCCGGCATCGGGAAGACCTCGCTCCTCTGGACGCTGAACGCATCGACGACGCTGTTCATGGATCTCGAGGCGGGCGATCTCGCCATCGAGGGCTGGGCGGGCGACAGCATCCGGCCGCGGACATGGACGGAATGCCGGGATTTCGCGGTGTTCATCGGTGGGCCGAACCCGGCGCTGCGCGACGAGCAGCCCTACAGCCCGGCGCACTACAAGGCGGTCTGCGACCGTTTCGGCGATCCGGCCGCGCTCAACCGCTACGACACGATTTTCGTGGACTCGATCACCGTGGCGGGGCGGCTGTGCTTCGGATGGTGCAAGGGCCAGCCCGAGGCGCTGTCGGAGAAGACCGGCAAGCCGGATGTGCGCGGGGCCTACGGGCTGCACGGCCGCGAGATGATCGGCTGGCTCACCCATCTCCAGCACACGCGGGCCAAGAACGTCTGGTTCGTCGGAATCCTCGACGAGAAGCTCGACGACTTCAACCGCAAGGTGTTCCAGCCGCAGATCGACGGCTCGAAGACCGGGCTCGAACTGCCGGGGATCGTCGACGAGGTGATCACCATGGCGGAGCTGAAGGCCGATGGCGGTCCCTATCGCGCCTTCGTCTGCCACACGATCAACCCCTGGGACTTTCCGGCCAAGGACCGCTCCGGTCGGCTGGATCAGGTCGAGGAGCCGCATCTCGGCCGCCTCATGACGAAGATCCGCGCCCCCGTCGCGCCAGCGCCCAAGCGCCTGACCTACTCCCCGCCGCCCGCCGATCCGGCGGCTGACGCCGAATCCCCATCGCAATCCTGATCAGAAAAGGAGGTTCCCCATGGGTTCCTGGAACGATTTCAACGACGCGCAGAGCAACAGCAACCTGATCCCGAAGGGCACGCTGGCCAAGGTGCGCCTGACCATCCGCCCCGGCGGCTTCGACGATGCCTCGCAGGGCTGGACTGGCGGGTATGCCACGCGCGGCTCGACGGGTGCTGTCTATCTGAACGGCGAGTTCACGGTGACCGAGGGGCAGTACGCCCGGCGCAAGATCTTCACGCTGATCGGACTCTACAGCCCGAAGGGGCCGGACTGGGCGAATATGGGCCGCAGCCTCGTGCGCGGCATGCTGAACTCGGCCCGCGGGATTTCCGACAAAGACATGTCGGCCGAGGCGCAGGCAGCACGACGGATCAACGGCTTCGCCGATCTCGACGGGATCGAGTTCATCGCCCGCATCGACATCGGCACCGACGCCAGCGGCGACGACAAGAACGAGATCCGCAGCGCGGTCACGCCGGATCATCGCGACTACGCGCAGATCATGGGGACTGCACCGCTGCAGTTCGGCGGACACGGTGCAGCCGGACATGCCCCGCAGCAGACCACCCCTGCGGCGGCGCCACATCAGCCCAGCCAGCCCGCTTCCGCCCCCGGGTTCGCCGGTCGGCCGAGCTGGGCGCAGTAAGGGGGAGACCGGCCATGCGCCTGCGCCCCCGCCAGAAGACCTTCGTCGAGCGCAGCGTGGCTGCGCTCGCTTCCCGCGGCAACACGCTGGGCGTGGCGCCCACCGGCGCGGGCAAGACCATCATGCTCTCGGCGGTCACCGGCGAGATGATCGGCGAGGGCGCCAAGGCCTGCGTGCTCGCCCATCGCGACGAGCTGACGGCGCAGAACCGCTCCAAGTTCCAGCGCGTGGTGCCGGGCGTCGCCACCTCGGTGATCGACGCCACCGAGAAGTCCTGGGGCGGCCAGGTCGCCTTCGCCATGGTGCCGACGCTGGCGCGGGCCTCGAACCTCGCCGAAATGCCGCGCCTCGACCTGCTGGTTGTCGACGAGGCCCACCATGCCGTCGCCGACAGCTACCGCCGCATCATCGACCGGGTGCGCGAGGCCAATCCCGACGCCCGGATCTTCGGGGTCACGGCCACGCCGAACCGGGGCGACAGGAAGGGCCTGCGCGAGGTCTTCGACAATGTCGCCGATCAGGTGCGGCTGGGCGAGTTGATCGCCTCGGGCCATCTCGTGCCGCCCCGCACCTTCGTCATCGACGTGGGCGTCCAGGACGAGCTGCGCTCGGTCCGCAAGACCATGTCGGATTTCGACATGGCGGAGGTGGCGGGCATCATGGACCGCGCGCCCGTCACCGACGAGGTGATCCGCCACTGGAAGGAGAAGGCGGGCGACAGGCAGACCGTGGTGTTCTGCTCCACCGTCGCGCACGCCGAACACGTCACCGACGCCTTCAGCGCGGCGGGCGTTTCCGCCGCGCTGATCCATGGCGATCTGGCGGCAGAAACCCGCAAGGCGATCCTCGCCGACTATGCGGCGGGCGACATCCGCGTCGTGGTCAACGTGGCGGTGCTGACCGAGGGCTGGGACCATCCGCCCACCTCCTGCGTCGTGCTGCTGCGCCCGAGTTCCTACAAGTCCACGATGATCCAGATGGTCGGGCGCGGCCTGCGCACCGTCGATCCCGAGGAATACCCCGGTGTCGTGAAAACCGACTGCATCGTACTGGACTTCGGCACCTCGAGCCTGATCCACGGCACGCTGGAGCAGGATGTCGATCTCGACGGGCGCATTCCGACGCCGGGGGAAGCCCCGACGAAACTCTGCCCCGAATGCAAGGCCGAGATCCCGATCGCGGTCACCGAATGCCCGATCTGCGGGTGCGAGCTGCCGCGCGAAGGCGCGGAGCCCATCGACAGCTTCGTCATGACCGAGCTCGATCTTCTCGAGCGATCGAGTTTCGCGTGGGTGGACCTGTTCGGCGACGACGCCGCGCTGATGGCCAACGGCTTTCACGCCTGGGGCGGCGTGTTCTTCCTCGAGGGCCGCTGGCACGCGGTCGGGGGCGCCAAGGGCAAGGCGACGCGGCTCCTGAGCGTGGGCGAGCGCATCGTCTGTCTCGCGCAGGCCGACGACTGGCTGAACACCCATGAGACCGACGAGAGCGCCTTCAAGTCGAAGGGCTGGCTGAAGCAGGACGCGACGGAAAAGCAGCTGAATTGCCTGCCGCCGGAGTTCCGGCGCGATTACGGCCTGACGCGCTATCGCGCCTCCGCGCTGATCTCGTTCCAGTTCAACAAGCGCGACATCCGGCGCCTCGTCACGGCGGCCGAGCCCGAGCGGAGGGCGGCGTGAGCCATGTCGCGCAAGTCCCATCCCCGCCCGCAGCGCCTGCGGATTGCCCGGAGCGTATTCGGCTCTGGCACCCGCGCCTCAAGCCTTGCGCCGTCTGTCTGCGCCCCGCGCGCGGCTTCGGTTTCTTCAACCCCAACAAACCCCGGCCCCGCGAACACCGCTGGTTCTGCTCGATGCACTGCCAGGCGTTCTTCGCGGCCCGCCACCGGAAAGGACTGACCATGCAGGGAACCACTGATGAAGAACGCCTCGCCATTGCACTGGTGATGAAGCGGCTGGGCCAGACGATGGAGCTGATCGGCTGGGACAAGCGGCTGCGCGATCTCACCGAAACCGATGTCACCGCCCTGATTGAGGAGGTGCTGGAGGGCTATGGCGCCGAGATGTCGCGCATCGCCGCCGGGAGCGAGGTGCCGTTCTGATGCTGGATTTCAACCCGCGCCCCTCCATGGCCGAGCGGATCAACACCCTGGTCGACGCCGCGCTGATCGCCGAGCGGGAGGCTACGCCGCCCCGAACCTATCTCGGCGCGTCCCGTCTGGGGCATGCCTGCGAACGCGCGCTGCAGTTCGAGTTCGCAGGCGCGCCCAAGGATGAGGGGGCTGATTTCAGCGGCCGGACGCTGCGCATCTTCGCCATCGGCCATCAGCTCGAGGATCTGGCGATCCGCTGGCTGCGGGCGGCGGGGCTCGACCTCTATACCCGCAAGGGCAATCGGCCCGATGGGGATCAGTTCGGATTCTCCGTCGCGGGCGGACGCATCCGTGGCCATGTCGACGGGATTGTGGCCGCAGCCCCGGCCGCGCTCGGTCTCCGCACCCCGGCGCTCTGGGAATGCAAGACCATGAACGCGAAGAACTGGCGCGCCTGCGTCAAGGACGGCGTCACGGTCGCGAAGCCCGTCTATGCCGCGCAGATCGCGATCTACCAAGCCTACATGGAGCCGTCGGTGCCGGGGATATCGACGGCTCCTGCGCTGTTCACGGCGATCAACAAGGACACGGCTGAGCTGCACCACGAACTGGTGCTCTTCGATGCGGATCTGGCGCAGCGCATGTCCGACCGCGCGGTGCGGATACTCCAAGCCACCGACGCCGGCGAGCTGCTGCCCCGCATCGCCACAAGCCCCGACTTCTTCGAATGCCGGTTTTGCGCCCATGCCGAACGGTGCTGGGGGTTGGCTGCATGAGCGACGACAAGATCATCCACTTCAACCCGTGGCGGGATTTCAACGACGCGGCGCCGCTGCCCGATCCCTTCGCCGTGGAACCGGATCCCGCGCAGATCGCGCGCTTCGTCGACGTGGTCTTCGGCTATTCCGAGGGACTGATCCCTGTCCGTGGCTTCGTGGACAAGGGTCAGGGCAAGGACGGTCGGCCTCACAACATCTGGATCGACGCGGACGGCGCGGCGCCCGACAAGCTCGCCACCTTCGCCGCCTGGGGCGCACGCGAGGGTGCTGCGGTCTATGTCATTCCCGGCACGGTGGCGGCAACCGGACAGGCGCGTGCCGCCGATGTCCTGCAGATGCAGAGCGTCGTGGTCGATCTGGACGCAGGCGACATCCCCGCCAAGCTCGATCACCTCGTCCGCCACCTCGGGCGACCGACGCTGATCGTCGAGAGTGGCGGACGCACAGCCGATGGCGCGACCAAGCTCCATGTCTGGTGGAAGCTGACCGAGCCTGCCGAAGGCGCCGATCTCGCGCGGCTTTGCCAGTTGCGGGGCGATATCGCCCTCAAGGTCGGCGGCGACATGCATTTCCGCTCGGCGCACCAGCCGATCCGCGTGCCCGGCACGGTATATCACAAGGGCGGACAGGAACGGCTCGTCCTGATCCGTGAAGCCAGCGATCTCGAGTTCGATCTGGCCGACATGCTCGAGCGCGCGAGCGAGATGCCGCCCATGCCCGGTGTCGGCATGGCGACGGCCGAGCCGCGCGAGAAACCCGGCGTGGACGCGGCCCTTACCACGCCGGTCCGCGAGGGCGGCCAGGACGCCTGGACGCGGTTCGAAGGCGTCAGCATGGCAATCGGACACTATGTCCGCATGGCGCATGAGGGGCGGATGAGCCGGGAGGAGGCCTGGCGCGCGATCGGCGAATACAACGCGGCGATGATCCGGCCGAATTGGCCGAAAGACCGTCTCTGGGTCGAATACGAGCGGCTCTGGTCGCTGCACATCGCGAGGAACGGCCCGCCGCTCATTCGGAACGACGGCGCTCCTGCGGCAACGAAGATCGCCACCTTCACCTTGGGGGCGCTGCTGGACGACGGCACGCCGATGCCTGACGACATCATCGGCCCGCGCGTCCTGACCCCGGGCGGCATGCTGGTGCTCGGCGGCGCGCCCAAGGTTGGCAAGAGCGATCTCGTCATCAGCTGGCTGGTGCACATGGCTGCCGGTGTGCCGTTCCTTGGCTTCACGCCGCCACGGCCGCTGCGCGTGTTCTATCTGCAGGCCGAGATCCAGTACCATTATCTGCGCGAGCGCATGCAGCAGATCGGCCTGCCGCCCGAGGTGATGGCCGCCGCCCGCGAAAATCTTGTCGTCACGCCGAAGCTGAAACTGCTGCTCGATGAGGGTGGCAGCGCGCTGGTCGCGCAGGCGATCCAGCAGGCGTTCCCGGCCGAGCCTGTCGACATCCTGTGCATCGACCCGATCCGCAACCTGTTCGACGGCGGACCTGACGGCGGTGGCGAGAACGACAACGCCGCGATGATGTTCTTTCTCAAGGACCGGGTCGAGGTGTTGCGCGACCACGTGAACCCCGACTGCGGGATCATCCTGATCCACCACACCAAGAAGCTGAGCAAGCATCAGGTCAAGGAGGATCCGTTCCTCGCGCTTTCGGGCGCCAGCGCGCTGCGGGGCTTCTACACCTCCGGCCTCATCCTGCACCGCCCCGACGAGGACGCGTCAGAGCGCAAGCTGGAGATCGAACTGCGCAACGGCCCCGCGCTGCCCTCGAAGCTGATCGACAAGGTGCGCGGCCAATGGGTCGAGATCAACCCGATGAACGAGCGCCTCGTGCGCGCCGAGGTGGGCGCCAAGCATGACGCCGAGCGCATGCGCAAGCACGACGTCATTCTCGGCCTGCTCTACGAGGAGGCGCGACGCGGCAAGCTCTACACATTGGCGCAGTTCTCCGAAGCCTTCGAGAATACCGGGGGGCTTGGCGGGCGGACCATCGTCCACGACCGGCTCAGCGTTCTCGCCACCAAGGGCAAGGTCAAGTTCATCCGCGGCCCCGCCGCCACGCGCATCGGCCTGGCCGCGGAGCGGAGCAAATATGGCTATCTCTGCGTCGAGGGAATGCTGCTCGGCACGGGCGGCGAGACCGTCGATCCCGACACGGGCGAGGTCAAGCCGGAGCTGATCCCGGCGCTGCCCAGCCACTACAAATGCCCGCAGACCGGGGCCGTCCTGCCCGTCGAGAACCCCTCCGTCTGGGTCTATCAGGAGGAGGACGAGGCATGAAAACTCACGCCGTTCCGCGCCGCGAATTCTGGCTCCGCAGCCTCGGATTCTGGCCAGAATCCGCAGATTCTGCTTCCCGCGCGAATTCTGGATTCTGGCTTTTCCGATTTCATTTCAGTGGCTTGGAAGGTGCTTTCCAGAATCCGGAAGGTTCTTTCCGAATTCTGCTCCAGATTCTGGAAGTTCTGTTTCGGATCAATGCCTTGGAGCAGATTTCAGAATCCGGAAAACGCCCCCCTAAAGGGGTAGGTGACCTCCCCGCCAAGCGCGGGAGGGTCACCACCTACCCCTGGGCAATCTCAAGGGCTGGATGTCCCGCCCATCACCCCATCGAGCACCAATCCGGAAAGGAGCCGATCATGGCCCACGTATCTCTGACCCCGACACCCATGAGCGCCCCGTGCCCCGGCGCGCCTGTCGTCCTCGCCCTCGATCTCGGCACCACGACCGGCTGGGCCCTGCAGGCGGCGGACGGTCTGATCACCAGCGGCACCGTGTCCTTCCGGCCCAGCCGCTACGACGGCGGCGGGATGCGCTACCTGCGGTTCCGGGGTTGGCTCGATCAGCTGGCCCACGATGCTGGAGCCATCACCGCCATCCACTTCGAGGAGGTTCGCAGGCACGTCGGCACCGACGCGGCGCATGTCTATGGCGGGCTGCTCGCCACGCTGACGTCATGGGCTGAGACCGCGGGCGTCGCCTATCAGGGCGTACCGGTCGGCACCATCAAGCGCCACGCTACCGGCAAGGGCAACGCGAACAAGGACGCCATGATGGCGGCCGCCCGGGCGCGCGGCTTCTCGCCCGCCGACGACAACGAGGCCGACGCCATCGCGATCCTGCTCTGGGCGCTGGAGACCCGGGGAGGTGTGCAATGAGCGGCATGTGGTTCACGCCCAAGGGTTATGGCGGTCACCGCCGCAACCCTGACGAGGTCAAGCGCGACGGCTGGAAGGAACAGGGCCTGCTGGCCGTCGCCATCGATGACGACCGCCTGACCTGGCCCGAGCGTGAACTGGTTCGTCAGCTCGGCGAGCGGCTCTACGGCAAGCGGGAACGGGAGGCGCGCCATGGGTGAGTGGACCACTGCACAAGTACAGGATCGGCTTGAACTTGCGGCGGGCGTGATGCGGCAGATGCCGGGCGTGATGCCGCAGGGCTTCTTCAACGCCTGGCCCGAGTACTTCCACAGCTTCGCCGACAAGGTCGGTCAGGAACCGCAGATGCGGCGGCCAAGGCCGAGCCCGCGCCAGATCACGCAGGCCGAAGAGGCGATGCTGTGGCTGCGCTGGCTCGAGAAGGACGACGCAAGGCTCGTCTGGCTTCGAGCGAATGGTACGCCTTGGAAGCCGATCTGCTGGGAGCTCGGGATCAGTCGGGCAACGGCGAACCGACGCTGGCAATATGGGATCGCCGTGATCGTATGGCGGCTTAACGGCCGGTCGGCACCGCGGAACAGGTCGATGCAGTTCGTTGTGCGCGGCGCAACGTGACAACGGCGACAGTACCGAGCTCTTGTCACGTGGTGTCTGCAGCAGGAATGATTATTGGCAGTTTATTATGCTGGATAGCTCTTTCCGTGCACCTCAAAGAGCATGATCTCGAAGCGGAAGAGATTGATTATCTGCAGAAAAAGGGTTGAGCATTTCGCAAGATATGCAGCATAGCCTAACTCCTGTTCCGGTCCGGTGCCACCCTTCCCTGACCTATAAACTATCCTGTTGTCCGGGGTGACCAGCTTGATAGACGCATGATGAGACGCGTTTCGAAGCTGATTATCTCGTTCAAAGCAGAGGTTCGCGAGCGCAGGGGTTCCATCAAATGGGCCAAACCGACCTGACTTGTCTAGCTCGAGATACTTCTTTCTGGTCAAGGTTTGAAACTGGTCGAAAGAACGCCCTGAGGCGACGTTGTTGATGTAGGCTAGAATATCTACGAGAGAAGAGAACGTCTCAAATGCGTTGCCATAAAACATCTTCGTCTTATCGAACTGTACAGAGTTGACGCCAGCGTTGTCATCGATTTCAAGCCCTTGCTTGACGCGGAAAATGACTTGGGAGAAGTCGTTATAAGCTAGAAAAAATTCGCGTATTATGGCAAGGTATGAATCTGCTCGATTTGGAGCCAGGTTGTTCTCGTACTCCTTGAAGAACGCCTTAAACTCAGGTTTCTCACGGTTATCCTGTACGATCTTGAACGCATCGCGAAACGGCTTCTCAAATGCTGGCTGGCTGAACAGCAGGCAAAATCTCCATAACCAGTCTTGAATGTTTTTCAGCGGCTCGTCGACGTAAAATTCTGCAGATCCTTCTTCGATCTTTCTCTTGCTTAGTTTCGTGTGCCCATTGCGATGTAGGTTCCAGGATTTCTTCAGGACCTTCCACTCCTCGCCAAAGTCAGCCGGACGGTAGGGTCGAGTGTTCTGCCACTTTTCAGGGAAATCCTTGAAGGAAACGAGCGACCCATGCCCCTCCGCCACCTCCATCATTTCCTGCATTTGAGTGATCCGCGGAAAGACTACATCCTTATGCTTTTCTTCCAAGGGGATAAGGAAGTTGGCATCGACGTTTACAATTGGCGCATCAGTTTCCTCGTCTGACTGCTCTACGTTTTCTACGGGCTCGCCAAGGAATTGCGGGATTGGACTGCCTTCAGGCTTAATCACGCGCAGACCCACGGTCAGTTCTTCTCCACAGCCGGTGCATTGAAAAGTGTGGGTTTGATATGGCTCGTGACCGAGGCCGATCCGAACAGTGTGGTTCTGGCCGCACGTGGTGCAACGAAATGATGTCCGGACGATCATGTTTGGCCTACATTCTTCTTTGTGGCGGTGCTCGGCTCCGCTTCATCGTCAGGCTGATAGGCCTTCACCAGGCTCGGGCGAGCGTCCTCATCGGCTAAGTGTCTAGTGCTGGTGTTGGCGCACCGCAAGAAAGCAGCACGGAACGAGAAGCCTCGGTGCAAATCGTCAACGCGTTCTGTCAAGTCTTGCTTCTCCTGTGAGACAATTTCTTGCGAGACATCGGACCGCGAGACGGATCGCCCCAAAGCCGCTATCTGTAGCAATATACTCGGGAGAGGATCGCGCAGGCACAAGCCGCGCCGCGGCTTCCGGGATCCAGCGAGGGGTCCAGCCGGGGTCCGATGGGCTAACCCATTGAGTTCGCGGTTCCTTCCTGGCGATATTCGTATGCTGGCGGGCGAAGCGCGCAATATCGCCAGCGACAGGGCCGGTTTTTTGGGAAGCCACCCCAGCGGGTATCCACCCGCGATCTGCTCAAAACTACAACAAAACAAACTCTTCAAACCGGACACGCCCGGTGGCCGCTGGACCCTTTGCGGAGTCCAGGCTGGCTGCCGGTGTCCGGAGTCCACCCCATTGAGGCGAACCGACATCATGACGCTGAGCTTTGCCCCGGACGCGATTGAGACCTGGCCGCTGGCCAAGCTCCAGCCCTATGCGAAAAACGCGAAGGCGCATGGCGCGGATCAGGTCGCGAAGATCGCCGCGAGCATGGCGGAGTTCGGCTGGACCGTGCCGTGCTTGGTCGCCGACGATGGCGAGCTGATCGCGGGCCACGGGCGGGTGCTTGCCGCTACGCAGCTCGGGCTGACCGAAGCGCCAGTGATCGTGCTCGGGCATCTGACCGAGGCGCAGCGGCGGGCTTACCGGATCGCGGACAACAAGCTGACCGAACTAGGCACCTGGGACGAGGCGCTGCTGTCTGCGGAACTGAACGACCTGCTGGCGGAGGACTACGATCTATCTCTGGTCGGTTTTTCCGATGGTGAGTTGGACAAGCTGCTGGCCTATGTGCCGGAGGAGGATGGCGACGAAGTTGGTGCCGGGGGCTCTGTGCCGCCGGTGACCATTCCCGAGCCGCCGCGCAATCCGACATCGCAAACCGGCGACCTGTGGATCCTCGGCGATCACCGGTTGCTCTGCGGCGACAGCACCAGCGTTGCCGATGTACGCCGCCTGATGAATGGCGAGCGGGCGATCCTGTTCGCGACCGATCCGCCGTACCTCGTCGACTACGACGGCTCGAACCATCCGACACGGAACAAGGATTGGTCGGCGTCTTATGGCACCACCTGGGACGACAGCAGCCAAGGTGCGGAACTGTACGATGGCTTCATCGCCGCCGCAGTGGCTGAGGCAATCGCCGAGAACGCTGCCTGGTATTGCTGGCACGCCTCGCGTCGTCAGGCGATGCTGGAAGCCTGCTGGGAGAAGGCTGGGGCATTCGTTCACCAGCAGATCATCTGGGTGAAAGACCGCGGCGTGCTGACCCGGTCCCACTACCTCTGGAAGCACGAGCCTTGCTTCATGGGCTGGCGCCGTCCCAATCGGCCGCCGAAAGTGGCCGAGGAAACCCTACCGTCGACTTGGGCGCTGCCCAGCTTCGCCAAGGACGACCGGCCCGACCACCCAACGCCGAAACCACTCGACGCCTTCGGGATTCCGATGCGCCAGCATGTGGCGCGCGGCGGCCTTTGTTACGAGCCGTTCTGTGGCTCCGGGTCGCAGATCATGGCTGGCGAGGCCAACGGTCGTCGTGTCTTCGCGATGGAGATCAGCCCAGCCTATGTCGATGTCGCCGTGGAGCGCTGGCAGGCCGAAACCGGTCGCGAGGTGATCCTTGATGGGGACGGTCGGACCTTCGACGAGTCCAAAGCCGAGCGGCTGGGCCAGTCAGCGAACGAAGAGGAAGCGGCCGCATGAAGCAATCACGGGCCATGTCGCTGATCGAGTCCGTCGCCAACGTGATCGTCGGGTACGGCGTCGCGGTCGTGACGCAGATCATGATCTTCCCGGTCTTCGGGCTGCACACGACGCTGGCGCAGAACTTGAAGATGGGCGCGGTGTTCACGGTGGTGAGCATCGCCCGGTCCTTCGCCTTGCGGCGGGTTTTCGAGTCGATCCGGATGCGGAGCGCCAAATGATCGACCGCCGCCCCGGCGGGACGGCGGTCATGAACTTCTCGGGGTCGCTTGCGTCAGGCTGCAGGCAGTTTGTACACGCGCCCTCGATCCTCGACCTTCTCCGAGGTCACCTCGAGCCCGAGTTTCTTCTTCAGCGCCCCGGCCATCGCGCCGCGCACCGTGTGCGACTGCCAGTTCGTGGCGGCCATGATCTCCTCGATGGTCGCGCCGTCCGGTGCCCGCAGCATCGCGATCAGGGTGGCCTGCTTGGTGCCCTCGCGCGGCGTGCGCGTCTTGGGCGCGGCTTCGGGTCCGGTGGGAGCGTCCGGCGCGGCCTCCTCGGTCGGCGCGTCCGCAGGCGCGGTGTTCGCGTCGTCGGGCTCGACGCCGATGGCGGCGAGGCCTGCGTCGGTGGCGATCAGCGTGACGCCATGGCCGTCGCCGGTCTCGCGCCAGACGAGCTCGCCCTTGCGCATGTCGGCGTCGACCTCTTCGATGAAGCCCTTCGCGAGCATCGCGCTGGCCACCTTGGCAGCGGCCCCGCCGCGCAGGCTGTTAGGCAGCGGCAGGGCCATGCGGTCCTCGTTCTGGGCCGCGCGGGACAGGATGATTGTCTGCGTGTCGGAAAGCTTGGTCATGGGGTCGTCTCCGTGTTCGGACCGCGACCGTCGCGGTCTTCTACGACCCCAAGCCGCGCAGGGTGCGCGGCCGGAGTTTGGGCGTCTGCCCGAGGTCAGATCAGCCCGAGATCCCGCAGGAGCGCAGTGGCAGCTGGCAGCCGGTCGGTGGCTACGTCGATGGCGATGGTCATGCTGTCGGCGGTGATGCGTGCGGGAATGTCGGCTTCCTCGCGGAGCGATGCTTCGATCTCGTCCAGAACCGCCGGGATGCGGCTGGTATCCCAAGGCTCGTTGAGGCCGCGAATGGCGATGCGGATGGTGCTGGTTTCCATGGCGTTGGCTCCTGTCATTCGGTGTGCTCGCCTTCGCTGAAGGCGCTGTCGGTGATGCGCTTTAGGAGGCTCGCGTAATGTTCAAGGGTGCCCACATGGCCCCAGTTGATCTCGTCGGGGTGGGCGTTGAAATGCTCGTCGCTGAGGCTTGCCAAGCGGGCGAGCATCTCGTCGATCTCGGCTTTCTTGCCCATGAAGGCGTTGAGCGCTGCTTCCTTGTTCCGCGCAACCTTCTCGGCGCGCAGTTGGTGGCGGGGCGTTGTCTGGGGATTCAGGTGGGTCATCGTGGCGGCTCCGTTGTGATTTGCATCGTTTTCGTAGGATCACGTTCGCTCTGGTGCGGAGGCTTATCAACTACATAAGCACATGATTTTGAATGATAATCGGAGCGCGCAATGGAGGGTCTGAGCGAGCGCCAATACGCCGCCCGCGTCGGCCTTTCACGCGGTGCAATCCAGAAGGCCAAGGCGACTGGGCGGCTGGTGCTGCATGCCGATGGCAGCATCGACGCGGTGGCCAGCGATGCTCTGCGCGCTGAAGCGACCGATCCGTCGAAGACCCGGAAAGCGCCGCAGCCGAAACTCAAACCCGTCCCCGAGGCGGCCGTATCAGCCGTTGGCGAAACCCTGCGTGAACAGGGTCTAGCGGCACCGCCCGTTGGCAGCGGAACCACCTTCCTGCAGGCCAAGACGGCAAATGAAGTGCTGAAGGCGCAAGAACGCCGCCTCCGGCTGCAAAAGCTGAAGGGCGAGTTGATCGACCGGGCGCGTGCGCTTTCACTGGTCTTCCGCATTGCGCGGCAGGAGCGCGACGTCTGGGTCAACTGGCCCGCGCGGGCGGCGGCGTTGATGGCGGCTGATCTGGGTGTGGAGCCCGCCGCGATGCAGAAGGTTCTGGAGAAACATGTCCGTGCCCAACTCGACGATCTTGCCGAGGTCAAACCTGATCTCCGGTGACGATGCCTTTGAGTTCGACGGTGCGGTAGAGATCCTGCGCGCCTGGGGCGCGGGCCTTACGCCGGATCCGGATCTGACCGTGTCGGAATGGGCAGATCGGCACCGCATGTTGTCGGGGCGCGCTTCGGCAGAACCGGGTCGGTATCGCACCGCCCGCACGCCCTACATGGGCGAAATCATGGACCGGCTTTCGCCCGGCGACCCGACACAGCGGATCGTCTTCATGAAGGCCGCGCAGGTTGGCGCGACCGAGGCCGGAAACAACTGGATCGGGTTCGCGATCCACCAGGCGCCGGGCCCGATGCTCGCGGTCCAGCCAACGGTGGAGCTTGCGAAACGCAACTCGCGCCAGCGGATCGATCCGCTGATTGATGAGAGCCCGGAACTGCGGGAGCGGGTGAAGCCCGCGCGCTCGCGCGACGCAGGCAACACCATGCTGTCGAAGGAATTCGCGGGCGGCATCCTGATCATGACGGGCGCGAACTCGGCGGTCGGGCTGCGCTCGACCCCGGCGCGCTACATCTTCCTCGACGAGGTCGATGCCTATCCAGCCTCGGCCGACGAGGAAGGCGATCCGGTCACGCTGGCCGAGGCCCGGTCGCTGACTTTTGCCCATCGGCGCAAGGTGTTCCTGGTCTCAACTCCGACCATCCGGGGGCTGAGCCGGATTGAGCGGGAGTTCGAGGCAAGCGATCAGCGCCGGTTCTTCGTGCCATGCCCGCATTGTCAGCAAATGCAGTGGCTGAAGTTCGAGCGGCTTCGCTGGCAGAAAGGTCGCCCGGAGACGGCGGAGTATCACTGCGAGGGCTGCGAGACGCCCATCGCGGAACATCACAAGACGGCGATGCTGGAGGGGGGCGAATGGCGGGCGACCGCCAAGGCCGCCGATCCGACCACGGTCGGGTATCACCTCTCGGCGCTCTATTCGCCGATCGGCTGGCTGAGTTGGGAGCGGATCGTGCGCGCATGGGACGCGGCCCAAGGGTCGGACGAGGCGATCAAGGCCTTCCGCAACACGATCCTTGGCGAGACATGGGTCGAAACCGGTGAAGCGCCGGACTGGCAAAGGCTTTATGACCGGCGCGAGCGCTGGAAACCGGGCATGGTGCCTGCGGGTGGGCTGTTCCTGACCGCTGGAGCCGACGTTCAGAAGGACCGGATCGAGGTCGATGTCTGGGGCTGGGGCCGTGGGTTGGAAAGCTGGCTCGTCGATCATATCGTGATCGAAGGCGGTCCCGACCGGCATGAGGCTTGGGGCGACCTGACGGCGCTGCTGGACCGGACCTGGCCGCATGAACATGGCGCGCATCTGAAGATTGCGCGGCTTGCCATCGATACCGGCTACGAGGCCCCGGCGGTCTATGGCTGGTCACGGGCGCAAGGGTTTGCACAGGTGGCCCCCGTAAAAGGCGTCGAAGGCTTCAACCGCGCGAGCCCGGTTTCTGGGCCGACTTATGTGGACGCGACGGAGGGCGGCAAACGTTTGCGGCGTGGTGCGCGCCTCTGGACCGTGGCGGTGTCGACCTTCAAGGCCGAGACCTATCGCTTCCTGCGGCTGGAACGACCAACCGACGAGGAACGCGCCGACGGCGCGGTATTCTCACCCGGCACGGTTCACCTGCCGAATTGGGTCGAGAATGAATGGCTGAAGCAGTTCGTCGCCGAGCAGTTGGTCACCGTGCGCACCAAGCGCGGCTTCGCGCGGCTGGAATGGCAAAAGCTGCGCGAACGCAACGAGGCGCTGGATTGCCGGGTCTATGCCCGCGCCGCCGCCTGGATCGCGGGGGCAGACCGCTGGCCCGACGAGAAATGGCGCGACCTCGAGGATCAACTCGGCGTCGTCGACGCCTCTGCAGATCCCGCAGGGCAGATCAACAGGCAAGCGCAGAAATCACAGGGCAAACGCCAGTCCGACTGGCTCGGACGGCGCGGAGGATGGTTCTGAACATGACCGATTGGACGGAAACCGAACTGTCGGCGCTGCGCAGGGCCTATGCCAGTGGGACGACCCGGGTCAGCTATGACGGCAAGTCCGTCGACTACGGCTCATCCGAGGATTTGCTGTCGCGCATCCGCACGATTGAGCGGGCTTTCGCGGGGACGACTCGGCCATTGCCGATCGCCGGTCTCGCGGGCTTCTCGCGGGGAGATCGCTGATGTCCGCGAACTGGTTTGACCAAGCGATTGCCGCGGTGGCCCCGCGTACTGCGGCCCGCCGTGTTCTCGCCAGGCAAGCGTTCGAGTCGCTGACGCGGGGCTATGATGGCGCGGCCAAAGGGCGGCGCACCGAAGGCTGGCGCGCGCCGGGCACCTCGGCCGACACCGAGGTTGGCGTTGCCGGAGCGCTCTTAAGGGACCGGATGCGCGATCTGGTGCGTAACAATCCGCATGCGGCAAAGGCCGTGGCGGTTCTGGTGAACAACATCGTCGGTGCGGGCATCATGCCGCGCGCCGCCAGTGGCAATGATACGCTGGACCGTAAGGTCGATGCGCTTTTCGCGCGGTGGTCGGACACGGCCGATGCCGATGGCCAGCTCGACTTCTACGGTCTGCAGACGCTGATCTGCCGCGAGATGATCGAGGCGGGCGAGGTGCTGGTGCGCCGCAGGCTGCGGCGCGCGAGCGACGGCTTGCCGGTCCCGCTGCAAATGCAGGTGCTGGAGGCCGATTTCCTCGACGCCACGAAATCCGGCGCGCTCGGTGCTGGACGCCTTGTGCAAGGGATCGAGTTCGACCCGGTCGGAAAGCGCCGGGCCTATTGGCTCCACGCCGAGCATCCAGGTGATGCCTATGGCGCGCTGCAGAACGGCCTGCAGAGCCGTCCGGTCCCAGCGACCGAGATCGCCCACGTCTATGAAAAGCAGCGGACGCAGGCGCGCGGCGTTCCCTGGGGCGCGCCGGTGATCCGCAGCTTGCGCGACCTCGACGACTACGAAGTCGCCGAACTGGTCCGCAAGAAGACCGAGGCCTGCGTCACGGCCATCGTCTTCGGCGACGACGAGGCCCAGCAGGGCATTGCGCCCTCCGTGGTCGACGCCGACGGCAATCGGGTGGAGCAGTTCGAGCCGGGGCTCATTGCCTATGCCCGCGGCGGCAAGGACATCCGGTTCAACCAGCCTTCGGCCACAGGCGGCTATGGCGAATACAAGCGGGCCAGCCTCCATACCATCTCGGCCGGGTTCCGGGTGCCCTACGAGCTGCTGACCGGCGATCTCAGCCAGGTCAACTATTCCTCGATCCGGGCGGGGCTGGTGGAGTTCCGCCGCCAGATCGACGCGGTGCAGTGGCAGCTCTTCATCCCGATGTTCTGCGCACCCGTATGGCGCTGGTTCACGGAAGCCGCTTGGGCGGCGGGACAGATCCCGACGCCGGATGTGCCGGTCGAATGGTCGCCGCCGAAGTTCGAAGCAGTCGATCCGCAGAAGGACGCGATGGCAAACCTGCTGTCGATCCGCTCGGGCACCATGACGCTGGCCGAGGTGATCGCCCGGCAGGGCCGCAACCCCGACGCGGTGCTGGCGGAAATCGCAGCCACAAATGCCAAACTCGATGCGCTTGGGCTGGTGCTCGACAGTGACCCGCGCCGCGTCACCAAAACCGGCAGCGCGCAGTCCGGAGACACGTTCGAGGCTGCAACGCGCGAGCAAAAATAAACTAAGCCTTCGGTCACTTGCCCTTACAGCGCTGCTCTTAGTTCGTGCCGTTGATTGGCTGGAAGTATGTCGGCAACAGCGAGCATTAGTTCGAGGAGCCTCCTGTCTTCATCTGCGGAGGATGTCGGTTCACGAAACTCCGGCCGCAATACCATAAGCCGAACCTTTTGCGCATCTCCGCCGCGGGGGCGCTTGCCAAATTCGGCAAGCCAAATCGTGAGTTTCTCGAAGAGATCCTCATAGGCTGGTGAGCCAAAACGGAGCTCATCAAACCATTTGGAAAGAGCGTGCTCGGTGTTGCGGCCATCGAGTGACTTGTAGTCACGAAGGTAGTCGTCTGGGGACAACCCATCATAGCCGACAAACTTGGAGAAGCCGAAAAGTGGTCCGCCTGCTTCTTCCAAGACATAGAATGCGTGGGCTTGGCCCAATCGGTCCGCCAGTCCCGGATACTCCGGCAGGCTGTCATTTAATGTCTTGATTGCTTCGAGCGCGCTGCCTGGATTTGTGACGAGGTTCGGCATTTTGTTTCTCCATTCTTAATCATTTAAATCCGATCTAGATGAAGTAGGATGGAATGTCAATCTAGATCGTCTAGATCAGATTTAGTGACTAGCCAGCGGTTTACTCAGACCCAAGGGCATTAGGACCGGCAACTCAGGAACCCCTTATGGACACAATGATCGAACTACCGGCCCTGCGCCGGTCGGCGGAGCTTGCGCCAAACTCAGCTGATTCCGACTCCCGCACCGTCGAGGTGATTTGGTCAGCGGGGGCTCGGGTCCGCCGTTCGACACTGTTTGGCGAGCCCTATGACGAAGAGCTCAGCCTTGACCCGACCCATGTGCGGCTGGATCGGCTGAACGCGGGCGCACCGTTTCTGAAGGTGCACGAGATCGACACGCTGGATGCGGTGATCGGCTCGGTCGTGCCGGGTTCGGCGCGGATCGAAAACGGTCGCGGCATTGCTCAGGTCAGGATCAGCGAGCGCGCTGATGTCGAACCAATCTGGCGCGACATCCAGGCCGGCCACATCCGCGCGGTCTCCATCGGCTACCAGGTCCATCGGTTCGAAGTGTCCAAACCCGAAGCGGCCCGCGAGCTTTGGCGCGCGGTGGACTGGACACCATTCGAGGTGTCCGCCGTGCCCGTTGGCGCGGACCCTGCCGCGGGGTTCCGCGCCCAATCCCCACTTCACGACTGCGTCCTCCATCGCCGGGACGTCTCACCCACCCAAACAGGAGCCATCCCGATGAAGGACAAACCCAACGCCCCTGCCGCAGAGGCCAAAGACCAGCCCAGCGACACAGTCGCGACCGAGGACACCACTATGACTGAACCCAAGACGCCTGTAGCTGAGCCGAAGGTCGCTGCCGCCCAGACCCGCGCGCAATCGAAACCGCATAAACCCGAAGCCGCCGCAGCACCCGATACCGAAGCTGTCGCGACCCGCGCCCGCGAAACCGAACGCGACCGAGTCTCCACGATCTATGACCTGGCGGGCCGCCTGAACCTCGAACGCAGCTTTGCCGAGGATCTGGTGAAACGCGGCACGGATATCGGCGAGGCCCGCCGTCTGATCCTCGATCAGGTGGCCGCGAAATCTGAGGAAACCCGCACCTTCAGCCAGGTGTCGATTCCGCTCGGCGGCCGCGACGAGCAGATCACCCGCCGCGATGCCGTGGCCAATGCGCTGCTGCACCGATACAGCCCGACGCTCTTCCAACTCGAGGACGCCGCGCGCCAGTATCGCGGCATGACGCTCATGGAACTGGCCCGTGAAAGCCTCGGCAATGCCGGGGTGAATACGCGCGGCCTGTCTCGCGATGAGGTGGCGACGCGGGCGTTGCATTCGACGTCCGACTTCCCGGAGATCCTGTCGGCGGTCACCAACAAGACCCTTCGGCAGGCCTATGACGCCTATCCCCGGACGTTCATGCTGTTCTGCCGCCAGGTGCTCGCCACGGACTTCAAGGCGATGCACCGGGTGCAGCTCGGTGAAGCCCCACAGCTGCTGGAGGTCGGTGAGAGCGGCGAGTTCAAGCGCGGGACGCTCGGCGAGAGCAAGGAGAGCTACAAGGTCAAAACCTATGGCCGGGTGGTCGCGATCACCCGCCAGACGCTGATCAACGACGATCTCGACGCCTTCACCCGGATCCCGGCGATGTACGGCAACTCCATCGCGCAGCTGGAGTCGGACGTGGTCTGGGGCATCATCACCGCCAACCCAGCCATGGCCGATGGCAGTGCGCTGTTCCACACCAGCCACAAGAACCTCGCAGGGACCGGCGCGGCGCTGGCGGTGGAGGCGGTTGGCGCGGCCCGGGCGGCAATGGCCAAGCAGACGGGTCTCGACAAGAAAACGGTGCTGAACGTCCGCCCCGCCTTTCTGATCGTGCCCGCCTCGCTGGAACTGAAGGCCGAGCAGCTGGTCGCGCAGAACCTCGTGCCCGCCGCGACGTCCAGCGTCGTGCCGCAGTCGATCCGCACGCTCGCGCCGATCAGCGAGCCCCGGCTCGACGCCGCCAGCGAGACCGCCTGGTATCTGGCGGCCAGCCCGAACCAGATCGACACCATCGAGTACGCCTATCTCGAGGGTCAGCAGGGCGCCTACATCGAGACCCGCAACGGCTTCGACGTCGACGGGGTCGAGATCAAGTGCCGCCTCGACTTCGGCGCCAAGGCCATCGACTGGCGCGGCCTCTACAAAAATCCGGGCGCATAAGCCGCACCCTATGCTGAACCCTGACACACGGGTGGTCCTGACGGGCCGCCCTTCGTCTTTCCCAGAGGATCCTCCCCATGAAAAACTTCGTCCAGCCCGGCAACACCATCACCCTGACCGCACCCTATGCAGTCACTTCCGGCGATGGCCTGCTCGTAGGTTCCATCTTCGGCCTTGCCTCGGGCACCGCCGCCCTCGGCGAACCCGTCGAGACCGCTCTCACCGGCGTCTTCGACATCACCAAGATCGGCTCGCAGGCCTGGACCGCGGGTGCCAGGATCTACTGGGACGACACCAACAAGCGCACCACCAACGTGGCCACCTCGAACACGCTTATCGGCGTCGCCACCGAGGCAGTCGCGGGCGGGGCCGGTGACACCACCGGCCGAGTGCGGTTGAACGGCGCGTTCTGATGAGCGCCTTCGCCGCCGCCGTCAGCGCGCTCTTCGCCGATCTGAACATTGGCCGGGATGCGGTCTACACGCCTGAGGGCGGCGCGCCTCTTCTGGTGCGCGTCGTCGCCCGCCGTGCGGACGCGGTCACGGATTTCGGCGATACAAGGATCTGGTCCGAGACCACGCGCGTTGATCTGCAGGTGGCCGAGGTACCGGAACCGCGCCCCGGCGACCGGATCGAGATCGAAGGAGAGGCCTTCCTTTTCCAAGGCGAGCCCGTCCGCGACCGCGAGCGACTCGTGTGGACCGTCGATCTGAGGCCCGCTTGACCGCTATGAAACTGAAGCTCGACATCGATCCCGACATCGTCGCGATGATGCAAGCCGAGGTGACAGCGGGCGAAAGCGCCGTGACCGCCGCGATGCGCGAGGCCGGGACAGGGCTGAAGTCGGCCTGGCGGTTGCAGATCACCGGCGCGGGGCTCGGCCCCCGGCTCGCCAACTCGATCCGCAGCCAGAACTTCCCGAGGTCGGGCGAGAGCCTCGACGCCGCGGCGCTGGTCTGGTCGAAAGCGCCGGTCATCGTCGGCGCGCATGACACCGGCCCGCTGATCCGCTCGAAAGACGGGTTCTGGCTGGCGATCCCGCTGCCAGCTGCTGGCAAATCCCTGCGCGGCGGCCGCATCACGCCCGGCGAATGGGAACGACGGCGCGGGCTGCGCCTGCGCTTCGTCTATCGCCGCACGGGCCCGAGCTTGCTGGTGGCGGAAGGACGGTTGAATACGAAGGGTCAAGCGGTCGTGTCGCGGTCGAAGACCGGCCGCGGCAAGGTCACCGCGCCGATCTTCCTGCTGGTGCCGCAGGTGAAGCTGCCGAAGCGGCTGGACCTGGCGCGGGATGCGGAGCGCGCAGTGGACGGTGTGCCGGGGCTGATCGTGGCGAGCTGGGTGGAGCAGAGGTTCTGAAGATGACTGCTGTGGCGGGCCTTGCGCTTATTCGACGATGTCCGCGATGGCCGCTTCGAACTGATAGCATCAAGTTGTCTTCAGATCAGCCCGCGCGTCGCGGATAATCGACCAGGACGAATGCAGGAATAGTCCCGCAATCCCGAACGCGACGATCAGGTCGGGCCATGCGCTGCCCAGCCACGCGACGAGGGCCGCGGCCACAACCACGGCCGCATTGCCGATCGCGTCGTTGCGCGAAAAGAGCCAGACGGCCCGCATGTTCGCGTCACCCTTGCGAAACCGCAGCAGCGGCAGGACCGCGAGGACGTTGACCACGAGAGCGATGAGACCGAATAGCCCCATGAGACCGGCGTCCGGCGTCGTCTGGGTAAAGGCGCGCCAGATCGTCGTCCCAAGAACCCCAAGGCCCAGAACGCCAAGGAAGATGCCTTGGATCAGGGCGGATCGCGCCCGCCAGACAATGCTCCAACCGATTGCCAGAAGGCCCAGAAAGGTGATGAGGCCGTCGCCAATGAAATCGAGCGCGTCGGCCTTCACGGCCTGCGATCCGGAAATGAAGCCGCCGATCATCTCCGCAATGCCATACCCGACGTTGAGAATTACCACGATCCAGAGCGCGCGCCGATAGGCCGGGTCTTGGTAAGCTGCGCCCTCCTGCGCTTCGTCGTCGCCCGCTTCGATGCGATCGAACCCGTAGCCGGTCGCGGCCACGGCCCGTTCGATCTCGGACAGCCGCGCTTCGGGGACGTTCAACGTCAAGATGTGGGTGGCGGAGGAGACCTTTACTGCCTCCGGCGCCACGCCCGCCGACTGCGCGGCCCGCTCGATCTGGGCGGCATCCTTGGCGCAATCCATTCCGGAGACGCGGTAGCGGAAAGATGCGACATCTGCGGTCGGTTCGGCGCCTTGGGCATTGGCCATGCTTGCATTGGTCCTGCTATCTTGATGTGCGAAACACATCAGCGGAGAATGATATGGAACAAATCGCCGCGGACCGCAATGCCGTCGCGACGGCCACCGAGCGGCGGGCGAAGTTCTTTCGCGGCCTCGCGGACCAGAGCCGGTTGGCGATCCTGGATGCTCTGTGCGCCGGGCCGCTGGTCGTTCACGAGATCGTCGGGCGCACGGCCCTGACACAACCCAACGTCTCGAACCACCTTCGATGTCTGTCGGAGTGTGGCCTCGTAACCAGCATGCGCGATGGTCGTTTCGTGCGCTATCGGATTAGCAGCCCCCGGATTGCGGATCTTCTGCACGATGTGGAGGCTCTGCTCGACGCGGTGGCTACAGGCGTCGAAGCTTGTCGCAATTATGAGCCTGACGAGGATGAGTTCCACCGCTGACCCGCGTCACGACCTTAGCACATTGGCGCCGTCCGTGAATGCTGCTGCATTGGTCCGACTGGGCTTGAGGCGTATTCTTTCCGCAGTCGCCAATCGTGGTCCATCTCCATGCCCAGCCCTCGTGAAACCATCCTCACCGCGCTGCACGCGCGGCTCTCGGCGCTGTCTGCCACCGCCCTGCGCGGGGAGGTGCTGCCCGAGCGCATTCCGGCCGAGGGGCTCCTGATCCTCCGTGATGGTGAGCCGGGGGAACCCGAGGTCACGCTGTCGCCGCTGGCTTACCACTACCAGCACCGGGCCGAGATCGAGGCTGTCGTTCAGGGCGCCGATCGTGACGCCGCCTTTGACACGCTGATCGCCAGCATCGGCACGGCGCTCGCCGCCGACCGCACGCTGGGCGGGCTCTGCGACTGGGTTGAGGCCGAAGCCCCGCGCCCGGTCGATCTGCCGGTCGAGGGTGCGGCGAGCCTGAAGGCCGCCGTGATTCCGGTGGTGCTGCACTATTCCACGGCCGATCCGCTGGCCTGACCCCGACAACCCGAGGAGAACACAATGGCACGAGCCCAGGGGGCGCGGGCGCTGATGGCGCTTGCGTTCGAGACGACCTATGGAACGCCGCCCGCCAGCGGCTTCACCCGCATGCCCTTCGCCAGCACGTCGCTCGGCGCCGAGCAGCCGCTGCTGAACTCGGAGTTGCTGGGCTATGGCCGCGATCCGCTGGCGCCGATCAAGGACGCGGTGACGGCTGACGGCGATGTCGTGGTGCCGCTCGACGCAGAGGCCTTCGGCTTCTGGCTGAAGGCGGCGTTCGGCGCGCCCACGACAACGGGTGTGGAAGCCCCGTACACCCACGAGTTCCAGTCGGGGTCCTGGACACTGCCCAGCATGTCGATCGAGACCGGCATGCCGGAGATCCCGCGCTACGCGATGTATTCCGGCTGCGTGCTCGACCAGATCACCTGGCAGATGCAGCGCTCGGGTCTGCTGACCGCCACCGCACGGCTGGTGGCGCAGGGCGAGACGGTCGGCACGACCACCAGCGCTGGAACGCCCGCTGCGCTGGAGCTGAAGCGCTTCGGCCATTTCAACGGGGCGATCACCCGCAATGGCACCGCCCTCGGCAACGTGGTTTCGGCCGAGATCACCTATGCCAACAATCTCGACCGGATCGAGACAATTCGCTCGGACGGGCGCATCGACGGGGCGGATCCGTCCATCGCCGCTCTGACGGGCCGGATCGAGGTGCGCTTCGCCGACCAGACGCTGGTGACGCAGGCCATCAACGCCGAGGCCTGCGAGATGGAGTTCGCCTACGTCCTGCCGTCCGGCGAGAGCTTCACCTTCACCGTGCACGCCGTCTACCTGCCACGCCCGCGGATCGAGATTGCGGGCCCGCAGGGCGTGCAGGCCACCTTCGACTGGCAGGCCGCGCGCGACAGCATCGTCGGCCGGATGTGCACCGCAACCCTCGTGAACGATGTGGAGACGTATTGATGCTGACGCTCGACCTGACGAACGCGCCCCGCTGGCATGACCTCGCCTCTGGCGTCCGGGTGCAGCTGCGCCCTCTGACCACCGCACTGATGGTGGCGACCCGTAGCGATCCCGCCGTCGAGGCCGTGCCCGATGAGGCCTCCGACGAAGAGCGTGCCGTTGCCTTCGCGAAATCGCTGGCGCGACGGGCCGTGCTCGCCTGGGACGGCATCGGCAACGCCGACGGCAACGCCATCGACCCGAGCCCCGAGGCCATCGACGCGCTGCTCGACGTCTGGCCGATCTTCGAGGCCTTCCAGCTGACCTACGTCTCGAAGGGCCTGCTGCTGGAACAGGAAAAAAACGTCTCCGCGCTCTCGCCGAATGGTCCTTCGGCGGGGGCGAGCGATACTGCGAAGCCTGCGCGCAAACCTGCCCGGACTGCCCGGCGCGGCTGAACCGTCCGGAAACTCAGGAGGGTTGGCAGGTCTGGGACCTCGTCGGCCGGCTCGGCGGACAGCTGCGTGTCCTGCCCGGCGCGGTGATCGGCTGGGACATGTCGGCGGCGCTGGCGCTCGGTGACGCCCTCGGCGTGCCGCCGCTCGCCATGGCGGAACTGCTGCCCGTCATCGAAGCGGTGATGGTCGCCAAACTCAACGAACAGATGGATCACTCCCATGGCTGAGAAGAGGGTCAGCGTCCGCCTCGCGGCCGTAGGCGGACGGCAGGTGCGCGCCGAACTGGAAGGCGTGGGCGAAGCCGGATCGCGCGGTTTCGGACGGCTGAGCCGGGAGATGGAGGCTGCGAACGCGCGCCTTGCGGCTTTCTCGCGGCGGGTCCGGGTCGCGGCGGCCGCCGCAGTGGCCGCCGCCGCCGCGGCCGGCGTTGCCATGGTCCGGTCCGGGCTCCAGACGGTCGATGCGCAGGCCAAGCTGGCGCAGTCGCTCGGGACCACGGTCGCCTCGATCCAGACGCTGGAGCGCGCAGGCGAGCTCGCGGGCGTGTCGATGTCCGGCATCGAGCAGGCGACGAAGGATCTGACGCGCCGTCTCAGCCAGGCGGCCGCCGGGACCGGTCCCGCGGCCGACGCGCTCGACCGGCTGGGGCTTTCCGCCAACGAGCTAATTTCCCTGCCGCTGGACCAGCGCGTCGGCGCGATCAACGCCGCCATCGAGAGTTTCGTGCCCGCCGCCGAGCGCGCCGCCGTTGCTGGGCAGCTCTTCGGCGAGGAAGGCTCGATCGCCATGAGCCGGATCGACACCGCGACGCTGCGCCAGGCGACGGAGGACGTGCTCGCCTTCGGTGTGGTCGTCTCCGAGCAGGATGCCGACCAAATCGAGCGAACCAATGATGCGATTTCCCGGCTCGGACTGATCTGGCGCGGGCTCTCCAACCAGCTAGCCGTCGCCGCAGCCCCCGCGCTGGAAGCTGTCGCCAACGCCATGGCGGCGGTCGCCAGCCGCACCGGCCCGCTGGGCATCGCGATCCGCGGCATCTTCGACAACATCGGCCGTCTGACGACCTACGCTGCCACCTTCGCGGCGTTCCTCGCGGGACGTTGGGTCGCTGGCATGGCCGCTGCGGCTCTGTCAGTTCGTGGCCTCGCCACGGCGCTGGTCGTCCTGCGCGGGGCGCTGATCCGCACCGGCATCGGGGCGCTGATCGTCGGCGCGGGCGAGCTCGTCTACCAGTTCACCCGCCTCGTCTCAGGTGCGGGTGGGTTCGGCGAAGCGATGTCACTCCTGAAGGATGTCGCCGTCGAGGTCTGGGAACGCATCAGGATGGGCGCCGCAGCGGCGGGCGCGGCCGCCACGGCGATGTTCTTCGACCTGAAGGCAGACGCCGCGTCGGGCATGCAGAGCGCCATCGAGAGCGTAGTGGCTTTCGGCAACACGGCCGCGAACACCTTCGAAGGCGCCTACGAGGCGATCAAGGCGATTTGGGGCCTGCTGCCGGCGGCCATCGGTGATCTGGCGTTCCAGGCGGCCAACAGCCTGGTCGACGGCGTCGAGGCGATGCTGAACGGCGTGGTCTCGCGCATCAACGGCTTCATCGGCGGGATCAATCAGGGGCTGGAAGCGCTCGGTTCCGAGCGGCGCATCTCGCTGGTGCCGGACCTCGACCTTGGCGATATCGAGAACCGCTTCGAGGGCGCGGCCAGTGCTGCCACGACAGCGGCGCAGGCAGCCTTCGACCGGGCCTTCGAGGACAACCCGCTGACCGCGCCTGACCTCGGCTTGACCGAGGCGGCGAACCGGGCGCTCGAATCCGCGAATGTCTACCGGGGCGCGGCCCGCGATCTGGCTGAAGGGGCCCGCGCGCCCCTCGAAAGCTGGCAGGCGCTTCGCGACGCGGTGCGTGGAACTGACGAGGCGAGCGCGGACGCGCTGACCGAGGCCACCGGCGCGGCGGAGCGGCTGGAGACGGCGCTCGGCGATGCCGGACGCGCCGCAACAGGTGCAGGCGCGGCGGCCGGAGCCGCCGCCGCTGCAGCGGAGCCCGCGACCAAGGCCGCCGTCACCGGGTGGCAGGCGGTCACGGCAGCGCTGTCCGACTACGCCAGCAAGGCCCGCGACATCGGTGGCGACATCGGCCAGAGCCTCGTGAGTGCCTTCCAGTCGGCGGAGAACGCGGTCGGCGAGTTCGTGAAGACCGGCAAGCTGAATTTCCGAGACCTCGTCACCTCTCTGCTGGCCGATCTCGCCCAGTTGGCGGCGCGGCGGTTCATCCTCGGGCCGATCGCCAACGCGCTCTCCGGCGTGTTCTCCGGGGCGGGCGGCATCTTCGCCAATGTCCTGCATGCGGGCGGCATGGTCGGATCGGCCGGGCCGTCGCGGATGGTCCCGGCCATGGCCTTCGCCGCCGCGCCCCGCATGCATGGCGGTGGCATGGCGGGGCTTCGTCACGACGAGGTGCCTGCGATCCTGCAGCGCGGCGAGCGGGTGCTGTCGCGGCGGGAGGCCCAGAGCTACGGCGCGGGCGGCGGCGTCAACGTCACCATCATGGCGCGTGACGCCCAGAGCTTCCGGCAGTCCCGCACACAGGTCGCGGCGGACATTGCCCGTGCGGTCTCGCTCGGGCGGAGGGGCATGTGAGTGCGACCCCGCAAGTGGGAACCGGTTGCGGGAGCCAGAGCACGAACCATGGAGAGACTTGATGGCGTTTCACGAGGTCCGGTTTCCTGACAACATCAGCCGCGGCGCGCGGGGCGGGCCCGAGCGGCGCACCCAGATCGTCGAGCTCGCCTCGGGCGACGAGGAGCGCAACGCCAGCTGGGCCAACTCGCGCCGCCGCTATGATGTGGCCTACGGCATCCGGCGCGCCGACGATCTGGCGGCAGTCGTCGCCTTCTTCGAGGCGCGCAACGGTCGGCTGCATGGGTTTCGCTTCAAGGACTGGGGCGACCACAAGTCCTGCCTGCCTTCGGGCACGCCAGCGCCAACCGATCAGGCCATCGGCACCGGCGACGGCACGACGACCGCCTTCCAGCTGGTGAAGCGCTACGCCTCCGGCGCGCAATCCTGGTCGCGCGCCATCGCCAAGCCGGTGACGGGCAGCGTGCGCATCGCGCTCGGCGGGGTCGAACAGCCCTCCGGCTGGTCGGTCGACACCGCCACCGGCGTCGTCAGCTTTGGCGCCGCGCCAGCCTCCGGCGTCTCCATTACTGCGGGCTTCGAGTTCGACGTGCCCGTCCGCTTCGATACCGACGTGCTCGACGTCACGCTCGACCTCGAGCGGCTCGGCTCGATCACCTCCATTCCGCTTCTGGAACTGCGCCGATGAAGACCCTCGACCCCGACCTGCAGGCCCATCTCGACGAGGGCACGACGACGCTTGCCTGGTGCTGGCGGATCGCCCGCGCCGATGGCACGAGTTTCGGATTCACCGACCACGACCGGACGCTCAGCTTCGACGGGACCGACTTCGAGCCCGAGAGCGGGTTCACGGCATCCGAGGTCCGTTCCGGCTCGGACCTGTCGGTCGATGCGCAGGACGCCGAAGGCGTGCTGACCTCGGACCGGATCACCGAGACCGACATCCTCGATGGGCGCTGGGACAACGCCGAGGTCGAGGTCTGGCGGGTGAACTGGGCCGACACCGGCCAGCGCGTGCTGATGCGCCGCGGGGCCATCGGTCAGATCCGGCGCGGGCGGCTGGCCTTCGTCGCCGAAGTCCGCTCGCTGGCGCATGTGCTGGGCCAGACGGTCGGGCGGACGTTTCAGGCGACCTGCGATGCCGCGCTCGGCGATGGGCGTTGCGGCGTCGATCTGGAGGCCTCCGACTTCAAGGGCGCGGGTACCGTCATCGATCTGCTGCGCGACCGGGCTTTCACCGCATCAGGCCTCGGCGGCTTCGCCGCCGGCTGGTTCACCTTCGGCACGCTGAACTGGACGAGCGGCGCGAATGCGGGGCGGCGCACCGAGGTGCTGGGCCATGACGTGACCGACGGCGTTGCGATCCTGACTCTGCTCGAAGCGCCGGTGCGCGCGATCGCCGAGAACGACAGCTTCACCATCCGTGCGGGCTGCGACAAGCGCATGGAGACCTGTGGGGCCAAGTTCGCAAACACCGCCAGTTTCCGCGGTTTCCCGCACATCCCCGGCCAGGACGCGGTCCTGCGCTACGCCACCAAGGATGGTGGGCACGAGGGGTCCGTGCTGTGACGCAACCCCTCACATCGGCCGACCCCGCGCGCGTCATCGCCGTCGCGCGCTCCTGGCTCGGCACGCCTTACCACGACCAGGCGAGCCTGCGCGGTGTCGGCTGCGACTGCCTCGGGCTGGTGCGGGGTGTCTGGCGCGAAGTCGTCGGCCCCGAGCCGTTCCCGATCCCGCCCTACAGCCGTGACTGGGGCGAGACCGGACCTCGCGAGGTGCTGGCCGAGGGCGCGCGCGCCATGATGATCGAGGTGTCGCCCGCCGAGGCAGGCCCCGGCGCGCTGGTGCTGTTCCGCATAAAGCCCCGCGCCATCGCCAAGCATGTCGGGATCCTGATCGGGCCCGGCGCCTTCCTCCACGCCTATGAGCGGCTCGGCGTGATCGAGGAACCGCTCACCCCATCCTGGCGGCGGCGCATCGCTTTCGCCTTCCTGTTCCCGCAACGCTGAGACCCCCACATGGCCACCCTCGTTCTCGGTGCCGCTGGCGCCGCCATTGGCGGCAGTATCGGCGGTGCGATCCTCGGCGTCAGCGCCGCCACCATCGGTGGCTTTATCGGCTCCACCATTGGCTCGGTCGTGGACAGCTGGATTATCTCGTCACTGGCGCCAACCCAGCGGATCGAAGGCGCGCGGCTGGACAATCTGCGCATCACCTCGGCCACCGAGGGGGCGGTTATCCCGCGCCTCTATGGCCGCATGCGGATCGGCGGCAATATCGTCTGGGCGACGGATTTTCGCGAGGAGACCAAGACTACGACGCAGGGCGGGGGCAAGGGCGGCGGGGGTGGCGGCAAGGTCAAGACGACCGAATACTTCTACTATGCCTCCTTTGCGGTCGCGCTCTGCGAGGGGCCGATCACGGGCATTGGCCGGGTCTGGGCCGACGGCAAACTGCTGGACACCGCCGGGATCACATGGCGCTGGTATCCGGGCGATGAGAGCCAGACGGCCGATCCGTTTATGTCCGCGAAGATGGGCGCGGCGAACACGCCAGCCTATCGCGGCACCGCCTATGTCGTTTTCGAGGACCTGCCGCTCGGGGACTACGGCAACCGCATCCCGCAGCTGAGTTTCGAGGTGTTCCGCCCGTTCGCCTATCCGGACACGGCGGAGGGTCTCACGCAGGCGGTCACCATGATCCCGGCATCCGGCGAGTTCGCCTATGCCACGCAGGGCATCCGGAAGGGCAGCGGCGGGTCGTCCGAGCCCGAAAACCTCAACGCGCTGACCGACACCGCTGACATGGTAGTGGCACTGGACCGGCTGCAGGCCATGGCTCCGAAGGTCGAGAGCGTGTCGCTGGTGGTTGCCTGGTTCGGAGACGATCTGCGGGCAGGCAATTGTAAAGTGCGGCCCGGTGTCGAGGTCAGCGCCAAATCGACTACGCCGTCGACATGGTCCGTGAATGGCGTCAGCCGCGCCAGCGCGTTCCTCGTCAGCCGCGACGATCAGGATCGCCCGGTCTATGGTGGCACGCCCGCCGATTTCGCGGTGGTGCAGGCGATCAGGGAGATGAAGGCGCGTGGGCTGCGTGTCACCTTCTATCCGTTCATCCTAATGGACGTGCCGCCCGGCAACACGCTGCCGAACCCCTATTCCGACAACGCCGCCGGGACGGGCCAGCCGGCGTTCCCCTGGCGCGGCCGGATCACCTGTTCGCCTGCCGCAGGTTTCGCCGGAACCGTGGACAAGACGGCGACGGCCGCAAGTCAGGTCGCGGCGCTGTTCGGCGCGGCGACGCCCGCGAGCTTCAGCGTCTCGGGCGAGAGCGTGAGTTGGATCGGACCCTCCGGCGACTGGGGACTGCGCCGCATGGTGCTGCACTACGCCCATCTCTGCGCGGCAGCGGGCGGGGTGGACGCCTTCCTGATCGGCACCGAGATGCCGGGGCTGACCACGATCCGCTCGGGCGCCAGCACCTATCCCGCCGTGCAGGCCTATCGGGATCTGCTCGTCGATGTGCGGTCCATCCTCGGGTCCGGGACGAAGATCGGCTATGCCGCCGACTGGTCGGAGTATTTCGGGCATCAGCCGGGCGACGGCTCGGGCGACGTGTTCTTCCACCTCGATCCGCTCTGGGCCGATCCGGAGATCGATTTCATCGGCATCGACAACTACATGCCGCTCTCCGACTGGCGCGACGGGTTCGAGCATCTCGACGCGGCCGAGGGCTGGCCCGCGATCTACGACCGGGCCTATCTGCAGGCGAACATCGCGGGCGGCGAAGGCTTCGACTGGTTCTACGCCAGCGCGGCCGATCGTTCGGCACAGATCCGGACCGCAATCACCGACGGCGCCGCCGACAAGCCGTGGGTCTTCCGCTACAAGGATGTGCGCGCTTGGTGGTCGAACCCGCATTACGACCGCCCGGGCGGGGTGGAGAGCGGGACGCCGACGGCATGGGCGCCGCAGTCGAAGCCGATCTGGTTCACCGAGTTGGGCTGTCCCGCCATCGACCGGGGCACCAACCAGCCCAACGTCTTCTTCGACCCGAAGTCGTCGGAGAGCTTCACGCCGCATTTCTCGCGGGGCTGGCGGGACGACGCCATCCAGCGCGCCTATCTTGAGGCGACGTACCTCTGGTGGGGCGAGACCGCGAACAACCCGCTGTCGTCGGTCTACGGCGGCCGCATGGTGCATGTGCCCGAATGCGCTGCCTGGACCTGGGACGCGCGGCCCTATCCCTTCTTCCCGGCGCTGACCGATGTCTGGACGGACGGGGCGAACTGGCGGCTCGGCCACTGGCTGACCGGGCGCCTCGGGGCGGTGTCGCTGGCGGCGCTGGTCCGGCACCTCTGCCTGCGCGCCGGGTTGCCCGAGGGTCGCATCGACGTCACCGGCCTCTGGGGCGCGGTCGAGGGCTACGCCATCACGGCGCTGGAGAGTCCGCGCGCCTCGATCACCACGCTCTCGCGCCACTTCGGCTTCGACGCCGTGGAGACCGAGGGCGTGATCCGCTTCTTCATGCGCGGCCGGGCCTCCGTCTCCACCCTCGGACCCGACGACCTTATGGCCCCTCGCGAGGGCGACGTGCTGGAGCTCACGCGCGGCCAGGAAACCGAACTGCCGCAGGCGCTGAAGTGGCAGATCGCGCGGGCCGATGAGGATTACGACGCGGCCCTCGTCGAGGCCCGGCGCATCACGGTGGACACGACGCGCATCGCGTCCGAGTCCTTCCCGATGGCCGTGCCGCCCGAGGAGGCCGAACGCCGCTGCCGCCGCGCCCTGATGGAGGCGTGGGTGGGGCGCGAGACCGCGGCGTTTCGTCTGCCGCCCTCGCGCCTCGCGCTTGACCCGGCCGATGCGATCCGGCTGGAGCATGACGGGCGGTTGGTCGATCTGCGGCTCGTCTCCATCGCGGATGCCGACGCGCGCGGGGTCGAGGCCGTTCGCCAGGACCGCGCGACCTACGACCTGCCGCCCGGCGATCCCCGCGCGGCGTCGCTGACGCGGGCGGTCGTGTTCGGCGCGCCGGACGCGGTGCTGATGGACCTGCCGCAGCTCACCGAGGACCAGCCGGCGCATCGGCCGCTGATTGCGGCGCACGCGGTTCCCTGGCCGGGCGAGATGGCGGTGTTCCGCAGCCCCTCCACGAATGGCTTCGAGCTGCTGACCACGTTCGGCAGCCGCGCCCGGATCGGGGCTCTGGTCACCGACTTCTATCCGGGCCCAAGCTCGCGCTTCGACCTTGGCAATGCGCTGGTGGTCGATCTGCTCACCGGAACGCTGGAAAGCGTCACCGACCTCACTCTGTTCGGGGGGGCGAACGCGCTGGCGATCGAGAGCGCGCCCGGCGTTTGGGAGATCGTGCAGGCGGGCGCGGCCGAGCTTCTGGCGCCGGGCCGGTATCGTCTGACCCGGCTCCTGCGTGGCCAGCGCGGCACCGAGGATGCCATGGGCAATCCGGTGCCCGCTGGCGCGCGGGTCGTGGTGCTGGACACCGCGCTGGCGTCAATGCCGATCGCCGAGGCCGACCTCGGCATCCCGTGGAACTGGCGCATCGGCCCGGCCAGCCGCCCGGTCAGCGACGCGACCTATGTCGCGCAGGTCTTCACGTCCGAGGGCGTCGGGCTGCGGCCGTTCTCCGTCGTCCATGTCGAGCAGCCGTGGCGCAAGCCGCGTGCGCCCGGCGACCTGACGATCCGCTGGACGCGACGATCCCGCGCGCTCGCCGCCGACAGTTGGGGCGGGCTGGAGGTGCCGCTGGCCGAGGAGCTCGAAGCCTACGATGTCGAGATTCTCGACGGCGCCACCGTGAAGCGGGTGCTGAGCACCGCCACCACCAGCGCGGTCTACACCGCCGCCCAGCAGAGCGCCGATTGGGGCGCGCCGCTCGGCCCCGGCGACAACCTCACCGTCCGCATCTTCCAGCTCTCCGCCCTCGTGGGGCGGGGCGCGCCCAAGACCGTCACGCTGATACTCTGAAGGCCATCCCATGTCCGACGCCACGACCCATCTCCTGCTGCCCTACATCCTGGCGGCGCAGGCCCAGAAGCATGTCACCCACAACGAGGCGCTGCGGCTGCTCGACGGGCTCGTCCAGCTTTCTGTGATCGACCGCGATCTGACAGCGCCGCCCGGAAGCCCCGCCGATGGCGACCGCTACATCGTCGGCTCGGGCGCGACGGGCGACTGGGCGGGGTGGGACCTGAACGTCGCGCTCTGGACCGACGGCGCCTGGCTGCGCCTGCCGCCACGGGCCGGGTGGCGGGCATGGGTCGAGGACGAGGGAGTGTTACTGGTCTACGACGGGTCCGGCTGGGTCGGGACCACTCCGGCCACGCTGCAGAACCTCGCGCTCCTGGGGCTCGGCACGACGGCGGATGCGTCGAACCCATTCTCGGCCAAGCTGAACGCCGCGCTCTGGACCGCGAAGACCGTGGCCGAGGGCGGGACCGGCGATCTCTTCTACACCATGAGCAAGGAGGCGGCGGGCGACGATCTCGGGCTGACGCTGCAAACCGGTTTCGTGACCAAGGCGCTGGTGGGGCTCTTCGGCTCCGACCGCTTCCGCCTCGCGGTCTCCGCCGACGGCAGCACCTTCTTCGACGGGCTGAGCGTCGACAACGCCACCGGCATCGTCGACCAGCCCCGGCTTCCGCGGTTCAAGGCTTACACCAACTACGACAACTATGTCGGCGTTGGAACCTGGACGAAGATCGGCCTGAACAACACCGACTACAATGATCAGGGTGCCTTCGACGCCGCGAACAACCATTTCGTGGCCCCGGTCGACGGCACCTACCTCTTCGGCGCGACGCTGCTCTACAAGATCAACGCCAGCGCCACGGCCCGGATGCGCGGGCGGCTGGTGCTGAACGGTACGACCGAAATCCGCGGCTCCCTCGGCGAAATCTCAGCCACCCATGTCTCGCTCGCCACCGCGATCTGGCTCCAGACCATGGTCCTGCTGACTGCCGGCGATACCGTCGAGCTGCAGGGGTATTTTCGGGTCGCGGACGGCTACTTCGCTGCCGATCACACGTCCTTCTGGGGCTGCAAGATCGGCTGAGCGACGGAAGGAGGATCCCGATGACACCACCCCGGTCCGATGGCTTCGTGCGCATGCCCGACGCCGAGTTCGAGGCGATCTTGACCCGGGCGGCCGAGGAAGGCGCCAAGCGCGCGCTCGCCGATGTCGGGCTCGACGGCGACGAGGCCGCGCTCGACATCCGCGATCTGCGCTCCCTGGTGGACTGCATCCGGCTGGTGCGGCGCACCGCGATGCAGACTGCCGTCCGCATGATCACCACCGGCGTCATGCTGGCGCTGCTCGCGGGCATCGCCATCAAGCTGAAGATCTTCGGCGCCGGTCCGTAGCCGCGCCCCATCCCCTTTCATCAGTCCAACCGCACCCGCCCTTGAGGCGGGTTTTTCGTTTTGGAGGACCCCATGACCACGACTTTCCACCGCCACTGGCGCGACGTGCCCGAGAGCACCTGGCGCTGGCCGAACTTCAGCCCGGCCGAGATCGCCTGCCGGGGCACTGGCAAGCTGCTGATCAACGAGCCCGCGCTCGACAAGCTGCAGGCGCTGCGCGACCGGCTGGGCAAGCCGCTCATCGTCCGCTCCGCCTATCGCAGCCCCGAGCACAACCGGGCCGTCGGCGGCGCGACCCGCTCCAAGCACCTCGACGGCGCCGCCTTCGACATCGCCATGGCGAACCACGACCCGGTGGCCTTCGAGGCGGCGGCCCGCGAGGTCGGGTTCCTCGGCTTCGGCTTCTATCCGCGCTCGGGCTTCATCCACGTCGACCTCGGCCCGGCGCGTCAGTGGGGCGAGCGCTTCCCGGTCCGGGCGACGGCATTTGCAGCCGAGACGCCGCCCGCGCGCGAGGTGCTGGCTGACAGCCGCACCATGAAAGGCGGTGGGGCAGCCGGTGTGGCGACGCTGGGCGCGGCGGGCGTCGAGGTGGCGCAGCAGGTGCTGGCCGAGACCCAGACCGCGATCTTGCCGCTTGTGCCGTATCTCGACACGTTGCGTTGGGTATTCATCGCCGTGGCGCTTGGCGGCATCGCGGTCACGATCTACGCGCGTCTCGATGACTGGCGCCGAGGGCAGCGGTGATGGCCCCGCTCCTGATCGGGTTCGCCGCCAGCCCATGGATGCGGGCCGCTTTGCGCTACGGCGCCATCATCCTCGCCCTGCTCCTGTTCCTGCTTTCGCTTCGGCGGTCCGGCGAGCGAGCGGGACGCCTCGCTGAACGCCTTCAGACCACGGAGAAAGCCAATGATGTCCAACGCCAGATGCTCGAGGCGACGGCTCGTCGTCCTAGGTCTCGCGACGAGCTTGCTGAGCGGCTGCGCAACGGTCGGTTCTGAGCCCGGCATCGCGACCGTCTGCCCGCCCGTGGTAGAGTACAGCCGCGAGTTCCAGGCGCGCGCAGCCGAGGAGCTCGCGCGGCTGCCGCACGGGTCGGCCATCGCCGAGATGCTGAGCGACTACGCCGTGATCCGGGATCAGGTCCGTATGTGTTCTCGCCCCTGATCAAGAGCCGAATTGGAGCCTCAAGGTCAGGCAGCAGCGTAGCTGGTAAAGACCTCGTTCGATCCGTCGCGCCGGATCAGAAACACGTCGTAGGCCTCGCGCTGGCTTTCCGGTCCCATCCCGGGCGAGCCGTAGGGCATGCCTGGCACTGCGAGGCCGACCGCGTCGGGGCGTTCCAGCAGGAGACGGCGAATGTCGGCAACAGGGACGTGACCCTCGATAATGTAACCATCCACACGACCCGTATGGCAGGAGACCATCTCCTGCGGGATGCCGTTGTCCAGCTTGTAGCGCATCAGAAGCGTCCCGGCGCTCGCCTCGGTCGTGACGGCGAAGCCGTCGTTCTCGAGGATCTCGATCCAGGCCGAGCAGCAGCCGCAGTTGGGGTCCTTCATCACGTGGATCGCCGGACCGGCGCCTTGCGCCAGAGCCCTCAAGGGCGACGCAGCCGCCAGCGCAGCTGTGCCGATCAGGAGCTTGCGGCGGGAAAACATGTCTTGGGTCATCTGATGTTCCTTTCGAGGTTGGATGTGTGGGCTGGCAGATCAGAGGTCGACCCGCCTGAGCCGCAGGGCGTTGGTGATCACCGAGACCGACGACAGGCTCATCGCCGCCGCCGCGATCATCGGCGAGAGCAGAAGTCCGGTGACAGGGTAAAGCAGCCCGGCGGCGATGGGGACGCCAAGCGCGTTGTAGGCGAAGGCGAAGAACAGGTTCTGCTTGATGTTCCGCAGGGTGGCGCGGGCGAGCTTGCGCGCCCGCACGATGCCCATCAGGTCGCCGCCCAGCAGGGTGATGCCTGCGCTTTCCATCGCAACATCGGCCCCGGTGCCCATGGCGATGCCGACATCGGCGGCGGCGAGCGCGGGGGCGTCGTTCACCCCGTCGCCCGCCATGGCGATCTTGTGGCCGTCGCGGCGCAACTGGTCGATCAGGTCCTTCTTGGCCTCGGGCAGGATGCCTGCGCGCACCTCGTCGATGCCGAGCTTGCCCGCCACCGCCTGCGCCGTGCGTTCGTTGTCGCCCGTCGCCATGATCACCCTTAGCCCTTGGGCATGAAGTTCCCGAATGGCCTGCGCGGTACTCTCCTTGATCGGGTCGGCGACCGCCACGATGCCGACGAGCGCGCCGTCAAGCGCGACGAACATCGCCGTCTTGCCCTCGGCGCGCAGGGTGTCGGCCTTTGACTCGGCCTGCGCGGTGTCGAGCCCCATCTCCCGCATCATCGCCGCGTTGCCTAGCGCCACCGCGCGCCCACCGACCCGGCCCTGTACGCCCTTGCCAGTGACGGCGTCGAAGTCCGTGGCCTCCTGACGCGGCGCACCCTGCGCCTCGGCTCCCTCGACAATCGCCTCAGCCAGCGGGTGTTCCGAGCCACGCTCCAGCGCTGCGGCCAGCGACAACAGGTCGGTCTCGGTGACGTCCCCGAGCGCAACCGTATCGGTCAGCTTCGGCTTGCCCATGGTCAGCGTGCCGGTCTTGTCGACGATGAGCGTATCGACTCCTGCCATTCGCTCCAGCGCCTCGGCGTCCTTGATCAGCACGCCCGCCTGTGCGCCGCGCCCCGCCGCCGTGGTGATGGAGATCGGTGTCGCCAGCCCCAGCGCGCAGGGGCAGGCGATGATGAGGACCGACACGGCCGAGGCGATTGCGAAGACCAGCGCGGGCTCCGGGCCGAAGATCAGCCAGACCACGAAGGCGACGATGGCGATGACCACCACCGTCGGCACGAATATCGCCGACACCCGGTCGGCCAGCCCCTGGATCGGCGCGCGGGACCGCCGCGCGTTCGACACCATCGCCACGATCTGCGCCAGCACGGTATCGGACCCGACCTTGCCTGCCTCCATGACCAGAGAGCCGTTCTTGTTGATCGTGGCGCCCGTCACCTCATCCCCCGGCCCCTTTTCCACCGGCATTGACTCGCCGGTCAGCATGCTTTCGTCCAGCGACGAGCGGCCCTCGATCACCGTGCCGTCGACCGGAATGGCGTCGCCGGGACGGACCCGCAGCCGGTCGCCCTCCATGATGTTCTCCAGCGGCGCATCGTATTCAGTGCCGTCCGGCAGGATGCGCCGCGCGGTCTTCGGCGCCAGATCCAGAAGCGCGCGGATCGCATCCCCGGTGCGTTCTCGCGCTCGGAGTTCCAGCACCTGGCCCACGAAGACCAACGCGACGATCACCACCGCCGCCTCGAAATAGGTGCCGACGCCGTGGCCCATCCGGTACTGTTCCGGAAACACCCCCGGCAGGAACGTCGCGACGAGCGAGTAAAGGTAGGCCGCCGCCACGCCGATGCTGATCAGCGTCCACATGTTTGGGCTGCGGTTCACAATGGAGTCCCAGCCGCGCCGGAAGAAAGGCAAGGCGGCCCAGAGGATGATCGGCGTTGCCAGCACGAACTCGAGATAACTTGCGGTCTGATGCCCGATCCAGTCGCGCACTGGCAGCGCGACCAGTTCACCCATCGTCAGGATGATGAGCGGCACCGCCGCCGCCGCCGAAATCCACATCCGACGCGTGAAGTCGGTCAGCTCCTCGCTGGGCTCATCCGACGGCACCATCGGTTCCAGCGCCATGCCGCAGATCGGGCAGGACCCCGGCGCATCGCGGACGATCTCGGGATGCATCGGACAGGTGTACTGGACGTTGGCCGGAGCAGCCTTCTTCTGTCCGGCGGCCCGGCCCGAGGCGTAGAACCACGGATCCGCCTTGAACTTCGACTGGCATTTCTCCGAACAGAAATGAAAGGTCTCTCCCTGGAACTCGGCGTGACGCCCGTCCGGCTTGACCGCGACCGTCATCCCGCAGACCGGGTCCTTTGCGGTATTCGCCCCCGCCGGAATGTCGGGCGCCGCGTGATGGTGATCGTGCTCCATAGTCTGCCAGCCTTTCGATCTCTTGTTTCAGCTTGCCGCTTCCAGCCGTTGGAAGCTCAAGCTCTTTTCAATGGTGGTCGTGAGCGCCTTCCAGGGCGGGATTCCGTGCGAGGAAGATTCCGACGAACAGGAACACCAGCGCCATGCCGATCGCACCCAGGACGACGATCAAGGGGTCGGACTGCCATTTCATCGCGGCGAAGGCGGCCAGCACCACGGCATCAAGTGCGATTGCCGTCAGCAACACCCAGCCCCGAGCGCCGATTTCTTCGCGCAGATGCCGGAACACGCCGAAATGGATGATCATGTCCATCACCAGATAGAAGAAGGCCCCGAGCGAGGCGATGCGGCTGAGGTCGAAGAAGACCGTCAGGAAGCCTGCGATCACGACGGTGTAGACGAGTGTGTGGTCCTTGATCGTGCCTGGCATCCCGAAATGGCTGTGCGGGATCATCTTCATGTCCGTCAGCATCGCCAGCATCCGCGAGACGGCAAACACGCTGGCGATCAGGCCCGAGGCAGTTGCCACCAGCGCAAGCGCCACCGTCAGGTAGAAGCCGGTTTGCCCGAGGGCTGGTTGGGCCGCTTCAGCCAGCGCGTAGTCCTTCGCCGCCACGATGCGATCGAGCGGCAGGCTGGAGCCGACCGCGAATGCGACCAGCAGGTAGACGACGACGCAGATGGCGATGGACAGGACTATGGCCCGGCCCACGTTCCGATGCGGATTGGTCACCTCGGCGCCGCTGTTGGTGATGGTCGTGAACCCCTTGAAGGCGAGAATGGACAGCGCGACCGACGCCACGAACCCACCCGCACGAAAATCTCCGCCCGACGCTTCGAACGAAATGCCGCTGGCCCACAGACCGGCCGCCCCGAACAGCGCAATGCCGCCCACCTTGAGAATGGCCATGATAATGGACAGCAGCCCGACCGACCGGTTGCCAGAGACGTTCACGAGATAGGCGAAGACGATCAGCCCCACGCCGAGGACCGGCACGAGAATGCTGTCCGGATCGCCGCCGAAGGCTCGCAGGGTGTAGGTTCCGAAGGTGCGAGCGACGAGGCTTTCGTTGATGACCATCGACAGCGCCATCAGGAGAGCTGCGCCCGCCGCGACCGTCGTCGGTCCGTAGGCTTTCTTCAGGATCATCCCGATGCCGCCCGCAGACGGGTATGCGTTCGACATCTTGATATAGGTGTAGGCGCTGAAGGCGGTCACGATGGCGCCGACCACGAACGAGAGCGGGAAGAGAGGCCCGGCGAGTTCGGCGATCTGGCCGGTCAGCGCGAAGATGCCCGCGCCGATCATCACGCCGGTGCCCATGGCTACCGCACCGGAAAGGGTGATGCTGTTCTTCTGGTACTCGCTTCCGGTCATAGATTTCCCTTTTCAGGCTTTTGCCGCATGGCTACCCAAAGCAGTGGCAGGCCCGTCAAGAGGCCGAGGCCAAGTACTGCCCATGTCGCCCGGCCCAGATCTCCGCTCACCGCCTCGCCGCCGAAATGGGCCAGCAGGAAGCTTGCCGGAATGATCCCCGCCAGTGTTGCCAAGGCGAAACGCCAGGCGTGCAATCGGCTCAGTCCGGCCGCGTAGCTGATCATGTCGAAGGACACGAAGGGCATCAGGCGGCTGGCAAGAACCGTCGCCGTCAACGCGTTCTGCGAGCCGAGCAGCCCGGCATCGACGCGGTCCCCGAACACCCGCCGCAGGACGTCATGCCCCAGAACCCGTGCGAGACCGAAGGCGATCAGCGCCCCGAGCTCGGCGCCGATGACGACCTGCACGGTCCCCCAGAGATGTCCGTAGGCCGCTCCGGCCGCCAGTGCGATGGGTGCACTCGGGATTGGGCTGGCCACGACCGCGATGGTCATAAGCGTGACGATCAGGACCGGCCCCCAGAGACCCGCACGCGCCACCAGCGTTTCCAGACGCTCGGGCTCCAGGAGGCTGCGCGCCTCGGCGAACACCGAAGGCGCGAACTGCCAGACAGCGAGCAGTCCGATGCCGAGGATCGCAAGGCCCGCGAGAATGGTGACGCGCAGGCTCATCTCAGACCGCCGCGACGGCCTTCGCCAGGAGGTCGCGCACCTCGCCCGCCACGGCCGTCAGTTCGGCGTTCTCAATCGCCTGCATCGACGCCACAGGATCGATGGCGCTGACTTCCACGCCACCGTCGACCTCGCGCAGGATGACGTTGCATGGCAGCATCGCACCGACGCGCGGTTCGATCCCGATGGCCTGATGCGCCATCTTGGGGTTGCAGGCGCCGAGGATGCGGTAGGCGGGCATCTCGACATCTAGCTTCTTCTTCATCGTCGCCTTGACGTCGATCTCGGTCAGGATGCCGAAGCCGTGGTCGGTGAGGGCCTTCCGCGCGCGAGCGTCGACGTCGTCGATACCGGCGTCGGGGAACATTCGATTGATCGTGTAGGTCATTGCCAACTCCTTTTTTCTATTTCCGAAGATACTTGATCAGCGCTGCTATGGCCAAAACCAGCAGCACGAGGATCAGCAGGCCGAAGAGCCAGCCAAACCCCATTCCGAAACCCATTCCGGGGCCCATGTCGTTCCAGTTCATCATCTCATCCTCCTGATTTTTACCCGCAGGGTGCGTCTTTTGGCCGGCCCTCACGACAACATGGGGCAGGACAGACCAGGATCGGTGCCGGGCGGGGCGCCATGTCCGGACGACCCGCTGGGATCAGACGGACGCCGTGACCGCGAATTCGGTCATCATCCCCGTCGTAAGGTGCGGCATGTGGTGGCAATGCAGCATCCATCGGGCGGCCTCACCGACATCGAGGGCGACATCGACCATCGACATCGGTGGCACGTGAACCGTGTCGCGTAGTGCACCGGCGACCCGACGCCCGTTCAGCCCGACGACCTGGAACACATGGCCGTGCAGATGCATCGGGTGCGCCATCATCGACATGTTGTGGAACGACAGCACGACCCGCTCACCGCTGCGTGCGGTGATCGGCTGGTGCTGGCCCCAGACTGCCCCGTTTATCGTCCAGACGTACGGCTGCATCGAACCGCCCAGCATCAGCATCTGGCTGCGGTCCACGGGTCGATCCGGCAGAGCGTCCAGCGCGATGAGGCGCGCCTCCTGCGCCAGATCGGTGTCGAACGCGGGCGCTTCGGCATCCGCCATTGCATCGAGACGCCGCACTTCGGCACCCTGCGTGGCGAGGATCAGGCCGGTGCGCTCGCGCGCGCCTTCGCGCAGGGCGAGGATCGGCCAGGCGCCGCCTTCGTGCGGCAGGTCGATCTCGATGTCCAGACGCTGGCCCATTGCCAGACCGAACCGCGTGCCGGCGAGAGGTTCGACCGCGTGCCCATCTACCGCGACCAGCCGCGCCTCGGCACCGCCGGTCTCGATCCAGAATACCGTCGCCGCAGCGGCGTTGATGACCCGAAGCCGGATACGGCCACCGCGCTCGACCTGGACCACCTCCGGGTCCGACAGGGTCCGGTCATTGGCGAGATAGGCGTCCCAGTCATAGTCGTTCAGGTCCATGGCCATGCCGCCCATCTGGCCGCCCATACCCATCATCCCGCCCATTCGGGGCATGTTGCCCATCGGCATGCCGCCCGTGGCGCCATGGCCCATGGCCCCGTGATCCATGCCCTGCATCGCCCCCATGCCTCCCATGGGAGCGCCCTGATCGGGCAATGCACCGGCACCATGGCCCGCGCCGTGCCCGCCGCCATGACCTGCGCCGATCTCGGCCAGAACCTCCTCGGGGGCCTTGAAGGAGAAGTCATGAAGGAACATCACGACGTCTTGCCGGTCGGCAGCAACGTCCTCGGCCGAGCGCACGATCAGCGGCGCGGCGAGCAGCTGCATCTCCTGGGTGGGCACATGGCTGTGCATCCAGTGCGTGCCGGGCCGTGCCTCGAAGTCGTAGGATCGGGTTTCACCCGGTGCGAGGAGGGGCATCGGCATGTCCGGCACACCGTCCTGCGCGTTGGGCGGGATCTGTCCGTGCCAGTGGATGATGGTACCGACGTCCAGGTCGTTGGTCAGATCGACCCGGAACCTCTGGCCGGGGTCGAGGATCAGTCCCTGACCGCCGGGGCCGGCAAGCCCGAAGACCGTGGCAGCGCGACCGTCGATGTCGAGCGTGCGCGTCGCAGCGGAGAGGCTGATCGGCGCCACCCCTTGCGCGAAGGCGATGCGGGGCAAGTGTGCAGCGCCAATGGCGGCCGCACTTGCGGCAAGAAAGCCGCGTCGAGAAAGCATGTTCATGGTCGTCTCCTCGGGACTTCCGTCCCGTTCATCAATACCGATGGGGCGCCTCGGGCGTCTGCCCGGGCGCGCTCAGAGGAGACGGAGCTTGGGAGGTCGTTCGTTCAGTCCCGGCGCACGGCTGACGTGGATTGCCGCGGACGGGACGTCATGACTGGCGGCGCCGTAGGCGTGCCCGGCTTCCTCGCCTGCCGACGTCAGGAAGGCAGAGAGGCCTGCGCATACGAACTCGCACATCTCGGCATCGGCCGATCCACAGTGCTCTCCAGCGTCACAGTCGAAGCCCGAAATGACCGGAGAGTGCATCATGTCGGCGACATGCATCGCGTGATCCACACCGGAATTCATGCTCATGCGTGTCGCATGCGCGGAGGTCACCGTCGTCACCACGGTGATCGCGAGTATGGCAAGCATGGTGACGACACGTTCGAGCATGCTGCAAAGATAGGCATTGCTCACGAGAATGTCCATTGTCGCAGGCGCCTCGCCGCTGGCACAACGTGGTCTCGACCAAACGCGAATGTTATTCCGCAGTGATCGGCGATAGACGTCTTGAAAAAAGCTCTCCGAAATACTGTCGTGATCGGTCTGGTCGTCGGAGGTGTGATCCTCGCGGTCTTTGCTGGCTGGCGTTATGCCGGTACCGCATCCACCGCCGTGGCGTCGGCGGACATCATCGCGCAAGGACGCCAGATCTATGCGGATCAGTGCGCCGCCTGCCACGGCGCGGAACTGGAGGGCCAGCCGGGCTGGCGCTCGCCGCTTCCGTCCGGCCGGTTGCCGGCGCCACCCCACGACGCCAGCGGCCACACCTGGCACCATCCTGACGATGTCCTGTTCCGCATCGTTAGGGAAGGCACCGCCGCCGTGGTCGGCGGCGGATACGAGAGCGACATGCCCGGCTTCGCAGACGTGCTGAGCGACGCGGACATCCGCGCCGTTCTCGACTACATCAAGAGCACATGGCCAGAGCGCGAGCGCCGATACCAAGAGAGGGTGTCGGAGGCAAACTGACATTCCCCATGGTCGTCGGCTGCTACTCGCGCCAGGCCAGTTCGCAGACCGAGTTAGAGGAACGTCGCCGACCAGGTCAGCACCATGAAGCCGCCGAGCGACTGCATCATGTTGACCATCCGTATCGGCCCGGTTGCCTCGATCTGCGTGTACCCGAGCGTGGCGAAGTTGACGCCGGAGAAGTAGATCAGGCCGCTCCAGCATGGGTCGTAGCTGCCGTCGAAGCCTCCCACGCCCCAGCCCTGCAGCGCCCTGTAGACTGCGGCGAAAGCCAGGATTTCAATCGTGTGGAGCGCGAGCAGCCCGACGAACGCCACCATGATCGCCGCCTGCGGTCTCTCTTTCGAGTTCGGCTTCACGCCCCGGACGGCCAATAGCCCCGTAGTGGTGCGCGACCAGATGGCGGCCACCAGCGCGAAACCGAGCAGAAGCCCGATTCCAGTTGCAGCATGTTGAGCACTCGCGGCGGAACAGTACCCCGAGGTTTATGTTCTCAGCGCTCGGCCCTGCGGCATGGCAGCGGAACCATCGCCCTGCCGATGATCTGATCTCAGGCCTCACGTTCCGGATCAAACGCAAGAAGCCGCAGCGCGTTCAGTGTGACGAGCACCGTCGCGCCGGTATCTGCAAGGATCGCGATCCACAGCCCGGTAATGCCGAGGATCGTCGTCACCAGAAACACCGCCTTAAGGCCGAGCGCGATCGCCACATTTTGCCTGATGTTCGCCATGGCTGCGCGAGCAAGGCGAATCTTGCCGGCCACATCGGTCACGCGATTGCGCAGGATCGCGGCGTCGGCGGTTTCAAGCGCGACGTCCGTTCCGGAGCCCATGGCAACTCCGATGTGGGCGGTGGCGAGCGCAGGGGCATCGTTGATGCCGTCGCCCACCATCATCACGCGGTCTCTGGCGGTCATCTCACGGATCGCGGCGACCTTGCCTTCGGGCATCAATTCGGCGCGATGGTCAATGCCCAGCCCAGCGGAAATGGCTGCTGCCGTGCGCCGGTTGTCGCCGGTCAGCATCACAGACGCGATGCCAAGCGCCTTGAGTTGCTGCACCGCGCGGGCGGCATCCTCTCGGGGTTCGTCCCGGAGCGCTACGAGTCCGACCAACTGGCTCCGGCGGAAGACCGCGACGACTGTCTTGCCTTCGTCTTCCATGCCGACCACCGCCCGGAGCGCGTGGTCGTCCAACACACCGCGCTCCCCGGCGAACCGTGGAGAGCCCACCCAGGCGGTTTCACCCTCAACGACTGCTTCGGCCCCTTTGCCCGGAAGCGCTTTGGCGGCGGTCGCGGCCAGGAACGGCGCTCCCGCAGCTTCCGCGCGGGACAGGATCGCCTCCGCCAGAGGATGGCTCGACCCCGCTTCGACGGCGGCAGCCAGCGCCAGCACCTCTGTCTCCGATCCCGAGATCGGCACCACGTCCGTGACGCGCGGCCGTCCGTGGGTCAGGGTTCCGGTCTTGTCGAATGCGACATGCGTGGTGGCCGCCGCGGCCTCGATCACGGCGCCTCCTTTCATCAGCAGCCCGCGACGCGCGCCTGAAGAAAGCGCAGAGGCGATGGAAGCCGGTACCGAGATCACCAGCGCGCAGGGGCATCCGATCAGGAGAAGCGCGAGCGCCCGGTAGATCCACGTATCCCAGCCTTGCCCGAACGCGAGGGGCGGGACGATGGCCACCAGCACCGCAACTCCGACGACGGCCGGCATGTAGATGCGGCTGAAACGGTCGATGAAGCGCTCGGTCGGGGCCCGGGCGCTTTCCGCTTCCTCGACCAGCCGGATGATACGGGCAATGGTGTTGTCCTCGGCCGACTTGGTGACCCGAACACGCAGCGCCGCCTCGGAATTGATGGAGCCGGCAAAGACGGAGGCACCGGGTTCCTTCAGCTTCGGCACACTCTCGCCCGTGACGGCGCTCTCATCGACGCCCGAGGTGCCCTCGATAACTTCGCCATCTGCCGGGACCCGGTCTCCCGGGCGCACCAGAACGATCTGGTCCACCTGCAGCTGGTCGGCTGGTATCACCCGAGTCCGGCCGCCGATCTCCAGGATCGCGGTCTTCGGTACCAGACGAGCGAGCGCCCGGATCCCGTCGCGGGCCTTGTTCGCCGCAACACCTTCGAGAACCTCCCCGACGGCGAAGAGGAAGACGACGAGCGCCGCTTCCTCGGCGGCGTCGATGACGAGCGCGCCGCTGGCGGCGATTGTCATCAGCATCTCGATCGTGAACGGCATCCCCGCTCTGGCGGACGCGACGGCGCGGCGTGCGATAGGGGCGACACCAATGAGCGTCGCGAGGATGAATGCCCACGTTGCCACATCCTGGGAGGCGAGCAGTTTCACGGCCCATGCCGCCGCGAGGAGGAGACCGGTGCCGATCACCAGTCTGCCCTTCGCGGTCTGATACCAACGCGAACCGGGCCCGGGACCGCTCTCGGGCCCTGTCGATCCAGCGTTGGGCTCGAGTCCTGCGGCATCTCGCGAGCCGTCCGCACGGGACGCTTGCTCATCGTCCGGCAGCACGAAGCCTTTCCGATCGGGGCTCGATCCTTTCGCCGCGATCCCGTAGCCGAGCCGCTTGACGATTGCTTCGATCTGGTTGCGAGGGGTCTGCCCTTCATCCAGAGTCAGCCGAAGCCGCTCGGTCATTAGCGCCACATCGACGTCGCTCACGCCAGGCAGGCGTTCGACCGCACCCCGGACCTTGCCGGCGCACGACGCACAGTCCATCCCGGAAACCGTCCATTCGTAGGTTGCACTGTCGTTCGCCGTCATCACGCCCTTCCAACCCGCCCAGCGGGCAACATTGTATTTGCTGAGTCGGGAACCTAAGGTCTCTAGTAGCTATAGCTTCAAGAGGAAATCTGATGCTCACCATCGGAAAATTGGGCGAAGCGGCCGGCGTGAAGGTTCCGACGATCCGCTACTACGAGCAGATCGGGCTCCTGCCGGAGCCAGATCGCAGTGCCGGGAACCAGCGGCTCTATGGGCAGTCGGCACTGGATCGGCTAGCCTTCATCCGCCATGCGCGGGAGCTCGGTTTTCCGCTGGACGCTATCCGAGACCTTCTGAGTCTCTCTGACAGACCCGATCAATCCTGCGCAGCCGCCGATGTCATCGCCAGGGCGCAGCTGGCCGAGGTTGAAAGCCGCCTTGCGCGCCTGACTGCGCTGAAAGGCGAACTTGAGCGCATGGTCGTGCAATGTGCAGGCGGTCGGATTGCCGATTGCCGGGTCATTGAAGTTCTGGGCGACCATTCGCTATGCGCAACCGATCACCAGCATCCGGAGAGCGAGGCGGCATCGTGAAAGCACCCGGCACCCTCGCCATCTACATCGGTGCCGCTCTGGCCGAGATTGCGGGCTGCTTTGCGGTCTGGGCATGGATGCGGCAAGGCGCGAGCGCGCTCTGGCTGGTCCCCGGCCTCCTGAGCCTGGCCGTCTTCGCTTGGCTCCTGACCCTTGCCCCCTCCGATTTTGCGGGGCGGGCCTACGCAGCTTATGGCGGGGTCTATATCGCAGCCTCGCTCCTCTGGCTGTGGCTCATCGAGAAGCAGCGCCCGGACACTTGGGACCTGACAGGTGCCGCAATCTGCCTCGCCGGTGCGGCCGTCATCCTGTTGGCGCCGAGGGCGGCTGGTGGATGATCGGGGGTGCTCTCCAAGATCAAGGCAGCCGACTGCCGCTCATCGTTGCCGACATCACGATAGAGCCAACCTTTGCGGACGGACTCCCGCTCTTCCAGCGTAGCAGCTGTGCGCATCAAATAAAATCAATGACTTATACTGGAGAAGGTTGGACGTCAGACCCATCCCCTCCGCCACTTGCCCCCGCGAAGGCGTTCTCCCGATCCGGCCGCAGCCGGATTTTTTCGTTGTTTTCGAGGGTTGTGCGGGAGGGGCTGTTAACCGGCCCACGCGCCGAAGGGCACACACGCATTCTCTCCGGGCCGATATTCTCCGGACCTGTTAACCGCCGCCGTTCCGGTTAATCTGCGCAAACCATTGATAAAAATCGGGAAAATCTCCGGCTTGGTCCGCATAGGTTCGGCAATCCAAGCGGGAAGAGAATGGAACACGTATCGAACACACCCCTCCGACTTGGGTGGTGTCACCGCAGCGCGGCTCTCGCACTCGGCACGTTGGTTTCGTCCTCACCGACCAAGGTCGCGAGCCGAGCGAGCGCTTCGGCCACGATGCGGCCCTGAGCGCCTTCGCCGCCGCGCTCAGTGCGCTCTTCGCCGATCCAAACGTCGGCCGGGACGCAGTCTACATCGCCGACGGCGGCGCGCCCGTGCTGGTGCGTGCCGCCGCCCGGCGCGCGGATGCGGTCACCGACTTCGGCGACGCCCGGCTCTGGTCCGAGACCACCCGGATCGACCTGCGCGTCGCCGAAGTAGCGAATCCGCGACCCGGCGACCGCATCGAGATCGACGGCGACGCCTTCCTCATTCAGGGCGAGCCTGTCCGCGACCGCGAGCGGCTGGTCTGGACCGTGGACTTGCGCCCAGCATGAAACTTAAGCTCGACATCGCTCCCGACATCGTCGCGATGATGGCGGCCGAGGTCGCGGCGGGCGAACGCGCCGTGACCGCCGCCATGCGCGAGGCCGGGACCGGGCTGAAGACAGCATGGCGTGGGCAGATCACTGGCGCAGGGCTCGGGAGGCGACTCGCTAACTCGATCCGCAACCAGAACTTCCCGCGGTCGGGCGAAAGCCTCGATGCGGCGGCGCTGGTATGGTCCAAGGCACCGGTGATTGTCGGCGCGCACGATACTGGACCACTGATCCGCTCGAAGGACGGCTTCTGGCTTGCGATCCCGCTGCCCGCCGCAGGAAAATCCACACGCGGTGGCCGGATCACCCCCGGTGAATGGGAACGGCGACGCGGTCTGCGCCTGCGGTTCGTCTATCGCCGGACGGGTCCGAGCCTGCTGGTGGCTGAGGGGCGGCTGAACACGAAGGGCCAGGCGGTGGTGTCGCGTTCCAAAACCGGACGCGGGAAGGTCACCGCGCCGATCTTCCTGCTGGTGCCTCAGGTCAAGCTGCCAAAACGGTTTAACCTCGACCGCGATGCAGAGCGCGCGCTGGTTAGCGTGCCGGGGCTGATCGTGGCGAACTGGGTGGACAGGAAGTTTGAATAGCAGCGACGCGGGACGGAACTGCCATTTGGCGATCAACGTCGAATGTACAGTAGCTTCGAGCTGCTGACCTGAGACGTAGCGCAACTTCCGTCAATTATTCTGAGCCTGCAATGCATGTCCCAGCCGCATGGCTGCGTCAACTGCTGCCATGCCGCGCAGGGGCCATGCCTGCGTCAACCCTTCAATGATCACAAGAAGCTCGGTCTCGGCCGCCTTTAGCCCGGTGGCTGCTGCGGCCCGCCCTGCGACCTCGGCCTTGTGCCGCTCGAGTAGATCGTGCAGCCGGTCACTTCCTGGATCGGCGGCAACTGCCGCATGAAAGAGACAGCCGTGTGAGGTCTCGGTTGCCATCCAGTTGCCCACTCGGGAAAGGATGGTGTCCACCGCCTCTCGGGGCTCTTCCGGCAAGGCGCCGAAGACGCGGGCGAGATAACGCTGGTGCCGGTTTTCCAGTGCTGCCAGCACCATTTCTGCGCGGGACGGCGTGTATTTGTAGAGCGTGCGCAGGCTCACGCCCGCGGCGTCGCGCAGGTCTTCCACGCTCGGTTCAGCGAAGCCACGGCTGGCGAAAGCTTGTTCGAGACCGGCGGATATCTTGCTCATCGTGTCTGCCATGCTTGACGCTGTAGAGCGATCCCTCTACCTACGCAAGTAGAGTAACCATTCTACACTGGAGCATGCCACAATGACCCTTCCCGACACGATGAAGGCCGTCGTCCTGACCGGGCACGGCGGATTAGACAAGCTGGAATGGCGCGTCGACGTGCCGGTGCCGTGCCCGCGAGCAGGTGAAGTCCTGATCCGCGTCGGCGCCTCGGCAGTGAACAACACCGACGTGAACACCCGCACCGGCTGGTATTCGAAAGCCGTGCGGGGCGATACCGGCTCGGCCGCTGCGGAGGGTTATGATGGCGCGTCTGACGCCGATGGTGCCTGGTCCGGCGCGCTGAGCTTTCCGCGCATCCAGGGCGCTGACTGTTGCGGAGAGATCGTCGCGGTTGGCGACGGAGTGGACAGTGCGCGGGTCGGCCAGCGCGTGCTGGTGCGACCGATGCACAGCCCCGCAGGCGCAGGGTCAGATGTGTTGGCGACCTTCGGGTCGGAGCGTGATGGCGGCTTTGCCCAATACACCACCGTGGACGCCGAGCACGCTTTGCGGATCGACAGTCCGCACTCTGACATCGAACTCGCCTCCTTTCCGTGTGCGTTCTCCACCGCTGAAGGGATGATTCAGCGCGCAGCACTGGGTGCGGAGCGGGTGCTAGTTACGGGCGCGTCTGGCGGCGTCGGCTCGGCGGCGGTGCAGCTTGCCAAGCGGCGCGGCGCACATGTTACCGCCGTCACCAGCGCGGCCAAGATGGAGGCGCTCAAGGAACTTGGTGCCGACGAGACACTGGAGCGCAACGATGCCCTTCCTGAAGAGGGGTTCGACGTAGTGCTCGACTTGGTGGGTGGCCCGCGCTGGCCCGAACTGCTCGATGCGTTGGTTGCCCGAGGTCGCTATGTGACTTCGGGGGCCATTGCCGGGCCGATCGTCGAGCTGGACCTGCGCACGCTCTACCTCAAGGACCTGATGCTGATTGGCAGCACGCGGCAGGACCCGCGCGTCTTCACCGACCTGGTCAGCTACATCGAGGCAGGCGAAATTCGCCCTGTGGTCGCCGAGACTTACCCTCTGCACAAGCTGCGTGCGGCGCAGGAGGCGTTCATTCAAAAGTCGCACATGGGCAAGATCGGGATCGAAATCCCCGGCTGACGCCCGCCCGATGAGAATCGCGGCGCCTCGCTTCGTCGACCAGACGCTGGTGACGCAGGCGATCAACGGCGAGGCCTGCGAGATGGAGTTCGCCTACGTCCTGCCCACCGGCGAGAGCTTCACCTTCACCGTGCACGCCGTCTAACCGCGATCGAACTGCATGCCCTCGACCACTTCGGTTTCGGTCTCCAGCCCCTTGTTTTCCTCGACGGTGATCACGCCTTCGTTGCCGACCTTGGCCATCGCATCTGCGATCTGGCGGCCGATGGCGACCTCTCCGTTGGCGGAAATGGCGCCGACCTTCGCGATCTCGTCGCTGTCGCCAACCGGTCGGGACATGGCCTTGATTTCGGCCACGACCGCGGCGACGGCCTTGTCGATCCCGCGCTTGAGATCCATCGGGTTCATGCCGGCGGCGACCGACTTCATGCCCTCCTGGACAATCGCATGGGCGAGCACGGTGGCGGTGGTTGTGCCGTCTCCAGCCTCGTCATTGGTGCGCTGCGCGACCTCCTTGACCATCTGCGCGCCCATGTTCTCGAAATGGTCCGAAAGCTCGATTTCCTTGGCGACGGTCACGCCGTCCTTGGTGATGCGCGGCGACCCCCAGGATTTGTCGATGATGACGTTTCGACCCTTGGGACCAAGGGTGATCTTCACGGCGTTGGCCAGCGTGTTGATGCCTTTCAGCATGCGGTCGCGGGCATCGGTACTGAATCTGACGTCTTTGGCGGACATGATTGGGTGCTCCTGAGAGTGAAATTTCGGCGTCGCTGTCGGGGTCAGGCCATGACGCCGAGAATGTCGCTCTCTCTCATGATCATGAGGTCTTCGCCGTCGAGCTTGATTTCGGTGCCCGACCATTTCCCGAACAGGATCCGGTCGCCGGCTCTGACGTCCATCGGGATGCGCTCGCCGTCCTCGCGCCTTCCCCCGGCACCAACGGAGACAACTTCGCCTTCTTGAGGCTTCTCCTTGGCAGTATCTGGAATGATGAGGCCGCCCTTGGTCGTCTCGTCGCCTTCAATGCGGCGAACGAGCACCCGGTCGTGGAGGGGAGTGAATGACATCGAAGTGCTCCTTGTTGAGATTTCGTTGGCGAAACGGGCCGGGTCGAATGCTTAGCTGTGTTGCGCGCAAGTCCGCGGTATCCCATTCGGTCTCCACTCCGAGAATTCGGATCGACACCGCCCCCCGAGCGGTTCACGGGCGTCGAACAGAGTTTCCGCCAGCGATGATCGTGTTGATCATTTCGGCGACGGCCCGGTGCCTTTCCATTTCGAGTTCGGTGCCAAGGGCGTTCACATGGGTCGCCGCGGCGTCACGAAGAACCCCCACGATCTCGTGTTCCGGCAGCAACCCGCGATCGTTCATGGCAAGCAGGAGCGCCTCGCAGATCGATAGGGCGGCCTGGCCTGCATGTTCGCTTGCGGTGGACATCTGAGTTTCCTTCCTTGGCATCTTGAACCTGAGAGAAGGCGAGATTCAGATGCATCCGTACATCTCGCAGGAAGTGCTCTATGCTGGACTGATCCAGAGCAGTGCCCGAGCCGATTTCTGCTCTTGGGTCACGACACGCCAGGAGCCTCAATGACATCATCTGAACAAAGCCCCCTGACCCGCAAGCTTTCTGCCTTCGTCGCTCTGTCGGAGGTCGAGCTGGCCGTGCTTGAACGACTTCATCAGCGCCGCCGCTCCTTCGTCGCTGGGCGCGATATGGTCCATCAGGGGCAATCCGATCAAGCCGCATATATCCTGTCCGCGGGTTGGGTCTGTTCCTACAAGCTGCAGGCCGACGGGACCCGGCAGATCGTGGATTTCCAGGTGCCAGGAGATTTTCTCGGGCTGCGGAGCGTTCTCTTGCGCACGTCGGACCACAGCTTCGAACCCATCGTTAACATCGAGGCCGCCGAAGTGCTGAAGAGCGACCTTCTTGATGCATTCGCGCAGACGCCGCGCCTGGCCACCGCCATACTCTGGGCGGCGTCGCGGGACGAGGCAATGGTGGTCGAACACCTTGTCGGGATCGGCAGGCGCGATGCGGACGCCCGCATGGCGCATTTTCTGTTGGAACTGGGATCGAGGCTTGCGCTGGTGGGCATGGGGACCAAGGATGGGTACGACTGCCCGCTGACCCAGTACCACCTCGCGGATGTGCTGGGGTTAAGTGCCATTCATGTGAATCGCGTCCTGCGACAGCTGCGCGAAAGAGGGCTGGTGACCTTTCGAGACGGTCGCGTGTCCTTTGAAGATCATGCCGGGTTGGTGGAACTGGCTGAGTTTGATGCAGCCTATCTGGATCAGAGCGGCCCGCTCCTGAAGTGAGAGGGCCGCCCTCCGTTGCTCGGCAGGCGACCCCAGGCATCACATCAGACGATGGCGTTCACGCGAGCGCGTGGGTCGCCGCATCGAGTTCCTTGTTGGTCTCGGCGTCGTTCTTCGCCGTGTTCGCCTTTTCGGCGGCCTGATAGTGCTTGAGCGCCGCGTCCTTCTTCGGACCAGCGGGCGCCTTGTCCCACGCGGCCTTCACGGACGTCATTTTTTCGGCAGTCTTGTTCTGTTCGGGTGTCATTGGAATTGTCCTTTCATGGACTTTCCGAGAAATAAAAAGCGTGCCGACATGCCGACCTTTTTGGGATCGACACGCCCACACGCTTTTCAGGAACTTGGAAATTTACAGTGCCGCCAAATATTCGGCGGGCACGGCTTACCTAGCCAATGTCAGCCCTCGCCGCACTGACGCAGGTTAGTCCCGGCGTCTGTGGCGGGTCGATTGCCTTGTCGGCTTTCAAGTCACCGCCGTTTGCTGGTGGGAAATCCTCAGCCATCTGTCGTCGTCGTTAAGGTAGGTCGAAGCACAGAGGGCTTTGTAGATCGGCACGTCGGGTTTTTCCGCCGAGACCCGGTATGTGAGTATCGCGATGTCACCGCATCGCGTGACGCGCCGTTCGGCCATCGAGACAGACCGCCAGCCGGTTCTCTGTCGAAGATGGCTCCAGATCTGGTCGCCCTGGAGGATCCCGGGCGGATAGGGGAAGACCATGACAGCGTTGGTCGCTGTCGTCGCCCGCGCGTTGTCGGCGCCACTGGTCCAGAAGTGTTCCTCCATGTCCCACAGAACGCCCTGTTCACGCGGTGATAGCGTGCCGGACTTGTGTGCCGCATGGGCCGGTCTCGTCGCGGTCGCGGTTGATACAGTCATTCGCCTGACCCCGACCCGCCAACCATGAACATCTGAAACAGGACAAAGATGATCGCGAGCACCGCCCAGATCGCTCCGCTTGTTCCCGGGCGGCCATCGGCCACCGTCGAGGCAGCGCGCTGCAGGGCACCTGACGTCGGTCCTTCGGGAAGCAGCTGGCTCAGGTCTCGTGCAATCCTGCCGTGATCGCTGGCGAGCGCAGGAACGTCCCGAAATCGAGCAAGCAGCGTTCCCAATCGCGCTCGCGCGGCGTCGCGCCCCAGTGTGACCAGTTCAGCGGTTTCCGTCCATGGATCGAGGCCGAGCCGCGCAAGCGTGGAGAGCACCGTCACGGCATAGCCGTTCCGGTCCTCGCCGACCGAAGCTTGGAGGAACCGATCGAACTCGGGCGGGTGCGGGTTGAGAACATTGGGGGCGGCCATCGCCACTCCTTTCAAGGTTTGCAGGAATGCAGATCATCCCTGTTTCCCAGAGGATACGCGCAGGTCGGTCTCGCCGCCCTTACGCAGATCAGTGCGGGCGACTGCCCTCAGGAAGTTCGCAGCCGGTTCAGTGCCCGGGGCTAACATGCGTCAGCGCCAGTCGGACGATCCCGATGTATAAGAAAATACATCGTTCGACTTTTCCGTCCCGCACTCCAATGGGCCGTCAAAAGTGGCGAGCGACGGATCTGCCAACATCGCGGAGATTAGAGATGAACATGCGGTCGACCAGATCGACGGTGACGTTTTCAAACCCGTTCACCTTGCCGGGATACCCGGGCGAACTGCCCGCGGGCGACTACGAGCTTCTCGTCGAAGAAGAGCTTCTCCAAGGGCTCAGCTTCGAGGCCTATAGGCGGACGGCGACGTACCTGACGGTGCGCGGAAGGGTCGGTCATGCGGGACGGACAGAATTACGGGCGATTTCCGACAGCGACCTGAAAGAGGCGCTGAGCCGGGATCAGGGCGCGACTGAGAAAAACAATCATAGCGAGGCGGCGCTTTCTCCGCAGGAGGACTTGAAATGAATACTCCCGAATGGCTCAAACCCGGCATCTATGGTGCCGTGATCGGTGCTGTCTTTGTCGGCGTCGTCGGATTTTCATGGGGTGGCTGGGTGACCGGCGGCACTTCGAATGACCGGGCGGTGGCGATGTCCCGTAACGATGTCGTCGCCTCAATGGTACCGGTCTGCCTCGACATGGCGCGGTCAGACCCGGCTCGGGCGGACAAGCTTGCAACGATCCGGGCAGCCTCGACCTACCAGAGGCGCGACGCTCTCATGACCGCCGGCTGGGCGACGATGCCAGGAACCGATGCCCCGGACCGAGATATTGCGCAGGCTTGTCTGAAGGAACTGGAACTCTGAGGTCATGCTGTTCAGAGCCGACGATGTGATGGCTCAAAACGGGCCGCACCGGCAAACGCGCGAACCAGGCATCGCCCCGCGTGCCAAAACCGAGATAGGAGCTTGCGATGCCTTCTGATGACAATGGACCGGAAGATCGCGGACCTTGGAAAAACAAGCAGACCCGCGTTCCCCCTGAGGTTGACGCAATTCTCAGGCGGGGCCGGGATCGGCTGCACGGCATCCTGCCGGACGGTTTGCCACCGGTTAAGCGTGTTGCAATCGGGGCCGCCATTGCGCTTGCGGCGTTTGGGACGTGGACCTCCTACTACACGGTGCCGAGCGACTCCGTTGCGATTGTCCAACGGTTCGGGAAGTACGCGGCCGAGGTCCCTCCGGGGCTGCACTTCAAGATCCCGTTCGGGATCGACGTGACCACGTTGGTCCCGGTCAAGCGCCAGCTGAAACAGGAATTCGGGTTCACGACTCCGGGTGCCTCCGATCCCTATCAGAGCCCGACGGACGGTCGCCGCGAGACCGAGATGGTGACTGGCGATCTCAACGCCGCGCTCGTGGAGTGGGTGGTGCAGTACCGGATTTCCGAACCCCGGAAGTTCTTGTTTGAAGTGCGCCAGCCGAGCGCGACCCTGCGTTACGTCTCGGAGTCCGTCATGCGTGAAGTCGTGGGAGACCGCACAGTCGACGAGGTGATCACCGTCGGGCGCCAGGAAATCGAAAGCGAAGCCCTGCTGAAGATGCAGGCGCTCGCGACCAAATACGCGATGGGCATCAGCATCGACCAGGTACAGCTGAAGAACATCAATCCGCCCCAGCCGGTTCAAGCCTCGTTCAACGAGGTCAACCAGGCACAACAAGAGAAGGAGCGAATCATCAACGAGGCCCGCCGCGAATACAACCGCGTCATACCTCTGGCCGAAGGCGAAAAAGACCAGCGCATCCGCGAAGCCGATGGTTATCGCCTGAGGCGGATCAACGAAGCCGAGGGCGATGCGGCCAAATTCACGGCGCTCCTGACGGAATACCGTCTGGCGCCCGAAGTGACCCGGCGCCGGATCTACATCGAAACCCTTCAGGATGTTCTGCCGGGAATTGGTTCCAAGATCATTGTCGACGGGTCCACGGCAAGCATCCTGCCGCTTTTGAACCTTGATCGACAGACAGGAGAGCAACGATGAAGACCCTTTCGCTTATTGCCTCGGGGATCGCGGTTGCTGGGGTCGTCGCTGCGTCATCCGCCGTCTACACGGTCGGCGAGGTCGAACAGGCCATCATCACCCAGTTCGGCAAGCCGGTCGGCGCGCCGATCACCGAGGCTGGTCTCAAGTTGAAACTCCCCTTCGTTCAGGAGGTTAACCGGATCGACAGCCGGGTTCTGGAGTGGGACGGCTCGCCATCGGACATGCCCACCAAGGACAAGCTCTATATCTCGGTCGATCTCTTCGCGCGCTGGAAGATCACCGACCCCCTGCAATACTTTCTGCGCCTGCGCGACGAACGCAGCGCCCAGTCGCGCCTCGATGATATCCTTGGCAGCGAGACGCGGAACGCCGTCGCCAAGCACGAACTCATCGAGATTGTGCGCACGACCAGAGGGCGGACACCCCTTCGGGACACGCTTCTGACGGATCAGGAGCTTGCGCAGGACATTGGCGCACTGGTTCCCATCACGAAGGGGCGGGCGCTGGTCGAGCAGCAGATCTTCGAGGCGGCGGCGGAAAAGGTGCGCGTTTTCGGGATCGAGCTTCTCGATATCCGCTTCAAACGCATAAACTACAACGAAAGCGTGCGACCCAAGATCTATGACCGCATGATCTCAGAGCGCCGGCAGATCGCCGAACGCTTCCTGTCTGAAGGCAACGGTGAAGCGGCCCGTATTCAAGGCAACAGGGTGCGGGATCTGAACAAGATCCAGTCCGAAGCCTATCGCGCCGTCGAGGAAATCCGCGGTGCCGCCGATGCCGCAGCAGCAACAATCTATGCGGGCGCCTACAATGTCGATGCCGTTTCGGTCGAATTCTACGATTTTACCCGAACTATGCAGGCCTACGGCGACATGATCTCCGACGACACAACGCTTGTCCTGACGACGGACAGCGATCTGTTCCAGTTCCTGCGCGGCATGCAGGGCGAGGCAAACCCAATCCGCGATCCGGGCAGCGACCCGGGCGACGGTGGCGTGGCGTCAATCGGCAGGGCCCGACCAGCGCAAGCCCCCGCGACGCCAATCGTGACACAGACGGAGGTCGAAGCAGGCCGATAGGTCCATGGTGGAAGGTTTCAAGCATGAATTGAGGGTATCAATCGGGAAGCACGTCAATGACATCTGGACCACCGAGGTTGGTTTCTTTCCGCTTCTGAGCAAGACACACCCACGTAATTTCTGTGCCCCTAACCTGCGTCAGCGCACGATGTCCGCCTGGCTGGTAGGTGGATGGCAAGAGCTGAATCGCGATGAGGCGAGGGCCTGCCTGCCCACATTCGAGGACACGACCTCCAGCGTCGCACCGCGCAGCGAGGAGGACAATACGCTATGACATCAGTCAAATATCTCACCAGGACGGCCGCAGAGACGACCGATCTTGAACGGCGCGTGCTGGCCCATGAACGGATCCTGCAGGCTCTGATTGCCTACATGGCCCGTACCGAGCCGCGTTTCGTCGACCACCTGCGAGAACGGTTCGTAGATCCGATGAGATTGGCCCAGCGCGAACACGACCACCGCGAAACCGATGATTATGCGGCAGAATTTATTCGCGCGGTGATGCTCCTAGGAGAAGCGCGCGCGCCCAACGCGAAGGAGCCGGAAATGACCAACAAGCAACCCGTGCCACCGAAAAGCAAAGGTGAACAGGGTTCTTCCATGAACAGGCCACCGCAGCGCGGTGGGGTTCAGGTACGCGAACGAAACGGAATTTGGGAGGTGCAGGTCGATGGCAAGTTCCGCGGCGATTACCACCAAAAGGAACATGCTCTCGCCGCTGCAGCGTTGTACAAGTTGTCACCCCGATGACCGGTAGCACTCATCCGACAGTCCCGCAGGACTTCTCGATCCAGGTGGCCGAGAACGAAGGCATGCCATCGAGATCGAATTCCAGGGGCTCCCCGCCGCCGCCCGCGCCCACGCGATGGCTGACTGGAACGCTCACGCTTGCGCTATCGAAGACTCGCGCGGCAAACGGCAGACTCTGGTCCGCCAAGGAGCAAGCGGCGATGAGGCATCCCCTCGCGAGGCTGATCGCGAAGACGGCAGTCATAGCCGGTGTGATAGCGTCTTTCGCCTTCCCCGTTCTCGCGCAGGATGGCACGGGCCCAATGCCTGAGAACGCCCAGCCGCGCAGCTATGGCGGCGGATGGGTCTGCGATCTTGGTTACCGGGTGGCGGGCACCGAATGCCTTGCGCTCGACATCCCAGAGCATGCCTATCCAACCGGGCGCTCCTACGGGACGGGGTGGGAGTGCGACCGTGGCTATGAAGAGGTAAACGGGATATCCTGCAATTTCATCTCGCTGCCCACCAATGCCTTCCTCCGGTCTTCCGGCTACGATTGGCAATGCGAACGCGGGTTCCGGCAGGAGAACGAGGTATGCGTGCCCATCGTAATTCCCGAGCGTGCCTACCTGACAGACGATCACTCGGGGACTGGATGGACCTGTGATCGTGGCTATGAGGCTCTTGCAGGGACATGTTCGCCGATTGTCGTGCCAGAGAACGCGTATCTGACCAACGCAGACTACGGCGCCGCCTGGGCTTGTGAGAGGGGCTTCGTCAGAATCGACGACCGATGCGACGCCGTTGTCGTGCCATCGAATGCCTATCTGGACGAGGCATCCTATGGACCGGGCTGGAGCTGTGATCGTGGGTACGAGCCGCTGAGCGGTTCCTGCGTCTCTATCGATCTGCCGGAGAACGCCTATCTCGACCGATCCGGCAACCGGTGGAGCTGCAATCGAGGCTTCCGGCTCTCTGACGGGATGTGCGCCCTTGCACGGTGATGCGGATTTTTCTCGTCGTGGCGGGTCCGGCATGCGCGTCAGCATCGGGTGCCGTCTGCGCTACAGCTTCCCGCAGCCGACGCCACTTATTGCGATGCTGAACGTCCACTACTCGCGCTTTGGCGATCTGGAGCGTGCCGACTATCTCGTGACGCAGCCGAGCGTGCCGCTGGAAAGCTACCGCGACGGGTTCGGCAACTGGTGCACGCGGATGGTGGCCCCGGAGGGCGACTTCTGCCTGTCGACGGATGGCATCTTCCGCGACACGGGCCAGCCTGATCCCTCCATGCCCGGCGCGCGGCAGTACGCCGTTCAGGATCTGCCGTTCGAGACCCTCGTGTTTCTGCAGGGAAGCCGGTATTGCGATACCGACCTTCTGTCGGAGGAAGCGTGGCGCCTGTTCGAGACCACGGACCCCGGATGGTCACGCGTGCAGGCGATCTGCGATTTCGTGCACGGACATGTCCGCTTCGACTACATGCAGGCGAAGGCGACGCGCACCGCATCGCAGACCATGGCCGAGCGACAGGGTGTCTGCCGCGACTTCGCCCATCTCGCCATCGCCCTGTGTCGTTGCATAAACATTCCGGCCCGCTACTGCACCGGATATCTGAGCGACATCGGTGAACCTCTGCCTCATCCGCCGGGGGACTTCGCCGCTTGGATGGAGGTCTTTCTCGCTGGTGAATGGCACATGTTCGACCCGCGGAATAACAAGCTGCGGTTTGCCAGAATTCTGATCGCGCGCGGTCGCGATGCTGCCGATGTCCCTCTGACCCAGACATTTGGTCAGAACACTTTGACGGAATTCAAGGTCTGGACGGATGAATTGGCCTGACTGACCTTGGCTTCCTTTTTGATGCGCTATCGTAAACCGGGTCGCCAATCCCCACATAAGTAACACTGGCGTCAAGCATCCCGGTCCGACATGGACGAGGAGTTGGCGTCGGAAAATCAAAGGATCGATGAAATGTCCTTCAAGGACCTGACCGCCAGGGCTGCGGCTGCGTTAAAGCCCAAGCCTGCGAAAACAGCGACGTCCCCTGCCAAGGAGACCGAGCCCAAGGCTTCTGGCAAGGATGCACCCGCCAAGTCCAAGACATCTTGAGACCTACACAGGTTACGCGCCTCATTCCTGTAAGGGCGCAACCCATCCACAGCGACAAGGGAAAGGAACGCACCAATGGAAGATCTGACGAGCAAGACCGTTGCGGTTTTTTCCCGGCCCTTCACCGTTCCGGGCTTTGACGAGACGCTCCCGGCGGGAGAATACGAGATCGAAACGGAGGTGGCTTCACCCCCTGATCAACGGGATCCCGCAGCCTGGAAAGCTTCTGTCCTTGTGAAGCTTCATCCCCGGATATCTCATCCGGGACTTGCACGGACTCTGACTGTTTCCCTTGCCGATCTGGACCATGCCCGCGCCAGGGACAAGCTGACGGGCAGAGCGTTGTCCGACTTCTTCCTTGAGGAAATGCTGGCAGATCCGATGGTGCGCCTCGTTATGGAGGCCGACGGGGTCTCCGAGGCGCATCTGAGACATCTCTACTCCGGGCACGGGACGCCCCAGTCTGACAGGGATGTCCTGGACCGGAACCCGGCGCGACAAGGCGCACGTGACATTGCGTCAATCCAAGCTGCTGAAAACGAGGGCATGCCCCCACGACCGACAGGGACGTCGGCTATGCGCACGGAAGTCAGCGCGGATTCGATATGATCGCGAACAAAACCTCGGTCGACGTAGCATTTCCGGACATCGCCCGCGGAAGGGCCTTTGGCGACGTACCTCGAAACCGTCCTTGTCTGAGATGCGATGCTGTTTTCTGGAGTGAAGGCTTTGGAGAACGGATCTGTCGGCGCTGCAAGGGGTTGAACGCCTGGCGAAACGCGGTGCCCGATAGCTCCGGGTCATCGCGCCGCCGCTGATCCGCATCGACGTGCGCGCCGTCATCCTCGAACCACACTGGATCTCCGTTTTGGCCTGCCTCGACATCGTTCACACCACAACCTACCGGTACCGTCATGCGGTCTCTCTCGGACCGCACAGGTTGATGCTACGTCCCCGCGAAACGCGGGAACTGCGACTACTAGCGCATGTCCTCTCCATTTCCCCGACGGCGACGGTAACCTGGGCACATGACGTGGTCGGCAATAGCATCGCCACCGCCGTCTTTGACGGCCTGACAGATCATCTGGTGATCGAGAGCCGCGCCACGGTGGAACTCACCGCGCCAGCGTGGCCGGTCTTTGCCATTGCTGCCTCGGCCGCCCAGTATCCCTTTGTCTACGCCGCAGATGAATGGACGGATCTGGGTGCATTGACGGTACCGCAATACTGCGACCCAGACGGGCGGCTTTCCCGATGGGTCGAGGACTTTGTCATGGCGCGTCCGACCGACACTCTGTCTCTGCTGAAAGACATCAGCAACGGTGTGTTGACCCAGATTTCTTACCAGAGCCGTGACACTGAAGGCACCCAGTCACCGATCGAGACGCTCGAACGGCGATGGGGCTCGTGCCGTGATTTCGCGGTCCTGCTCGCCGAAGCCGCGCGCACGCTTGGACTCGGGTCCCGCATCGTGTCCGGCTATCTGTCCGATGTGGAGAGAAGCCTCATTGGGTCTGCAGGATCTGGGTCCACCCATGCGTGGGTCGAGATATTTGTCCCCGGTGCCGGATGGATTGCCTTCGATCCCACGAACCGGAGCTTCGGGTCTCGGAACCTGATACCACTCGCCGTGGCCCGAAACATCGCACAGGTCACCCCGGTGGCAGGCAGCTTTATTGGAACGAACGTCGATTTGCTCTCGATGGAGGTACTAGTAAGAGTGGAGAGTGCTTCGGCTCAAAACAACTCGCTCCTAGCCCAAGGAGGCGGCGCGGACAACGCGCTTGTCTGATGGCGTTTTGGTGGGACTGGCTTCCGGCGGCTGGTTTAAACTTATCAACAACAATGCCTTAACGGCCGGAGAAGGTTAGACGGGGGTCCCGTTCCCTCCGCCACTTGCCCTTTAGAAATCGTTCTCCGCTCGTTGCCCTAGGTGAAAATTGTCGTTGTTTTCGAGGGTTATGCACGAGGGGCTGTTCACCGGCCCCGGTGCGAAGAGGGCCCAAAGCGTTCTCTACGGGCTGATATTCTCCGGACCTGTTGACTGCGCTGATTTAGTGAAGTTCCACAAGTGGATGATATTATTATCATATTCCGGTCACATGGTTTCATTTGGACAGCGGTCTCGTTTGGTTCAGCGGCGACTAGCGTCGGAATTTCTCAGGCCATTATCCTCTCTAGGCGTTGCTTCCGGCGCTCCCAATCCGGCATCACCCGGTCCAGCAGGTCAAAGAAAGCCGTGCCGTGGTGCGGCTCAGCGATGTGGCAAAGCTCGTGGGTGATGACATAGTCGATGGCGTCAACCGGGGCCTCGACGAGACGTCGGTTCAGCAAGAGACGGTGCGCAGGCGACATTGACCCCCAGCGTTGTTTCATCTGGCGGATGATCATCCCTTTCGGCCGGAATGCTTCGGGCTGCGGGAAACGTTGCAGACTTTGTTCGACCTGCTCTGCGAACTTGGCGTGGGCTCGGTTGCGGTACCAGCCCTCAACCAGCTCGCGAGTAATGTCAGTTCGGTTCGGTCGAAGTGTCTCAACCACGATATAGCCGCGAATGAGCTTTACGCTTTCTCGCACATTCGGGACGACTTTCAGTCGATACTGTCGGCCAAGATAAAGATGCGTTTCGCCCGCTATGAAACTGCGTTCTGGGGTGCGCGGCAGAAACTGCGTAAAATACCTTTGCTGCCGGGTAACCCAGGCTGCCCGTTTTCGAAGCTTCTGTTCGATTGCCTCAATGCTCGAGTCCATTGGTGCCGTGACGACAACTGAAGCATCGGGGTTTACCGCTATCTCAAGGGTCTTCCTTTGGCGTCTGACTACGCGATATTCGATGCGCTGCTCGCCGTATTGCAGGTGATTGAATTCTGCTGTCATCCCGCGAACCTTGCACGCGCCAGATCCATAATTTTGAGCTCAATGTCATCCAGTACTTCGACGGATAATTCGATCCCTTTTTGATCACGCAGGACATCGAAGAAGAAGTCGTCAATTGCGTTACGCAGGTTATTCTGCGCCACGTCGTTAGACCAGATGTCCACAATCAGGTGGGCCCTGATGATCCCGACGATATCCAGGGCGATGTGGGCTGCATCGTCGCCACTGACCTGCACACCGCCACTAGTTGTTAGCCGGGTATCCAGAACTCCAAAGAAAGCTTGAGCATCGTCGTCGCCCCGGATGGGCTCAGGCACTTCGCGGCCGCGATCCTTTCTGGCGACCTTGCTCGCCAAATCAACGACGCTGTTCAGATAGTCGCGCTCTGAAAGGCGGCGTTCCCGGTAGGCGCGGATCGTGTCCTCAAGCAGCTCCGAGAACTCGCGGTAGAACGTGGGGTCCTCCTCCATCTTTTCGGTGATGGCGCGGCGTGTGGCGCTGGCAATGCGATCCGCTCGCGACGCCTCCGAGACACCTGTTTCTTCGACAACCGCCTTCAATGCATCGGGATCGTTGATGTTGACCACTTCGATGATTGTTTCCGCTGGCAATGCCACGACGTGGTCATCAAGCAGTTTCTGAATCTTCGGTTCAAACTCGCGGACATCGACGGTTTCTTGATACCGGAGTTGAACCGAGCGCCTCAGTTCAGAGAACTGCTTCCAGTCACGCTTCAACGTGTCGATTTTGGCTTCGTCAAAGACATCGAGCAGCTTGTCTGATGATAACGATATGTGGAGGCATCGGCTGAAGGCCCGAAGCCGTGTATAGAAATCCTGCCGCAGGGCTTCATCACCAAGCAGTTGTTCGAACTGCTCCATATCCTTCTTGTTGCGGACGGGCTTGAAGATATCCCAGAGCTGGTCGTGCAGTTGTGGGAGTTTGCGGATCTCCTCCCTGACGTCGTGGACCGTCCCGGCAAGGTCCGCAGCCTCATAGCCCTCGAAAGCACTGTAGGTCGTCAGGGCGCTGTCAAGTTCACCAAGCAAGCCCTCATAATCAACAATGAACCCAAATTGTTTTTCTGTGTCCCCGTCCTCGTACAGGCGGTTCACGCGCGCGATAGCCTGAAGCAGATTGTGCTCCTTCAGGGACTTGCAAACGTACAAAACCGTGTTTCTCGGCGCGTCGAAGCCGGTCAACAACTTCGATACGACAATGAGGATTTCGGGATCCCCTGATCCCTTGAAGGCGTCGATTATCTGACGGTTATATTCATCCTCAGTTTTGTATTGGGCCATCATTTTCGACCAGAAGCTGCGGACGACGTCCTTGGATTCCTGATCGACTTCTTCGTTCCCTTCATTGTCGTCTGGCGGCGAGATGACGACTGCACTCGAGACGTGGCCAATTTCGTCGAGTACTTCCTTGAAGCGCACAGCTGCTGCCTTCGAAGGGGCTACCAATTGCGCCTTAAATCCGGTGCCCTGCCAATGCTGGCGAAAATGCTCTGAAATATCAAAAGCTTTTGCCCGGATTGTCTGCCCTGTCTTGGACAGCGCGTCCATTCGCGAAAACTTACCCTTCAAATCAGCTTTCTGGCTATTCGTAAGGCCCTCACTGATCTTTTCAAACCAGCGATCGATGACATTGCCGGTGATCTGCTGTTCAACCAGTCGCCCCTCGTACAAAAGTGGGACCACCGCCTCATCGGCAACCGCTTCATCGATGGCATACCGGTGGATCAATCGACCGAATGTCGAGAGCGTGTTCTTCTCTTTTTTGAGGAGAGGAGTGCCAGTGAACCCCAGATAGCAAGCCTGCGGCAGAAGCCTGCGCATCTTGGTGGCGAACTGGCTGTGACCGCCGTAGCGACCTGTCTGTGTACGGTGGCTCTCGTCAACGAGAACGAAGATGTTTGCATCCTCGTCCGCAGCTTGGCTGTTTCGCAATGCTGTTTCGAACTTGTTGATGATCGTTGTTACCAAGGGGGCCCGATCACGGATGAGTTCAAGGAGATGCGATCCACTTGTGGCGCGAATTGGCTCAAGATCACATGACTTGAAGGTATCCTTGATTTGCTTGTCGAGATCGTCTCGATCGGTGACGATCAAGATTCGCGGGTTCCGGATAGTTTTATCAAGTGCCAGCGAGCGGCCCAGCATGACCATAGTCAACGATTTGCCCGAGCCCTGCGTGTGCCAGATTACGCCGCCTTTGCGGGCGCCGTTGACATCGAATTGCTTCACGGTCTCCACCGCGCGGCGGATGCCGAAAAACTGCTGATGACGCGCTACTTTCCGAACGCCGCCGTCAAAGACTGTGAAGCGCCGGATGAGATCGAGCAGCCGTTCAGGTCGGCAGAGCGCATAGGTCGTGCGATCTTGGGCCGTGACAGCGCGATCTCCCTCCGCGGCCATTGCCTCGAAATATGTTCGGGCGGTCGAGAAATCACCAGAGAAGATCGCGTCCTTCTCGGCATTTGTCAGGTCGCGGTTGGCGAGCGGTGCGATCGCCTCGTCGGTATCCTCTTCATCCCGCCAAGTTTGCCAGAACTGTCGCTTGGTCCCGACCGTGGCATACCGTGCTTCGGACCGCTTCATGCTGATCAGCAGCTGCGCAAAGTGGAAAAGCTGCGGGATGTTGTCTTCGTGTTGGTATCCGATCAGCTGGCTATCGGCTTTTTTCAGGCTTTCGGTCGGGCGCTTGTTTTCAATAACCAGCACCGGGATGCCATTTACAAAGGCGACGATGTCGCATCGCTTGGTTTGGGTGGTACCGGTGCGCTCAACGGCGAACTCCGCCGTGACATGAAAAACGTTGTTGTCGGGATTCTCCCAGTCGATGAAACGGAATGAGTAGCTTTTGGAGTCGCCGTCGATCGACTTCGTTATAGTCGTGCCGAGGACAAGCGTATCATAAATGTCCTGGTTGGTGCCCCGCAGGCCCTTGAGCCGGTCGGGCGTGGGCTTGAGCCGCCGCATTGCCTCATGCGCATCTTCCAGATCAAAACCATAGTCCCGCCCACGATGGGTGAAACGATTGATCCGCATCAGGCTTTCGACGAGCACGTCGTCCAGGACAACGTTCCGCTGACGCCCGCCACGTAAGGAAAGGGCCTCCTCTTGGGAAAGCGGCTTGAAACCCATCGCAACCAGGAGCTGGATCGCGGGGATCTGTGACTGAAATTTTTCGGCAGCGTTAAAGGTCATCGTCCGGTCACCACAAAGCATTTGAAATCAGAAACGGCCTTATCGGCCTGCTTACTTGTCAGCGCTTTCCGGCAGAACTTGGTGATACGCTGTGTCTTGCCCGAGGCAATACCTCGACGGAAGCAGGTGACGTCGAAATTGCCAGAAGTCGCTGGTGTGACTTCGTAGGCATACTCGTATGAGCGATCCCGCCCAAACTCGTTGCCAGTTGCATCCACACTCCAATGACCCGGGAAATTCAGTTTCTCGATTGCCCGTCTCATTTCGAGAGAGCTGGTGTAGCGCTGGTTGGGATCGGGGTGGACGGCTTTTAGAACGACGCGACGGACAGAGGCCGGGATGTGGCTGGGGAAATCCTTCGCCGTCAGCAGACGGCCTGCATTAATCTCATCCTCATAATCTGCGCGTCCAACACTGGCCCAGATCGCCTGAAGGTGGTTCAGGCCGAGCAGAAGCCGAGCCAGCGTCATCCCCACCTGAAAAATATCGGAACTGACGCCAACATTGCCTGTTGCGCGAACTTCAGGGGCACGATGAAGAAGGTAGGCATTCGGCGCAGCTACGGGAGCGCCATTGGTGGACACGCCCGTGATGCCGTAGTCCGACAGCATCGCTTGCTGCTGCGCGCCGATCAGGATGTTTCCGGGCTTGATGTCGTTGTGAAAAAAGCTCCGCGCATGCAGATAATCGAGGCCTTGAAGGATATCCCGAGCGATCTGAAGCACGCCCGGCAGGGGCAGGAAACCGGCCGGGTTCGCCAGCGTCTCAACCGATCCATTCGAATGGTAGTCCATGGCAAGCACCACAACATCGGCACCATTGACGTTGACGACATCTGCCTGATGAATGTGGACGAGGTTGTTGTGGGACAGCAGGTTACCGATCTGTGCCTCGCGCAACCGTTCGTCGACCGAGATCCCGGGCCTGAGGATCTTGACCGCAAATTCCCGTCGGAGCGCCATGTCGCTGGCCAGCCAAACCTCGCCGAACGAGCCTTGCCCGATCTTGCTGGTCAGGTGGTATTTGTACAACTGCATGGTCGGGGCGAGTGTGACGGGAACAAGCTGGGTCATCAGTGGCGCACCCCCCACCAGGCGGCATTGACCGCGTCAGCCATCTTGTTGTCCCAATACTTGTCTGTCTTTCCGACACGGGACTCTGCATGGCGTTTCGTGTCTGCGCTCTTGGTGGCCATCGATGCGTAGATCTTAACCTCGACCGGAATGCCGCGGTGGGCGCAGGCCAGCATGACGGCCGCCTCATTGTGCGCCGAGCGCCGTTTGGGCTTGCTGTCATTCTGGGTGTATTCATTCGCCTTGATCATCACCTTGGTGATGTCCGGATGTTCGTCAAAGATCCGCAGAATTTCGCGGTAGACCCAATCGATACGCTCGGCATCGGCCTCATCGGAGATCGAGGCCGGAACCGTCAGCTTGGTGTCATTAGATGCGTTCTCAAGGGTGAAAACCCCGTTATCTTCATAGACAATCGCATATCTGGGCGCCTTCGGGTCGCCGCGGAATCCAAGAACCTTCATCAATCTTCCTCGTCCAATGTGACCGGCCATTCCCCGGTGAGCAATTTCTGCATGAGCCCGCGTTTTTGTTGGGTCAGGGCTTCGATCTCTTCATCGAGAAGGGAAAGTTCGTGTTTCGCCGTTGTCAGCGCCTCGCCGATACGGCGCTGGTCTTCAATTGGGGGAACCGGCACCTTGCAACCGAAGAAGTCTTCGACGTTGAGGTTCAGGAGGCCATCGTTGCGAACGCCGGAATTGATCAGGCGCGACAGCTGATGGTTCAGCGCGCCTGCTGCGAACAGGTGGGAATAGAAATTGGCATCCAGCCCCGATTTCAGGGCGAAACAGAAATATACGAACGGAACCACTGCTGTCGGGCGATCCAACTGATAGATGCACCCATATTTCGCGGCCAGAGAGTTGCCCTTGTTATAGGCAAACTCGCCTTCGTGCAGTAGCGTATAGTTATCGACGCTGCTGCCTGCCATGTCGCGGGCGAACTTGTCCGACTGCATCAGGAACCCCGATTTGGCCGAGATGGTCATCACCGGGTGATCGCCACCATCATTCTTGCGGCGCACCCGTGTGGCAATGACAGACAGCGGTTTGAGGTCCCAACTGTTTGGGAATACGCCCCCGCGCCCGGTCAGCTTTTGCGTGATGCCAGTCAGCCAATCCTTCTTGGCCGCGCGGAGGGCCGTGAGTTTTTCGAGCGCCTCGTCCCAAGTCCGCAGGATTTCAGCGATCTTGCGCTGTTCGGGGAGTGGCGGAAGCGGAAGCGGGAAACCCTTAAGGGCATCCATATCGACTCCGGTCTGACCAGATGAGCGCCGCGACAAAGTGTCGATGAGTTGGAATAGGCGGTCCTGTTTCAGCGTGTAATACATGAAGTCTCGGTCTAGCTTCTTATTTCGAGCCGAAGCCTTGATTAGAGCTACGTTGTAGGCACCAGATTTTCCGCGATAGATCTGGAAAACAGGTGGTCCATAGCGACCAATCATTACGTCATGTTCTTGGAAGGTCTTGTGACGCTCTGTTTCTGGAATATAGGTCTTAAATTGGTCGGTTTTGAAGTCCCGTGTTTGCACAAGCCGAATGTAACCAGGCTTTTCTGCGAACACGAAAGTCGACCTTGGAGGCTGTGTTCCACCCTCAAAGCGAATGTGGTCGCCGATGGTGTCGCAACTCCAATTGGAAGGATTTTTTTTCTCTTCAGACATTCACGCCGAGCTCCCGAAGAAAGCTGGCCATCTTAGCTCGCACGTCAGACAGTTCCGCCTCGATCCGGTCGATGTCTTTTTGCACAGCGGCCACGTCCACCTCGTCCTCCGGTTCGAAAGTATCAACGTAGCGGGGTATGTTCAGGTTGAAGCCATTTTCGGCGATCTCTTCAGAGCTGGCGTTGTGGGAGTACTTGGCCACCTCAGCGCGGTTCGCGAAAGTTTCAAGAATCTTTGTCACATGCGCATCTTCCAAAACGTTAATCGTTTTTGCGGATGTGAACTCCCGGCTAGCGTCGATGAACAGCACATCGCGGCGGTCCTCATTCGCGCCGCCCTCTTCGCGAGAGCGGTCAAAGATCAGGATTGCCACCGGAATGCCGGTGGTGGTGAACAGGTTGGCAGGCAGGCCGACAACCGCATCGAGCAGATTTTCCTCGATCAGCGCCTGACGGATGCGCCCTTCGGCCCCGGCGCGGAACAGCACACCATGGGGCACGATCACCGCCACACGCCCGGTCTGGCGCTTGGCGATCTCGATCATGTGGGTGATGAAGGCGTAATCGCCCTTGGACTTCGGCGGCACACCGCGCCAGTAGCGTTTGAACTGGTCGCTGGCGGCGTCCTCGGCCCCCCATTTGTCCAAGGAGAACGGCGGGTTGGCCACCACCACGTCGAATTTCTGCAGGTGGTCGCCCTCCACCAGCGCTGGGCTGTTGAGCGTGTCGCACCATTCGATGCGCGCGGCGTCGCGGGCGTGCAGAAACATGTTCATCCGCGCCAGCGCCCAAGTGGCCCCGTTCACCTCTTGCCCATAAAGGGCGAAGTTCTCGGACCCCACCTCCTGCGATGCCTGAATCAGAAGCGAGCCAGACCCGCATGCTGGATCACAGATCGTGTCACCAGGTTTGGGGGCGGCAAGTTTCGCGAGAAGGCCCGAGACGGCAGAGGGCGTATAGAACTCGCCCGCCTTCTTGCCCGCATCCGAGGCGAAGCGCGAAATCAGGTAGATGTAGCATTCGCCGATGATGTCCTCGTTGACCCGGCTGGGGCTGAGGTCCATTGCCGGTTTCGCGAAATCCTCAAGCATATTCTTGAGGCGGCGGTTCCGGTCTTTCGGTCGACCAAGGTTGGATTCCGAGTTGAAGTCGATGTTGCGAAAGACCCCTTCGAGCTTGGCGCGGTTCGCGTCTTCAATCCGCTCAAGGGCGACGTTGATCAGTTCGCCGATATTTGCCTCGTTCCGCTGACCATGAAGGTCATAGAAGCTTGCGCCCTCAGGCAGGATGAAACGCTCACGCTCCAGCCTGCGGCGGATGCGGGCTTCGTCTTCGCCGTATTGCTTGCGGTAGTTGACGAGATGATCGTTCCAGAGGTCCGAGATGTATTTCAGGAACAGCATCACAAGGATGTAGTCCTTGTACTGCCCCGCATCGACGACACCCCGGAAGGTGTCGCAAGCGGCCCATGCGGTCTGGTTGATTTGCTGTTGGGTAATCTGGTCTGTCATTGCGGGTATCCCTGTTGTGGGGCGAGCCTGGCCCGCTCGCTTAAAATGAGGCTATGGAACTGAGCGCGACGGTCGGCGAGTTCTCGCAAAAGGCCGCCCTCACGTCGTGCGAGGGCATCGACGGTCGCGATGTGGTGCTGGGTTTCGAGGTCAGGTAAAGGGATTTCCAGCCGCTCCAACACAGCTTTCGGTATCATGCGCAGGCTTGTTCCCTGAGCCTCTGAGCCGAGCTTTCGCTGCGCGTCGGGTTGATTGATCGCCCAGGCGAGATACGCGGGAAGTACGTGTTCTTGATCCGGGCGCATGATGATGAGTGGAACAATGACAGCTGCGGGCTCACTGAGCGCGGCACTCACGACGGCTGCAGTGTTCGGCTCGCCGCGAGATCTGAAGATCACCTCACCGCCTCGGACAAGGTAGCGATCCGAAAGGTCTGCGAGATCATATCGCAGCAGCGAGCTGTCAGAGACGTCGCCGTGCGGACTGACGTCACGCAGCTGGATGGCTGGCACGCCGCCTTCGGGAATTGGCTCTAGTCGACCGCGCGCGGTGTAGCCTGAATGAATGTCGCATAGCTCTCCGAGCTGCATGGCCTGAACCTCTGTATTTCGATTACAGAGATTTAGGTGGTCCGGGTCGTGCTGTCAATCCCCGAGACGCAGTAATCGCTCTACAGAGAAATATGCTCGCCTCTGATCGCTCCAATCAAGTGGAAACGGGTTCATCAGAGTAGCAAGCGTAATCTCGCGGCCGTGCTGACCAATCAGGATCGATTCGACGACGTCAGGGGCCAGCAGAGTGATGCGCAGCACGCGCGTCATGTAGGAGAGTGCTATGCCTTCGCGATCTGCGAGCTCGGCGATGGTCGTGAACTCCCCCGACTCCAACATCCGTTTCCAGCGAAACGCACGTGCCAGCGCCTTGACCAAAGTGTTGTCCATCTTGCGTTGGCTTGATGCCCCATCCGGCAGGTGCATTTCCTTGCGGCCGCCTCGTTTCACGAGGCGGAACGGGATGTGCACTGTCACCGTTTCCGGCACTGGCTTCGCGCGGGTCATGCTGATGCTCCGAGATCGGCCATCATTTCGCGCGCGAGCCCGGTCAGCCCGTCCATGCGCAGGCGAACATTCAGGCCATCGGTGCCGATGTCCGCGCGCTCGACCAGCAGTGTTGCGATGCGCGCCTGCTCGGCGGGGAAGAGCTCGTCCCACAGCGGTTCGAGTTGCATCAGGGCTGCGCGGGCGTCGGCTTCGGTGATCTCGCTGTCCTGCGCGCGTGCCGCTTTCCATGTGCCCGCTACGATTTCGGGCTGGCGGAACACAGCGCGGAGCTGGTCGATGACGGCGGTTTCGATTTCGCCCGCTGGAACCCGGCCAACCGGGCATGACCCGGCCCCATGCTTCAGCACCGACTGGCTGACATAGTATCGGTAGAGTTTGCCGCCCTTGCGCGTATGGGTCGGCGAAAAGGCCGCGCCATCCGGGCCATACAACAGTCCTTTCAGCAATGCTGGCGTGTCAGTTCTGGTGCGTGCGGCGCGCTTGCGGGGGCTTTCGGTCAGGATGGAGTGGACCTTGTCCCAGATCGCGCGGTCGATGATAGCGTCATGCTCGCCGGGATAGCTGTCGCCCTTGTGGACGGCCTCACCGATGTAGGCGCGATTGTTCAGCAGGCGATACAGGTACTTCTTGTCGATCCGATTGCCACGGCTGGTCTGGATACCGCGAGCCGCCAGTTCGCGAGCCAGTTCCGTGCCCGAGCCAATCTCGATGAAACGCGCGAAGATCCAGCGGACATTGGTAGCATCGGCTTCCTTGATGACCAGCTTCCGGTCCTTCACTTCATAACCCAGCGGCGGCACGCCGCCCATCCACATGCCCTTCATTCGACTGGCGCGGACCTTGTCGCGGATGCGTTCGGCTGTCACCTCGCGTTCAAATTGGGCGAATGAAAGCAGGATGTTCAGCGTCAGCCGCCCCATAGAAGTGGTGGTGTTGAACGATTGCGTGACGGACACAAAGGTCACGCCGTTCCGGTCAAAAACCTCGACCAGCTTGGAGAAATCCATCAGCGAGCGCGACAAGCGGTCTATCTTGTACACGACGACCACGTCGACCAAGCCATCCTCGAGGTCCGCGAGCAGCCTTTTCAGGCCGGGTCGTTCCAGCGTGCCGCCGGAAATGCCGCCATCATCATATTGATCGCGGACCAGCACCCAGCCCTCGGAACGCTGGCTGGCAATATAGGCCTCGCAGGCTTCACGCTGGGCGTGGAGCGAGTTGAACTCCTGCTCCAGCCCTTCCTCGGAGGATTTCCGGGTGTACCGTCATCGATCTGCTGCGTGACCGGGCGTTTACCGCCTCTGGTCTCGGCGGGTTCGCCTCCGGCTGGTTCACCTTCGGGACCATAGAATGGACCAGCGGCGCGAACGCGGGGCGTCAGACGGAAGTGCTGGGCCATGACGTGACGGACGGGATCGCCGTGCTGACCCTCCTCGAAGCGCCGGTGCGCGCGATCGCCGAGGGCGACGGCTTCACCATCCGCGCGGGCTGCGACAAGCGGATGGAGACCTGCGGCGCGAAGTTCGCCAACACCGTCAACTTCCGCGGCTTTCCACACATCCCCGGTCAAGACACGATCCTGCGCTACGCGACGACGGACGGCGGCCACGAAGGGGGCGTGTTGTGACGCCGGCCGATCCGGATCGGGTCATCGCCGCGGCGCGCGCCTGGCTCGGCACGCCCTACCATGACCAGGCGAGCCTGCGCGGCGTCGGCTGCGACTGCCTTGGGTTGGCTCGGGGCGTCTGCCGTGAGGTGGTGGGCCCGGAACCGTTCCCGATCCCGCCCTACAGTCGGGACTGGGGCGAGATCGGCCCGCGCGAGGTTCTGGCCGACGGCGCGCGGCGCATGATGATCGAGGTGCCGCCCTCCGAGGCCGGTCCCGGCGCGCTGATCCTCTTCCGCATGAGGCCCCGCGCCATCGCCAAGCATGTCGGGATCCTGACCGGCCCCGGCAGCTTCCTTCACGCCTACGAGCGGCTCGGCGTGATCGAGGAACCGCTCACCCCATCCTGGCGGCGACGCATCGCTTTCGCCTTCCTCTTCCCGCAGCGCTGAGATTCACGCATGGCCACCCTCGTCCTCGGTGCCGCTGGCGCCGCCATTGGCGGTTCGATCGGTGGCGCGATCCTCGGCGTCAGCGCCGCGACCATCGGCGGCTTCATCGGTTCCACCATCGGCTCGGTCGTCGACAGCTGGATCATCTCGTCGCTGGCGCCGACGCAGCGCATCGAGGGCGCGCGGCTCGACACGCTGCGCATCACCTCGGCCATCGAAGGCGCGGTGATCCCGCGGCTCTATGGGCGGATGCGGATGGGCGGCAACATCATCTGGGCGACCGATTTCCGCGAGGAGACCAGGACCACCACGCAGGGCGGCGGCAAGGGCGGCGGGGGCGGCAAGGTCAAGACCACCGAGTATCTCTACTACGCCAGCTTCGCCGTCGCCTTGTGCGAAGGCCCGATCACCGGCATCGGCCGCATCTGGGCCGACGGCAAGCCGATGGACCTCTCCGGCGTCACCTGGCGCTGGTATCCCGGCGACGAGACGCAGACGGCTGACCCCTTCATCGCGGCGAAGATGGGCGGGGCCGGCACGCCCGCCTATCGGGGCACGGCCTATGTCGTCTTTGAGGAACTGGCGCTCGCGACCTATGGCAACCGCCTGCCGCAGCTCTCCTTCGAGGTGTTCCGCCCGCTCGCCGAACCCGACACCGCCGAGGGGCTCACCCGCGCCGTCACCATGATCCCGGCCTCGGGCGAGTTCACGTACGCGACGCAGGTGATCCGCAAGACCGATGGCGGCGCGACGGTGCCCGAGAACCTGAACGCGCTGGCCGACTCCACCGACATGGTGGAAGCGCTGGACCGGCTGCAGGCGATGGCTCCGGCGGTCGAGAGCGTCAGCCTCGTCGTCGCCTGGTTCGGCGACGATCTGCGGGCGGGATCCTGCAAGGTGCGGCCAGGCGTCGAAGTGTCGGCCAAGTCGACCACGCCCGCCAGCTGGTCGGTCAACGGCGTCAGCCGCGCCAGCGCCTTCCTGGTCAGCCGCGACGATCAGGATCGCCCGGTCTACGGCGGCACGCCGTCCGACTTCGCGGTAGTGCAGGCGATCCAGGAGATGAAGGCGCGCGGGCTGCGGGTCACCTTCTACCCATTCATCCTGATGGACGTGCCACCCGGCAACAAGCTGCCGAACCCATATTCCGACAACGCCGCCGAGACCGGCCAGCCCGCCTTTCCATGGCGTGGCCGGATCACCTGTTCGCCTGCGGCAGGCTATGCCGGCAGCGTGGATAAGACCGGTACGGCGATGGCGCAGGTCGCCGCGCTGTTCGGCACGGCCACCCCCGCGAGCTTCAGCGTCTCCGGCGAGACCGTCTCCTGGACAGGCGTCGCGGGCGACTGGGGCTTGCGGCGCATGGTGCTGCACTACGCCCATCTCTGCGCGGCCGCGGGCGGGGTAGACGCCTTCCTGATCGGCACCGAGATGCCGGGGCTGACCACCATCCGCTCCGGAGCCAGCACCTATCCGGCGGTGCAGGCCTATCGGGACCTGCTCGCGGATGTGCGGTCCATCCTCGGGTCCGGGACGAAGATCGGCTATGCGGCGGACTGGTCGGAGTATTTCGGGCACCAGCCGGGCGACGGCTCGGGGGACGTGTACTTCCATCTCGATCCGCTCGGGGCCGATCCGGAGATCGATTTCGTCGGCATCGACAACTACATGCCGCTGTCTGACTGGCGCGACGGGTTCGAGCATCTCGACGCGGCCGAGGGCTGGCCCGCGATCTACGACCGCACCTACCTGCAGGGGAACATTGCGGGCGGGGAAGGCTTCGAGTGGTTCTATGCCAGCGCCGCCGACCGCTCCGCGCAGGTGCGAACTCCCATCACGGACGGCGCTGCCGCCAAGCCATGGGTCTTCCGCTACAAGGATCTGCGCGCCTGGTGGTCGAACCCGCACTACGACCGCCCGGGCGGGGTGGAGAGCGGGACGCCGACGGCGTGGGCGCCACAATCCAAGCCGATCTGGTTTACCGAGCTGGGCTGTCCGGCCATCGACCGGGGGACCAACCAGCCGAACGTCTTCTTCGACCCGAAATCGTCCGAGAGCTTCACGCCGCACTTCTCGCGGGGCTGGCGGGACGACGCCATCCAGCGCGCCTATTTGGAGGCGACGTATCTCTGGTGGGGAGAGGCCGCGAACAACCCGATCTCGTCGGTCTACGGCGGCCGGATGGTGCATGTCCCCGAATGCGCCGCCTGGACCTGGGACGCGCGGCCCTATCCGTTCTTTCCGGCACTGACCGACGTCTGGACGGACGGCGCGAACTGGCGGCTGGGGCACTGGCTGACCGGACGGCTTGGCGCGGTGTCGCTGGCGGCGCTGGTGCGGCACCTGTGTCTACGCGCGGGACTGCCCGAGGCAAGGATCGACGTCACCGGCCTCTGGGGCGCAGTGGAAGGCTACGCCATCACGGCGCTGGAGAGTCCGCGCGCCTCGATCACCACGCTGTCGCGCCACTTCGGCTTCGACGCGGTGGAGACCGAGGGTTTGATCCGCTTCGTCATGCGCGGCCGGGCCTCGGTCGCCACCCTCGCGCCCGACGATCTGGTGGCCGCCCGCGAAGGCGACGTGCTTGAACTGACGCGCGGCCAGGAGACCGAACTCCCCCAAGCCCTGAAATGGCAGGTCGCCCGCGCCGACGAGGACTACGACGCCGCGCAGGTCGAGGCCCGGCGCATCACCGTCGACACGACCCGGATCGCCTCCGAGTCCTTCCCCATGGCCGTCCCGCCGGAGGAGGCGGAGCGCCGTTGCCGCCGCGCGCTCATGGAAGCCTGGACCGGCCGCGAGAGCGCGATCTTCCGGCTGCCGCCCTCCCGCCTCGCGCTCGATCCGGCCGACGTGGTGACGCTCGCCCATGACGGCCGCGCCGTCCCGCTGCGGCTCGTCTCCATCGCCGATGCCGACGCCCGCGGGGTAGAGGCGGTCCGCCAGGACCGGGACGCCTACGCTCTGCCGCCAGCCCCGCCCCGATCGTCGGCGGTTTCGAGGCCGCCCGTCTTCGGTGCTCCCGAGGCGGTGTTCCTCGACCTGCCACAGGTGACCGAGGACCAGCCCGCCCACCGGCCCTTCGCCGCGGCGCACGCCGCGCCGTGGCCCGGCGAGATCGCGGTCTTCCGCAGCCCGTCGCGCGACGGGTTCGAGCTGCTGACCACGTTCGGCAGTCGCGCCCGGATCGGCACGCTGGTCTCGGATTTCTATGCGGGCCCCACCTCGCGCTTCGACCTCGGCAACGTCCTCGCGGTCGATCTGCTCTCGGGCACGTTGGAGAGTGTCACCGACCTGACGCTGTTCGGCGGGGCGAACGCCCTAGCGATTGAGAGTGCGCCCGGCGTCTGGGAGATCGTGCAGGCGGGCGCGGCGGAGCTGCTGGCGCCGGGCCGGTATCGTCTGACCCGGCTCCTGCGCGGCCAGCGCGGGACCGAGGATGCCATGGGTAACCCGGCGCCTGCTGGTGCCCGCTTCGTCGTGCTCGACGACAGCCTCGCCACGCTGCCAATCGCCGAGCCCGATCTCGGCATCCCGTGGAACTGGCGCATCGGTCCGGCGAGCCACCCGGTCAGCGAGGAGACCTACGTGGCGCAGGCCTTCACACCCGCGGGCGCCGGCCTGCGGCCGTTCTCGGTCGCCCATGTGGAGCAGCCGTGGCGCATGCCGCGCAGTCCCGGCGATCTGACGATCCGCTGGACACGCCGGTCCCGGGCACTCGCTGCCGACAGCTGGGGCGCCGTCGACGCGCCACACGCCGAAGAGGTCGAAGCCTACGAGATCGAGATCCTCGATGGCGCCACCGTGAAACGGATGCTGAGCGCGACCACGACCAGCGCAATCTACCCGGCCGCCGGGCAAACGGCCGATTGGGGCGGGCTGCTCGCGCCTGGCGACACGCTCGATATCCGCATCTTCCAGCTCTCCGCCCTCGTCGGGCGGGGCGCGCCGAAGACAGTCACGCTCACGTTCTGAAGGCCATCCCATGTCCGACGCCACGACCCATCTCCTGCTGCCCTACATCCTCGCGGCGCAGGCCCAGAAGCATGTCACCCACAACGAGGCACTGAGGATCCTCGACGGGCTCGTCCATCTCTCCGTTCTCGACCGGGATCTGACGGCGCCGCCCGGCAGCCCTGCCGACGGTGACCGTTACATTGTCGCCTCGGGCGCGACGGGCGACTGGGCGGGCTGGGACCTGAACGTGGCGCTCTGGACGGCCGGCGCGTGGCTGCGTCTGCCGCCACGCGCCGGGTGGCGGGCATGGGTCGAGGACGAGAGCCTGCTGCTCGTCTACGACGGGTTTGGCTGGGTCGCGACGACGCCCGCGGCGCTGCAGAACATGGCGCTGGTCGGGCTGGGCACGACAGCGGATGCCTCGAACCCGTTCTCGGCCAAGCTGAACGCCGCACTCTGGACGGCGAAGACGGTCGCGGAGGGCGGCACTGGCGATCTATTCTACACCATGAACAAGGAGGCGGCAGGCGACGACCTCGGGCTCACGCTGCAGACCGGCTTCGTGACCAAGGCGCTGGTCGGGCTTTTCGGGTCGGACCGCTTCCGCCTCTCGGTCTCTGCTGACGGCAGCACCTTCTTCGATGGCCTCAGCGTGGACAACGCCACCGGCGTCGTCGACCAGCCTCGGTTGCCGCGGTTCAAGGCATACACGAACTACGACAACTACGTCGGCGTGGGCGCGTGGACGAAGATTGGCCTCAACAACACCGACACCAACGATCAGGGTGCGTTCGACGCCGCAAACAACCACTTCGTGGCACCCGTGGACGGCACCTACCTGATCGGCGCGACGCTCCTCTACAAGATCAACACCAGTGCCACGGCGCGTATGCGCGGGCGGCTCGTCCTGAACGGCACGACCGAAATCCGCGGCTCCCTCGGCGAAATCTCGGCCACCCACGTCTCGCTCGCCACCGCGATCTGGCTGCAGACCCTGGTGCCGCTCACCGCGGGCGATACCGTCGAGCTGCAGGGGTATTTCCGGGTCGCGGACGGCTACTTCGCGGCCGATCACACGTCCTTCTGGGGCTGCAAGATCGGCTGAGCGGCGGAAGGAGGATCCGATGAACCCACCCCGATCCGAGGGCTTCGTTCGCATGCCCGACGCCGAGTTCGAGGCGATCCTGACCCGGGCGGCAGAGGAAGGCGCGAAGCGTGCGCTGGCCGATGTCGGTCTCGACGGCGACGAGGCAGCGCTCGACATCCGCGATCTGCGCTCCCTGGTCGACTGCATCCGGCTGGTGCGCCGCACCGCCATGCAGACGGCCGTCCGCATGATCACCACCGGCGTCATGCTGGCGCTGCTCGCGGGCATCGCCATCAAGCTTAAGATCTTCGGCGGCGGTCCGTAGCCGCGCCCCATCCCATCCATCAGCCCGCAATGACCCGCCCTCGAGGCGGGTTTCTTCGTTTTGGAGGACCCCATGACCACGACCTTCCACGGCCATTGGCGCAACGTGCCTGAGGGCACCTGGCGCTGGCCGAATTTCAGCCCGGCCGAGATCGCCTGCCGGGGCACCGGCAAGCTGCTCATCAACGAACCCGCGCTCGACAAGCTGCAGGCGCTACGCGACCGGCTCGGCAAGCCGCTGATCGTCCGCTCGGCCTATCGGAGCCCCGAGCACAACCGTGCCGTCGGCGGCGCGACCCGATCGAAACACCTCGACGGCGCCGCCTTCGACATCGCCATGGCGAACCACGACCCGGTGGCCTTCGAGGCCGCCGCGCGCGAGGTCGGATTCCTCGGCTTCGGCTTCTACCCGAGATCGGGGTTCATGCATGTCGATCTTGGCCCGGCGCGGCAGTGGGGTGAGCGGTTCCCCATCCGGGCGACGGCTTTCGCCGAGGAAGCCCAGCCCGCGCGCGAGGTCTTGGCCGATAGCCGCACCATGAAAGGTGGCGGAGCGGCCGGAGTGGCGACGCTGGGCACCGCGGGGGTTGAGGTGGCGCAGAACGTCCTCTCTGAGACCCAGTCCGCCGTCCTGCCGCTGGTGCCATACCTCGATACGCTCCGCTGGGTGTTCATCGCCGTGGCGCTCATTGGCATCGCTGTCACGATCTACGCCCGCCTTGACGACTGGCGCAGAGGGCAGCGATGATCGCCTCCTTGCTCGGCGGGATAGTCGCCACCCCATGGGCGAGGGCCGCACTGCGCTATGGTGCGATTGCCGTCGCCGTTGCTCTGTTTCTTCTGTCTGCCCGCCGCACCGGGGAGCGCGCAGGTCGGATCGCTGAACGTCTCGAAGTAACGGAGAAGACCAATGAAACTCAACGCAGAATGCTGGAGGCGGCGGCTCGCCGTCCTCGTGATTGCAACGAGCTGGTTGACCGGCTGCGCGACGGCGAGTTTTGATCATGACGGCGTGGCAGCATGCCCGCCGGTCGTGACATGCAGCGGGGAGTTTCAGGAGAGGGCGGCCGAGGAACTGGCCCTGCTGCCAGGGCGGTCGGCGATCGCGGAGATGCTGAGCGACTTTGCAGTGATGCGAGATCAGGCACGCGGTTGCATTCCCTAAGTCGCGGCTTCTCGATCGATGTCGCGCATTACGCATTTCTCCGGCAACCTTTATCGTCGATTTCCTGGGGGCCAGAGTCTGCCCGATGCAGTATGTCGCCACGTCTCCCCCCTCCGCCTGGCTCTGTCTCCAGTGATATACGGGGACTTGGGCCGCGACCTATTTCTTCTTTTGCTCTCCAAGATTGGTCAAGGCCTTGCCCTTCGTGAAGTCTGCTGTTGCAACAACCTTTTCCTTCACCTTTTTCGGCTTCTTCGCTTCTCGGTTGCCACGTTGTTTGTTGCCCTTGGGCATTTGAATTTCTCCTGGTCCTGCGTGTGGTATTAGTCTTTCGGCTTCTATTGAATTGATATCCTTAAATGCTCCTGCAGTTCGTTGAAGCTCGGCTTCACAAGCGTCGAACCAAGTTGCTGCCAACGATGATCGCGTTGATCAAGTCTGCGACGGCTTGGTGCCTTTCCGTTTCGGGGTCGGGCCCAACCGCGTTCTCATGCGCCGCTGCGGCGTCGCGAAGAACCCCCACGATCTCGTGCTCCGGCAGCAGCCCGTGATCGTGTAAGGCAAGCAGGAGCGCCTCGCAGATCGATAGGGCGGCCTCGCCTGCATGTTCCCTCGCCGTGGACATCCGGGTTTCCTTCCTTGGCATCGTGAACCGGGAAAGGTGAGGTTCAAACGCATCCGCACTTCTCGCAGGAAATGCTCTATGCCAGACTGATCCAGAGCAGTGTCCGGGCCGATTTCCGCTCTTGGGTTCCAACACGCCAGGAGGCCCCAATGACATCCGCAAAGCATAGCCCCCTTACACACAAGCTTTCGGCCTTCGTCGCTCTGTCGGAGGTCGAACTGGCCGTGCTTGAACGACTGCACCAGCGCCGCCGAACCTTCGTCGCGGGGCACGATATGGTGCATCAGGGCCAGACAGCTCAGGCTGCCTATATTCTGTCCGCGGGTTGGGTCTGTTCCTACAAGCTACAGGCCGACGGGACGCGGCAGATCGTGGATTTCCAGGTGCCGGGGGATTTTCTGGGGTTGCGAAGCGTTCTCTTGCGCACCTCCGACCACAGCTTCGAACCTATCGTGGACATCGAGGCAGCCGAAGTGCTGACGAGCGACCTATTGGAAGCTTTCGCGCAGACCCCTCGCTTGGCGACCGCCATACTCTGGGCGGCGTCAAGGGACGAGGCGATGGTCGTGGAGCATCTCGTAGGGATCGGTCGGCGTGATGCGAACGCCCGCATGGCGCACTTCCTGCTGGAGCTGGGATCGAGGCTTGCGCTGGTCGGCATGGGCAGCAAGAAAGGGTTCGAATGCCCGCTGACGCAGTATCATCTCGCCGATACGCTGGGGTTGAGCGCGGTCCATGTAAACCGCGTCCTGCGCCAGCTTCGCGAGAGTGGACTGGTGACCTTTCGGGACGGACTTGTGACATTTCACGACCATGGCGGGCTGGTGGAACTTGCCGAGTTCGATCCGGCATATCTGGACCAGATCGGACCGCTCCTGAAATGAGATGGCCGCCTTCCCTTGTTTGGCAGGCGGCCCCAGTGATCACGTCAGACGTCGGAGGTCACGCGAGGGCGTGGGTCGCCGCGTCGAGTTCCTTGTTTGTCTCGGCGTCGTTCTTCGCCGTGTTTGCCTTCTCAGCTGCCTGGTAGTGCTTCAGCGCCGAGTCCTTCTTTGGGCCTGAGGGTGCCTTGTCCCAAGCGGCTTTCACGTACTTCATCTTGTCGGCTGTCTTGGTTTGTTCGGGTGTCATTGGGAATGTCCTTTCATGGACGTTCCGAGAAATAAGAAGCGCGCCGACATGCCGACCCATTCGGGTTCGACACGCCCACACGCTTCTCGGGTACTCGGAAAAAAATGCCTCACCGAATATTCGGCGGGCACATCTCACCTAGCCGATATCAACGCCCCGCCGCACTGACGCAGGTTAGTCCCGGCGCGTGCGGCAGGTCGAATGACGCTGCGGAACTCAGGCCACAATGGTTTGCTGGTGGGAGATCCTCAGCCAGGTGTCGTCATCGTTGAGGTATGTTGAGGCGCAGAGTGCCTTGTAGATCGGTACGTCGGCTTTCTCAGCCGAGACACGGTAGGTGAGAATGGCGATGTCATTACATCGCGTGACGCGACGTTCAGCCATGGCGACGGAGCGCCAGCCGCTGCTCTGCTTTAGATGGGTCCAGATCTGGTCGCCCTGGAGGATGCCGGGCGGATAAGGGAAGATCATGATGGCGTTGTTCGCTGTCGTCGCCCGCGCGTTGTCGGCGCCACTGGTCCAGAAGTGTTCCTCCATGTCCCAGAGAACGCCCTGTTCGCGCGGCGATAGCGTCCCGGTCTTGTGCGCGGAATGACCCATTGGCGTCGATGTCTGAGCGGAAACGGTCATGGACCTGATCCCGACCCGACAGTCGACATCGCCTGATACAGTAAAAAGACGATCGCGAGTATCGTCCAGATTACCCCGCTTTTGCCCAGGCTGCCGTTGGCGACCGTCGAGGCAGTTCGCTTCAGGGTCTGCGACGGCGGGCTTTCCGGAAGCAGCTTGCTCAATTCTCCTGCGACCCTGCCGTGATCGCTTTCGAGCGTGGGAACATCCGGAAATCGAGTAAGCAGCGTTCCCAACCGCGCTCGCGCCGCATCGCGCCCCAGAGCGACCAGCTCAGCGGTTTCTTTCCATGGATCCAGGCCGAGCCGCGCGAGCGTGGAGAGAACCGTGACGACATATCCGTTCCGGTCCTCCCCGACCGACGCATAGAGAAATCGCTCGAACTCGGGCGGGTGTGGTTTGAGAACATTGGGTTCCGCCATCTTCATTCCATTCCTTGGTTGCAGGAACGCAGATCGCCCCTGTTTACCCAAGGATAGACGCAGGTCGGTCCCGGCGCCCTTACACAGGTCAGTGCCGGCGATCGCACCCAGGTAATCGCGACCGGCGCGGCGCCAGGCACTAACATGTGTCAGCGCCAGGCTAACGATCATGAGGTACAAGGGGAGAAATCGTTCGACTGGTCAGGCTTGGGATCCCAACGGCCGTCAACAGCGGTGAACGACGGACCTGCCAACATTTCGGAGATCAGAGATGACCATGCGGTCGACCAGATCGACGGTGACGTTTTCTAACCCGTTCACCCTGTCGGGATACCCGGACAAACTGCCGGCTGGAGATTACGAAGTTCTCGTCGAAGAAGAGCATCTCCAGGGGTTGAGCTTCGAAGCTTACCGACGGACGGCGACCTACCTGACGGTGCGCGGCAGGGGCAACCATGCCAGACGTACAGAGTTGCGCGCGATTTCTGAAAACGACCTGATAGAGGCGCTGAGCCGGGATCAGGCCGCGACCGAGACGAACTATCACAGCGATGCGGCGCTTTCTCCGCCAGAGGATCGAAAATGACATTTCCCGAATGGACGAAACCCGGTGTTTACGGCGCATTGGTTGGCGCAGTTGCTGTCTCTGTTCTTGGCTTCACCTGGGGCGGCTGGACAACTTCAGGCGGTGCCCTTGAGATGGCTGATAACTTTGCCGCAGAGCAAGTCACCTTGGCCATGGTGCCGGTCTGTCTAGGCATTTCAGAAGAGGATGCGGAACGCGTCGAAATACTGGCAACGCTTCGAGAAGCTTCCGGCTTTCAGCAGCGCAATGCGATGATGGAAACCGGCTGGGCCACGTTGCCGGGCACAGATGCCCCGAGCCGGGATCTGGCAGACGCATGTCTTGCGGAACTCGCCTTAGATGGATCGTAAATCGCAACTCACGAAGCATCGCGATCCACATGCTATCGCTGCCTGTGCCCCTGCGCAAACACCAACAGTCTTGGCGCTATTTATCGGTTCGATCTTGGCGGTCATGCTTTTTGTACTCCCTGCATTTGGACAAACCGCCAGTCAGCCAATGCCTGAGAACGCCAGTGCCAAAAGTTATGGTGATGGATGGGAATGTAACATTGGATTCCGGTTGAACGAAGATGCCTGCGTCGCCGTTGTTGTGCCGCAAAACGCATACGACACGAACCGGTCCTATGGGTCCGGCTGGGAATGTCTGCATGGGTTTCGCAGAACCGATGAAGCTGCATGTGTTGCAGTGGAGGTGCCTGAGGGTGGGTTCTTGGACCCCTCAGGCGAACGGTGGCGGTGTTTGCGCGGCTACATCAAGGTCGATGACACATGTCAGGAGATCGTGCTGCCAGCAAATGCGTACCTGGCAGATGCCTCATATGGTTCCATGTGGACTTGCGAACGCGGGTTTGAAGCAACTGGCGACCAGTGTACTGCCATAGCGGTTCCGGCCAACGCCTATCTGAATGGATCAGAATACGGTCAGCCCTGGACATGTGAGCGTGGCTTCTTTGAACAGGCTGGTCTGTGCGCAGCCGTCGCGATCCCCGCAAATGCATTTTTCGACGACGCAACCTACGGCACAGGGTGGAAGTGCGAACGTGGATACGAAGCTTCAGGAGAGACATGCGAATTCATAAACGTTCCCGAAAATGCGCATCTGGACAGGTCGGGCAACCGCTGGGAATGCAACAAAAATTTCCAAAAATCGAAGGGGCTGTGCGTCCTTAACAACTAGGCGCGAGCCACGGCAACATCCCCATTAAAAATACGCATGTAAGGGCAATTCTGCCCTCCGTGCCAACCTATAAAAGAGAACTATAGTGGAAACCCAATCTGAAACTGTCGATATCGTCCGCCGCCCTATCAGGGGACCGCAAGCACCTCCAATGAAACAGATCAAACCGGCAGGCATGACGTCAGGCAGGCAGATCACATCCTCACCGACGGCGGTCGTCTATTGCGAGGGGAATTTCGCGCAAATCGATGGCAAGACAGCAAATGGCCTTGTTCGCCATTCACAAGCGTATCGGATTCTTTCTGTGATCGACAGCACCCATGGCGGACAAGACAGTGGATCCGTCCTCGACGATACCATGAACCAAATCCCTATCTTTGGTGATCTGGATGCTGCAGTTGCACATCAAGCCGTCATTCCCAATACGTTGATCTACGGGATGGCCCCCTCAACAGGACGGCTTTCACCTGCGGACCGAGGCGTTGTTCTGAAAGCCATACAGCTTGGCATGAACATCGTGAGCGGGCTGCATGAGTATCTGAGCGACGACCATGAGATAGCCACCGCCGCATCTGAACGAAATATCACGATCCGCGACATCCGAAAGCCAAAGCCCAGTAAGGACATGCGCCTCTTCGATGATAGTGTCGCTAGTATCAAAGCACTGCGGATCGCAGTTCTCGGCACCGATTGCGCCATAGGAAAGCGGACAACGGCGACCGTATTAGCCCAAGCCCTGAATGCCAGGGGCATCAAGACGGTCCTTGTCGGCACGGGCCAGACCGGCCTGATGCAGGGCGCGAAATACGGTATCGCAATGGATGCCGTACCGCCCCAGTTTTGCTGTGGTGAGCTTGAAGGCGCGATTGTTGCGGCTTCTGAAGCGGAACAGCCCGATGTTATTTTGATCGAAGGTCAGGGTGCTTTGAGCCATCCCGCGTTTTGCACATCCGCCTTTATCCTTCGGGGGAGTCAGCCGGATGCTGTCATCCTTCAGCACGCGCCGAAACGTGCCCACCGCTGTGACTTTCCCAATATGCCGATGCCTTCACCCGCAAGTGAGATCGCTTTGATCGAAGCCTTTGCCGATACAAAGGTCATCGGTGTCACCCTCAATCACGAAGGCATGGCAGAGGCCGAAATCACCGAAACCATCGCGGCCCAATCCCACGAACTCGGGTTGCCCGTTACCGATGCATTGGCCAGACCCGTTGCACATCTGCTTGCGATCGTGGCCGCTGCATATCCGGGGTTGACGCAAGGAGCGCCCGTGGCCGCGATATGAGTTGCCCACGCATCGAAGTGGACCTGGCCAAGATACGCCGCAACACGCAGACCCTTGTCAGTCGCCTGGGCCCACGCGGGATCAGCGTCACGGGTGTGACCAAGGCGGTCTGCGGACATCCTACCATCGCCAGGGCGATGCTTGAGGGTGGCGCTGTGGGGCTTGCCGATGCGCGTATCACAAACGTGCAAAGGCTGCGTGCGGCAGGGCTGACAGACCCCATCACCCTGATCCGCACCCCGATGTTGAGCCAGGCCGATCACATCGTCCAGTCCTGCGAGACAAGCTATAATACCGAGATGCTGGTCATTACTGCATTGGCTGCCACCGCGATCCGCAAGGGGGCTGTCCACGGTATCGTCCTGATGGTCGAGATGGGCGATCAGCGCGACGGCATATTGCCCGAGAACCTGGCTGACATCGCGCAGCAGGTCATGCAGATGTCTGGGGTCGCATTGAAAGGGATCAGCGCAAATTTCGCGTGCTTGAACGGGCTTGCCCCTACCGCGTTGCAAATGGCCGCTTTTTGCGACCTCGCGAATGAGATTGAGGGTGTTTGCGGCCCGTTCCTCAAGATCGTGTCTGGTGGCAACTCAGCCAACTTGCCCTGGGCGCTTGGCGAACACGCGACGGGTCGCGTCAACGACCTTCGTCTGGGTGAGGCGATCCTACTGGGTGTTGAGCCAGTGTCTGGCGACAGGATCGACGGGATGTACACAGACGCCTTCACCCTTGTCGCAGAAGTCATTGAAACGGGTTCAAAACCTGCGCCTTCGGCCATCGCTCTGGTCAATCCAACTTTGGCAAGACGTCGCATCGCGCAAGCCAGTGGTGTTTCCAAGCGCTTTATCGTCGCTATGGGACATCAGGACACCGACATTCTGGGGCTTTCAATGCCTGTTGGAAGCACATTGATCGGTGCGACCAGCGATCATCTTGTCATTGGAATGCCCGGCACCCCGCCGCCGCTGGGCTCCGAGGTAAGATTTCATTTGAATTACAATGCGTTGATGCATGCCATGGCTGCGCCAGACATCGAAGTGACACTGTTGGGCGATCAATCCATGCGCCCATCACGGCACACCCAAGGCGAGGTCGGCCACTTGGCGTTGGTGTTAAAGACCTCGCTTGGTCCGGCCGACCTAAACCACAAAGGAAACTGAAAATTGACGAAGCTTACAAAAAGCAATCTGTTCAAAGTGTATGACACTAAACCGGAAACCCCGATGGATACGACGACGCGTGTCGTCAGGCAAATGGTCGACGAAGAAACGGAAAAACGTGGACACCCGCATCAACCTATCGGCCTTTGAAGGTTTGTGATTCACTCTCCCCCGAGGGATGAGCAGGGACAGGTTCATGGATCAGCGAAGCCTTTTCGGCCTGGCGGAGCATCTTGAGGCACTGAGCCAGCATGGCGATCCGCTGGAGGTTCTCGATGCGACGGTGGATTTCGAGCATTTCCGCGACTGGCTGGTCGAGGGTCTCGGCTATGGCGACGGGTCTCGAGGCGGGCGGCCGCCGTTCGACCCGGTATCGATGTTCAAGGCGCTGATCCTGCAGGCGCAGCACAACCTGAGCGACGCGCGGATGGAGTTCATGATCCGGGACCGGCTGTCCTGGATGCGGTTCCTCGGCTTCGATCTCGGCGGGCCGACGCCGGACGAGAACACGATCCGGCTGTTCCGGGACAAGCTCACCGCAGGCGGCGCGCTGAAGCGGGTGATGAAGGCCTTCGACTGGCAGCTGCAGAAGAAGGGGTACATCCGGATGGCCGGACAGATCGTCGACGCGAGCCTGGTGCCGGCGCCGAAGCAGCGCATCACCGATGGCGAGAAGGCGGCAATCAAAGCCGGCAAGTCTGCGAAGGAGATCTAGCCGGACAAGCCGAACAAGGCGGCGCAGAAGGATACGAACGCGCGCTGGACGCTGAAAGTCGGCGGCAAGGTCCGCTATCGTCCCGACGGCACACCTCTGCCCATGATCGCGGTGCCGGTCTTCGGCTACAAGAGCCACATCAGCATCGACCGTAAGTTCGGCTTCATCCGCGAGAGCGCCGTGACCGCTGCCTCGGCAGCCGACGGCCGGATGCTGAAGCAACTCGTGACGACCGGGAACACGTCGAGCGAGGTCTGGGCCGACAGCGCCTATCGATCACAGAGCAACGAGAAGTGGCTGGCGGGAAGGATGCTGACCAGCCGCATCCATCGGCGCAAGCCGGCGGGCAAGCCGATGCCGCCGGTGACGGCGCAGGCAAACGCGCAGAAGTCATCGGTCCGCACGGCGGTCGAGCATGTGTTCGCCCACCAGAAGAACCGCTTCGGGCTGTTCATCCGCACGATCGGCAGCGCCCGGGCCGAGGCCAAACTGACGCTCGCCAACCTCGCCTACAACATGGACCGCCTGATCTTCCATGAGCGGCGCGCGGCGACGGCATGACTCCGTCCAGTTCGCCGAAACTGCTGCGAGAACCACCCAGCCATCACGCTGAGGCGGCCGGAAAGACCGACACGCCGGTCACGGCGACGCCAATCATCCGAACCTAACCGCGAACACCGGCGTTGATGCGGGTGTCCACGTGACGCCAAGAATTCCCGACTGCGCAATGCTCGCCTTGAAAGAGAAGCAAACACGCCACCTGTAACCAAAAATTCAGCCGCGTCTAAATCGCGTCACTCGAAAGCCGCTTCGACCCGGTAGTTGAACTTCGGCGGCTATGTTTGCGTGATGTGCTCCGTCGGGCAATGGTCACTTCAATCGGGCGGAAACCGGCCAAGGCTGCTCCCAGAACTTCCAGACGTCCCTGCCGATCACAAGGAACCATCCATGACAAACGCAGAGCGATCCCCAGAAAAAATCCACTATATCTGCCAGACTTATGTTGGAATGAAAGCTGGACGCAACGGGCAGACTGGCCTGAAAATTGCCAAGCAACTTGAATATTCCACAGCTTCAGAAGCACGAAACAGGGCCGAACGAGAGGCTCAATCAGAGGATTGCGCAGGCGCGGACGCCTACATGGTGACGGAAGATCCAGCCAGTGGAGAAGTTGGCGAACCGAGCTTCCTCGTAAGGATTGGGAAGGTTCCAGAACTTGACGATTTCTAGAATCCTGAAAACGGCCGCAGTCTACCGGGACTTCCGGCTCTCCGACGGGGCGTGCATTCTTGGACGGTGATCGTGACATGACAAAGCGCGGCCGCGCGTCTGGCATGCGGGTCAGCATAGGGTGTCGTCTGCGATACAGCTTCCCCCAGCCGGCGCCGCTGATCGCGCTGCTGAACGTCCACTACTCGCGCTTTGGCGATCTGGAGCGCGCCGACTATCTCGTAACGTCGCCGAGCGTGCCGCTCGAAAGCTATCGGGACAGCTTCGGCAACTGGTGTACGCGCCTCCTGGCTTCGGCGGGCGACTTCTGCCTGTCGACGGATGGCATTTTCCGTGACACGGGCCGGCCCGATCCCGTCTTTCCCGACGCGCAACAGCACGCGGTTCAGGATCTGCCATCCGATACTCTCATGTTCTTGCAGGGGAGCCGGTATTGCGATACCGATCTTCTTTCGGAGGAAGCTTGGCGTCTTTTCGAGACCACGCAACCCGGTTGGTCCCGCGTTCAAGCGATCTGCGATTTCGTGCACGGACATGTCCGCTTCGACTACATGCAGGCGAAAGCGACGCGCACCGCATCGCAGGCAATGGCCGAGCAACAGGGCGTCTGCCGCGACTTTGCCCATCTTGCCATCGCTTTGTGTCGCTGCATGAACATTCCTGCACGCTACTGCACAGGATATCTGAGCGACATCGGTGAACCTCTCCCTCATCCGCCGGGGGACTTCGCCGCGTGGATGGAGGTCTTTCTCTCTGGCGAATGGCACATGTTCGACCCGCGGAACAATAAGCCGAGGTTCGCGAGAATTCTGATTGCACGCGGGCGCGATGCCGCCGATGTACCGCTGACCCAGACATTCGGTGAAAATACGTTAACGGAATTCAAGGTCTGGACGGATGAACTGGCCTGAATGATCTTGGCCTCCTTTTCGATACACCGTCGTAAATCACGTCGCCAATCCCCATATATGAAGTACCGATGTCAAACATCCCGGTCCGTCATGGATGAGGAGTTGGCGCCGGCCAATCAAAGGATTGATGACATGTCCTTCAAGGACCTGACCGCCAGGGCTGCGGCCGCATTGAAGCCGAAGCCGACGGAGACCGCGAAGACCCCTGCCAAGAAGAACGAGCCCAAGACCGCTGGCACGGAAGCGCCCGCGAAACCCAAGGCGTCTTGAGGCGTACAAAGGCCACGCCCCCAGTTCGAAACCGGGGTGCGGGCCACCCGCAGCACCAAGGGAAAGGATCACGCCAATGGAAGAACTGACGAGCAAGACCGTTGCGGTTTTTTCCCGCCCGTTCACCGTTCCGGGCTTCAACGAGACGCTTCCGGCGGGAGAGTACGAGATCGGTACGGAATTGGTTTCACCCCCGGATCAACAGGATCCCGGACCCTGGAAAGCCTCCGTCCTGGTGAAACTTCATCCCCGGACATCGCATCCGGGGCTTGCGCGGTCTCTGACCGTTTCCCTTGCCGATCTGGACTATGCCCGCGCCAGGGACAAGCTGACAGGCAGAGCGTTGTCCGACTTCTTCCTTGAGGAAATGCTGGCTGATCCGATGGTGCGCCTCGTGATGGAGGCCGACGGGGTCTCTGCAGCACAAATGCGGCATCTCTATTCGGCGCACCGAACGCCCCAGTCTGACAGGGATGTCCTAAACCGGAACCCGGCGCGTCTAGGTGCACGTGACATGGCGTCAATCCATGCTGCTGAAAACGAGGGCATGCCTCCACGACCGACAGGGACGTCGGCTATGCGCACGAAAGTCAGCGCGAATTTGACATGATCACGAACAAAACCTCGGTCGACGTAGCATTTTCGGACATCGCCCGCGGAAGGGCCTTTGGCGACGTACCTCGAGAGCGTCCTTGTCTGAGATGCGATGTTGTTTTCTGGAGTGAAGGCTTTGGAGAACGGATCTGTCGGCGCTGCAAGGGATTGAACGCCTGGCGAAACGCCGTGCCCGATAGCTCCGGGTCATCGCGTCGCCGCTGACCCGCATCGGCGTGCGTGCTGTCTTCCTCGAACCACACTGGACGCCCATTTTGGCCTGCCTCGACATCGTTCACACCACAACCTACCGGTACCGTCAGGCGGTCTCTCTCGGACCGCACAGGTTGATGCTACGTCCCCGCGAAACGCGGGAATTGCGTCTCTTCTCCCACGAGATCTCCATTACCCCGACGGCGACCGTAACCTGGGCGCATGATGTGGCCGGCAACGCGATCGCCACCGCAATCTTTGACGGTTCGACAGATCATCTGGTGATCGAAAGTCGCGCCACCGTGGAACTGACCGCGCCCGACTGGCCGGTCTTTGCCATCGCTGCCTCGGCCGCCCAGTACCCCTTTGTCTACGCCGCCGACGAATGGACGGACCTGGGTGCGTTGACGGTGCCGCAATACGATGACGTCGATGGCCGCCTTGCCAGATGGATCGAGGGCTTTGTCATGGCACGCTCGACCGACACGCTGTCTCTGCTGAAGGACATCAGCAATGGCGTGTTCACGCAGATTTCCTACCAGAGCCGCGACGACGAAGGCACCCAGTCGCCGATCGAGACACTCGACAGGGGATCGGGCTCTTGCCGCGATTTCGCTGTCCTGCTTGCAGAGGCAGTCCGCCGTCTTGGCCTGGGGGCCCGCATCGTCTCTGGCTATCTGTCCGATCCCGAAATAGGCCTCGTTGGGTCGGCGGGTTCAGGAACTACACATGCCTGGGTCGAAATATTTATCCCCGGTGCCGGTTGGATAGCCTTCGATCCAACAAACCGGAGCGTTGGGTCCGGAAACTTGGTGCCGCTTGCCGTGGCCCGGAACATCACGCAGGTCACGCCGGTGGCAGGTACGTTCCTTGGAACGAACGTCGATCTGCTTTCGATGGAGGTACTGGTCAGAGTGGAGAGTGCTTCGGCTCAATACAACTCGATCCTAGCCCAAAGAGGCGGGGCGGACATAACGTTGGGCTGACGGCGTCACGGTGGGGCTGGCATGCGCTAGCTGATTTAATCCACTCAATATCAATTACTTAACAACTGGAGAAGGTTGGACGTCAGGCCCATCCCCTCCGCCATTATCCCCATTGCGAACCAGTGATACCGCCCTGACGGGTACGGATTTTTCCGTGTTGTCAAAGGGGTTTGCGGGAACCGACCGAACCTCTTAGACGCGCCGCGAGGCTTTAGTTTGGCTCAGACTGGCCCTCTGTCTCAGTTTGGGCGAACCTCGTCGGTTCCGGTTCGGTCCCGTTTTCCTGTTATCTTTCAATGGTCTGTCGTCGAGCCCCGCCAAAACCCGGACGCGAGTTCCGAACGATATCGATGGTAACGTAGACGGAACACGCGGTAGGCGTGTTGCTCGGGATGCAAGCGTAAACAGGCGGATTTCTTGGGTGAGTTCGCGTCCCCTTTTCCTACCCGAAGGAAGACCTCAGTCGAACTGACACATCTGCCCACTTTCCCGCCTCCGATGCGATTTGCGGCTTCCGCATAGTAAGTCGCCCTGGGGACAGCACGACACGGAGCGATGGTGGGGCTTTACGCTGGAATCGGAAGCCCCTCGCCACCAGGGAGTGCCTCAACAAAATGATCGCCGTAGCTGTGCACGAACGTGGTGAATCCGCGACTCATGAAGTAGCCTGAAAAGGTGTTGCTAAGGGAGCTTAAGCCGAATGGACGATAATTCTGTCTCCTTGAATTGGAAGTGCGTTCGAGCCTCTCTCGAGGCATTTTCCGAAGCCGCATACACTTCAACTCGGCGCAGCTATGCATTTCGGATGGTAAGCCAAGCTCAAGCTGTCCCGGTGGCAAATAGCATGGCAGACTGGTTTGGCTCTGGGAAACATGGCGCTCCATCGGGACATTCGAACGGCGCAATCCGCGCCTCGATCTATAATCAATCCCTTTACGCACAGCAGATAAATGGATTCCTTAATGTATCTCGGTTGGCTTGCTACGAGCATGCCAAAGGAGCGATATCATCAATTGACGAGGGTTCAGCCATTGTTTCTTTTTCGTTGCTTCGGGGGTTGATTGAGAGGGCATCGCTCGCGGAGACCGTTAGGTCCAAACTTTCTGGCCCCTGGCGAGACAAAGCGAAATAAAAGGGATTTCATGAAGTTTTCTACGAGACTAGCATTGCAGAACTCATAGGAAAAAGCCTGTACGGAACACGAATGGATTGGAAAAAGCTGGCAAGTTCCGACTTTACGACTGCCAAGGCCCGAGAGCTTAGCTATGAGCCAAAAGAAAAATTCATGGACCTTTCCGCCAGTCAAATACTGAACCATGTTGATAAACTAGGAAAGCGAGTTCCGGGGAGCCGTGTTGCGTATGATGTTCTATGTGAATTCTTACACCCAAACGTTGGTGACCTTTTTGCGACGACAACGCATGCAGCTTCCCGCGTGGACGCGTGGGGCACACGTCATTTGACGCGAGAGATTTCACTTGGCAGGCATGATTTTTCTGGAGCGAAGGACTTGGTCGACTGCCTGTCAAAAGCTCTAGAAATTGTGCGATCCATAACCGACGAGCTGCCAGAAATCTTTTCAGATCTTGATGCGTTCGGTAAGGAAGTTAGCGCCCTAAACAATAAATACATGCATCGTGTTAGAAAGAGGCAGGCGCATTTGTTCAATAGAAATGACCTATGCCCTTGTTTGTCAGGGCTTACGGTGAACAATTGCAAGTAGTATTTGATAGTCGCCATCATCTCGAAATTCGTTATTTGGCGGACTAAGCTGAAATGCACTAGGTCGTGGGGCTGCTTGGTTCACTAAAGGCTTAAGTCAGAATCTGAGAGCCTGGCTCGAAACTCGGTCAAACATAACAATACCTTGCGAGGCGTCTGGTGAGCAGTCGGATATGCGCGACGTTCGCCCACGCCTCGGACGAGGCGATGGATCGCTCCCAGTCCTTGGCGAGACGGCGGCATCTTCCAAGCCATGCGAAGGTGCGCTCGACAACCCATCGCCTTGGAATGATCTCGAACCCTTCGGCGCGATCAGATCGCTTGATGATCTCGATGCGCCAGTCGCCGAACCCGGTCAGGGCGCGGCGCAGTTTCTTCCCGGCATAGCCGCCGTCTGCGAAGACGTGGCGCAGCCACGGCCAGCGTCTGCGGATGACCGATCAAACCCGCCATCGGCATCTCCCGCAGCGGCTCTGTCAGACAAAACCGGCTTGAGCACGGGAGGCCCGGCTCGTAGCCTCCTCGGATGAGCGCGCGCAGCCCCTTCCGATACTTCAAAACCAGCCCGGCCATCATCCGCTTGGCCGTGATGATGTACGTCCGGTTTCCGTTATCGTTGCGGAACGTCGAGGACCTCCTCCACGAGCGTGGGATCGACGTGAGCCACGAGACGATCCGATTCTGGTGGATCAGGTTCGGCCCGATGTTCGCCGCCGAGATCCGTCGCAAGCGCGCAGACCGGATGCGCGCGTTTTCCAACTGGCGGTGGCATCTCGACGAGGTCTTCGTGAAGGTGAACGGTGAGCGCCGCTATCTCTGGCGCGCCGTCGATCACGAAGGTGAGGTGCTGGAGGCCGTAGTGACCAAGCGCCGAGACAAGCGCGCCGCATTGAAACTGCTCAGAAAACTGATGAAGCGCTACGGACGGCCGGCGGAAATTGTCACCGACCGCCTTCCCTCCTATCGGGCCGCGCTCAGGACTCTCGGCGCAGAGGGCATGCAGTTGACGGGCCGCTGGCTGAACAACCGAATCGAGAATTCCCACCAGCCCTTCCGACGACGAGAGCGGGCGATGCTCCGCTTCCGGCGAATGCGCACCTTGCAGACCTTCGCCGCCGTCCACTCCTCGATCCACAATCATTTCAATCTGGAGCGCCACATCTACCGACGAGACGACTTCAAGGAGAACCGGGCCGTCGCGCTCGCCGAGTGGCGTTGGCTCGGCGCAGCCTGAAGCTTCGCGAGACCTCGCCAAACGGAGACTTGTGCGTTTTGTCTGACAGGACCGGGCTGGTCGCGGACCCCCTGTTCGCGTCGGATCTGATCGCCATCTGCCATCCCGATCTGGCGACGGGCAGTCGTCCGATCACCTCACCGCAGGATCTGCGGCATCACGTTCTGCTGGAGGACACCCACGGCCACTGGCCGCTGTTCCTGGAAAAGGCCCTGCCAGACGAGCAAATCCCCGATATCCGAACGATGAATTTCAGCCAGACGTCGCTCGCCATCGACGCCGCGATCGCGCGTCAGGGCGTTGCACTGACCAACCGGGAATTCGTTGCCGCGGATCTTGAAGCGAGCCGTCTTTGCCAACCCTTTTCCTTTTCGATCCAGGTCACGGAAGGATATTATGTCGTCGCCCCCCGCGAACCAAGAAACCCAACCGTCGTCGCGGTCGTGAAAGACTGGCTCATGGGGCAACCCGCGACGATCAAGATCAGTTCAAATCAACCCTTGCACAAACGGAGCCGTCCACACATGAGAGCACCCCTAGACATGTCGGACTTTCTAGCCAGGGAGATACAAGATGAATGAGCGTACGGTGGTGGCGGAACGAATCGACGCGGAATCCTTTGCCCCGTTTGGCGAGATCCTGGATCTTCAGGATGCGGAACCGGTCTTCCAGAATCCAGGCCTGCGCTCCTGGCGTACGGGATACGAGGCTGAAAGCGCCACGGAACTCATGGTCATCGAGTTCGACGAAATTCCCATGACCTTCGACCGGATCGAGCGCCATCACCAGGTCAGCCAGTGTTTCCTCCCGCTGAGAGGCCGCCCGATGGTCATGGTTGTCGCGCCCAAGACGGGAGAGGACGCACCCGCAGCCGCGTCCGTCCGAGCCTTCCTGGTGGGGCAGCATCAGGGCATCCTCCTGCACCGATCTGTTTGGCACGCACTCAACCGGTTCCCCATCGGTGGCAGCGCCGTGCATGCCTTGGTGACGACAGCCGCCACCCAGGCCGAGCTGGAAGCTGAACGTCGTGGAGGCCCGAAACCGCGCCTGACTGACGTGCACGACTTCTCAACGGAGAAAACGACGTTTCGCATCGAGATCGGACCCGAGTTGGGGGCGGTTTAGCCTCCATACTGCGCTGTGCAACTGCCCGCATCCACGGGATTAGTTATCATCCTCGGCGTCTATTCGGCAAGAAACGTGTTCCAGCTGCACGGGGCGGGGGCGGACGGATCGGTCGTTTGGTGTTGTCATTTGTGGACGGCTCCTGTTTTGCAAGAGTTTTCTTGAGTGACGTGGATCGAAGCAGGTTGCGGTCATTTGTCCGACCTGTGCGCGCGGTGCATATGACCGCTGACGAACACGCCGGTGAACGGCCTGCTTGGCCGCCAGGTTCTGGTGACGCCGACGGCTGGGAGCGATACCTCCGAGCCGCGCCGGACGCTGAACTGTAGAAGTTTAGACTTTATCGGACATTTGGCGTCCGGATGTCGGTCGGGTTCCACCTGTCGACCTGTGATCAGGCGGCGATCATTTTCTCCTTCGCTATTGGCGCTGCGTCAAGAAAGGTCTGCATCGGCGTTTTGCCGAAGCACCATCGTCCCTGATGCTCGCGCTCTTCGTTGTAGGTCCTGATCCAGGCGTCGAGATCGACCTGCAGTTCGTCGACCTCGCGGTAGATCTTTTTTCGGAACGCCACCCGGTAGAACTCGTCCAGGACTGTCTTGTGGAACCGCTCGACGATGCCGTTGGTTTGCGGGCTCCTGGTTTTCGTCCGCGAGTGGTCGATGTCCTCCACCGCCAGGTAGAGCTCGTATTCGTGCCGCTCCGGGTTGCCGCAATATTCCGTCCCCCGGTCGGTCAGCATCCGGCAGAGCTTCACCTCCTGGTCGTCGAAGAACGGCACGACGCGGTCGTTCAGCAGGTCCGCCGCGGTGATTGGCGTCTTGCGCTCGTAGAGCTTGGCGAAGCCATTATGAACAACGACGGATGCTCAAGGCGGCGGCGCGTCGCCCTCGGTCTCGTGACGATCTGGCTGAGCGGCTGCCCGACGGTATATTCAGACGGCGGTGGGATAGGGGCATGTCCGCCTGTGGTCGAGTACAGTAGGGAGTTTCAGGCACGGACGGCCGAGGAAATGGCTCTGCCGCCGGAAGGGTCGGCGATCGCGGAGATGCTCAGAGACTACGCCGTGATACGGGACCGGGTGCGGCGGTGCTCATGAGCCGACACTTTCGCAACCCCTGCCGGTTGTCTGTTGCTGCCTAGCAACTTCCTCGTAGCGCCCAGTGTTCAGAGGCAGAGCCGGACAAGCCCATTGCCCCCGTTCAATCCGCCACGATAACGTGGCAAGAGGCGGCGAGCACTGGCTCAAGCGTCAGGTGGCGCGGAAGCGGTCTCGCCTCGCCGATATTCCCCGCCTGTCGCCTGCGCCATTTCGGTGCAGAGCCTGGAAATCGTTGATTTAAAGCATTTTTTGGATTCTGTGCTAGAGACTTCGGAGTCGGTCATTGCCGGCTTCTAACGCGACTGTCATCAAACCGCATCTCTCGGCCTTCGCTTCGATTGGCCCTGCGCTTGTTTGGAGAGAGCCTGCGGCACGCGGCAGAGCCGCATGGCATAGATTCCACGGTAGCTACACGACCGTCGTGGAGGCGGATTTCCCTTCGCGATTGTCGCGGGATTGGCATGTTTAGGCGCCTGACCGAAACGCCCGAAGCAGGCTCGTGCAGGCGAAACTCACCGCCGCAACGCAGACGACGGACGGCCCGGCCGGCGTGTCGAACAAATAGGCGGCACACAGGCCGATCACCGCAGAGGCCGCTCCGATGCCCGCCGCGATAACCGCCATGCTCTCAGGCGTGCGCGACAGTGGGCGCGCGGCGGCCGCGGGGATGATCAGCATGGCTGCGATCAGCAGAACACCCACGACCTTGATTGCAACCGCCACCGTGATCGCGAGCGAGAGTGTCAGGACCAGCCGTTCGCGCCTCGGGTCGATACCGCACGCATACGCCAACTCTTCATTCAGCGTCGCGGTGAGAAGGGCGGACCAGCGCCAGCCGATCAGCGCTATCACTAGCGCCGCGCCGCTCCAGATCACGGCGAGATCGCCGCGCGACACGGCGAGGATGTCGCCGAAAAGATACGCCATGAGATCGATCCTGACGCCGGACAAGAATGACACCGCGACGAGGCCGAAGGCCAGCGCCGAATGCGCCAGCACGCCGAGGAGCGTGTCCATCGCATAGCCTCGACCGCTGAGCGCGGAGACGGTGAGCGCCATGGCGAGCGCCATGGCGACGGCGCCGGCGAAGACCGACACGTGCAACGCCAGAGCAAGGGCGACGCCCAAGATCGCCGCATGCGCTGTCGCGTCGCCAAAATAGGCCATCCGCCGCCAGACGACGAAACTGCCGAGGGGCGCCGCGGCGAAGGCCACGCCGACGCCGGCCAGTGCGGCGCGGGTCATGAAATCATCCAGCATCACTCTGCCGCCTCCGACGCCGTAGTGTTGTGAGAGTGGTCGTGCTCGTGCCGGTAGAGCGCGAGCGCACCCCCGGTGCCGGTGCCGAAGAGCGCGCGATATTCCGGCGCCGAGGACACATGCTCCGGCGTGCCATGGCAGCAGACATGGCGGTTGAGGCAGATCACGCGGTCCGAAGTCGCCATGACGACGTGCAATTCGTGGCTGATCATCAGGATCGCGCAGCCTGTCTCGCGGCGAATCTCCTCAGTCAGGGCATAAAACGCGGCGGAGCCGGGCTGGTCGAGACCCGCCGTCGGCTCGTCAAGAAGCAGGAGGGCCGGCTTCACCACGAGGGCGCGGGCGAGGAGAACCCGCTGCAGTTGTCCGCCGGAGAGTTGCGACATCTGCCGGTTCGCAAGGTCAGGCACGCCTGCGCGCTCCAGGGCGGCGGCCATGTCGGCCTGCGCGGCGCCGCCCGGCAAACGCAGAAAACGCCCAACGGTGATCGGTAGGGTCGGGTCCACATGAAGCCGTTGCGGAACATAGCCGATGACGAGGCCCGGCGACGAAACGATCCGGCCCGTCGCCGCCGGGATGGCGCCGACGATCGCACGCAGCAACGTGGTTTTTCCGGACCCGTTCGGGCCAACGATTGTGACAATCTCGCCCGGCTCGATGGTCATGCTCACATCGCTTAAAACTTCGGTCGCGCCGTAGCGGACGCTCAGGTGTTTGACGTCAACAAGGCTCATGCGCCGGCCTTCTTGGCGCAGGAGGGGCAGACGCCGAGCGCCTCGACCACGGTGCGTTCGATCCGGAAGCCTGCGGCTCGGGCTGCCTCGCCCAAGGCGCCGCGGGCCGGGGCGGAATGCGCCTCGGCGACGGCCTCGCACAGGCGGCATATCATGAAGGCCGGGGAATGGCTCGCGCCGGGATGGGCGCAGGCGATGAAGGCGTTGAGCCGTTCGATCTTGTGTACAAAGCCGTTCGACACGAGAAAATCCAGCGCGCGATACGCCACTGGCGGCTGCGCGCCGAAGCCTGCGTCGCTCAACCTGCCCAGTAGCTCGTAGGCGCCCATGGCGCGGTGCTCTCGCAGCAGGACTTCGAGCGCCGCCCGACGCACCGGAGTGAAGCGCAAGTCTTCGGTGGCGCAATGCGCCTCTGCCGCAGCGATGGCGGTCGTGACGCAATTGCCATGATCATGCGTGCCGAAACCTACCGGCTCGGACGCCGCTGGACCTGTCGGCGCCATGTCCGGCGATGCGCGACTTGTCATGTTATCTCATGTCCTGTATCTGACCTGTAATGTTATACAATCACGAAGAGGCGCCCATGTCCAGAAATCTCATTCCACTCTCGCTAGCCGCGACGCTTCTCGCGGGGACGGCCATGGCGGAGGTCCCGCGCGCTGCAGTCGATATCGCGCCGTTGCATTCGCTGGTGGCTCGCGTCATGGATGGCCTCGGCGCTCCCTCGCTGATTGTCCAGTCCGGCTCTTCGCCCCATGAATACAGCCTGCGTCCTTCTGAGGCGGAAGCCCTGCAGAGCGCAGACATTGTGTTCTGGCTTGGCGAGGATCTGACGCCGTGGATGGCTGGCGCGGTCGAGACACTGGCGGCCGACGCCGAGGTCGTGGAGATCCTGGAGTCGGACGGCACGTTCCTGCTCGAGTTCCGCGAGGGCGCCTTGTTCGAGGCGCATGACCACGGCGATACGGATCACGACGAACATGACGAAGGCGAGGGCCACGACCACGACCACGAGGAACACGCCGAGGCCGAGGGGGATCACCACGACCATGCTCATGCCCATGGTGCGCACGACCCGCACGCCTGGCTGTCGCTCCGGAACGCCGCGACCTGGCTCAACTTGATCGCGGCGCGGCTCTCCGCCGCCGATCCCGAGAATGCCGGCGTCTATTTCGCCAACGCCGCCGCGGCCCGCGACGAACTCACTACAGTAACGGCCGAAGTGAACGCTATCCTCGACCCCGTGCGGGGCGGCAAGTTCATCGTCTTCCATGACGCCTACCAGTATTTCGAGATGGACTTCGAATTCCCGGCGTCTGGCGCGATTTCGCTTTCCGACGCCAGCGACCCGAGTCCGGCTCGTATCGCCGAGATCCGAGGCCGCGTCGCTTCGGAAGGTGTGGATTGCGTGTTGGCCGAGCCGCAGTTCAATCCGGGATTGGTGGCGGCTGTCATCGAAGGCACAGAGGCTAAGACCGCCGTGCTCGACCCGCTGGGTTCGGACCTCGACCCCGGTCCGGAGCTCTACCCGCAGCTTCTGCGCAACCTTGCGACATCGCTCGCGGGGTGCCTCTGATGCCAAAATTCTGTGAAGCTTTCGATCGCCATGTCGGACGCCATGCGCGATACGGCGCGGCGCCGGCGCGGCTTTACGATCCCGCTGCTTCCCTCGCCATGAGCGAGAGCGCCGAGCCATGAACCTTCTCTCCGGTTCCGCCCATGCACGGTATCTGGCGCAGAGCCGAGACCCTTTCCACGGGCCCCACGATCACTTGGCTGTCTTCGCGCACGGCGCGCAGACGTGTCGTCACGAAGAATGGAACGCACCCGGCGATGCGCCGCCGGCGAACGAGAACGCCCTGTTCGCGCCGGCGAACAAATCGGGATCGGACCGCTCCGGGGACTTGCTGGGCGAGGTCTCGGCAAATCTTGTGGGGGATGCATGAGTGATTCGCGTCTTCCCATCACGATGGTCACCGGCTTTCTGGGCGCCGGCAAGACGACATTGCTCAATGCGATCCTTTCGGACGCGTCGTCTGGTCGAATCGTCGTAATCGTCAACGAATTCGGTGACGCGGGATTAGACCACGACCTGATCGAGGCGATCAGCGAAGAGGTTGTGCTGATGCAGTCGGGCTGTCTGTGCTGCTCGGTGCGCGGGGATATTGCGCGCACCGTGGCCAGCCTGCTCACGCGGCGGGACGCGGGCGAGCTTTCCTTCGAGCGTGTGGTGATCGAAACCACCGGGCTGGCCGACCCGGGGCCGATCCTTCAGACGCTGGTGGCGGATCCCTTCCTCGCCCGCGCGACGCGCATGGACGGCGTTGTCACCGTGGCCGACGCCGCGAACGGACCTGCTACGCTCAATGCGCAGCTCGAGGCGGTGTCGCAGGCGGCGATGGCCGATCTGATCGTGCTGAGCAAGACCGACCTCGTGACGCCCGAGCAAGTGGTGATGTTCGAAGAGCGTCTCAGGGCGATCAACCCCGGCGTTCGCATCGTGCACGCCGTTCGGGGACCCGCCGGCGCCGCTCCGCGACTGGCCGGGCGACGAGCGCCGCTCACGCATCGTGGTCATCGCCCGCGACATCTCCCGTCCCGCGCTTCAGCGCAGCCTCGACATGCTGCGCGGGCGCTTGCCGCGCGAGGCGGCCGACGAGATTCACAATGAGGTATTCGCGCCATGACCGACACCCGCCTTCCCGTCACTGTCCTGTCCGGCTTCCTGGGCGCAGGCAAGACGACGCTACTCAATCGTGTGCTGAACAACCGCGAAGGGCGGCGCGTGGCCGTGATTGTCAACGACATGTCCGAGGTGAACATCGACGCGGACCTCGTCCGCGCCGACACCGAGCTTTCCCGGACCGACGAGACGCTGGTGGAGATGTCGAACGGCTGCATCTGCTGCACCCTGCGCGACGACCTTCCGCAAGAGGTGCGCAAGCTGGCCGAAGACAAGTGCTTCGACTATCTGCTGATCGAGTCGACCGGCATCTCCGAGCCGCTGCCGGTCGCCGCGACCTTCGATTTCCGCGATGAGGCGGGCGAGAGCCTGTCGGACGTTTCCCGCCTCGATACGATGGTGACGGTGGTCGACGCGGTGAACCTGCTGAACGATTATTCCAGCCATGATTTCCTGCGGGACCGGGGCGAGACTCTGGGCGAAGAGGACGAGCGCACGCTCGTGAACCTGCTGGTCGAGCAGATCGAGTTTGCCGACGTGGTGATCCTGAACAAGGTCGCCGATGCAGGCCCCGAGCGCACCGACGCCGCGCGCAAGATCATCCGCAGCCTGAACGCCGACGGCCGGATCATCGAGGCCAATCATTCCGATGTCGCGGTCGGCGGGATCCTCGACACCGGCCTTTTCGATTTCGATAAGGCGCATGAGCATCCGAGATATCCAACCCTGATAAGAGCAGTCAGTTCACGTCCACCGACTTCATCAAGGTACTGGCGGCGCGAGAGATCAAGATCAGCATGGATGGCAAAGGCGCCTGGCGCGACAAAGTCTTCGTCGAGCGCCTCTGGCGGACCATCAAATACGAGGAGGTCTATTTGCGCACCTACGCCACCGTCTCAGAAGCTCGCGCCTCCATCGGCCGCTATCTGGGCTTCCACAACAGCCGTCGCCCGCATTCATCGCTTGACGGGAAAACCTCCGATCAGGCTTATTTCAACCTGCCGAAGCTGGAAGCGGCTGCAGCGTAATCAAGGCGGAAATCCACTTAGAAAACGCCCGGCAACTGTACAGACAAACAGAGCCACCTCTTTCGTGGACAGTACGGTTGGCCTGAGCGATTGTGACGCGACCTACAGGTTGAATTCCCACCTGTTCCGGCAAGCCGCCGAAGCCGGCGTCAGCGTCTGGCCGCTTGTCGTTCAGCATCCTGTGCCGCATCGCGAAAGACGCCTTTCGCCATCTGGCCGCGTTCTTCCTCAACTCGCGCCCGGTAGAGTCGCGCTCTGACCGACTGCACCGCCCTATCGTCTGGCGCCGCCATGGCCGCAAACTCGGCGAAGTGGCAGGCAAGGCGCATGCGCCCCTCTTTGGCGAGGCTCTCGGCGCGGTCGGCCAGTTTGGCCGCGCCGCCAGCGGCATGCGCGATTTCTTCAGCGAGTTCGGCATCGGGCGCCGGTTTCAGCCGCGCCGGGTCGCCATCCCACCAACCGCCATAGAGACGACAAATAGCGCGCACGACGAATTCCGGATCGTCGTAATTGTTCTGGATCCATGGCAGGTCGGCGAAACGCGCGGGCGGCGCCACGTGGTGTGGGATTTCGCCAAGCCGCATCCCGCTGTTCATCAACTCAAGCGATTGCGTGTGCAGCGATTCCAGCCATTCGGCGACATCGGTGAGGATTGTCCGGATCGCGTCACGACCGAAGATCACCGGGCCATGACCGGGAACGAGGACCTCCGGGCTTCGCTCCACTATGGCGCGGAGCGTTTCCGCCCACTCGATGATGTAGCGCTGGGCCTTTTGCGGGTTGCCGGCGTTGGGCGCAGCCCAGGTGTAGAAATCGCCCGCGACGACCAGTGAACGGCTCGGCGCCCAGAGCCACATGTGATCGTCCGTTTCGCCCTTGCCGTGATAGAGTTCGAACGTCTCGGCGACGCCGTCGATCCGGCCCTCCCCGCGCACCAGAACGTCCGGCGCGCGGAATTCGGTCGGCCAGCGAAAGCCGGGGCGGGAATACTGGCGGATGTTGATCTTCTCGTTGAAGGGGCCGGTTCGCCGATAGCGCTCGAACCGTCGGGGAACGTTCTCATGCGCGATCAGCACCGGCCGCGGCGCACCCCGCGTCTCCGCATCCCGGTCGTAGAGCGGCATGCCGGCGACATGGTCGAAATGGCCGTGGGTGTAGACGACAGCCTTGACCGGCGCATTCGGCTCCCATTCCCGTATCGCGGCGAGCACTTTTCCGCAGGTGTCGATGGCGCCGGTGTCGCAGACCACCAATCCCTCGGCCGTCCTGATCGCGGTTACGTTGCCGGAAAGTCCGCGGCAGACGATCGTCACGGCGTCCGACGCCACGTCGAGGCGGATGCAGTCCGGAACGCCGCGGAACCAGTCGTTGATGCGGATGCGGCCTTCCATCACGTCGCGGGCGCCGTTCAGCACGTCCAGTGTCATACCAATGCCTTTCTGCTCACAGTCGCGCGCTTCGCGCCGATCTTCATCATTCTCTGGCCCGCGCCGTCACTACTGCATCCAGCGCCACCGCCCCCTCGGGGCGAACCAGGAACGGGTTGACGTCGACGCTCTCAATCCGGTCCGCGTTGGCCGCCGCGAAGCGCGAGAGCGTGGATAGCGCGCGCGCCAGCGCAGCCCGATCCACTGCTGGCGCGCCCCTGACGCCGCCCAGCACCGCGGAGGCGCGGATCTCTCCGATCATTCGAGCCGCTTCCTCTTCACCGAATGGCGCGACCCGAAAGGTCACATCCTTCAGAGTCTCGGCGAAGACGCCGCCGAGCCCGAACATCACCACCGGGCCGAAGATCGGGTCGCGCGCGACACCGAGGATCGTCTCGACGCCGCCCCACATCATCGGCGCGAGCAAGCAGCCTTCCGTTCGCGCGTCGGGTGCGTTTTCGGCGACCAGTGACGTGATCCTTGCGAAAGCTTCGGCCGCCGCGTCCTCGGTCTCGAGGCCGAGCGCGACGCCGCCAACGTCGGATTTGTGCATCAGATCGGAGGAAAGAATCTTCAGGACGACGGGACCCGGCCTGTCCTTCGCGAGCGCGCGGAAGGCGCGCCGCGCCTCCTCTTCAAAGCGAACGCGAAGCGGCGCGACCGCCGGGACGCCCGCCTCGCGCAAAAGGCTGAGCGAGTCGAACTCGTTCAAGGCGCCTTCTGCCCCGGCCAGCGCGGGCGCCGGTTTCTCCAACTGCGGCGCGGCTTCAGCCTGACGGGAGAATGAGTCAGCGAAGCCGCGAAGCGCAGATACTGCGCGAATGGCGTGGGTCGGCTCCTCAAAGAAGAGATGGCCCTCGGCGACGAGCTGCGCGCGGATCTCGGGCCGAAAGAGCGTGGAGAAAACGACCGTGCTGTCAGGGCGGCGCGCGCGGATCGCGTTCAGAAGCGGCAGGATGCGGGGACTGTATTCCTCGGAAAGCCCGAGATAGCCCATGAAGCACGCCACGGTCCCGTATTCCCCCTGCTGCAGGATCACGTCGAGGCATTTCTCCAGCAGGTCGAGATCGTTGATGACCTGCGCCGTCACGTCCACCGGGTTCGTCGCTCCGGCGAAGGGAATTATTCCACGGATCGTATCCTGCGCGGCGGCCGGCATGGGCGCGACGTCAAGCCCGCAGGAGGCGGCGGCGTCGGCGAGCAGCACCCCAACCCCGCCGGAGATCGAGGCGATCGCCACCTTGTCGTTGACGGGCGCCGCGCCGTTGGCGGCGGCATAGCCGATGTCGAATAGCTCCTCGACCGTCCGGGCGCGATAGACGCCGTGCTGGCGCATCACGGCGTCGAAGACGTGGTCCGCTCCTGCAAGCGAGGCGGTGTGCGAGCCGACCGCGGCGGCGCCAGCGCCGGTCGCGCCGACCTTCACTCCGATCACCGGCTTTTTCTTGGATCGGGCGAAGGCGAGCGCGTCGGCGAATTTCCGTCCGTCGGCGCAACCCTCCATATAAAACAGGATCGCCTTGGTCTGCGGATCGTCGGCGAGGAAGGCCACACCATCCGCCACATCCACGTCGATCGCGTTGCCGGTCGTGATCCACTGGCTAAAGGCGACGCCCCTGTCGCGCCCGACGCGGTAGCCGAAATTTGCGAAGGCGCCGCTCTGGCTGACCATACCGACATTGCCGGGCCGCGCCTGCCCCTCGCCGAGAAGCGGCGCAAACGTGACCCAGGCGCCATTGGAGAAATTCGCGAAGCCGGAGCAGTTCGGGCCGAGCATACGAATGCCCGCGCCGCGCCCGATTGCGGCGAGCTCGGCCTGCTCCACCGCGCCACTCGCGCCAAGTTCAGCGAAACCTGCGGAAAAGATAATCGCGCCCTTCACGCCCTTTTCCGCGGCTTTGAGAAGCACGCCGCGCACGTCCCGCGCGGGGACCGCGATGACGACGAGATCGACATCGCCCGGAATGTCGGCGAGGCGCGGCCAGGCCGTCAGCCCCTGGACCGTCTCGCGCGCCGGATTGACTGGATGGATCGCACCGGAAAAGCCCGCCGCCTTCAGGTAGCGGATCGGCAACCCACCGATCTTTGCGGGGTTGTCGGAAGCGCCGACGATGGCGATTGAGGCCGGACGAAAAAGCGGCGCAAGGGATTTGAGATCAATCACGCGCGAGCCCTTCTGCGGGAGTTTCCGTTTGCCGCCCCGGCCGCGACAGGCGGCCGGGGCGTGACTAAGCTACTGCGCTTCGGGCGGGATCAGCTCTTCGGGAACTTCAAGGCCGATCTCGTGGAAATACCGGTAGGCGCCGGCGTGAAGCGGGAAGTTCATCGAAGTGAAGACCGTCTCTGGCGTGATCTGGGAGAGCCAGGCGGCGTTGGCGTGGAACTCATCGAGGTTCTCGAAAATCGCCTTCGTCAACTGGTACACGACTTCCTCGTCGACACCGATATGCGTCGCGAGCCCCGCCTGGGAGCCGACGGTCGCGACGGGCGCGGTGTTGACCAGACGGTCGCCATAGATTTCCGGCGGGATCGACTCGATGGTGCGGCCCGGCGGGTTGAGCGCCTTCATCACGTCATCGCTCTCCAGCGCTGCGGCTGGAATGCCGAGGAGGCGCAGCTTTCGCGATGTCGCGAACTGCTCGATCTGCGGACTGGGGATCGAAGTCAGACCCATGTAAACGTCGAGCTGCCCATCTTGGAACGCCTGCTGCGCTGAGTTCCAGTCGAGCTTCGCCTCTTCGAAATCGACGCCCGGCTCATAGCCGGCGACGCCTTTGACGATCTGGCCCGTCACCACGCGAGCGGCGCCCTTGGGCGGGCCGAGGAATACGCGCTTGCCTTTGATATCCTTCAGCGTCTCGATGCCCGAGTCGGCGTAGGTCACCATGTAATAGGCGCCGATAGGATAGTTGATGATCCCGCGGAGTTTGGCGAAAAGCTCCGGCGCCTCCGGCGAGTTCTTGAACATCGCCTCGCCGTTTTCCATGAACTGGTTGACGGCCATGGAGGCGAGGTAGAGATCGACCTGTCCTTTCGCGGCGTCAATCGCCATTCGGACCGCCGACTTCCCGGAGGAGACCTGAATCTCGTAGGGAAGATGCTTCTGGACGACATTCGTGACCGCGACGGCGAACACATATGCCGAGGAGCCCGGCGCGAGCGTGTCCATCTTGAGATGGGTCTTCTCCTGCGCGCCGGCGCCCGCAGCGCCGAAGACGGCCACAGCCGCGAGCGCGGCGGCGAGCGTTCCTTTCAGACTTCGGAATTTCGTCATGTCTTTCCTCCATTTCATGATGTTCGGTCAGCGCTTGCGGCTGCCTTTCGGGTGTTTTCGACAGGCGCTCCGAGCCCCGGACACTCAAGCCAATCTCGCGCGATCAGCACGGCGGCGAGCGCGAGGCCGATGACGCTGAAAAGCAGGTCGCCCTGCAGGATGAACCCCACGACGATCAACCGGGCCAGACGTGACCAGAGCGCAAGCGGACCCCGCTCGAACCCCGCGAGCGCGGTCGTCATGAGCCAGAGCGCGGCGGCGGCTCGGATCAACGTCCAGACGAAACCCGTCGGCTCGAACTCGAGGATCAGCAGCAGTTCCGGGTTGAAGACGAAGAGAAAGGGAATGACGAAGCCGGCGATGGAGAGCCGCAGCGCGGTCACTGCCGTCACGATCGGGTTCGCGCCGGCGATCGGGGCCGCAGCGAACGCGGCGAGCGCGACGGGCGGCGTCACCGCCGAGAGCACGCCGAAATAGAGCACGAACATGTGGACCGCGATCGTCGGAGCGCCGAGCCGAGTGATCGCACCGCCCATCACGAGAACGATGATCAGGTAGGCCGGCAACGTAGGCATCCCCATACCGAGGATAAGGCAGGCGAACATGGTCAGAAGAAGACTGACGAGCATGTCGCCCTCCCCCGCCGCGGAGATCATGCCCGCGAATTTGAGCCCGAAGCCGGTCAGGTTAAGCACACCGAGCACGACGCCGATGCAGGCCACGGCGACGACGATGCCGGCGCCCGCGATTCCGCCGTCGGCCAGCGCCACGAGGAGCGTCCGGGGTTTCCGCCTCATCTCGGGATTGAGAAGAAAGGCGAGCCCGACGGCGACGACGGTGGCCCAGAACCCGGCCATGGCGGGCGACCGTCCCTCTGCGAGAACGACCACGATCGCCGCAATTGGCCCCAGCACCATCAGCGACATCACCGAGTCGCGCCGGGTGAGCGCGACGCGTTCCGCAGGGGGCGTCGGCGCGATGCCGCGCTTGCGCGCCTCCAACGCCACCGCGCCCGCGAGGCTGAGATAATAGAGAATGGCGGGGATCAGCGCGGCGAGGCAGATCTGAAGATACGGGATGCCTGTGATGTCGGCCATGACGAAGGCCGCCGCGCCCATCACCGGCGGCACGAACTGCCCGCCGGTGGAGGCGGCGGCCTCCACCCCGCCAGCGACATGCGGCGCGAAGCCGCGGCGCTTGATAATGGGAATCGTGAAGGAGCCGGTGCCGACGACGTTGGCGGCGACACTGCCGGACATGGTGCCGAAAAGCGCGCTCGCGACGATCGCCGCCTGCGCCGGGCCGCCGCGCGAGCGCGCGGTGAAATGGAAGGCGAGCCGGATCAACGCCTCCCCGGCGCCAGTCCGCTCCAGCACCACGCCGAACACGATGAAGACGAAGATTATCTGAACGACGACGCCGAGCGGAGAGCCGAACACGCCCTGCAACCCGAACCAGAGAGTCTCCATGGTCTGGCTCAAGGTGAATCCGGAGTGGTGAAAAACCCAGGGCAGGCTGTTCCCGAAGATGCAGTAGAGAAAGACCGCGAGGCAAAATAGCAGCAATGGCAGACCGAAAAGCCGGCGCGATAGCTCCAACAGGCAGCCGACCGCCAAGACTGAGATCGCAATCTGATAGGGCGAATAGGAGAGCATGATGTCATCGACATGCTCGTAAGCGGCGAAGAGCTGCTCGACTGCGAGCGTGAAGATCACGATCATGAGCGCATCGACGAGCCAGCAGAGCGCCGGTGTGAGCCGCGATTGCGTCCGCACCCGCGCCGCCAGCGGGACGCTCAACGTCACCGCGGCGACTGAGAACAAGGTGACCAGGCTGCGGTGGAACCATGGCTCCCAGACGCCGAAATAGGCGGTGTAGAGCGACTGGACCGCGAGCGCGAAACCGATTGTCAGAGAGGCCGCGCGGGCGGCGCGCAATGCATACATACCGCGCGGCGCCGCCGCTGCTCTCTCGGTGTCACGCATGGGTGCGGCCGAGCTCTCTGAACGCTTCCGCTGTGTCGGCGGAGCTTGGCGCGGATATCGCCCCGAGGAAAAAATCGACCAGGTTCGAGACGAAGGCGGCGACTTCATGCTGCGGACGCACGCGCCGCCCGTCGCGCCGCCGCTTGTCGAAATCCGAGAGGATGTGCACCAACGCGCCGGTGACGATCAGCAGCCGCTGACGCAAGATGGCCGAGGGAACGTCCTTTCTGAGCGCGATGATGTGGTCGAAACAGCGCTTATAGCCTTCGTCGTATCTGCCGGGGCCGAGATGGGTCTTGCGGATCACCGGGTCGCTATAGGCCTGCGCGAGAAACTGAATGTAGCGGTTGTCGCCTGTCTCGTCGTCGAGCAGCTCCGCAAGCGGAAAGACGATGGCGCAAACGATCTTGTGGAGGTCGATCTCTTCGCCAGAGTCCTCGATCCGGCGGAGCATCTCCAGCCTGCGGGTGTTCACGCGGCTCATCCGGTAGCCGACGATCGCCTCGATAAGCGCTTCCTTCGAGCCGAAATGATAGTGGAGCGCCGACGTGTTCTTCTGCCCCGCATCCTGGTTGATCCGTCGCATCGAAACGGTCGCGATCCCTTCGGCGGCGAACAGCCTTTCCGCAGTTTCAACGAGCCGTTTGTAAGTCTCCGAGTTCGCCGCCATGCGTTGTAGATTCCTGCGCTGCGCCGCATATAAAGCACATGATTTATTAAAGCATACTCTTTATCACTTTCGATTCGTCAAGCCTTACTTCCGGAACTGCGAATCCTCAGACTCTTTCGGCGTCGCAATGTCGTGCCCGATTCGATCGCGGCGGCGGCGACGGCGCGCCGGCGGCGTCAACATCGACACCGTCGCCGCTCGTCGTTCAGTTGCTCAAGATATGACGCCTGCATGCGCCTCCCCGATCCGCCATTGAAACCGCCCCGCCATGAGGTAACGGCGAATGAACGAAAAGGAACATGCAGCATAACTTGAAGAGGGTTGCGGCGGCTCATTTGGTCGGCGGAACGGCTGTCGCTCGACCTGACCACCATCGCTTCGCGTTGGCAGAAGACGGCGCATCTCCGCCTGTCCGCGATCCAACGCTGTGGAACGATCAGGTTATCGATCAGCCAGCCTACCTCCGTCCCGCAGCTTCGTGTTGCACCCGTGCGGCGGCCGGACCGAGCTCCAATTCGCATGGTCGCCACACACCGCGTCTCCGAGTCAGCGCCCGTCGCGACGTCCGAATCGATGCTGCGTGGCGGTGATCAAGACAATCACTCTTGCCCAATTTATGCTCATATCGAACTTTTTTCGTCTACAATTTAAGCGAAAAGTCTCATTGTCGCTCAGTATTTATGCATTTTCGGCTTTTCTGACGGCGAAACCGGGCTAAATTGCAGACGTTCCCGCCTGCCTGTGGTGAAACTGCCCGCGAAGAGCCCATCGCACGGAGCGGACGCGATTACTCACCTGGCCAATATTTCGACGATGCGGGCGGCCCCGATGCAGCACAGGGCGCACGGGTCCGCTCGCCTGTCGGTCATCGGCACGGAGCGCGGATCGGTCCTCGACGGTCTCCGCCAGGCGGGCGCGCTGAAGGTGCTGTTCCCGCGCGTTTCGGAAGCCCAGTGCCAGGCGGTGCTGATCAACACGGCAGGCGGCGTCACCGGCGGCGAGGCGCTCATGCGGCTCCAAGCCCTGCCGGGCGACAGGATCATCGGCGCCGAGACCGGCGGCTGTCCGCACACGGCGATCCGTCAGGACGCGTCGATCAACCTGGCCGCCGTCGCGGAAATGGTCCGCCGCCACCCTGACATCGAACTCGTTCTGATCGAGAGCGGCGGCGACAACCTCTCCGCGACCTTCAGCCCCGAACTCGCCGACATCACCCTCTACGTGATCGACGTGGCCGCAGGCGAGGAGATCCCGCGCAAGGGCGGCCCGGCTATCACGCGGTCGGATCTGCTAATCATCAACAAGACCGACCTCGCCCCGCATGTGGGCGCCGATCTCTCGGTCATGGACCGCGACGCCCGCCGGATGCGCGGCGAGCGACCTTTCGTCTTCAGCGAACTGCGCTCCCAGCGCGGTGCTGAGAACATCGTCCGGGTGATTGCCGATCTGGGCGGGTTGAGCCTCGCGATGCCTGACAGCGCGGAACGCGTTCTGGCGACCTGACGCGCGTTCCCCTCAGCCTACCGTCTTGAGGATTTCGCGGCGACCGCGCGGCGGGTTCAAGCTTGAGTTGCACGATCGCGGAAACCAGACGCACATCACCGTGGCCAGACGGATGATGGTGCTGTCAAACAAAACGCACATGTCTCCGTTTGGCTAGGGAAAGCTCGGCCTCAGGCCGCGCCGAGGCGCCGCCGCTCGTCGAGCGCGGCGGTGCGGTTCAGTTTGAAGTCGTCTCGTCGGTAGAGGCGGCGCTCCAGGTTGAAATGATTGTGAACCGAGGAGTGAACGGCGGCGAATAGCTGCAAGCTTCGCATTCGCCGGAAGCGCAGCATGGCCCGCTCTCGTCGTCGAAACGGCTGGTGGGAGTTCTCGATCCGGTTGTTCAGCCAGCGGCCAGTCAACTGCTTGTCTTTTGCGCCAAGAGCCCTGAGCGCGGCACGATACGAAGGTAGTCGATCGGTCACGATTTCCGCCGGCCGTCCGTAGCGCTTCATGAGTTTCTTGAACAGTTTCGATGCGGCGCGCTTGTTCCGTCGCTTGGTGACGACGGCCTCCAGCACCTCGCCCTCGTGATCGACGGCGCGCCAGCGATAGCGGCGCTCGCCGTTCACCCTCACGAAGACCTCATCGAGATGCCAGCGCCAGTTGGAAACCGCCCGCATCCGGTCGACGCGCTTGCGCCTGATCTTGGCGGCGAACATCGGGCCGAAGCGGATCCACCAGAAGCGGACGGTCTCGTGGCTCACGTCGATCCCACGCTCGTGGAGGAGATCTTCCACGTTCCGCAACGAAAGCGAGAACTGGACGTACATCATAACCGCCAGGCGGATAACCGCGTGGCTCGTCTTGAAGTAGCGGAAGGGGCTGCGTTTGGTCATCCGTGGAGGCCAACTGCGCGCAGGTCGCCCCTCAAGTCTCGTTCCTCTGACAAAGCCTCGTGGGGCATGTATAGAGCCTGCATGCAATGCCACCTTAGATTGCATTACCAGAGATCCTGCCGGGCTGGAGGCGCTCTGCGCCGGGCGCGCATGACCGGCGCGGGCGGCCGGGGCCAGCCCACCGAGACATCTTGACGCCGGCCGGACGACCGCCAGTGGGACCGACCGGCTTGGTTTCAGCCTAGATTGTATACTATATGGGACTGGCGTTTGCTTCGGGTTCGGGCCAACATGCGCCGATGGCGGTTCATCGAGACGCGCGCATCTCCGGTTCATCCCCTCCGCGACCGACGCGAAGCGGCGCCGCGCGGACGGCCTACAATACGCTTCGCAAGCTGCTCATCGAGGGGACGTATCCGCCCGGGGCGCATCTGCGGGAGGAAAGCGTCGCGAACCGGCTCGGGGTCAGCCGAACGCCGGTACGGGAGGCCGTCCGCAAGCTGGCGGCCGAGGGGTGGCTGGAGATCATTCAGAATCAGGGAGCCTTCGTGCGGAAGTGGTCCGCGGAAGATATCGAGGAGGTGCTGAGCCTTCGCGCGATGTTAGAGGGACATGCGGCCGGGCGCGCTGCGCAGAACGCGACGGAGGCTCAAATCCGGGCGCTGCGCGAGATATGTGGGCGAGCGCTGGCGCTGCTACCCTGCGCCGACGGTCCGGCCGTCGCCGAAGTCGCCGCGCTCAACAGCCGCTTTCACGGTCTCGTCATCGGGGCTTCGGGCCAGATCAGGACGGCGGAAATTCTCGCCACGCTCATCGAGTTGCCGATTACGTTGCGGTATTTTCAGCACCTTGAACCAGACGACATGATGCGCAGCGTCCAGGAGCATCACACGCTTGTCGAGGCGATCGCCCAGCGCGATCCTTACTGGGCCAGCGCGCTGATGAAAGCCCATGTTCACGGCGGGAAGTCGTTGTTTCTGGGCCGCATCGCCGCCCGTGATTCACCGGCCGACGCCGTGGCCGGTGAGGCGGAGAGCACGGCTCGGGTGTCAGGCGCCGGGGATTTGACACGATAGGGTCGAAGCATCATTGTATGCAAAGAGGCCTCAACGGATGATCCTGGATGCGACCCGACGCGACCCGATTGCGTGACGAAGATGCGGCTTCGACGGAGGCCGGCGACACCGAGGCGGCATGGTCGCTGGGAGTCGCGGAGGCTGGCCGACGAATCTCCGCCGGCGTCCTCACCCCCTCCGATCTGCTCGAGTCGGTGCTGGCCCGGATCGACGCCGTCGATGGGGCGATCCGGAGCTATGTCCGCGTGATTGCGAACGAGGCGCGGGCCGAAGCCGCCCGGGCGACGGCCGAGATCGCCGCGGGCCATTGGTGCGGGCCGCTTCACGGCGTTCCTTTCGCCGTAAAGGACAATTACGATGTCGCCGGCGTTCCCGCCGCCGCGGGCGGGCGGGTGCGTCTCGGCCGGATTCCGGATCGCGACGCGACGCTGGTCGCCGCGCTCCGCGGCGCCGGCGCGGTTCTCGTTGGCAAGCTCGCGACCTGGGAGTACGGAACAGGCGATGGCGGCGAGTATTTCGATCTGCCGTTTCCGCCGGCGCGCAATCCTTGGGACCTCTCGCGCTTTACTGGCGGCTCTTCGACCGGAGCGGGGGCGGCGGTCGCCGCGGGAACGGCGCCGTTCGCACTTGGGAGCGACACGACCGGCTCTGTCCGGCTGCCGGCCGGAGCTTGCGGCGTCACGGGCGCGATTGCGACCGGCGGGCGGCTGAGTCTGGAAGGCGTGCTGCCGAATTGCCACTCGCTCGATACGCCAGGGCCGATCTGTCGCAGCGCCGAGGACGCCGCGACCATACTCGGCACGCTGCTGGGCGAGCGCGATCTCGCGCGCGGGATCGGGGCGCCTGTGTCGGGCATGCGCGTCGCCGTGGTTCGCGACATCGGGCGGGGGTTCGACGCTGCGGACGAACCGATGCGCCGCGCTTTCGAGAGGGCCGTCGAGACGCTCGAAAGCCTCGGCGTGGTTCTGGAGGAGGCGCGGCTTCCAACTCCGGCCGCGGAATGCCTCGCCGTCACGCAGATGATCGGTCCGGCCGAATCGGCCGCGATCCACGAGGCGGAGCTGCGCGAAAGAGCGGGCGATCTCGGTCGGGCGTTGCGCGGCAAGCTCTTGGCCGGCGCCGGTGTCAGGGCAGTGGACTACATCCAGGCGCTGCGCCGCCGGACGGAGATCGCGATCGCGCTCGACGTCCTGATGGCGCGGTTCGACGCCTTGGTCACCTATGGCGCGTTGCGCTTGCCGCCGCGCCTCGGGGTGGAGCCGGAGATGACGCGCTTCACGCTGGAGACCATGCTGACGCCGTTCAACCTCGCCGGAACGCCGGCGTTGGTCCAGCGCACTGGGTTTTCGGACGAGGGCTTGCCGACGCACTGGCAGATCGCCGCCGGCCGGGGCCGAGAGGGCGCGATGCTAAGGTTGGCCGCAGCCTATGAGCGGACGCGCCCGCACGACGGCTGGCCGGACATCCCGGCCGCCGCGCCGCCGCCGCCGGCCGTCGCGCCGCAAACGGGCGCGCCCTCGGCGGATTTCCGGGCGCGGGCGGGGCGCATGGCGCTGGACGGGCTGAGCGACGCTGATCTCGGCCGGATGCAGGAGCTGGAGGCCGCGACGGTCAGCCGCGGCGCCGCCCTGCCCCGCCCCAGCGCGAAGGAAGTGCGCCCGGATTTCGGGTCGCGGACGATCTCGCCGCGGACGTCCGGCCACGGGCGAAGCGCGACAGGAAACCAACTGGAGCCAACAGGGGAAGATCATGGCTGAACACGAGAAATCCGCCGGACCATCGACCGGCCGTCGCCGCTTTCTGAAACTTTCGGGCGCGGCCGCGCTGGGCGTTTCGGCGCCCTTCAGCCTTTTCGGGGCGAGGATGGCCCGGGCGGCGGGCGGCCAGTTGCGGGTGCGGATCGGCTCCGACATCTCTGTCCTCGATCCCGCGCTGATCTTCCAGATCGAGAACCAGACGGTCGCTAGCCATGTCTATAACGGGCTGGTGAAATACGATCAGGCCACCAACGCGATCACGCCCGACCTCGCCGCGGAGTGGGAGGTCTCGGAGGACGGCCGGACCTATACGTTCCATCTCAAAGACGGCGTCGCTTTCCACAAGGGTTACGGAGCGCTGAAGGCGTCGGACGTGAAGTTCTCCTTCGACCGGGTGCGCGACGAGGCGACCGGCAGCCGCTACCGGGGACAGTTCGCCTCTATCGACAGCGTGGAGGCCCCGGATGACAGGACCGTCGTCATCCGTCTCAAGAACGCCAATTCGGGCTTCCTGCACAAGGTCTGCGCCTTCAATCAGGGCTGGATCGTGAGCGAGAAGGCGGTGACGGAGAAGGGCGAAGCCTACAAGCTGGACCCGATCGGGACCGGTCCGTTCATCTTCGACAGCTGGACCGCCGGGACAAGCGTCCGGATGGTCGCCAACCCCGAATATTTCGAGGGCGCGCCGCAGATCGGCGAGGTTGTCCTGCGTCTCATCAAGGACGAGACGGCGTCGGCGATCGCGCTGGAGAACGGCGAGATCGACATCGCGTTCGCGCTCCAGCAGCCGCAGGTGATCGACCGGCTGAAAGCGGCGGACGGAGTCACCATGCTCAGCCGGGAAGCGAACAACACGGTCAATCTCGTCCTGAACACAACGATCGCGCCGCTCGACGACGTTCGGGTGCGCCGGGCGATCATCCATGCACTGAACCGCAAGGGTCTGATCGACGGATTCTTCATGGGCACGAAGGCGGAGGCCCACAGCGTGCTGACGCCGACCTTCCAGGAATATTCCCAAGACGTGCCGACCTATGATTACGACCCCGACAAGGCGCGCGCACTGCTCAAGGAAGCCGGCGCGGAAGGTTTCGAGTTCGAGATCGTCACCGTCGCGCTCAACCCCTATGACAAGTTCCCGGTGCCGATGGCCGACGATCTGAACCGCGTGGGGATCAACACCAAGATCACCGTTTTGGAGCGCGGGGCCTATGTCGAGGCTAGGGCGAGTGGCCGGGTCAAGAGCTGCATCACCGCCGTGGTCGGGCCGCCGGACCCAGATTCGCCTTTGGTCACGCTCTATTCAACCGTTTCTTTCCCACCGGGCCTCAACACCTCGCAATACGCCGGCGTCGATGATCTTCTTGCGGCCGCGTCGGCGGAACAGGACCTCGAGAAACGCAAGGCGCTCTATGAGGATGTATTGCAGAAGACGATGGAGGACGTCCCTGTCGCTCCGATCTACGCGGACCGCCTGTTCATGGCGCATAGCGACAAGGTCGGAGGTCTTGTGCAGAACTCGCTCTTCACGGTCGACACCTATTCGGTGTCGCTGACGGAGTGACGCGTTGATGAGGTATCATCTGGGCCGGACGCTGCGTCAGCTCGCCGTGACGATCTTCGGGATCGTCACGGTCGCCTTCTTCCTGATGCGAGCGATTCCGGGGGACCCCGCGCTCTACATGCTGGGGGATTTCGCGACGGACGCGTCGCTCGAGGCACTCAGGGCCCGGCTCGGTCTCGACCTGCCAGTCTGGCAGCAATATCTGCTGTTTGTCGAGCGGGCGGTCACCGGCGATCTCGGCAGGTCGGTGGTGACCGGCCGGCCCGCGCTCGACGAGATGCTGGCGGCGCTGCCCTGGTCGCTGTCGCTTGCGGTCACCGGCCTTATCGTGGCGGTGCTTCTCGGCGTGCCGCTCGGGATTATCTCGGCGATAAAGCGGGGAACCTGGGTCGATGTCGTAATCATGTTTGTCGCGCTTCTTGGTATCTCGTTCCCGGTGTTCTGGATGGGGCTGGCGGCGATCCTGCTCTTTTCGCACAAGCTCGGCATTTTTCCGGCGCTCGGGGCCAGCACGGAGCCCGGATTCTGGGTTCAGGCGCATCATTTGGTTCTGCCCGCGATCGTTCTGGGCCTCTCGGTCGCGGCCTATATCGCCCGGTTGACGCGCAGCGCGATGCTGGAGGTGCTGGGGCAGGACTACATCCGTGTCGCCCGGACCATGGGGGTGCCGGAGAAGCGCATCTATTTCCGCCTCGGGCTGCGCAACGCGCTGGTGCCGATTCTAGCGGTTATCGGCGTGACCTTCGCCTGGTCGCTCGGCAACGCGATTCTCGTGGAGGTCGTGTTCAGCCGTCCGGGTCTTGGCTCCACCATCCTGAAGGCGGTTCTCGCACGCGACTACCAACTCGTGCAGGCGGGTGTGTTGATCCTCGCGGCGGGGGTCGTTCTCATCAATGTCGCGCTCGACCATCTCTACGGTGTCGTCGATCCGCGCCTGAGGCAGGGCTGATGGCCGATATTGCGCGCCCCGGAGCCGAGTTAGACGCCGACCCTCTGCGCAACCGAGAGGCCGCGCGCCGCAGGCGACGCCGGACGGTGCGGCGCTATCTCACGCATCCGGCCTTCATGATCGGGGTGGTGCTGCTGTGTCTTCTGGGCTTCGTCGCGCTTCTGGCGCCCTGGATCGCGCCGCATTCGCCGCTGGAGACGAACATGGGCCTGATCCTTACCGGGCCGTCAGCGGAATACCCGCTGGGCACGGATCAATACGGGCGCTGCGTGCTCTCGCGCCTGATCTTCGGCGCGCGCGTCTCGCTTCTGGTCGCATTCTGGGTGGTGGCGATCTCTCTGACTTTCGGCACCCTGATCGGGGCGGCGGCCGGCTACCTTAGCGGCTGGGTCGAGCGCGCCTTCGTGGTTCTGATCGACATCATGCTCGCCTTTCCCGGGTTTTTGCTGGCGCTTGCGCTAGTGGCGGCGCAGGGCTCGTCGCTGCGGTCCGTTATCGTCGCGGTGGCGATCGCCTACACGCCGCGTGTCGCAACTGTCATGCGGTCCGTTGTCCTGACGATCAAGCCGCGACCCTATATCGAGGCTTCGCAGGCCATCGGCCTCGGCCATCTGAGCATCCTTTTGCGCCATGTCATCCCAAATGCAATGGCGCCGGTGATCGTGGTGGCGACGGTCAGCGCGGCGACCGCGATCCTTGCGGAAGCCGGTCTGAGCTTTCTCGGCCTCGGCGTACAGCCGCCGCAGCCGACTTGGGGCAGCGTGATCGCCGATGGGCAGTCGGTCATCACCACGAACCCCACCATCTCGATCTTCGCCGGCCTCTGCATCGCGGTGACGGTGATCGCGCTCAACCTGCTGGGCGACGGACTACGCGACACGCTCGACCCACAGATGCGACGCGAGACCGGCGGGAAACTGTTGTGAGGGGAAGGGCGAAGATGGCTTCAGGCGTCGTTATTTCCGGACCATTTCCGTCCGCGTCGGCGCGAAGCGAAGCCGCGCGCGTCGAACCGCTCGCGGATATCGACTACGCACTGGACCTGCGTCAACTGACCACGCGCTTTCCCAGCGAGGACGGGCCGATCATGATCGTAGACAACGTGAGCCTGTCGGTCCGACCGGGCGAGACGCTAGCCGTGGTGGGGGAGAGCGGCTCCGGCAAGACCATGACTTTTCTGTCGGCCATAGGGTTGGTTCCGGCGCCGGGCAAGGTCGTGTCGGGTCAGGTGATGTTTGACGGAACCGACCTGCTCACGTTGTCGATGGAGGGGCTGCGCAGGCGCCGCGGCGCGGGTGTCGCGATGGTTTTTCAGGATCCGCTTTCCGGCCTCAACCCGGTGTTTCCGATCGGCGAACAGATCATCGAGGTCTTGAGGGCGCATCGGCCGATCGGGCGCGCCGAGGGACGCCGACGCGCCATCGAGCTTCTCGATCGGGTGCAGATTCCGGACCCGAGGCGGCGCGTCGACGATTATCCGCACCAGCTTTCCGGCGGCATGCGCCAGCGAGTGCTGATCGCCATGGCGATCGCGCTGGAGCCGCGGGTCTTGATCGCCGACGAGCCGACGACCGCGCTCGACGTAACAGTGCAGGCGCAGGTGCTGGAGTTGCTCGCCGGGCTGCGCGACGAGACCGGCATGGCGATGGTGCTGATCACTCACGATCTCGGGCTGGTGGCGCGCCACGCCGACCGGGTGGCGGTGATGTATGCCGGGCGCGTGGTCGAGGAGGGGACGATCGACGCGGTGTTCAAAGCCACGGCGCATCCCTACACGGTCTCGCTTTTCCGCAGCGTGCCGCATCTCGACGCCGATTCCGCTGTCGATCTGAAGGCGATCGAGGGCCAGCCCCCGAACCCGGCGTTCCTGCCGGCCGGCTGCGCGTTCGAGGAACGCTGTTTCCTCGGCGCCGGGCGCGAGGATTGCCTCCGGCGCGCCCCCGCGCTGGCGGATACGGGAGCGGGCGATCACCGAACCGCCTGCCATCACGCCGCTGAACTTCGTCAGCGCGAGGGTCGGCCATGACCGCGCTCCAACCTCGTGCGGAGGCCAGCGCCGGCGAGACGCTGCTCGACGTCCGCGACCTGACGAAGCATTTCGGCGGCGGCTCGCTGCTGCCCGGGCGCACCCGATCCGTCGTACGGGCGGTCGACGGCGTCAGTTTCGAAATAAGGCGTGGAGAGACCTTCGGCGTCGTCGGCGAAACAGGTTCGGGCAAGAGCACGCTGGGCCGTCTTGTCCTGCGCCTTCTCGACCCGACGGAAGGGCGAATCGTGTTCGACGGACAGGACATCACCGCCATGCCCGGCGGCCGCGTGCGCGCCCTTCGCCGCGACATGCAGATGGTGTTCCAGGACCCCTACGGATCGCTCGACCCCCGCATGAAGGTCGGACGGATCATCGTCGAGCCGATGCGCGTACACGGGCTGGCCCGTGAGAATCGCGCCGCGCGGACGGCGGACATCATGCGGCAAGTCGGCCTCGCGCCGCACGCAGCGGATCGCTACCCGCACGAGTTCTCCGGCGGGCAGCGCCAGCGCATTGGCATCGCGCGCGCCATGGCGCTGGATCCCAAGCTCCTGGTGCTGGACGAGCCGGTTTCCGCGCTGGATGTTTCCATCCAGGCGCAGATCCTGAACTTGTTGCGCGACATCCAGCGCAGGACCGGTGTCGCCTTTCTCTTCATTGCGCATGATCTCGCGGTGGTGCGCCACATTTCCGACCGGATCGCGGTGATGTATCTCGGACGCATCGTCGAACTGGCGACGCGCGAGAATCTCTACGCGAGACCCCGGCATCCCTACTCGGCGGCGCTGCTGAGCGCCGCGCCGATCCCGAATCTGGAGAAGGAGAGGTCGCGCCGGCGAATCTCGCTTTATGGCGAGATCGGGTCCGCGACAGACATGCCGACCGGCTGCCGCTTTCATCCGCGTTGTTTCAAGGCGCGCATCGTCGCGCGCCGCGGCGGGCTGGAGACGGCCGCCGCGCGTGACGGGACGGTTCTGCCGGCGCCTTGCGTGCGCGCCGATCCAGCGTTGAAGCAGGATGGCGAGGGCCAGATGGTCGCGTGTCACTTCCCACTCGACAAGACCGAAGCGGAGGCCGCGCCGGCGGTCGCGGGTGACGAAACTGGAGGGCGATCATGAACCAGTCGCGCGAGAGCAACTACACCGGCGTCTTCGACACCCTGCTAGGCTGGGGCGCGAAACCCGCTCTTCTCGTCATCGACTTCACCTGCGCATACACGACGCCCGGCTCGCCGCTCTACGCCGAAGGCGTGGTGGCGGCGGCGGAGGCGAGCGTCGATCTGCTCGCGATTGCGCGCGCCGGCGGAACGCCGGTCGTCTACACCAAGGTTATGTACCACCCGTCCGGTGTCGATGGCGGTCTCTTTACCCGCAAGGTCCCGGCCCTTCGCCGGCTGGTCGCGGGCGAGCGGCTTGTGGAGATCGACAACCGCGTTGCGCCGCAGCCCGAGGACCTGGTGATCGTCAAGAACTACCCCAGCGCCTTTTTCGGAACGTCGCTCGCGTCAACTCTGACCGCCGAGGGCATCGACACGCTGATCCTGATCGGTTGCTCGACGAGCGGCTGCGTGCGCGCGACCGCGATCGACGCCATTCAGCACGGGTTTCGCGCGATCGTTCCCCGGGAATGCGTCGGCGACCGTCATAATGGACCGCACGACGCCAATCTGTTCGACATGAACGCGAAATATGCCGATGTCCTGCCCAAGGCGGAGGTCGTCGCGCATCTGAAGGGGCTGGCCCGTACCGACGCGGCCTGAACCCCCGATATCCTGGAGGACCGACCATGAACGACACCAGCCAAGCCGACGCCACCGAAGACAAGATTTCCGTCTACTGGCAAACTGGCTGCACGAGTTGCCTACGCACCAAGGAGTTCCTGACAGAGCACGGAATCGAATTCAGGTCGCGCAACGTTCTCGAGGACGACGCCGCGCTGGATGAACTCGCGCGATTCGGCTTGCGTCAGGTGCCGATCGTCGTCCGCGGAGACGAATGGGCGAACGGCCAGATCCTGCGCGATGTTGCGAAGCTGTGCGGCATACCCTGGGGCCAGGACAAGATACTGCCGCCGGATGAGCTGCGCCGGCGCATCGACACGATCATCGATGTCACCCGCGCGAACACGCTGAAGCTGCCACAGTCTGAAATGCGTACGAATCTGCCCAATCGCCCCCGGAGCCACGCCGATCTCGTCTACCACATCTTCAATATCGTCGATGCTTTCGTGGAGCAGGAGGAGGGCGCGCCGCTGGTCTATGAGAGCTATTACAGGCTGCCGCCCGCGGCAATGCAGACGCCCGAAGGGCTTTGCGAATACGGCGACCGGGTCGCGGAGCGGTTTGACGACTGGTTCGCACGTGACGGCGCGACCGCCGACTGGAGCGCGCGCGTCGAAGTCTATTACGGCAAGCAGTCGCGCCACGATTTCCTGGAACGGACGACCTGGCACAGCGGCCAACACGCGCGTCAGCTGATCTGGGTGCTTGAGCGGCTCGAGATCGAGCCCGCCGAGCGATTCGCGCCAGACGCATTCGCCGGCCTGCCAATCCCGACGAATGTCTGGGACACCGAACTAAGCGTCGCCTGAGCGGGCTATCGCGCCTTCTCCTGGCGCCTCGTCCTCGGGAGGCGGAGGCAATGAATTGATGCGCTTCGGCTTGCGCGTTTCCCATGCCGGTTCAACTCGCTCGAACGACGTCAGCGGGCGACAGGGGTGATTGGGCGCTGGGTGCAGGCGGCACAGACCCTCGCCAGCAGGTTCCTGACGTTCGACACGCCCCAGGTCCCGCCGCGCCTCGTCAGCACGACGCGGACGTTCAGCGCCGCGGTGACCCGGCTCAAGACCGCGGTGCTGCGTCTCCAGCGTCTCGAATCCCGCGCCGGCGCGCGAAGGCTCCCGGCCGCGGAGGTCTCGGCCGCGACGCTCGTCCAGCTTGGCGCCGCGCTGGTCCGCGAGGCGCAGGACGACCCCGGTCTCGACCCGGTCGCGCGCGCCGTCCGCGCCCGCGACGGCGCGGCGATCCTGCTCCTCGCCTATTGCCCGCTCCGGATGTCGACGTTCTCCAAAACGCCGAGGCCGGGCGTTCCACCACCCCAACCGTTCCACGCCCGGCCTCGGCTCTCACCTCAGCTTCACGACGCCGTCTGTCAGATCAAGTGCTGACTTCTACAGTTCAGAGAGCTATGATGCTCGAGCCCCGGGCCTGGGTAATCCCGCCTTGAGCTTTGAAGTCCGTGTCGCCTATTCCGTCGTCGATCGCTCACCCCGGCCTTCCGGCCATGCCGTGCTCCCGTTCGGTCCGATCGGGGTCACGTCATTCGATAATCCTCCTGCTTGACGCTGATGGCCCAGATCATTCGGGCCATTTTGTTTGCGAGCGCGACGGCGGCCACCATCTTCGGCTTGCGCGCCACCAGATTGGCCAGCCAGCGGTTCGCGCTGCCGCCCTTCCTCACGACCCATCGAATCACGCTCATCGCACCGACGATCAAAAGCCTTCGGATGTCAGTCTGGCCTATCTTGCTGACGGCGCCCAATCGAGCCTTTCCACCGGTAGATCGCTGTCGCGGAACGAGGCCCAACCACGCGGCGAAGTTGCGCCCACTGTCGAACGCTTCGAGGTCCGGCGCGAAGGCTGCGATAGCGCCTGCCGTGACCGGACCGATCCCCGGCACCGTACAGAGGCGGCGCAATTCCTCGTCGGTCTTCGATGCATCCTCGAACTCGGCGCCCAGCCGCCCGATGACTTCGGTCAGCCGGGAGATCTGCTCGAGGTAGAGCGCGCCCATTTCGCGGACCGAGCCCGGCAGGTCGATATCGGGCTCGGCCAACGCATGTTCCAGCACCTTCAGGCTGGCTGGACCCTTCGGCGCCACGAGGCCGAACTCGGCCAGATGCCCCCGGAGCGCGTTGATCAGCTGGGTTCTCTGCCGGACGAAGCACTGGTGGGTCCGGAATGCCACTGCGCGGCCCTGCTTCTCAGCGCTCTTCACCGCTACGGAGCGCATGGTCGGACGCGACGCTGCTTCCGCGATCGCCTCGGCGTCGGCACGGTCGTTCTTCTGTCGCTTCACGAACGGCTTCACGTATGCCGCCGGGATCAGGCGCGCCTCGTGTCCATGAGACTGAGCGACCCGGCCCGAGTGATGGGACGTGGCGCAGGCCTCCATCGCCACCACGCAAGACGGTTGGTCCGCCAGCAATTGATAAAGTCGCGGCCGCGATACTGACTTGTTGAACGCGACGTCCCCGTCCGCTCCGACGCCACAAACTTGAAAACTGCCCTTGGCAAGATCGATCGCCAGCATGCTAATCTTCGTCACGGAAACCTCCCTCGCTTGGTTCCTATAGAACCGTTCTGGCATACTCGATGCCGTCGGGTGGGGGCATCCACCGCATCAGTTCAGTTGGTCATGGCGCCGGCCACAGTAAGACGATCTCTGCAGGCCATGCAGGATATCAGACCCGTCCCCTTCCTAAATGCAATTCCGTACCCTCTGCCAAGTGTTCTCGAGGTGACGCTCCATTATTTTAGAAAGGCGCATGCCATCCCGTGATTCAAGGGCGGCGACCATTTCCTCGTGTTCCGACACCGCCTCAGCCCAGTGTTCGGATCTACCGTTCCCTATAAACCGTATCCGTTTGAGACGTGCCTGAATGTTGGCCTGAATCTCGACGAGCATGGAATTGCCGCTCAATGCGGCCAGCCGGCTGTGGAATTCCTGATTAAGTTTGTAATAGGGAAGCCGGTCTCGGGTTCGATAATATTCGATCATCCGGTGATGGAGATCTATCATGCTGTCAATCTCGGTATCCGATGCCCGCTCACAGGCCAGTCGCCCGATCAGGGCTTCCAGGTTCGCGAGCACCTCCAGCATGGATTGAACTTCCTGGGGGCTCAGCTTTCGCACCCGGCTGCCATGCGAGGGGCGAATTTCGATCAGGCCTTCCGCCGCAAGCGTGCGCAACGATTCGCGAAATGGCGTGCGCGATACGCCTAGCTGGCGCAAAAGTGTGCTTTCGTCGATCCGGCTTCCCGGCTCCAAGATCCCCTCGATAATTAGATCCCGCACTCGGCTGGCCACCTGATCGTGCAGCGTCTCTTTGCGAACGGCCAGCGGATGGTCGGATTCCGTCGCGTCATGCATCGAATTGCTCCTTTCGTAGATATTAGCAGCGGTTCGCGTCAGGGACAGCTTGAATTTAAGATAGAAAATATTGTATACATCACAAAGTGACGATTGCTTGCTCAAATTGGTGAGGGGTCATGAGAATTGCGTTCGCTCTGGGCGATGCGGCTGGCGTCTCGCCGGAACTCGCCGCCAAGATCCTCGCCGATCGCGCGATAGAGGCGGGAGAGATGGTCGTGATCGGCGACGCGCGGGTGCTGGAGCGTGGATGCGCGCATGCCGGGGTCGAGCTGAAGCTGCCCCGTGTGACGGTGGACGAATTGCGCGATCGACCGGACCGGACGGTTCTGCTGGATATGGCGAACTGCGACCCCGACGACGTGCCGCTGGGCGTGGCGAGTGAACCCAGTGGACGCGGCTCGGTCCAGAACTTCCGCATGGCGCTGGAGATCGCCAATGCGGGCATCGCCGATATGGTCTTTTTCACGCCCTTCAACAAGCATGCGATGCGTTTGGCGCAGCCTGACTATGTCGATGAAATCGGCTTTATCGACAGGACAATCGGCGCAGCCGCGTCAGGGCGCGAATTCAATGTCCTCGATGAAGTCTGGAATGCGCGTGTGACCTCGCACATCCCCTTGAGAGACGTTGCAGAAACGCTGAGCGTGGATCGGATATATGACAGCATAAAGCTGACGTTTCAGGTCATGAAGAATGCCGGATTCGATCGCCCGCGCATCGGCGTCGCGGCCTTGAACCCTCATGCCGGAGACGGGGGCAATTTCGGCGCCGAGGACGACGAGATAATCGCGCCCGCCGTTGCGCGCGCCCAGGGCGAGCAGATGCCTGTGACCGGTCCAGTCCCCTCCGATACGGTGTTCTTGCGGGCCGTCAAGGGCGAATTCGACGCCGTGCTGACCATGTTTCACGATCAGGGGCAGATCGCGATGAAGCTTCTCGGGTTCGACCGGGGGGTTACGCTGATCGCCGGCTACCCGTTTCCGATCGTCACGCCGGCCCATGGGACCGCCTACGACATCGCAGGGCTGGGGAAGGCGAACGCCGGCGCCGCAATCAAGGCGGTGGAGCTGGGTCGGGAACTGGTGGCCAAAAAGGGCCTGGCAAATAGCGGCCCCAGAGTAGTTCATCCCTCCGGGCGGGGTGTTTCAAGTCACCTTACGCGCCCATGACAAACGATCTCAATATCAGAATGAGAGGGTGAGCCTGAAATCTGAAAATGGGCTGAAATGTTGTGGTCTAATACTGTGCGACATTCATGCCCTGTCAGAAAGACTGACGGTCCCGGTTGAAGTTCGTCAGAGAGGGATGGGCCGGGAACGTCAAAACACATGGAGGAGAACAAAATGAACCTTACACAAAACCTGATGCGTTCCACGGGAGCTATTGCGGGGGCGTTAGCGCTGCTTTCTTCCGTATCCCTATCGGGTGCGGCTGAAGCGCAAGAGTACAGCTTCCGTATGGCCATCGGCGACCCGATCATTTCAACTGTCGCGATCGGGGCGGAAAAATTTGCCGAGATCGTCACGGAAAAGACGGATGGGGATGTCGAAATCGAGATCTTTCCGGATGGCATCTTGTTTGGCGGCGATCAGAACGCCGCGGTCAACCAGCTCGGCGACGGCGCTCTCGACATGGTCATCTTGAGCAGCAACGTATTTGCGTCATTCGAACCTCGAATGAACGCGATGAGCCTCCCGTATCTGTTTTCAGACTATGGCGAGCTGGAAAAATACATGAAAGGCGAGCCGGGCCAAACCTTGCTTTCGTCTCTCGACCGGTTGGGCATCAAAGGTTTGGCGATGATGCTTCGGACCTTTCGTCACGTGACGACTTCGGATCGCGTCATAACCAAGGTCGACGATCTGAAGGGGCTGAAGCTGCGCGTTCCAAACAACCAGCTGTTTGTGAAATTCTTCAAGGAAGTCGGAGCCAACCCGACGCCGATGGCCTTCACCGAAGTCTACACGGCCCTTCAGCTGGGGGCGATAGACGGACAGGAAAATCCCGTGGAGATCCCGCTGTCCAACCGGTTCTACGAAGTGCAGAAGCACCTGAATCTCACCGGTCACATCGGCGACGCGTATATTCTCGCCGTCAACAAGGACCTGTGGGATGGCCTGCCGCCGGAGCTCCAGGAGATCATGCAGGAATCGGCGCTCGAGGCGGCCGAGTACAAGGGCAATTACGATCGTCAGGAAGAAGCTCGCATGATCGAAGAGCTCAAGGAGAAGGGGATGGAGGTTCACGAGCTTGATCCCGAAGAAAAAGAGAAGCTCAAGAAAATCTCCCTGGCCCTCTATCCTGAATTCGAGGCTCTGGTGGGTGCGGAGTTCATGCAGGAAAGCCTGAAATTTCTAGGCCGGAATTAGGGACTGCTATCCATGGTGTCGGAAAAGACAGGTGGGGTGCGGATGCGGGTCACCATCGCGATCGACCGCTGGCTCTGGCGTCCGGTCGATGGGGTGCTCCTGATCTGCGTCTCGAGCATGCTGATTGCGGTCTCCACTCAGGTTTTCGCACGCACCTATAATTTTTCGACACCATGGACCGAAGAGCTGTCCAGATTCCTGTTCATCTGGACCGCTTTTCTTGGCCTGAGCGTTGGATTCAGAAAATTACATCATCCGCGGATCATGCTTCTTGTAAACATCTTGCCTCCCATATTTCGGCGCGTGTCGGTTCATATCTATGCATTGACGGGCATGATATTCTTTTCTGTAGTTGGATGGTATTCCGTGAAGCTTGTATATCGACAAATCAGGATTGGCGAAGTTTCGCCGGTGCTGGGGATCGGCATGTATATCATCACGATACCCGCGGTTATTTCTGCGGTGCTATCGGTCATCGCTCTGATTCAGACTGTCTATCTGGACAAGGCGTCACGCTCTCAGCTTGAAGATACAGATAGGGTCATCACGTGAGTTGGCTACTTCTTGGGACTTTTGCGGCCCTGAGCATTCTTGGTGTGCCGCTTGCGGTGGCTCTTGGTCTGGCCGCCATGTTTGTGCTTCAGGTCGAGGGTATCCCGCTCTCAGTCGTGTCGCAGGCGATGTACACATCGGTGAACAGCTTTCTTTTGATCGCTATTCCTCTCTTCATACTTGCTGGACATGTAATGGAGAGAGGCGGCCTGTCCGAGCGCATATTCGAGGCCGCGAACGTTGTCGTGGGGCGCTGGCGCGGTGGACTTGGCCATGTCAATATCGCCGCCAGCTTCATATTCGGTGGAATTTCCGGCTCGGCCATCGCCGATGTGGCGAGTCTTGGCCCTCTTGAGATCCGCGCAATGACGGAGCGAGGCTATCCGCGCGACTATGCGGCTGGCCTTACGATGACGACAGCGACATTGGCGTCGATCGTTCCGCCAAGCATTCTCATGATTATCGCCGCATCCGCCGCCGGGCAGTCGGTCGGCGGCGCGCTCGCGGGCGGCGTGGGGCCGGCGATCATTCTCGCCATGGGGTTTGTGCTGATCAACTATGTGATCGCACGCCGAAACGGGTATGGCGTAATGGAGCCTCCAAGAGGCTTTTCCCAATCAGCCCGCACCATCGGTGTGGCTTTGCCCGCCCTCGGCGCGCCAATCATCATTCTTGGGGGAATGTTTTCCGGAATAGTCACCCCGACTGAGGCGGCTGGCCTGGCGGCGTTCTACACATTCCTGGTGGGGTTCGTGTTCTATGGCGGGTTCAAGCTTCGTGAAGTTCCAGGCATCTTGATCAGCGCCGGACGCACGACGGGCACGGTCCTGCTCATCATGATGAGCGCCAGCGTCGCGACCTATGTTTTTACGATTGATCGCCTGCCGCAAAAGGTCAGTGAAGCCATTCTGTCCGTCTCCGCCGATCCAACGATCATTTTGCTTTTGATGGGGGTGATCTTCCTCATAGTGGGAATGTTCATGGAAATTATCGCCGCCGGACTGATTCTCATTCCGGTTCTGTTCCCTGTCGCGGTGAGCGTAGGCATCGACCCGCTGCATTTCATCGTGTTTCTTGTGACCGGCTTGTCTCTCGGGCTCGCCACGCCGCCTGTCGGCGTCTGTCTTTTCGCCACGGCCCAGATCAGCGGCCTTCCTATCGAAAAACTGGTTCGGGTTTCACTGCCGTTTTATGCGTGCAGCATGGTTATATACCTGTCGATCGCAGTCTTTCCGGAGATTGTTCTTCTGCCTATCCGTATCCTCATGCATTGAGTTTGCGGGGGGCGATAGAGGAGGGCGGAAGGCCCTCTTGTGCGGATTGGTTTTGATCGGCGCTGGCGAGTTTGGCTCGACGTGTTTGGCTGATGTATGATCGAGTCGATGGGGCCGCGGATCCGCAGAGGACGCACATGACGCGATCAGCCAACCCGCGATCCCGGGCTGTCTTCGGCGGAAGACGGGGCGCGAGCAAAGCAATCTCCTATCTCAAGGAACACTGAGCGTGAGTAAACTAACTGATTTGGACGCCACCGAAATTGCACGGCGCGTCGGCAAGGGCGAGATTTCGATCAGCGAAGTCTGCTCCGCCTTTCAAGATCGGGCGGCTGACCTCAATGAGGGTATAAATGCTGTCGTTACGTTCAATGACGATGCTCTGACGCAGGCGAAGGCCGCAGACGATCGGTTGGCTGCAGGTGCGCCGGCGCGGCCGCTGGAAGGCGTGCCTTTCGTCGTCAAGGACAATATTCCGACGGCCGGATTGCGGACGACCTTCGGCTCACTTGTTCATGAAACCAATGTACCGAAAGAGAGCGCTATCGTCGTCGAGCGTTTGCAGGCCGCCGGCGGGATCCTCATGGGAAAAACCAATACGTCCGAATTCGCCACGGACGTAAATACGACCAACAGGATCTTCGGCCTCACCCGAAATCCGCTCGATCCATTTGTCAGCGCAGGCGGATCCAGCGGAGGAACTGCGGCTGCGATCGTATCCGATATGGCCCCGATCGGGCTGGGAACCGATCACGGCGGCTCCATCAGAATTCCGGCGGCGTGGGGCGGCATTTCGGGTCTGCGCCCAAGCCCCGGCCGCGTTCCAGTTTATCCGGCCGAATTCGCCTGGGATACGCTCGTCGCGCATGTTCAGGGGCCGCTGGCCCGCACGGTCAGAGATCTGGGATTGATGCTGTCGATCCTTGCGGGCCAGGATAATCGCGATCCGAGCAGTCTGCCGGATCCCGATGCGGACTATATTGTGGCGGCCCGGGACGGCTCGCCATTGCGCGGACGCAAAATTGCTCTCTGTATGGATCTTGGCGGCGTCATGCCTGTCGATCCGGAGGTCGCCGAGGCGGTGCGGGCGGCGGCCGCCACCTTCACCCAGCAGGGCGCGATCGTCGAAGAGGCATGTTTCGACGCAAGCGACATTCGGGACATCATCGCGGGAACGCGGAGCTTCGGAGTGATTGGTCGGTTTTCGGAGCTTCTGGAGGAACATGCTCCAAAATTGACGAAGCAATTGGTGAACCAGATAGAGGGCGCCGCCAGCCAATCGCTCGCAAGCGTCGCGCGGGCGGAGCGCCTTCGCTCGGCATACTGGCGCCGGGTGCGCAATTTCCTCGAGAGATACGAATTCATCTTGACGCCGACTATTGGCGCGCTTCCATTCCGTATCGATCAACCTCTTCCAAATCACATAGGTGGGGTGGAAGTTGAAAACTACTACGATGTGTTTCTTGGGGTGTACGCTTTCAGCCTGGTCGGCTTGCCGGCGATTTCTGTGCCATGCGGCGTCTCCAAATCGGGGCTTCCGATCGGTTTGCAGATCGTTGGCCACCGCCTTCGGGACGACAAGGTTCTGGCCGCGGCGGCGAGTTACGCCCGCATCCGCCCGCAACATTTTAAGAGGCGACCCATACGACGACCGGAGGGTAGGCTCGGCTATGAGGTCGATACACCTGGCACGCGTACAGCGGCCTTGTCAGACTAAACGAGCTTGAGCGTGGGAGGTCCGATTTGTTGTAGAAGTCATCACTTGATCTGACAGACGGCGTCGTGAAGCTGAGGTGAGAGCCGAGGCCGGGCGTGGAACGGTTGGGGTGGTGGAACGCCCGGCCTCGGCGTTTTGGAGAACGTCGACATGACCAAGGACCAGAAGATCATCCGCGCGAAGGTGGGGCTGCTCGAGCTCGCCAAGCAACTTGGGAACGTGAGCCAGGCCTGCAAGATGATGGGCTACTCCCGCGACAGCTTCTATCGCTTCAAGGAGCTCTATGAGACCGGCGGCGAGATGGCGTTGCAGGAGCTGTCGCGGCGCAAGCCGCTCCTGGCGAACCGGACGCCGCCGGAGGTGGAGGCGCTGATCGTCGAGCTGTCGCTGGAGCTGCCGGCCTACGGCCAGGTGCGCATCGCCAACGAGCTGCGCAAACGCGGCCATTCGCTTTCGCCGGCCGGCGTGCGCGGGGTCAGGCGGCGTCACGAACTGGAGACGATGAAGAAGCGTCTGAAGGCGCTGGAGGCGAAGGTGGCGCAGGACGGCATCGTCCTGACCGAGAGCCAACTCGCCGCGCTCGAGAAGGCCAAGGCCGAGAAGGAGGCGCACGGCGAGTTCGAGAGCGAATGTCCGGGCTATTGCGGCGCCGAGGACACCTTCTATGTCGGCAACATGAAGGGCGTGGGCCGGATCTATCAGCAGACCTTCATCGACACCTATTCGAAGGTGGCCTTCGCCAAGCTCTACGAGCGCAAGACGCCAATCACCGCGGCGGACCTGCTGAACGACCGCGTCGTGCCGTTCTTCGACGACCAGGAGGTGAAGCTCTGCCGGATGCTGACCGACCGGGGGACGGAATATTGCGGCAAAACGCCGATGCAGACCTTTCTTGACGCCGCGCCAATAGCGAAGGAGAAAATGATCGCCGCCTGATCACAGATCGACAGGTGGAACCCGACCGACATCCGGACGCCAAATGTCCGATAAAGTCTAAGAGCCTGCCCCGAAATGAGTTGAGCGATATCAGAGGGTTGTGATTCACGTCGGTTTGCAACGACTGACGGAGACCCGATGCCCTGGGATGATATCGCCCGCGCGGAATATGCGCGACGGTCAGCGCGCTATGCAAGCGACCTGACGGATCGGGAATGGGAGGTGATCGCCGCCTACATGCCTGATCGACGCGGTCTGGGCCGCCCGCGCACAACCGATCTGCGGGAGGTGATGAACGCGATCCTTTACATCGCCTCGACCGGCTGCCCTTGGCGCTATCTTCCGACGGAGTTTCCGCCTGTTTCGGCCGTGCAGCGTTACTTCTACCGCTGGCGGGACGAAGGCTTCTGGCCCGCACTCAACAATGCGCTGGTGATGGTGTCACGGGAGCTGGAGGGGCGCGAGGCGTCTCCGACCGCAGGCGTGATCGACAGTCAGAGCGTGAAAACCACAGAGGCGGGAGGGGTTTGCGGCTACGACGCTGGGAAAAAGATCAGGGGCCGCAAGCGCCACATGGTGGTCGATACGATTGGGCTGATGGTTGGCCTGGTCGTTCACGGCGCCGGCGTGCAGGACCGCGACGGCGCCCCGCTCGTGCTGGCGTCCATCCGCAGACGCTGGCCGTGGCTGCGCCACGTCTTCGCACCCTCTCGGTGAATGTTCCATTCACCTGCCGGGCGATGGACGGCGGCTATGCCGGGAAGAAACTGCGCCGCGCCCTGACCGGGTTCGGCGACTGGCGCATCGAGATCATCAAGCGATCTGATCGCGCCGAAGGGTTCGAGATCATTCCAAGGCGATGGGTTGTCGAGCGCACCTTCGCATGGCTTGGAAGATGCCGCCGTCTCGCCAAGGACTGGGAGCGATCCATCGCCTCGTCCGAGGCGTGGGCGAACGTCGCGCATATCCGACTGCTCACCAGACGCCTCGCAAGGTATTGTTATGTTTGACCGAGTTTCGAGCCAGGCTCTTAGCCGTCTCAATCGAAACCTCTTTGACGATCGAAAAATTAAATTTGCGTTTATCAGCGCGATATTCGTCACCCCCAGCGCGCCTATCCGAAGCCTTCATTAAAACCGTTAAGCGCGACTACGTCCGCGCTATGCCGCTTCGCCGCGCCTTTACTATGCGTTTACAGCGCCTGTTAGCCAATTCACAAGGCGAAGCCGGACTGCGTGCAGGTGGGTATGCATTTCGCGACGGGATCGCTCGGGGTCGTCGCCTGCCAGCGCTTTTAAGATTCGAATGTGTTCCTTGGCCTGATTAACGAAATTCGATGGCATTCTAGGGGCGTGGCACATCCGCGCTTTTCGCCTGAGATCCATGATCATATCTTGCAGAAGCGGCTCTCCGTTGGCCTCGGCGATGCTGTCGTGAAATGCGTCGTCATGTTGCCAGAACTTCTCAAGAGCGACATCTTGCGCATTGGCGAACCGGGCTGCGTCCGCGGCCAATGTGGCGGCGAGGCGCGTGTTCATCCGACCCGTTGCAAGCGCTGCTGCCTCTCCTTCCAGAGCTCGGCGAACCGTGAGGATTTGCAACAGATCTTCGATGTAGAACCGCCGAATCATCACAGCGCCATTGGGAAGGCGTTCGACTAAACCCTCGCCCTCGAGCCGCACCAAGGCCGCTCTCAGCGGCGTTCGAGACACACCGATGACGCCAGCGATGCGCCGTTCAGTCAGGACGGACCCTTGGGGGAGGGTGCCATCAATGATTTGCGCGCGCAGCCCTTGATAGCTGCTTTCCGTCAAGTTCAACTGATTGCTGCTGTTAGCGGATTCGCGTGATTGAGCCATCTTTATGTTTCCGGTTCGGTGAGCGAGTTAAGCGGCGCCCAAAAGCTAAAGTCGCCTGCATCGCCGCGGCGTTGGTGGCGCTTCACACGGCATTCGGGCCGTGGAGCCGCTGCTTTGGCCAGTGCTGTTTATGGATTAGCTCATAAGACTTCACGAATTTTTCTCCCAGATTTTTTGTTGCAACAGCCTTCATGCTTGCTACGGTATACCAAGTGGATACCTAAAAGGGAAAGCCTTAGATGAGCCGCGTTATCCGAACTGAACCGCTTACTTCAGAGCGCTTTGAGCGCTATGGAGACGTTCTCGTCCCGCCATCGTCGGCTGGTCGCAACTTCTTCGAGGCGAGTTTGCGCAATGATCGTCTAGATGTCGGGGCAAGTCTTTCCTTGTCGCGGGTCGAGGCCGCTGAATCCTTTCCGCTGAAAGCGCTGCGGATGGAGCGCCACGAAAAAAGCTCACAGTCCTTTGTGCCATTGGGGCCTGTTCGGTTCCTCGTGCTCGTCGCCCCCCATGCCGCTGAAGGGGGGCCGAACATGGGCGAGGCGCGCGCTTTTCTCGCTCAAGGCGGAGTCGGCGTCACCTACGGCGCTGATGTCTGGCATCACCCGCTATCCGTCTTTCAAGCTCCTGCTGGCTTCGCGGTCTTCATGTGGCGCGACGGTGGACCCGAAGACGAAGAATTTGTCGACATTGAGCCTTTAACGGTGCTCCCCATGGAGGACATCTGATGCCCAGCTATGATCGCGACCTGATCGGCTACGCCAATAATCCCCCAAACCCGCGTTGGCCCAGCGGAGCGCGGGTCGCTCTAAATTTCGTCATGAACTATGAGGAGGGCTCAGAGCCCTCGGTTCAGGATGGCGAGGGTTATACCGAAACCGGGCTGACCGAGGCTCCGCTCGATCCGGGCGTAAAGGGGCGCGACCTCGCGGGCGAGGGCATGTTCGCCTACGGCTCGAGAGTCGGCTTTTGGCGCTTGATGCGCCTGTTCCAGGAGCGAGGTCTGCCGCTGACCGTTTTTGGATGCGCATTGGCGATCGAGCGCAACCCGAAGGCGGCTGCGGCCATCGCCTCCTCAGGGTTTGACGTCTGTTGCCACGGATGGCGCTGGGTGCCCCATTATCATCTGAGCGAGGAGGAGGAGCGCGAACACATTCGAAAAGCAATCGCATCCTTGCAGCAGACGATCGGCGAGCGGCCGTTGGGCTGGTATTGTCGGTATGGCCCCAGTGTAAACACCAGAAAGCTTTTGATGGAAGAAGGCGGATTTCTCTATGATAGCGACGCCTATGACGACGAATTGCCTTACTGGACTAAAGTTAATGGGGATCCCCATCTCGTCGTTCCGTACAGCCTTACTCACAATGATGGGAAGTTCATTAATGGCGGCATAGCAACCGGTGGTCAATTCTTCGAGTTTTTGAAGGATGGTTTTGACATGCTGTGGCGCGAAGGAAAAGGCACCCCAAAAATGATGTCGGTGGGCCTTCACATGCGGCTCATCGGTCATCCAGCGCGCGCAGCAGGGCTGGAGCGCTTTCTCGACTATGTCTCAGCGCACAAGAATGTGTGGATCACTCGGCGGCTCGATATAGCCGAGCATTGGCGCACCCACCATCCGTTCCCCGAAGCAAGAACATAAAGCGGAGGATGCCCACATGCAGCGACGTCAACCTAGCCGCCGGACCGCCTTGAAACTGGCGGACGCCGGCGCATTCAGCTTGGCCACCGGCATCGGCACGAGATCCAGCTTCGCCAATCCCCGGGGCGACGGGTTCATCACCGCTTCGATCCTCGGCGCGCTGCCGCACCTGCATCCCTGGGAGTACCGAACCATGATTTCGGAGCTTTGCCGATCCTGACCTGCAGCAACCTAGTGTACACCGCGCCCGATGGCACGCTGCATCGCGAAGTCGCCGCCGCCATGCCGGAGATCTCGGAAGACAGACTTCATTATTCATTCGACCTGCGCGACGACGTCATTTTCGCTGACGGGAAGAAGCTTGACGCTGAAGACGGCGTCTATCCGCTCGAGTTCGAAACCGCCGAGGACGTTGCGGTTTCGAACTCCCGGCATTCATCGAGAAGTACAACGCCAGGCGCCTTCATTCATCGCTTGGCTATCTCAATCCCGACCAGTACGAAAAGAAGCACGCCCGGCCGCCGGTCAAAGACGCTGCCTGATCGTGCCCGGCCCAAGGGGCCCACTCCAGCGGCCGGCGTAAAAGTCGGCCACTTTTGCCCTTTCTGGCGACAGGGAGGGTGGACGACATGTTCTTGCCTCCTGAGGCCTTCGACTGAGCTCTGAACGTGGCCATGGCGCATAGCGGCGGGCGGACCGTCATCATTGACGCCGGGCTCGTGCTGGACCCGAATCTTAACCTGCCGCGAGCCGGACAATTGATCGGGAGATTGGAGGCTGCTGGCGTCGATCTCGCCTCCGTGACGGACGTCGTGCTGACGCACATGCATATGGATCATGTCGGCGGGTTGCTCGTCGACGGGGTAAAGGGACGGCTGCGTCCGGATCTGCGGATCCACGTGGCGGCCGCCAAAGTGAAGTTCTGGGAGGCGCCCGACTTCAGGTCAATTCGCGCAGACCGGCTGTCGGGAAAGAGCAAAACCAACCACCTTGTCGCCCGACGGCAATGTGACCACGCTTGCAGCACTGACGGCGAAGCGGGCGGGGTGTGACTGGCTCCATCCGGAACGGCCTGCTGGATCTGGGTGCGAAGATCGAGGGAAAGGCTTTCGACATGTCCACCGGCCTCTGTCTCAGGTGGACATCTTGAATCAGACCAAACCTCCGAACGGAAACCCCCACGGTTCAAACAGATAGGATTCCGTTGCAAGACACGCCTGCGCCGGAGTGGGCGACGTCAGGCGACAACCCGCACCGGGTTCCCTTCGGCGAACGCGCGGATATCCTCGACCATCTGGCCGTAGAACAGCCGGAGGTTCGCTTCGGTCACATAGCCGAGATGCGGCGAGATCTGGATCTTCGGCTCGGCGCGATAGGGATGTTCGAGCGGCAGCGGCTCTTCGTCATAGACATCGAGACAGGCGCCGGCGATGCGGCCCGCCCGGACGGCGTCTAAGAGCGCTCCCTCCTCTACGATCGGGCCGCGAGAGGTGTTTACGAGAATTGCGCCCGGCCGCATCAGTGCGAGCGCCTCCGCGCCCACGAGGCCGCGCGTACGCTGAGAGAGTTGGAGATGGATCGAGAGGAAGTCGGAAGCCCGGAACAGGTCTGTCTTCGATACATGGCCGACGCCCAGTTCCGCGCAGCGCTCCGCGGTGAGGTTCTCGCTCCAGGCGATCACGTTCATCTCGAATGCTGCGGCGATGCGAGCAACCCGCTCGCCGAGACGGCCGAGCCCGAGAACGCCCAGTGTCTTGCCGCTGAGATCTAGCCCGATCGTCTCCTGCCAGACGGCGCCGGCCTTCAGCCGCGCGTTCTCATGGCCAACCTTTCGGGCAAATTCGAGCATATGGGCGAAGACCAGCTCAGCCGTGGGGTGCACGGCCGAGTCGGTGCCGCACACGCTCACCCCCCGGGCATTCGCCGCAGCAACGTCGATCGCCGCATTGCGCGCTCCGGAGGTCGCTATCAGCCTGAGCTTCGGCAGCGCCCCGATAATCTCGGCGGTGAAGGGCGTGCGCTCGCGCATCAGGCAGATGATCTCGAAATCCGCCAGGGCGGCGGCGATTTCCGCGGCGCCACCGATCGGAGCGTTGAACACCGTGATCTCCACCTGCCTCGTCAGCGACCCCCAGTCCGCCATCGAGAGGGCGGCGTTCTGATAATCGTCGAGAATCGCGCAGCGCATCCGATCCGTCTCCTTCGTGTTGCCGCACTACACTCATACTCTCGTAACCTGGAGTCCCGGCCGAAGTTGAATTTCCTCGGCCGGGTTGCCGGTTAGGCGCGGTAGGTCAGAAAATCGCACCTGCATGCCCGCGAAAAGGATGCCGTTAGAGTGGAGCCCTACCTGCTAGCGATGAACGGCCATTTCTGTCGCCTCGCTCAGGCGTCGAGAACGACCGCCACATAGACGAAGCCGGCGCCTATGGCGACGTAGGTCAAGTCCGCCACCCAGAGTTGGTCGGGGCCATGGACCTCGAAGTCGCGTGCGACGAACGGGAAGATCGGCCCGTCGTGGTCGCTGTCTGCGGTGCGGGTGAAGCGCCGTCTTCTCCGCGGGGTGAGGTCATGCTCGCGCATCAGCCGACGAGCCTTCTTGGCGTTGATGATTTGGCCTCGATGGCGGAGCTCGACGCCGACATGGCGGTAGCCATAGCACTCGAACTCGTCGGTGATCGTGCGGATTTCCGCTACGATCACGTCGTCGGACAGCCTTGTCTCTGGCGCAGCGTAGAAGGTGGAGCATGGCACGTCCACCAGCGCACACCCCCGTTCGATGGAGAGGCCGCGGGGCCGCTCGTCGCGGATATAGGCGCGCTTCTCGGGGAGCGTGCGTTATTCTGAACCCCCTTTAGAAACTCGATCTCGAGTGCTTGACGTCCGACAAGCCGCTCGAGCGCGGCGATCCGCGCCTCGCACTCGGTCAGCAGCTCGGCCGACGCCATGTCCTGGTCGAGCGAACCGGCCTCCGCCTTCTCGACCCGGATCCGGATCAGGTTGCGAGGCAGGTCATGGCGTCGGCCGAGCGCGTGAAGCGTCTCCCCGGCGTGGTACTCGGCAACGATCTGACGCTTGAAGTCGATGCTGTGGCTGCGGTGTCTGGGCATTGGCCTTATTCCTCAGAAAGCCCGACCCCGGTCAATCGCAAGCCGCTCAATCTGTCCAATCCGAGGGGCGCACTCCAGGAGAGGCCGCAGCCGCAATCAAGGGCGAACTCACTCCGCGCGGCGCGGCGACGCCAGCAGAAACTCGGTGACGACCTGGTTGAACAACGCGGGCCGCTCCAGATGCGCGATATGCGCACAGTCCGGCAGAATGGCCAGTTGCGCGTCCGGCAGGCCGCGGCGCAAGCCGACGAACTGCTCCAGCGAAAAGGATCGATCACGCTCGCCGGCGATGACCAGAGTCGGCATCGCGATTTCGGCCAGGCGCGCGCGAATGTCCCAATCGCTGCAGGCGGCGAGCGTCGCGGCCGCCTTTTCCACGTCGACATTCGTCAATGCTTCGCGGCAGAGGTCAAAATACGGGGTGTCCGCTCCCTCGACGAACCAGGTTTCGGCGATGCGCGTCGCCGTCGCGGCCAGCCCGTCCCGGCGAAAGCGCGCCACTGACTCCCCGACGGTCTCGAAGCGCGCGGCGGTATCGATGAAGGCGGAGCTCCCGTAGATCACCAGACGCTCAACGCGGTCCGGTTGCGCCAGCGCCATCTCCTGCACGATGAAGCCGCCTATCGAGCTGCCGACAAGATGGAAACGCTCCACTCCAAGCGCGTCCAGCTGTTCGAAAACGGCTGCGCTGAAGTCGCGCGGCGCGCCTGGCGCTGGCGACGCGGCGCTGGCCCCGAAACCCGGCAGATCGACGGCGATGGTGTCAAAGAAGCGGGCGAAATGCGCCATCGCCGGCCGCCAGAGGCAGCTGCCGCCGAGAAAGCCGTGCACCAGAACTAGCGTCGGCCCTTGCCCGCGTCGGACGTAGTTGATCATCGTTTCACCTCAGTACGTTTGGCAGCCAGAGCGCCAGGTTGGGGAACAGGAACAGCAATACGATCATCATCGCCAGCATCGCGACGAAGGGCAGGCTGCCAACGATGACATCGGTGATCGACACCTTGTCGGGGGCCAGCCCCTGGATGACGAACAGGTTGAGCCCGACCGGAGGCGTCAACACCGCGATCTCCATGGTGATGGTGAAGACGATGCCGAACCAAACCAGATCGAAGCCGAGCGCCTGCACGATGGGGAACACCGTCGGCAAGGTGATGAACAGCATCGAGGTTGGCTCAAGGAACATGCCGATCACCAGATAAAAGAGAATGATCAGGCAAATCAGCACGGTCGGCGGCAACGCCGTCGCGGTCAGCGCGGCGGCCAACTCCTGCGGCACGCCATAGAAATTCAGCACGTAGCCGAACAGCAGCGCCCCCGCCAGCATCAACCCCAGAAAGCCCATGGTGCGCATGGTCGCCAGCAACGCCTGGCCGAGGGCCGCGACGGTGAGGCCGCCGAAAGCGAAGGCGAGCAGCAAGGTGAACACCACCGCGACGGCGGCCGCTTCGGTGGGCGTGGCGACGCCGAAGTAGATCGAGGCGATGATGACGAAGCCGATGATGAGAACCGGAGACACGCCGACCACCAGATCGCGCCAATCGAAGCGCTGCCCGTCGGCGCGCGCGGGCACGCCAGACGGGTCGAACAGGCGCCAGCCCAACACCACCAGCGCGAAGAGCAGGGTCATCACCAGGCCCGGCGCGACGCCGGCGACGAAAAGCTGGCCGATCGAGGTGTCGGTGATGATGCCGAAGTAAAGCAGGATAAGGCTGGGCGGGAGCAGCACGCTGAGCGTGCCGCCGGCCGCGACGACGCCGGCGGCCAGGCGCCGGTCATAGCCGAGCCGCAGCATCTCCGGCAGCGCGACCCCGCCGATGGTGAGCGCCCCGATCATGCTTGAGCCGCAGACGGCGCCGAAACCGGCGCAGGCGCCGACGCTGCCGATGGCCGCCGATCCCGGCATGCGGACCCCGCGATGCATCGCGCGGTAGAGCGCCGTGCCGATATTCGAGCGGCCGACCAGCTCCCCCAGGAAGACGAACAGCGGCACCGCCAGCAGGATGTAGTTGAACCAGGTCTGCCAGATCATGAACTCCGCGCCCATCAGGGCCCGGCGCAGGTCCTGGACATGCCAGAAGAACGGGATCGCGGCGCCGGCCAGCGCGAAGGGCAGCGGAAGGCCGATGGCGACGAGCACAAGCAACAGCGCCAGAATGCCGGCGAGCGCCTCGTACCACTCCATCTCAACGCTCCCCGCCGAGGAAATTCTCGGCAAGACGGATCATCGCAAGACCTATGAAGACGACGAACGCCAGCGCGACCGGGATCCACAACCAGAATTCGGGCCACTCGATCACGTTGGAGACCGAACCGTTGCGCCATGTGCGCGAGACGGCTTTGACCGCGACGGTGGCGAAGAAGACGCCGATCGCCGCCATCAGCATCAGGTTGAAGATATCCAGGGCCCGCTTCACCGGCCCCGGCAGCACGTCCAGCAGCAGCGTGACCCGCGGCAACGCGTCGCTCTTGAACGCATGGGCGAGCCCGAGAAACGCAATCGGCACCAGCAGCAGCGCCGTGGCCTCGGTGACCAGCGCGTCGGGCGCGCGGAACGCATAGCGCGCCACGACGCCGTAACTGATCCACAAGGTCACGACCGCCATCAAGGCGGCGCCGAACCAGGCGAGCCCGTCCGCCGCCCATGCGAAACCACGACGCAACCGCCCCACGCCGCCGCTGTCGTCAGCAGGCAGCCTCAAAATGCGTAGGCCTCGAACAAGGCTTCGACCTCGGCGCCGAGCTCGGGCCCGCAATTCTCATCCTGCTTGACCTCGTCCCACCAGCCGTCCTGAAGCTGCGCCACCATGCGGGCGCGGTCGTCCTTGCTGACGGAACGGGCGTTCAGGCCGCCGTTCATTACCGCGTCGCCGACCTTGCGGTCGATCCAGTCGGTATAGCGCGGAGAGGTCCATTCCTCGGCCTCGCTGGCCGCCGCCAGAACCGCCTTCTGATCCTCCGGAGAAAGCTCGTCGAAGCGGTCCTTGTTCATGGTGTAGACGGTGTTGCCGTAGTAGAGGTCGGCGTTCACCATATACGGCAGCACTTCGAAGAGGCCGAGCGACTGAGATGTCGCCACGCCCATGTTGATGCTGTCGACGACGCCGCGTTCGGCGGCCTGATAGGTTTCGGCCGGCGGAATGAACACCGGCGAGCCGCCCCACAACTCGATGGTCTTGGTTACGATCGGGCTGACCGAGCGAACCAGGCGCTCTTCGAGTTGGTCGAGCTTCTCGATTGGTTCACGGAAGAACCATTCCTGATCATAGGAGAAGTTCGAGGACATCAGCACCACCGCGCCAGCCTCCTCGAACTGCTTGCCGATGAGCGCCATCAGCTTTCTGTCGAATTCGACGTGCTTGCTGTAGTCGATCGGGGTTGGCGCGAAAAACACCTTCCTGTAGCAGGACACCCGAGCGTCGACGAGGGGCGTCGCCGCGGCGTCGGCCAGGCCGGCGGTCACGGCATCCCAGGCCTTGGGCAGCGGCGCCAGCGTGCTGGACGGGAACAGCTTGAACGTGACCCGCCCGTCCGTTTTCTGCTTCACCAGGTCGGCGAATTTCTCCAGACCCTTGTAGCGGATATCGGCGGTGGTCACGTAAGTGCCGAGATGCAGCTCCGTCGCGTTCGCAGCCGTCGTCGTCGCTGCGGCGCCGAAGGCCATCAGCGCCGCGCTCAAGGTGGTGCGCATTGTCTTCATTGCAGTCTCCCGGTTGCTTGTTGTTGCGGTATTCGTGTTCGGCCGAAACATTCGCGCGCGACATGCAGTCAGCGCAGCCGAATCTCCATGAGGATCAAACCCGCCCTCTCGCGTTCGCGGGAGGCGGATACGCCCGCCCGCGCCGCGCCTGAGAATGGCGTGCAGTCCTTCAAGCGCATGCAGTCCATTATCGCTGGCGCGCGCCGGCGACGGAGCTGGCGCGGCGGCGGATGGCGCCTCGCCCGGCCCCCATCACCATGGCCGCCGAGGCCCCGACTCTGGATGCGGGTAAGGCGCGCCAGAGTCCCCGCGGGGCGCACAGCGGCTTGGCCGTGACGTCCATGTTTCCCTCCGGCGCATTTTAAACTATATAGGACTGTAGCAATGAGGCGTTATCCCGTCTAGGGCTTTCGTCGGTGCTGGCAAGCGGAAGGCGGCTCGTGTCAGTCAAATCCCTGGATGAAATCTCGCACTCCCTCGCCATGGCGAACGGCGTTCGCGGCGCCGGGCCGAAATACCGGCTGCTCTATGACCAGATCCTGCAGCTTATCGAGCTTGGACGCTGGAAGGCGGGCGACCGGCTGCCTCCGGAAGCCGAGTTCGCCCAGCGCATGCCGGTCAGTCTTGGCACCGTGCAGAAGGCGCTGCGGCTCTTGGCCGAGGATGGTCTGCTGGTGCGCCGGCATGGCGACGGCACCTATGTCGCCGCGCCTGCGGTCAACGCCGCTGAAATCCGCTATTTCCGCTTTGTCGATGACACCGGCCGCCAGTTGCCGGTGTATCCCAAGGTGCTGTCCGTCGAGCGCTGCGGCGAGGCGGGACCATGGTGCGACTTTTTCCGTGATGAAAAGGATTTCGTGCGCATTACGCGGCTGGTCAGCGTGAACCGGGAATTCTCCGCCTTTGGCGAGTTCTATCTGCCTGCGAGCCGCTTCGCGATGTTCCTGGACTACACGCCGCAGGCGCTGGACGGCGTCGCTTTCACTCATCTGCTCGCCACGCGCTTCAATGCGCCGGCGCTCCGTATCTCGCAAAGGATCGACTTCGCCGCGATCCCGGCGCGCGTCTGCGCGCTGATCGGGGTCGAGCCCGGCGCCGCCGGCCTTCTGTGGTCGAACCGCGCCCATAGCTTCCGCGACGTGCCGCTCTACTTCCAGCGTTTCCACCTGCCGCCCAACGGCCGCAGTCTGGAGCTGTGGGATCATGTCGCCTAGAGGCGGCTTCGGTAATCCGAACAGTCGGAACCGGAGGCTCCTCCACGCATCGGCGACATGAGCGCCACGAGCGGGGAGAGATCAATGGCGATACGACTGGCGTAAGCCGCGACAAACGAGATGGCCGCGATCCCGAAGTCAGTGATGCATTTTCATGTTTCCCTGATGCTCCCTTCCGTCAAACATACCGGCATACTCGCGCGACCGATCTGATGGCGGAGTCCGAACGCCGATGCCTGACCGCCGCCCCGACCCAACATGGAACCTTGACGTCCCTCCGGCGGCCGATCCTGTTCCCTATGACGAATCCCTCGTCAACGACGACGCGTTCGACACCGAGGACCTGCCGACTCTGGAAGCGGTGTTTGGACCGGCATTTCTGCACGAATGGTCATCCCGACTGGAGGCGGAGCGGAGGCCGACGGTAAAGACGCCAGTGACGCCGGAACGCCTCGCGGAGCGGCTGGCGGGGCTTGCCTTCATCGCCGAGGCATTCGCAACGTTGAGCGCGCCGGAGCCCGACGGCGTCCATCAGATGTCCGATGACCAGCGCCGCGCCGCGCGCCGCCATCTCGAAAATACCCGGAGGGCGTTCGACGGCTATCTCGCGTTCCGCCGCGCGTTGTCCGACGAGTTCGGAAGCTCGCTCCTTCCCTCCGGCGAGGATGTCGACAAGGCGCTCAGTTCGCTGAAGGCGAGCCTCGAACATGTCGAAGTTCGGCCTCGGGCGCGCGGCCACTATGAGCTGCTCGTCAAGGACGTCCGCGTGATCCTGAAGCAGCTGACTGGAAACACCGGCCGGGTCGTCGATCGAGAGACAGGTGTTGAGAGCGGTTTGCTTTTCGATTTCTCGCTCGCGCTGATCGAGCGACTCGCGCCCGGGATCGACCCGACGGCGGCGGCGACGCGGATCAGGACGGCGATCCGCGCCCGGCGCTGAGCCGCATGCGGGAAAACGCCTCCAAAAATTACACTGTTTTCCGCATGTGACGGGCGTGGCGACGCAGCCGAGGGTGCTTCGCAAGAGAAAGCAACCCGAGGCCGCGTCATGAAGCCCGAGACGATCACCCGCCTGATGACCCGCGACGAGGTCGCCGAGACCTGCGGGATATCGAAGCGCCATCTCGAGCTGGCGCCGTCGCGACGGGAGGGACCGGCCTTCCTCCGGATCGGCCGCAGCGTGCGCTACCGCCCGACGGACGTCGCAGCCTGGCTCGAGGCCCAACTCGTGCGACCCGGGACGGAGCGTGATCGATGACCCGAAAGATCGCGAGCCCGCGCCTCCTGACCATTCGCGACGCGGCGGAGGAGGCCGGCGTCTGCACGCGCACGGTGCGCCGCTGGATCAAGGCGGGCCTCCTTCCAATTCGCCGGCTCGGCGGATCAGAACGCCTCGTCCGGATCGAAGAGAACGTCTGGCGCGCCTTTCTGAGGGAGGCGTGACGATGTCCTCTCCCGTCCGTGAAAGTCTTCTTGTTTCAATGGCCTGTAAAGGTCTCGGGAGCACTCGGCCATCAGAACCATCGGATTCGTCTCCGGCGACTACATCTCCATGCCCTGACCTCTGCCAACCCGCCGTGGGCGGCCCACCAATCGGGCAAGCCAATCCTTCGGTCGCGAGTGTTGTGGTCCAGCCGCTTGTGGACCGGCGACAGGCCAGCCCGCTTCAAGATCAACACCTTGATTCGGTCGGCGGGCTTGGCGTGGAACGCAAAGCTGCGCCGGCTGGCGGGTCACGCCCGGGCTATCCGATACGTCGTATGACAGCACTGATCCCATCTAACTGAGAAACGTCGGCATTCGGCTGATCAGCAATTTCGCGACTGCCGGCCGACGAACGCTCCGGCGGAAATTGGACCGCCCCGGGGCGCCACCGATCAGCCAACCCAGCCGGCCGTACGGCGCCAGTCCACCGGAAGCTTCGCAAAACGGCGCAGTGATAGCGACTCGAGCTTGGCAAAGCTGCAAGCGCCGTCCAGCACGAGGTCGCGGATAGCCCGGCCGCTGGCCGGCGACAGGCCGAAGCCGACGCTGGACATGGTCGCAATGGTGACGTTTTCAGGGTCGAACAGGCGCTCGATCACCGGGCGGCCGTCGGGCGTGTTCTCGATCACCCCGGACCAGCTGCGGATCACCCGAACATGCGCCGCCTTCGGGAACAGGCTGGTCAAGCGGCCCGCTAGGCTGCGGATCATCGGTGTCACCGGTTTCTCCGGCTCGTTCATGTCGTCGAGGTCGATCCAGTCATGCGGACCGCCGCCATAAGCAAGATTGCCACGCAGCGTCTGGCGGCCATAAAGTCCGTGTCCATCCCCGCCACCGAATGGCAACGTTGGGATTGGCTCGGTCACCAGCATCTCGGCCCGTGCAGAGGCCAGCGGCAGCGTCACCCCCAACAGTGCAAGCAGGGCAGCGGTATGCGGCCCGGCGGCGATCACCAGTGCATCGCAGCCGAAACTGCCACGCGAGGTGAGGACGCGCGAAACCCGGCCGCCGGTAGTCTCGACGCCGGTCACGGTGGTGTGCTGGAGGATTCGTCCTTGCAGATCGCGCAGGGCGAATGCATAGGCCAGCATGGTACGTTGTGGATTGGCATGGCCGCCGAACCTTAGAAAAATGCCGCCATGCCCTTCATCACCGACGATCGGCACCAAGTCGCGCACCTGATGCTGGTCCAGCACTTCCACCTCGAAGCCCTGGCGCATCGCCGCGCCAGCGCCGCGATTCCAGTAATGGTCAAGTTCCTCTGGCGTCAGAGTGATGCGCAGTCGGTGCGGCTGGAATTCGGTGGGATAGCCGAGCAAGCGGTCCAATTCAGGCCAGAGCCTCTGCTCTTCGCGGAATAGCGGGCTGTTCGGATGGGTGCAGCCACCGCCATTGCGTCCCGACGCCTCGGCACCGATCACGCCGCGCTCGATCACCAGAACGTCGTGGCCAGACCGCGCCAGCCACCAGGCGGCACTGAGCCCGGTTGCGCCGCCGCCGATGACGATGACCGAGGCGCCGCCGTCAGTCATCGGGTTTATCTTCCGTGAGGTCCGCATCGGAAGGCAGCGATTGCGTTGCAATGCTGAACCAGGAGACCCAAGTTTCGCTGATAAGTGGCAGTTCCCGTTCGGGTGCCAACACCGACAGCGGCAGCGGCCGGACCGGCGGGCGATAGCTGGCGAGGGGGATGTCGGCGATACCGGTCCCGGTGCTGGCGGCCAGTAGCAGCGCGACCTGATCGCGGCAGCGGCGGCCTTGGCAGACCCCCATCCCAGCACGGGTTAAGCGCTTGATCTGGTCCTGATTGACCGGCGGCTCTGCCAGCAGCGCGCCGAAGCCCCTGTCGTAAAGCGCCGCGCCATAGGTCTCCTGCAGGTAGCCCGGAGGCCGGAGCCCGACCAGATCGCGTAGCGCCACGTTCTCGCAGAGGCAGATTTCCAGCCTGTCGCCTCCGGCCGCGCATGAGGCCTGCAGCCACCTGTCCCAACACGCGATCTGATCACGCCTGCCAGTCCGCTGGCTGGCGGACGCCGTGGCGCCGGTATCGTGACCGAGGTCTCGTGCGACCGTCTGCGCGGCGACGCGCCCCTGGATGATTGCGGCGTCAGGCGAAGCGATTTCGGTATCGCCCAGTCCGGTGCAGTCGCCGACCGCAAGGATGGCGCGGTTCGAGGTGCGCATCGCGGCATCGATCTTCGGGCAATGGCCGCCGAGATTTGGATCGAACACCGTGGCGCAGCCTGCCGCCGCGAGCAGTTCCACCGACGGGACCGCACCAACGGCCGAGCAGATAGTGTCGCAGGCGATCTCGTCTCCTTGCCGCGGATCGGCGGCGACCAAGGGGATCAATCGGACCCCGGTGACACCGGCGCTTTGGCTGACGACCGCCTCGACCGTGAAGCCCTGGCGGACGGTGATACCCAGTTGTTCGAATCCGGCGCTGATGTCTGCCGGCAGGTCACCCGTGTCCACTTCGACCGCCGCCGGCACGTGGATGCCGGCCTTGATGGCCATGCGGCAGACGCGCAGCGCCAGCGGTCCGGTGCCAAGGACGACCATCCGGCGCCCCGAAAAGGCGCGATATGTGCCGATCAACTCCTCGGCGCCGCGTGCTCCGACCACTCCGAGGGCACCCCAGCCAGGGAAAGCCAGTCCCAGATCGCGGGCGCCAGTGGCGACGATGACGCGGTCGTAGCCGACCATCCAGGACCGCGTTCCGTCGGTCAGGCCCAGCATCGGCGCCGGCATCGCGGCGCTCACTTCGGAAGGGAACAGGCCCCAGGCCGAAACGCCGAGCTGGATGTCGATCCCCACCTCGAACGCGTGCTGAATGGCGGGCCGGGTATCCACCAACCGTTCGATCACCGCACCTCGGGCGCCGGCGGATCCGTCCATGCGCCCACCGAAGCGCAGCGGAATGTCCATTCCCATCAAAGCCCGGTCGATTGGGTGCTCCTCGACCAGCATCACCTCGACACCCAGGGCCGCGGACTCGGTCGCCGCCGCCAGTCCGGCCGGACCCGCACCGACGACGATCAGCTGCACATGCCGCTCGGGTGGTAGGAGCTTGCCGTGGATGTTCGACGGATCGGGATCGCCGCCGTGAGTAGCATCAGGTGACTTCATCGCCGTTGTCCTTGGTGTTGCCGGCAGCAGCAATACAAGAAATCCGTTCCTCGGTATCCTGCGTCAGTTGGTAGAAGGCGTCCTGCGGCTGGTCCAAGCCGAGAGCTTCGTGGGGCGAAAGCCCCATGTACAATCCCCGCAGAAGCATTCCGGTCTGGCCATGGCAAACAACTACCAGCGGCCGGTCTAACTTCTGCGCAAGAAAGGCCCCGATGCGGTCGACGACTCCCTCCAGTGTCTCGGCCCCCGGCGCGTCGAGGAACCAGTCGTCGTCACGGTCAGGCGGGAACTGCACACCGCGAGCCACGACCTCGGAGAAGGTTAAGCCTTCCCACTGGCCGACGCCGATCTCGCGTAGGCGCGGATCGGTTCGCCAAGTCACGGCGAGGCCATTCAACTGACCGATCACGATCTCGGCGGTTTGCAATGCCCGCCCCAGCGGGCTGACGGCCACGTCGACGCCGCCAGATGCAAGCCGTGCGGCAAGGGCGACCCCCATCCGCCGCGCCTGTTCGCGCCCATGCGGTGTGAGCGGCGAGTCGCGGTGGCCCTGCAGCCGGCCCTCAACGTTCCATTCTGTTTGTCCGTGCCTCAGCACGTAGATCGGTGTTTCGGTCACGGGCAGATGACTTCCACTTCGGCGTCATCGAGAGCGGCCAGATAGGCCCGCCCCGGCCGCGCATCGGTGATCAGAGTATCGATGGCGCCGAGCTCGTAGGTGACGAAACGGGCGCTGGCGCCGAACTTGGAACCGTCGGCCAGTACGATCAGGCGCTTGGCGCGGTTGGTCAACGCCTTGTTCATCTCGGACAGCATCCGCTCGTGGTCCAAGCAGCCAACATCGAGTGTGATGCTGCTGGTTCCTACGAAAGCGATGTCGTAAATCTGGCTCTGCGCCATCGAAATCGCTGCATGGCCGGCAAGGATCCCGTGATCGGGATAAAGCCGCCCGCCGGTCAGGAATATCTCGTGATTATCGCCGTGGCCAAGCGCGGCGCCGATGTCGATCATATTGGTGGTGCATCGAAACGGGACATGGCCGGACAGCAGCCGGGCGAGCGCCAGTGTGGTCGTGCCCTCGCCGATGAAGACGCTGTCGCCTTCTTTGACTAGATCGCGGGCCAGCGCCGCGATAGTCGCCTTTCCCGTCTGGTTGATACGCTCACGCTCGATCAGCGGACGAATGCCGGCTGAGGGCGTGGCGACGGCCCCGCCGTAGACCCGTTTCAGCCTGCCTCTTCGTTCCAGCACCTTCAAATCGCGCCGGATGGTTTCCCGCGAAACGTCGAACTCTTCCGACAGTGCCGCCACCCGGAGCGCCTGATCACGCAGGAGCCGCTCCAGCAGTTGTTGCTGGCGCAGTGCGGAAATGCGCACGACAGGGCCATCATGTGAGGTCATCCCCAATCCCGGTTCTCCCTGTTAAGTGGCGACCACTACGTAAATCCTTCACAAAGCCACAAAATCACAACTTTCCAAGCCGTGCAATCTTCTTATTAAGATATTGATACATATATATAAATTAATTGTGGGTAGCCCAGTAGCACGAAAAGTGGAAGACTCAATTGACGGATTGTGTGGTTTGGTTATGATCGTAATCAGACAACCTTCCGCAACGCGTTGGCCAAATGGCCAGGAAAGGATGAAGCGCTCATGCAGTCAAATTGCTCTGCACTTGCTCAGCTGAATCGCCGGCAGTTTGGTCAGATCATCGCCGGCGGCGTCTCGGCCCAGTCGCTCTTTGCACTCCCCGCCTTCGCCCAGGGTGCAACTGATGTAGTCGTCGGCGTTTCGCGGAACCCCGCCTCGCTGGAGCCTTGCATCGAGTACTCGACGCAATCCTGGCGGGTTCACTTCAGCATCTTCGACACCTTGCTGCGCTTTGATGAAGCAGACAATTTCCGCTTGGTGCCCTGGCTGGCGAAATCTTGGAAGCGGGTCGACGACCGAACAGTCGACTTCACTCTTCGCGAGGGCGTCACGTTCCACAATGGCGACACTTTTACGGCCGATGACGTGGCCTTCACCTTCGGTCCCGAACGTCTCTCGGCGGAAGGCTCGCCGGGCTATCCGATGACGAGGGCGACGCTGGGCACCATCACGCACGTCGAAGCCCTGTCACCCACCGTGGTTCGCTTCGTCACCACCGGCCCGGACCCTCTCCTGGAGATGCGGGTGGCGACCTTTCCTGCGCAGATCGTCTGCAAACGGGCCTACAACGAAGCCGCCAGCTTCGATGCCTGGCAGGCCGCGCCGGTGGGTACCGGCCCATACAAGGTGCGCGAGTTCCGGGCCGGCGACTACGTCCAGCTCGACGCGTTCAAAGACTACTTCGCTGGGGCGCCCAATGCGGCGACGCTGAAATTTCAGGTCGCGCCCGAGGTGTCTTCGCGCCTCGCCGGCCTCGTCTCCGGGCAATTCCAGATCATTACCGAGCTCACCCCGGATCAGTTCGACATGGCAAAATCAGCCGGTGGCTCAGTCGTCGGCGGCAAGGTCGCCAACAACCGCACCATCGTCTACGACACCACCAATTCGGTACTGCAGGACGTGCGCATCCGGCGGGCGCTGACGCTCTCGATAGATCGCGACCTGATCACCGAGCAGCTCTGGGGCAGCAGCATTGGTGTGCCGAACGGTAATCAGTGGCCGGGATTCGGGGATCTCTACTTCACCGACTGGCCGGCCTATTCGTTCGAGCCGGACGAGGCCGCCGCGCTGGTGAAGGAGGCTGGATACGACGGGACGGCCATAGAATACCGTATCACCGGCACCAACTATACATTCGAGACGCAGACCGCAGAAGTTCTGGTGGCGATGTGGAAAGCGGTGGGGCTGAACGTACAGCTGGTATTCAAGGAGAACAGCCAGCAAATTCTGGTGCCCGAAGGTCGCGGCATTCGCAACTGGTCGAACTCGATGGTCTATCCCGACCCACTGGGCGGCTGGTGGCGGCTCTATGGTCCCTACGGGCCGGTACAGCGCGCGAACAAGGAATGGGCCAATGCGGAGTTCAATGAGCAGTCGAATATCCTCGAAACCAATCTTGATCCCGCAGCGCGCAAGGCGGCGTGGCGCAGGATGATGGAGATTTACCACAATGACGATCCGCCGGGGACCGTGCTGCACGACTTCGGCATGTTCTATGGCCTTGCTAAGGGCATCGACTGGACGCCGCTTCCGGCAGAATATATGGATTTTCGCAAGGAAAACCTGACGATCGAAGGATGATGACAGAAACGGACAGTGGGCGGGGAGGACGAGTGCCTATCCTGTCCGTCTCCGGTCTGACCGTGAGCTTCGAAGGCGACGGCGGGCCGCTGCCTGTTGTGCTGGACCTAGGTTTCGACGCCGATGCTGGCGAGATCCTTGGGCTGGTGGGCGAAAGCGGCTCGGGCAAGAGCGTCTCCTGCATGGCGATCGCGGGCCTGCTCGGCGCCGCGGCAGAGGTTGCCGGCGACGTTCACTTCGACGGCATACAACTGATTGGATTGGCGCCCGAGGCGTTCCGGCCTCTGCGTGGCAAACGCATCGCAATGGTATTCCAGGACGCGATCGGCGCGCTCAACCCGATCCAGACCATCAGCAGGCAGCTGCGAGAGGTGATACGCCTTCATCGCCCCGAGGCAAGGGGGGGCAACCTGGCCCGGGAACTGCTAGGCCAGGTCGGTATCGAAGATGTCGAGCGTTGCCTGGCCAGTTATCCGCACATGCTGTCGGGAGGGATGAACCAGCGGGTGATGATCGCTTCGGCCCTCGTGGGTAATCCGGACCTGATTATCGCGGATGAACCGACCACCGCACTGGACGTGACGACCCAAGCACAGATCCTTGACCTGCTGGTCGAGAAGCAGCGCGAATACGGCGTAACCATGTTGATTGTCACCCATGACTTGGGCGTCGTGGCGCGAGTCTGCGACGCGGCGGCGGTAATGTATGCCGGCCGCATCGTCGAGAAGGCGCCGGTTGAGATCTTTCTTGAACAGCCGGCTCATCCCTATTCTGCTGCGCTTATCGCGGCAATGCCCGGCCTCTCTGGCGGCGATGGGAAGATGCAGTCGATCGACGGCACAGTTCCTCCGCCTTCGGCTTGGGGTGACGGCTGCACATTCGCGCCGCGCTGCCCGCGCGCCACCGACCTATGCCGGGCGCAGACGCCGGTAACGACCGTGATCGGCGCGCAATCCTACGCCTGTCACCATCCGCTGCCAGGTAATGGCCGTGTCTCTAGTTGAGGTACGCAACCTCTCAATGACCTATCGGCTTGGCGCCGGCATGCTCGGCCGCACGCGGCTGTTCCGGGCGGTTGACGACGTGTCGTTTTCGATCGACGCCGGCAAGGTCTACGGCCTGGTCGGGGAAAGCGGCTCGGGCAAATCAACCGTCGCCCGGTTGGTGCTGGGTCTGTCTCGGCCTAGCGGCGGAGAGGTCCGCTTCCAAGGCGAGGACATCAGTAGTGTCACGCCGGCGCGCTGGAAGGAACTCCGCCGGGAAATGCAGATGGTGTTCCAGGATCCGATGAGCGCACTCGATCCGCGCATGCCGGTCCTGGATCAGGTCGTCGAGCCGCTGACGATCCATCGTATCGGCGCCGCCGCCGAACGCGTTGCCGGGGCCGAAGCGATGCTGGCCTCGGTCGGCATCGGGCTGGAGCTGCATGGCCGCTTCCCGCATCAGCTATCGGGCGGCCAGCGGCAGCGGGTGGTCATCGCCCGCGCCCTAATTCTGTCACCGCGGCTGCTGGTCTGCGACGAGCCGGTCTCGGCGCTCGACGTCTCGATTCAGGCGCAAGTCATCAACCTGCTGGCGGATCTGCGGACCCGGTTGGGAGTCGGCTATCTGTTCATCAGTCACGACCTGCGCGTCGTCCGCCACATCGCTGACGATATCGGTGTGATGCATAAGGGTTGTCTGGTCGAAACCGGGCCGGCGGAAAACATCTTTCGCCATCCGCAGCACGCTTATACGCGGGCGCTTCTCGCGGCCAGCCCGGATCTGGTGCCCAGGCGCTGTCAAAAAGGCCCGATTGCGCCCGGCGTTTCAGCAGGCCAGCCCGCCGGCCACCGCAGTGACTGCACCGCCATTTCATCGGCTCGGCTGTGACCCTGCTTCGCGCGCTCCTGAAAAAGATCGCCCGGTCGATCTTGACGCTGTGGCTGGTGGTCACGTTCGCCTTCGTGGTTCTGCGACTGTCAGGCGATCCGGCGCTGGCCGTCCTGTCGGATCAGGCGATGCCGGAATCGGTGCTGGCTTTTCGCGAGGCGTGGGGTCTCGACCTTCCCATACATCAGCAATACCTCGCCTATCTCAAGGCGGTTTTAACCGGCGATTTCGGCGTATCCTACGCCAGCCGGTCTCCAGTGACCGGCCTCATCGCCGAGCGGGCGCCGATGACGCTGTTGCTTATGGGGCTGAGCCTGCTCCTGATGCTGGCGATCGGCATTCCCGCCGGGGTGCTGGCGGCGGTGCGCCGAAATTCGTTCATTGACCGGCTGGTAATGGGACTGGTGGTGCTGGCGCACGGACTTCCCAGCTATGTCACTGGCATCCTGCTCATTCTGGTCTTCACCGTCCAGTTGAGGCTGCTGCCTGGCAGCGGCGCCGAAACCCCGCTCAGCCTGATCATGCCGGTCATCACCATCGGCGCTTCGGGAGCGGCGGTCATCGCCAGATATTGCCGCTCCTCGATGCTGGAGGTGCTGAATAGACCGTTCATTACCGCCGCCGTCGCCAAGGGCGTCTCACCACGGCGAGTGCTATGGCGGCATGCCTTTCCCAATGCCGCAATCCCGCTGATCACCATCATCGGCTTCATCGTCGGCGGCCTGATCGGCGGCGCTGCGATCACCGAGACCATTTTCGGCTGGCCCGGCTTGGGCCGTCTGCTGGTCGCGTCGGTGCAGAGCCGTGACCTGGCCGTCGTGCAGGCGCTGCTGCTATTGATCGCCGCCTGCATGGTGGTCGCCAATCTGACCGTCGACCTGCTCTATGGCTGGCTCGACCCCAGGACGCGGCACGGATCGTCGCCGAGAAATCAATGATTGGCGCGGCCGCCACTCCGAAGACGAAGATCCGCCGCCGCCGCCGGCGCCTGCCAGTAGTCATCGTCGTCGCCTTCGTCTGGCTGGCCGTCATCACGCTCGCCGCAATATTCGCGCACGCTCTTGCGCCGCACGACATGGCTGCGATCAACCTGCGCGCCCGGCTGCTCCCGCCCGATCCGTTCGGCGAATACCTGCTCGGCACCGACGACCTGGGGCGCGACGTGTTCAGCCGCACCCTGGCTTCTGTTCAGACCAGCCTGCTGATCGCTCTTCTGGGTACCGGAATTGGCGCCCTTCTGGGCACCGTGCTGGGCTTGGTGGCGACGCATTTTCGCGGCCTTGTTGACGATCTGATCATGACTCTGGTCGACTTTCAGGCGTCGATGCCGTTCCTGATCATCGCGCTGACAATGCTGGCCTTTTTCGGCAACCACTTCATCCTGTTCGTTCTGGTTGTCGGGCTGCTAGGATGGGAGCGCTACGCCCGCGTGGTGCGCTCCGTCACGCTGGTGGTGCAAAATCAGACATATGTGCTGGCGGTGCGCCAATTAGGCGCCGGACCGCTGCGGCTCTACCTGCGGCACATCCTACCGAACGTCATGAACGTCATCATCGTCAACATGACGCTGGTTTTTCCCGAGATCATTCTGCTGGAAAGCGGCCTCAGTTTCTTGGGAGTGGGCATCCAGCCACCTCTAACCAGCCTCGGCAGCATGCTGGGCTTTGGCCGCGACTATCTGACCTCGGCGCCGTGGATCGCGCTGGCGCCCTCTGCGGTGCTGTTCTTCACTGCGCTGTCGATCAGCCTCGTTGGCGATTGGCTGCGGGACAAGCTGGACCCGAACCTGCGCAGCCGCGCCGAATGACTATTATGCCTTGAGGAGCGCCACTCTCATGAATCCCAAGTTCGTCGTCGTCGGCTTTGATGGCCTGAGGGCTGATCTCGTCACCGAGCGCAATACCCCTAACCTGATGCGGCTGGCCGAGCGTGGGGTGCGCTTTGCCAACCAGCGATCAGTCTTTCCCACCGAGACGCGTGTCAACATGACGGCGATCTCAACCGGCGCCAATGCCGGGCGGCATGGTGTCGTTGGCAACCGTTATCTCGATCCGAAGATCGACCCCGAGGTGCCGTTCAACACCTTTCTGCGCACGATGATCGACCGAGGCCAGATCGCCTATGACGGTCGACTGGTTGAGGCGACGAGCCTGGGCGAAATGCTGCATCGCGGCGGCAAGCGGATGGCGGTGGTCGCTTCGGGCTCCGAGGGAACCTCGATGATGAAAATGCACGACGTCCGGCAGCTTTCCGGCAACCTCACCGTCTCGTGCCATTACCCCGGCATCACTACGCCGGACGCCGTGGCGACCGAGGTGGCGGCCCGGTTCGGGCCACCTCCCGATATCAGGCATCCCGATACCGCCATCGTAAAATACGCTACCGACGTTTTTCTGGATTATGTTTGGCCCGAGCATTCGCCGGACGTGACCATCCTGTGGTTCGACGAACCAGACACTAGCCTGCACTATCTGGGTCTCGGCACTAAGGAGACGCAGGCCACGATCCAATATTGCGACGCCCAATTCGGCAGGATCCTAGACTGGGCGGCAGCCCATCCGGAGGTACAGGTCATCGCGATGAGCGATCACGGCCATGTCGCTATGACTTGGGGTGCCTCAGTTCCCCAATTCCTACGCGAGGCTGGATTCAGTGTCGGCGACCATCTGCAAGGCGACGCCGATCTGGCGATCCTTCCGGGCCACACCGGCAAGCTGCATGCCCGGCCCGAACACCGCCGCACGGTGCTGCGTGACGCTGTCCATGCCATGATGGAGCAGCCTTGGTGCGGAATGATGCTGGCCAAGGCGGGAATCGAGATTGAGGGCACCCTGCCGCAGAGCCTAGCCTTCGTCGAACATCCGAGAAGCCCCGACATCTATTACACGATGCGGACGGACGGCGGCCTGGGCCGCGATGATTTGCCTGGACGGACGTGGTACGACACCACCGGCAACGCCCTGGCGCCGGGTGCGGGGCAGCACGGCGGCCTGCAGAAGGAAGAGGTCAATGGCTTTCTAATCGCCGCCGGCTCGCTGTTTCGCCAAGGTGTGGTGTCCGAGGTCTTTTCGGGCATCCCGGACCTTCATCCAACGATCCTGCACGGGCTGGGTCTAGCGCCCGCGGACAGTGCAACCGGACGGCCGCTGCTGGAGGCCTTAACGGATGGGCCGGAGCGTCCGGCCTCACCCGGCATCGAGGAGTTTACCTCGGCATGGGGGCGCTACCGCCAAAGCCTTCGTCGAGTCAAAGTTGCTGGTGCGACCTATCTCGACCACGGCTATGCTGAGACGCTTTGACATCTACACTGGCGGACGGAGGGTGGCGATGGCGTCCGCAGGAGGTGTCTGGAGTTATAGGATACGCCGGTCCCTCCCCAGCCCCAGGTTTGTTCTCACTGAGTTCGGGCAGAGATGGGGTGGATGCCGCTCTCTCCCCAACGGCGTCGCAATGCGCCAAGCTTGTGATGTTGAAGTCACAAGAGAAACAAGAGGGCATCCATGAAGGAAGTTAGCATCATCGGCGTCGACCTGGCAAAGAACGTGTTCCAGCTGCACGGCGCGGCCGCGGACGGTTCGGTCATTTTCCGCAAGAAGCTGTCGCGCCTGCAATTCCAGCGCCTTCATGGCGGTGCATCCGCAATGCCTCGTGGTGATGGAGGCCTGCGGCGGTGCGCATCACTGGGCGCGGGAACTGGTGCGGGTCGGCCATGAGGTGAAACTGATCGCACCGCGCTACGTCAAGCCGTTCATCAAACGGCAGAAAAACGACGCGGCGGACGCGGAGGCGATCGTGGAGGCGGCGCTGCGCCCGGCCATGCGCTATGTCGAGCCGAAGACCAGCGAACAGCAATCGCGCTCCATCCTGTTCCGCACCCGCGAGCAGTTCGTGAAACAGCGCACTGAAGCGGTCAATGCGCTGCGGTCGCACCTGTACGAGTTCGGCTTCATCGCGCCGGAGGGGATCGGGAATCTTCCGCGCCTCGGCGCCCTCATCGAGGATGCAAACTCCGATTTGCCGCCACTCGCCCGGGAAGTCTGTCGCGAGTTGCTGCAGCAGATCGCGAACCTGAGTGGCCGGATCAATGCCATTAAAAGGAGGATCGACGCGATTGCCAGGGAAGGCGAGACATCGCGCCGCATGCAGACCATGCCGGGTGTGGGTTCGATCAGCGCCCTGGCCGTCGAGACCTTCGCGCCGCCGATGGAGCAGTTCAAACGCGGCCGCGACTTTGCAGCTTGGCTTGGGCTCGTGCCGCGACAGGCGTCGACCGGCGGCAAGCAACGGCTTGGAAAAACCTCGAAGATGGGCCAGCGCGACATTCGCCGTCTGCTGATCACCCGCGCGATGGCCGTGATCCGCTGGGCCTTGCGCCGTGGCGCACCGCAAAACCCCTGGCTTGAGCGCATGTTAGAACGCAAGCCGCCGATGGTCGCGGCCTTCTCACTGGCCAACAAGATGGCGCGCGGCCTCTGGACAATGCTCACGCGCGGTGAAGACTATCGCGGTCCGGTGATCGCCAGCGCCACCTGAGTCGGCAGCAAAACGCGAGAACGGAGCACAGAGTTGTGAGGAAGGCATGATCCGAATGGGCAAATGATCGACATGATCCGGGTTGGGCAAACCAGAAACCTTCTCAGAGCCTGCCCCGAAATGAGTTGAGCGATATCAGAGGGTTGTGATTCACGTCGGTTTGCAACGACTGACGGAGGCCCGATGCCCTGGGATGATATCGCCCGCGCGGAATATGCGCGACGGTCAGCGCGCTATGCAAGCGACCTGACGGATCGGGAATGGGAGGTGATCGCCGCCTACATGCCTGATCGACGCGGTCTGGGCCGCCCGCGCACGACCGATCTGCGGGAGGTGATGAACGCGATCCTTTACATCGCCTCGACCGGCTGCCCTTGGCGCTATCTACCGACGGAGTTTCCGCCTGTTTCGACCGTGCAGCGTTACTTCTACCGCTGGCGGGACGAAGGCTTCTGGCCCGCACTCAACAATGCGCTGGTGATGGTGTCACGGGAGCTGGAGGGGCGCGAGGCGTCTCCGACCGCAGGCGTGATCGACAGTCAGAGCGTGAAAACCACAGAGGCGGGAGGGGTTTGCGGCTACGACGCTGGGAAAAAGATCAGGGGCCGCAAGCGCCACATGGTGGTCGATACGATTGGGCTGATGGTTGGCCTGGTCGTTCACGGCGCCGGCGTGCAGGACCGCGACGGCGCCCCGCTCGTGCTGGCGTCCATCCGCAGACGCTGGCCGTGGCTGCGCCACGTCTTCGCACCCTCTCGGTGAATGTTCCATTCACCTGCCGGGCGATGGACGGCGGCTATGCCGGGAAGAAACTGCGCCGCGCCCTGACCGGGTTCGGCGACTGGCGCATCGAGATCATCAAGCGATCTGATCGCGCCGAAGGGTTCGAGATCATTCCAAGGCGATGGGTTGTCGAGCGCACCTTCGCATGGCTTGGCCCCCTCTCGGCGTTTGCGCGCAAACGCCTGCCGGGCAACGGATGCCGCCGTCTCGCCAAGGACTGGGAGCGATCCATCGCCTCGTCCGAGGCGTGGGCGAACGTCGCGCATATCCGACTGCTCACCAGACGCCTCGCAAGGTATTGTTATGTTTGACCGAGTTTCGAGCCAGGCTCTCAGAGCTTCGAGCTCGCTGTTGAAGATTTGGCCCCGGTCCGCGCATCTCCATCTCGGCCAGCGGCATCAATCAGGCCGCGCTAACAGGCCTGACAAGAGACTGCACTCGATCGCATGTCTAAGGTTCAGAAATTCCTTGCAAATGAGGGCACCATCCACAAGAGAAGGTTCTACGTCAGTCCCATCCCCTCCGCAATCTGCCATTTTGCAAAGGTTATCTGATCCTGATTAGGGTGAGAGTATTTCGTCAATTTTAGGGATCATGGCGGACCGGCCATTCACCGACGCTCGCGCACGGCGTCTCGAAAGCGTTCTCTCGCACCGACAGTCTTCGGACTGATGACTGAGCATGCCGGTGAATAGCATAGAATGATTGTATGCGCGTGGCTATCCTGAAGGATCTAAGGAGGCTATTAGCTTCCTGAAAGCGACCGCCCACTCGGAGCTCTTCGTGCGTACGCCGGACCCGAGCATGCACTGGACGGCGTCCAATTACCGCTCCGCGCCAGAGGTTTTGGGCGTCGTTTTGAGCGGTGGCGAACCCAGCGAACAGGTCACATCTTTCCGCCGGCTTCCCGCAACGCCATATTTTCGTCGCGCATCTGACTCAGGAGTCAGAACGCCGATGCCTGACCGCCGCCCCGACCCGATCTGGCATCTTGACGCGCCTCCGGCGGCCGATTCGGTTCCCTATGACGAGCCCCTCATCAACGATGGCGTATTCGGCGCCGAGGACCTGCCGACTCCGGAACGTCTTGCGGAGCGGCTGGCGGAGCGGCTGGCGGGTATCGGCTTTACCACCGAGGCCTTCGCGACGATGAGCGCGCCCGAGCCGGATGGCGTCCATCAGATTTCCGAGAACCAGCGCCGGGCCGCGCGCCGCCATCTCGAAAATACCCGGAAGGCGTTCGACGGCTATTTCGCGTTCCGCCGCACATTGTCTGACGAACTCGGCATCTCGCTCCTTCCCTCCGGCGAGGATGTCGACAAGGCGCTCGGATCGCTGAAGGCGAGCCTCGAACATGTCGAAGTTCGGCCTCGGGCGCGCGGCCACTATGAGCTGCTCGTCAAGGACGTCCGCGTGATCCTGATGCAGCTGACTGGAAACACCGGCCGGGTCGTCGATCGAGAGACAGGTGTTGAGAGCGGTTTGCTTTTCGATTTCTCGCTCGCGCTGATCGAGCGACTCGCGCCCGTGATCGACCCGACGGTGGCGGCGGCGCGGATCAGGACGGCGATCCGCGCCCGGCGCTGAGTTTCATGCGGGAAACCGCCTCCAGAACTGACACGCTTTTCCGCATGTGACCGGGCCGGCGTGACGGCCGAGGGTGCTTCGCAAGAGAAAGCAACCCGAGGCCGCGTCATGAAGCCCGAGACGATCACCCGCCTGATGACCCGCGACGAGGTCGCCGAGACCTACGGGATATCGAAGCGCCATCTCGAGCTGGCGCCGTCGCGACGGGAGGGACCGGCCTTCCTCCGGATCGGCCGCAGCGTGCGCTATCGCCCAACGGACGTCGAAGCCTGGCTCGAGGCGCGGGTTGTGCGTCCCGGGATGGAGCGGGATCGATGACGCGGAAGATCGGGAACCCGCGTCTCATGACCATTCGCGAAACGGCGGCGGAGGCCGGCGTCTGCACGCGCACGGTGCGCCGCTGGATCGCGAACGGACTGCTTCCGGTTCGACATCTTGGCGGCTCCAGACGTCTCGTCCGGATCGAAGAGAACGTCTGGCGCGCCTTTCTGAGAGAGGCGTGACGATGTCCTCTCCCGTCCTCGAATATCATGCCGTTTCAATAACCTGCGAAGGCCTCGGGAGTACTCGCCCATCAGAACTAAAAAAGTTCTGCATAGTGATAACTCCCGAATGTCCGCACCTGTCCTCGCTGGTCCTCCCGAGACCGCGCATGTCAACATGAGGAGGCTCCCGATGCCTTACGACGACCGATCTCTCGATCTCGCCTTCGCCGCGCCGGGCGCGCCGCGCCTGAGCGTCGTGCTCGCCGCGGTGAGCGCCGACGCGGCGCTCTCGCCGCTCCGCCGGCGCGATCTCGTCAGCGCGGTGCGCCGCGTCGCCGCGGCGCTCGATCGCGCGCCGGCGGACATCCCCGCCGACCCGCTCTGGCTGCGCCCGCGCCTCGGCAAGATCGCCCCGGCCGCGCTCGGCCTGTCGCAAAAGACCTGGACCAATATCCTCAGCGACTTTCGCGCGGCGCTGGCCTCCGCCGGGGCGACCGCTGAAGGGCGCGGGCGACCGGCGGCCCTTCCGTCTGAATGGACGGCGCTCCGCGACGCCCTGACGCTGAAGCGCCATCGCATCGGCCTCAGCCGGTTCATGCGGTTCTGCGCCAATCTCGGCGTCGCGCCGGAGGCCGTTAACGACGAAGCTCTCGCCGGATTTCACGCCGCGCTCGAGCGGTCCGAACTCCGCAAGGATCCGGCGACGCTGGTCCGCGAAACCGCCACTTTCTGGAACCAGGCCGGCGAGACCGTTCCGGGCTGGCCAGTCGGACGTCTGACCGTCCCGGATCGCCGTAACCGCGTCGCCCTGTCGATGGAGACATTCCCGCCCTCCTTCCGCGCCGATGCCGACGCGTATCTGAAACGTCTCGCCGTCGCCGACCTGACCGACCCGGATGCGCCGCCGCGCGCGCTCGAGCCCGAGACCATCGCGTTCCGCCGCGGGCAGATCGCGCGCTTCGCTTCGGCGCTGGTCCATCGCGGCCGCGATCCGGAGACGATCGCCGGCCTCGCCGATCTCGTCGAGCCCGCCGCGGCGCGCGAGGGCCTGCGCTACTTTCTCGATCGCAACGGCGGCAAGCCTTCCGGCGCGATCCACAATCTCGCGGCGCTTCTGAAGAGCATCGCGAAGTGGGGGGTGCGGGCCGATCCGGCGGTGCTGGACGCGCTCGGGGATCTCGCCCGCCGGGTCGCGCCGCGGGCCGCCGGCATGACGCCGAAGAACCGCGACCGCCTGCATCAGTTCGACGACGAGGCGGCGATCGGCGAGCTCCTCGCCCTGCCCGACCGCCTCGTCGCCCGGGCCGGCAGGGCGCGGTCGGCGCGCGCCGCCGCGCTGGATGTCGAGATCGCGCTGGCGATCTCGATCCTGATCCACTGTCCGATGCGGATCGAGAATCTCCGCACCCTTTCGCTCGAACGTCACCTCTCGGGACGGGCCGGCGGGCCGCGCCGCATCGTCGTTCCCGCCGGAGAGGTCAAGAACGTCAAGGAGCTCGACTTCCCGCTGCCCGCCCGCGTCGTGAAGCTCCTCGATCTCTTTTTGCGCGACCATCGCAAGGTCCTGAACCCGGATTGCGGCGACCTCCTCTTCACCATGCGCCGCGCCGCCAAGCCAGTCGGCGGCGGTGTCCTGGGCCAGCGCATCTCGCGCGCCATCCGCCGCGAGACCGGGCTCGAGATCAATCCGCATCTCTTCCGCCACATCAGCGCAAAGATCTATCTCCGCGCCAATCCCGGCGCCTATGAGGTGGTGCGCCGGCTCCTCGGGCATTCGCTGACCTCGTCGACGATCGACGTCTACGCCGGCTTCGAGACCGACGCCGCGACGCGCGCCTACGCCGAGATCCTCGACCAGGCCTCCACCGCGCCGCTTCGGCGCCGCCGGAGGGCGAGGCGATGACGCGCGAGCGTCGCCGCCTGCGCGTCGCCGATTGGCCCGATGCTGATCGCGCGATGTGGGTGGAGCTCTTCCGGACGGGCGACATCCTCGACGGCGCCGGGCCGCTCGCGCATCTCCGCCCGGCGACCCGCGGCATTCACGAGACCGCCTACGCCTTCTGGCTCGGCTTCCTCCGCGACGCGGGCGTCGATCTCGCCGCCGAGGCGCCGGTCGAGCGGATGACCGACGTCCGACTTCTCGCCTACCTCACCGCCCTCGACGGGCTCTCGCTCGCCAGCAGGGCGCAGCGCGTCCACCGGCTCTATCTGACCCTCCGCGCCGCGGCGCCGAGGCGCGACTGGGCCCGGCTCAGGACCGCGGCGCTGCGTCTCCAACGCCTCGAATCCCGCGCCGGCGCGCGAAGGCTCCCGGCCGCGGAGGTCTCGGCCGCGACGCTCGTCCAGCTTGGCGCGGCGCTGGTCCGCGAGGCGCAGGATGACCCCGGCCTCGACCCGGTCGCCCGCGCCGTCCGCGCCCGCGACGGCGCGGCGATCCTGCTCCTCGCCTATTGCCCGCTCCGGATCGGCAACTTCGCGCGGCTGGAAAGCGGCCGCTCTCTGCTCGAGAGTGGCGACGGCTACGTCATCGTGATCGAGCCGGAAGCGGCCAAGGCAGGCCGGTCGATCACCATGTCTGTCGCCGCCCCCGCCGCCGCGGCGCTCCGTCTCTGGCTCGGCGATCATCGCCCCGTTCTGGCGAAGGCGGAGCGGAGCGGCGCCTTCGTCTGGCTCGCCAGAACCGGCGCGCCCTACGCCCCCTACAAGTTCAGCGAGAGGATCGCTGCGATCACCCGCCTGCGCCTCGGCGCCCCGATCTCCGCCCACCGCTTCCGCGCCTGCGCCGCGACCACCATCGCCGAGATCGCCCCCGATCAGGCGCGCATCATCCAACCGCTCCTCACCCACTCCACCGCAAAGGTCGCCGACAAGGCCTACAACCGCGCCGCAATGCGCACCGCAGTGGAGCGGTATGGCGAGGCGCTGGACGCCGTGCGGGCCGGAAGCAAGACTAAACGCTCTGGGTGAACTCACCCGCGTCGCGCTTCCCATCTGGACGCATTTGGTCGCGCTACGGATCAGCGTCGGGGCTGATTCCGGGTCAGGCCACTGCCGCCTCCTTGAAGAGAGTGTTCGTGCGCCGCATCGCGTGAAGGATAACCGCCAGTTTCCGGGCCAGCGCAACCTTGGCCTTTCGCGGTCCAGTGCGTTCCGCGATCACCTTTGCCCATGTTCGCGGGCGGGGTCCACCGAGGTTCCGACAGAAGATCGCATTCGCGGCTTCATACAGGCATCTCCAGCTGAAAGGCCCAACTCGTACTGACAGAGGCTCACCTGAGTGGCGCTGTCCTCCGGTCCGGGCCGGCTAAACGGCGGCGTATCCCGTCCCAATCGCTTCGACCGCGATCAGTTCCAGCCGCCGCTCCGCGAACGGGCTCCCGCCAACAGGGCGGGCTTGTAAATTTCTCGGTCCCGGCCGATCCTCCACAGATGCAAGAGCCTATTGAAAACACACCGAAAATAACGCCTGAGGCGATTGTCTCCGGCATCGGATTCTTCGATCGTTCAGATCTCTGCGCGCTGATCGCCATTCTGGACGAGGCGAACACTCTCACCATCGCGAAAGGCGCCGTTGAGGATATCGGGCGCCGCCTCCGGCTGATCGAATCCAATCGCGGCGCCGGGCTGCGCACCCGGGTCGACGATCTGGTTAAGTCGGACCTGCCGGACGCGGCCTTGCGTCACCGCTTATGGTACGGACTTTCGAAAGGGCTCGCGACCTCGGCGTCAACGCCGTTCTCGACCCGCTCCGGCCGAGCATCAGCGGCGTCGATGGCGGTCAGGGCGTCGGAGCGGCTTTCGCCGGCGCTTGTCCAGAGACGCCCACCCGACGCCCAGGAAAACATCGAAGGCGATGACCGCTCGGAGTTGGAGCGCCGCGCCGCCAGGCTCTGGGCCCGGACGCGTGAGAGCTTCGCGGGAGTGAAGCCGATGCCGTTTCCGCGACTGGTCGAAGAAGAATTCCTCGACTTCCTCGCCGATGGCCGGACCCTTGAGACTATCGCGCAGTCCGCCGAACCAGAAGCGGCGGAAGCGCTCAGACGGGCGCACGTCGCGGCGCAAGTGGCGCTGGCGACGGGCGGCGGCTGGGCCGCCTTCGCCGCGATCGTCGGCTCCTCAGGCTTCGCGCCCTACATCCTCGCCGCGCAGGCGAGCGCCTGGATCCCGCTCGTCAGCGGACCGGGGCTGGTGTCGCTCCTCGCTTTCGTCGTCAACCCTGTCACGCTCTTCGTCGGCTTCGGCGTTCTCGCCTGGTGGGGCGCGGCCCACTCCGCGAACGCCGTGAGAAGCCAGATGGCCGCGCGGCTCTGCGTGCTTCTGGCGATGCGCGGCGCGAGAGGCGCGGCGCGAGGCCTCGACATCTTCCTCGGCGACATGCGTCAGCTCGCCGACGCTCCGGAGACCCGTCTGGCGCATATGGACAGCGAGGACCTCCATTCCCACTGGCGCAAGGCGGCGTTCATCCGAACGCGGCGCTCACGGCCGATGCGGGCTCCGGCGGGCGAGCCCCCCGCCCCCTGGAACGCTCTGCCCGAATGGGCGTCCGCAAAGGCGGCCAAACCGAGCGCGACGGATCGGCTGAACTTCGCCGACGGGCTCGCGATCACGGCGCTTACAGCGGGCGAGATGCTCTGGCACGCCGCGGCCATCGACCGGAACGTGCTCATGGCGGCCGATTTCTCGCGCAGCGCCGATCTTGGCGACCCCCTGGCGTTCGCCGCCGCCGCCGGGAACTTCGCAGTGGAAGGCGCCGGCTACTCGCTTCGGGGATACACGGCCGAGCGGTTTGTCATGGACCGGTTGATCGCGGACGGCCACGACGTGGCGCTGGCGCAGGCGAGCAACACCCCCGGGCTCGACCTTCTGGTCGACGGCGCGCCGGTGCAGGTCAAATGCGGCGTGAGCCTGAGCCTCCTGCGCGAGCATTTCGCGAAATACCCCGGGATTCCCGTGATTGCCAATGAAGAACTGGTGGACGAGGCATCCCGGTGCGGGGCCAACTGGGCCGATCTTGTCGGCACGGTTCCTGGCTTCGACGTCGCCGCGATCGAAGGGGACGTCGCCAGCGCCCTCGCGCATGCGGCGGGCCTCGCCGGTCCGGACATTCTGTTTTTCGCGTTCTCGGCGGGCGCTGTTCGCGGCGGTGTCGAGGTCTGGCGCGGCGAGATCGCGTTTGACGACCTTCCCGCCTGGCTGGTGATCGACGGCGTCGCCAGAGGCATGCTCGGGCTTCTCGGCGGGCACGGCGGCGCGTGGATCGGGCTCGTCGCGATCGGACCTGCGGGCGCGCTGATCCTGGGCCCGATCGCCGCCTGCGCGGCGCTGTTGGGGGCGGGAGCCGTGCGCGAACGCGTCACCAAGGCCCTCATGCGGAATTGGCATCGCGAGTTGCTCGCGCTGGCTGAGACCCTCCATCGCGCCGTGACCGCCACACTCGAACGCCGGATCGAAGGCCTCGGGCGGCGTTGCAAGGAACTGAATAAGTTGGCGAAGGGGCAGAATGCGAAATTGCTCGACTGGATGCGCGACCGCGCCGACGACGATCTGATCGCCGCGATCGAAGCGCGCGCCGAAACCACTGAACCGCCAAGGACGGAGGCGCTGGCGCTGGAACTGGTCGTCGAAGCCGCGCGGCTCGCGCCCGGAGACGCAGAGGCACTGCGGGCTCGCAAATCCATCGAACGACATCTCGAGAATCGGCCGAAGCTCTCGGACGTCGCGTTCCCTGCGTGGCCGGCGGCGTCGCCGGAAGGAGACGCTTCGGCGAAAGCGACGCCGTCGTCGGAATGATCAATTGTACGCCAATGGGACTGGCGGGATCGGATTCGCGCCGGCGTCGCCGGTCTTTGCGTTCGGACTGCAGGCGAAAGCGCGCAACTGTGCAGCCTGCTTGACGCGCCTCCATGATATCGAATCAGCCTAAGTTGGAGGCGACTCTTCAATCCGCTGCCCCGTGAGGGGGCGACGGTAAACGCTGTATGCCCCGCCCGGCGGAACCAGTTTCAATCCGCGCCCCCGTGAGGGGGCGACTCGCGCCGTTGGAATAATTGCTGCGCAGCCGGGGGAGTTTCAATCCGCGCCCCCGTGAGGGGGCGACGAGACCGAACAGCCCGGTGTTGGTGGCGGTGATGTTTCAATCCGCGCCCCCGTGAGGGGGCGACCGTTGACCCGGGACTGCACCGAGCGGTAGGTCGGGTTTCAATCCGCGCCCCCGTGAGGGGGCGACGGCGGATCAGGGATATCAGGACCGCACATGTGCAGTTTCAATCCGCGCCCCCGTGAGGGGGCGACCCCGTGCCGTTCCGCGCCTCCGCCGTGCGCCTGACGTTTCAATCCGCGCCCCCGTGAGGGGGCGACCTTCCTCCGCCCCGGTCTTGGTGTCGAACGCGCCGTTTCAATCCGCGCCCCCGTGAGGGGGCGACAAGGTCCGCATCAGGTCACCTCAGCGTCTGGATGTTTCAATCCGCGCCCCCGTGAGGGGGCGACCCGAGCGTGTTGACCAGCGCGACGCCCTCGGAATCGTTTCAATCCGCGCCCCCGTGAGGGGGCGACGTGCTTTCCCGGCGCAGGACCGAGCCGACCCGACCGTTTCAATCCGCGCCCCCGTGAGGGGGCGACTTCACATCGACGTTTTCAGTTCGGCGGGCGCGGCGTTTCAATCCGCGCCCCCGTGAGGGGGCGACGTGAGCGTCATAAGGCGGCATCCTCCCGCTCGGGGGTTTCAATCCGCGCCCCCGTGAGGGGGCGACTTGAAGCGATCACGGAAAGTCGCCTCCACCATGTCGTTTCAATCCGCGCCCCCGTGAGGGGGCGACGCGACGACGCGCCAGACTTCGCGCCTCTTGCGGAGGTTTCAATCCGCGCCCCCGTGAGGGGGCGACCTCCGAGCCGCTGGCGAAGGTGATGGACAAAATAGGTTTCAATCCGCGCCCCCGTGAGGGGGCGACTGGTCGACGCCTATCTCCGCTCCCGCGATCTGGATGTTTCAATCCGCGCCCCCGTGAGGGGGCGACGCGGCGCGTGGGGCGGGCGCGGCTCGGGCAAGTCGTTTCAATCCGCGCCCCCGTGAGGGGGCGACCGCCCATTGGCGGGCTGTTGACGCCATCGCAGCCGTTTCAATCCGCGCCCCCGTGAGGGGGCGACGACAACGCCGTTCGCTGCGTCCTGAATGACGGCGGTGTTTCAATCCGCGCCCCCGTGAGGGGGCGACTCGCGAATGCCCGCCGCGATGTTCGGGGTCACTGGTTTCAATCCGCGCCCCCGTGAGGGGGCGACATCTACTGCTTCTCAGATCACGCCTACGGCAAATTGTTTCAATCCGCGCCCCCGTGAGGGGGCGACCCGCGGCGCCCGGCGGGACGCTGCGCGAGATCAGGTTTCAATCCGCGCCCCCGTGAGGGGGCGACTGTATCGAAATAGGCCCTTGAGAACGCTGGCGAAAGTCATGATCGACTGCGAAACTGCAAGAATGGCGGCGCAGAGCCATAAGCGATGGCGTTCAGGCAGAGATTTCTACCAACGATGTCAAAGAGCTAACGATTCTGCGAACCCGCCAAGGAAACGTCAACCGCTTCCGGTTCGCATCAGAAGATCAATGGACCGTCATAGTCAATCGCGGGTTTTGCGCCGAGATGCTCCACACGCCGCTTCCAGTTCGTTCCAAGCATGTAGAAACGAAGGGAGTCCACTTTCGGGTCTATTTCCGTCATCAATCGATGCTTCAGAAGCGCCCACTGCGCCGGGTTCAGATCACATTCGAAGACCGAGTACTGCACGCGCTGACCATAGTCGACACAGGCGCGAGCGACCCGTCGGAGGCGGCGGGCGCCGCCCGGAGTGTCAGTCTTTACATCATAGGTCACAAGAACAAGCATTTCACCTCCACACATAGGCGGGATAGCCATCGAGGTCGCCACGCAGGTGACGGGCAAGAAGCTGCGCCTGAAGATGAGGCAAGAGGCCGATTTCAACGTCCTCGTGGAGGAATGGATGTTTCACTCGCACGCGCTTTCGTTCTTGCCAAGTGGTTAGAACCGTCCGCCGACCATCGTCCGTCAGAAACACCCCGCCGGCGCCGTCTTCGCGAAAGTCCGCCACCGCCAGTTGCCGCCGATTGAGTAAGGTAAGGCAAAGGCGATCGGCCAATGGCGCGCGGAACTCTTCCATCAGATCGAGCGCAAGAGAAGGGCGGCCCGGCCGGTCGCGATGCAGGAACCCCATCTGCGGATCGAGGCCGACTCCCTCCGCCGCCGCCCGGCAGTCCTGAACGAGGAGCGAATACAGAAAAGAGAGCACGGCGTTCGGCCTGCTCTTCGGGGGTCGACGCGAACGGCCGACGAAAGCCATCTCCGGCGCTCGGATCAGATGGTCGAAAACGCCGAAATAGGCGTTGGCGCCCTCCCCTTCCAAGCCACGGAGCTTGTCGAGATCCGGCGCGTCCAGAGCCTTGCGGGCGGTGTCCGACAGCCGGCGCTCGGCGTCTTCGACCGCCGTATCGGCGACGGTGTCGTCGCCCGCATGGTCCCGCAGGTGGCGCCGAAGGACGCCACGTTGATTGGCCGATTTCGCCGCAACGACGGCGCGCGCCACGGCGAGCGGCGCATCGCGGGTCGCTTCATGCTGCGCTCGGCGGAGGAGCACGTTGCCGCCTTGCGGGCCCTCCACCCGGGCGAGGAATCGGCCGGATCGGCTCATCAAGCTGATCGCGACTGCCTCCTCCGCACAAAAGCCGATCAGCGCCGGAGAAAGGCCGATCGCGCCGAATGTCACGATCGAGCCGAGCAGATGGACCGGCGCCCGCCCCCGCTCCGCGCCGTCCATCTCGACCACAACATTCGCGCCCTCCTTGCGCAGCCAGGCACCGTCGGTTGTCACATAGAGGGTGTTAAGCAATTTTTTCATTCGGGCGCGCCAGCTCGGGCGACGGCGCGCCGCAGCCAGCCGTCGACCGCTGGCGGAGCGGAGAGTCGCTCGGGCCTGCAAAGTGGTTTCAGCGAGCAGGCGCGACACCGGGCCGCCTCGAATACGGGCGCTGGAACGCGGCCCGCGCTCAACACGGCGCGGGCCTCCTCGATCACGGAAACGGTTAACTGGCGAAGGCTTTCATCAATCGCGACCGGCGTGCGGCGGCGACGCTCCCCATAGAAAAGCGCGCCCTCGAGAACCGGACGTCCAAACGCCTCTTCGAGGCAGAGCGCCTGAGCGCAGAGCTGAACCTCATCCGCGCGATGCGCCTTCGGGCGGCCACGCTTGTACTCGACCGGGAATGGCCCAACGTGGTGCAGTTCGACGATGTCCGCGACGCCATGGAGGCCGTACGTTTCCGACAAGAGCTCGACGGCCCGAAGAATGAGTGCGCCGCCGTGTCGGTCAGACGCGCCGCCATCGGCGCGTTCGTGGAGAATCCGACCCTCCGCCGTCAGGCGGTTCTCGGCCCAGAGCCGCTCGACATGGATCAGCGCGCATTGGCGCGGACAGAACAGCCAATGCTGCAGCGCCGAAATCGGCAGCGAGAGCCGCTCAGAACCGCTCAACCAACTCGACGCCGGCTGGCAGCCCCTCCCGATCCGCCTCGATCACATAGTCCCGGAATGCACGAGCGGGCTGCAGGTTGTGGAGCCGTTTGTCTCCGATCGCGACGGTCTCGTCCTCGATTCGGCGCGCAACGCTGATCCGCTCGAAAAGCCGATGCGCCTGCGCCGAACCGAGCGCGCTCTCGTGACGAAAGAGAAAGAGCTTGCGCGCAGCCATCTCGCCGCGCGCTGCGGAGCGGTCGAACTCGAACATGTTCTCAAGGGCCCTCCATAGGAGTTCGAGATCGTCCTCGGAGAAGCCGGTCTTCTCTGCGAGCTTGGCGTTGACGAAGCCATGGACGCGGTAGAGGCTGTAGGGCACGATGTGCTTGCGACCCATCGTCCGCTCCTTCTCGAGATCCTTCTTGTTGGTCACGGATGAGCGGGTGATCGAGATCTCAAGCGGCATGATCGCCTCCGCCGAGCGGGCGAAGGCGAGCTGGATCGGACCCCGCACCTGGCCGGCGTTCACTTCGGTCGTCATCACGGCGCCGAATGCGCGGATGTCGAAGTAATTTGCGCACATCCACTCGGTGATACGCCGGCCATCTTGCTCCTTGGGAAGCTTCTTCGCTACCGGGGTCAGGCCGACCGCTTCGTAGGCTTTCGCATGAGTCTGGTTCAGCACCGTTCGTTCGGTCATATAGATGCCGTGGCCTGGCTCACCCTCTTTCACCATCGCCACGTAGTTTCGGATCTTCCGTTTCAGCGCGACGTCGCTGACAAGTCCCTGGCTCGTCTCGGGGTCCATCCGCGGCAGGTTGCCGGCATCCGGATCGCCATTCGGGTTGCCGTCGGCGACATCGAAGAAGAGCACAAAATCGTAACGATTAGCGACGGCATTCATTCTTCCACTCCTTCGAAGACGGCATCCGCCTTCGGCGCGCGCCAGGCGGATTGATGGTAATAGCCCGCGATGAAGCGCCCCTGCGCCTCCAGCGTCAGCGAGCGCGGCAGGTCTGGTTCGAGCCCGGACCAGATCTCCTCGATCTCGCGCTCATTCCAGCCAGCAATCCTTTCGGAAATATCTTTTCTTATTTTCGAAAGATGATGGATAGAAGTTCTGATAATAATTGGAAATACTCGCGCGGGCGTTGACGATGCAGCAGCGAAGTAGCGATCCTTTATGCTAGTCGCGAGGCGTTGCTTCCTTTGTCCATCTGAATCGCGTTCCAGTGCGTCACGTTGCACTTTTTCCAGCAATGCGAAGAGGCGTCCGAGCCTATACGCTTGGTCGGCATTATCTCTCTTGAGGCTCATCGGGACTACTTCCTCTCCCTGTATGCCGTTTACGACCGCTTTGCAGATCGCTGCCCGACGTCCGTTGATCTCACCGTCTGCACGCACACGGGTAACTACCGCCGACAGAAGTGTCCGTGGCAGCGGTGCGCCGGTCAGCACAGCACGCATCAACGCCCCGCCGAGTAGCGGCGGAATGGATTTTTCATCTATTTTCTTCTTCCCGGTGTCTGGGTCTTTGTACACACGCGCCGTCTCATAGAGCAGCGACCAAGCAGCCGGCGGCCCCTTCCAGGGCGCCGGCTCTATCCGCAGCGCCTCCCAGAACTCGAGCACATGGCGCGCGAAGTCGCCGAGCGTGCCGGGGCGCCAGAAGCGTACCGAAAGCCGCGCCGCGTTCGGCGCGAGGCCGAGGACGAAGACCCGCGTCTCCGGCCCGTAACTCGCGCCCGGAGCTCTGCGCCCGGCGGCGAAGTTGTCGAGATCGGCCCGAAGCTTCGCCAACGCGTCTTCACCCGTCTCGGGCTGCGGATCGACCGCGCCGAAGAGCATGTCCTCGGCCGATTGCGCCGCCGCCCGCGGGCCCTCGGCCCAGAAAACAGCGGTCGCGTCACCGAGCTGAAATCGACGCCTATGCGCCGCGCCTCGATCTAGGAGCGTGTTGAGCGCGGTCCCATAGGCGAAAGCGGCGGCTTCGGAAACCGGCGCGTTCTCGCCCTTAATCTTTCCGAAACTACTGGACGCGCCGATCGGTTTATCGGAACCAATATTGAACGAGACCAGCCTGTGACCTCCCCCAGGCGGAGGGTTTTTCGCAGCGACCCCCTTTATCACCGGATGGAGGCGCGCGAGCGGACCACTGACGCCAGTAACAAGGCATGGAGCCTCCTCACCACTGCTTTCCTCAAGGAGAGCGCGCGCCGCTGAGCGCTCATGCAGTGGCGCAGGGCCAACCGGATCGTCCACCCAGCGGAAGACGATATTAGCATCGAGCGCCTCCGCGTCCCAATCCAGTTCGGCGAACCGGTCCGGCGTCCATCGTTCAAGGAAGGCGCGTAGTGCGGCGAGACCCGGATCAGCCGCGCCTTCGAGAAGCGCGAGATGGGCGGCGCGGAAGGCGGCGTGCTCTTCAAGCGTCCGCTTTCCTTGCCCAGGCGAGAATTGACCGTCGATCTCAACCGCTGTCACTCCGAGCGCATATGCCGTCTTGTCCCAGAAAATGTTAGGCTTGATGCCTGCAGTTCGGATCACCGCCGCAGGCACATTCATCATCCGCCCCGGCCGCTTCGGATCCTGCCGGGCGAGAGGACTGAGCGCGACCGGTGTTCCGTCGGAGCGGATCAACAGCTCATAACCGATCCTCTCACGCGAAAACCCCCGGCGCGGCGCCTCGCCGGCTTCGGCGAGCCGGTCGTAGAGCGTGGCAAGTTCGGTCAGAATTGTCACGCGCGCAGCCCCTCTCCGCGGACGCGCACGAGGTCGATCACGCCGCCCTCCATCCGCGCCCGGAAGAAAAGCGGCGCCCGCCGGTTGGCGTAATCGATATCGTAGAGCATCCAGCCAAGATCCCGGTCGCTTTCCAGTAGCGTCGAGGGCGGCGGTGTCTTGACCAATTCGAACCAGGCGGGAAATTCGCGGACGCCGAGGCAGGGGCGATGAAAGCATTGGCCTGTAGTGGCGCGGCGACGGAACATCTCTGAATGTTTGGCGGGCGTGTCCCCGCCCGCCTCCGCCGTCATCTCGAAATGCGCCTCGATCAGGTAGGAGACGTCGCGAAGCGCCAGCGTCGCCCGCTGCTGACGATTTTCGTCAACGACAAGATGCAGGCCGGTGAGATCGCCGGCGTTCATCGCGCTCTGCGCCGTGCGCGCGGAAATCTTGGAGCCAACTTCATTGCGCCGGATGGTCTCGAACCGGATCGGCTTCAACACATGGATGCGGTCGATCACCCAGCGGATCGCCGGTTTCCAGTGGATCGCTTCGAATATTCCCCGCGCTGCGGAGGGCGTGATTACGTCATAGGAGACGCGCTCGACCTTCATTTCCGGACGGGTGAAACAGGCGTGATCGCCCCAGATGTGAAGTTGAAAGGACATGGCCCCCGCCGAATGTGAGACTCAAAAGAGCAGCAACAAAACAGTTCACAATATGAAACGTCCTGCGAACAGGCGCCGTCAACCAATATTTCGATAGAGCCTTTCTACATGATCGAAATTCCCAGATCGTCGATCCGGTCCAGCTTCAATCCCTGCGCGTCATCATAGGCGTTCCGATTGGCCAGGACCACGAACTGATCGCCGAACGCCTCCGCCCGGACCACTTCGGCCGCGCCCGAGGCGATCAGCCCGCGGCGCGCCCGTCGCGAGATGTTGACCGCATAGGATTGCAGCGCGTGCGCAATCCCGCCGGCGCCCTCCGCGTAACGGAGAACGCGCATCGCGTCGTCAGGCGCGCCCCAGCGCCCGCCCTCGACGATAATCGGGAGCGTTTCGTCCTCGATCATCCGGAACGCCGCGGCGACGTCGGCGAAAGGGAGGTCGGCTGCGCTTCTGTGCGCTGCGAGAACGCCGCGCCCATATCCGCCGACCTCGCGGTCGTCGAGGCCCGCTTCCCCATGTTTGTAATAGAGTTCCCGAAAATAGGCCGCCACCGTCGCCGGCGACAGCGGGTCCGCCGCCGCTTCGACGATCCGTCGCCCGGTCTCCGCTTCGAGCTTCAGATCGTAGGGCGCCGGGAAGTCGCCAGACGGGGCGAACAGCACCAGGCGCCCTCCGCGCGGCCCGAGATTTCCCTCCCGGTTGCACCGTCCGGCGGCCTGCGCCATCCGGTCGACCCCCGCGTAGGCCCGGAAGACAACTGGAAAATCAAAGTCCACGCCTGCTTCGACGAGCGATGTGGAGATCAGACGCACCGGATCGCCAGCCGTCAGCTTCTCCCGCACCTCAGCCAGCACATGCCGGCGGTGCGCGGCGGTCATGAAGGTCGAAAGGTGCGTCGCGCCTTCAACGCGGCCGAAGAGCGCCTGAGCGTGGCGACGATTGTCTACGATCGCCAGCGCCTGACGCTCCGCGCATATGCGCGCTGCCAGTTCATCATCGTTCATAGGGCCGGCGCATTCGACGCTAACGCGCGCAAGCCTGCCTGCGAGCGCGGCCGGGTCTGGCGCAAGCTCCCGCACCCCAGTCAGAGCCTCTGACGCTGCGAAGCCATCTTTGGGGCGCACCGCGGGTTGCGTCGCAGTACAGAGGATCAGCGTGGCCCCGTAGCCCTCCGCGAGTTCCCTAATCGCACGGAGGCAGGGACGAAGAAGCCCAAGCGGCAGCGCCTGCGCCTCGTCGAGGATGATGACGGAGCGCGCGACGCGGTGAAGCTTGCGGCAGGGGCCGGGCCGGTTAGCGAAAAGGCTCTCGAAAAGTCGGACAGCCGTGGTCACCACGACCGGCGTGTCCCAGGTCTCAGCGGCGAGACGCAGACGATCTTCCTCGTCACGATCGTCGACCTCGTCCCAGTCGAAGGCGGAATGATGCTCAAGCACGGCTTCGTCAGCATCCAGCGCCGCCCGAAACACCGCCGCCGTCTGCTCGATGATCGCCGTGAACGGGGCGACGTAGATCACCCGCCGCAGGCCATGCGCGCGGGCGTGATCCAGTGCAAACGCGAGGGAGGTCAGCGTCTTGCCCCCGCCCGTTGGGATCGAGAGGGAAAAGAGCCCCGGAGGCTCCATCGCCCGCCCCCGCACGATTGCGAGCAGGTCGCGCCGGACGCGGTTCACGTCCGAGTCCCTACTCTGCAGCCCTGAGAGGAACCGGTCGAGCGATGCTCCCAACCGGTCGAGGGAGGCTGACTGCGTAGCCGCGCCTTCGCCGTAGAACCGCGCCGTCTCTCCGCGGTCGGCGTCGACCAGAGCGGAGAACAACATACGTGTGAAGAAGGCGAGCGAAAATGGGTCATTCGACTTGCGAAGCGGCGACGGCGCCTTCCGCGCAATAGCCGGAAGGACGAGACCCTCGGGGAGCATCAGCGGCTCGGCTAGTTTCAAGCGTTCGTCAAGTGGGGTCGTCGGGCGCGCCTCGCTGCGCAGCACGCCATTCGAAAGGCCCGCATGGTGGCCGGCGATGCAATGAGCGAGCATGCGACCGATAACATTTTGCATCGCCTCGCAGGCGTAGCGCGCGCCTTCGCCGCTATGCGGCTCCGCTATCGGGTCGCCTGCCAGGCGGCGTTGAAACCGAGGCTTCGCCTTGCCGAGATCGTGTAGCGCTCCCGCATATCTGGCGATTTCCGCACCGTCGAACACTTCCGCATAAGATGCCGCCCTGCTGGCGACCGCTTCCAGGTGAACGCACAACGGCTCCCATTCAGCCTTCGGCCCGGACGTTGTGTGAGCGTAGAGCAAGGGGACGCTTTCCTTCTGAGGCGCCATGACGTGAACGGCGTTCAACGCCCGCTGGAGGCGCCGAGGTTCATGGTGCGAAATGTGACGCAAAACTCAACTGCAACCGGACAGTCCGCTTGACGAAAAACCTCGCTGAACGTAAGTGTCCTGAGTGTGCGGGTGTAGCTCAATGGTAGAGCTTTTGCTTCCCAAGCAAGTGACGAGGGTTCGATTCCCTTCACCCGCTCCAACCCCCTCTGAAAACTGCATATTCCCTGCAGACGCGCCGGGAGATTGTCGCTAATCGCTTGTTTTTAAAAACCCACCTGCAAATTCCCTGCAAGCTACCCAAGCTTACGACAAGGGTTCGATTCCCTTCACCCGCTCCAACCCCATCCGAAAACTGCATACTCCCTGCAGATGCGTTGGACGATTGCCGCTAGTCGCTTTGAACCGCCCCGGGTTTACCGGAGAGTTTGTGGTTCGATAATTAGGTTACTTTTTCGTCAGCGTCCAAGCTGGCATAGAAGGCCTCCTCTGCTTCTTGCGGCGTGATGTAGTCAATGGCGCTGTGCAAGCGGGTGTTGTTACATTAGTCGCACCATTTGAGGGTTTCTGTGTCAATCGGCATTCAATCGTGACCCCTCATCGGCGTCCAATTCGGAGGCGCAGATGCGCCGGATCGCGCCGTATTTCCCGTTGTCGCACGGGGTGCCGAGAGTTGATGATCGCCAGATCGTCAGCGGCATCATCTTCGTGATCAGGAATAGCCTGCGGTGGCGAGACGCCCCTGGCGAGTACGGGCCGCACAAGACGATCTGCAACCGCTTCGTCCGTTGGAGCAGGCTGGGTGTGTTCAACAGGATCTTCGCAGGCCTGGCGGCGAAGGGCGGCGAGCCGGATCAGTTGATGATCGACGCGACCCACCTGAAAGCTCACCGCACGGCGGCCAGCCTGCTCAAGAAGGGGCTGTTCCCAGACGTATCGGACGGACCAAAGGCGGCCTGAACTCCAAGCTGCATGCCGTCTGCGATGGCAAAGGCCGACCGCTGGTCATGCTGCTCAGCGAAGGCCAGACGAGCGACTTCAAGGGTGCGGCCCTGATGATAGCCGCCGTCCGCAAAGATGCGCCGAAGCCAGGGCCAGCGTTGTCGGATCGTGGCCAGCACGAGTGGGGCGCCGTCGCGGTCCTGCACGCCCGCGCCGTGAACGATGAGGCCGACCATCAGACCGATCGTATCGACCACGATGTGGCGCTTGCGGCCTTTGACCTTCTTGTCGGCATCGTAGCCGCAAACCCCTCCCGCCTCTGTCGTTTTCACGCTTTGACTATCAATCACGCCCGCCGTGGGCGACGCTTCTCGACCCTCCAGCTCCCGCGCCGCCATCACCAGCGAATTGTTGATCGCGACCCACAAGCCCTCGTCACGCCAGTGATAGAAGTAGCGCTGGACGGTCGAAAGCGGCGGAAACTCCGTTGGCAGATAGCGCCAGGGGCAGCCTGTCGAGGCGATGTAGAGGATCGCGTTCATCACCTCGCGCAGGTCGGTCGTGCGCGGGCGGCCCAGACCGCGCCGATCAGGCATGAACGGGCTGATCAACGTCCATTCCCGATCCTTCAGGTCGCTTGCATAGCGCCGCGAGCGTCGCGCATATTCCACACGGGCGATATCATTCCAGGGCATCTTGCCTCCGTCAGTCGTTGCAATCCGACGTGAATCACAACCCTCTGATACCGCTCAACTCATTTCGGGGCTGGCTCTAAGAAGCAGGCCCGCTCGATCAAATACCAGATGACCATCGCCAAACTGCCCCTGGCCAAGGAACTGGAAGAGTTTGACTTCGAGGCGACCGAGATCAACGAGACCCTGGTCCGCGACCTGGCCACCGGAGACTTCCTCGACCATCAGCGCAATCTCGTCCTGATCGGCGGCACCGGAACCGGCAAGACCCATCTCGCCGTCAGCATTGCCTGCGCCTGCATTCGCGCCGGACGACGGGGCCGGTTCTTCAATGTCGTCGATCTGGTGAACAAACCGGACGCCGAGGCCCGCGCAGAAAGGCAGGGGCGCACTGCCGACCTGATCTCCCGCCTCGACTTCCTGATCCTGGATGAACTCGGCTATTTGCCCTTCGCCCAGACCGGCGGCCAGCTCCTGTTCCACCTCATCAGCAAGCTTTACGAGCGGACATCGATCATCGTCACGACAAACCTCGCATTCGGCGAATGGCCGACCGTCTTCGGCGAGGCCAAGATGACCACGGCGCTCCTGGGCCGTCTCACGCACCACTGCGAGATCGTCGAAACCGGCAACGAAAGCTGGCGCTTAAAGAACTGAGCATAGCCCAAACGGGCCCACCGCTGGCCCGCCGCCGCTCCGTTACAAGAGGACTACGCGGCGCCGGGCCAGCTCAGCTCCGGAGGGGGCGATATTGGGCGCCGATGAGGGCTCACGATTGAATACTGATTGACAGGCTGGACATCGCCGAGGGCCTACGCCTCAACGAAGGCGGAGCGGGAATCACCGCCCAGCGGCCCCGGCCGCGTGTCGCCCCGAACGTGCTCAAGCGCTCGCCAGCGGCTCACGCTCGCCGCGCTGACGCCGTCGCGGGCGGCGGCCTAGGTGCTGTTACTGGCTCCGACGGCGGCAGCCTGCAGGGTCCGGGTGCGAAGATCGAGGGAGAGGCTTTCGACATATCCACGGGCCTCAGTCCCCGGCAGACGTCCTGACGCAGACCAAACCTCCGAACGAAAGCCCCTGCGAGTCAATCAGTTAAGATTCCGCTCTACGGCGCGCCCGCGCCGGCGCTGTCAGTCGATAACCCGGATCGGGTTTCCTTCGGCGAACGCGCGGATACCCTCGACCATCTGGCCGTAGAACAACCGGAAATTCGCTTCGGTCACATAGCCGAGATGCGGCGAGATCTGGATATTCGGCTCCGCGCGATAGGGATGTTCGAACGGCAGCGGCTCCTCGTCGAAGACGTCGAGACAGGCGCCGGCGATGTGGCCCGCACGGACGGCGTCGAGGAGCGCGCCCTCCTGCACGATCGGGCCGCGCGAAGTGTTCACGAGGATTGCGCCGGGCCGCATCAGTGCGAGCGCCTCCGCGCCCACGAGGCCGCGCGTACGCTGAGAGAGCTGGAGATGGATCGAGAGGAAGTCGGAAGCCCGGAACAAGTCTGTCTTCGATACATGGCCGACGCCCAGTTCCGCGCAGCGCTCCGTGGTGAGGTTCTCGCTCCAGGCGATGACGTTCATCTGGAACGCGGCGGCGATGCGCGCGACCCGCGCGCCGAGACGGCCGAGCCCGAGAACGCCCAGCGTCTTGCCGCTGAGATCCAGCCCGATCGTCTCCGGCCGGACGGCGCCGGCCTTCAGCCGCGCGTTCTCATGGCCAACCTTTCGGGCAAATTCGAGCATATGGGCGAAGACCAGCTCAGCCGTGGGGTGCGCGGCCGAGTCGGTGCCGCACACAGTCACCCCCCGCGCATTCGCCGCAGCAACGTCGATCGCCGCATTGCGCGCGCCGGAGGTGACGATCAGCCTGAGCTTCGGCAGCGCCTCGATAATTTCTGCGGTGAAGGGCGTGCGCTCGCGCATCAGGCAGACGATCTCGAAATCCGCCAGGGCGGCGGCGATTTCCACAGCGCCGCCGATCGGCGCGTTGAACACCGTGATCTCCACCTCCCCCGCCAGCGCCCCCCAGTCCGCCATCGAGAGGGCGACATGCTGATAATCGTCGAGAATCGCGCAACGCATCGGGTCCGTCTCCTTCGTGTCGCCGCCCTACACTGATATTCTCGCAACCTATAACTCCGGCCAAAGTGAAATCAGATAGGACGGATGTCGGCCGACAGGCTCACACAGGAATAGCTCGAAGCCCGTGAAGCCAGGCCACGAACGCGTCGACGCTTGGCGTTCGGTTCGACTTATGAGGTATGGCGAGGAAGTATCCGTAATTTTCAAGCTCGACGTCTGACAAGCGGAACAACGTGCCTTCGTCGATCTCCCGGGCCACCAAAGCGTCGTTCAAGGCGACGCCCTGACCATCAATCACGGCCTGCACCCGGACGTTCGGATCCGGAATGATCAAAGTGTCCATGCGGGTTTGCGGCGACAACCCTGCGGCACGAAACCAGTCGGACCAAGCGTTGCTGCCGTCATGATCGCGCAACAGGGTGAACCCTGAGAAAGCGGCTTCCAGCCCCATTCCCTGAACACGCTCCGCAGCTTCGGCATTGCCGGTCGGCGAGGCGGGGACCGCCATGAAAGGCTCGATTTCTACATCGTCCCATTGGCCATCGCCCCAGCGGATCGCCAGATCGACCCCTTGGCGCGCAAGGTCAAACAGCTGCGTCAATGGCTGGATCCGCAACTGTATTTGCGGATGCGCCTGCATGAAGGTCATCAAGCGCGGCGAAAGCCAGCGCGAGGCGAAATAGCTGGACATTCCCACCGTCAGCGTTTGTGGGTGAGGTTCGCGGAAGGTGGCTATCTCCTCTTCGATGGCGTGAAAATGCGGGCGCGCCTTGGTCAGCAGATTCTGCCCCGCCGCGGTCAACACCACGCCGCGCGGATTACGTTCAAAGACGGCGACACCCAGATCCGTCTCAAGCGTCTTGATCTGATAGCTGACGGCGCCCTTGGTCATGTTCAGCGCCCGGGCCGCCTCTGTCAGGCTTCCATGCTGCGCGGCCTCGACAAAAAGGCGCAAGGTATCGAGGTGTTTGAAGGGAATAGCCATGAGTCGAGTATAAATTCCTTGAACGCTGCGTATAGAAAAAATCGATTGGATTGTGAAGCGTCAGCTTCAAGATCCACCCACAATGCACAGTTTGCGAGGGCCCGGGTTGGAAAATCTGGACATTTCAGTTCAGCCTCGTTCGCGCTGCGCCTCGCGGCGCGGACGGGCCGCGAGGCAATCGGTCGACACACCGGTCATTGCGCCACGCTCGCGCAAAATTCCCGCATACGCCTTGCTGCCGGATGACGTACTGGCGGCGATTGAGGATCAGGCTGACTGGATTCTCGCGACGATAGGCGTAGAATTTCGCGGTGACCAAACCGCGCTCGACCTTTTCGCGGCGGCGGGGGCGGTGGTCGAAGGCGAGCGGGTCAGATTTGCGCCCGGCCTGGCGCGGCGACTGTGCGCCACCGCCCCGGCCGAGTTCAAGCTGCACGCCCGCGATCCGGCGAACACTGTCACGCTGGGCGGTGACAATATTGTTCTGATGCCCGGCTATGGATCCCCCTTTGTCAGCGATCTGGAACGGGGTCGTCGTTATTCCACGCTCGAAGATTTCCAGAACTTCGTGAAGCTGGCCTACAGCAGCCCCTGGCTGCACCACTCTGGCGGCACAGTCTGCGAGCCGACGGATATTCCGGTCAACAAACGGCATCTGGATATGGTGCTGGCGCATCTGACGCTGTCCAGCAAACCGTTCATGGGGGGCGTCACCTCGCCCTCACGCGCGCAAGACAGCATCGACATGGCCCGTATCGTCTTCGGCGCGGCGTTCATGAAGAATAACGCGGTCATGCAAGGCAACATCAACGCCAACTCTCCGCTGATCTATGATGAGGCGATGTCGGGCGCGTTGCGGGTTTATGCGGCGGCGAACCAATGCGTTTGCGTGTCACCTGCGATCTTCGCCGGGGCGATGGGGCCGCTGCCGCCCGCCGCCGTGGCCGCACAAACGCTGGCAGAGGGCATGGTCGGAATCGCGCTGGCGCAACTGGTGCGACCCGGCTGCCCGGTGGTCTTTGGCAGCTTTCATTCCACGATGAACCTGAAATCCGGTGCGCTGACCTTTGGTTCGCCCGAGGCCAATCTGGTGACGATGGCGCTGTCGCAACTGGGGCGACGGCTTGGGCTGCCGGTGCGATCGGGCGGCGGGCAGATCACCGCCTCGAACGCTGCGGATGGTCAGGCGATGCAGGACAGCACCGGCGCGATGTGGTCGACACTGCTGTCGGGCGCCCATCAGGTCTGGCATGCGGCCGGCTGGCTTGAGGGCGGGTTGGTGATGTCTTACGAGAAATTCATCATGGATCTGGACCATTGCGGCGCGATGCTGACCTTGCTGCAAGGCTTTGGCGCCGATGCCGAAACCTTGGGCCGCGAAGCCTATCTTGAAACCGGCCCGGGGCAGAATTTTCTGTCGACCCAGCACACCCTGCGCCACTACGCCACCGCGAATTATCAGCCCGAAATCCGCGAAGCGGGCCCTTATGAAACATGGGTCGAAAAGGGCTCTCCGACCCTGGATCAGCGCGCGGAACCACGCTGGAAACAGATGCTGACGGCCTATCGGCCCCCGCCGATAGACCCTGCAATCCTCGCCGCGCTGCAAGACTTCGTCGCGGCGCGCAAATCCTCAATGCCGGACGAATGGTACTGAAGTGACCTGCCGTTTCGCGAACAACTGTGGAGACCTCAGATGACCGCACCGCTCAGCCGCACCTCGGCGCTTGCCTCTCGTCATACTGCCCTTGGCTCCGATCTTGAGGACTGGAATGGCATGGGCACGGCGTGGAGTTACGCTACCGACCCCGATGCCGAACATGACGCGGTGCGCGAACGGGCCGGCATGTTTGACATGTCGCCGCTGAAGAAGGTCTTCGTGCGCGGGCCGGACGCCGCCGCCACGCTGGACCATCTGACCACGCGCGACATCAGCAAGATCGCCTCCGGGTCGGCGGCCTATCTCTGCGTGCTGACCGACGCGGGAGGGATGGCGGACGATGCGATCGTTTCCAACAATGGTGGCGATGAATGGATGATCGTGCATGGCTCGGGCGACACGATGAACACCGATCTGGGCTCGAAGTTCACATCTTTCGTCTGAACCGGCCGGAGGAAACGCATCGGCGCCCGGATCTCGAGGGACGGCAAGGAACGCCGCCTCGACAACATCTTCATCGAGCGCCTTTGACGGCCCCCGAATTACGAGTGGGTCTATCTGCACGTCTGGGCGACCGGCTCGCAGGCCAATGCCAGCGGCGGTCGATGGATCGCCTTCTACAATCACCGGCAGCCCCTCGCCGCCCATGATGGACAGCCGCCCGCCATGGTCTGCTTCACCTGGGTCGAAACTGACAAGCAGGGGCGGAGGGTAGCATGAATCGCGTCGAAAGCTGTCCGAGGATCAGTGAGTAGTTCAGTCGCTGGCGTTGCAGATCACAGCGAAGGCCTTCATGTTAGGTCCAGATAATCCGCCCCTCGTCGATATCGCGTCGAACTGAGAAGCGTACTGGCGCGGATCGCTCTAATCGAAGAGGGCGTTTTCGCACCAAAACGGATGGCGCAATGAACATCGGCGATTGGACAGAGCGGTTTCAGGGAACCAGATCGTTGCCGCGCGCAGTGCGGGATCGGCTGCTGAAGGTGGCGAAGGCGCGGCGCTATTCCAAGGGTGATGAGGTGTTCGGCCCCCATAATGTGCCGGACAGCCTGCTGTTTCTGTTCGAAGGGACGATCCGGGTCTCTCAAACTTCGGGGAATGGGCGGGACATCGTGCTTTATCGCGTCGACGCGGGTGAAAGCTGCGTCCTGACCACCGCCTGCATGTTGGCGGAAGAGGCCTATAACGCGGAGGGCGTGGCGGAGACGAGAATCATCGCCATCTTGCTGCCGAAGCTTGAGTTCGACTGCCTTGTCGCTGAAGAACCCGCATTTCGCAGTTTCGTCTTCGCAGCCTATTCACGGCGTCTGATCGATCTTCTGCGCGTGGTCGACGATGTCGCCTTCGGACGGATCGACGTGCGTCTCGCTGACCGACTTCTGACCCTCGCTGGCGGTGACAAGGAGATCGCCGCTACCCACGCGCAGATCGCGAGCGAACTTGGGACGGCGCGCGAAGTCATCTCGCGTGTTCTGCACGACTTTCAGAAACGCGGGTTCGTCGCCCAATCTCGCGGACGTATAGCCGTGATCGACAAGCCAGCCCTGCGCGCGCTGGCCGAAAGCGACTGACGATCGCAGGGAAACATCCTTGATAGGTGACAATGTCACTGAAGCTGCGATCCAAGACTCCTATCTAGTGATGAGCTTTCAAGTCGGGAGAACATCATGACGCCGAATGTCGGAACCATCGACCGCATCCTGCGCGCCGTCGTCGGCGCACTCTTGCTCTACCTCGCCTTCTTCAGTGGCCTTCCGCTATTCGCCGCGCCGCTCATCGCGTACGGAGCGGCCGCGATCGCAGTCATCCTGCTGGCGACCTCGGTGCTAAGAGTGTGCCCGCTCTATTCCATCTTCGGCTTCAAGACTTGCCACGTGGCCTGAGATGGAGACCGCTTTTACTCCTATCGGCTCGCTTGGCGGCGGCCTCCTCGTCGGTCTCGGCGCCGTGCTTCTCATGCTCGGGCTGGGGCGGATATTCGGCGCGACCGGCGTTCTCTCCGGTGTCGTCTTCGTCGAGGATCGGGCGGAGATGCGGTGGCGGCTCGCGCTGATCGCGGGAATGATTCTCGCGCCGGGCCTGATCTTCCTCATCACCGGTGCGATGCCGACGCTCTCGCTGCCCGTCAGCCCGGCGATGGTCGTGATCGGCGGTGTCATCGTCGGGCTTGGCGCCAGCCTCGGGTCCGGCTGCACGTCGGGGCACGGGGTGTGCGGGCTCTCGCGCCTGTCCGTCCGCTCGCTCGTGGCTGTGCCCACCTTCATGGCGACCGCCGCGATCACGGTCTTCCTGATCCGTCACGTTTTCGGAGGCTGAAGCGATGAAACTCGTCTTTGCACTTCTGACCGGCCTCGTCTTTGGCGCCGGCATCGCGATTTCGGGGATAATGGACCCGGCGAAGGTCCTGAACTTCTTCGACGTTGCGGGCGCATGGGATCCCAGTCTGGCCTTCGTGATGGGCGGTGCGGTGGTGGTCACGTTCGTCGGCTATCGCCTGGTGTGGCGACGCCAGAGCCCGCTGTTCGGCGGTCGCTTTCAGTTGCCCACCTCCACCGCCATTGACGGTCGGCTGGTCGGTGGTTCGGCGCTGTTCGGCATCGGCTGGGGCATCGCGGGATTCTGTCCCGGAGCGGCCATCCCTGCGCTCGGCACAGGTCGCTGGGAAGTGGCGCTGTTCCTGCTCGCCGTTATCGCCGGTTTCTCTTTGCGCCGGCTGCTGCCATCCGTGCTTTCCAAGGCCGCCACATAGCTCAAATTTTGCTTTCGGAGGATATGCGATGACCGCCTACCCCGTGAACATGGATGTGAAACCCGATGTTCAGGCCTTCTTCGACGAGGCCACCAACACCATCAGCTATATCGTCAAGGACCCCGCCTCGAACGCCTGCGCCGTCGTCGACAGCGTAATGGACATCGACTATGCGGCGGGCCGCATCACCTACGACCATGCCGACGAATTGATCCGCCAGATCGAGACGCAAGGCCTGGATCTGGAGTGGATCATCGAGACCCATGTGCATGCCGATCATCTGAGCGCGGCGCCCTACATCCAGCAAGAGTTGGGCGGCAAGATCGGTATCGGCTCGAAGATCATGGTGGTGCAGGAAACATTCGGCAAAGTCTTCAACGAAGGCGCCGAGTTCCAGCGTGACGGAAGCCAATTCGACCGATTGTTCGAGGACGGCGACACCTACATGATCGGCGCCATGCAGGCCTTCGCCATGCACACTCCGGGCCACACCCCCGCCTGCATGGTGCACGTCATGGGCGATGCGGCCTTTGTCGGCGACACGCTGTTCATGCCCGATGGCGGTTCGGCGCGCGCGGATTTTCCCGGCGGTGACGCTGGCGTTTTGTACGACAGCATCCAGAAGGTGCTGAGCCTGCCCGACGAGATGCGGCTCTTCATGTGCCACGACTACGGGCCCAATGGCCGTGACATTCAGTGGGAAACCACCGTGGGCGACGAGAAGGCGCACAACATCCATGTCGGCAATGGCAAGACGAAGGAAGATTTCGTAAAGTTCCGCACCGAGCGTGATGCGCAACTGGCCATGCCCCGACTGATCATTCCGTCGCTTCAGGTCAACATGCGCGCGGGCGCCGTGCCAACCGACAAGGATGGCAACCCGATGCTCAAGGTGCCCGTGAACGGCCTTTGAAGCCGAGCCAACAATGAAGGAGACGTAACATGTCGAATGCAAAGACGCTCGAGAACCTTAACAAGGCGCTCCAGATGGAAATGACGGCGTCGCACCAATACCAACTCCACGCCCATGTGCTGGACGATTGGGGCCTGGACAAACTCGCCGCCCAGATGCGCGAAGAGCAGGCGGAGGAAATCGTCCATTCCGATCGCTTCATGGAGCGTGTTCTGTTCCTCGGGGGCGATCCGGTGATCGCCTTCGCCAACACTCCGAAGCGGGCCGGCTCGCTCGTGGAGATGTTCCAGTCTGACTTGGCGGATGAGAAAGAGGCCGTCGCCTTTTACAGCCAGTCAGCCAAGGACGCTGACGCCGAGAATGATCTGGGCTCGCGCAAGCTCTTCGAGGAAATCGCGCTGGATGAAGAGGGGCACAAGGCGTGGTTGGAGATGCAGCTCGGACTGATCGAACGCATCGGAGAAAGCGCCTATAGCGCCAAGCAGGTCACGTTTGGCTCAGCGGCCGGCGACAGCGACGCCTGACGCGTCACAATCGGCCAAAATCGGACGTGAGGGCCGGCGACGCTCTGGTCCTTCCACCAGAGAAGAAACGACCGACGGCGGGGGTTCTGGCCCGGACCCAGGCCGCCGGTCATGATCTGAACGGCGTCGCCCGCCGGATCGCCAATGGTGGCGAGACCCCGGCCGATACCGGGAACGCGCATTTCGCGGTTGTGATCGTCGGCGCGGGCGGGCTCGCCGCGCGCCTGTTAGCGCATTTGCGCTTTAATAGATGGTCATTCGACTATGCGGGACGCCCCCACCGCCATTTGCGCCGCGCTCGCCCTTTTTCGGGGCGGGGGTGCGCAAACGGAGCCGTCCTCTCATATCTGCACCGAAAGGCGCGTAGGCGTCGAAGTTCACAAAGCGATGCCGGCGCGTGTCTGGATCAGAACGTCAGAACTGCCGCTCTGGAAGCGGTTGCCTTCCTGGTCGAGAAGCTCGAACTTCCGGCCCAGCTTTCCAGTGCGACCGGAGCGGCCCATGGATTTTCCGGTGATCGTCAGTCGCAGATGGAGGGTCGTGTTGACAAGGATCGGCTTCTCGAACTTCCAGTCCTCGATGCCGGTCATCGCCACCACGCTGTCGTCGAAGATGCCCATGGCGTGGATGAAGCCGAAGCAGATCGCGATGCCGAGGGGGCCGTGCACGATGCGCTCGCCGAAAGGCGTGCCAGCCGCGTAGGCCGCATCGTTGTGGATCTTGTTCCAGTCCCCGGAAACCATAGAGAAGAAGGTCAGATCCGACTCCGTGATCGTCCGGCCGCTGCTTTCGAACACCTGCCCGGGCTCAAAATCCTCATAATACATGCTTTTCATTCTGCGCTCTGATCCACCGCCTGCTGCGCCATCCGCTTCAGGACCTCCTTGCGTATCTTCAGTCCATTGGCGCTTTCCACCGTCGGGAACTCGTCCAGCGCCACGATCGCCAGCGGGACCTTGTAGTGCGCCAGGCGCCCGGCCACCTCGGCGATCACGGCCTTTTCATCGAAGATTCCGCCGTCGGTGATGACGAAAGCGAATGATCGCGTTCGGCCCTTCTCCGTCACTCCCACCACCTGCGCCTTCTCGACGCCGGGGTGCGTCTCGATGGCCTCTTCGATCTCGGCGGGATCGGTCAGGAAACCCGACAGCCGAAGAACGTCGCCATTGCGGCCGACATAGACGAAGCTGCCGTCCTCCCGAATCCGACAGAGATCGGAGGTGTTGACGTAGCCCTCCGGGTCGATGGTTTTGGCGGTCGCCTCCGGGTTTCGGAAGTAGCCGACGAAGTTTGTCGGGGCGAGCACCTCGAGAACGCCGATTTCCCCCGGCGCCAGCAGTTCGTTGGTCTCCTGGTCGCGGATGCGGATCTTCGCATCGGGATGCGCGGGGACGCCGCCGCCGAGGAGTCGTTCCTCGACGGGAAGCGACGCGGGCTGACCGGCGAAGAGCGCGTTGATCTCGGATGCGCCGTAGAGACCGACGATCGGCACGCCGGCGCGCGCCATGTCGGTCAGCTCTTTCTCGATTCCGGGCGTGAAGCGGGCGAAACCGCAGTAGATCGCCTTGGCGTAGGCGCTGCGGTCGCGCCGCCAGATGCGGACGAACATGTCGTCGCTGCCGAACATGTGGGTGACGTGCTCGCGGTGCATCAGGTCCGCCGCTGCCTGGGTCGAGTAGGCTTCAATAGTGATGATCGGGTTCCCCGCCCAGAGCGAGCAGAGCGAGGCGGTCAGGCCGAAGACACCGCAGAACGGTAGCACGGCGAGGTATGCTGCACCGTCGCCGAAGCCGAAGAAGGGCGCGCATCCAGTCATGTGAGCGTAGATGGTCCGGTGGGTGTGCGTCACCAGCTTGGCCGCGCTGGTGGTGCCGGAGGTGGTGAAAAGTATCAACGGATCGTCGAGTTCCGCCACCAATGCCGGTGTGGAAGTTGCGTGCAGAGCGTCGGGATCGAGCTCGGTGACGGGCCACTGGGGAATAGCCGCCGAAGCCGCGTCGCCAGGGCGGAAAATCGCCAGCGCCTCGAGATCCGGCAAGGCGTCGCCGTCGAGCGCCGCGATCTCGGCACCGAAGTCGGTGTGGCCGTCGGGGCCGGAAAAGACCAGCATCCGCGCGCTCGACTTTGACAGCACGTGCTCCAGCTCAGCCTTGCGGTAGCGCGGGTTGATGGAGACGAGCGTCGCGCCGAGCCGCGCGCAAGCAAAGAACAGGCCCATCCACACCGGGTGGTTCGGCAGCCAGACCGCGACCCGGTCGCCGCGCCCGATCCCGCGATCCGCCAGCCAGCCCGCGAGCCGTCGGGCCAACGTGTCGATTTCGGCCACGCTGGTCCTGACGCCGTCCTGCTGGATTATGACGTCCCGGTCCCCACGTTCGCGGGCGAGGTTCGTTAGAACCTGCGCCAGCGGTTGCGGGGCGGGGAGTCGCATGCCGGGCATCAATAGAGCTCCATCAGGCGGTCATTGTTCAGTTCAGACGGCGTGCCGCGCCAGACGATGCGGCCCTGTTTCATAACGGCCACCCGGTCCGAGACCTTCAACGCCTCGCGCACATTCTGCTCCACGAGTAGTATTGTCAGCCCCTCGGCCTGCTGCAGCGCCCGGATCGGCCCCAACAGGTCCTGAAAGAGCTTCGGCGCTAGGCCGATCGAAGGCTCGTCCATGATGAGGACACGCGGCCGTTTCAGCAGCGCGCGCCCGATCGACACCATCTGCGCCTGGCCGCCCGATAGCGTGCCCGCCCGGCGATGCAGGAACTCGCGGATCTGCGGCAGCACCTTCAACACCCAGTCTATCCGCGCGCCGCGCTCGGCGGCCTGGATTTTCGCGGCGTCGAGACCAAGGTCGAAATTCTCCCTCACCGTCAGGCTGGGGAACACCCCCTTTCCCTCGGGCACGAGCGCCACCTCGTTCAACGTCAGCCCGCCGCCCAATCTGACCTCTCCCTGCATCTTCGGCAGCAGGCCGAACATGCATTTCAGCAGCGTCGACTTACCCGCGCCGTTGTGTCCGATCAGGCAGAGCACTTCGTTTGCGCCGAGCGACAGGTTTATGTCCTCGATCACGGCATGGCCCTTGTAGCCGGCGTGAAGTGCGCGCACTTCGATCAGCGTGTCGGGCATCAGCGTTCCCCGAAGTAGATGGAGGCGAGTTTCGGGTCGTTCAGCACCACCTGCGGCGTGTCGTCGGCCAGTAGCCGGCCGCGGTCCAGAAACGCGATCCGGTCCGAGATGCCGACGACGATGTCGAGGTTGTGCTCGATGATGCAAACGGTCACGCCGGTCTGCACCTCGTCCCGGATGATCTGCAGCAGCCGGTTGTAGCTTTGCGGATCGAGGCCCGAGGCGGGTTCGTCCAGCAGCCACAGTCGCCCTTGCGCCGCGATGATCCGGGCCAGCGACAGGAATTTTCGTTCCGCGTAGGCCAGATCGCTGGCGCGGGTGTCGCGCTTGTCGGTCAAGGCCGTCCGTTCGAGAATGCGGTCGATGAAATCACGCCGCTCCGCCCGGCGCGCGGGTGTCGTGATGCGCGGCAGCGAGGACCGCTCGAAAGTCGTCATGATGTTCTCGTCGACCGTCATCTTCTCGAACAGGCGCAGGTCCTGGAACGAACGCACCATCCCGAGCCGCGCGGCCTCGTGCGGTTTGATCCTGTCGATCCGCCGGCCGAGCCAAGTGACGTGGCCGGTGTCGCGCGCAAGCTGCCCGGTGATGAGATTGAACAGTGTCGTCTTGCCCGCGCCGTTCGGCCCGACGAGCGTCGTCACGATACCCGCGCGAAGCTTCATCGATACGTTGTCGACGGCCTTGACGCCCCCGAAGCTGCGGCCGAGACCGGCTAGCTCCATCAGGACTTTCTTGTCCTCGTGGGTGTTTTCCGGAGTCACTGTCTGGGTGTCCTGTGCCTTCATTTCCCCCCGCTTCCGACGATCCCGCCCGGACGGAAAAGCATCAGCAGCGTCATGCCCGCGCCGTAGATGATCTGTTGGATGGCGCCGATCTCGGACTGCGGCAGGAAGTTCAGATAGCTGATCGCCGAGGGAAGGCTGAGCAGCACTACTGCGCCCACGATGGGTCCGATCTGCGTGCCCGTGCCGCCGATGATTACCATCGCCATGATCAGCACCGATGTGTCGAGCATGAAGCTCTCGACGTTGATGAAGCTGAGATAGCTGGCGTAGAGCGCCCCGGCCATCCCCGCCAGCGCCGCCGAGATGGCGAGCGAGACGGTCTTGATGAGCGGGACGTTCTTGCCAAAGGCCGCCGCCGCGCTTTCGCTATCGCGGATCGCACGCAGACTACGGCCGAAGTTCGACCGGACCAGCAGGCCGAAAATGGCGATCGTCACGGCCAGTGCGACAAGCGTGACGAGGAAGAAGGAAGTCGGGCGGAAGATCTCGGTCCCGAAGATCGAGATCGGCGGGATGCCGACAAGACCACCGATGCCGCCGGTGAACCACTTCCATTCCGTAAACAGCGTCACGGCGAGGATCTGCAGACCCAACGAGGCGGCGACGAAATACTCCCCGCGCACCCTCAGGGTCGGGATAGCCAGCAGCAGCGACAGCGCCGCCGAGGTGATCATCGCGGCGGGCAGGATGACAAGGATCGAGCTGCTGTAATTCAGCGCGAGGAAACCGCCTGTATAGGCGCCCACGCCGAAGAACACCGCATGCGCGAGCGAGAAGATGCCTGCGTAGCCCATGATGAAGTTCAGCGTAATCGCGAGAATCGAGTAGACGCAGATCAGTACGCCGAGGTTGGCGAGATAGTTTTCCATGCGCCGTCTCCCTTCAGTGCGCCGCGCTCTTGGCCACCAGGCCCGACGGGCGCGCGATGATGGCGGCGAAGAGGATGGCGAAGACGACGGCCTCGGACCATTGCGGTTCAAACCACAGCAGAGACAGGTTCTCTGCGAGGCCGAAAATGAAGGCGGCGATCATCGTGCCGGGAATCGATCCGATGCCGCCGACGATGGTCGCGGCGAGCGAAATCAGCATGATGTGATGACCGATGGCCGGATTGAGCCCCGTCGACATGGAGGTGAAGATCGCGCTCGGCACCACCAGGGCCGAGCCGATGACGAAGGCCGCGGCCGACAGGCGGCGTGGGCTGAGGCCGAAGACGCGCACCAGTTCCGGATCATCCGACAGCGCCCTGAGGCCCTTGCCGGTGAACGTCGACCGCAGGAAGATCCCGAGCGCCCCCAAGCATACCAGCGCAACGACGAAGGCGATGCCCGCCAGCGGTGCGACATAGACGCCTTCCAATAGCTCGCGCGAACGCGTCAGGGGCGAGGTGATCGTGACGAAACTGCGGCCGAAGATGATGCCGATAAGGTTCTGCACCACGATCCCGATCCCGAACGAGGCGACGAAGACCGTGAAGAATGATCCCTCGTCACGCTGGATCGGACGGTAGATGAACCAGTCGATCGCGAGGCCGAAGATGATCGCCCCCGCGAAGCTTGTGATCAGACCCGGAACGAAGCCGTAACCTGCGGCCTCGACCGCGTAGAACAGATATGCGGCCAGCGTGAACGTCGCCCCGTGCGCGAAATGGAATACGCGGGTGGAGCCGAAGATCAGCGAAAAGCCGACGGCTGTGAGCGCATAGAGCGCGCCCGCCTGAAGTCCGGTGAGCGTGAGTTGCAGCGCCAGCATGGTCGTTCCGGGTCCAATCCTACTTGATGTCGACGGTGGTGAGCGTCCTGGCCGCGCCACCTTCGATCTGCTTTACGTCGATTGGGAAGAGCAGGGTGCCGTTATCGAGGAACGAGACGTTGCCGCCGACAAGGTCGAAGCTGCCCATTTCCTTGCGCTTGGCCAGCAGGTTGGCGCCGGTGATCTCCTTGCCTTCAGCCTCGAGCGCTTGCGCGAGGATCGCGAAGAGCATCGTGGCGTTGTAGTAGTTCACGTTGTAGGGGGCGGGATCCTTGCCGAACTCCGCCTTGTAATCCTCGACGAACCGCTTGGTCACCGGGTCCGACGCTTCGAGCGTCACCGCCTGCGCCGTGAAGATCGCGCCTTCGTTCTCGGGAAGGTTCATCGCGTCAGGAACGCCGTAGGCCGAATAGGAAATCATCTGCGCGTCCACGCCATTGTCGCGCAGCTGCTTGGCGATCTGCACCTGCTGGGCGCCGTAGCTTGCGATATAGACCGCGTCCGCGCCGCTGGAGCGGACCTTGGCCGCGAGGCCCGAGAACTGCTGCGCTGTGGGTGCGATGCTCATCTCGCTGACCAGATCACCGCCGATCTCCTCCAGCACGCCTTCCAGCTCGTTCCGGATGGATCCGCCCAGCGGATCGTCAACGTAGATCAGAGCGAACTTCGTCTTGCCCAGCGCCTCGACAACGTACGGAACCGAGGCGCGGACCTCGAGGTTGGCGAGCGGAATAACGTTCCAGAAGTACTCGCCCAGTTCGGCAAGGTCGGGGCCCACGCCTCCGCCGTTGATCATGACGACCTCGTTGCGTGCGCCGATCGGCGCTATGGCCTTGGACACGCCGGTAAAGGAGGTCAGGGTGAACGGCACTTCCAGCACGCTCACCAGCTTCTGCATGGCGACGACGGCGGGCTGCGGCAGCGCTTGCGTGTCTTCGTAGGCGATCGAGAGCGTGCCGCTCAGCATTTTGTCGGCGTTGATGTGTTTGACCGCCAGTTTGGCGCCCGAGGACAATACATCGCCGTAAACGGCGTTGGTGCCGCTGAACGGGAACAACCCCCCGATGGTGATGTCTTCGGCGGCGGCTGGAGTCGCCAGCGCAACAACCGCCGCGGCGGCCGAGAAGTTTCTGAAGTAGTTCATCGTTTTCCTCCCTGGATTTGTGGTCACGAGCCGGACCAGAAGCCATCGTAGTCCGGCGGCCGTTTCTCGACGAAGGCCGACAGGCCTTCGCGCCATTCGTTTTGTGGCAGAGCCGCCAGGTTGCTGCGCACCTGCGCCCAGTCTGTAGCGCAGAGGCGACGCAATTCTCGCTTCACCGCGGCGATCGCGCCCGGGGGCGCGCCCGAGACGATGGCGTCAGCCTGTGCGATGGCGGCGTCGCGCGGGCTTTCCTCCGTGATCGCGGTGACGAGGCCGAGTGTGTGACACTCGGCGGCGGTCAGCAACCGGCGAGTCATGACGATCTCCATCGCGCGGCGCATACCCACCATCGCAGCGAGACGGGGCAGGGCGGTGTTCGGGATGACGCCCAGCCCGGTTTCGGGCAGGGCGAAGCGGGAATCCGCCGCCGCGACGACGAGGTCCGCGGTCAGAGCCAGTTCGAACCCGCCGCCGATGACGTTGCCGTGCACGGCTGCGATGACCGGGCGGTCATGCGCCTCGATCCTGGCGAATAGATCCTCTGGCGTCGGGCCCTTAGGGTTCCGCGACATCCAGTTCGCCTCCAGCAGGTCGGGGATGTTCGCCCCGGCGCAGAAACTCTTGGCGGCCGAGCAGATCACTACGGCGCGGGCGCCGGAGACGTCCGCGCTTTCGAATGCTTCCAGCATCGCGGTGACGACTGCGACGCTCAGCGGGTTGTGCCGTCCGTCGCCTGTCATCTTGATGACGGCGACGTGGCCCTCGCTGGCGACTGATACGCTCATGATGCGCCCTCCGGCGTGAGGTGGGGCGGCTCGCGGTCGGCGACCGGAAGAATGATGACGCGGCCGGCATCGCCGGCGAAGATGTCCGCGCCGTCGACCATCCGGGTCAGCATCCGGGGGCCTTCGGCCAGAGCGACCAGCACCACGATAGAACGCGGCTGTTCCGCACGGTCCTGCCCGTGGAACGCGGAAAGGACGGTGGAAGGCGATACCACCGTCGCGCGCCCTCGACCCGCCACCCGCCCGCGTCGCCGGAGAACTGGCGTACGGCTTCGACGATATGCAGCATCCCGTCGATATGCGCTTGGCTCGGCGGGCCGCCGTGCGTGTTGCGCGGCGACTTGCCGCTCATCGACAGGTCGGCGAGGGTCACCGGCGCCGATATGGCGAACGCGCCGTGCAGCGCTAACATGCCCGTGTCCCCGGGACCCATTCCCGTTGGAGATGAGGGAGATGGCGAGCCGCCGCAACGGCGTCGTGATCATGCGTGATGTGAGGTCGGCCTTCATCGCCATCGGCTTGGGCTTTCGGACGCCGCCGATCAGCAGCGCATGGGCCCGCGTCAAAGGCGCGGCCGCGCCGAAATTTTCATCCTCCGCGCCGTAGGCGTTGCGGTAGGCCTGCGCCAGCAGCGCGTAGGGGGTCGCCATGCCCTTCACGCTGAAGGGCTCCCACTCTCCGCCGCCCAGCGGGTTATCCATCTTGAGTTCCTGCGCCTCGGTCGCCCGCCCGTTCAGGACGCTTTCCTCAAAGGCGCGGACGGCGGCTTCGCACTGGCCGGATCCAATAGCCCGGATCGGGTTCCGAATCATCATGCCGGTCGCCGTATCGTCTACGTCGATGGTGGCACAGAAGCCGGGTTTCAGCCTCGGATACGCGGGCAGCTCGGTGGCGAACATGCGCGATGGCTCGACGCGAGGGCTGAGATTCAGCAGGCCGTCAACCTGCGGCGGACCGAGCCTGGCGTCCTCCGCTCTGCGGATCACCGCTTCGTCCTGCAATTCGACCGAATTGCATCCCGGCGGCTCGCCTGCCCGGTTCTCGCCGACGCGGGCAATGACGATCCCCGCCCCATTCACGCGAGCAACGCCCGTGCGATTGTCAGACGCTGGATCTCGGACGTGCCTTCGCCGATCCGCAGCCCGCGCGCGTCTCGGTAGATACGCTCGACCGGAAGATCGGCCATGAAGCCCGCGCCTCCGAAAATCTGCAGCACCCGGTCCGCGATCCGGGTCAGCGCTTCGGTCGCATAGAGTTTCGCCCTCGACGACCAGACCGCGACATCCGCGCCATCAGCAGCGGCCTCGGCGGCGCGCAGCGCAAGCAGGCGCGAAGTTTCCAGGTCGACATCACAGTCGGCCAGCATGATTTGGATCGCTTGCTTGTCGGCCAACGGCGTTCCGCCGACGACACGGTCCTTCACATGGGGAACGACAAGCTCCATCAGTCGCATCGCCATGCCGTTGGCGCGGTTTGCGGACCAGCGGCGATCGGTGTTGATCGTGGACATCATCACCGCCAAACCCTGTCCCGGTTCCCCCAGCACGTTGGCGTTGGAGACCAGGACGTCCTGCAGGCTGAACCCGGCGATCGGATAGCCGTGCCAGCCCAGTTTGCGGAATGGCGCGTCGAGCGTCAGGCCCGGCGCATCGGCGGGAACGACGAAGGCGGTCAGGCGCTGAGAAAGCCGGGCGTCGGTGTCGGTCGCCGCCAGCACGATGATGTAATCCGCCGTGGTGCAATGCGAGATGAAAGTCTTGGAGCCGTTCAGCCGCCAGGCGTCGCCTTCGCGCACCGCGCGGGTCCGGATCGACGACAGGTCGGTCCCGCCGCCTGGTTCCGTCAGCGCGTAGGCCACCGTCTTTTCTGCCCGCATTAATGGGTCGAGCAGCCAGTCGCGCTGATGGTCCGCCACATGCACCAATGACATCGGCAGGTGACCGAACGCCTCGGCCAGCGGCATGGAGGTGAGACCCATGACCTCTTCGACGGCGGCCACCGCGCGGGGGCCGAGGCCGAGACCGCCGAGGCTTTCCGGCATGTTGAATGCGAACAGCCCAAGCTTCAGCGCCTCGGAGCGCAGCGCGGCGATGACGTTCTCTGGAATCAGGTCGGCGCGGTCGATGGCGTTCTCGCGAGGACGCAGGCGCGTCTCGACGAAACTCCGCGCCGTACGGACGATCGCTGCGATTTCTTCGTCCGTTTCGTTCACAGTAACCACCTTCCCTGCGCGGCGGGCGAGCCGCCAGCGATTCTCTGAGCAGAGAGCCCAGAGGCCACGCTAGCGTCAACGCTAAGTGCATGCAATTTGATTATTGAAATACGAAATCGTGGAGGTTTTTGCTGGACTGTGCGTTAATCTGCATGTAATTGCCGTCCCGGTCTCGCGAGCCTAGCTATCGGGAGGCCCATGGCGGACACCACGCTGCTGGGAGTCATCGAGTTCACCCGGTCCGTCAGCTTCGAATAGGTTGGGGAGTTCGAAGAATGTTGAGCGTAGCAAAAAGCTGCGTGGAACGGAGCTGGGCGCCGGGAGCGCTCCAGTGAAAGCTGTGGACGCACCCGGATCCGACGCGATCGCGCAGGTTCACCAGTCCATTCGGCAGCGCATCATGACGGGCGACCTGCCATCGGGGACGCATCTCGCTGCGGCCGAGATCGCCGCGGAATTCCGTGTCAGTCGCACGCCTGCGCGCGAGGCGCTGTTGTTGCTGGCCGGCGAAGGCTTCGTCGAGGTCATCCCAAATCGCGGCGCCTATGTTCGCAACTGGTCGCGCGAGGACATAGAGGAGGTGTTCGAATTGCGCGCCCTTCTCGAACCGCATGCAGCCTGGCGCGCGGCGTCGAGGGCCACGGCGGAGGATATCGCCGAGTTGGAGAAGCTGGCGGACGAGATGGAGGAAGCCTCGCGCAGCCGCGCGGCGGCGGACCGCGATCGACTCGCATTCCTGAACGACCGTTTCCATCGACAAATTGTCAGCATGGCCGGGGGCGTGCGGCTCGAACGGTTCATCAACGCCACTTATGAGCTGGTGTTGCAAGCCTGGACATTCGGATCGTTCTCGGAAAGGGACATGGTCCGCAGCATGATGCACCACCGCGACCTTATCGCCGCTTTTCGCACTGGCGATGCGGCGCTGGCGCGCTCGGTGATGAAGAACCATATCTTGACCGCGCGCCGAAGGTATGTGGACAATCCTGCTTCCTCGGATACGGGTAAGGCTTAGGCTGGTGAACCTCAAACTCCGATAATGTCCGCTCCTGCACGCCCGTTCGCAATCCGTCGCCTGGCGCGGCCCCTGTCAGAGGAAAAGGTGTGAGAGCAGGTCGGCCAGGGGGAAGCCGCCTCACATGACCAAACGCAGTCCCTTCCGCTACTTCAAGACCAACCCGTCCGTCATCCGTCTGGCGATGGTGATGTATGTCCGGTACTCGTGGTCGTTGCGGAGCGTTGGATACCTGCTGCTTGAGCGTGGCGTCTATGTAATTCACGAGACCACCCTCAAGAACCTCGCGCGCGCCGCGCTGGCCGTTGGGGCGGTTGGCGCGGCCCGTCGGCGATGTCGCGGGTCTCATCTGGACGGTTGCGATCCGGTCGTCTTCAGGGTGCAGGGAAACCGGGCGCATGCGGTTCGGTTCAGATAGGCGACCGCGGCCGTTGCCGCCCCGCTTTGCAGACGCTCTATGGTGCTTTGAAATGGGCGATGGCCGCCGCCAGTTCGGCGTGATCCCTGGAAAAGTCCGACACCGGCCTGCGTGCGCGCGCCGCCTGCGCGGCCTGGCGCAAAGCGGCGATTCCGGCGGTCGGCCCCTTCGGGTGGCTCATTATGCCGCCGCCTGCGCAAAATAGAAAATCTTGATTTCCCAATGCGTTAATCGTCGGGCCGACCTGCCATGCCGTCTGACCTGACGAAATGACAGGCAGCGCCGGACGCCTGGTTCCGGCGATCGGGGCCTGAACCGATTTCGCCGCTTCGATCACTACCTCGTCGGTTTCAGTAAACTTGTTGGAGATGCCGTTGACGTGGATATGGTCGGTTCCGGCCAGGCGCCAGATCTTCTGGAGGACCGGAAGCGCGATGCCGATGTCAGGTGAGCGTGAAAACAGGCCCCAGCCATTTCGATGGCCGTGGATCGGCAGCGAAGTCCGTTCACGAAGGAACTGCAAGCCGGAAACGCCGATCCAGTTGAGGGAAACCATGGCGCAGGTTGCGCCTAGCTTTTCCAGCATGTCCGCATGTCGGGCCATCGCATCAATCCCGTCAGTGATGTTGAAGGCGTACATGACCTTGCGGCCGGACATATCGGCATGGCGGTTCAGAACGGCCATGACGGCGTTGGCGCGTTCCGGTAGCGGATTGTCCGGGCCATTTGACTGAAGTTCATCGTCCTTGATGAAATCAATCCCGGCCGCCGCCAGTTCATCCACCAGCCCGGCGGTTTCATCGATGGTCAGCCCGATGCTCGGCTTGATGATGGTCCCGATCATTGCATCCCGCGAAACGCCCAGCAGCTCTCGGGTGCCTTCAGCGCCAAAGGCCGGGCCGGGATGTGCGGCGGCGAAGCTTTCCGGAATGTCGAGGCCGACCAGCCGCATCGCCGAGAATTCCGCCAGCTCGAACAGGTTTCCAGCGATGGTCGCGAGAAGATTGGGCAGCGACGGGCCGATGTTGGTCACGGGCCAACTGATCGTGACGACGCCACGGTCGAATGTCTTTCCTTTGAGTCGACAGGGTAGGGAAGGTCGCCCCGATTGCCCGGTCGGGATGATCTCTTCAACCCGCGCCGCGGCTCTGTCTCGCAGCGCGTCGGTCTCGGCGGCGAGACGAACGAAAGTTCCGGTCGATTGCTCGCCAACCAATACGGCGGCTGCGTGGTCCAACCCGACCGGCGTTTCGATATCGTAGGTTGCTGAAAATCTCTCGCTCACGATCTCGCGCCTCCGCCATCCCGAATCCAACCAAAGAAATCCGCCGATCCCATCTGACCGCCTTTCAGGGCGATCTCCAATCCGTCCATCGGGCCGTCGGCCTTGGCCGTGCAAATCGAGGCCCCTGGAATCGTCGGCGCGGCGGCCTCCAGCGCGAAGATCCCGAGCGTTTCGCACACGCGGCCCGAAGTATCGCCGCCGGAGACCGCGACCCGGGTCAGGTTTTCGTCGAAGATCAGTGTTCTCAAGACCCGGCCTAACGCACGACCTATCAGGTCGTTTGACCTGCTCGTGTCCACGCCGGCGGTTGCGCGAACCTCTTCCAGGATCGGATCGTCCGGCCCTTCGGCGGTGCAAATCAAAGGAGGCAGGCCGGCCCTCAACGCATCTTTGGCGGCGGCCGTCGCGGAGCGTTCCGCCATTTCAGCCTGCGCGTCTTCCCGGCACAGATCGACCGCGTTCAACCGGATTACGGCAAAGCCGTTGTCACGCGCCCAGGCGATTTGCTCCGCACTGGTCGGCGAAACCGACCCGGACACGATCGCTAACCTGTCTTTCTTGCCCAGGCTCCCGGGCGGGTCCGCCGCTTCCAGCAGGCCGGTTTCCTGAAAATGACGGATCAGCGCATACTCCACCCCCTGCGACCCCACGACGAACCGGCTGGCCTGTCTTCTCTCCCACAAGAGATCGCCCACTAGCGCCTCATGGGCGGACGACATCATGTCGACGGTCCAGATCTTCGATGCGCTGGCGATCAGTTCAGCGGCGCGATTTCCCTCCAGGGCTTCGATGTCGACGCAACCCGTTGGTATCCGGGTCTGGGCGGAGAGGTGGAACGCCACATCGGCTTCGGTCATCGGCGTGACAGGGTGCCGACGCATGACCGGATGCCGGTCCAGCCGGTGGATCCGTTCTCCAGCGGCGGCGAACAGGCTTCCAAAGGCTTGATATCTTCGCAATTTAGGGGCCGCAGTGACGACGGGCACAGGGTGTTCGCCAAATCGTCGCCGGCCAAGTTCGATGGCCTTGCCGATCGAGCCTACATGTGGAGAGGAATCCAGCGTCGAGCAGATCTTGTAGTGGATCAGTGCAGCGGCGGTGCTGTCCAGAAGCGCGTATAGAGCCGGCAGTTCTTGGTGCATCCACTGCGGAGACCGTGATCGCGCCATGCTTGCGATGCCGATCCCAGCGCGCGCGCCGTACGCGGCCAGTTGGTCTGGCGTCGGTGGAGCGAGAAACAGGATCGATGGCAACCCGGCGAAGGTCAGCACCTCCATCACGGCGGCCGCCCCGGTGAAATCGTCGCCCAGCCAGGCGACAAGCGGTCTGTCAGATTGTCCGGCCCAACGAGAAATCATCGCATATATTATCTCATCATACCAGTTATGGGATAAGTGCCTTCTGGTAAACCGTCAACGCACTACAAAGCCATGTGGATACGACGGAGCGCTGTCAGGACGAGGTGGTCCGAAACGTTGAAAAGGGAGCGGATGCAAGGCGGGAAAACTGAACAGGGCGAGAACAATATCCTCCGGTTGAAGCTGTCCGAACAAGTTCTCGAGCGGCTTCGGGAAATGATCGCCAGCGGCGAGCTCAGTCCCGGGGATCATATGCCGTCGGAGCGCGCTTTGATGGAGCGTTTCGGCGTCGGACGTCCGGCCGTGCGCGAGGCGCTGCAGGCGCTACACACCCAGGGTCTGATCACGATCAGTCATGGCGAGCGAAGCCGCGTCAACGAACTCTCCGCTGAAACGGTGCTGGTCCAGAGCGATAACGTCGCCCGCTTGTTGCTGGAGGCTGCCCCAGCGAATCTGGAGCACCTCAAAGAGGCTCGGAAGATGTTCGAGTTAGGGGTCGTGCGAGCGGTCGCCAATATGGCGACGCAACGGGATGTCGAAAACCTCAGGGCGCTTCACACCGCGCAGGTGCGGCATTTTTCAGATCACACCGCCATCCGGCTCTTCATCGAAGCAGATATGGATTTTCATAAGGGCATTGCCGATATCCTGGGCAACCCTGTGATCAGCGCCGCCTCTAATGCAATGCTGAGGTGGTTGTGCGAATACCACATTTCTTTGTTGCACTGGTCTGACAAAGAAGACGTAACATTGGCGGAACATAAGCAGATAATCGACCGGATCGAGTCCAATGACGCGGATGGCGCAGCCGAGGCGATGCAAAAGCATCTGGACCGGTCTCAGGATCTATATTCTTCGCGCTCGGCAAGCGAATGAATTCGAAGCGCCCGATATCGTCGTCGGCGCCTTCTCATGGGTTGTTGGTCTGCCCTGAGCGGCCGGCCTGATGGTCGCCGCAATCATTTGTCAACCGGGCGCCTTCACGCCGACAATCAAGGAAGAATCCGTCCAGTGCGACGATACGAGATTTGCCCGCCACCTGAAATTCACCGTCGAAGACGAGGCGCGATTGACCTGCGATCTGCGACTTGTCGCAACAGATAATGGTGAGGTTCAGGCCGGCTTGACCATGAAAACGCCGGGCCGCCGCTTCGCGACGAACCGGGACGGGTTTCCACTACTGCCCCTTCGGTCTCTGGCCGGGGCTGAACCGGTTCCTCGAAGACGGTCGGCTCGAACTGGACACCAACCCCGTCGATAACCAAATCCGCCGGATTGCACTTGTGCGCAAGAATACGCTCTTCGCCGGGCGCAAGGCCGGCGCCGAAAACTGGGGTATGCTCGCTTCGCTGATCGCCACCAGAAAGATGAGCGACGTGAACCCGGTCGCCTATATCGAGGAAACCCTGCGGGCGATCCTCGACGGTCACACGAGAAGCCGGATCGAGGAACTCATGCCTTGGCAGTTCAGCACCGCGTCAGGCATCGCCGCTTAGGCCACCAGCGAAGCGCTGGCGGACGGGCTAACGCTGGTCGAGTTTTATCGGGTGGCGCGTCAGGTGTTCTTGAGTGTGGCGATTGGCGGCGGGATGATGACCAATTTCACCGAGCATCAAGAGATGCCGTCCCGTTCCGGAGTCTTGCGGCGGAGTCATCCACGGCAATACGGCCATCGTTCATGCGAGCGATGACCGCCTCGCTAAGGAAACGCTTGAGACCTTGCAACAGATCTTTCAGAGCGCCGAGGCGCTGCATGTGACGGGGCGTACCGGTTCCTGCGTCGGCGCACTTGCTGGCGCAGCGGATCTTCGGTCGTTTGCCTTCGCTAGACCTGCGAGGCGCGCGTCCCATCTGACAACGACGCGTCGACGCTCTCTGGCGCGATGATCTTGTCCAACAATGGCGGCAAGGCCTTGCCCGGCCGGCAAGGGGTCGAGTTGGTCCCCCGGATTTTCCGCGGAACCTGATCGACAGACGTAAGAGGAATGTCTCATACCCGCGCCGCCGAGACCTCGTTCACCTTAGCAGCGATCGCCACCCTCGTCGGGCGATGTTGAGCCGGCTTCTCAAACACGCTCTAGGAAATGATCATCGTTCCCGCATCGCCGTGTCGAAGCTTCGCGTGACGGGCGACATCAGGTAGGCGAGCAGGGTCTTCTCTCCGGAAACGATGTCCGCGATCACCGTCATTCCGGGAGAAACCGGCTTGTTTTCGTCGCCGCCTACGAAGGCGGATTCGAGGTCGATCTGCGCCTTGTAGTAGGGGTTCCCATCGTCATCGGTGAAGGTTGAAGGGGAGATCTGCGCCACCTTGCCCTTGATGGCGCCGTGCCGCGCGTAATCATAAGTCATGACCTTGATATTCGCCGACTGTCCCGCATGCACGAAGCCGACATCGCTGGGAGAGATGCGCGCCTCGACATAGGGCTGCGCGCCTTCGGGAACGATGTTCATCAGCGTGGCGCCGGGCGCGATCACGCCGCCAATGGTCTTTACCTGAAGGTCCAGAACGCGGCCGGAAACCGGCGCTATGACCGCGAGGCGCTCGACCCGGTCCATCGCCCGGTCGATGGCCAGCTGAAGTTCGGCGGCCTCGTTGGTGAGGCTGCTGATCTCAATCGCGATGTCCGACTGGAACCCGGCGTTTAGCTCCGTGATTCTCGTCGTCGCTTCGCGGATGCGCTCCTGGATGCGCATCGCATCCATGTCGAGCGCGGAACGCTCGCCCGTCAGGCGGGAGAGATCGCGTTCGTCGTCAATCAGCTGCAGGCGAGAGAACAATCCCTTCTCCACCAGCTTCCGCCGTGCTTCGATCCGTACCTTGGTCAGCGCGATCTGCTCCTCGAGCGCGTTCGCGCCGCCGAGCAGCGTCGCGAGCTCGGCCTTGCGCTCCCTCACCTGCTGGGCGAGCACGCTGGACTGGCTTTCGATGCTGTCGCGCTTGGCGGCGAGCGCGCGGCTCTCCACTCTTGCGATCTCCTGATAGGCGTTGTCGACGTCGCCGACCTGAGGCGCCCGTCCTTCGAGCGTATCGGTGAGCAGGCCGATCCTGATCCTCAGCGCTGTGCGGCGCGTGCGGAGTTGGGCGAGCTCCGGCGCGGCGATATCGGGCGCCATTTCGACGAGCAGATCGCCTTTCGCGACCTTGTCGCCCTCGTGAACAAGGACATTCGCGACGATGCCTCCTTCAAGGTGCTGAACCTGTTGAACCGCGCCGGAGGGCACGACCTCGCCGGAACTCACGGAGATTTCGGCGACGGGCATGACCGACGACCACGCGACTGCGCCGGCGAGGACCGCCGACAGAAGGAAGATCGACCCGATCGCCCATTTGTTCGCGCCCTTTCGGTCGAAGAGCTGACTGGTGGTCAGCGCGGCCGTGTAGGAGGGGGCCGAAGCGCGCAATGACGAAGCGCGAAGCGCGCTGGAGCCGCGATTGGTGATCTCGTTGGTCATTGGTTAACCGCCTGTTTCTTCTGTGTGAGTTCGAACGGCGCGCAATCTCGAACGAGTGAACCCTGGTTGAGCACCAACACGCGGTCCGCCGCGGCGATGAACTCGGGTTCATGAGTGACGAGGATGATAGTGCTCACGCCGCGGAGCCGCTCCATCTCGGAAAGCAGCGTTCTGCGCGCGGTGACGCTGGAAGCGTCCGGTTCGTCCAGGAGGATCAGGCTCGGGTCGGCCAGTATCACCCGCGCCAGTGCGAGGCCCCGGACAAACCCTCCGGCGGCGTCGAGTTTCGACATTTCCGTCCGCAGCCCTTCGGGCAGGGATTCGATCATCTGCGTGAGGTTGAGACGCTCGCAGACCTTGCCGAGATCGCCGCGCAGGCGCTCCTCGACGCCAATGCCCAGGAATTCGCCGATCGTGACCGGCAGCACACCATGATCGCGCGGCAGATAGCCGAGGGACTGCCGCAGAACGCTGGGGGAGACCTGACGCGGGTTCACGCCGTCGATCGTCACCGCGCCGAACTGCGGCTCCAGCACGCCGGCGATCAGGTCCAGCAGCGTCGACTTTCCGGCGCCGCTATGCCCGGTGACGACAACGATCTCGCCCGGCGCGATCTCGAAGCTGACATTGCGGATCGCGGCGGCCTGGCCTCGCTGGTGACTCATCATCACGGAGGAGAACGCCACGCGGCCGGACATGTCCCGCGCACGGTCGCCGAACCTGTTGGCGGGTTTCGCGGGCAGGTCGGCCCCGAGGACTTCGTCGCTGGCCGCGAGCGCGCCGCGCACCTCGGCCCAGCGGAGCCGGGCCTGAAGGAGAATGGCCAGCGGCGCGGTCATCCGCCAGACCAGCGCGACACAGGCGATAAGCGCGCCGACGGAGATATAGCCCAGGATCGCCGCGACAGCGCCGGCGCAAAGCGTGGAGAGAACGGCGAGCGAAACAAGGCTCCCGCTCGCGATCCTTACAGCCATCTGCGAGCGTCGCGCCGCCATCTCCGCCTGCGCCATCCGCGCGGAGGCGTCGCTGAAACGCTTCAACCAGAACGCGCTCTCGCCCTGTTGCTTGATCGTGCGCAGGCGCGTGGCGATTTCGTTGCAGGTCGCGCCGTAATCCTCGGCCAGGCGCATGAACCGCTTCGCGCGTCTCAAGGCGCGCCCCATGCCATAAATCAGGAAAGCGACGCCGAGCAGCAGGACGGTAAGCGGAGCAACGACCACCCAGCCGGCGAGCAACAGAAACGTGACGAGGTAGATGACCGAGAAGGGGGCCTCGATGCAGGCGATTCCGACCGGTCCGATCACGAACGATCGCAAAAGATCGAGATCCCTCAGCCGTTTGAGGCCGAGGCGGTTGCTCATGCCCGAAGTGCGCAGCGCCGGCGTCCGGAGCAGGCGGGCGAAGAGCATGGCCGTCGACTTGAGATCGATGCGAGCGGAGGCCCGCGCCAGCATCGAACTCCTCAGCACGCGGATCGAGAGGTCGGCGACGATCGCCATCCCCAGTCCTCCGGTCAGAATTAGGAGCATCGACATGTTCTCGGTCGACAGCACCTGATCGTAGACCGCCAGCGTGAAGAGCGGCAGCGCGAGGCCGAGCAGGTTCGAGGCCAGCGTCAACAGCACGATCGGCGCAAGCATGTTGCGCGCGCCCTCTCGCGCGAGCTTCACCCAGGATTCGCGCTCGGGCCGGACGCGCGCGAGCCCCGTGTCGAACGCTTCACTGAGAAGAAGCGCTGAGCCGCGCTCGTTCGGCGGCGGCGGCTCGTCGGCGAACCCGGTGTCCGGGTGGAGGCACAGAAGATCGCCTTGCGGGCTGGGCGCGAAGATCAGGAGCGATCCGTCCTTCCGTTCGAACGCGAAGAGCGCGGATTCGAGCATCAGGTCGCTCAACCTGCCCTTGACCATGCGTGGCGTCAGCGACAGCGTTAGCGCGAGCTGGCCGAGGCGCTCCATGTCGAAATCGCCATCCGTCGCGTTGATACTCGCGATGTCCATGCCGGTGATGTCCGCGCCGGCCAGGTGCATCAGGAGACGCACGCCATGCAGCCGCGCGCCGGGGAGCAGGGCGCCCGACAGGCTGGAATTCGATTTGCTGATGAGTGTGAGGTTCCGGGTTTCCATCGTCCTACACCCCTTGCAGCTCGAGCGGCTCGAGCCCTCCATCGACCAACTTCAGCTGACGGTCGGCGAGCGCGCGCAGAGCGGGACGATCGGTGAGAAGGATCATGGTCGCTTCTCCCTTCAACATTCTGAGGAGCTGCGCGAGCCGCATTTCGGCGCCGGCGTCCAGCGCGAAGGTCGCTTCGTTGAGGATGATGACCTTGTTGTTCCGTGCGAGTCCCCGGACGATCGCCATCTGCTGGCGCGTGCCGGCGGGCAGGGTCGTCGCCTCTGAATTGATGACGGTGTCATAGCCCGCGGGCAGCCGCTTGACGGCGTCGTCCAGGCCAAGCAGGTGCGAAAGATAGCGAACGTCGGCGTAGGCTTCCTCATCGCCGTCGGTCAGCACGTCGACGAGGCTTCCAGAGCGAAGTTCGGGGGTGCGCGAGACATAGGTTATGTTCCTGCGCAAAAGATCGGCGGTGGTTCGCTCGACGAGGACTCCACCGATGGAGATCGACCCCGAAACCTCGACGAGTCCGAGCAGCGCGCGCGCGAGCACGGTTTTTCCCTGGCCGCGATCCGCCGAGATCGCCACGACTTCTCCCGGCTCGATCTGCAGGTCGAGATTGCGGAGCTGCGGCTCGAGTCCCGCGTCCGGCGTGACCGACAACCTGCGGATGCGGATCTCCGGCGCCGTTTCCCAAAGCGGTTCCCTGGCGCCGTCCGCGATCGTTTCGAGCGGCTCCGTTTCATCGGTCTGGTTTGCGATTTCGGCTTTCGCGACGCGATGCAGACGCGACTGGGACAGCAGCTGAAACCCCGTCTGCAGCGGCTCCATGGCTCGCCCCGCGAGCAACGTGCAGGCTGCGAGCCCGCCAAGGGTCAGGTCGCCGTTGAATACCGCGAGTGCGCCGGCCACGACGACCGAACCGACCAGCACCTGGGGGAAGACCGCGTGGATGTCGCGGGTGAGCATCGCGCGAAAGCCGGAAGTTCTCATCGCGCCGGAACGACGAAGCTGAAGCTTCACAAAGCGGTCGATGAGGGGAATCTCTGCGGCGAGCGTATTCACCAGATGCAGATTGCCGAAAACCTGATCCGCGAGTCCACGCTTCTCCTGTTCGTCGTGCTGGAGGTCGCGCGCGACGCGCTCGCTTCGGAACGCCATGATATAGGTCAGGAGCGCGAACAGCAGACAGGCTGAAGCGGGGATCAGGGCCAGCGGCCCGCCGATCGCCGCGAGCAGGACCAGAAAAGCGAGCCCGAAAGGAATGTCCACGATCGCCTGGATCTTCAGGTGGCGATATTCCCGCAGCGTGCTTGTCGCCGCCAACGCGGCGCTCAACTGCGCGGCCGAGAGACCGCCGGCAGGCGCCGACCGTTGACGCAGGAGCCGCCCGACGATCTCGCAGCGCCGGAAATGATCCTCGCGCGCGCCGATCCTCGTGACGATGGCGTTTCTGGCAAGCCGCAGTGTCGCATCGATCATGATGACCACCACGACACCGATCGCCAGAACGGTCAGCGTCGGAATAACGCCATTCGGCAGCACGCGATCATAGATGAGAAGCGCCGCCAGCGGAATCGCGATGGCCAGCATATTGATCATCACGGACGCGCTGAGCACGGCGAGCCGCGCGCTGACGCCAAATCGATACGACGCGCGCTTTTCCGAGCCGCTGCGGCTCATGAATTCATCCATCGTCGTCATATCTGCTCCAAGACTGGCGCGGCGATCGAAGCGAGTCCCGCGCCGCCCCGACGTGAACATGCCCGACAGCGGCCGCGATCGCAGTTGGCGAGGTGTTTGGGAATTGTTCGATCTTTGTAGGCCCTCCCGCGATCGCGGGCGCTGGGCCCGGCCTCCTGGTCGCCGTCATTCGAGGAGAGGCGGCGCGAATCCTCGACGAAAACGAGTATGAGTACAACGCAACCGTTAGGCGAATCAGCTTTTGTCGCCGCTGAAGACGTATCCGACGCCCCGCACCGTCTTGATGACGGTCGGTCGGGCGGGATTGTCCTCGACCTTCTTGCGCAGCCTGGCGATCAGAATATCGACCGTTCGGTCCATGTACTCCCAGCTTCGGCCGGTCGTAGCCTCCATCAGTTCATCGCGTGAGAGAACCGTCCCGGCGTTCTTCACCATGTGCCGCAGAAGCGCGCTTTCATTGGCGGAGAGCACTGTCTCGTCCCCGTTCTCCGAAAGCAGGCGATGAGTGGTCGGGTCGAACCGCCATCGCCCGAACGCAAGCGTGCGCGCCGCGCCGCCTTCGCTTCCCGTATCGGCGCCGTCCCGGGCCGCGCGATCTCCGTAGCGGCGCAGAACGCTTCTGATGCGCGCCAGAAGATTTCGCGGCTGGAAGGGTTTGGTGACATAATCGTCGGCGCCGAGCTCCAGCCCCACGATCTCGTCGATGTTCTCGCTCTTGCGGGAAATCAGGATGATCGCGGCGCCGGTCATCGACCGCAGACGCGTGGTGAGCTGAAATCCGTCGGCGTCCGGCAGGATGATGTCCAGCAGAATCAGGTCCACCGAGGTTTCCGCCAGCGCGGCCCACATCTCGTTGGCCGAGTGCGCGATCAGCAGTTCATAACGTTCGGCCGACAGATAGGCGTCAAGAAGGCCGGTTATGTCGGCGTCGTCATCGACAATCAGGATCTTTCCCGCGCTCTCCAATAGCTCTGTCCTCGTCGAAGGCTACAAGCGCGCAACATTGAGGCTACGCTTGGAAACCGTTCCACACTGTTTCCAGATCAAGTTCTGACTGAAGTTGGGGTGAGCCTCAAGCTACGGTTGTTTGCAGGTGCGATGGACAAACATGTTAGCCTGGAGCAAAGCACATGTCGGGAACCTCTGGCAAGGATGGCGCCGGCAGGCGTCAGGATCTGGATGGACGGGCCGAGTCCGAGCACACGCTCGAGAAGACGGACGCCGCGCTGCCCAATATTCATACGGGAAGCGTCGACCAGTATGATCCGCACGCTGCGGCGGAACCGCAAGACAGCGAAACCGCGCCGGGAGGCGCGGATTCCGCGCCGAACCAGAGCCGGGCGAGCGAGCCGCGCCCGGATGCGCCCGACAACCTGCCGCCTTCTGTGCCGGAAGGCGCGGAACCGATTCCGGAAGCGGGGATCTGGTCCGATTCGGATATCGCGAACGCGCTCGGCCTGTATCTCCAGGCGGGCGGGCCCCGCTTTGATGATGAGGCCGTCAAACTTGACGCGCCCGACGAAGGCGTCGCGCCCGCTTCGCCCGTCTTCGGCGCGCGCGAGACCGTCGCCGCCGACGGCGCCGCGGCGCCCGCCGTCGCGACCGCCGCGCTCGCCGTCGAGGTGACCCCGGTCGCCGACGCGCCGAGCCTGACGCTGGCCGACGCCGCCGGGAGCGAGGACCAGCCGCTGGCGCTCGAGATCGCGGCGGTCTCGCCCGACGCGGTCGCCGTCACGATCGCCGGCCTGCCCGAGGGCGCCGCCCTCTCCGCCGGGACCGACAATGGCGACGGGAGCTGGACCCTCGAGCCCGCCGAGCTCCAAGGCCTGACGCTGACCCCGCCGGCGGATTTCGCGGGCCGCTTCGAGCTTGCGGTGACCGCCGTCGCGACCGACGGCGCCGATACCGCCCTCGCCGCCGGGACCATCGCCGTCGCCATCGCCCCCGTCGCCGACGCGCCGAGCCTCTCGGTCGCCCCGGCCGCGGGCGCCGAGGACCAGCCGATCGCGCTCGAGATCCAGGCCGCCGCGACCGACGCGGACGGCTCCGAGACCCTCTCGATCGCCATCTCCGGCCTGCCCGAAGGCGCCGCCCTCTCCGCCGGGACCGATAATGGCGACGGGAGCTGGACCCTCGATCCCGCCGAGCTCCAAGGCCTGACGCTGACCCCGCCGGCGGAGTTCGCGGGCCGCTTCGAGCTCACCGTCGAGACCGTCGCCGCCGACGGCGCCGCGGCGCCCGCCGTCGCGACCGCCGCGCTCGCCGTCGAGGTGACCCCGGTCGCCGACGCGCCGAGCCTGACGCTGGCCGACGCCGCCGGGAGCGAGGACCAGCCGCTGGCGCTCGAGATCGCGGCGGTCTCGCCCGACGCGGTCGCCGTCACGATCGCCGGCCTGCCCGAGGGCGCCGCCCTCTCCGCCGGGACCGACAATGGCGACGGGAGCTGGACCCTCGAGCCCGCCGAGCTCCAAGGCCTGACGCTGACCCCGCCGGCGGATTTCGCGGGCCGCTTCGAGCTTGCGGTGACCGCCGTCGCGACCGACGGCGCCGATACCGCCCTCGCCGCCGGGACCATCGCCGTCGCCATCGCCCCCGTCGCCGACGCGCCGAGCCTCTCGGTCGCCCCGGCCGCGGGCGCCGAGGACCAGCCGATCGCGCTCGAGATCCAGGCCGCCGCGACCGACGCGGACGGCTCCGAGACCCTCTCGATCGCCATCTCCGGCCTGCCCGAAGGCGCCGCCCTCTCCGCCGGGACCGATAATGGCGACGGGAGCTGGACCCTCGATCCCGCCGAGCTCCAAGGCCTGACGCTGACCCCGCCGGCGGAGTTCGCGGGCCGCTTCGAGCTCACCGTCGAGACCGTCGCCGCCGACGGCGCCGCGGCGCCCGCCGTCGCGACCGCCGCGCTCGCCGTCGAGGTGACCCCGGTCGCCGACGCGCCGAGCCTGACGCTGGCCGACGCCGCCGGGAGCGAGGACCAGCCGCTGGCGCTCGAGATCGCGGCGGTCTCGCCCGACGCGGTCGCCGTCACGATCGCCGGCCTGCCCGAGGGCGCCGCCCTCTCCGCCGGGACCGACAATGGCGACGGGAGCTGGACCCTCGAGCCCGCCGAGCTCCAAGGCCTGACGCTGACCCCGCCGGCGGATTTCGCGGGCCGCTTCGAGCTTGCGGTGACCGCCGTCGCGACCGACGGCGCCGATACCGCCCTCGCCGCCGGGACCATCGCCGTCGCCATCGCCCCCGTCGCCGACGCGCCGAGCCTCTCGGTCGCCCCGGCCGCGGGCGCCGAGGACCAGCCGATCGCGCTCGAGATCCAGGCCGCCGCGACCGACGCGGACGGCTCCGAGACCCTCTCGATCGCCATCTCCGGCCTGCCCGAAGGCGCCGCCCTCTCCGCCGGGACCGATAATGGCGACGGGAGCTGGACCCTCGATCCCGCCGAGCTCCAAGGCCTGACGCTGACCCCGCCGGCGGAGTTCGCGGGCCGCTTCGAGCTCACCGTCGAGACCGTCGCCGCCGACGGCGCCGCGGCGCCCGCCGTCGCGACCGCCGCGCTCGCCGTCGAGGTGACCCCGGTCGCCGACGCGCCGAGCCTGACGCTGGCCGACGCCGCCGGGAGCGAGGACCAGCCGCTGGCGCTCGAGATCGCGGCGGTCTCGCCCGACGCGGTCGCCGTCACGATCGCCGGCCTGCCCGAGGGCGCCGCCCTCTCCGCCGGGACCGACAATGGCGACGGGAGCTGGACCCTCGAGCCCGCCGAGCTCCAAGGCCTGACGCTGACCCCGCCGGCGGATTTCGCGGGCCGCTTCGAGCTTGCGGTGACCGCCGTCGCGACCGACGGCGCCGATACCGCCCTCGCCGCCGGGACCATCGCCGTCGCCATCGCCCCCGTCGCCGACGCGCCGAGCCTCTCGGTCGCCCCGGCCGCGGGCGCCGAGGACCAGCCGATCGCGCTCGAGATCCAGGCCGCCGCGACCGACGCGGACGGCTCCGAGACCCTCTCGATCGCCATCTCCGGCCTGCCCGAAGGCGCCGCCCTCTCCGCCGGGACCGATAATGGCGACGGGAGCTGGACCCTCGATCCCGCCGAGCTCCAAGGCCTGACGCTGACCCCGCCGGCGGAGTTCGCGGGCCGCTTCGAGCTCACCGTCGAGACCGTCGCCGCCGACGGCGCCGCGGCGCCCGCCGTCGCGACCGCCGCGCTCGCCGTCGAGGTGACCCCGGTCGCCGACGCGCCGAGCCTGACGCTGGCCGACGCCGCCGGGAGCGAGGACCAGCCGCTGGCGCTCGAGATCGCGGCGGTCTCGCCCGACGCGGTCGCCGTCACGATCGCCGGCCTGCCCGAGGGCGCCGCCCTCTCCGCCGGGACCGACAATGGCGACGGGAGCTGGACCCTCGAGCCCGCCGAGCTCCAAGGCCTGACGCTGACCCCGCCGGCGGATTTCGCGGGCCGCTTCGAGCTTGCGGTGACCGCCGTCGCGACCGACGGCGCCGATACCGCCCTCGCCGCCGGGACCATCGCCGTCGCCATCGCCCCCGTCGCCGACGCGCCGAGCCTCTCGGTCGCCCCGGCCGCGGGCGCCGAGGACCAGCCGATCGCGCTCGAGATCCAGGCCGCCGCGACCGACGCGGACGGCTCCGAGACCCTCTCGATCGCCATCTCCGGCCTGCCCGAAGGCGCCGCCCTCTCCGCCGGGACCGATAATGGCGACGGGAGCTGGACCCTCGATCCCGCCGAGCTCCAAGGCCTGACGCTGACCCCGCCGGCGGAGTTCGCGGGCCGCTTCGAGCTCACCGTCGAGACCGTCGCCGCCGACGGCGCCGCGGCGCCCGCCGTCGCGACCGCCGCGCTCGCCGTCGAGGTGACCCCGGTCGCCGACGCGCCGAGCCTGACGCTGGCCGACGCCGCCGGGAGCGAGGACCAGCCGCTGGCGCTCGAGATCGCGGCGGTCTCGCCCGACGCGGTCGCCGTCACGATCGCCGGCCTGCCCGAGGGCGCCGCCCTCTCCGCCGGGACCGACAATGGCGACGGGAGCTGGACCCTCGAGCCCGCCGAGCTCCAAGGCCTGACGCTGACCCCGCCGGCGGATTTCGCGGGCCGCTTCGAGCTTGCGGTGACCGCCGTCGCGACCGACGGCGCCGATACCGCCCTCGCCGCCGGGACCATCGCCGTCGCCATCGCCCCCGTCGCCGACGCGCCGAGCCTCTCGGTCGCCCCGGCCGCGGGCGCCGAGGACCAGCCGATCGCGCTCGAGATCCAGGCCGCCGCGACCGACGCGGACGGCTCCGAGACCCTCTCGATCGCCATCTCCGGCCTGCCCGAAGGCGCCGCCCTCTCCGCCGGGACCGATAATGGCGACGGGAGCTGGACCCTCGATCCCGCCGAGCTCCAAGGCCTGACGCTGACCCCGCCGGCGGAGTTCGCGGGCCGCTTCGAGCTCACCGTCGAGACCGTCGCCGCCGACGGCGCCGCGGCGCCCGCCGTCGCGACCGCCGCGCTCGCCGTCGAGGTGACCCCGGTCGCCGACGCGCCGAGCCTGACGCTGGCCGACGCCGCCGGGAGCGAGGACCAGCCGCTGGCGCTCGAGATCGCGGCGGTCTCGCCCGACGCGGTCGCCGTCACGATCGCCGGCCTGCCCGAGGGCGCCGCCCTCTCCGCCGGGACCGACAATGGCGACGGGAGCTGGACCCTCGAGCCCGCCGAGCTCCAAGGCCTGACGCTGACCCCGCCGGCGGATTTCGCGGGCCGCTTCGAGCTTGCGGTGACCGCCGTCGCGACCGACGGCGCCGATACCGCCCTCGCCGCCGGGACCATCGCCGTCGCCATCGCCCCCGTCGCCGACGCGCCGAGCCTCTCGGTCGCCCCGGCCGCGGGCGCCGAGGACCAGCCGATCGCGCTCGAGATCCAGGCCGCCGCGACCGACGCGGACGGCTCCGAGACCCTCTCGATCGCCATCTCCGGCCTGCCCGAAGGCGCCGCCCTCTCCGCCGGGACCGATAATGGCGACGGGAGCTGGACCCTCGATCCCGCCGAGCTCCAAGGCCTGACGCTGACCCCGCCGGCGGAGTTCGCGGGCCGCTTCGAGCTCACCGTCGAGACCGTCGCCGCCGACGGCGCCGCGGCGCCCGCCGTCGCGACCGCCGCGCTCGCCGTCGAGGTGACCCCGGTCGCCGACGCGCCGAGCCTGACGCTGGCCGACGCCGCCGGGAGCGAGGACCAGCCGCTGGCGCTCGAGATCGCGGCGGTCTCGCCCGACGCGGTCGCCGTCACGATCGCCGGCCTGCCCGAGGGCGCCGCCCTCTCCGCCGGGACCGACAATGGCGACGGGAGCTGGACCCTCGAGCCCGCCGAGCTCCAAGGCCTGACGCTGACCCCGCCGGCGGATTTCGCGGGCCGCTTCGAGCTTGCGGTGACCGCCGTCGCGACCGACGGCGCCGATACCGCCCTCGCCGCCGGGACCATCGCCGTCGCCATCGCCCCCGTCGCCGACGCGCCGAGCCTCTCGGTCGCCCCGGCCGCGGGCGCCGAGGACCAGCCGATCGCGCTCGAGATCCAGGCCGCCGCGACCGACGCGGACGGCTCCGAGACCCTCTCGATCGCCATCTCCGGCCTGCCCGAAGGCGCCGCCCTCTCCGCCGGGACCGATAATGGCGACGGGAGCTGGACCCTCGATCCCGCCGAGCTCCAAGGCCTGACGCTGACCCCGCCGGCGGAGTTCGCGGGCCGCTTCGAGCTCACCGTCGAGACCGTCGCCGCCGACGGCGCCGCGGCGCCCGCCGTCGCGACCGCCGCGCTCGCCGTCGAGGTGACCCCGGTCGCCGACGCGCCGAGCCTGACGCTGGCCGACGCCGCCGGGAGCGAGGACCAGCCGCTGGCGCTCGAGATCGCGGCGGTCTCGCCCGACGCGGTCGCCGTCACGATCGCCGGCCTGCCCGAGGGCGCCGCCCTCTCCGCCGGGACCGACAATGGCGACGGGAGCTGGACCCTCGAGCCCGCCGAGCTCCAAGGCCTGACGCTGACCCCGCCGGCGGATTTCGCGGGCCGCTTCGAGCTTGCGGTGACCGCCGTCGCGACCGACGGCGCCGATACCGCCCTCGCCGCCGGGACCATCGCCGTCGCCATCGCCCCCGTCGCCGACGCGCCGAGCCTCTCGGTCGCCCCGGCCGCGGGCGCCGAGGACCAGCCGATCGCGCTCGAGATCCAGGCCGCCGCGACCGACGCGGACGGCTCCGAGACCCTCTCGATCGCCATCTCCGGCCTGCCCGAAGGCGCCGCCCTCTCCGCCGGGACCGATAATGGCGACGGGAGCTGGACCCTCGATCCCGCCGAGCTCCAAGGCCTGACGCTGACCCCGCCGGCGGAGTTCGCGGGCCGCTTCGAGCTCACCGTCGAGACCGTCGCCGCCGACGGCGCCGCGGCGCCCGCCGTCGCGACCGCCGCGCTCGCCGTCGAGGTGACCCCGGTCGCCGACGCGCCGAGCCTGACGCTGGCCGACGCCGCCGGGAGCGAGGACCAGCCGCTGGCGCTCGAGATCGCGGCGGTCTCGCCCGACGCGGTCGCCGTCACGATCGCCGGCCTGCCCGAGGGCGCCGCCCTCTCCGCCGGGACCGACAATGGCGACGGGAGCTGGACCCTCGAGCCCGCCGAGCTCCAAGGCCTGACGCTGACCCCGCCGGCGGATTTCGCGGGCCGCTTCGAGCTTGCGGTGACCGCCGTCGCGACCGACGGCGCCGATACCGCCCTCGCCGCCGGGACCATCGCCGTCGCCATCGCCCCCGTCGCCGACGCGCCGAGCCTCTCGGTCGCCCCGGCCGCGGGCGCCGAGGACCAGCCGATCGCGCTCGAGATCCAGGCCGCCGCGACCGACGCGGACGGCTCCGAGACCCTCTCGATCGCCATCTCCGGCCTGCCCGAAGGCGCCGCCCTCTCCGCCGGGACCGATAATGGCGACGGGAGCTGGACCCTCGATCCCGCCGAGCTCCAAGGCCTGACGCTGACCCCGCCGGCGGAGTTCGCGGGCCGCTTCGAGCTCACCGTCGAGACCGTCGCCGCCGACGGCGCCGCGGCGCCCGCCGTCGCGACCGCCGCGCTCGCCGTCGAGGTGACCCCGGTCGCCGACGCGCCGAGCCTGACGCTGGCCGACGCCGCCGGGAGCGAGGACCAGCCGCTGGCGCTCGAGATCGCGGCGGTCTCGCCCGACGCGGTCGCCGTCACGATCGCCGGCCTGCCCGAGGGCGCCGCCCTCTCCGCCGGGACCGACAATGGCGACGGGAGCTGGACCCTCGAGCCCGCCGAGCTCCAAGGCCTGACGCTGACCCCGCCGGCGGATTTCGCGGGCCGCTTCGAGCTTGCGGTGACCGCCGTCGCGACCGACGGCGCCGATACCGCCCTCGCCGCCGGGACCATCGCCGTCGCCATCGCCCCCGTCGCCGACGCGCCGAGCCTCTCGGTCGCCCCGGCCGCGGGCGCCGAGGACCAGCCGATCGCGCTCGAGATCCAGGCCGCCGCGACCGACGCGGACGGCTCCGAGACCCTCTCGATCGCCATCTCCGGCCTGCCCGAAGGCGCCGCCCTCTCCGCCGGGACCGATAATGGCGACGGGAGCTGGACCCTCGATCCCGCCGAGCTCCAAGGCCTGACGCTGACCCCGCCGGCGGAGTTCGCGGGCCGCTTCGAGCTCACCGTCGAGACCGTCGCCGCCGACGGCGCCGCGGCGCCCGCCGTCGCGACCGCCGCGCTCGCCGTCGAGGTGACCCCGGTCGCCGACGCGCCGAGCCTGACGCTGGCCGACGCCGCCGGGAGCGAGGACCAGCCGCTGGCGCTCGAGATCGCGGCGGTCTCGCCCGACGCGGTCGCCGTCACGATCGCCGGCCTGCCCGAGGGCGCCGCCCTCTCCGCCGGGACCGACAATGGCGACGGGAGCTGGACCCTCGAGCCCGCCGAGCTCCAAGGCCTGACGCTGACCCCGCCGGCGGATTTCGCGGGCCGCTTCGAGCTTGCGGTGACCGCCGTCGCGACCGACGGCGCCGATACCGCCCTCGCCGCCGGGACCATCGCCGTCGCCATCGCCCCCGTCGCCGACGCGCCGAGCCTCTCGGTCGCCCCGGCCGCGGGCGCCGAGGACCAGCCGATCGCGCTCGAGATCCAGGCCGCCGCGACCGACGCGGACGGCTCCGAGACCCTCTCGATCGCCATCTCCGGCCTGCCCGAAGGCGCCGCCCTCTCCGCCGGGACCGATAATGGCGACGGGAGCTGGACCCTCGATCCCGCCGAGCTCCAAGGCCTGACGCTGACCCCGCCGGCGGAGTTCGCGGGCCGCTTCGAGCTCACCGTCGAGACCGTCGCCGCCGACGGCGCCGCGGCGCCCGCCGTCGCGACCGCCGCGCTCGCCGTCGAGGTGACCCCGGTCGCCGACGCGCCGAGCCTGACGCTGGCCGACGCCGCCGGGAGCGAGGACCAGCCGCTGGCGCTCGAGATCGCGGCGGTCTCGCCCGACGCGGTCGCCGTCACGATCGCCGGCCTGCCCGAGGGCGCCGCCCTCTCCGCCGGGACCGACAATGGCGACGGGAGCTGGACCCTCGAGCCCGCCGAGCTCCAAGGCCTGACGCTGACCCCGCCGGCGGATTTCGCGGGCCGCTTCGAGCTTGCGGTGACCGCCGTCGCGACCGACGGCGCCGATACCGCCCTCGCCGCCGGGACCATCGCCGTCGCCATCGCCCCCGTCGCCGACGCGCCGAGCCTCTCGGTCGCCCCGGCCGCGGGCGCCGAGGACCAGCCGATCGCGCTCGAGATCCAGGCCGCCGCGACCGACGCGGACGGCTCCGAGACCCTCTCGATCGCCATCTCCGGCCTGCCCGAAGGCGCCGCCCTCTCCGCCGGGACCGATAATGGCGACGGGAGCTGGACCCTCGATCCCGCCGAGCTCCAAGGCCTGACGCTGACCCCGCCGGCGGAGTTCGCGGGCCGCTTCGAGCTCACCGTCGAGACCGTCGCCGCCGACGGCGCCGCGGCGCCCGCCGTCGCGACCGCCGCGCTCGCCGTCGAGGTGACCCCGGTCGCCGACGCGCCGAGCCTGACGCTGGCCGACGCCGCCGGGAGCGAGGACCAGCCGCTGGCGCTCGAGATCGCGGCGGTCTCGCCCGACGCGGTCGCCGTCACGATCGCCGGCCTGCCCGAGGGCGCCGCCCTCTCCGCCGGGACCGACAATGGCGACGGGAGCTGGACCCTCGAGCCCGCCGAGCTCCAAGGCCTGACGCTGACCCCGCCGGCGGATTTCGCGGGCCGCTTCGAGCTTGCGGTGACCGCCGTCGCGACCGACGGCGCCGATACCGCCCTCGCCGCCGGGACCATCGCCGTCGCCATCGCCCCCGTCGCCGACGCGCCGAGCCTCTCGGTCGCCCCGGCCGCGGGCGCCGAGGACCAGCCGATCGCGCTCGAGATCCAGGCCGCCGCGACCGACGCGGACGGCTCCGAGACCCTCTCGATCGCCATCTCCGGCCTGCCCGAAGGCGCCGCCCTCTCCGCCGGGACCGATAATGGCGACGGGAGCTGGACCCTCGATCCCGCCGAGCTCCAAGGCCTGACGCTGACCCCGCCGGCGGAGTTCGCGGGCCGCTTCGAGCTCACCGTCGAGACCGTCGCCGCCGACGGCGCCGCGGCGCCCGCCGTCGCGACCGCCGCGCTCGCCGTCGAGGTGACCCCGGTCGCCGACGCGCCGAGCCTGACGCTGGCCGACGCCGCCGGGAGCGAGGACCAGCCGCTGGCGCTCGAGATCGCGGCGGTCTCGCCCGACGCGGTCGCCGTCACGATCGCCGGCCTGCCCGAGGGCGCCGCCCTCTCCGCCGGGACCGACAATGGCGACGGGAGCTGGACCCTCGAGCCCGCCGAGCTCCAAGGCCTGACGCTGACCCCGCCGGCGGATTTCGCGGGCCGCTTCGAGCTTGCGGTGACCGCCGTCGCGACCGACGGCGCCGATACCGCCCTCGCCGCCGGGACCATCGCCGTCGCCATCGCCCCCGTCGCCGACGCGCCGAGCCTCTCGGTCGCCCCGGCCGCGGGCGCCGAGGACCAGCCGATCGCGCTCGAGATCCAGGCCGCCGCGACCGACGCGGACGGCTCCGAGACCCTCTCGATCGCCATCTCCGGCCTGCCCGAAGGCGCCGCCCTCTCCGCCGGGACCGATAATGGCGACGGGAGCTGGACCCTCGATCCCGCCGAGCTCCAAGGCCTGACGCTGACCCCGCCGGCGGAGTTCGCGGGCCGCTTCGAGCTCACCGTCGAGACCGTCGCCGCCGACGGCGCCGCGGCGCCCGCCGTCGCGACCGCCGCGCTCGCCGTCGAGGTGACCCCGGTCGCCGACGCGCCGAGCCTGACGCTGGCCGACGCCGCCGGGAGCGAGGACCAGCCGCTGGCGCTCGAGATCGCGGCGGTCTCGCCCGACGCGGTCGCCGTCACGATCGCCGGCCTGCCCGAGGGCGCCGCCCTCTCCGCCGGGACCGACAATGGCGACGGGAGCTGGACCCTCGAGCCCGCCGAGCTCCAAGGCCTGACGCTGACCCCGCCGGCGGATTTCGCGGGCCGCTTCGAGCTTGCGGTGACCGCCGTCGCGACCGACGGCGCCGATACCGCCCTCGCCGCCGGGACCATCGCCGTCGCCATCGCCCCCGTCGCCGACGCGCCGAGCCTCTCGGTCGCCCCGGCCGCGGGCGCCGAGGACCAGCCGATCGCGCTCGAGATCCAGGCCGCCGCGACCGACGCGGACGGCTCCGAGACCCTCTCGATCGCCATCTCCGGCCTGCCCGAAGGCGCCGCCCTCTCCGCCGGGACCGATAATGGCGACGGGAGCTGGACCCTCGATCCCGCCGAGCTCCAAGGCCTGACGCTGACCCCGCCGGCGGAGTTCGCGGGCCGCTTCGAGCTCACCGTCGAGACCGTCGCCGCCGACGGCGCCGCGGCGCCCGCCGTCGCGACCGCCGCGCTCGCCGTCGAGGTGACCCCGGTCGCCGACGCGCCGAGCCTGACGCTGGCCGACGCCGCCGGGAGCGAGGACCAGCCGCTGGCGCTCGAGATCGCGGCGGTCTCGCCCGACGCGGTCGCCGTCACGATCGCCGGCCTGCCCGAGGGCGCCGCCCTCTCCGCCGGGACCGACAATGGCGACGGGAGCTGGACCCTCGAGCCCGCCGAGCTCCAAGGCCTGACGCTGACCCCGCCGGCGGATTTCGCGGGCCGCTTCGAGCTTGCGGTGACCGCCGTCGCGACCGACGGCGCCGATACCGCCCTCGCCGCCGGGACCATCGCCGTCGCCATCGCCCCCGTCGCCGACGCGCCGAGCCTCTCGGTCGCCCCGGCCGCGGGCGCCGAGGACCAGCCGATCGCGCTCGAGATCCAGGCCGCCGCGACCGACGCGGACGGCTCCGAGACCCTCTCGATCGCCATCTCCGGCCTGCCCGAAGGCGCCGCCCTCTCCGCCGGGACCGATAATGGCGACGGGAGCTGGACCCTCGATCCCGCCGAGCTCCAAGGCCTGACGCTGACCCCGCCGGCGGAGTTCGCGGGCCGCTTCGAGCTCACCGTCGAGACCGTCGCCGCCGACGGCGCCGCGGCGCCCGCCGTCGCGACCGCCGCGCTCGCCGTCGAGGTGACCCCGGTCGCCGACGCGCCGAGCCTGACGCTGGCCGACGCCGCCGGGAGCGAGGACCAGCCGCTGGCGCTCGAGATCGCGGCGGTCTCGCCCGACGCGGTCGCCGTCACGATCGCCGGCCTGCCCGAGGGCGCCGCCCTCTCCGCCGGGACCGACAATGGCGACGGGAGCTGGACCCTCGAGCCCGCCGAGCTCCAAGGCCTGACGCTGACCCCGCCGGCGGATTTCGCGGGCCGCTTCGAGCTTGCGGTGACCGCCGTCGCGACCGACGGCGCCGATACCGCCCTCGCCGCCGGGACCATCGCCGTCGCCATCGCCCCCGTCGCCGACGCGCCGAGCCTCTCGGTCGCCCCGGCCGCGGGCGCCGAGGACCAGCCGATCGCGCTCGAGATCCAGGCCGCCGCGACCGACGCGGACGGCTCCGAGACCCTCTCGATCGCCATCTCCGGCCTGCCCGAAGGCGCCGCCCTCTCCGCCGGGACCGATAATGGCGACGGGAGCTGGACCCTCGATCCCGCCGAGCTCCAAGGCCTGACGCTGACCCCGCCGGCGGAGTTCGCGGGCCGCTTCGAGCTCACCGTCGAGACCGTCGCCGCCGACGGCGCCGCGGCGCCCGCCGTCGCGACCGCCGCGCTCGCCGTCGAGGTGACCCCGGTCGCCGACGCGCCGAGCCTGACGCTGGCCCTCGGTGAAGGCGCGCCCGGCGAGGGGGGGGCAGCGTCGAGAACGATTTCGTGGAAGATGGGAGTCAGAGCCACTCCGGCACATCGAGTGACGACGTGTTCGTCGTCGGTCGCGATCTGTTCATGAATGAAAACTTCAATATGCAGAACGGCGACGACATTCTGACGATCGATGGCGATACGTTCAACGGCAACAACCTGAACCTGGGGCCAGGCGACGATTATCTTACGCTCGGCGGAGACGCCCGCGGCTACACCGCCGTGAATGGCGCAAGCGGCGAAGACGTCCTCGCCTTCACCAAGGGGTCGGGTTCGTTCATCATATACAACTTCACGAATAATCAGGGGCGTATCAACACGCAGATATTCGACCTGGACACGTTCCGGACGATCTCCGTGAACAATGTCGAGGCCATCGCGTTCGGCGACGGCGTGATCGTCGGCGATGCGTCGCTGGTGAGGGATGCCGGGGGAAGCGCGACCGAGTATGCGCTCGACATCGGCGCGGCCCTGGCTGATGTGGATGGGTCTGAAACGCTGAGCGTCCTCGTTTCCGGCCTGCCCGAGGGCGCCGCCCTCTCCGCCGGGACCGACAATGGCGACGGGAGCTGGACCCTCGATCCCGCCGAGTTCCAAGGCCTGACGCTGACGACCGCCGGGGACGACCCATATGAGCTGACGATCACGGCGACCTCCACCGAATCGAACGGTTCGACAAGGAGCGTCAGCGTCTCTGTCGAGCCGGGACAGAACGCCTCGTCCCAGCTGCTGGATCTTGGCGTTTCCGCCAGCGGACTGGAGGACACCGCCATACCGCTGCCGATCGCCCTTGGCGCGCTCTCCTCCAATCAGACTGCGGAGGTGACCGTGACCGGCCTGACGGAAGGGATGAGCCTTTCCGCAGGGATCGACAACGGCGACGGATCGGTCTCTCTTTCGGCCGCCGAGCTTGAAGGGCTGACCCTGACCTCTGCTGAACCGGGAAGCGCGCTGCTAGAGATTTCGGCGACGGTCACCGACTCCGCCACGGGCGAGGTCACCAGCGCCTCCGCGGAATTGCCGGTAGAGGCGCTCGACGCGCCGGATGTGACGCTCGACATCCCCGACGTATCGGGAGTCCAGTCCGCGCCGGTTCCGCTTTCCATCAGTCTAGCGGATCTCGCCGCGACCGAAGAGGCCATCTTCACGATCGACGGCTTGGACGAGGGCGCGACGCTTAGCGCAGGGTCGCTGAACCCCGACGGGACCTACACGCTGGACGTCGAAGACCTGGTCGGGCTGACCCTCACCACGCCGAATCCTGAGGACATGGAGTTGGAGGTCACCGCCACGGTCACCGATCTCGAAACCGGCGCGACGTCCGAGGCGACCGAACTCGTCGATGTCGACATCATACCTTTGACTGGGCTCTGATGCCGAGTAACTGTGAGTTCACATTCGCGGTCGGCCGAGGAGCGACAAATCGATGAAGCAGGCATCGTCAACCGTTCGAAACGCGCAGGACCGCCCCCATCCTGTGCATCTGCTGATCTGCGACGACTCCATCTTCATGCGTATGGCGATTCGGACGCTCTGCGAGGAGGACCCGCGCATTGTCGTGATTGGGGAAGCCAGGGATGGCGCGGAGGCGATCGAGGCTGTCCGCACGCTGCAGCCGGATGTCGTCACCATGGATGTCGACATGCCGGGCGTCGACGGCGCCTCCGCGACGGAGCGGATCGTGCGCGAAAGCGAAATCCCGGTCATCATGCTCAGCGGCATCAACCGCAGCCGGAGCGCGCTGACCGACCATCTGCTCGAGTGCGGCGCCGTGGACGTGATATGGAAATCCGCGTCGATGATGGACATTGATATCGGCGGTGTCGCGCAGACCATCATCGAGAAGGTGCTGTTCTGGGGACAGAAGCCGGCGAATCCGGGCCCCTATCCGGCCGGCGATCCACAAGACGGCGCGCAGGCGCATGACGTCGTGCTGCTGTCGCTTGGCGATGGTGGGCCGCACGCCGTCGCGGCCGCGCTCGGCGAACCGGTCGCCGGAACCGCGCCCATCATTGTGGCTGCGGATATTCCGATGGCCTGCATGGATGGATTCATGAGGCGCCTTGGCAGGGTGACCGGCCTTCCCGTGACGCATGTCGAGGACGGAACGGCGCTTCACCACGACAACATATACGTCGTCCCCGGGACCGCTCGGCTTCGTCTTAAGCGAGAGGGCGACGAAATGTCGTTCCATCCGGACCCGGCGGCGGCTCCGCTTTCGAACAACTCGGCTTTTTCCACGACCCAGGTGATGCTGGCCAACGCAGGGATGACGGCGCTGATCGTCCTGTTGTCCGGAGGGCGGCCCACGATGCAGGCGATGAAACTTTCCGCAGCGAGGGGCGCGCGCATTCTGGTGCAGTCGCCGGATACCTGCGTCTCGTCGGCGGGGTTCGCCGAGGTCTTGGCGGACGTCGAAAGCGCGAAGGCGGCGACGCCGGGGGAGATCAGACGCATCCTGGGGATGAGATGAGCGGCGACCGGGCCGAAGGCGTCTCGCGGCTGAAGGAAAAGCTCCTCGAACTGCGGTGGGCCTATATGGCGGGCATGCCGCGGCGCCTCGAGCGGCTATGCGCGCTATGGACGGATTACGAGGCGACGGGCGGCGAGGCGGGGCTGGACGAAATCCTGAGGGAAACCCACAAGATCGCCGGCACCGCGACGATGTACGGCCTGGCCGATCTCGGGTCGATCGCCCGAGAAATAGAGGATCGCCTGCTCGATTTGCAACGAGACGGCGCGCAGGTTGTTCCCGATGAGCTTTCCGCCGCCATGGCGCGATTTCTGAACTGGCGATCGGAGGACTGACTCTGCCGATTCGCGGGGATTGCTCCATCGCGGCTTGAGCAACCGCCGCCTATGACGAAATGTGGGCCTTGGCCTGCTCCGCAAGCGTCATCGGGTCAAAAGGTTTCGCGATCACGCCCGCGGCGCCGAGCGACACATAGCGATCGACCTCGTAGGCCTGTGTCCGGGCGGTCACGAACACCACCGGCGCGCTAACCTCAGTCACTTCGCGACGCAGTCGCGTCAGCGTCTCCGGGCCATCCATGCCGGGCATCATGACATCAAGGAGAATCAGGTCCGGGCGCCAGGCGCGGGCCTCCTTCAACGCCTCGGCGCCGGAAGCGCAGGTCCTGACGTCGAGTTCCGGGTCCAGTTGAAGAGACATCTCGGCGACCTGCCGGATATCTTCTTCATCGTCTACATACATGACTTTCACGGTGCTCATATCTCGCCTCGACTATGCCTCGTTCGCGCAGGTTCTGTCATTCATCCGCTTTTCCGCCAAGGCCTTCACCAGCGTCCCGATCTCAATCTCGGAGGTCTTGGTCTTGATCATCGCCGCTTCGACCTTGTCGGCAAGGTCCCGGTCGACCTCGGTCGCCGAGAAGATCACGACCGACGCGTCGCTCGGAATTTCGTTGAGCAACTCCACTCCCGAACCGTCCGTCAATTCGAGGTCCAGGATGATCAGATCATAGTGGTTGTCGATGAGCTTCTTTCTGGCGCCGGAGACCGACTTGGCGAAATCGAAGGATACGGCATCGCCGAGCGAGGCGGCGATGATCTCGACCACGTCGTCGTCGTCCTCGACATGGAGAACCGAAGGACGACGAAGAAAGTCGCCCTGGCGCGCGCGCGTCACGGCCATCCTCAGCCGGTCAATATCGATCGGTTTGCTCAGCCAGTCCACGACGCCCAACGCCGCGCCGTTCAGGGTCTTCCGCGCCTCGTCCACAACAGCCGAGATGACGATGATCGGCAGGTCCTTCAGCGCGGGCGTCATCCGGATTTGTTGATAGAGGTCGATGCCGGATTCCCCCGCCAGCCGGATGTCGAGCGTCATGGCGACGTAGTCGCCCTCAGAAAGCCGCGCGAGGGCGGTCTGGATATCGGGCGCCACGTCGCTTTCGACGTCGCATTCCCGAAGCATTGCGACGATCACCGCCGCCACATCCGGTTCATCCTCGCAAATCAGGATCTTCTTGCCGCGGGCCTGCGTTTCCGCGGCGACTCCTTCTCCGCGAATCTTCGTCTCTGTCGCGCCCGCGATAGGTGTCCGGGAGTCGACGATCTCGGGCAGGTCGACATAGAAAGTCGTTCCAACGCCCACGGTTGTCTCGAAGGAGACTTCTCCGTCGAGCTTCTCGACGATCGCCTTGACGATGCTCAGGCCCAGACCGGTGCCGCCGACCGATTTCGTCGCCGAGCCGTCGACCTGCTCGAACTTCTCGAAAACCAGTTCACGGTATGTTTTGGGGATGCCCGGTCCCTGATCGGATACCGCGATGCGCGCGCGCTGACCGTTCCGGCTGAGCGCGACGCTGACCTTTCCATTGACAGGCGAGTGTTTGATCGCGTTGGAAAGCAGGTTGCTCAGGACCTGATGGAGCCGGTCAGCGTCCACGTTTGCGCGAATGTCGGGCGCGTCGTCAATCAGAGAGAGCTCGACTTTCCTTTCAGGTAGATAGTCCCGGCTGGCGTCGGTCGACTGCTTGATCAGGGGAAAGAGCGCCTGGGGTTTCAAATGAAACGGCATATGCCCCGACTCGATCTTCTCGATGTCGAGGATGTCGTTGATCAGGCGCACCAGCCGCTCCGCGTTGGAGTTTGCGATCTTCACCAGAGCCGAGGCTTTCGCGGGAAGTTCTCCAGCCGCGCCGCCGCTTATCAGCCCGAGTGAACCGCGGATCGAGGTCAGCGGCGTTCGCAGTTCGTGGCTGACAGTGGAGATGAACTCGTTCTTCATCTCCTGCGTGCGCTTGTCATCCGTTATGTCGAACAGCGAGCCGTCCCAGATGAGACGACCCTTCATGTCCCATCGCGGCTTTGCGGCCGCGACCCTGAGCCATCGTTCTTCTCCTTCGCTGGGCCGGTATTTCACCTCGGAGAACCAGGCCTCCTGCGTATCGAACGATCGGTGCAGCGATTGTTCCATCTGCACCCGAGAGGCCTGGGACAACATGTCGATGACAATGTTTGGGTTCGCGACGATCTCGTCCGGCGAGGATCGGAAATAGCGCTGCGCGCCGCCGGACATGTATATGAACCGAATCTCGTTTTCGCGCACGAGCTCAAGCTGGAAGAGCACGCCCGGCGCATTATCGGCCAGGTTTCTGACCTGACTCTGGGTGTCCGCATAGGCGGAAAGCGCCCAGCGCCGTTGCTCCTCCGCGATGACCAGAAAGCTGAACAGAAGCACTCCGAAAAAATTCGTCGGAATCGAGAACATCAACGCTTCAATGCTGGTTGAGAGATCGAATATCTGGCTGAAGTAAAGCACCGTCGCGACGGGGCACGCGGTCACGACGGCCGAGAGCATCAGAGCGGCGCTGAACCGGTATCGGTCCTGTCCGCGATGCTTCCACCACAGCACCAGGATGACCGATGTCGCCGCGACCAGAGAGATGGTGACGCTCCCCGGAATGACGCCGGCGCCTCCGATCGTCCATCTCACCGCGATCAGACAAAGAGCGGTTATGACAGCGCTCAGCGGTCCGCCAATAACTGCGGACATGGCCGTGACGACATTCCGCGCATCGACGATGACGCCGGGAGCGACCTCCACCGGCGACGACATGCTGAGAAGCCCGACCAGTCCGAAGACAACGCCGAAGACGATGTTATTGGCCCAGAAGCGTCCCCTCAGCCGGTCTCCGACAATCAAGGAGAACACTACGGCGAGGGTGATCACCGAAGCGCTCTCGATCATTGAAATTATGGAAGTGTACATCTTCTAATTCCTTGGTGTGGTCAGACAACCATAGAGAGATCTATGTAAAAAGCACGGGTGGCGGCGCGCAGACGGAGGAGAGAGGCCGATTGAGTTTCTCGGGCGGGCGCGCGGCCTGGGTGATGGCTCTTGTTTGAGCGGTGAATGCCGTGGGTTCCGCCAGCGCCTCAGGTTCCCGAACCGTTGCGGGGCCGAGAAGATGAGGGGCGCGTCGATTGCGAAAAAGGAGGCGTGGGCGCTTCGATCATGGCGAGTGTCAATGCGCCTCCAGTCCTTGCGCCTGCCGAGCATGATCTCGATTTTGCGGGGCTTTCGGCAAAGCGCTGCATCATGCGGGGCCGTAGTTCTGCGTTCCGATCCTGAAGGGCCGCGCCTCGCGGAACCACCCGGCGTCCAGAGTTCCACCAGCGTTCAACTCTATGGCATCGGGCGGGGCGTCGAGCAACGCTTCGGCGCTCTTGCCGCTCATCCTCGCTCTTCTGACCGGGTGAAGCCGCATCGCCAGCGGGCGTTTGAGTCCGCCGCGGCCGCGCTTCAGACGGCCAGAGCCGGCGCCTCCCGACGCCGGATCCGAAGCACCCGATCTCTCGATTGAAAAGCGCATGACCAGGTCTTGAGCCCAGGCCGCCGCACTGAACTCGGCGGGGCTGTCATGGGCCATGCGCGCGCGACGGGAGATCAGGATGTCGGAAAAGTAAGCGGTGACATCTCGTTCGCCGATCGCCCCGCGACGAGGTCGCGCTCCGGCACCAACCGTTCGGCGCGAACCTGACCGGCGGTCACCTCGCGCGCCGCTCGATCGATGTCGAGACGCAGGGCGCGTCCGTCTTCGACCACCTTTTCACCGTTCACATAGACAGTATGCACGGCGCGGTCAGCCGCCGCATAGACCAGACTACGGATCGGATCGCGGGTGGGGTGCATCAGCGGGTGCGTCATGTCCACCATCACCAGATCAGCTTTGCCGCCAGGCGCCAGGCGCCCGATATCGTCGCGGCCGAGCGATGCGGCGCCGCCCAGCGTCGCCGCATTGAACACGTCGCGCGTGCTGAGAGTGTGCGGGCTCTTCGCCATCAGCCGGGCGACGTAGCCGACATGGCGCATCTCTTCTATCATGTTGTGCGGGAAGGTGTCGGTGCCGATGGCAACCTTGACGCCGGCCCGAAGATACCGGCCGACATCGCAGAGCGCCATGCCGCGCCGCATGAAAACGGTAGGGCAATGAGCGACGGTTGCGCCGGTTTCCGCCATGAGGCGCACATCGGTGGTGGTATGCCATAGGGTATCGGGGTGGTCGTCGACGAAGATCGTGTGACCGACGAGCGAGCTCTCGCCCAGCACGCCCAACTCGCCCAGCCACTGGATTGGGGTGAACCCGTGGCGGCGGGTGATCTCGTGAAATTCGGGGAGCGACTGGGCCGCATGGGTTTGCCAGCGCATCCCGCGTTTGGCCGCTTCAGCGTAACTCGCGCGGAGGAGTTCGGGGGTGCAGGTATCGACCTGCGCCGGCACGACCATCCCGGACAATCGGCCCGACGGGTGTTTTTCTGCGGCGTCCACCAGCGAAAGAGCGTCTTCCATGGCGGCGAAGCCCTGATCGTCGCTCCAGTCATATTCGACCACGTGCCCGTTGCGGGTGAACCACCGCGCGGAACGGAACATCGGCGCAACATAGGCGCGCAGCCCGCTTTCCGCCAACGCTTCGGTCCAGCCCGGGTAAGGGACCGCCATGTCGACGATCGTGGTGACGCCCGACATCAGAAGCTCAGCGCAGGCCAGCCGGGTCTGCCAGGGCGCAACTTCGTCATCGCCCCTCATCGTCGGCATGTATTCATAGAGATTCGAACTGTAGAGCTTTGATGAACCGGTCTCGTCGGTATAGCCCTTGTTGATCGGCTCATGGCAGAGATGACTGTGGATATCGACCAGGCCGGGCATGACCATGAAATTGCGGCCATCGACAATCTCCGCGCCGCTCACCGCCTCGCCGTCGAGCGCGCTGCCGATCTCGGCTATGCGGTCGCCCTCCAGGAGCACATCCGCATTCCTGAGATAGGTGTGGCCGCGCGCAGCTTCGTCCCATGCCACAACCCAATCGGCACTTCGTATCAATACGCGCTTCACGTCTCGCTCCTGTTCTGGAAATTATGGCTTCTCTCTTGTGAGCAATAATTGGATTGCCAAACAATCTGAATGTCAACGACGAATGATCGAGCCGGTTTCGCTCGGGATTCTCGACGGATGGTCCGAAGCCAGGGCCTGTTGATCTGCTTGCTGAGAGAGCGATTATCCCGATGGCGGACGAAATGGCGCTGCCGGATTCAGCAGATTATTCGCTGGCGGAGAGAACGCCAGGAGCCGATGGCCGTTTCGAAGCGACGGCGGCGCCATCATCGTGATCACGAACTCGCCGCGCTCGCCGCCTATCTCGCCAATCCGGCGCGGATCGACTGTTGGCCGCGTGCGCATCGACGCAGCTTGGCGGCTGTCGCCGTCGAGCTCGAGAGAATCGTGGGCCGGTCTTCAAGCACACGCCCCAGGCCCTAGCCAGCGCGCGCCGTATCAAACCATGGTTCGACGCGCCGAGGCTGGCGATGGAGACCGGAACGAAGGAGTGAAGCGCAGGATCGACACGGGGGCCTTGAGAGTCGCGACGGCTCGCCGCGCAACTCGCGCATTCAGCGTGCGCCGAGTTACATCGCGAAGAAAGACCGCTGATGGGACTACGCTTTCGTTCTTTCCTGAGATTCAAAATGAAGCTCTACGGAATACATAAGAAATAAGCAAAACTTCCCCCTTTCAATTCAATAATAACAATAATTATTCCCATATTCTGAAATAGCAAATTATTATTTATATAATAAATATTTTGTGGATTTGCGCATCTGGTTCGAAGTCCGACCTCGCTCGATCGCTGCGCCGAATTCCACACGCTCTCTTGCATCCGTGTTTGATTCCGCTAAGACTTGCCCTATTGTCGGACAGCCCGGCAAGGGAAAGATGTTTGCGGCCAATCCGGCCGCGCGTCCGAAGTGTCGAGAATGCGCAAGCATCTGGGAGGGATATGAAATGACTAGCAAAAGGTTTACGCGGCGCGGAGCGGCGCTCATTGCGGCCGGGGTTTTCGCAGGCGCAATTGCAATCGGCGCCGCAGGCGCCGAAGAAAAGCCGATCAAGATCGGCTTGACCACCGACCTCACCGGCATCGCCGCCAGCTATGCGCAGGCGCAGGTGGATTCCGTGCAGATGGCGATCGACGAGATCAACGAAGCCGGCGGCGTGAAGGGCAGGAAGTTCGAGCTTCTGGTCCGCGATTCAAAGCTGAAACCCGAGCTAGGGTCGAGCCTCACCAGGGATCTCATCGTTCGCGAGAAGATCGATTACCTGATCGGTCCGGATGCAAGCTCTGTCGGCGTCGCGGTTACCGGTGTCGCCAAGCAATACAAGAAGGTCGTCGTGATGACGATCCCGAACACGCCCCGCCTGGTGGGCGAGCTCTTCCACCCCTATTTCTTCACGATCGTTCCTTCCGGCACCATGCTGGCGAGGGCGATGGCCGAGGGGATCGGCCCCGACAACGACAAGATCGCCTTCATCGGCGGCGATTACGAAGCCTCGCATCAGGCGATCAAGTATTTCGGCGACTGGCTCGCCAAGGTGAACCCGAAGGCGGAGATCATCGACGAGCAATGGCCGAAGCTGGGCGAGCCTGACTTCACCCCCTACATCACGCAGCTGATGTCGGCGGAGCCGGAGATTGTCTTTTCCTATCTCTGGGGCGCCGATCTCATCACCTTCATCAAGCAGGCCAAGCCCTACGGCTTCTTCGAGAAGACGAAGTTCGCGACTTTGCTCTTCCTCGACGACCTCGTGGCGCTCGGCGATGACATGCCGGACGGCATTCTTGGCCAGATGTACGCGCCACCCTTCGGCACCAAGAGTGAGAAGATGGACGCGTTCATCAAGCGGTTCGAGGACAAGTACGGTCATTATCCGTCGGATTGGGCGGTCATGGGCTATGACGGCATGAAAATCCTCGCTCAAGGAATCGCGAACGCGAAATCCTGGGATTCGGACGATGTCGCGGCGGCGATCCAGTCGCACGAATATGACGGGCTGCAAGGTGTCGTGACTTTCCGGGATGTCGATCACCAGGGCAACGTCCCGTCGTTCCTCGGTACGACCGGAACCGTGGAGGGTCTGCCCTTCAAGGCGCTCGTCGATATCAAGCGGATCGACGCGGAAACCGTAATGCCGACGCCGGAGGAGATCCTCCAGCAGCGTAGCGGCGGCTGATCGACCGAGGGGGGCGTGGGGCGCGCACCGCTCCACGCCGCCACTCGCGCATAGCCACAACACCGGGCAGACCACATGTGGACCGACATCTTCATCCAGATCCTGAGCGGGGTCAGCCGCGGCATGATCCTTTTCGTGGTCGCCTCCGGCCTGACGCTGATCTTCGGAGTGCTGCGCATTCCGAATTTCGCGCACGGTTCATTCTACATGTTGGCGGCATTCGTCGCCTACGCCGTCACCCACGCCGTAGGCGGCTCCAATCTCGGCTTCGCAGCCTCCCTGCTCATGGCGCCGCTGATCCTCGGGGTGTTTGGGCTCGTCTTCGAATTCATGCTGCTGCGCCGGATCGCCGGGCGGCTACATCTTTACCAGCTGATCATGACCTTCGCGATGACGCTGATCATCGCCGACGGGATCAAGATGATCTGGGGCGGCGCCTATCGTTCGGTCGGCTATCCGCCGCTTCTGAGCGGTAGCGTGGAAATCTTTGGCCGCCCGTTTCCGACCTATTATCTTCTCGTCATCGCTGTCGGGCTAATTATCGCCGGCCTTCTCAGCCTGCTGATGGAGCGCACCCGGTTCGGCCGGACCGTCAGCGCGGCCGTCGTTGACCCGGAAATGGTCGGCGCGCTCGGCGTCAATGTCCCGCGGCTCTACACGCTCGTATTCGGCCTCGGCGCTGCGCTCGCCGGGCTCGGCGGCGCGCTTGCGGCGCCTGTCGGTTCGGTGTCTCTCGGCATCGGCGACTCGATCATCATCGAGAGTTTCGCGGTGGTGATCATCGGCGGCAGCGGATCCATTCCGGGCGCGCTCGCGGCCGCGCTGATCATCGGCGTGGTGCAATCACTTGGCATCATGGTGGCGCCAAGACTCGCAATCGCATTCGTCTTCATCGCGCTCTGCGTCGTGCTTCTGGTCCGACCGCAAGGTCTTCTGGGGAGGCGCGTCTGATGCTGCATCTCAACGCCAGATCGAAGGCGGGACTCTACACCCTGCTTCTCGCCGTTCTCGCGATCTTTCCGCTTATTGTGGAGGAGAGCAATCTCTTCCTCACCGTCGATGTGCTGATCGCGGCGCTCTTTGCAATGAGTTACAACATCGTGCTCGGACAGACCGGCCTCCTCTCTTTCGGTCATGCCGCGTTCTACGGGTTAGGCGCATACACGGTCGCGCTCTTGCAGATGCATCTTGGCTGGCCGATTGAAGTCGGGATCGTCGTCGCGCCGCTCGTCACCGGGGCGTTCGCGCTGGCGATCGGCTTTTTCACCGTTCGCGTGTCCGGCATGTATTTCGCGATGCTGACGCTCGCCTTCTCGCAGCTGATCTTCGCGATGGTCGCGGGCTGGTATTCGTTCACTGGCGGCGACAATGGCGCGCCGGTGATGCCGCCCGACTATCTGTTCGACACGACCAACTTCTACTATCTCGCGCTGGGGGTGGTGACCGCCTGTATCTGCTTCATTCGTTTACTCGTCGGCTCGCCCTTCGGCGCGGCGCTGGCCGCGATCCGCGAGAATCCGGAACGCGCGCGCTTCATCGGCGTCGATATCCGGTTCTACCAACTCGCCGCCTTCACGATCTCCGGCGCGCTTACCGGAATCGCCGGCGCGCTCCAGGCGGCGTTCCACCAGATGGCCTTTCCGTCCCTGCTGTTCTGGCCGCAATCGGCGGAGCCGGTGCTGATGACGCTGGCGGGCGGCATCCAGACCTTCTTCGGCCCGGCGATCGGCGCCGCGCTCTTTACGATCCTGAATTTCTTCGTTGCGAGCTACACGGACTACCCTCTCTTCGTCTTTGGCGTCGTCGTCCTAGTGCTCGTTCTCTTTCTCCCGGATGGAATCGTCGGAACGCTCTTTTCGAAGGAGCGGCGCTATCGCCCTGGGGCCCCGAAGGATGGCGCCGAACTCGCCGTGTCCGCGAATGCCCCCAAATCCCCGAAAGGCGCGCCGTCATGAGTGGCCCGGTTCTTGAACTCGACCGTGTCTCGAAGAGCTTCGGCGCTTTCCGCGCGGTATCGAAGGTCAGCGTCGCGCTGGAGAAGGGCGAGATACTCGGGCTGATCGGCCCGAACGGGGCGGGAAAGAGCACGCTCCTCAATCTCGCCTCGGGCGCCCTTCACCCGACTTCGGGCGACATCCGATATCATGGACGCAGCATCGCCGGGGCGCACCCGCACGCGCTTGTTCATCGTGGGATCGCGCGCTCCTTTCAGATCACCGCGATCTTTCCCCGTCTGACCGTGGTGGAGAACGTGCGGATCGCTCTCATGGCTCGACGGGGACTCTGCCGCGATTTCCTGCGCCCCGCCGGAAAGATGCTGAAGACGGAAATCGCGACGCTTCTGGAACGCGTGCGCATGAGCGATCGTGCGGAACGCTATGCGGGCGAACTCGCCGCAGGCGACCGCAAACGTCTCGAATTCGCCATCGCGCTCGCCGGCGATCCGTCCGTCGTCCTTCTTGACGAGCCGACCGCGGGCATGAGCGGCGCGGAACGGGCGGTGGTGGTCGAAGTCATCATGGACCTCAACGCGCGGGAGGGCGTGAGCCTTCTCTTCACCGAGCACGATATCGATATGGTCTTCGCCATCGCGCAGCGCATCGTCGTCTTGCACCAGGGTGAAAAGATCGCGGATGGCGCGCCGACCGAGGTGCGAGCCAGCCCGCGTGTGCAGGAGGTGTATCTCGGAGAAGCGGCCAATGCTTGAGTGCAGTGATCTCGTCACACATTACGATGCGGCCCAGATATTGTTTGGCGTCTCGTTCAGCCTGGAGAAGGGCCGCTCAGCCTGCCTGATCGGCCGGAACGGCGTCGGCAAGACGACCTGCCTCCGCTCGATCATGGGACTCACGCCGCCGAGTTCGGGCGCGGTCACTTTCGAGAGCGCGCCGATCGCCGGCCTGCCGGCGTTCCGCATCGCGCAGCGCGGTATTGGTTTCGTGCCGGAGGATCGGAGAATTTTCCCCGACCTCACCGTCGAAGAGAACCTGATGATCGCCGAGCGGCCCGGCGAGGGTGGCGTCGCCTGGAGCATTCGGAAGGCCTATGATGTTTTCCCGCCGCTCTATGACTTCCGGGCGCGGCAGGGCGGCTACCTCAGCGGCGGCCAGCAGCAGATGCTTACGATTGCGCGGACGCTGATGGGTTCGCCCCGCCTCCTCCTCCTTGACGAGCCGACCGAAGGACTGTCACCGCTCGTCGTACGGGCGTTGGAGCAGGCCATTCTCCGCCTGAAGGAGGAAGGCTTGACGATGCTTCTTGCGGCGCAGGATGTGAATTTCGCGCACAACGTCGCCGATGAAGTCTACGTCATGAACAGGGGAGCGATCGTCTATCGCGGGACGGTCGCCGAGGCGAAATCGGCGACCGATGAATTGCGCGCCCACCTGGCGGTATGAGCGACCCGGCGGAGACGATACATGCCGACGTGATCGTCGTCGGCGGCGGCGGGTCGGGGCTGGCCGCGGCCGTCAGCGCGGCCGAGGCCGGGGCCGGCGTCACCCTGATCGAGAAGAATGATGAACTCGGCGGAAGCACCCGCTGGTCGGTTGGCTCGATCACCGCGACCTGCACGGCGCATCAGCGTGCGAAGGGGATCGAGGATGATCCCGACGCGCATTTCGAGGATCTGGGCAAGCTCGCCGGCCCGCTCGCCAATCGCGACAATCTCGCGCTCCGTCGGATTCTCGTGGATAATGTCCCGGAGACCATCCGCTGGTTGCGCGCCATGGGGGTGGAGTTCTGCGGCCCGATGGAGGAGCCGCCGCACCGGAAACCCCGGATGCACATCGTGCTGCCGAATTCGCGCGCATATATCCACCGGCTGGCGTGGCGCGCGCGCCGACTGGACGTGGACATTCGCTTGGGCGCGCAAGCGACGCGGATCGTCGTTGAGGATGGCGCGGCGACAGCGGTCGAAGCCGATATCGGCGGACGCGTCATTCGCTTCGCCGCGCGGCGCGGGATCGTTCTCGCGGGGGGGGATTATAGCGGCAACGCGGAGATGAAGGGTGCGCTGGTCTCGCCGGCGCTCGCGGAGGTTCAGGCCGTCAACCCGACCGCGACGGGCGATTGCCAGCGACTGGTCGAAGCGATCGGCGGTGAGATACTGAACGGCGATCTCGCGCTCGGCCCGGTGCTGCGCTTCCGGCGCCCGAAGAGACGATCGCTCCTTCACCGGATCCCGCCATACCCCATCGTGACGAGATTCATGCGTTGGGCGATGGACTGGACGCCGCCGGCGCTGATCCGGCCTTTTGTGATGGGGTTCATGACGACGGTGATGGGGCCGGAGATGAGCCTTTTCGCCAATGGCGCGGTGCTCGTGGGGGCGGACGGCGCGCCCCTCGCGCGGGAGGGGAAGACGCTGGGCGAGGCCGTGGCGGCGACGCCCGGCAAATCCGGGTGGATCGTGTTCGACGACGCGCTGGCGCGGCGCTACCGGGCCTGGCCGCATTTCGTCTCGACGGCGCCTGGCGTCGCCTACGCCTATCTGCCCGATTACCGACGCACCCGCCCCGATCTGGTGCATACCGGTCCGACGCCAGCAGCTCTTGCAAGCCGGATCGGCGCCGACCCGGCGACGCTCGCCGCCGTCCTGTCAGGCGAACCGCCGTTTCACGCGCTCGGGCCGCTCGACGCCTACGTCGTCTACACCGACGGCGGGGTGCGGGTTTCCGACGCGCACGAAGTCCTGCGGAAGGACGGCGCGCCGATCAGTGGGCTTTTCGCCGCCGGCTCGACCGGGCAGGGCGGGCTGCTCCTCGAGGGCCATGGCCACCATCTTGGTTGGGCTTTCACATCCGGTCGTCTCGCCGGTGGGCGTGCCGCGCGTTTCGATAGAAAGGACTGAAAACCATGAGCCGTCTTGCAGGTAAGATCGCCATCGTCACCGGCGCCGCCTCCGGCATCGGAGCCGCGGCCGCACGGCGCTTCGCGAAAGAAGGCGCGCGTGTGCTCCTTGCCGACATTTCCGACCGGGTGGAGGAGGTCGCGGCGGAGATTGGCGACGCCGCGCGCTGGATCGTCGCGGATCACACCAAGGAAAGCGACTGCCGCGCCGTCGTGACCGCCGCGGTGGAGGCGTTCGGCGCCCTCCATATCCTTCATAACAACGCTGGCATTCCTCAGCATGGCGGCGCCGAAGACATCGCGCCGGAGGAATTCCGCAAGGTCGTGGACGCCAACCTGACCGGTCCATTCTTGATGGCGCAGGCGGCGATCCCGGCGCTCAGGACGGCGGCGGAGGCCGGGATGGACGCCTCGATCCTCTTCACCGGCTCGATCCAGTCGCTGATGGTGCGGCCGGGTTTCACCGCCTACGCGGCGTCGAAACACGGCGTTGGCGGCCTCGTCGGCAGCATAGCGCTCGAATACGCGCCGATCCCGATCCGGGTCAACGCGGTCTGTCCTGGAACCATCGACACGCCGCTCGTGCGCGATATCGCCCGCAAGTCTGGCGACGAGGAGGGATGGCTCAAGCGGTTCCGAGAGGGAATCCCGATCGGGCGGATGATCGAGGTCGAAGAAATCGCTGCGGCGGCGGTATTCCTTTCCAGCGACGAGGCGCGGGCGATCACCGGAATCATGATGCCTGTCGACGGGGGGCTGACAGCGCGATGACGCCAAGCGCGTCCATTCCGCCGACGCTGCCCGCCTGTTTGGCGGCGCAGGCGCGGCGCATTCCGGATCGACGGTTCCTGACTCTCACAACCGGCGCCGCCCGGAGCTTCGGCGAGATCGATGCGGCGTCGCGCCGCCTCGCGGGCGGGCTCGCGCGGCTTGGGGTCGGGCGCGGAGACCGCGTGCTCCTGATGCTGCCGACCTCGCCCGAATTCGTCGAGGCCTGGTTCGCCGCCAGCCGGCTCGGCGCGATCATCGTCAGCGTGAACACCGCCCTCGTCGGCGATTACCTCGCGCATATTTTCAACGATTCCGGCGCGTCTGTCATGGTGGCGCACGGCGCGCATGTCGGCGCAATCGCCGCCGTGCTGCCTGATTGCCCCGGTCTTCGCGCCATCGTCGAGATCGAAGCGGCGGCGGACGCGCCCATCCCTGCGAACATCACGCGCGTCGCCTTCGCCGAGGCGGCGGCGGGAGGGCCGAAGACGGCCGACGTTCCGGTCGAGGAGCGCGACCCCGGCGCAATTCTCTACACCTCGGGCACAACCGGCCGCTCGAAAGGTGTGGTGATGCCGCATGGACAGCTTCGCGCCAACCCGGACGTCTATATCCGCGCACTCGGCCTTGGCGAAGACGACGTCCTCTTCACCTGCCTGCCGCTCTATCACGCGAACGCGCTGCTTCTTGGCGTCTATGGCGCGCTCATCCTTGGAGCCGAAGTGGTGCTGGCGCCGAAGTTCAGCGCCAGCGATTGGTTGCGGCAGGTCCGCAAGCACCGCGCGACGGCGACCAATCTTCTCGGCGTGATGGTCGAGTTCCTCCTCAAGCAACCGGAGACGGCTGGAGACGCGGACAATGCGCTCCGCGTGGCGACGGCGGCTCCGGTCTCGCCGGACCTCGCGCCGCGCTTCGAGGCGCGTTTCGGCGTGAAGCTGATCGAGCTTTACGGGTCGACCGAGGTCAATTGCCCCCTTTATCACCCGCTCGACGCGCCGCGCCGGCCGGGAAGTTGCGGGAAGGTGGTTGAGGACCGGTTCGAATGCCGGATCGTCGACCCCGAGACCGACCACGAAGCGCCGCCGGGCGAGGCGGGCGAACTGGTGGTGCGCCCGCGCCGCCCCTGGACCAGCATGCTCGGTTATCACAACAGGCCCGACGCGACCGCCGAGGCCTGGCGCAATCTCTGGTTCCACACCGGCGACCTGATGCGGCGCGATGAAGACGGCTACCACTACTTCGTCGACCGCTCCCGCGATGCGATCCGACGGCGGGGCGAAAATATCTCGTCCTTCGAGGTCGAGGAGGCTCTGGCCAGCCATCCCGCGGTGGCGGAAGTCGCGGTCGTCGGCATCGCCTCACCCTTCGAGAGCCATGAACAGGAGGTCAAGGCCTGCGTCGTGCTTCACGCCGGCGTGGAGTGCGCGCCGGAGGAGCTGGCGGCGCATTGCGTGGGATCGATGCCGGATTTCGCCCGTCCGCGCTTCATCGAAATCATGACCGGGCTCCCCAGGACTCCGACCGAGAAGGTGCGGAAGGCGGAGCTTCGCGCCCGCGGAATCACGCCCCAAACCTGGGTCAGCCCGGACGCGGACGGCAGGCGACGCGACGAAAGAAGCAACGATGCGAGAGGCTGACATGCGGACGGTTCTCGTCACCGGCGCGACAAGCGGAGTGGGACAGGCCGCCGCGCGCGCCTTGCTGTCACGGGGCGCCCGCGTCATTGCGGTCGGACGCAGAGCCGAGAGGCTTGAAGAACTCAAGGCCGCGAACGGCGCGCTCCATACGGCTGTCGCGGACCTCTCTCAGCCCGGAGCCGCGGCGGCGATCCTTGCGGCCGCACCTCCAGACTGGCCGATTACGGCGCTGATCCACGCCGCGGGACATGATTCCGGCGGCGCGGCGCCCTTCCATGAGGGGCATCAGACGGATCGCGCCGCCAAGATTGCGGTGAACCTCACAAGCTTCGCGGAACTGGTCCACGGCCTGCTGCCGGGCTGGTTGGAGCTGGGCCGCGGCGACACCGTCGCCATCGGCTCTATCGCCAGCCGCGAGCCAGCGGTCGGCCTCACCGATTACGGCATGACCAAATATGGGCTTCGCGGCCTGCTCGCCGGGCTTCGCGCCGATTATGGCGCGACCGGGCTGCGTTTTGTCGAGATCGTTCCTGGCGTAATCCGGACCGAATTCGCGGCGAGCCGCTGGCGCGGCGACGCGGCGCGCTCCGCGGCCTTCTATGAACGGTTTCCGGAATGCCTGACCGCCGAAGATGTCGCCGAGAGCGCGCTCTGGGCGCTCGACCAGCCGCCCCATGTGGCGGTTGACGAGATCGTCCTCAGGCCGACACGGCGATGACGACCGCGCGACACGCACTGGTCGTCGGGGCCTCCGGCATCGTCGGCGGCGCGCTTGCGGCGGAGTTGTCGGCGCGGCCAGGATGGCGCGTCACCGGGGTTTCGCGCAGGGGGCGTGAAGCCACGGGCTGGCGCCGCCTGCCGCTCGATCTCACCGCAGCGGCGGCATGCCGCGAGGCCGCGCGAGAGCTGACGGACGTCACCCATTTCTTCTTCTGCGCCCGCTACAGCGACCGAGACCCCGTCCGGGAAGCGCATGTCAACCGTGCAATGCTGACAAACCTGCTCGAGCCCCTCGCCGCAGGCGCGGCCGGGCTCACCCATGTTTCCCTGGTCCACGGAACAAAATGGTACGGCAGCCATCTCGGCCCCTACAAGACCCCGGCGCGCGAGAGCGACCCGCGCCATGAGGGACCGAATTTCTATTTCGATCAGCTCGACGCGGTGGCGGCGCTGCGGCGCGGCGCATCCTGGACCTGGTCGACAGTGCGGCCGCATATCGTCTGCGCGCCGACGACGGGGTATCCTTTCAATCTGGTGACGCTACTCGGCGCTTACGGTTCGCTCTGCGCGGCGCGGGGCCTCCCATTCGATTTTCCCGGCACCGAAGCCTGCTTTCATTCGGTCTCCCAGGCGACCGACGCCAGTCTTCTCGCCCGCGCGATGGTCTGGGCGGCGACGGAACCGGAATGCGCCGATCAATCTTTCAACATCATCGATGGCGACTACTTTCGCTGGAGCGGGATCTGGCCCCGTCTCGCGGATTTCTTCGGCGTAATGAGGGGAGAGGTTCGCCCGACCAGGCTGAGCGCCGAAATGGCTGACGCCGAAGCGGAGTGGGGCGCGTTGGTGGAGGCTCGGGGGCTGACCCCGCTGCCGGTGACAGCGCTGGCGAACTGGCGGTTTGGCGATTTCCTCTTCCGGGCCGACTGGGACGACATGTCCTCGATGTTGAAAGCCCGGCGCTACGGCTTTCATGAAGCGCTGGACACGGAGGAGTCGATCCTCGGGTCGCTGGCGGAGCTGCGCCGCAGGCGGGTCATTCCCTGAGCCCGCGTCAGTCGCCCTCCGCGGCCGCCAGGCCCGCTTCTGCGCATAGCCCGGCGAGCGCGCCGCGCGCCGCCGCTTCGGGTGAGGCCGCGTTACCCTCTAGCGAACGTTTCAGAACGCCCTGAAGGATCGCCGCCATCCGAAAGAGCGCGAAGGCGACATAGAAATTCCATCCTTCGATTCCGTTGCGCCCGGTGCGGCGGCAATAGTTGGCGACATATTCGGCCTCCGTCGGGATACCCGAACCCGCGAGGTCCCGTTCCATGAGGCCGCCGAAGGCGCGTGGCGGCAGCCGCCACGGGAGGCAATTGTAGGCGAGATCGCCAAGTGGATCGCCAAGCGTTGAAAGCTCCCAATCCAGAACCGCGGAAACTTCAGGCCGCTCGGGGTGCAGGATCAGATTCTCGAGCCGGAAATCGCCATGGACGAGCGCGGCGCGCTCAGTCGCCGGCAGCCGCTCCGGCAGCCAGGCGATCAGCGCGTCCATCGCCGGGATCGTCTCCGTCTCCGAGGCCCGGTATTGCTGACTCCATCGTTTGATCTGGCGGGAGTAAAATCCTGCCGGGCGGCCATAATCCGCTAACCCGGCGGCTTCGAGATCAACATTGTGAACAGCAGCCAGCGCGGCGTTCATGGCGTCATAGGTCGCGGCGCGGTCGGCCGGCGCGACATCAGGCAGGGCCGGCTCCTTCACCACCCGCCCTGCGACGTGCTCCATCACGAAGAAGCTCGCGCCGATGACTGTCTCGTCCGCGCAAAAGAGCTTCATCGCCGGGACCGGAACAGCGCTGGCCCTGAGCGCGCCCATAACCCGGTATTCCCGGTCTATCGCATGCGCGGACGGGAGGAGCGGCCCTTCGGGGCGCTTTCGGAGGACATAGGTCTCCTGTCCGGCTTCAAGACGGAATGTCGGGTTCGACTGCCCGCCGGAGAACCGCTCGATCCTGAGCGCATTCCAGTCGCCGGGGAGCCTGGAGCGGAGATATGCGACGAGCGCATCGGCGTTCAGGGCGGGGGAGACGTTCTTCCCGGTCATCGTCAGGTCGCGGTATAGCCGCCGTCTACGAACAGGATCTGTCCGGTAACGAAGGCGCTGGCGTCCGATGCGAGAAAGAGCACGGGCCCCGCGAGATCATCGGTCTCGCCAAGGCGGCCGAGCGGCGTGCGCCCCACGATGGCGCTGTATAGCTCCGGCTGCGTGCGCACGAGATCCCGATTGAGGTCGGTGACGATGACGGTCGGGCCGAGCGCGTTCACCGTGACGCCATGCGGGCCGAGCTCCACGGCGCAGGCCCGGGTGAAATTCGCGAGCCCCGCCTTCGCCGCGGAATAGGCCGAACGCGCAGCGACGGCCCGCGCCGAGAGGATCGAACCCATATTCAGGATCCGTCCCCGGTGGCGGGCAATCATGCGCGGCGCGGCTTCCTGAGTGCAGAGGAACGCGCCTTTCATGCTGACGTCGACGATGCGGTCCCATTCCGCCTCGTCGAGATCGAGCAGGGGTTTTGGCGATGTGACTCCGGCGTTGTTGACGAGGATTTCGAGCGGCGCGAGTTCGGCCTCGACCCGGTCCATCGCAGCCCGGATCGCCTCGCGGTCTAGGACATCAGCCGTGAGCGCGAGCGCCCTGCCTCCCTCCGCACGCACGGCATCCGCCACCGCCTCGCACCGGTCCCCGGATCGCGCGACGACCGCGACGGCGGCCCCGGCGCGCGCGAGCGTGAGCGCGACGACGCGGCCGAGTCCGCCGCCGCCGCCGGTAATGAACGCGGCGCGTCCGGAAAGATCGAAAGCCGGCGCCACGATCAGCCCGCCATCGGCTGGAATTTCGGCAACACGACGCCCTCGCCGCCGGACTCAAACACCACCTCTACAGACATATCGGCGGCGATCGCGTGCGGATCGCATCCGATGACGTTGCTGACCATGCGAACCCCCTCTTCGAGTTCGATTAGCGCAACCGCGTAAGGCACGTCGTCGCCGTAGACCTCACGCGGCACCGGGTGATTCACGACGATCCAGCTATAGACGCGTCCTTTGCCGCTCGCCTCGACCCATTTCACCTTGTCGGAATGACATGCGGCACAGATGCGGTTTGGAGGGAAGCGGAGCGTTTCGCACTCTGAGCAGCGCTGGATCAGCAGGCGGCCTTCGCGGCACCCCTCCCAGTAGGTTGCGGAATCAGCGTCGGCGACGGGGATGGGTTTGCTGAATTCGTTCATTGCGGATCTTTCAGAAATCGGCGTCGCGTGCGCCCGTGGATCACCGGCTGATCAATTGCGCAGCACCATGGCGCTGCCGCAAGTCATCGCGCCGGCGGTGGTGAGCGCGACTTCCGCGCCCGCGACCTGTCCCGGGCCGGCCTCGCCGCGGAGTTGCCGCACCGCTTCGAGAACATGGTTGAAGCCATGAATGTAGGCTTCAGAGAGAAGGCCGCCATGGGTGTTCACCGGAAGCGCGCCATCGCGCGCAATGGCGCCGCTGGCGCAATAGGGTCCGCCGTCGCCCGGCTTAATGAAGCCGAGGCCCTCCAACTGCATGATCACCGAATAGGTGAAGCAGTCGTAGATCTCGGCGACATCGATATCCTTCGGGCCGACGCCCGCGCTCGCCCAGAGGTCGTCAGCGATAAATGCGGCGTAATTCTTGGAATGATCTGGCCAGCGGATCGCGTCGAACAGATCCTCGCCTTGGTTCGGCCCGCCGCCATAGGCGCCGCCCATCAGGTAGACCGGCGGCTTCGCCATGTCGCGCGCACGCTCCGCATCCGTCATGAGAACTGCGCAGGCGCCGTCACTCTCGAGACAGATGTCGAGCATCCGGAACGGCTCGACGATGAAGCGAGACGCCATGTAGTCATCCATGGTGATCGGCGTGCGCTGCATCGCTCGCTCATTGAGCGCGGCGTTGTCGCGGAAGGTGATGGCGATCTGGCCGAGATGCTCGGCGCTGGTGCCGTATTCGATCATGTGTCGGCGCGCCCACATGGCCATCGCCTGCGGATAGGTGATCCAGCCATAGGGCGCGGTGTGCTGGGTAATTCCGCGAGCCTGCATCTGCCGGCCGCCACCGAGGCGAAAGCCGGAGCGCCCGTTCATTGCGCGAAAGCAGAGCACGTTCCTTGCGAGACCGGCCTCCATCGCCGCGGCGGCGGAAAGCGTAATGAGATTTGCGGCGTTTCCCCCGCCGGCGAAGTCCACCGCGTAGCCGACGTCGGGAATCCCCAGCGCGGTAGCGACAGCCATCGCCGGGGCGCTGTCGCCGAAATTGTAACTGACGATCCCGTCGACGTCTTTCACGTCCACGCCGGCGTCATTTGCGGCCTTGAGGCAGGCTTCGACCGCGAGATTGAGAACCGTAGTCCCTGAATCCTTGCTGTACGCGGTCTCGCCAACGCCGGCGATCGCATATTTGTCTCTCAGTCTGAACATGATGCCCGCTCCTGCCAGTCTCGTGTCTTTCTATCCTCTTTTCCGGTTGCCGGACAAGAGGGCGAGCGCAAGAGTTGCATTTCATGCCCTCTAGTGTCGCCTTGACCATTTGTCGGACAAGTATACAGTCGGGCTAAAATGATGCTCCAGAGGAGGATAGGCGACGGATATGGGCGATACAGAAAGACCTCTGGTGCTCAGCGTGCGCGACGGGAATCACGTTACGTTGACGCTGAACCGCGCCGAGCAACTGAATCCTCTCGACCGGCGAACGATCGCGGCGCTGCGGTCGGCCGTCGCCGAGATCGAGGAGCAAGAGGATATCAGCGTAGTCGTGATCCGCGGCGCGGGTCGGGCCTTTTCCGCCGGCGGCGACCTTGAGGGATACCTGGACCTCTATCGAGATCGTCGGAAGTTCATGCGATTCCTGCGCGATTTCCAGGCTCTTCTGGAAACCATTGAACGATCCGAAAAGACTTTCATCGCGGTGGTGCAAGGCCATTGCGTGGCCGGCGGGCTGGAACTGGTGCTGGCGTGCGATATCGTTCTCGTCGCCCATGAAGCGCGGATCGCCGACGGCCATCTCAACTTCGCACAACTTCCGGGCGCGGGTGGATCGCAGCGGTTGCCGCGGGCGATCGGCGCGCTTCGGGCCAAGCTCCTGATCCTGACCGGGCGAATGATCGACGGCGTTGAGGCGGAACGCATCGGTCTCGCCAGTCTGGCGGCGCCGCTCGACTCCCTCGACGAAACGCTGGCGGAGCTTCTGAAAGACTTGGACGCGCACAGCCCGCTCGGACTCAGAAGCGCGAAATACCTCGTTAACAGTGGGGCGCTTCCCGGGCGAGATCTCGGACTTGAGCTCGAACTCACCCATGTCCACCATTACGCCACCACGTCGCGGGACGCCTCGGAGGGCTTGATCGCCTTCAGGGACAAGCGCAAGCCGGACCTCCGAGGCGAATAGATCGAGGCAGCCATGACCGTCCACCAGTCCAGAATTCTAGCCGAATTCGAAGCGATGACGCGCCGGGAGATCGAGGCGCTGCAACTCGCGAAGCTGAAAAGGCTGCTCGAACGAGTCCATGCTGGAAACGGCTTTCACCGCGCGCGCCTCGACGCGGCCGGCATCCGTCCCGACGGCATCGGAAGCCTCGCCGAGTTCAGCGCACGCACGCCCACCATGTCGAAGGCCGATTGCCTGGCGGATCAGGAGGCGCACCCCCCTTTCGGCGCGCGGGTCGGCCAGCCGCGCGAGGACGTCGCGCTCATGAATCTCACCGGTGGCACTTCCGGCCAGGGGCAGGAGATTTACGGTCGCACCAGCCGCGATATCGCGATGCAGGGGCATCTGCATTATCTGCCATGGGCGCTTGCTGGCCTTCGCCGCGGCGACGTGGCCTTGAACTGCGTCCCGGCCGGAGGGCTGACCACCGGCGGTTGGGGCCCGACGGAAGGCTTCAGGGTCGCCGGCGCAACCTCCTATCCGGTCGGGGGGGTCATGACGACCGACGCCAAGATCGATCTGATGCGCCGCTTCGGCGAGTTTCATTTCATCTATGCCTCGACCAGCTATCTGAACACGCTGACAGAAGCCTGCCGCCGTCGCGGCGTCGATCCGCGGAAGGAGTTTCCCATGCTCCGCACGCTCTACACCGCGGCCGAGAGCTACCCGATCGAATGGGCGCTGCGGATACAGGCGTTCTGGGGCGCGAGGCTCCATGAGGGATACGGCAGCACGCAGGCCGCGGGTTTCAGCGCCGGATCCTGCGAAGGCGCGATCGAAGGCGATGAGCGGGGCGTGATGTACGCCTTTGAATGGCATAATATATTCGAGATACTCGATCCGGAGACAATGGACCCGGTCGGCCCTGGCGAGGAAGGCGAGATCGTCCTGACCAATCTCGACGTCGTCGGCTCGCCGGTGATCCGTTTCCGAACCGGCGACAAGGCGCGCTACGTGCCGCCGGGCGCGCGCTCGAAGCGCGCCTGGACCGGAATCGAGGCGGGCACGCTCGGCCGGATCGACGACATGATGAAGATTCGCGGTAACAACATGTGGCCAAGCGCCGTGGATAGCGTCATCTTTCGCGACGAACGGATTTCGGAATACGCTGGACGCGTCTACACGAGTAACGAAGGAAAGACCTGTGTCGAACTTCGTCTCGCGCTGCGCGGCGAGGGGCTGGAGTTGAACGCGGCCGAGCGCGCCGCCCTGCTCGCGAAGCTCGCTGGGGAAGTGAAGCAGAAGACGAACATCAACATGGATCTGGTGGTCGTGGATCGCTCCGCCCTGCCGACTTACGACTACAAGAGCCGGCGCTGGAAGGACGAACGCGCAGAGGGCTATCGGACCGGAGCGGCGACGCAATGAAGACGCGGGACATGAGCATCGAGCGCCAGCGCCAGATCGCCGCCGAGATCGTCGAACTCGCGCGCCAACTGGAAACCGAGGGCGATCTTCTCATCGAAGGTCACTGCCACCATCTGCGTGAACGGGCGGAAGCCGTCATTGTGGTTCTCGAAACCTCTGTGGATTCCGTGTCATAGTATCCGCATTGACGCTTCCGTGGCGCCTGGAAGCCCCCCGGCGCCACGGCGGAGCGTGAACGACAGGAAGCGAGCGCCAATTTGGCTGACCAATTATTTGACAAGCTCACTGTAAACCCCGCCTATCGCGTGGTCGCCGAAGCGATCGAGCGCAATATTGTGACGGGGCGACTGAAAGCGGGGGACCGCCTCCCATCGGAAATGGAGCTCGCGAAGCAATTCGGCGTCCACCGCTCCACGGTGCGCGAGGGTATTCGCCTCCTTGAGCAGAGCGGCCTGGTGACGCGATCCGGCCGCACGACGCTGGAAGTCACGCTGCCGCATTTTCAGGTGCTCGCGACGCGCGCTTCGCGGGCGCTGTCGATGCATGACGTCTCGTTCCGCGAGCTCTGGGACGCGTCGATGCTGACCGAACCGGCCGCTGCCGAGGCGGCCGTAGATCTCATCACCTCCGAGGAGATCGATGCGCTTCGAGCTAATATCGACGCGATGGCGGCGAGCGTGCCGGACACGGAGGAGTTCGTCCGCCTCGACACCGAGTTTCATGACCTCCTCGCTGCGGCGTCACACAACAAGGTCCTGATGATGATGAGGGAGCCGGTGAGCCTTCTTTTTCTGCCGGCCGGTCGCCAGATACTGCCGCGACTAAAGACCTATGACCGCGTCGTCGCCGCTCATGAAGAAATCCTGAAGGCGATCATCGCACGCGACAGAAAAACCGTATGCGAATGGATGAATCGGCATATGAGCGACTTCAGACGGGCCTATGTCCGCACCGGACTCGACCTCGACGCCCCTATGGAGATGCCCGAAGGCGCCGCGATGATGCAAAGATCGAATTGAGCGTCAGGGCTCTTCCGCCCCTCACTGACTCATTTGTCCCGGCAGTCCCAATATGATCTCCGGGCTCGAATGGAACGCCGATATCAGCGCAAGAGGCGCCGCCGCGCGCGGCGTAGTTCCCAAGTGCCCGCGCCCACGCCGAGACGCAGGCGCTGATGACGAAGACCGACAAGGCGTCGCCACCTATACGCCGCCCACACTGTCAATCGGCATTCAATCGTGAGCCCTCATCGGCGCCCAATATCGCCCCCTCCGGAGCTGAGCTGGCCCGGCGCCGCGTAGTCCTCTTGTAACGGAGCGGCGGCGGGCCAGCGGTGGGCCCGTTTGGGCTATGCTCAGTTCTTTAAGCGCCAGCTTTCGTTGCCGGTTTCGACGATCTCGCAGTGGTGCGTGAGACGGCCCAGGAGCGCCGTGGTCATCTTGGCCTCGCCGAAGACGGTCGGCCATTCGCCGAATGCGAGGTTTGTCGTGACGATGATCGATGTCCGCTCGTAAAGCTTGCTGATGAGGTGGAACAGGAGCTGGCCGCCGGTCTGGGCGAAGGGCAAATAGCCGAGTTCATCCAGGATCAGGAAGTCGAGGCGGGAGATCAGGTCGGCAGTGCGCCCCTGCCTTTCTGCGCGGGCCTCGGCGTCCGGTTTGTTCACCAGATCGACGACATTGAAGAACCGGCCCCGTCGTCCGGCGCGAATGCAGGCGCGGGCAATGCTGACGGCGAGATGGGTCTTGCCGGTTCCGGTGCCGCCGATCAGGACGAGATTGCGCTGATGGTCGAGGAAGTCTCCGGTGGCCAGGTCGCGGACCAGGGTCTCGTTGATCTCGGTCGCCTCGAAGTCAAACTCTTCCAGTTCCTTGGCCAGGGGCAGTTTGGCGATGGTCATCTGGTATTTGATCGAGCGGGCCTGCTTCTCAGATATCTCGGCGGTCAGCAGGTCGCCAATAATTTTCTGCGGGTCGTGTTGGCGTTTCAGCGCCGTCGTGATGATCTCATCGTAAGACGCCCTCATCCCGTAGAGCTTCAGTTTTCCCATCGCATCGATCACGTCTGAACGTTCCATCTGTCGCTCTCCTCAGGCTGTCGTAGCGATCGCAGTTGGCGGCGGGCTCGCAGGCCAGCTTCAACGCATCCGGCGTCGTGATTGTCAGGGGCGGTGGCGGCTCGCGGCGCCGGGCCAGAATGTTCAGAACGACGCCTGCGGAATGGACGTTGTGAGACAGGGTCTCGGCGCAGGCGGCTTCGACGGCGTCAATGCCATCGGTGAGCACGGCCCCGAGGATCTCGACCACCTGCCGATCACCGCCGGGCTGACGCTCCAGCTTGCGCTGAACGCGGCGGAGCGCGATCGGCAGGTCCCATTCCTTAAACGGCGCCCCGTCGCGAAGGGCGCCGGGCTTGAGGGTCAGAACGGGTATGTAATGCAGGGGAACCGCGCGCCCGATAGGCCGTGATCCGCGAGCAGCTTCTTGTAGCCACCGCCATTTCGGTCGGCTAGGAGGAGAGGAGCCTATTGGAAGTCGCCGCCGCGAACCGGCCGCCCGCGCGGCTCTGGCGCTGGCGCAATTCGACACCCGGCGGCGGCGCTGCGAAAGCCTGTTGGAGACACCCGATGAAAATACCCGAGCTCGCCTTCACCTTGACCGACTGGTCGAGCGTCCCCGCGACCGAGCACCCGGGGGAGACCGGCGTCGCCTATTGGCGCACACTCATGGTCGGCGACATACGCATCAGGGTGGTGGAATACAGCCCGGGATACCTGGCGGACCATTGGTGCGACCGGGGCCATATCCTTTACGTGCTGGAGGGTGAGATGGAGACGGAGCTGAAGGACGGCCGCCGTTTCAAGATGGCCGCCGGGACGAGTTATCAGGTCTCCGATCACGGCGACGCGCCGCATCGATCGATCACCGAGAATGGCGCGAAGCTGTTTATCGTCGATTGAAAAACGCGGAAACGGAGGCGCGTCGTCGACCGGAGGGGAAATACGCCCCGCCACGACGCCCCCTCCGCCCCTACGGCGCGATGCCCGGCTGACCCGGATCCTCACGTCTTGCTCTCATGTTCCGGGTCGCCCTCCGAGTGTCTAATGGAGCGCCTCTCAGAAAGATGCGGAGCGATGTCGATCGGCGTGGAATAAAGGCTCCGGCAATCCCGCTTGATGCCTTTCCGCCGCCAGATGTCGCGACCCCGATTGGAGAGTGGCGATATCTGGACCGGAGCCGAAGCGGAGCGCGCTCTTCGGCTCGGTCGTTCAGAGGTTTGCGCACGGTTCGGAGCTGCTCCCGGTGATCGCGTGGCCTCGGGTCGGGGCGGCATCTGTCGCCCCGGCGCGCCGGCTCAGAGTCAGTGACAAGGCGGAACTTCAGGGCGGGTCGATGCGGCGACAGGCCCACGTGTCGTATCACGGCCTCGTTGGCGCCAGGACCTGGATGAGAGCGCCGCAACCGCAGGGCGGTGTCCCGTTCTCATGTCTTCCGCGCCGTCATGGCTTCGCTGAGCGCATCCGCAAGCGCGCGGACCCGCCGGGGCTGCGCCCGCCCGGGCGGGAACATCATTTGGAGCGGGTAGGGGGCTGCGGCGTGGTCTTCGAGCAGCGCGACAAGTCGGCGCGCTTCGAGGTCGCGTGCGACGTCGAGTTCGGATTTCAGGATGATCCCATGCCCCTCCAGCGCCCATTGCCGCACCAGTGAGCCATCATTGGCGATCTTGTCGCCGCGCACGATGACTGTCTGCTGCTTCTTGCCCGTACCGAACCGCCAGACATTGTCGAGCGTCGCTCCGAAACGCATGATCAGGCAGTTGTGTTGCGCCAGGTCGGCGAGGGTTTCCGGCGCGCCGTGAGCAGCGACATAGGAAGGGGCGGCGCAGACGACTCGACGAAAATGGCCGACGTTGCGCGTTCTCAACGTGCTGTCGGTGACCGCGCCATAGCGCAGCGCCAGATCGAATCCCTGGCCGACGATATCGATGTAGCCATCCGACAAGAGCAGTTCTATCGAGATCGCGGGATTCTCGGTGGTGAAGCGCGAGACCGCCTCGGAGACGATGGATCGGCCAAGATCGATCGGCGCGCTGACGCGGATCGAGCCGGAGAGGGTCTCGGCCCCGTGGCGGATGCGCGTCTCTAGCTCTTCGATCTCACCCAGGATCACCTTGGCCCCGCTGAGCAGGGTGCGCCCCGCGTCGGTCAGGCTCAACGAGCGCGTCGTGCGGTTGAACAGGACAACACCGTAGTGCGCCTCCAGCGAGGCGAGGCGTTCGGAGACCGTGGAGCTCGACAGGCGGGCTTCGCGCGCGGCCGAGACAAGGCTGCCCTTCTCTGCAATTGTCAGGAAAAGGCGGATGTTGTCGATCAACATTATACGGATTTACCGGATTATTATTTCGAGTGATGCCCGTTTATCCGTCTCAGCCGCGCATGTATATCCCCGTCAACGCCACAGACATCCGAAGGAACGCCCCAATGTCCAAGCTGACCATCGTCGCCGACATCCATGCCAGGACCGACCAGGTCGAACTGGTGAAGGCCGAGCTGCTCAAGTTGGCGCCGATCACCCGCGCCGAGGTCGGCTGCGTCAACCATGACCTGCACCAGGGCAACGAAGACCCGGCGCATTTCAACTTCTACGAGAACTGGGAAAGTCGAGAGATCTAGCAAGAGCACATGGACGCCCCGCGTCTGGCCGCCTACATGGCCGCCACCGAAGGCGCGGTTGACCAGTTCATCCTCGCCGAGATGACCCAGATCGACTGAACCGCTTCCCTCTCCCGCGCCCTGCGCGGGAGAGGGACCTGCGCGCTGTCGCGCAAGAGCCTTTTGCCCCCTCCAGGAGAATGAATATGAAAGCCATCGGCTATACCGCCAACGGCGCGATCGATCGCGCCGACGCGTTGATCGACCTCGAGATTGAAAAGCCCATGGCCAATGGCCATGACATTCTGGTCAAGGTCGCCGCCGTCTCGGTCAACCCCGTCGATACGAAAATCCGCCAGAGCCGCCCCGCCGAGGGCGACACGCCGGTGATACTCGGCTGGGACGCCGTGGGCGAGGTCGTCGAGACCGGAGAGAAGGTCAGCCAGTTCAAACTCGGCGACAAGGTCTGGTATGCTGGCGCGATCAACCGAACTGGCGCCAATGCGGAATACCACCTCGTGGATGCCCGTATCGCCGGTCACGCGCCGAAGAGCATCGACACCGCGGCCGCGGCCGCGTTGCCGCTGACCACGCTGACGGCGCAAGAGATGATCTTTGATCGCCTGAAAGTCACTGATAGGGTGCCAGGCGCGGCGAACGCCGTCGTCATCATCGGCGGTGCGGGCGGAGTCGGATCCATCGCGATCCAGCTTCTGCGCGAACAGACCGACCTGACGGTTATCGCCACGGCCTCGCGCCCCGAAACGCAGGACTGGGTGAAGGAACTCGGCGCCCATCACGTTGTCGACCACTCCAAGCTGCTGCCCGAGCAGATCGCGGCGCTCAACATCGGCGCGCCGGCCTTCGTGTTCTCGACCAACCACTCGGAAAGCTACGTGACGCAGATCGCCGAGTTCATCGCCCCGCAAGGGCGGTTCGGCTTGATTGACGACCCTGAGAACTTCGACATCATGCCGTTCAAGAGCAAGGCCGTGTCGATCCATTGGGAACTGATGTTCACCCGGTCGCTGTTCGCGACCAAGGACATTGCGCGCCAGGGCGAGATCCTCAACGCTGTCGCCGGCCTGATCGACGCGGGCAAGATCCGTTCGACCGCGACCGAGAGTTTCGGGGTGATCAACGCCGGGAACCTCAAGCGCGCCCACGCGCTGATCGAAAGCGGCAAGGCCAAGGGCAAGATCGTTCTGGAAGGCTTTTGAGATGCAGGTGCGCAGGCTCGACCACGTCAATATCCGGACCACCCAGGTTGAGGCCATGGCGGCTTGGTATCGCGACATCCTCGGCCTGCGCACCGGTCCGCGCCCGGAATTCTCCTTTCCGGGCGCGTGGCTCTATGCTGGTGATGACGCCGTCATCCACTTGGTCCACCACGATGGCGACCCGGCGGTTGGTTCCGAGGCGAACGTGAAACTCGAACACTTCGCTCTGAAGGCGACAGGCAGGGGCGCTTTCGAGGCGCGCTTGCGTGATGCGGCCATCCCTCATCAGCGTCTTGCTCTCGAGGAGATTGGCGTCGTTCAGTTCCATTTGCGCGATCCGGATGGCAATCACGTCCATGTGGATTTCGCCGCGCAGGATTGACTGGGGCCCTGGACGGCAAGGCAGGCTGGGCCGCCTGTCGACGAAAGGCGCTGCGCGCTTGACCCGCGGATGCACTTCGCCGCATTCAATATCCCGTCGCATGGGGTGGGATTCCGCCCATGCCATCGCGCCAACCGTCTCCACAGGAGCTTGACCGGATTTGGCGAATCGTCCGCATCGAACCGGCCACGGCCGAGGAGCGCCGGTCGGGGCGGCGTCCGCCGCTCGATGACCATGTCGCGTTGACCGCGACAACGTTCTTGGTGAGCTTCGACTGAGCCACGGTTGAACACCCGTCCCGGCTGCTCATTCTGTCCCAGAGGCGCGGGTTGCGGCGCGCGACGCGCCGATCGGTCGTTCGAGGGCGCGCGATTGACCGATGGCCGCGACACTCGCGGCGGCGCGTGGTTCAGTCGTTCGACCTGCCGCGCTGAAGGTTTTCCTTCGACGCGCCGGCTCACGCCGTGATCGGCTCACCCTTCGACGCTTGGTAAGCTTGAACATAGCCGCGAGCGATAGAGCGGACCGCCCGACCAATTTCGGAGTACGCCTCGTCATTCAGGTTCGCGAATGACACGCGCGCAGACCAGTTCGGCGCGGCGAATCCCGACCCGTTCAGCAGGACGATGCCGTGATCCTCGGCCAGTCGGAAAGGGATGTCGAGCGGATGAATGTTCTCCTTCACCCAGGAGACCACATCCTCGCCTAGATATTTCCTGAGCCAGAACTCCAGGTCGATGATCCCGTAATAGTAATCGAAATAGGGGCCGGGATCCGACTCGACGCCCATGCCCTCGACGAGGTTGCGAAAGCGTTTCTCGCAGATTGCGATGCATGCCCTCTGGTAGGCCTTGTCGTCGTCCATCATCTCCACGAGTCCGAAGAGCGTCATCATCACCTGTTGCGGCAGCGACAGGCCAGCGGTGTGGTTCAGGGCCACGTCGCGGCTGTCGGCCACGATACGGTCGATGAACTTTACCTCGCGGGGTTTCGGGGCCATCGCCTTGTAACGGTTCGCGACGACCTGCTGCATCTCCTCCGGATGGGCGCGGATGCGCTCGTCGAAGATGTTGTCCTGCGCCACCGCGATTACGCCCAGCCGCCAGCCGGTGCAGCCGAAATACTTGGAGAAGGAATAGACCCCGATGGTGTTGCGGGGCAGGTGGCCCATGATCGACTCGAAACCTGGCACGAAGGTTCCGTAGACGTCGTCAGTCAGGATCATCAGGTCCGGACGCCGCTCGTTCACGAAGCGAACCAGCCTGCCCATGCTGTCGGCATCCATCGCCGCCGCCGAGGGATTGCCGGGGTTCACGAGGAACAGCGCCTTGACCTTGGGGTCGGCCAGAGTCTCGACGTCCTCGTCGGTGAACTGGAACTTGTCCTCCTGCTCGGCGCTCATCCGCACGATGTGCAGTCCATAGTCTTCAAGCTCGGGCATCTCAAGATAAGGGGTGAATATCGGCGTGCCCAGCGCGATGGTGTCGCCGGCGTTCAGCAAGCGCTGGTTTTTCAAAGCCTTGAAGATATAGCACATCGCCGCGGTGCCGCCCTCGACCGGATAGAGGTCGAATTTCACGTCCGGGCGGCGACCGGCGCACATCGCCCACATCAGGTATTCGTGAGTGACGATCTCGTTGTGATGCAGCGCCCGGTCTGGCACCGGGTAGTTGTCGCCAATGATCGAGTCGGTCAGCTCGTGCACGAAGGCGTCCGGCTCGAAGCCGAATCTCTTGATGGCGAAGTCGACCGCGTCCGCAAGCGTGTTGGCGGCAGGCGTGCCCTCGATATCGAAGTCATCGTCCGTCTCCTCGACGACCTGCGCGCGGATCCAGCGTGTGAACCGTTCGTGCGCACCGTCACGCGGCGGCATCCCCGCGATCCCGGCCTTTGGATCGGAATAGCTGCGGCGGGCCTCCGAAAGCGCGAACTGGCCGAGCAGGAAGAACGCCTCGCGCGCTTTTGTGGCGATCCAGTTCGGGTTGCCGCGCCCTGCATTGAGAAAGGTCCGGGTCGACTTTTCAGCGCCAATCCGCGCCAGCTTGATCAACTCGTCCTTGATCTCGAACGGGCTAAGATCGGATATGCTGTTGAAATAATCTCTGTCCAACATGGGATTATCCTTTGCTCTGTTGATCGTCGTCGTGACGCAGCGTTTCGGAGCGGTCCCCCTCCAGAGAGGAACGACGGTCCGCTTCGAATAATTCGTGCATGATCGCTTGGGCGATGGTGGTGACGGTCAGGACGAATATCCCGACGCCGATGACCAGAAAGACCATGCACAACACCTTGCCGAGCGGCGTCGTCGGCGTCAGGTCGCCATAGCCGACCGTCGCCATGCTGACGATCGCGAAATAGAACGCGTCGAGAAAGCTCCAGCCTTCGATCCAGCGGAAGGCGAGCGCCTGCGCCGTCGCGATCAAAGTGCAGACCAGCAAAACAGCCTGCACGCGCGGGACAAGGAAGGCTCTGTAGATGGCCCGGTAGAGCAAGACATATGCATGCAAGAGCCGCACCTCACCCTCCCCGCGCCAGGGTCATGGCGGCGCACGCCCGCCCGCTCGCGACGATCGCGCACCCGATCCGCCTCGGCTGCCTGCGCCTGCGCCGGCGGAGGGCGGATGCTCGCTGAGCGGGCGATTGGGCCTTCCTCATGGGCCCGGCGGCAGCACATAAAGCGTGAGGGCGAAAATGGCGTAGACCATCAGCACCAGCACGCCCAGGAACCATGTGGACCGTCCGCCGGTCGTAAGCAGCGTCGCGGAAACGGCTGCGATCATCATCATCACGATGGCGCCGGGCCAGAAGTCGAGGCCCATCGGCGCGGGGCCGATAATGTAGCTGAGCAACACGAGGAGCGGCGCAACGAAGAGGGCGATTTGCGACGAACTGCCGAGAGCGATGCTCACGCTGAGATCCAGCCGGTCCTTGCGCGCCGCCGAGAACGCGGAAGCGAACTCCGCCGCGCCGCCGACAAGCGAAACGACGATGAAGCCGACGAAGGCGGGCGACAGGCCGATCGCCTCGCCCGCGACCTCGACCGAGGCGACGAATACATGGCTGACGAGCGCGACGAAGATGGTCACGACGGCTAGCGTGGCGAGAGCGAGGCGTATGGGCAGCGGCTCCCCATGGGACCCGCCGTTTCCTGCGCTGGCGAACGCCTCCTTGTGAGTGCCGAGGGAGAACCAGAGACCGAGGACATAGCCGACGATCAGCAGCAGCGCGAGCATCAGGCTCAACTGCTGAAGCGCCGCGGGGTCGGCCGCATTGTCGGCGGTGGCCACCGCCGACGGCACGAGCAGCGCCACCACCGCGATGAAAAGCAGGCTCGCCTGGAGCCGGGCGCCGATGCGGTTGAAGTCCTGGACGTGCTTTCGCATCCCTCCAAGCAGGAACGACGCCCCCAGCATGAAGAGCGAATTGGTGACGATCGCGCCTGCGATCGACGCCTTGACCAACGCGTACTGGCCGGCGGCGAGCGCCGTGAGGGCGATGAGCAGCTCGGTCAGGTTGCCCAGGGTCGCATTGATCAGTCCTCCCGCCGCATCGCCGGTTTTTTCCGCGACAGACTCCGTCGCGAGGCTGAGCATCGCCGCAAGCGGCACGATAGCTAGGATGGAGAGGATGAACAGCAGCGTGTGCGCCTCGGGGCGAACGACCTCGACGACGAGCACGATGGGAACGAAGACGAGAAGCCACAGAAGGGGGGTCTCCCTTATCGCCGTCAATAGTCGTGGCATTCCGCCTCCTTGCTATACGCTCGGGCCGAACACCACGCCACACGGGCGGCTCATCACGGCGCAGCCCCTCAGACCGTGAGCACAAGGATGGGACCGAGCAGCGTAAGGGTGACGTTCGATATGGCATATGGAACCGTGTATCCTAGCACAGGTGTTTCGTTGTTCGCCGCCTCCACCGCCGCATTCAGTCCGGCTGTACAGGTGAAGCAGCCGGCCAGCGCCCCGCAGATGACGGCCGGGTTCATCTTCAGCACGTAGCGGGCATAGTACAGCGATGCGATGATCGGGATCAGGACGCCGATGATCCCGATTATGGGCAGCAAGACCCCCTGCTCCATGAGCAGGATCCTTGCCTGCGGACCGGTTCCCAGCCCCACGCAGGCGATGAAGATCGCGAGGCCGAAGTCCCGCAGGTGCAGCGCAGTCGCCGGCGGCATGCCGCCGAAAGTCGGGTGGCGCGACCTCAACCACCCGAACAGCAGCCCCGACAACAGGCAGCCGCCCCCGGTATGCAGCGCAACCGGCGCTCCGGCGATCGGCACCGTGACCATCCCGATCAGGATCCCGACGATGACGCCGAGTCCCAGGTAGACGTAGTCCACCGCGATGCCCTGATCGACGGCGTAGCCGACGACGGGCACGGCTGTGTCCAGTCCTTCTGGCGTCCCGTAGAGACTGATGACATCGCCCGGCTCGAGGCGCATTTTCGGGCGCGGCTTGAGGGTCTGTCCAGAACGCGAGATCTTCACGACGTGGACCCCGCGGCGCTGATCGGGGTCGATTTTCGCGCGCACCGCCATGATCGTCTCGCCGATGAAGTCCCGGTTCGTCAGGATGACTGTTCTCGTCTCGCCCACGATGTCGAGCCCACGCGTATCGGTCGTCTCGGGGCCCACGAAATTTTCGGCCTCTAGCAGTTCGTCCAGACGGCCCAGCAGGGCGATCCTGTCGCCTTTGGCCAGCGCGCGGTCCTTGGCGGGCTCCAGAATTCGTCCTCGGCGGACGACGCCCTGGACGGTCACGAACCCTTTGAACCTCTCCTCGAGTTCTCCAATGTCGAGGCCGATGGCCTCCTTGCTGGCGACCTGATAGGCGCGGGCGACGATGCCGCGAAGCGCGGATTCCTGCATCGGCCCTAGCTCGTCGTCGCCACCGACGCCGAGTCCCTCCGCATAGTTCGCCGCTTCTTCCTGCAGGTCGATCCTCATCATCCGTGGAGCGATGATGCTTACGAAGAACACGACGAACGTGAAGCCGAACAAGTAAGTGATGGCGTAGGCGATACCGATGTTCGCCTGCATTGCGCCGACCTCGTCCTGGGGCAGTCCCATATTGTTCAGGGCCTCGGTCGCCGTTCCGACGGCGGCCGACTCCGTGAGCGCGCCCGCAAGCAGCCCCGCCGCAGTTCCCTTGTCGAGACCGAATAGCTGCGCAAGCGTCCAGACCGTGCCGAAGATCAGGAGGGTGGACACCAGAGACAGGTTCACCAGGTTCAGCGTGCTGCGGCCGAGGCTTTGCACGAAGCTCGGTCCGCTCACGTAGCCAAGCGAGTAGATGAATAGAGCGAAAGCAATCGTCTTGATGTTCGCGTCGACGTCGACGCCGACCTGGCCTACGATGATCGCCGCGAACAGCGTGCCGGGTATCCCGCCGATCTGAACGCCCGCCACCTTGATCCGCCCGACTGCGAACCCGATCGCGACGCAGACGAAGAGCACCGCGATCGGGGAAGCGTCAAAGAAGGATCGGATCAGGTCCATCCGTCATCTCCAGACGGGAAAGGCGCCCCGCGGGGGCGGCCTTTCTATTTCGCCTGGCCGCCGCTCCGTCACAGCACGAGGAGCACGATGACGAGGCCCCAGAGGGTCAGCAGCGTGTTGCTGACGGCGTAGGGCACCGTGTAGCCCAGCATCGGCACGTCGCTCTTGGCGACTTCACCCACCATCGCCACCGAGGCGGTCGAGGTGCGGGCGCCGCCGCAGACGCCGAGGTTGATGGCGTCGTCGAACTTGAAGATGTACTTGCCGATATACGGGGCGAGCAGCATCGGGATCGAGGTGCAGACGACGCCCCAGAAGAAGAGCCCGAAGCCGGCCTCCTTCAGCCCCTCGACGAATGTCGGGCCCGATGACAGGCCGACGACCGCGATGAAGACGTTGAGGCCCACGGAGTTCATGAACCACAGCGTCGGTTGCGGGATGTTGCCGATCTGCGGCTTCACCGTGCGCAGCCAGCCGGCGACAATGCCGGCTATAAGCGCGCCGCCCGACGTGCTGAGCGTGATCGGCAGCCCGTTGATCGGTACGACGATCGCGCCGATCAGGCCGCCGATGAGGATCGCCAGCCCGACGAGCACCATGTTGGTGATCGTCTGCGGCCGGTCCGCGTAGCCGATCTTCTCGACGAAAGCCGCGACATGCGCCTTCGATCCCGCGACGCGCAGGATGTCGCCGCGATAGATCTTCGTGCCCGGCGCGACCGGGATGTTGACCGCCGCCGAGCCTCGCCGGATCGTGTTCAGGTAGACGCCGCGGGTATACGGCTCCTTCGCGATCTCGATCAGCTCCTTGCCGTCTATCGCCTTGCTGGTGATCAGGACGTCGGTCGACTCCACCGGCACGTCCAGAAGTTCACGGTCGTCCACCTCTTCGGCCTTGCCGAACATGCTGACCAGCACCTCGCGGCGCCCCGAGACGGCGACGATGTCGCCCGCCTGCAGCGCCGTCTCGTCTCCGGGCGTCACCAGCTCCCCGCCGCGGCGCAGCCGTTCGACGAAGATGCGCTCGCCTTCGGCGAGGCTCTCCAGTTCATCGCGCCTCTTGCCGACGGCGGCGCCCCCCTCCTGGACGCGGTAGGCCCTGAGCTCGCGGGCGCGCCAGGCGCTGATGTAATCGCCGTCCTTCGTGGCGCCCTTGAGCACTTCACGCTCGTAGCGCTTGCAGGCCTCTTCGACATTGGTTCCCAGCATCTTCGGGCCGAGGAAGGCGAGGATCCAGCCGGTGCCGATCGTGCCGAACAGGTAGGTGATGGCGTATGCGACCGGTATCAGGGTGATCTCCGCGTCCGCATTCTCGATGCCGGAATCCCTGATCGCGTTCTCCGCAAGGCCGATGGAGGCCGAGAGCGTCTGCGACCCGGCGAACAGGCCAGCGGCGAGGCCCGGGCCATAGCCTGCTATCGTCGCGGCGGCGAAGGGAACGAGCAGACACAGCACGCATACGAGCGCGGCGAAGAGCGCCTGCGGCGCGCCGTCCGTCGCGATGCCGCGCACGAATTGCGGCCCGACGCCGAAGCCGACGGCGAACAGGAACATGATGAAGAAGATCGACTTGATCTGCGCCGACACCTCGATGTCGAGCTGGCCGATGAGAACGCCGGCCAGCAGCGTTCCGGTGACGGCGCCCAGGCTGAAGCTGCCGAACCGCAGGTTGCCGACCCAGTAGCCGACCGCCAGCGTGAAGAACACCGCGATATGCGGGTTCGCCCGGAGCGTCTCGACGAAGAAATTCCACATGACGTCTGTCTCCTGCCTGTTCGGTCCTGGGCGCTACTTGCGAACGTGGTCTTTGGCGTGATCCGGGCGGATCAGCTTCAAGCCCTTGTCACGCTCGAAGCCATGGATTTCCTTCACGTCGAGCTTTCGCATGAAATCGATCGTCTCCTTGGTGACGACCTGTCCCGGCACCATGATCGGGAAGCCCGGTGGATAGGGGATCACAAAGTTCGCCGAGATCATCTCCGGCCCCTTCTTTAGCCGCTGATCGACCTCCGGGCTGTCGAGCGGCAAATATTCGCACCCCTCGGCGTAATAGGCGCTGTAGAAGGCCGACCGCATGTCGCCTTCCACCGTCTTCTTGCCGGCGTCCCAGCGGAAGGCGTCGTGGAAATGGCTGAAGTTCGGCAGGTCCGGCACGTCCTCCATCAGCGATTTCACGCGCGCCGCAAACGTCGCCCGGCCGTTTTCGCCGCCGCGCGCAAGGTCCTTCTCGATCCCGTTGCAGATCTCCAGCAGCACCCGGATCAGGTTCGCGACGTCGCTGCGCGTGTTGTTGATGTTCGACTGGAGCAGGACCGAGTTGCGAGAGGTCTTGTTCAGTTGGATATCGTAGTCGTCGGCCAGCATCTTCTTGAACTGCGTGCCGTCAAAGCCGGCGGTGCCGCAGACCAGCGTCATCCGCGTCGGGTCCAGGCAGAACTCGTCCTCGTGCATCGAACGGACCTGGTCTTCCCAGTCGACGCCCGGCGTGAGGAAATCGACGAACCCCGCATGCCGATACTCGGCCGGGACCATCTCATCCGCGCCGAGCACCCTGAAGTATTTCGAGATCACCGGATGCCCGTTGATCTCCTTGCGGATGTCCAGTGCGATCTCGATGGCGTTCGCCACCAGCCCGTAGCCCTCCAGCTCCATCTGCCGACGCGCCACGTCGAGGCTGGCGATCAACTGCTGGTTGGGGCTGGTCGAGGCGTGGGTGAACACCGCCTCGTGGAACTGCGCCTCGACCTCGCCGAAGTCGATGTCCTTGACCAGCAGCATCGAACCCTGCCGCAGCGCCGACATGGACTTGTGGGTCGAGTTTGTCTGGTAGACCCTGAGCCGCACCTTGCGGGGATCCGGGACCAGCCGCGTTTCCATAAGCTTGGCCGCCGACGGGTTCTTGCCCAACTGCTTCTGTTGCGCTTCGTAGGCCTCGACCGAGGCGGGGTCGGCGATCCATTTCTCGATCGCTTCGGCCGCGCCCATTGCGGTCCGGGGCCGAAGAAACGGCGACCAGCGGGCGAACCCGAACCACGCCTCGTCCCAAAGGAACACCAGGTCCGGCTTGATGGCGAGGCATTCCTCCATCACCCGACGCGTGTTGTAGATGTGGCCGTCGAATGTGCAGTTGGTCAGGTCGACCATCTTGGCCCGGTCGAGCCGCCCTTCCGCCTTCAGGTCCAGGAGGGCTTTCTTGATGCTGCTGAGCGGCACCGCCCCGTACATCGAGTATTCGGTCATCGGGAACGCGTCGATGTAGAGCGGCTGCCCGCCGGCCAGCACGAGCCCGTAATGGTGCGACTTGTGGCAGTTCCGGTCGAGCAGCACGATGTCCCCCGGCGCGACCAGCGCCTGATGGACCATCTTGTTCGATGTCGACGTGCCGTTGGTGACGAAGAATACATGGTCGGCCCCGAAGGCCCGCGCCGCCATCTCCTGCGCTTCCTTGATGTTGCCCGTCGGCTCCAGCAGGCTGTCGAGCCCGCCGGTCGTGGCGCTCGACTCCGCGAGGAAGATGTTCAGCCCGTAGAACTCGCCCATGTCACGGATCCAGTCGGACTTGAACACCGACTTGCCGCGCGCGATCGGCAGCGCGTGGAACGTGCTGATCGGGCGCATCGCGTATTTCTTGAGGTTGTCGAAGAACGGCGTGCGAAAGCGGTCGGACACCCCCTCGAGCACGCAGAGATGCAGCTCCAGCAACTCCTCGACAGAATAGAGCACGCGGCGGATCTTGGCGGCGCGCGGGTCGCCGGCGATTCGTTCCACATGCCGGTCAGACAGCAGGTAGATATCCAGTTCCGGCCGGATCCGGTGGATCACGTCGGCCAGCGCCAGCGTCAGATCGTCATCCGCCACACTTGCGGCGTCAAAGCCCGCCGAAGCCAGGAAGTCGCGGAGCACCGGCACGTCGGCGGAACTCTCATGGGCGAACCCTTCGTAGAGCGTAACGGCGGCGAGGGTCGGGTTGAGGATCGCCGCGCAGATCGCCTCCTCGAAGCTTCCGACTGGCACCGTCTCGTAGATGAACACATCTTCCGGACGACGCAGCCGGCGTATCTGCTCGATCAGGCTGTCGCCTCGCTTCGCAGCGCCGGGCGCCACGAGAAGCATCTCGAAATACGGCCGGTTTCGCTGCCCGCGCGCCATGGTCGGGGTGTTCAGGTCCGGCTGTGTCTCCGCGGCCATCTCGGCGGAATCCCAGTCGTCCGGGTCCGCCTTGTAGGATCGCGTCAGGATTGCTTCGGAGATGCGCCGCGCCAGCGCCGCCGCGGCTCCGGCCTGGCCGCCATCGATCCGCTGACGTAGCGTCGCGAGCAGTTTGCGCCCCGGATAGGCGAAGAACTCCTCGTAACGCCCCAGTTCGTCGAATTCGCCGCGTACGGCCGCCTGGTCGCTTCGGTTCCGCGCCCAGTCGCGAGCGGCGGCGTGAAGAGCGCGCCACCGATCCGCCCGGGCGCCTGGAAACGAAAAGAAATGATCGACCCTTCTGTCCTGCGGCTCATTCTTTGACTTAGGCATCCCGGCTCTCCCCTGCGCCACGAGCCGACCCTACGGGTCACTCTTCGCGAGAAATTCTACAGACAAGCTTCCGCGCGGTTCCATTGCGGGCATGTAGCTTACTGTTAGTGCCGCTGCGGACCCTGGGGCGGCTGGTCAGCCATCATCCGCCGCTGCGAGATACTGTCTGATCTCGGTACCGAGCTCGCGGAGCAGCGTGCGATAGTCATCAATCTCGGGCCGGGTTGGAGCGTCGGATCGCTCTTCAAATCGTCGCAGCGATTCGATCGACATATGGAATTCTTCGCAGATGGACCGAAATTGCTCATCCCGCAGGTAGAGGCGGCGGGCCGTCGCATCCTGCCCCGGGAAATGTTCTAGGACATGATCAATCGGAGACATCGATGCGACGCCTATATGCTGGTGAGTCCACGTTGACGCGATCAGTGCTATTGTAGCGCCAGAATTCTCGATAGCCGTAGGCGGACAATGTATATAACTGTTAGCGTGACTGTTCCATCGGAACGCCGGGGTTCGTCACTTGATAGTCAACATGAACGGATTTATGAAGACGGGGACGGGAAAAACGCTACGGCATGAGGACGTATACGAGGAACTTGAGCGGATCCTGACATCCTCCGCTTTCGAGGCTTCCGAACGCAAGCGTCAGTTCCTGCGGTTCGTCGTCGAGGAGACCCTGAGCGGACGCGCCGATCGTATCAAGGCCTATACGATCGCCACCAGCGTTTTCGGTCGCGGCGATGATTTCGATCCGATGCAGGACTCAATCGTGCGGATCGAGGCCGCGGGGCTCAGGCGCGCGATCGAGCGGTTCTATCTCACGCAGGGGGTGGCCGGGGGGGTCTGCATTTCGATCCCCAAAGGCGGCTATACCCCGCAGTTCGGAACCTCCAGCGACGGCGCTCAAGCTGCGGAGACTGCGAAAAAGGTGAAGGCCGCCACATCGCTTCATCAGCTCGGTCCCCGGATCATGGTCGAGAATTTTGACGTTGGGAGCGATCTCGACAATCTCGCCGGGATCGGTAAGACGATGACCTGTCAGGTGATTTCCGCGCTGACTCGGTTCACCGGAATTTTCGTCTACGGGTTCGACACAACCGAAAGGCGTGATGCGACAGGTCGGCTGGACCGAAGGCCCGACAGTCTCGCCATCGACTACCATCTCCTTGGCACCGTCACAATTTCCAGAAAATCGCTCCATGTCGATATCCTTATGAAACGCGCCAAGGATGGGTGCTTTGTATGGGCGGACAGTGTCACGCGCACCTTGAACGATGATTGCGACCCATCGCGGATCGTCAGCCTGTGCCGTGAGATTGCGGGCCATGTCGCCCGTATCGTGGCGCTACGCGACGGCGTTATCGACAGCCAGGCCCGCGAATGTGCTGGCGACGCGCCAAGACATTTCGCCGGATACCAGAAGCTGCTTGATTTCCAGGACTACTGGCGAACGCTCGAGCCATCCCGCTTCGAACCGCTGCTGAGAGATCTCGAGCTCACTGTCGCCGCCGACCCGCAATTCGCCGACGCCTTCGCTTGTCTCTCGATGCTCTACTCCAACGCCGCCCGTTACGGTTACGACGTTAGCGAGCTTTGCGACGATCCGCTCGAACATGCGATGGAGCTGGCGAAGTCGGCGATCCATCTCGCCCCCCAGTCGAGCCGCGCCCACCACGCGCGGGCGATTGCCGAATGGTTCCTTGGTCGGGTCGACGCCAGCGTCGCCACCATGCAGATCGCACGATCCCTCAACCCGAATGATCCCGAACTTCTCGCAGAGTCGGGCTTCCGCAGCGCAATGCGGATGGATTGGAAAACCGCGGTGCCGCTGATCGAGGAGGCATATCTGCGAAATCCTCTGCAGACCGGTCAGTACCGCATGGGTCTTTTCTTCTACCACTTCGCAGAGGGCCGCTACGACACCGCCTTTCAGATAACGGAGGACATTCAGGCGCCGGGCGTCGCGGTCGTCCATCTCGCCGCCGCAGCGGCGCTCGCCCGCGCCGGCCGAAAAGGCGAAGCCCGGGCGCGGCTGGGCGAGGTAGAGAGGCTTTCGCCCAGCTTTCAACAGAAACTGCGGGTGGACCTGGCGTTTCGCCAGATCCACCCGGATTTGATCGACGCCATCGCCGCCGCCATCGAAGACACGAACCCGAGTTGGTCGCCATCCGCGCGCGGCGCGGATCTCCGCCGAGTCCAGGGTGGCGGCGCGACGCGATGACGACACGTCTATTTCGGCCGACGGCGCGTGGACCATCGCGGCGGTTCGAACATCTGTCCCTTTATCCGCTATCTGGTGACCGCGCCGTTCCGAGCCAGCTCGACCGCGCGTCCGGTTCCATTCGCGGCTTTTCTTCCGCGGCGCGCATCGCTAACAGTAACTTACATCCTGTCGGTGGGCGCCTTGCGCTCTGGCGGCTAGATTGGCCCGAGGCGGTCCCCGACCTGGTGTTCTGCCGGCTGCTTCGAACGGGGGAAAGCCGTGGCGACACAAACCGATACCGCAGGCTTGCTGCATCCCGAGGCAGTGGCCCATCTGCCGCCTTTCATCGCCTTTCCGGGGCAGCCGGACTGGTTCCTGGTGGGCACTGGCGTCTTTCTGCTCGCGGCTATCGTTGGCGTAGGGGTCTTCTATCTCAAACTCCATCACCTGCCCGACCACCTGGCGCACAGCGGTCAGAAGGTGCAGTACGAGATCGTCGCGGTGCTCTGCCTGATCGCGCTGTTTACGCATAACCACGCCTTCTGGATCCTGGCGCTGCTGCTGGCGATGGTGCCGATCCCGGATTTTTCCTCGCCGTTGTCCTCAATCGCAAATTCGCTCGGTCGCATGGCGGGACGTTCGCCCGCCGAACAGCCCCCGTCCGCCGAACAGCCCCCGTCCGCCGAACAGACGCCGTCCGCCGAACAGACGCCGACCACCGAACAGTCCCCGTCCGCCGATCAGCTCCAGACTGACGGACCAGTCTCGACTGGCGCGCCGAACCCGACCGACCGGTCGGATAACAAGCCGGAGCGCTGATCCATGTTCGAATTCATGATCTGTTCCCTTGTGACGATCCTGCCGGATTACCTTTACCGCCGCTACGCTCAGGACAAGCGGTTCGGGCGCGAGATAAACCTGTTCTCGGTCTGGTACGAACTGCGTTACGGTATCGTAACCTGTCTGATGCTGACCGTCGGCCTGATAACCGCGATCTTCTACTTCCATCCATCAACCCATTCCGCAACCTCGGTCTTTCGCACCGTCACGGTCCTGCCCGAGACCAGTGGCCGGGTGGCTGAGACTTTCGTGGAGATCAACCAGACGGTGAAGGAGGGCCAACCGCTCTTCCGCCTCGATGATCGCAAGCAGCAGGCCGCTGTGGAAACCGCACGCCGCAGCATCGCCGAAATCGAGGCCGAGATGCGTGTCGCGCAGGCGCGGCTGCGAGAGGCTGAGGGGCGTATCGCGCAAGCGCGCGGGGTTCTGGAGCAGGCTGTTGACGAATTCGAAACGCGCAACACTCTGCTGCAGCAAGGGTCGAGCGCAATCTCGGTGCGCGAAGTCGAAAGAGCGCAGGTCAGGGTCGCCACGCAGCAGGGCCTCGTGGATGCGGCCGTCGCGAACCGCGATTCGCTCCAGGCCCAGATCGAGTTCCAGTTGCCTGCGCAGAAAGCCCGCGCCGAGGCGGAACTTCAGCAGGCGCAGGTCGAGCTTGACAAGACCCTCGTGGTTGCCGGCACCGACGGGATTGTTCAGCAATTCGCGCTGCGGCCGGGCGATGTCGTGAACCCGATGCTGCGGCCCGCGGGCATCCTCGTTCCCACGAGGCAGGTCACCGGGCTCGCGGCGGGCTTCGGCCAGATCGAGGCGCAAGTGATGAAGCCCGGCATGATCGGTGAGGTCGCCTGCATGTCGAAGCCCTGGAAGATCATTCCGATGGTCGTGACCGAGATTCAGGATGTCATCGCCGCCGGCCAGATCCGGCCGACCGACACGCTTCTCGACCTCGAGCAGGTGCGGCAGGGCGGGACGATCACCGTCATCATGGAGCCGCTGTTCGAGGGCGCCCTTGAGGGCCTGCCGCAGGGCGCGACCTGTATCGCCAACGCCTATTCCAGCTACCACGGTCGGCTCGATGACCCCGAAATCGGGACCATGAAACGCATCGTATACCACGCGATCGATACGGTCGGACTCGTTCACGCGCTGATCCTGCGGATGCAGGCGCTATTGCTTCCGATCCAGACCCTGGTGCTGAAAGGGCACTGACAAGGGCGAGAAGGAGTATGATGATGGTGCATTCGACCCCGTGCTCGCTCGTTCGCCCGCGCGGCTGGGCGCGACGGGTTTAGGCGTAGAACATGGCTTTCGCCCATCCATCCGGCCGGATGGCCAAATCCCACATTCGGAACGACCTGGCTCTTTCGCTTCGAGACGATGGCTCGGTTCGCTTGGTCGGCTGGCGTCGCCAGTCCGGCCTCGCGTGGCCGCGGGCGCGGCCGTCGGCCGGTGGGCGCGCGCCCGATGCGGCTCGATTCCGGCGGATCGCACCGGTTGCGCGCCCATCGCGCCCTGCGGATTTCCCGGAACGCGCCGTCCCGGCGACGCTCGCGTTGAGATTGCAAGCATCTCGCCATTGCGTGCGTTTGCATGCCGAAGGCTCGGGCATACGCGGCGATAGCCGGCAAGGAGACATGCAATGAGCATCCCTCCCGAACGGCTCGATCATCTGGAGGCGCGGGTGACGGATCTCGTCATCCGCCTTATTCTCCTCGGTCTTTTCGCCTATGTCTCGCTGGCGCTGATCCGGCCGTTTCTGCCGGTCGTCATCTGGGCGATCATTCTCGCGGTCGCGCTTGGGCCGATGCACGCATGGCTGTCAGCCAAGATGGGGGAGCGACGGAAGCTCGCCGCGGTCCTGGTGACGCTGGTCTCGCTCGCGGTCGTCATCGGACCCGTCGCTGCGCTCGCCGGAAACCTGGTCGAAACCGTCTACGATCTTGTCGCACGGGCCAATAACGGCAGTCTTCGTTTGCCCGAGCTTTCCGAGCGGCTCAGCACGCTTCCCCTGGTCGGCGACCGCCTTCAGGAATTCTGGAGCCTCGCCGCGTCGGGGCTCAAATCCGTTCTGATCCGTTACAAGGAGTTCCTCGCCCCGTTTGGGGTGAAGGTGCTCGGCCTGCTGTCTACGATCAGTTTCGACCTGTTCCAGTTCATCCTGTCGATCGTGGTTGCGGGCCTGTTCCTGACGCCGGGTCCAGACCTGGCGAAATGGGGCCGGCGTATCGCGACGCGCGTGGTTGCGCCGAGGGGCGAGCAATTCGTCGACCTCGCGACCACCACTATCCGGAACGTCTCGCGCGGGGTGGTCGGCGTAGCCCTGCTTCAGTCGATCCTGATCGGTGTCGTCCTTCAGGCTGCGGGTCTGCCGAGCGCGGGTCTCCTCGCCTTTGTCATACTGGTCCTGAGCATCCTTCAGATCGGCCCGGTCCTCGTCGTCCTTCCGGTTCTGATCTGGGCTTGGGTCACTATGACGACCGGAGGCGCTCTGTTGTTGACGGGTCTGCTGGTGCCGTTGACGGTGATGGACAACTTCCTCAAGCCGATGCTGATGGGACGCGGCCTCAAGACGCCGGCCCTCGTGATTTTTCTTGGTGTTATCGGCGGGACGCTGACCTACGGGCTGATCGGGCTTTTTCTTGGGCCGGTCGTGCTGGCGGTGTTTTATGATCTGATCGTGTCCTGGGCGCTATATGGCGGCGCTTCAGCGAAGACGGGGCAGGTGGAGCAGGAAACCCCGGCGAACTAGCCGCTCGATGCCGCCGGTATCGGGCGCATCCGGCTAGCGCGGCGAACCGCCAACCGGATTGTGCGGTCCGATCGAAGACCAAATGCCGTGAGCGGGCGCATATTCGGGGCGTCGCCGATCCGCAATATCTCGATGCTCTTCTCGGGAGGTTAATCCAGGCCGGCACGCGCTCAAGAAAACTTTCGGCGATGGCCATGAACGGTCACTGATCGTGCCGCTGAGCGTGTATCAGATGCGGGATCGCAAGAACGCGGCCATGCTGATCAGGGCTGTCCCAAACGCTTCGACCTTGCTCGGCGCGTAATATATCTGGCGTCTCTATCTGGAAAGTTGGGCGCGCGCCTCTTCGATGAATGCGGCGCTGACTTTGGAGAGCTCGCCATCCTTGCGGATAACGGCGGATGCCGTGATCGGCACCGCTGGTTCGAACGGCCGAAAGATAATGTTCATCCCGTGTGAAAAAGCGGCGGTGAACGGGTCCACGACCGAGACGCCAAGCCCCGCGTTGGCGAGGACGCAGGCCGTGTGGCAGTAGCGCACGACGATCTTCTGCCGAAACGAAGCGCCGGCCTGATCGAACGCCGCACGCACGATGGGGCCCAAATTCGTTTCCAGCCCGATAAAGGAACAGGTCGCCAGGTCCTGAGGCGTGACCACGTCGAGGCGACCGAGGGGATGGTCAGCGGGCATGACGCACACCATTTCGCCCCGGTAGAGCGGGATTATCTCGTAACCGTTCAAAGCGGTCAGACCGAGAACGAAACCGACGTCAACCATGCCCGCTTCGACAGACTGCAGGACAGTGTCCAGTCGCCGGACATCGTAGCGGACCGTGACGCCGGGACGGTCGGCGATGAAGTCCCGGAGAATCGTCGGCAGCGCCGCGTGCCCGAGAGGCGGCGTCGTCGCGATGCGCAATCGCCCGGCCTTCGTTGCGCGCAGATCGCGTATGTCATGCTCGATATTGCGCAACAGGGCGAAGAGCGGCTCCACCTCCGTAAGCAGGAGATGCGCGTCCTCCGTCGGGCGCAGGACACGGCTCACGCGTTCGAACAGCGTCAGGCCCAACTGCTTTTCCAGCGACTTCACGGCATTCGACACGGCAGGCTGCGACACGCCGAGATCCTCTGCGGCGCTGATCGTCGTGCCGCAACGCATGACGGCCTCGAAAACCTCGAGCAGGCGCAGGTTCAGATCGTTGCGACGGTCAATCTTCAACGGTCGTCGCCTGGGCGCAATCCGCGAGCGCATGCATCGCCGCCGCCTGCGTAGGATCGATTACGGGCAGCGCGACCGTCGCCTCCAGTCTTTCGCGGTGGCGCGCCAAGCCGGCGCAACCCAAGATGATCGCGCTGGCGTGATCGAGGTCGCGTAGTTCAAGCGCTACCTCCAGGATGCGCTCATAGGCTTCGGGCCGCTCGCCTTCCGCGACCGTCATATGCAAGGGGCGCTCGCCGGCCAGCTTGTCCGTCACTCCCATCGCCGTCATGTATCGCATGTGGCGCTCGACCGATTGCGGCCCCAGCGCGATAACGCCAAAGCGGCCGCCTATTCCGGTCGCCTGTCTGACCGCGCTTTCCTGAATGCCGAAGACCGGTTTGTCCGAATCCGCCCGGCACTCCCTGAGACCGGGGTCCGAATAGCAGGCGATCACGTAGGCGTCGCAATCCTTGCGGCTGTTCACCAGCCGACGAAGCGGCGCGACGACCGCATCCGCATCAGCCTGGGTTTCAACGCCGAACGGCCCTTCGGACAGTGTCGCGCATTCGAGCACGGAGCCATTCTCCTCGCCAAGCCCGGCCAGCGTCTCGGCGATACCGCTGGTGACGGCTTCATTTGAATTGGGGTTGATGATCAGGATACGTGGCATGCCGAAACCCACTCGCTACAGGATCTTCGCCCTGAAATTTCTGGCAGGATCGAGCTCCGCCGGCATCTCATGAGACAGGGACGCGATGCCGAAAGGAGCGCGCTTGACGAAATTTCCCCGGCCACGTTCCGCTTTCAGTTCTCCGCCGTCAACGATTACTTCTCCCCGGCTGATGATCGTCACCGGCCGGCCCGTCATCTCCATCGCATCGAAAGGCGTATAATCCATGTTGTCGTGCATCTCCGCTTGAGAGACCCGCCATTCGAGGGTTGGGTCCCAAATGGCGATATCGGCGTCCAGTCCGATGGCGATGCTTCCCTTCCGGTCGCTCATGCCGAACAGCCTGGCTGCGTTCGACGCGCTCAGGGCGACAAAATCGTTCAAGGTGATACGTCCTTTTCGCACGCCTTCCGAGAACAGGAGAGGCAGGCGCATCTCGATGCCCGGCATGCCATTGGCGACCTGATTGAACGCCGGATTCGGGCCGGCCGACAGCTTGCCGGATTCGTCGAACCGATATGGCGCATGGTCGGAGGACCAGAGTCCAAGCGTTCCGTTGCGCAAATACCGCCACAGGGCGACTTGCGTAGCCTCGTCGCGCAACGGGGGCGAGCAGCAGAACTTGGCCCCTTCCGCCCCCGGCCGATCAAGATCCTGCCGAGTCAGGAAGAGGTATTGCGGGCAGGTCTCGCCGTAGATGCGCTGTCCAGCCATTTGCGCGTCGGCGATCAGTCCGGCGCCGGCGGGGGTCGACACATGAACGAACAAAAGCGGCGCGTCGATATATGAGGCGAACTGGATGCCGCGCCCGATGGCCTCGACCTCCGCCGCGGCGGGGTGACTGGTCGCATGATAGCGTGGGGCGTCGTTTCCACCCGCCAACAGACGTTCGACCATCCACTTGATCATGCCGTTGTTCTCGGCATGCACCATGGTCAGCGCGCCATGATCCTTCGCCGTTGCCAGAATGTCGAGAAACTGCCGATCGTCGACCACCATCTTGTCATAGGTGAGGAACACCTTGAACGAAGTGATCCCGCGTTCGAAAGCCTCTGGCAACTCTTCCTTCAGGACCGTTTCCGTAGGATCGGAGACAATCAGATGGTATGAGTAGTCGATCACCGATTTCGGCGCCGCCCTTCGGTCATAGGTCTCCAGCACGTCGCGCACCGACTGGCCGCGGTGTTGCGCGGCGAATGGCACAAAGCTGGTATTGCCGCCAAACGCCGCCGAAACGCTTCCACTGTAATAATCATCCGCCGTCATCGCCCCGGTGGCGGATTCCTGCTCGATATGGCAGTGCGTCTCGATCCCGCCCGGGAGCACCAGCTTGCCCGTCGCATCGATCTCGCGCGCGCCGGGCGCGAGATTCTCGCCAAGCGCCACAATGCGCCCACCGGAAACACCGACATCCGCCCGGAATGTATCGACGGCCGTAGCCACCGTGCCAGCCCTGATCACAAGGTCATATTCGGTCATTGTCGCGCTCCCGGTCACGTTCTGTCCGCCCCAGACTCAGGGAGCCTCTGCTCCAACGCGCGATGTGATCAAACCATAGTGTTCTATGCGCCGGTGACGCGCGAAATCGAAAATCGTGGTCTTGCCGAAATTGCACTGGTCGAGATCGCAGTCGTGGACAAGTATTTCGTCGTCTTCGGTTTTCGATTCGGCGACAATATGCCCGTTGGGATCGACGATCAGGCTTCCGCCAATCAGCGGATGGCCGTCCTCGACACCCGCCTTGGCCGATGCGAGGACCCAGCACGCGTTCTGGTAAGCGCCGGACTGACAGCTCAGACGATGATGAAACAGCCGATCCTCGGCGCCCTCCTCGCTCCGCTGAGAATTGACCGAAGGGGTATTGAACCCCAGCGAAATCATCTCGACACCCTGGAGCCCCATCACGCGGTAGGTCTCAGGCCAGCGCCTGTCATTGCAGAGCGCCATGCCCATCAAGCCGCCGTGCGCGCGCCAGACCGGAAATCCGAGGTCACCCGGCTCGAAGTAACGTTTCTCAAGATGCTGATGGGTGCGTTTGTCGTCGTACTCCGCATGCCCAGGCAAGTGAATCTTCCGGTATTTTCCGATAATATTACTGCTCGTATCAGTAAGTATAGACGTATTGAAATGCCTTCCTTCGGGCGTGAGTTCAGCGTAACCTAAATACATTCCCATGCCGTGTTCTTTCGCGCGCTCAAACAATGGCATGGTCGCGGCGTTCGGCATCGAACGCTCAAACCAACGATCAACTTCAACCTGATCCTCCATGTACCAGCGGGGGAAGAAGGTGGTGAATGTCAGTTCGGGGAATACCGCATATGTAGCCCCTTCCTTTTTCGCCGCATCAAGAAGAGCGATCATGCGTTCGACGACAGAGCTCCGGCTATCCGCTTTCTGAATTGGCCCGAGCTGTATCACGGCGGAAACGATCTTTCGCATTGGGATCTCTCATCTTTAATCAGCGGCTACGTCACGGTGACGCTCATTCAAGCCTGGAACTTGACCCAGGACGAACAGAGCAGAACTTTTGCGCGCGAATTTTTCAATCGAATAAGTATCAAACTTTTCCCCCGGTGATAAACAGAGGATATCGTTTCGGCGGCCCTCGAGGAGGGCGCCGTCGATGCGCTCGACGCCGAGCCACGAAGGCCGCTCCGAGCTGCGATTCCGGCCTGCCTGATGAGCGCCGCCGATCATCGCCGCGATAGATAATTCCCGATGATAGATGGCTTTGATTTTTAATATAAATTCTATTGTCAGGAGCATCTCGGCAGATGTCTACTCATGGGCAACAGTGAAATCTGAAGCATCTGCAGTCGACCGGGAGTGTATTGGGTTATGGCGTGCAAGATACAATACATTGGTACTGTAACGCGCCTGTGACGAGGTGGCTGGGGTCTGCAGGCCGCCTGTATCCCATACGGGGCTGAGTGCGCCGCTAGGCTTACAGAGTATCTCGCGGATAGTTCCTGTGATTTCTTGGATGTATTATACTGTTACTTGCCATGCTTGGGAGCTGAAAAGAGTATGACGACGCTGATAACGAACGCCGCAATTGTCACTCTCGACTCCGACGACCGGGTAATTCTGGGCGGCGAACTCGCCGTCGAAGGAAATGGAATTTCCGCGATTGGCGAGAGCGGCGAGCTGCGGGCCCGGTTTTCGGAAGCGGAGGTCGTGGATGCGAGCGGGAAGCTGGTCTTCCCGGGCTTTGCGAATACGCACACGCATTTTCAGCTTTTGATCGCCAAGGGCATCTATGAGGACCTCTCGCCGCCTCATCGCCCGCCCTTCGATGGCGGACTGGCGCCGATCCCGGTGCCGGATCTGGATCCCGACGAGATGCGCGTCATATGCCAGGCCGCTGCAATCGAGGCGATCCGCAGCGGAACTACGGCGGTCCTGGAAGACGGGGCGTCAATCGACAGCTATGCTGATATCCTCGCCGACAGCGGCCTGCGCTATCTGGTCTGCGAGCGGATATGGGACCGCGCCAACGCCCAGATCGGCGACCCGCGCGCGTTCGAGCAGGATCGCGCTCTCGGGGCAAGAACGCTGCAGGCGGCGGCCGATCTGCACACCAAGTGGCATGGCGCCGCTGATGGGCGCATCGAGGTCGGCCTTGCCGCCTGGGCTCCGGACATGTGCTCGCCGGATCTGTTGCGCAATGTGCGGAAGTTGCAGGATGATCTGTCGTGCGTCGCCACCATTCATCTCAATCAGATCTGGGGCGAGGTCGCCGCGATACAGGCTCATCGAAACATGTTGCCGACCGAGTATCTCGACGATGTCGGGTTTCTCTCCGACCGGCTTGTCTGCGCCCATTGCCGGTGCATGGACCCTCGCGAGGAAAAGATACTGGGAAGGTGCAACTGCAATGTGGCCTTCAATTCTGCGATCGCCGCCCGGCGCGGCCTGAGCCCGCGGGTCGCCGATCTGGAGCAATATGGCTGCAATATCGGCATGGGTTCGGACAATATGTCCGAAGACATGGTCGAAGTCGTCCGCACCGGCCTGTTCATGGAGCGGGTTCGCCGCGAAGACGGGCGCAACCCGAGCCCCGAGGTGGCGCTCCGGTGGGCGACGGTCAATGGTTACCGGTCGCTGGGCGTCGCTGACGGCGGCTCTCTCGCCCCTGGCAACAAGGCCGACCTCATTCTCGTCGATACCGATCGCGCGCATATGGTGCCGATGCTGCGGCCCGCCTCCTGCTTCGTCCATCAGGGCCAGCCTTCCGATGTCGATAGCGTCATGGTCGATGGGCGCTGGGTCATGCGTGATCGGGTCATTCTGACGATGAACGAGCAGGACATTCTGCGGCGCGCGCAGGATGTCTCGGAATCCGCCTGGAAACGACAGTTCGATACGCGCCCCGAGTTGCCCGTTCCATCGGGGTTGAGCCTGCGGCGGGACACCGGGACGGCGACTTAAGCAGACTCAGAATAATCACCGCAAAACATGGAGGTTCTCATGAGAATAGCCGGAAAACTGTTAACCACGGTCGGCGCCGTAGGGATGTCATTGGCCATCGCGGCCAATGGGGTCGCGGCGCAGGACGACAAGATCACGGTCAGGTCAATTCCGATCGGCAATCTCAAGGTGCTGGATCCGATCTGGACCACCGCCTATATCACCCGCAATCATGCCTATATGGTTTGGGACACGCTCTTCGCCACCGACGAGAATGGCGAAATCCAACCCCAGATGGTGGACACCTGGGACGCGAGCGAAGATGGGCTGACCTGGACGTTTACTCTGCGTGACGGCCTGCTTTGGCATGACGGCGCGCCCGTCACCGCCGAAGACTGCGTCGCCTCGCTCAAGCGCTGGGGTGCGCGCGACGGCATGGGTCGAACCCTGTTGGATTTCACCGATTCCATCGAAGCGGTTGACGACAAGACATTCAAGATGGTGCTGAATGAGCCGGTGGGCTTCGTTCTCGACGCGCTTGGAAAGATCGACAGCAATGTGCCGTTCATGATGCCGAAGCGCATCGCTGAAACTGATCCGAACGAACAAATTGAGGAGATCATCGGCTCCGGCCCGTTCCGCTTCGTGGCGGATGAATGGGTTCCCGGAAGTCAGGTCGTCTACGAAAAGTTCGAAGAATATGTCCCACGTGACGAACCCCCGAGCCTCGCCGCCGGCGGCAAAGTGGTCCATATCGACCGGGTTGAATCCGTGTACATGCCCGACGCTGGCGTCGCCATGGCTGCGCTTGCGGGTGGCGAGGTCGATCTGAACGAGTCTCCGCCCACCGAGCTGTTGCCGATGCTTGAGGGCAACCCGGACGTGGTGCTGGCCCCGAACGACCCGCTGGGCTATCAGCTGTTCTTGGTGATCAATCACCTGCATCCGCCCTTTGACAATAAGGCGGCGCGCCAGGCGCTGCAGTGGGGCAACCGGCAGTCGGATTACATGGCAACGATCGTGGGCGATCCGGACCGTTGGCAGGAATGCGGCGCGATGTATGGGTGCGGCACGGGAAGCGAATCCCACGCCGGAGAAGAACCGGTGCTCGGCTTCGACCTAGACAAGGCCAAGGCGCTGCTTGAGGAGGCGGGGTACGACGGCTCGCCTGTTGTCTTGATGGACCCGGCGGACAATTCGACATTGCATCCTGCGGCTCTGGTTGGCGCTCAATCGCTGCGCCGCATGGGGATGGAAGTCGAGGTTCAGGCGATGGACTGGTCGACCCTGACGCAACGACGCGCTTCGAAGGATGCGATCAGCGATGGCGGATGGAACGTATTCATCACCAACTCGACGATCGCCGGCATTTCGAACCCCCTGATCCATTCCTTCGCCAAGAATTGCGAGAAGGCGTGGTATGGCTGGCCCTGTGAACCCAAAGCCGCCGAACTGGTGCGGGAATGGGCGCTGGAGACCGACAGTGCGAAACGCAAGGCGCTGACCGATCAGATTCAGGCGCTGAACTACGAGAATGTGACGTATATCCCGCTTGGGCAGTACCGCCCGGTGGTCGCCTATCGTAGCAATATCACAGACGTCATTCCAAGCCCGTCCCTGTTCTACTGGGGACTCAAGAAAACCGCGGACTGACAGTTGAAGGCGCGGCTGGATTCTTCGCGGACCCGGCCGCGCCGCATAAGGATTGCGACTTTATGACCGCTTACATAATACGTCGGCTGCTGGCGACGATCCCGGTTCTGGTGGTCGTGGCAGTCGTGGTTTTCTCGATCCTGTACCTGGCGCCCGGAGACCCCGCCGCGATTATCGCCGGCGACCAGGCGACCATCGAACAGGTGGAGCAGATCCGGCAAACGCTTGGGCTCGATCGGCCGTTTCTGGAACAATTTGCAACATGGTTGGGCGATATCGTCCGCGGTGATTTTGGCGACTCCATCTTTTCCAACAGACCCGTCATCGATCTCTTCATGCAGCGTATCGAGCCGACGATCGCGCTTACGGTCTCCACCACGATCGTCACCATACTGCTCGCGGTGCCGCTCGGCGTTCTGGCGGCTTGGAAAGCCGGGTCATGGATCGACCGTGCAGTAATGAGCTTTGCCGTCGTAGGGTTTTCGTTTCCGGTGTTTGTTATCGGTTATATCCTGATCTACATTTTCGCGATAACGTTCAAAATACTTCCGGTCCAGGGTTATCGAAGTATTGAAGACGGCTTGTGGCCGTTCATCATCCATCTGATCTTGCCCAGTTTGGCGCTTGCGATGAGCTTCATGGCGCTGGTGGCCCGCATCACGCGCGCGAGTGTGCTCGAAGTCCTGTCGCAGGATCATATCCGCACCGCGCGCTCCAAGGGGCTTACGACGAACAAGCTTCTCTTCCGGCATGCGCTGCCAAACGCGGCGGTGCCGATCGTCACCATCATCGGCGTCGGCATCGCCATTCTGCTTGGCGGCGTGGTGGTCACGGAAAGCGTCTTCGCCATACCCGGCGTCGGACGGCTGGTCGTCGATGCGATCCTCGCCCGAGACTATCCAATCATCCAGGGCGTTCTGTTGATCTTTTCCGCGGTTTACGTGGCGCTGAACCTGATCCTGGACATCCTTTACACCTTCCTCGATCCACGCATCCGGTACTGAGAGATCATATGGCTTCGGCTTCACCCCAAACTGGCGAAAACGGCGCGGAAGAGGATCAGCTCCCGCGCGCCCGCAGTCTCCGGCACCTGCTCCGTCGCAATCCGACAGTCGTAGTCGGCGCAGCCATTCTGAGCGTGATAGTTCTGATAACCCTGTTTGGGCCGCTGCTGACGGTGCACGATCCCTTGGAGATCGACCCGCTCAACCGCATGTCGCCGCCTACGGCCGATCATATACTGGGCACCGACGCTTTCGGGCGCGACCTGTTCAGCCGCACGGTCCATGGCGGGCGGATCTCTCTGGTGGTTGGCATCGTCGTCGGACTGTTCGCGTCGATTATCGGCCTTGGGCTTGGCCTTATCGGCGGCTACAGCCGCATCGGCGACGCAATACTGATGCGGGTGATGGATGGGCTGATGTCGATCCCGACCATCCTCCTCGCCATCGCGCTGATGGCTGTCACCCGGGCGAGCGTCTATACGGTGATATTCGCGATCACCATCGTCGAGTTGCCCCGCGTCGTCCGGCTCGTACGCAGCGTGGTACTCACCATCCGCGATCAGGCGTTTATCGAGGCGGCCACGATATCCGGCACCCGGTTCTGGAAGGTGCTGTTTCGCCATATCCTGCCGAACACGATCGCGCCGATGACGGTGCAGGCGACCTATATCTGCGCCGCCGCGATCCTGATCGAGTCCCTTCTCTCGTTTCTTGGCGCCGGCACGCCGCCTGAAGTGCCGAGCTGGGGAAATATCATGGCTGAAGGGCGCTCGTATTTTCAGCTGGCGCCCTGGATTATTCTTATCCCCGGCACAGTGCTGGCGGTGACCGTCCTGGCGATCAACCTGATGGGCGACGGGCTGCGCGACATGCTCGACCCCCGTCTGGCGAACCAGGTGTGAAGTCATGACCGTAACCGAAAGAACGCGAATGGCCTCCAAATCCACGGATCAAGGTCCCGTCCTCAGCATCCGCGATCTGCAGACGAGTTTCGACACCTATGACGGGACCGTCCGTGCTGTCGACCGGGTCTCCTTCGATATTGACGGCAGCGAGATGCTCGGCTTGGTCGGCGAATCCGGCTGCGGCAAGAGTCTGACCGCATTGTCCGTCATGGGACTGGTTCCAATGCCGCCCGGACGCGTTGCTGGCAGCATCCGCCTGAACGGGCGTGAACTGGTCGGCCTCCAGGAAAAGGAGATGCGTAAGGTCCGGGGGAGCGAGATCTCGATGATCTTCCAGGAGCCGATGACCTCGTTGAACCCGGTGATGCGTATCGGCCGGCAGATCGCGGAGCCGCTTATCCAGCACCAGGGACTCACCGCCCACGAAGCGCGCGCGCGGGCGAAAGACATGCTGGAGCGAGTGCGCATTCCCGAAGCGACGCGCAGGCTGGACGAATACGCGCACCAGCTATCCGGCGGGATGCGCCAGCGCATCATGATCGCGATGGCGCTGGTGTGCCGGCCGGCGGTGCTTATCGCCGACGAGCCGACCACGGCGCTGGATGTCACCATTCAGGCGCAGGTTCTGCGCCTGATGCGCGACCTCCAGACCGAATTGGACACCTCTGTGCTGCTGATCACGCATGATCTCGGGGTCATTGCGGAATCCGTCGATCGGGTTGTGGTCATGTATGCGGGCCGCAAGATCGAAGAGGCGCCGGTTTCGCTTCTGTTCCGTCGCCCTCAACACCCTTACACGGTCGGTCTGCTGGGCTCCGTCCCGAAGGTGGATCGCAGCGAGCATCCGCAGAGGAACCGGCTTCTGGAGATCCCGGGGATCGTTCCGGCGCTCAACCGACCGATTCCGGGGTGCCGCTTCGCCCCTCGCTGTCCGATCGCAACCGAACGGTGCCGTGTCGAAGAGCCGCCGTTGGAGGTGAAGGCGGAGGGTCACATTGCGGCGTGCTGGCATTCTGACAGAGCAATGGAGGTCGCAAGTGAATAAAGCGGTCACTCAAAGCGACGACCAGCCGATCCTGTCGGTTAGCGGCCTTAGCAAACGGTTTCCCATCAAGCGTGGCGTGTTCGGGGGCGCCAAGCAATATCTCCACGCCGTCGATGACGTGAGCTTCGAACTTCGCCCCAGGGAAACGCTCGGAATCGTTGGCGAGTCCGGGTGCGGAAAATCGACTACCGCGCGCATGATCGTCCGGCTGGCGCAGCCGTCCGGGGGACGCATCGATTTCGCGGGAACTGATATCACGAACCTGTCTCCCAATGAGATGCGGCCCCACCGGCGCGCTCTCCAGTTCGTTTTTCAGGACCCCTATTCGTCGCTCAACCAACGTATGCGGGCGGCGGATATCGTCGCCGAGCCGATGCATAATTTCACCGATTTGCGCGGCAAGGAGTTGCGAGAGCGGCTGGCGTGGCTGTTCGATCGGGTCGGCCTTCGGAAAGACATGATGGATCGGTTCCCACATGAATTTTCAGGCGGCCAGCGTCAGCGCCTCGGGATCGCCCGCGCGCTTGCAGTCAATCCCAGCGTCATTGTCGCTGATGAGCCGGTATCGGCGCTCGATGTGTCGGTGCAGGCCCAGGTCATCAATCTGATGATGGATTTGCAGAAGGAGTTCAATCTCGCATATCTGTTTATCGCCCATGATCTGGCGGTGGTTCAGCACATCAGTCATCATGTGGCGGTCATGTATCTGGGCAAGGTCGTGGAGATCGCGGACAGGGATTCATTGTTCTCCGACCCCCAGCATCCCTATACCGAAGCGCTGCTCGACTCCGTGCCCATCCCCGACCCGGAGATGCGGCGCGAGAGCGTCGCCCTGTCCGGTGAGGTGCCGAGTCCAATCAACCCGCCCTCCGGCTGCCGTTTTCACACCCGCTGCCCCTTCGCTTTCGATCGTTGCCGCAAGGAATCGCCCAAGATGCGGCAGGTCAAGCAGGGTCACTCGGTCGCCTGTCATCTGCGCGAGCCTCAGTCATAGCGCAAGCGCGCCTCGCCATAACAAGCTGCTTGTCAGCATGAATTGAAAGGATACTGCAGTGGTCACCACCCTGATCCGAAACATCGACTGGGCCATCCTGTGGAACGGCGAGCGCCACGAGTATGCGCGCAATATCGACCTGGTCTTCGCCGACGACGAGATCGTCTACGCGGGCGCCGATTATGATGGAGCCGTCGATGTCGAGCGCGACGGGACAGATCTCATGGTCATTCCCGGATTTGTGAACGTCCATGGCCATCCCAGCCATGAACCCGCCTATCGAGGCATCCGTGAGGAACACGGCGTGCCGAACATGTACATGACCGGGCTCTACGAGCGGTCGGGCGCTTTCGACACGTCCGATCCCGAGCTCAGGACCTCTGCGCTCGAGATGGCGCTCTGCGAGCTGCTCAAATCGGGCGTCACCTCGGTCTGCGATATCTCTCCGATATTTGACGGTTGGCTCGAATTGTTCGAGCGTTCGGGAGTCCGTGGTTTCCTGGCCCCCGGGTTCGCATCGGCCCGGTGGAAACTTGCGAACGATCATGAACTCGGGTTCGATTGGGACGACGCCGGCGGTCGCAGCAAGATGGATCGCGCGCTCGCCTTCATCGACCAGATCGCCGATCATCCGTCAGGGCGGCTTTCAGGCGTCGTGTCGCCCATGCAGATCGAGAATTGCACGGACGATCTGTTGCGCGACAGCTTCGACGCGGCGAACGACCGGAAGGTTCCATTTACGCTTCACATCTCTCAGGGCGTGCTCGAATTCCACGAAATGATCCGCCGTCACGGGCGTACGCCGATCCAGCATGCCGCCGATATCGGGATCATGGGGCCGTCGAGCGTATTCGGCCACGCCATTTTCCCAGATACACATTCTTGGACCGGCTGGTGGACGAAAGAGGATGTGTCGCTGCTGGCCGATAGCGGTTCGTCCGTCGCGCATTGCCCCACTCCCTTCGCCCGTTACGGTCATATCATGGAGAATTTCGGCGACTATGTGCGCGCCGGCGTCAATATGGCGATCGGGACCGATACGACGCCCCACAACATGATTGAGGAGATACGCAAGGCAGGCACTTTCGCCCGTATCGCCGCCCGCGACCTCAATACCGTTTCGACGGAAATGCTGTTTCATGCGGCCACGGTAGGTGGGGCCAAGGCGTTGCTTCGGGATGATCTCGGCCGGCTGGCGACGGGGTGCAAGGCCGATTTCGTCGCCGTCGATCTCTCGCATCCCGACATGATGCCGGCACGCGATCCGTTGCGGTCGCTGATATTCCATGCCGCGGACCGTGCGGTGAAAGAGGTATGGGTCGCTGGCCGGCAACTGGTGGCGGATGGCGCGGTCCTAGGCCTCGACCACGTCGCGGCTGGCAAGCGCCTGAGCAAGGCGCAGATCGCCATGATGGAGTCATCCCAACGGCTTGATTACAAAGGTCGCAGCACCGATGAACTAGCTCCACTCAGTCTCGCCATCGCCAAGAGCTAGGCGGACGGTTTGCGCCCCTGAATGCCGGGCGCTCATCGCTGTCAGGCGTGGCGGGGTTTGACCAGTATCGCTGAGTCCGCGAAAGCGACGAGCCGTGCGGAGTCTCGAATGGTTTTCTCGCAACGCAGTGCGATGCGGCTGATTTTCTCCGTCGGCATGCTTGCCATGCGCTCTTGCACGGGAGAGCGTCGTCGCTGAGAATTTGGCGCCTGTTTCGAAACTCGGTCAGGGATAACAGCACCATGCGAGGCGCCGCGAAGGCGAGCTTTCCGGCATCAATCGGATCTGCAGCCTATATCGCGAAGAAGGGCTGACCGTGCGCAAGCGGAAGGCGCTGCGCAAGGCTTTAGGCACACGGGCGCCGATCCTTGTGGAGCCCGCGCCAATGCGCGCTGGTCGCCGGATTTCGTTCATGACCGGCTTGCCTGCGGGCGGCGCTTCCGGGTGCTGAATGTCGTCGATGACGCGACCCGCGAATGCCTCGTGGCGATCCCGGATACATCAATCTCCGGACGTCGGGTGGCTCGGGAATAGACGACCCTGATCGAGCGCCGCGGAAAGCCCGGCATGATAGTTTCCGACAATGGAACCGAACTGACCTCGAACGCCACCCTGGAGTGGTGCTCAGCGCACCTCGTCGAGCGGCATTATAGCGCGCCAGGAAAGCCGATGCAGAACGGGTCCGTCGAGAGTATCAACGGCCGGATGCGTGACGAGTCGCTCGACGAGACGATGTTCAGCAACATGACGCATGCCCGTCATGTCATCTCTACTTAAGCGACCTACTATAACGCCGAGCGCCCACACTCGGCCTTGGATTATCAGACCTCTGTCGATTGCGCGCTGACCCTGACCAACGCAATCGCCCGCCCCGCTGCGCGAGATGAAAGCTCCACGCGTCGGGCGATTGCTCAACCTGCGCCAATCGACGTAAACGGAAACCGGACTCCGGTCGTGGCTGGATGAAGGTCCAGTGGCAGGTCAGAGCCGCACAGTTTATCATCCTGGCGCCAGGCGATGCTGTGTTGCGATAGGTCCGGAAAATATATCCCAGCCGGTGAACAAGACCCAACCTGCTCAACTCGAGGAGTCGCTGGCGACCGCTGAGGCGAAGCTCAGGCTCTCCGCCGAGCAGACGCCGAGCACAGTCGCTTCATCGTCTCCTGTATTCACGTAGGCGTGGCCCATCGTGCTATCGATGTAGATCCCGTGCCCCTGAAGAAGTTCGACCGGTCCGTAATGCTGGGTATGAACTTCAATCTTCCCCTCTAGAACGAATATAAATTCTTCACCGGAATGCGAAAGTAGTGGTCCGAACTCGGAGATGGAACGCGCCTTGACCCGGGTTATGATCGGAATCATCTGCTTGTTTCTGAGATCCGAGAAGATGTAGTTGTACTCATAATTCTTAGTTTCGACGATGACATCGCGCTCACCGCGCATGATCGACCGCCGGGCGGTCGGCGGATGATCGTCCTCCGGCGCGATCAACTCGCTCAGGCTCATGTCGAGGCCCTCGGCCAATTGAAGAAGCTTGTCATAGGTCAGGGAAAGCTTGTCCCGTTCGACCTTGGACAGCGTGGCGATGGACACGCCGGTCCGCTCGCTCATGTTCTTCAATGTCCAGCCGTTCGCCCTGCGCACCCTTCGCAGGCGTTCCCCGACCGCTGATCTTTTCCTCATCTCGCCCAGAAGACGCTGACCCATTCGAACATAAATTTTCGTTTCCGAAAACTCTCTTGACCTGCGAAAAAACTGTAGGCCATGTTATCAAGAGATGGCAATCCTTCGGACGGTGGCCTCGACGATCACCGGCGTCGCCGCAACCGGGGGTGGGCGCAAGTCGGAGCAGATGGTCGGCGCGCCGCGCCGGCAAAGATCAATCCAGGAAACCAGGGGAGTTGAATGCCATGGACCGCAGAGAATTCTTGATCGCCGGCGGCGTCGCCGGCATCGCGCTCGGCATGGCGCCCGTCCGGGCGCAGTCCGGCACAATCAAGCGCGGCGGCACGATCACCGTCGCCCGAACCGACGAAGCATTGAGCCTCGACCCGTTCGTGGTTTCTGACAACGGGTCAATCTACAACATTGCGCAGATCTGCGAGCCGCTGATCATGGCTGACGAGACGGGTCGCGGGCTGGTTCCCGGCGTCGCCGAATCCTGGACGGAGGCGGAGGACGGGCTGTCCATCGAATTCACGATTCGCGACGGCATCAAATTCAACAACGGCGCGCCAGTCACCGTCGAGGACGTCATCTTCTCCTTGACCAAGGTGTCCGACCCGCAAGGTTCTTACGGTTTCGCCTTCAACCCGCTTTCCTCGATCGACAAGATCGATGATCGGACCGTCAAGCTGACGCTCAGCACGCCTTATGCGGCGCTCAAGTCGGCCTTGTCGCTCTTCGCAGCCTCCATCGTGTCCAAGGAAGCCTACGAGAAGGATCCCGAAGCGTTCGGCCAGGCCCCGGTCGCCACCGGTCCGTTCATGGTCGAAAGTTACGTGCGCGGAACCCAGGTCGTCATGGTGCGAAATCCGCACTACTGGATGAACGGAGAAGATGGAGAGCCGCTGCCCTATGTGGACAAGGCCGTCCTGAAATATGTGCCGGAAAGTAATTCGCGTGTCCTTGGCCTGCAGAATGGCGATTATGACACCAGCCTGGCGATGCCGCTGAACCAGGCTGCTTCGGTCGATGATATGGACGGCGTTAGTCTTGAGGTTTCACCCTCGTTCCGTCTCGACTACGTATATCTGAATCACGGAAAAGCGCCTTTCGATGATCCGAAGGTCCGGCTGGCGGTGAACTACGCGGCGAACCGCGACGCGATTATGAAGGCGGTGTATTTCGGATTTGGCGAGATTCCGAACTCATACATGCCCAAGGTCGCTTTCTGGTCCGACGCGGTCGAACCGATCCCGTTCGACATGGCGACCGCCAAGCAATTGGTCGAGGAGTCGAACTATGACGGCACGCCCATCCAGTTGATGGTCGACACGGGCAACGCGTCATTCCGAACGGCGGCGACGATCCTTCAACAAGGCTGGCAGCAAGCCGGTCTGAATGTCGAGATTGTTGAATATGATGTCGGCACCGCGTTCTCGATGACCGAGCAGGGCGAATTCCAAGCCTATGTCAGCTACATCACTTCCGACATAAACGACGATGACGAATTGGCCAGCATCCAGGCCGAAGGCACGGGCGCGACGCGCGCTTTCTTCTCAAACTACAACGATGATGAGGTGAACAAGCTTCTGAGCCAGGCTCGCCAGGAGTCGGATCGCGAGAAGCGCGCCGAACTGTACGCGCGTGTTCAGGACAAGGTGTACCACGCCGGATACAGCGTGCCGCTGAATTTTCTGCCCTATGTCAACGGATATCATGACTACGTCCGGAACTGGCGGAACATCACCGTCGGCTGGTGGTGGCTGCGCGACATGTGGCTGGACAAGTGACGCTGACAGGGGCAATCGCCCTCGAATCCGGCGACTAACCGACGATGGACCTGCTGCGCTTCGTCCTGGCCCGGCTTCTGCGCGCCATTCCGGTGTTGCTGGGCGTTGTGGTATGCGTCTTTCTGACCATCCACCTCGTGCCGGGGGATCCGGTCCGGATCATGATGCATGGTCGGATCAGTGATGAGGACGTCGCCGCGATCTATCAGCAACTCGGCATGGACCGCCCGCTGATCGTCCAGTTCTTCGACTTTCTTCGCAACGCGATTGTCGGGGACCTAGGCACCAGCCTGATCCAGAAAGCGTCGGTCACCACCCTCGTTCTTGAGAAACTCTGGCCGACGCTGCTGCTGCTTTCGCTCAGCGCCGTCTTCTCTACGCTGATCGCCATCCCACTCAGTCTGCTGGCCGCGTATCACCGCGACCGCTGGCCGGATCATGCGGTCCGATTGGGCAGCATCGTCGGCTTCGCCATGCCGCCCTACTGGATCGGCCTGTTGCTTGTGCTGTTCTTCGGCATCGCTCTGAACTGGTTTCCGATCGCCGGAATGGGCGAGGGGCCGGTGGACAATCTCTATCACATGGCCATGCCCGCCCTCACCATTTCGCTCTTTCTCGGGCCGGTGCTGATCCAGTCGCTCCGGGCGTCGATGCTGGATGCGCTGACCTCCGAATATGTCGAGGTGGCGATGGCCAAGGGCCTGTCGGACTGGCAGATACTGACTCGACATGTGCTTCGGAACGCTTTGATTCCGGTTATCACTGTGCTCGCCGTGAACATGAGCTGGCTGTTGAGCAGCGCAGTGGTGGTGGAGTACGTGTTTGGCCTGCCGGGGCTCGGCTCGCTGCTGGTCCGCGCCGTCGGCTATCGCGATTATCCGCTGATCCAGGGCGTTTCGCTGATCTTCGCAGTCATCGTCATCGTCATCAACCTGCTTGCGGATCTCAGCTATACGTTGGTCGACCGCCGTATCCTGAAAGGCAAGCCATGAGCGGCGCGAGCGCCCTTGTCGGGGCGTCGCGCGGGCGCACGTTGCGCCGCGAGATCGGCTCGTGGAGCGCGTCTCTCAAGGTCGGCGGATCCATGCTGATGCTCATCGTGCTGGCGGCGATCTTCGCCCCCGTGCTCGCACCCTATGATCCAACCGAGCAGGATTTCATGGCGATCCTGATGCCGCCCAGCCTCGCCCACCCGTTCGGGACCGACAATATCGGTCGGGACATCTTTTCGCGTGTTCTCTACGGCGCGCGGATCGATCTGACGATCGGGTTTCTGACCACATATGTGCCGATGACATACGGCGTTGTGCTCGGCGCCTATTCCGGTTATGTCGGTGGCCGGTTCGACAGCATCGTCTCCGGCCTGATCGATGTCGCGCTGGCCTTCCCCTTCCTGGTTCTCATCATTATCATCCTCGCCATCCTTGGGCCCGGTATCCAGAATATCTACATCGCGGTATTCCTTGTCGCTTGGACGATGTACGCTCGGCTCGCTCGCGCAGAGATGATGGTCGAAAGCACGAAAGACTACATGACCGCCGCACGGGTGCTTGGCTATCCGCGCAGCCGCATCGTCCTACGCCACGGGTTGCCCAACGTCATCAACTCCTCCATCGTCTTTTCCGCTACGGATTTCGTCTTGAACATCGTGCTCGTCTCCAGCCTCAGCTTCATCGGCCTGGGGGTGCAGCCGCCGGCCCCCGAATGGGGCGCGATGATTTCCGAGGGACGCGACTTCATCCGTCAGGCCTGGTGGCTGGCGACGCTGCCCGGCCTCGCCATCGTCATCACCGGCGTCGCGCTCGCGCTGATCGGCGACGGTCTAGCGCGCCGATTGGGCGAGAGGCATCACACCACGACATGACGACGACCGAGCTCCCGCTTCTGAACGTTCGCGGCCTGACCATCACATTTCCCACTCCCGTCGGCCGCCTCGCTGCGAACCGTTCGGTTTCGCTCGCCGTCGCGGGGGGCGAGACTCTGGGCGTCGTCGGCGAAAGCGGCAGCGGGAAATCGGTGCTCTGCCGCGCGCTACTGGGGCTGGTCAGCGCCCCGCCCGCCCGGATCGAGGCGGAGGAGATCAGTTTCGATGGGCGCGACCTGCTGGCGATGCCGCCGCGCGAGATGCGCGCTCTGCGCGGGCAGGAGATCTCGATGATCTTCCAGAATCCGATGAGTAGCCTCAACCCGGTCCGCCCGATCGGCGAACAGGTCTATGAGGGCCTGCGTATCCATCAGCGTATCAGCCGCGCGGCAGCCCGCGAGGCCGCGGTCGAGGCGTTGCGCCGCGTCGGCATTCCCAGTCCGGAGATCCGGGTCGATGATTACCCGCATCAATGGTCGGGCGGCATGGCGCAACGGGCTGTGATCGCCATGGCGATGATCGGCAAGCCGAAGCTGTTGCTGGCTGACGAGCCGACGACGGCGTTGGACGTGACGATCCAGGATCAGATCCTCGCGCTGCTGGTCGAGATCCAGCGTGAGACGCAAACCGCAATTATCCTCGTCTCACATGACATGAGCGTAATCTCCGAGACCTGTGATCAGGTCATGGTGATGTATGCCGGACATGTCGTCGAAGCCGCCCCGACCCGGCGGATATTTGAATCGTCCGCTCATCCCTATACGCTGGGCCTGCTCGGCTCGATCCCGAGCGCCGAAGGCGGTAGTGGAGCGCTGACGCCGATCCCTGGTCAGCCGCCGGATCTGTCCGACCTGCCGTCAGGCTGTCCCTTCGCGCCACGCTGCCCGGTGGCCAGCGCCGAATGCGGCCAGCGACAGATCGCGCTGCGCGCGGTGGGCGACGGGCACATGAGCGCCTGCCTTTTCCCTGAGCGCGCCAGCACGATCCGGCGTAAGGCGGCCGCCTCATGACGGCGCCGATGCTCGAGGTCAAGGATGTGGTGGTCGAGTTCGGCAAGTCTCGTTCCGTCGCTGACATGCTGACCGGCCGCAAGGCGCGCGCGGTGCGCGCCGTCGACGGAGTCTCGCTGGTCATCCGTCGCGGCGAGACGCTTGGCCTCGTAGGCGAAAGCGGCAGCGGCAAATCCACCGTCGGCCGGGCGATCCTGGGCCTGAATCAGCCGACCCGCGGAGAAATCCGGTTCGACGGAAGCGACGCCGCGATCCGCAAGGACCTGCGCCGCCGCATGCAGATGGTGTTCCAGGATCCTTATTCCTCTCTGAACCCGCGCTTCAGGATCGGCGACGCCATCGCCGAGGCGCTACGATTTCACGCCATCGTCCCGCCCGAACAGACCGATGCCGAGATGCGGCGTCTCCTGTCTCTTGTCGGGCTCCCGCAATCGGCGGCGGAACGGCGACCGCGTCAGTTGAGCGGTGGGCAGCGTCAGCGCGCCGGCCTGGCGCGCGCCCTTGCTGTGCGCCCCGAATTCCTGGTGCTCGACGAACCTGTGGCGGCGCTCGACGTATCGATCCAGGCGCAGATCCTCAATCTGCTCTCCGAGCTTCAGGTCGAACTGAAGCTCACGATGCTGTTCATCGCGCATGAGTTGGGTGTGGTGCGCCACATGGCCAAGCATGTAGCGGTAATGTATCTGGGCAAGGTCATGGAGACCGGGCCGGTGGCCGACGTCTTTGACGCTCCCGCCCATCCCTATACCCGCACGCTGATGCAGGCGATGCCGCGCGTCAACCCGGTCAAGCGTGATCGTCCGCCGGTGGCGCAGGGCGACATTCCCAGTCCTCTCGATATGCCGAGCGGCTGCCGGTTCCGTACGCGCTGCCCGTTGGCGCAGGCGATCTGCGAGACCGAACCGCCGATGGCCGACGTGGGCGGCGATCAGACCGCCTATTGCCATTTCGCCGAAAGAACCCGCGACGCCACCGCGTCCGGGGCCTAGATCAGAACGAAAGGAAAGCCGATGAGCGACCAGCTTGACAGTCAGATACAGACGATCATCGATGATCACGTAAAGCGCGGCGTGGTTGGCGTGTCACTTGCGCTCAGTCGGCCGGGTGAGGAGATGCGGCTTTATCAGAGCGGTCTCGCCAATCGGTTCGAGAACATACCGATGACCGGGGACCGCCTGTTTCGCATCGCCAGCTGCACCAAGACCTTCATCGCCACCGGTCTGCATCTTCTCGTCGAGGACGGAAAATTGGACTACGATGAGCCGATCACCCGCTGGTTCCCGGACTTGCCGCGCGCGGCGGAGATGCCGGTTCGGATCTTGCTCAATCACCGCTCGGGCCTGCCTGACTTCGAGACCTCGATGCCGATGATTTCCGACAAGACCTGGACCGCCGAAGAAATCGTCGAATTCTCCTTCGTGCACGGAGTTCAGAAAGATCCGTGGCACGGTATGGAGTACTCTAACACCGGTTATGTGCTTGCCGGGATGATCATCGCGAAGGAGACCGGCGCACCCTATTCCGAGCATTTGCGCCGCCGCATCTTCGAGCCCCTCGGGATGAAGGACACATGGGTCGGCACGCATGAGAGCTTCCCGATCGAGCGTGAGGCCCGCGGCTATATGCATGTGGACGAGGAAGGCGACTCGCAATGGGATGTGACCGGGGCCGGCGAACCGATCGACGGGGTCTGGGACGCGACGGAGTGGTTCCCGCTATCGGGCGCCAACGCCGCGGGCGACATGATCTCGACCCCGCGCGACGCGGTCACCTTTCTCAACGCCCTTTTCGACGGGCGCATCCTGAAGGAAAAGGCGCTTGCGGAGATGAAGGACAACACCAGCCCGGCGCAGTTTCCCGGCTCGAACACCGTCGCCAACGGCCACGGCCTTCTGGTCATGCGCTACGGCGATGCGGACGTGAAGGGCCACCTTGGCCAGATACCCGGTCATACATCGATCATGGGGCGCGAAGAGAAGACGGGCGTTACCTTGATGCTGATCCAGAATTCAGGGGCCGGCGATTTTGAGTCCTTCTGGCTGGCGGGCGTTAATGAGCCGGTCGGGCGTATTCTCGAAGCGGCGAGCGCCGCGCAAGCGTGATCGTTGCATCAGAGCGTCCCCCGTTCGACCTGGATCGTTGAGGCGACCCGCAAAGCGTCATCAGTCTGATGATGTGAACTGGGTGCGGGCGCCTCAGCGAGGCGATGGGCGCGCGACTATCGGTGAAACAGAGGCCGTCCATGGAATGGGCGGCCGATGGCGACATGAGCGGACTGCGTCGCAGCGAGGGCGTTATGGGGTTCCGCGTCTTCGATGATCCGTGTGGATGCGATCCAGCGGAGTCGCCAATTCACAACAACGCGAAAACCGCTTCGCGGCCACCGGATACGATGCGGATAGAGCGGGAAACACCCTAGACGCCGGGCTCGGGAGAGGCTGCGGTTTCCCGTGAAAGCCGGCAGGTGAACGGATGAAGCGCACTCTGTCAAAGCATCATCGCTTCCGACCAGTGGCGATATTTCTCGCGGTTGGTTGGAACTGCAATTGCCCGTTTTCTGACGGGTTGGTCGGGGGAGTCTTCGCCAGGCACGGACGTCCCGGCCTTGATCCAATAGGTTATCAAACCCGTCCCCCATATCGTCGGCGATCTATGCGCCCAGCGCGTCGCGTAACTCCGCCCGAGCCCGGCCAGCGGGCTCGATCAGGGGATAGGGTGCTCTGGGAACGTGGCGGCCGCCGCCGGCTTCCGCGACCGGTGCGCCGTCTTTGCAGACCAGCCGCCCGCGCACATACGTCGCGGATGGCCAACCAGTCACCTCGAACCCTTCCCAAGGCGTATAGTCTCCGGCGTGGCGCATCATCTCGTTGCGGATCACAACCTTTCGCTCCGGGTCCCAAATCACGAAGTCGGCGTCGCTGCCTACGGCGACCAGGCCTTTCTGGGGGAAGATGCCGAACCGGCGCGCGGGCTCGGCGCTGACCAGGTCCACGAATTTCGCGATGGTGATACGCCCCTTCGACACGCCTTCGGAGAAAAGAACGGGCATCCGCGCCGCAAGTCCCGGGACGCCATTGGGTACGACGCTGAATGGCGCGTCCTCGCCGGCGACCTTCTTGCCTTTGACGTCGTCGTAGCGCGACGGCGAATGGTCCGAAGAAATGACGGATATGACCCCGCGGCGAATATAGTTCCAAAGCGCATCCTGATCGGCGACGGTCCGCGCCGGCGGGCCGAAGATCAGCTTCGCGCCTTCAAAGCCGGGCTTGTCGAGATCGTCCGCGGTGATGGTCAGATAGTGGGGGCAGGTCTCCGCCGTGACCTTGAGCCCGCGCTGCTGGGCCCGTTCGATCTCCGCCGCCGATTCCGCGCCCGAGACGTGAAAGATATGGATCGGCGTGTCCAGCGCTTCACTGAACGCGATGATCCTGTTCACGGCTTCGCGCTCCGCGGTCATCGGCTTCGACAGCGGGAAGTATTTTGGCGCGCCGAGTCCGGCGGAAACCAGCTTTTCCGTCAGATACTCGATCAACGCGTGGTTTTCCGCATGGACGCAAACGAGCGCCCTGTTGCGCCGCGCGGCGTCGAGAACGCGAAGTATATCCTTATCCTTCAAACCGACGCCCTTGTAGGTCATGAAGATCTTGATCGAACGATCGCCGGCGGCGACGAGCGCGGGCAGTTCGTCCTCAAGCACCTTTTCCGTAGGGTCGGTGATGGTCAGATGAAACGTGTAGTCGACGCGGGATTTCCGCGCGCGGCGCGCGTAATCCTCCGCGATTCCGGCGAGCGACTCCCCCGGCGACTGCCACGCAAAGGAGATTACGGTGGTCGTGCCGCCCGCCGCAGCGGAGGCGCTTGCGCTGTCAAAATCGTCGCACATCTCCGCAGCCGATCCCGACGGCTGATCGATATGGACGTGACTGTCGACTCCGCCGGGCAGGACGAGTTTCCCGGCGGCGTCGACCGTCCTGGCCGCAGGCGCATCAAGCCGATCCGCGATCGCAGCGATCACGCCATTCCTAACGCCGACATCGCAGCGGCAGAGAGCGCCCCCTGTGAACACGTCGCCGTTTCGGATGAGCAGATCGAAGTCCTCGGCCATGTACCCGTCTCCCAACCATTCATCCTCGCCCGCGGCGAGATCTCAAAGGCGCGCCAGTTTCGAAATTCTGCTCGGCGACGGTTCCGCCAGAAAGAGATTCCCCTCCGCGTCGCCCGTGATTCCGTGTGCGCCGTTCAGGACCGGTCGACAGCGGCCGATGCGGACGCCATCCGCCGAAAGCATCGTCAAAGAGGGGATGAAGTCGGTGACATAGAGATTGTCTTCCGCGTCGCCCCAGACATCCAGCGGTTTCACGAAACCGGTCCAGATATCGAGCAGTTCGCCGTCGGGCGTGAAGAGCTGAAGCCGGTCGTTCTCGCGATCCACCACGACGACGTTGCCGTCGGTCCGCACCCAGACGGAATGCGGGTTCATGAACGCGCCGGGGCCATCTCCGGCTTCACCCCAGCTTCCGATCAGGCGCCCATCCGGCGCGAAACGATGGACGCGATGGTTGGCGTAGCCGTCCGATACGTAGATATCGCCGTCCGGGGCGAAAGCGACGCTGGTCGGGTGATTGAATGGTTGCAGCGGCCCGTGGCGCGTTCCGATTCCGCCGACCCTGCGTCGATCCTTGCAGATGACAATCTCATGGGCGTCACGATCGACGACGAATACGCGCCCGTCCGGCGCGGCCGCCACCATGTGGGCGTCCAGGATCAGGTCGTCGCCCCAAGACGCCTGAATGCCGCCGTCGGCGTTCAGTTCGAACACCGCCGGGCCGACCGGGCCGACGAGCGGGTCGGTCCTGATCAGCGCCAGCGTCGTCCCGTCGGCGCAAATGGCGACATCGGATACGGCGCCGGGCCCCTCATTGGCGAAGAACGGCCGCTCCACCCGATACCGACGGTCTCCGAGCGCGACCGTTAGGCTTCGCTCCAGTCCCTTGTCCAGCGACGCTTGGGCGTTCATGCTAAGCTTTCGCGGCCCGACGCGCGCGGCGCCCAGCGCAGCATCTTCGTCGAAACCATGTTGAACAGCGCGAAACTGATCGAGGCGTAGAGCACGAACAGCAGTGCGACGAAAAACATCCGATCTACAAATCCATATGATTGCGCGTAGACGAGAATGTAGCCGAGGCCTGATTGCGCACCCAGATACTCCGCGCCGATCACCGTCGCCCAGGCGAGGCCGAGACTGAGCATGATCGTCGCGCGTAGTTCGGGAAAAATCGCCGGCAGGATCACGGTCTTGTAAATCTCCATTTTCGAGGCTCCGAGTGTGCGGGCGTTTTCCAGATAGATCGGCGGCACGTTGCGCACCGCGTTGATAACGCCGGCAACAAATAGAACGGCGACGCCATAGCCGATGAACGCGATCTTGCCGGCGAAGTAAGTTCCGAACCAGAGTTGGAACAGCGGCACCATCGCGAGAAGCGGCAATGTGCGCAGCACCTCTACCGGTAATTCTATGATCCGCCGGGTCCATGCCGACCAGGTGATCGCGAGACCGAGCGTCGCGCCGCAGATTGCGCCGAGCGCAAGGCCGACATAGAGCCGCACAAGCGTGTCCCAGGAATGGCTGATGATTGAGAGCGCTGCGGCCGCGGTTGTCCGTTCGCCGCCTTGCGCGACCGAAATGATCCCGAAACCGCCGCCCCAGTAATCCGCCATGGAGAGAAACGTCGTTGTGGCGAGAACTTGCCAGCCGGGGATCATCGGCACGCCGTCGACGATCTCGGCGGGGAAGAGGACGGACAAGACCTGCCAAAAGACGACCATCGCCACGAAGACGGCAAGCGAAATCCGCTTCTGGGTAGCTCGCGTCACGCTTCCGACCCGGTTGCGGGCTCAAGCCCAAGATGCGCGAGAAGCCTGTGTTTGATCGCGAGAAGCTCCGCCGACGCGAGGCTGTCGACCCCGCGCGGTCGCTCAGCCTTCAGCGCGATGTCATCCGCCATTGCGCCCTGTTTTACGACAAGAATACGATCGGAAAGAAGAAGCGCCTCATCGACGTCATGCGTCACGAACAGGATCGTGCGCCGCCGTTCCCGCCCCGCGTCCACCCACAGGTCAAGCAACACGTCGTGCAACTGGCGTTTGGTGACGTAGTCCAGCGCCCCGAACGGCTCATCCAGCAGCAGGACGCCCGAATCGTTGGCGAAGACAGTCGCGATGGCGACACGTTTCAGCATCCCGCCCGAAAGCTCTTTCGGCCAGGCCTTGGCGACGTCGGAAAGACCAACGAGATCGAGATAACGAAGCGCTCGCTCCCGACGCTCGTCGTGAGGCATCCCGCGACGCTTTAACCCATATTCGACATTATCAATTACGCGCATCCACGGGAAGACGCTGTCCTTCTGAAAGACGAAGCCGCGGTCCGGCCCCGGCCCGGATATCGGCGCGCCTCCGACTGTGATCGCCCCTGCTGTAGGGGAGAGAAGGCCCGAGACGAGCTGAAGAAGAGTGGTTTTTCCGCAACCGGACGGCCCCACGAGACAGACGAACTCGCCGGCCTTGATCTCAACCGAGACATCGCTGACCGCCACGACTTCACGCCCGTCGGCGCGGCGAAAGTTGCGCCTGACATTCTCGAAAGTGATTCCGGTCTCATTCACTTTGCGTCGGCGCTCCATCGCATGGCGCGGCGAGCGAGCGCGCCCATCAACATGTCCGAGATGACCGCTGCGACGCCGAGAACCAGCAGGCACGCGAAGATCCCCTCGGTGTCGAGACTGCCGGCGAGCACCTCGATGATCTTGCCGATTCCCCGCTGCGCGCCGAGCAGTTCGGCGATCGCCTCAAGCCCCCAGGCGCCGGCGAGAGCAATGCGAAGCCCGCCGAGTATCTGCGGCAGAGTTCCGGGGATCAGCATCCCCCAGAGAATATCCCATCCTCCGGCGCCCAGGGTGCGCGCCGAATCCTCGTAGACCGGATCGAGATTGTCAGCCGCGCGCTGCGCGTAAATATAGAGAATGACGACCACGTAGATCGTGATCAGAAGGAGTGCGCTCCACCGTCCCGTCCCGAACCAGATCAGGAAGAAAGGCGCGAGGACGAGGATCGGGATCGTGCCCACCGTCGTCAGAATCGGATCGAGAATCGCGCGCGCCAGCGTAACCCTGGCGGTGAAAAGGCCGAGAACCACACCGATCGCGCCGCCGAGAAGCACTGAGAGAAAGACATTCGTGGCGCTGTACGTCAGACTGTCGAACAGTCCGGTCTTCGGAAGACCATAGTAGCTGAGCATCGGCGCGACCCAGAAGTCCTGACCGACGCGCGCCATCACTGCATGAGGCGAGGGAAGGACAGCTGAACCCACGACGAAGCCGAGCGCCCACCAGATCACGACCGCGAGGACGATGCCGACGAGACCGAGCGGGTCGGCCGAGGGGAGCCAGGCCTTCAGCACGCGCATCGCATGCCCGGTCGGCGCCCCGTCGCCCGCAGTGGCGCCGATGGTCTGACGCAATGTAGCCACGCCGTTTCTCTGGCCTCGTCCTCAGCCTTTCGCCGCGGCGGCGAAACGATAAGCGTCAAGGTAATTGAACCGCTCGTAATGCAGTTTCGCCTGCTCCAGCAGTTTTCCGGCCTCATCGCTCAAGGTTTCACCCTCGAGCGCCTCGATCAGTTCTTCGGATTTGACGCGATAATCGCTCATCTGCTTCCAGATCGACGCCGCCCAAACGATATCGTCGGGCTCCATCCCTTCGTCGGGCAGAATTCCCTTCTCGGTAAACTCTTCGATTAAGGCGCCCCAGGCGTTCCCATAATAGAGGACGCTCTCGGGATCGCGGAAATAGGTTTCCCCGTCTTCGAAAGGCGCGAACGGATGCAACGCGGCGACGGTCGCCTCCAGTCCCTTTGCGTCGAGGTCGGTTCCGGCGACGCTGTTCAGGTACGGCGCCTGAAGCTCATATAGGGAGGGGTCCTTGCCCACCGCGTCGATCGTCCGCCAGACGACCGAAAGAAAACGAAGCACGGTATTCTGGTTCTCGTTTACATAATCCGCGTTCGCGCCGACCCCGACGATGGCGACCAGGGGCGCGACCGACGAACCCGCGCCCCCCGGCGCGTGAGCGAAGAGATCGCCAATGCCCAGCACCCGCGTCCAGCCGGCCTGCATCAGCGTGTAGACTACCGGCGCGCCCTCCGGGTTCACGAAGTCAATCTGCCCCGACCGGGCGAGGACGAGCGATCGGGCGTCTTCAAGCACCTCGATATCCCAGTCGACTCCGCTGAACTCTGCGGCCGCGTCGGTGAAGGGACGGTTCGAGATCACCGGCGGCACGATCAGGGTCTTCCCCTCGAGCGGCGCCAGACCCTTCGCCATCGCGTCTTCGAAGGACATGCCCTCCTCGATATATTCACTGACCGGCTTCAGCCCGAGTTCGGGATTGGCGAGGATCGCCGCGCCGAGGAAAGTGTCAGTGAAGGCTATGCATTTTAGTTTGTCGCTGGATCGATAGGTTGGCAACATCAGCGGGCAATACTGGCTTGCGAGGTCCAACTGACCGTTCAGAAGAAGCGCATTCACGTTCGTGTCGTTGACCTTCATGCCGAGCTCGTCGGGGCCGATGGTGACACCCACCTCCTCGAACCAGCCCTTCTTCATGGCGATGACGTAGAACGTGTTGTCGGCATAGGGCCGCATCCCGAAATTTACGGTCGCGGACGGAATTTCGACGCCGGGTTCCGGTTCCGCAGGCTGGAACCGGTTTTGCGCGACCGCGCCGTCGGCGAACGACGTCAACATTGTCAACAACGCCGCTGCGACGATTGCGGATCGTGCTGGTGAACTGCGCATAGTGGACGTTGTCACTGTCATGTCGACCTCAGCTGGTTGGAGCCGTTATTCTGTAGGCGAATAGCCTTATCATTCTCCATGGAGAATGACAGCCTCTCCAAAGATCAGCGAACACTAACGAATTTTTGCTGTCAAGACTATTCGAGCATCGCTCTCGTCCCGGAGCCACGGCGTGAGGATCTGCCCCGATCATCTGCGTGTGCTCGATCGGCGCGCTGGCTTTCAGAGCCTGCGAGCCGCCTACGGAAAGTCGGCAGGCGGTTCGCCCATGATGGAGTCATGGATATCGCGCGCGGCGCGCTTCATCGCGGAGGTCACCCGCGCCTCATACTCTTCGATCTGAGACACGAAACCGGCGAGACAAAAGATGTAGGCGACCTTCCCCTCTCGAGAGAAAATCGGCAGGCCATAGGCGAGCATTCCCTCGAAATGCTCGCCGACGCTCCGCGAGAAGCCCCGAACTCTGGTCGCAGCGAGTTCTGCGATCAGGCGCTCAGGCGTGGTGATCGTATGCCGCGTGTATTTATGTATCTTTCTTCTCGCCAGCAGTCGCTTTTGCTCCGCTTCAGGCCGCCAGGCGAGAAAGGCGCGCATCTGCGCCGGAGAGTCGTAAGGCAGCGTTGAGCCGATGGCGTACGACACCAGCACCTGATTGTCGTTGGAGAGATTGTCGATGACGATGAACGACCGGTCCTTCTGGGGCTGTGTCAGCACGCACGAAAAGCCGGATTCGACCACAAGCTGCGCCAAGCGTTCGCGGATGCGCTTCAGTTCGGGCGACGCTCGCAACGAGGAACAACTCGCCAAGAGCCCGGCGCCAAGCCGGTATGTCTTGGCGCGGTCATCGAATTGCAGCCAGTCGGAATGTGTGAGCGTCTTCAGGATGGCGTGACAGTGGCTTTTGGTGATGCCGAGCGCGCTGCTGAGTTCCGCCAGCGATGCGCCGGTCGACCCGTGACGATTGAGCGCTTCGACGATGCGAATCCCATTGAAAAGTGCCGGCACGAGCTTGGGCGGCGCCTTCGCCGTGCTCGATTCCAAAAGAGCATCCGCAGTATCGGCATGGGTATATGATTGATGCGCAGTAAGATTCATTCGTCTCAAGGATCCATACTGGTTTCGTCCACATGGTAGAGTCGATTCCGTTTCCTCTCAAGAACGGGCCCGCTGTTCTTGAATCCCGCTTGTCTGCGCCAGCCATGATCAGATCATGATCGCCGTTCGGCCGGTGAAGGTGTTTCCCGGGCTCCGGCTGACGAGACCGGCCAGACGACCATGCGGCGACTGTTGTTGAAAACGCGCGCACCCCCGGCCTCTGTTACGCGCTCCGGGAACGACACGCCGCGTCAGCCGATAGCGCAAACCGGCGCCGAAGGGCTCCGAAACGCCGCCCAGGCGCAGGCGTGGGGTCCGGCCGTTGCAAATGGCGGTCTCGTTGGCCCGTTCTCCGGATCGTCCTCGTTCAAGAGTTGGGAACCCGCAATGGAAGGGCGCCTCAATTACCCACGTGCGATGCGCAAACCGACGGTTTCTTCCGGCTCGCTCGGATTGTGATGACCAGGGTGCGGACAGAGTTCGCGCACACCGCCAAGGACGGTGAATTCGATTCTGGTCCGATTCAATCCGGGTTGGCCCGGTCGCAAACACCGGTTTCAATCGATCCGGCGGTCCATGCGCCGGACATCCTTTGCGCCCGCCAGCGACCGCGTCCGGCAGGAACAAGCGTGCGCCGACGCGCGAAGAGCCGTAGAAATGGCGCCTAACGAGCCGGGATACTTCTATAAATTCGGCGCCCATGCTTCGCCCAAGTGACAAGGCGGCCGCAGCATCTGGTCAGTTCTCTACAAAGATGTCAGTTCGATTTAAAAAGTGTATGAACTCCCCCTTGGCCTTTTCATGGAAGATCGAATAAACGAATTTCGTGACAAGGTCGATTGCGCGACTGGTCTGGCGTACGTACGAAAGGACATTCGATGGCGGTATGGTATTCCTCTGATCTGGGGTGGAATTCGGGTCAGGATGTTTCTGGGGAGATCGGATCGCTTCTGGCCAATCGGTTCAAGGCTGGCGATACGCTTGTTCTTGAAGACACCTATCAGATCTCGGGGGCGAATCTGCGGCTTCCGAAGGACTTCACGCTGACCGCGGTGGATGGCGGCGGGTTCGATGTCCGGACGAGTGCGAAGGACAGCTCGGCGCTCTTCGTGCTTTCCGACGGGGTGACGATCGACAACATGACCTTCACGGCGATCGACGCGCCGGGAACGGGGTATCGCGGGGCGAACCCGCAATCGGGGACGGATTATCACGCCAAGCGGGTGCTGGTCGTCGATGGCGACGACGTGACCATCGAGGACAGCGCCTTCACCGGCAACGTGGCGATGCATGTGGACGTTCCGGGCGGCGACGACCTGACGATCCGGAGCAGCTATTTCGAGGGCGGCTTCTACCAGGTGCGGCTTGTGGGCGGCGCCGACGACGCGCGCATCCTGAGCAGCCATTTCCGGAAATCCCTCGGCGACGGGATCAAGACGGAAGGCGACAACACCGACCACGGCCCGCAGCGCATGCAGGTGATCGACAGCTTCTTCGATCACAACGCGCGCGACGGGATCGACACCGCCGGCGGCTTCCGGGACGGCCATGTCCAGAACAGCGTGTTCTATGGCAATGGCGTCAGCGGCATGGACATCAAGAGCCTGTATTACGACAGCGGAGATCTGAACCCGACCAAGATGAACTCCGGGATCGTCGTGGAAGGCAGCCAGTTCATCAACAGCCCGAACGGCGTCGTCGTCACCGTGCTCGACCGGGGGAACGTACTGACGGCGGCGAATGTCGACGCCATCCCGCACGACATCCACGTCACCGACAGCATCTTCGAGAACACCTCGCCGACGGCCGGCATGCGGGCCTTCCTGGTCAAGGACGGCTACGACATCACCTGGGACGACCTGACCTTCAACGGCGAAGTCGCCGAGCTGCGCTTCATGAAGGCCGAAGTCCCCTTCAACCTCTCCGGCGTCAACGTCCAGGGCGATGTCGCAAATTACGGAGAACCGAGAAATGTCGACGCCAGCGATCTCTGGGCCTACGATACGGGCCCGAACGCCGGCGGAGAATCGTCGTCGCCGGAACCGCAGCCCGAACCGGAGCCGCAGCCGGAACCTCAGCCACAGCCTGAGCCGGAACCGCAGCCCGAACCTGAACCACAGCCCGAGCCGGGCGCAAGCGGCGGCCTGCTCTTCCAGAAGACGGGCGCGATGGAATTCGACGGCTCGTCGCGATCGGTAATCGAAGTTGCGCCATCGGAGACGCTTCAGGTGGACGCGACGACGATTTCCTTCGACTTCAACGCTGACCGCGTTTCGGGTCGCCAGGGGCTCGTTTCAAAGGATGCCTACGGCGTCAATGAAAACGACGGCCACTTCGTGGCCTATATCAACAATGGAACGCTTCACGTCCGCTTTCAGCAAGACAGCGATTCCCGGACCTTCTCGGTTTCGAACATAGACGCCCATACCGACCATTCCGTGCGCGCCAGCTTCGGCGACGGCAAGGTCGCGCTTTGGTTCGACGGCGCGCTCGTTGGCGAAAGCGCTTTCGACACGAGCTGGTCCGACAACGCCGAGTATCTGCAGATCGGTGCGAATGGCTGGGGAAGCAAATCGGGCGAAGCCGGGTTCAGGGATGTGTTCGACGGTACAATCTCCGACCTCGCCATCGTGGAAGGCTATAATGTGGCCGTAGTTCCGAGCGAACCGGAGCCGAACCCCGTGCCGGAGCCGACCCCTGATCCGGAGCCGACCCCCGAGCCAGAGCCTGAGCCGGAACCGACGCCTGAGGCCCAGCCGACGATCGATATCGCCGCGCTCACGGGCGACAATGAACTGGGCGAAAGCGAAATCGATTCGGTGGATATCGCCGGCAGCACAGAAAATGTTCAGGACGGGGGCCAGGTGACGGTCGCCCTGTCGGGCGACTCGCACGACACTGTCCTTGGAACCGCGACCGTTTCTTCGGGAGAGTGGTCGCTGAATAACGTCGATCTCAGCGATCTGTCCGGCGACGCGTATACTCTTACCGCGACCGTCGCCAACACGACAGGGATAGCGCAGTCGACAGAGAGCTTCATCTTTATCCGGCCTGAGCCGGCCGCGGAGCACGATGAATTGTTCGCCATGGACGGAGAGATGGAGTTCAACGGCTCGACCGTCTCCGTAATCGAGCTGGCGCCGACCGACGATCTTCAGGTGGATGCGGCTACGCTCTCGTTCATCTTCAATGCGGATAAGGTATCCGGCCGGCAAGGCCTGGTTTCGAAGGACGCCTATGGCGTGGAGGTCAACGACGGGCACTTCACCAGCTACCTGAACAATGGAACGCTTTCGGTTCGTTTTCAGGAAGGCGTGGAGTCCGAGACGTTCAACGTGTCCGGCATAAAGGCGGGCGAGGATTACGCGGTCAGCGCCAGCTTCGGCGATGGCGAGGTGTCGCTATGGTTGAATGGTGAACTGGTCGGAGATGCGTCTTTTGAAATGAGCTGGGTCGACAATATCGAATACCTGCAACTCGGCGCCAACGGATGGGCCAGCAGATCAGGCGCCGCCGGTTTCCGAGATGTTTTCGACGGGACGATAGGCGATGTCTCCATCGTGGGAGCGGGTCCATCGGATGCGGGCGCCATCCACGAAGCCGCCATGAGCCACGGTGACTTCATACTCTAGCGACCGCGGTGAGCCCTTGGCGTTCGCGTCCACTATGCGCCAGTGAGTTCGGCCTCAGCGGTGAGGCTGACGCAAGCGATGAGTTCAGACGTCGCGCCTCTCACTATACCTTAATGGTCACGCCTGAGTGTGCGGTCGAAGAGAAGACCGGCGCAGCGGCCTGACCTTTGGGTTGCGAAACGGGCAACGGGTTTTCGGCGGTTGCGCGGGACGCGCCGGACTTCGCTCCTTATTCGCGCAAGAGCGCCTCCACCGCGCGGCTGATCGCCAGCAGGCGCCGTTCGCTGAGCGGCGCGCCAAGGAGTTGCAGGCCGACAGGAAGACCGCTTCCCGCCAGCGGGATCGTCACGCCTGCGAGGTTGAGATAGTTCGCCGGCTGCGTGTTCTGCGTCATGCCCAGCGTCAGGCGCATCGCCTCCTCGGGATCTTCTAGCGCGGCGATCGCCGGCGCCGGGATCGCCGCGGTCGGGCAGACCCAGGCGTCTAGGTTGGCGGCGCGTTCGTGCGCCGACGCCATCAGATCCGTCCGCCGCCGCTCGAGCCGAAGAAGATCGGCGGCGCGGGCTTCGGCGCCAGCATCGGTGCGGCGCGCGACGAGCGGGTCCATCCGCTCGCGACCCTCGCGCACCCGTTCCGCGCCCAGCGCCGCGACGAGACAGGCGGAGAGCGAGAGTGGAAAATAGGCTTCGCGCGCCGCCGGTTCGGGGATCTCGACTTCGGTGAGGCTGCATCCGGCGCCCGTCAGCCGCGCGAGCGCGGCTTCGGTTCGTGCGGCGACATCGGCGTCGAGCCCCTTGAAGAAATACGCGCCGGGCCGGGCGAGGCGCAGCCCGTCGAGCGACGCCGGCGCCGCCGGAACGGTATCGTCGAGCGCGGCGTGGATAATCGCGGCGTCCTCGGCGTCGCGGGTCAGAAGTCCAAGCGTGTCGAGATGCGGGGCGAGCGGAAAGACGCCTTCGGTCGGCCAGAGGCCATGCGTGGTCTTGAGCCCGAAAACGCCGCAAAGCGCGGCCGGGATGCGCACCGATCCGCCGGTGTCGGAGCCGATGGCGAAACCGCAGAGCCCGGCCGCCATCGCCGCGGCGGAGCCCGAGCTGGAGCCGCCGGGTGCGCGCGGCGTCTCCATGTCCGCCGGGTTGCGCGGCGTCCCGCGCGGCGCGCTGGCGCCGGTGACGCCGAAAGCGAACTCAACGGTGCGGGTCTTGCCGAGGATGACGCAGCCGAGCCGCCTTAGTTTGCGTACGAACGGCCCTTCCGCGCCGATCAGATCGGAGACGTCCAGCAGGGACCCGGCAGTGACCGGCATGCCATCGACCGCGAGAAGGTCCTTGATCGCCAAGGGCGCGCCCATCAGCGGGCCGAGGTCGGTCCCGCTCTCCAGAAGCGCGTCGATCGCCCGGGCCTGCGCCAGCGCGCTTTCCGCGGACACGTGCTGATAGGCGCCGATGTCGCCGTCGAGCGCCTCGATCCGGTCGAGATAGGCGCGCGTCGTCGCCTCGGCGGTGGTCTCGCCGGCGCGAAGCCGCCGGCCATACGCGGCGAGGCCCCCGGCGAGCGGATCGGCAGGTGATGTCATGCTTCGGACTCCTGTTGTTCACGTCTCGTGACGCCCGTCTTGTGACATGGCCGCAGCGCGGTCGTCCAGAGGCGCGGCGCCCATGCGCAGGGCCCTGCGGCCATCCGGCCGCCTTTTCATCCGGTTGTGAAAGTTGTACTTTTTCAGTATCCGCGAAGGCTGATCGGGTCGCACCGGAACTATCGGAGATCGAGGATGCGCAAAGTGGATCTGAACGCGGATATGGGCGAAAGCTGGGGCGCGTGGAAGATGGGCCACGACGCCGAAATGTTTGAAGTGATCACCTCGGCCAACGTTGCTTGCGGCTTTCACGGCGGCGACCCGCTGGTGATGCACGAGACGCTTCGCCTGGCGCGCGAGAAAGGCGTCGGCGTCGGCGCCCATCCGGGCTACTTGGATCTCTGGGGTTTCGGCCGCCGCAGATTTGAGGGCGATGATCCGATCGAGATCGAAAAGCTGCTCATCTATCAGGTCGGCGCGCTGCAGGGCATGGCGAAGGCGGTCGGCGTTCCGGTGACGCATTTCAAGGCGCATGGGGCGCTGGCCAACCTCACCGCCGTTGACGCCGACATGGCCGACGCCACCGCGCGGGCGGTCCTGGCGACTGATCCGGACATGATATTCGTCGCGCTGCCCGGGACCGAACAGGAACGCGCCGCCGCTCGCGCCGGCCTTCGCATTGCGCGTGAAGCCTATGCCGATCGCGCCTATGCGGCGGACGGGACGCTGGCGCCGCGCAAGACGCCTGGCGCGGTTCTCGACGATCCGGAGACGGCGGCGCGCCGCGCGGTCCGGATGGCGACAGAAGGCAGGGTCGCGACGATCGACGGCCGGGAGATCGCGCTCGAATTCGACACGATCTGCGTACATGGCGATAATCTGCATGCGGTCGAGATGGCGCGCGCCGTGCGTGGCGCGCTGACCGAGGCCGGCGTCGCGATCCGACCGATGGCGGAGACCGCGGAGCAGGGCGCTGGCTGAGAGCATGTCGAATGAAATCCGTTATCTCCCGTCAGGCGATTGCGCTCTGACTATAGAGTTTGGCGATCGTGTCGACCGTTCTCTCAGCGCGAGAGCCATGGCGCTGCGGCGCGCGCTGGAGCGCGGCTCGATCGAGGGCGTGATCGAGACGGTGCCGACCTTCCGCTCGCTCATGGTGCATTACGATCCGCTCGTCATCTCCGGCGCCCGTTTGCGCGCGCAGATCGAGGTGTTGGCGACCGACGAGGCCGAGGCTGAGGCGGAGGGCCGAGCGGTGACCTTGCCCGTCGTTTACGGTGGTTCGCACGGGCCTGACCTCGAAGATGTGGCGAAGGCCGGCGGCGTCACGGCGGAAGCAGCGGCGAAACTGCATAGCGACATCACGCATTACGTTTACATGATGGGATTCGCTCCGGGGCATCCCTATCTCGGCGATCTGCCCAAGGAACTGACATTGCCGCGCCGCAAGACGCCGCGTACGCGTATCCCCGCCGGGACCGTGGCGATCGCCGTCGGGCAGACCGTCATCTATCCCTTCGAGAGCCCAGGCGGCTGGCGCGCCATCGGCCGGACCCCGGCGGTCCTGTTCGACATCCGCCGCGATCCGCCCTCGCTCCTGCGCGCCGGCGATCATGTTCGCTTTCGCCCGATCGAGGTTGATGAATACGATCACCTGTTGTCACGCCCAGCCGCCGAGCGGGTCGAGATCGCCGGGGACAGCGCATGAGCGCGGCGCTTGTCGTCGAGGCCCCAGGGCCCTTCACGACCTTGCAGGATCTTGGCCGGACGGGTCATCAGGCGGCCGGTATTCCGGTCTCGGGCGCGCTCGATCCGGAGTCGCTCAGGCTCGCCAATACGCTGGTCGGCAATACAGAGGGGGAGGCGGCGCTGGAGATGCGTCTCGCCGGCCCGACGCTGAAGATCGCGGCGGATCATGTGCGCGTCGCGCTCTGTGGCGCGTCCTCGCCGCTGGAGATCATCGCCCCTGAGCGGGGCGAGATCGCCCCTTGGCGGACGGTCCGGCTGGAGAGAGGAGCGGTCATTCGCGTTCCGCCGCTCCGCGAAAGCGTCACGGCGTATCTTGCGGTCGAGGGGGGATTCGACGCGCCGGAGATTCTCGGCAGCCGCTCGACATGCCTGCGAGCTGGGTTTGGCGGATTCGAAGGGCGCATCCTCGCGGAGGGCGACAGGCTCGGACTGAATCTCGATACAGTCGCGGCTCGGCCCGAAATCAGGGCCGCCCGGCCGCCGACGCTAACGCCGCCAGAACGGATCCGCGTCGTGCTCGGACCGCAGGACGACTATTTCAGCGAGGCCGGACTAGCGACTCTGCTGACGGCGGAGTTCGTTGTGACCAAAGATGCGGACCGGATGGGCTTGCGACTGAGTGGTCCGCGGCTGGAGCACCAGCGGGGTTACAACATCGTGTCGGACGGTATCGCGACTGGAGCGATACAGGTGCCGGGAGACGGTCAGCCGATCGTGCTGCTGGCCGATCACCAGACGACGGGTGGTTATCCCAAGATCGCCACGGTGATTTCGGCGGATCTGGCGGCGCTGGGACGTCTCGCGCCGGGCGCGACGGTTCGGTTCTCCGCGGTGACGGTCGAGGAGGCTGAGGCCGCGCGTGCGGCGCGGGAACGCGACATCGCCGCGCTCCTGCGCAGTCTTGAGCCGATCCTGGTCGACCCGAAGACGCTTTCGAGCGTCGCCCTTCTGGCGGTGAACCTCGTGAGTGGCGTCGTGGACGCACCCCGCGCGGGGTAGGCTGGCGCCGGCATTGACACCGAAAGAGCCATGGCCCACGAATCTTGACGAGTCCGCGCGGCCCACGCGCCATTTCGCCACGGGCGATTCACAGCAGACAGGAGCTTAGAAGCGCCAATGCCCCTTTCCGGCCAAGCCATGCTGATCAACTTCATGAATGTCAGCGCGGAGCATGAACAGGATTTCAACAGGTGGTATGACAAGGAGCATCTTGAGGAGCGCGTTGCGATCCCCGGCTTCCTTGAAGCGCGCCGCTACATCGCCGAAGATGCGTTCGAGCGCTATCTCGGCATCTACACCACCGAGACGATCGAAACGCTGGGCAGCCCCGAATATCATCATCGACTCGCCAACCAGACGCCATGGTCGCTGAGAAACATCGAGCGGTTCCGCGATGCGACTCGCGCATGCGCCCGCGTGGTGGAGAGCCGGGGCGTCGGGCGCGGCGCTGCGCTCGGCTTCATCCGCCTTCGCCCGGCGCCGGGGATGGAAACGTCAACCGTTTCCTTCAAAACGCGGATCGACGCGGCGCTCGATCTCGATGGCGTGATTTCAGTCCATGTACTGGCGAACGATCCCGATCTCTCGAAGCCGCTGAAAGATGACCCTGCGGCGGCGGCGGGTGCGAACGACTGGTATGTGCTGATCGATGCGACCGGGCAGGAGGCGCTCGGCCCGGCCGAGGCGGCGCTGGACCTCGCGACCGTTGCGGGCGGACTGAGCCTGGTATCGAGAGGGCGCTATCGGCTGCTCTGGGACCTGGCGCGGGCCGAACTTGGGAACTGATTGCTTAACTGCGAACTGGGGAGATTGACATGGACTTCAAAGGCAAAACGATCGCGGTTGTGACGGCCGGCGCCATGGCCGCCTTGACCACGGCGGGCGCGGCGACGGCGGAAACGTCGTGGAACATGCCTGCGCGCTCCAACACGCAGAACTACATGACGAAGAACATCATTGAGTTCGTCGAGGACGTCGCCGAAAATTCGGGTGGTGAAATCAAGATCGATGTGCATCCCGAGGATTCGCTGGTCCGTCAGCCCGACGTGCTGAGGGCGGTGCAGACGCAGCAGGTCGAACTCGGCGAATATCTGATGTCGATGCAGTCGAACCTAAGCCCGATTTTCGCCGTTGACGCGATCCCGTTTCTCGCCGTCGGCTACGAGGCGAACCGCAAGCTGGCGAAGGCGGCGCGTCCGGCGATCGAGGAGGAGCTGGCCAAACGCGGCGTGAAGCTGCTCTTCATCCAGTCATGGCCGCGTCAGGGCATCTACGCCGACAAGGAGATCAACGATCTTTCCGATTTCGACGGGGTGACGATGCGCGCCTATAACCCCAGCACCGCCCGGCTGGCGGAACTGATGGGCGCGACCCCGGTGACGATCCAGCAGTCCGAGGTGCCGCAGGCCTTCGCGACCGGCGTGGTCGAGGCGATGATCACCTCGCCGACGACCGGCGTCGACACTCAGGCTTGGGATTTCGTTAGCCATTTCTATGATGTCGAGGCCTTCATCACCTGGAACGTCATCGTGATGAACCAAGATGTCTTTGACGGGCTGTCGAAAGATGAGCAGGAAGCGGTGATGAAAGCCTCCGCCGCCGCCGAGAAGCGCGCCTGGAAGAACGCCCCCGCGGTGACCGAGGAGCAGATCGCGACGCTCGCCGAGAACGGCATTACCGTGAAGAAGCCGAACGACGCGTTTCTCGCCGGCCTGAAGGAGATCGGCAAGGCGATGCTGGGCGAATGGCTTGAGACTGCGGGCGACGAGGGTCAGGCGGTGATCGACCGCTACAGAGCGATGGAATAAGTGATCCGTGGCGGCGGCTTCAGAGTGAAGGTGCTGGACGGGATCTTTCATCTCGCCGGCGTCCTGTCGGCTGTGTTGCTCGCCGCCATCGCGCTGCTCACCTTCATTCAGATCGTGGGCCGAACGCTCGGATATCTCGTCTCGACGGGAACCGAGTTCGCTGGCTTCTGCATGGCGGCTTCGATCTTTCTCGCGCTCGCCTGGACGCTGCGTTCGGGCGGGCATATCCGCGTCGGGCTCGTCCTTCAGGCCCTTCCGCCCGGGCCGCGGCGGTTGGTCGAGATCTGGTGCCTCTCCGGCGCCGTCTTCGCCATCGGGCTTTTCGCTTGGTCGGCGACGATGATGACCTGGGACTCCTACCGCTTCGGCGATGTTTCAGTCGGGCTGGTGCCGGTGCCGCTCTGGATTCCACAGATTGCGATGGCGCTCGGAATAATCCTGATGGAGATCGCGCTGATCGAGCAGCTCGTTCTTGTTCTCAGCGGGCGTGAGCCGACCTATCGCGCATTCGAGGACACCGAAAGCCGCGTGGCGCGCGGTGAAGAGCCAGGCGCATAACCATGGATCCCATCACCTTCAGTCCGTTTCTCGGCGTATTGCTGCTTCTCTTCCTCGGAGGCGGGATCTGGGTGGCGGTCTCTCTCCTGCTTATCAGTATCATCGGTATGTGGTCGGTCACCAGCGCGCCGGTCACGCTGGTGATGCCGCAGACATATTGGAGCGCGCTCAGCGGCTGGACGCTGACGGCTCTGCCGCTTTTCGTCTGGATGGGCGAGATCCTCTTTCGCTCGCGGCTTTCGGACGATCTTTTCCAGGGGCTTGCGCCTTGGGTGACGCGGCTGCCGGGACGCCTGCTGCACGTCAATGTTCTCGGTTGCGGCGTCTTCGCCGCGGTCAGCGGCTCTTCGGCGGCGACGGCGGCGACGGTCGGACGCATGTCGCTGCCGGAACTGAAGGCGCGCGGCTATGACGAGCGCATCTCTGTCGGCTCGCTCGCCGCCTCGGGCACGCTCGGCCTGCTGATTCCACCCTCGATCATGATGATCGTTTATGGCGTCTCCGCCAACGTCTCGATCGGGCGGCTCTTCATCGCGGGGGTGTTTCCGGGGCTGATGCTCATGGCGCTGCTGATGGGCTATATCGCGATCTGGGCGCTTCTGCATCCCGGCAAGATGCCGGCGCTGGTCGAAAGGATGACCTGGCGCGAGCGGCTTTACAGGCTGCGCCTGCTTCTGCCCGTCGTCTTTCTGATCGTCGCGGTGATCGGTTCGATCTATGGCGGTTATGCGACGCCGACGGAGGCGGCCTCGCTTGGCGTCGCCGGTTCGCTGATCATCGCCTTCGTTTCCGGCGGCATGGATCGAGTGGCGTTCCGGGAGAGCCTTTATGGCGCCACGCGGACCTCCTGCATGATCGGTTTCATCATCGGCTCGGCGGCTTTTCTGACCAGCGTGATGGGCTATAGCGGCATTCCGCGCGCGCTGGCGAATCTCATCAACAGCTATGGTCTCACCGCTTATCCGCTGCTCGCGGCACTGACGCTTCTGTTCCTGATCCTCGGCTGCTTTCTGGATGGAATCTCGATCATCGTGCTGACGATTTCGATCGTCCTGCCTATGGCGCAGGCGGCGGGGATCGACCCGCTCTGGTTCGGTGTCTACATGGTTCTCGTGGTCGAGATCGCGCAGATCACGCCGCCAGTGGGCTTCAACCTCTTCGTCGTGCAGCTGCTGACCGGGCGCAATATTTTCTACGTCGCCAAGGCGACCGCGCCCTTTTTCGTGATGATGCTGATCGGCGTCGCGATCCTCATCACGTTTCCAGCGATCGCGACATGGTTGCCCGCGCAAATGATGTAATCCGCGCGGGCCCTTACGTCAGGCGATGATCGGAAGGGTCAGTGTCTCGTAAGCATGCTCGATCGACCGTCCCAGAACCGGATCACGGAGCTCCATGCGAAAAAAGCGCGCCGGCCGCACGCCGCCGAGCGCGGGCACGGTGCCGCACATCATTGCGGCGCCCGGCTCCAGCCGCCCGGCGCCTTTCGCCGCGGGTGAGCCGGTGATGAGCTCCGGCAGGGGGCGAATATCGGCTAGGGTTCCTTCCTGATAGAGTACCCAATCTTCTTCCGGGGCGCTCCGGATCCACGCGCGCAGTTCCAGCGCGTCGAGATGATCCCGCACTTCGTCGTACGACCAGACCGCGCGCGCGATCGGCTTGTGGCAGATCTGCTTGGATAGCGCGATGGAATGCGCCTCAAGTTCGCGATCCGTGTGGTCCGAACCCAACCCCAGCCAGAGGTGGTCGCCGTCGTCGATCAAGACTGGCTCGACTTCGCCGGACGTGCCGTCGCCGACGACTTCGATCACCGTCGCGCCGGTCGCCATGGCCGCCGCCACCCGATAGTAGAGAGGTGTTTCCGACGGCGGCGCGATGCCGAGCTCCGCCAGTTCCGCGACGTGGTGATCTACGGTGGCTTGATCGCGGCCGGTCCAACCCGCCACGATCGCCCGGTCGATCGTCACATCTCTGGCGGCGCCATCATGTGGTTCCAGTCGCAACAATGTCGTCGACATGCCGCCTCTCCTTCCGTCTCTTGCGTTGAATGGACTGCGTTTCAGCGATCGCTACGCCGCTTCACGCCGCCCGGGCATCTGAAAATCCGCCTGATCGATGACCTGCGCCAGCGCTGTGAGCGCGGCTTCATCGAGCCGCATCAGCGGCGGGCGCACCCGCCCCCAGTCCGGATCGTCGGTACGCAGACCGATCACCGCCTTGAGCGCCGGAATCATCGGGAATTTCGCAATCCCGCGCCGGAACGCGGTGATCGCCTCCTGTCGCGCGTCCGCGTCGGGCGCTTCCCAATTGACGAAGACGTCGTGGATCGCCGCTGGGTTTATGTTCGCCGTGGCGCTGATGCAGCCCGCCCCGCCCGCGCGCAATGTCGGCAGCAGGAACTCTTCCGAACCGGCGAAGACGTCGAAATCGTCGAACCGCTCGATCATCGCAGCGGTGTTCGCCCAATCGCCTGAACTGTCCTTTACGCCGGCGATCGTTCCCGGATACTCGGCCAGAAGACGCTCGATCAGGTCGAGCGAGATCGGAACCTGGCTCACCGGTGGGATGTGGTAGAGGTAGATGCGCAGCCGCTCGTCGCCGATGCGCTGGATGATTTCTGAGTAGAACGCGAAGAGCCCGTCATCGGGGACGCCCTTGTAGTAGAAGGGCGGCAGCATCAGCACGCCGGCGCACCCCGAGTCCACGGCCGCACGAGTCAGTTCCACCGCGTCGGGCAGGGCGCAGGCGCCGGTTCCCGGCATCAGTCTGCCGGGGTCGAGCTCCTGCGCAGCGGTTTCCAAAAGATCGCGCCGCTCGGCCAGCGAAAGCGAGTTCGCCTCGGAATTTGTGCCGAAAATCGCCAGCCCGCAATCCTGCGACAGAAGCCAACGGCAATGGGCCAGCCAGCGTGTCCGGTCCGGCCTCAGTTCGGCGTCGAACGGCGTGACAACGGGGGAGAGAACGCCGCCCGAGATCTTTTTCGTCATGTTCCATGCTCCATTGGATTCTGTTCCGCTTGCGGGACTAATAGCCCCTTGTCGGACCGGTTCAAAGATTGAAGTCAGCCCTCGGCGAAACCGGGAAGGAAGAGCGCGAGCCCTGGGAACAGCAGGAGCGCCACGATCATCAACAACATCGCCACGGCGAACGGAATGACGCCGACGATCACTTCGTTCAGCGACCCCCGGTCGCGCACCCCCTGCACGACATAGAGATTGAGGCCGATCGGCGGCGTGATAAGCGCCATCTCGATCAGCACGATCAACAGGATGCCGAACCAGACGAGATCGAACCCCAGCCCGGAGACGATGGGTATGACGATGGGGATGGTCACGATCATCAGCGAGAGCGTTTCGACGAAGAAGCCGAGGACGATATAGAACGCGATCAACAGCATCAGCGTCTGCATGGGGCCGAGGTCGAGTTCGGTGATCACCTCGAGCAGACGGTCGGTCAGCCCGACGGAGGCCAGCACGAAGTTGAGAAAGTTCGCGGCAATCAGGATCAGCATGATCATCACCGTCGTGCGCATCGTGCCTTCGAGCGTCTCGAAGATCATGCGCCATGAAAGGCCGCCGGCGGCCCAGGCCATGACCAGCGCCGCGATCACGCCTATGGCCGCCGCCTCCGTCGGAGTGGCCCATCCGGCGTAGATCGATCCGATAATGAAGGCGAAGAGCAAAAGAATCGGCCCTAAATGGCGCAGTTTGGACAGTCGCTCGGACATGGTGGCCGAACGCCGCCCACCGCCCCAATGCGGCTTCCACGCGCAAAGAGCCGCGATGATAATCATGAAGAGCAGCGCCATGAGCACGCCCGGCACGATGCCGGCGAGAAAGAGCTGCGGGATCGAAGTCCGCGCGAGAAATCCGTAGACGATCAGATTGATCGAGGGCGGAATGAGGATGCCGAGCGTGCCGCCCGCCGCGATCGAGCCCGCGAAGAACCGCTCATCGTAACCAAGCCTGCGCGCCTGCGGCATTCCGATCGTAGCGACCGTGGCGGCGGTCGCGACCGAAGAGCCGGAGGTCGCGGAAAAGAAGGTCGCCGTGCCGATATTGGCGTGCATCAGCCCGCCCGGCATCCAGGAGAGCCATGCGTCGAGCGCGTCATAGACCTTGGCGGCGATTCCCGAGCGCTGGAGAATCTCGCCGATCATGATGAAGAGCGGGATTGCGACGAGGATGAAGCTGGTCGATGTGCTCCAGAGCTGGCTGCCGAGCGCGTTGATCAGCGGCGCCGGCGAATAGCCCCAGTCGAGCGTCACGCCGAGGATGAAGAGCGCCGCCGCAACCGGCACGCTGAGCGCCAGCAGCGCCAGAAGGACGACGATCGAAACGCCCAGCATCAGAGTGTATCCTTGTGAACGCTCGCTCGGCCTTCGGCGATGGCGCTTTCGGTTTCCTGCGCCGTCGTCGGGGCGCCGCCGTGCAGGGTCGCGATCGCGTAGGAGCGCTCGATAAACAGCGCCGCCAGCACCCTGAGAACGAGGAGCGCGATGATCAGCGTGAAGAAGGCGAACCCGGCGAGCCAGAGCGCCTGCGGAATCCAGATCGGCGTGGCGAGCGCCGTGAGCGAGGTCGTTCCCCGCCCCCACGTCCGCTCGAGCAGACCCCAGATCGCCCAGCAAGCCGTGGTGGAGAACCACCCCATCGCCAGAAGCGCGATGATATCGCACGCGGCGCGCACGGGGGGCGTCAGGCGCTCGGTCAGGATGGCGATGCGGATATGGGTCTTGGTCAGCATCGCATAGGAGAACGCCCAACTCGTTGAAACGGCGAGCGCGTAATAGGAAAGCTCTCCCGCCCCCCATGTCGATACGCCGAAGACCCGCCGCAGGACGACGTCCATCCCGATCATGAAGGCGGAAAGCAACATCAGCGCGCCGCCCATAAGCAGGGCGACGCGCGCGATCTTGTCAGCCGACGAAATGACGATGTCGAGGCTTCTCGGTAGGCTCGTCAAACGGTCCACCAGGCCCGGCCCCCTTTCATCGGTGCGGCGTGCGAGCCGCTATTTGGCGGCGGCGCTGATATCCAGCACCTTGCCCACGGTCGAGTTCCAGTTTTCGATGCAGGCCTCGCCACAGCGCTCGGCCCAGAGCGGCAGCACGTCGTCCTTCAGCGTGGCGAGCGCCGTCTTGAGATCGGCGTCGGTGATCTGGACCAAAGTCAGATCGGCCGCGTCGCCATAAGGACAGTCGCCGCCAGTGTTGCAGGCGATGCCCACCTCGGTCGATTTGCTGGCGTCGGTCCAGACGCTGTCCTCGAACTTTGCGAACTCATCCATGAGGAAGGTTTGCGTCGCCTCGTCGAGCCCCTCCCAGACATCGTTCCGCATGACGATGCCGACCGGGTCCCAGCCGCCGGCCGGCAGCGGGTAGAAGTGGGTCGCCGCTTCGGGCCAGCCGGCGAGATAGCCGGACAGCGAGCCGGTGATGCCGCAGTCGATCACGCCGCGCTCCATCGCGATCGTGACCTCGTTGAAGGAGACGTCGACCCCGGTGCCGCCGAGCGCCTCGATGAAATCGATTGTCATCCGGCCGGAGCCGCGGATGCGCTTGCCGTCGAAATCCTCAAGCCCCTTGATGGGTGTGTTGCAAAAAACAACCTGCGAGGTGAACGGAACGACCGCGAGGAGCTTGCCGCCGAAGGTCTCGTCGAACACCGCCGCAAGCTGCGGGCGATAGGCGTCGGCGATCTCGCGCGCGAGGACGGGGTCGGCGATGCCGGAGAGGTCGACCCCTTCGAGCCGCGGGTCGTCGCCGGCGACATAGTCCATCACCGTCGCGCCGACGTCGTAGACGCCCTGCTGAACCATTTCATAGACAGCGCCGCCGGACAGGCCGAGTTCGTCAAAAGCCTTGATATTCACGGTGATGGCGCCGTTCGACGCTTCAGGCAGCGTCTTGGTCCAGAACGGGACCTCGTGGTCGGGATAGAGGCTCGACGTGCTCCAGCTTCCGACCACGCTGAACTCGCGCTCCATCAGGTCCTGCGCCCCGGCTGGCGCCGCGGCGAGCATCGCGATGGCTGTCAGAGTGGTTAGACAGGCGAGGTGGGCATGGGGGTTCGGCATGGTCTTCCTTTCAAAATCTTGATTGGTCACGCTGGTTCAGATGGCTGCGAGCGACGCGTTGTCGAGATCGGTGATCAGCATGTGTCCGGGCTTGTGCGTTATGCAGATTTCAGGCCGGGCGCGCTCGATGGCGACCTGCGGAGTGACTCCGCACGCCCAGAAAACCGGGATTTCTCCGTCGCGCATTTCAGGCGGGTCGCCCCAGTCCGGCGTCATCAGGTCGCGAATCCCGATCTGCTCAGGTTCGGCCAGATGCACCGGCGCGCCGTGAACGGCGGGAAACCGGGTGGTGATCTGAACAGCCCGGATCGCGTCGGCCGGCTTCATCGGCCGCATCGAAACGACGAGGCCGCCGCCGAAGGGGCCGGCCGGGCGGGTTTCGATGTTCGTGCGATACATCGGCACGACGCGGCCAAGCTCGACATGGCGGAGGCCGATGCCGGCCGCCATCAGCGGCTCCTCGAAGGAGTAGGAGCAGCCGAGAACAAAGCTGACGAGGTCCTCGCGCCAGTAGCTCCCGATCTCCGTCACCTCTTCAACGAAGCGTCCGTCCCTGTAGATATAGTAATGTGGGACATCCGTGCGGATGTCGATGTCGCCCAGCATCGGCAGGGCCGGGTCGCCGGCTTGCGATACGCCGAGCAGCGGGCAGGGCTTGGGGTTGGCGTGGCAGAAAGTGAAAAAGTCGAGAGCGTAGGCCTTCGGCAGAATCACCAGATTCCCCTGCACGCGCCCGTTCGCCATGTTCGCCGTGCCGCCGGTGTGTTCGCCGCGCGCGATCAGGGCGCGGGCCTGTTCTGGCGGCAGGCGCTCAAACTCGGAACTTCGATCCACGTCAAGCATTCCGTCCTCGTCTGTTTGGGGTTGGCCCTTGGATCGACCCCATGTTCCCCTGATTGCCCAGGCTTGTCCAGCCGGCCTTTTAACGAATCCCGGCGCGCAGGAACGCCTGAACGAACTGGCGCTGGAAGATCAGGAAGGCGATCAGCAATGGTGCGACGGTCATGATCGTCGCCGCTGATATGACCGATATATTCACGCCGTTCTCCGGCGCCGCGAAAATCGAAAGGCCGACCGTGAGAGGGCGCGTCTCCTCGGAATTGGTGACGATCAGCGGCCAGAGGAAATTGTTCCAGTGGGTCGAGACGGAAACCAGCGCATAAGCGATATAGGTCGGCCGCGCGGCGGGCACATAGACCCGCCAGAGGACGCCGAGCCAGCCGCACCCCTCGATCCGCGCCGCCTCGTCCAGTTCCCTCGGCACCGATTTGAACGCCTGGCGCATCAGGAAGATGCCGAATGCGCTGGCCCAATAAGGGGCGCCGATGCCGAACACCGTGTCGAAAAGACCGAGTCGCGAGACCATTGCGTAGTTTTCGACGATCAGCACTTCGGGCAAAATGAAGAGCTGGAGCAGCACAAGGATGAAGACCGTGTCCCGTCCCGGAAAATCGAACTGCGCGAAGGCGTAACCGGCCAGCGTCGTGAGGACGAGCTGCCCCGAAAGCACCACCGTCACCAGAAGGAATGTGTTGAGGAAATAGCGCAACCACGGCGCGCCCGTCCATGCGGTGCGGAAATTCTCCAGCGTCCAGGCCGAACCAATGTTGAAATTGACCGCGTCCGACGTGCTGTGGAACGCCGCCCAGAAGGCGAAGACGAGCGGCGCCACCCAGACGACCGCGAGAAGCCATGCGCCCGTGGTGTCGAGCAGCCGTGCCAGCCCGCCGCTCATCGGTAATGGGTCCTGCGGTCAAGCAGTGTGAACTGGACCGCCGCGACAATCCCGAGGACGACCAGCACCAGCACCGTCATCGCCGCCGCGTGGGGCGCGTCGAAATAGGCGAAGGCCATCTCCCAGATGTAATAGAGGATCAGTTTCGAGGCGTCCGACGGGCCGCCCTTGGTGAGAATGAAGAGATGGTCGATCAGCTTCACCGAGTTGATCAGCGCGTTGACCATGACGAAGAGCGTCGTCGGGGCCAGAAGAGGCAGGACGACGCGCCGCGTATAGGTCCAGCGGCTCGCGCCTTCGATATCCGCCGCCTCCTTCAGATCGGGTGGAATCGTCTGTAGCGCGGCGAGGTAGAAGATCATGAAAAAGCCGCTCTCCTTCCAGATCGTGACGATCACGATGGCCCAGAGCGCGGTTTCTGGCTGACCCAGCCAGTTGACGGAGGTGAACCCGAACAGCGCCCCGATCTGGTCGAGCACGCCGAGGCCCGGCGTGTAGAAGAAGAGCCAGAGATTGGCAGCCGCGATCATTGGCAGCACGGTCGGTGTGAAATAGGCGGTGCGCACGAACCCCCGTGCGGAAATTTTCGAGTTCGCCCAGAGCGCCATCGAAAGCGCGATGACGATGGAGACCGGGATCGTGACGCCAGCGTAGAGAAGGTTGTTCTTCACGACGAGCCAGAATGTCGGGTCGGCGAAAAGGTCGGCGTAGTTCCCGCCGCCGATGAACTCACTCGGATTGCGGCGCGTGCCGCGTGAGAAGAGACTCTCCCACAAGGTCGCCACCGAGGGGATGAAGGCGAAGAGGGACAGGAAAATCAGCGCCGGCGACAGCAGCAGCCAGCCGTTGATGATCCGCCTTCGGCGTTCAAGTCGGGCGAGTTCGTTCATGCGCGCCTTTCAGCAGACGAGGCGCCCGAGGGCGCCCCGTCAATCCGTCGCCCGTCAGCGATAGGGCTTCAACAGGCGCTCGGCGGCGGCCTGAGCCTCGCCCAGCGCATCGGCGGGTTCCTTCGCGCCGGTCAGGGCGGACTGGATGGCGTTGTTGAGGCCGTCGCGGACCCGCGCCGTCTCGAAGGTCGAGAACTCGGCCACCGCGTCCTCGAGTTGGTCGCGCGCGACCAGCGCCGGCGGGAACTCCGCCGTATAGGCCTTCAGCGCGTCCGTCTCGTAGGCCGCCGGGCTGACGCCCATGTAGCCAGTGGCGATCGACCATTCCGCGGCCTGCTCCGGCGAGGTCATGAAGCGGATCAGCTTAAGCGCCGCGGCTTTCTCCTCATCAGTCGAATTCTTGAAGAGATAGAAATTGCCGCCGCCGGTCGGGGAGCCCTTGCGCACATTCCCGGGCAGGGTGGCGACACCGAAGTCGAAATTCGCCTCATTCTTGACCGCGGTGAGATTGCCGGTCGAATGCCACATCATCGCCGTCTGCCCTTCGAGGAAGGCCTGGCGCAGCGTGCCCCACTCGACGGTGCCCTCGGGCATGATCTTGTGATCGACGGAAAGCCCTTTCCAGAACTCCAGCGTCTCGATCACCGCCGGGTCGTCGAAATAGGTGTGAAGCCCGTCAGAAGACATCAGCTCCTTGCCGTTCTGGATCGCCAGCGCCTGGAACATCCAGTAGGGATAGCCGGTGGACGGGATCATGAGGCCGTAGGCCCCATTCTTGGTGAGCGCTTTGCCCATCTCCACCATCTCGTCCCAGGTCTCCGGCGGATGATCCGGGTCGAGTCCGGCGGCTTCGAACATGTCCTTGTTGTAATAGGCGACGATTGTGGAGCGCTGGAACGGCACGCCCCAGGTCTTGCCCTCGATCTGACCGTTCGCCATCAGCGCCGGGTAGAAGCCATTCAGCCAGGCCTTCTCCTCGTCTGAAGAGATCACGTCATCGAAGGGGATGATCAGATCCTGCTCGATCAGGTCATAGGCGTCGATCGAGAACATGACCGCCAGCTGCGCCGGCTCGCCCGAACCGATGGCCGAAAGCGCGCGCACGCGGGTGTCGTCATAATTGCCCGCGTAGATCGCGGTGACGTCGATATCGGGGTTCTCCGCCTCGAAATCGGCGACGATCCCGTCCACCACCTCGGTCAGTGCGCCGCCGACGGCGATCGGGTAGTACATGGTGAGTTCGGTCTTCGCGAAGGCCGGCGCCGCGAGCGCCGCGATCCCGCCCGCGAGCAGAACCGATTTGAGATTCAGCGTTGTCATGGGGTTCCCCTGTCAGTTGGGTCAAATGGGAGTTCATCGAGAGTTTCAGTGTCACGCTCTTCAGCGATCGGCCCACGCGGGCTCTTGCGGCCCGTCGCGGGAGGATTTTGCGCGGTTCCCGCGATTCGCCTGCCGGTTTCGCGGTCGAATACATGGAGCCGGTCCTTCGGGAACGACAGCTCGACCGTTTCGCCGGCGGGCCGCGTCGCTTCGCCTGCGATGCGGACAGTCAGACCATTGGCGTTCGGATGCGCGAAGGAAAGGAAGGTCTCGGCTCCCATGTACTCGCATTCGGTCACCGTGGCCTTGAGCGCGCCCTCGCCCGGTTCGACGATACTGAGATCCTCCGGCCGGACGCCGAAGATGACGGAGCGGCCGTCGGCGAGGCGGGGCAGGGCCTCCGCTTCGATCAACGCCATCGGCGGGCTGCCGACGAAGCTGGCGACAAAAGTGCTGGCGGGCTCGTTGTAGAGTTCGGCCGGCCGCCCCGCCTGTTCGATCCGCCCATCTTTCATGAGAACGACGATGTCGGCCATGCTCATCGCTTCGGTCTGATCATGCGTGACGTAGAGCACGGTCATGCCAAGTTCGCGTTGAATGCGCTTGATGTCCCGGCGGACCGAATGCCGGAGCTTGGCGTCGAGATTCGAGAGCGGCTCGTCCATCAGGCAAAGCGGGTGCCCGGCGACGATGGCGCGGGCGAGGGCGACCCGCTGGCGCTGGCCGCCGGAAATTTCACCCGGCTTGCGTTGCTCCAGCCCCTCGAGCCCGGTCATTTTCAACGCCCGCGCCAGCTTTACCTTTTGCTCCGGGCGCGGGGTGCGCCGCACCTTGAGCCCGAAGAGAATATTTTCGGCGACGTCGAGATGCGGAAATAGAGCGTAGGACTGGAACACCATCGAAAGGTTGCGCTTCGACGCAGGGCTGGCGGTGACGTCCGCGCCGCCGATCGAAACGGCGCCCTGATCCGGCGTCTCCAGTCCGGCGATAAGCCTGAGCGTCGTCGACTTGCCGCAGCCGGATGGGCCGAGCAGCGCGACAAAGTCGCCCTCCGGAACGCTGAGATTGATGTCCTCCACGCCGAGTTGATCGTTCCAGCGCTTCGAGACGCCGTCGAGCGAAAGGAAGGGAGAGGCGTTCATGTCACAATCTCTTCCGTGATGCGAAGCCGCTCGCCGAGTCGCTCCAGAATATGCGCGTAGTCCGCTTCGGGGCGCGCTTCGATCACGACGTGATCCGCGTCGTCGATCATCCCGCCGAGCGCAGGCGCCGGCCGGCCGAATTTCGAGCTGTCGGCGACGAGGACCGAACACCGGGCGTTCTCTCGGATCGCCTCGCGCGCGCGCACCTCCGCGCGATGAAAGTCGAGAAGGCTGCCATCGGCGTCGATCCCGCCGACTCCATATATCCCGAAATCCGCCCGGTAGCGGGTGAAGACGGCGCTCGCCTCGTCGCTGAGCAGGTCCCGGTCCGGGAGCCTGATCTCTCCGCCCGGTATGATGATTCGGTTCGAGCGTTCGGCCGTCAGCGCCATCGCGGCGTTCAGGTTGTTGGTCACGACGGTCAGGTTCTTCAAAGCGTGCAATTCATGCGCCACAATCGCCGGTGTCGTCCCGATCGAGATGAAGATCGTGGCGCCGTCCTCGATCATCTCGCACACCGCGCTTGCGATGGCGCGCTTCGCCCCGGTGTTGAGCGCGCGCCGTGCGTCATAGGCGGTGTTGACCGGGTGTTCCATCAATTCCGCTCCGCCATGGCGCCGACGGAGGATATTGGCGTCGCAGAGCGCATTGATGTCGCGGCGGATGGTCTGCATAGAAACGCCGAACTCGGTCGCGAGTTCCTCGATCGACACCGTGTTGCGGAACCGCGTCCGTTCGACGATCTGGCTTTGACGGAGGCCGGTCTTGGTCAGCATTCGCGCGTTTTCCATGCCCCAAACGATCATTCCACTTTTCATTTAGACATAATATGTTACAAAAAGACGACAAAATATAGTCCTTTCGATGAAGACGCGGACGTACAGGGCGTGCCTGGCCCGGATCCGGTGGAGCCGGCGCCGCGACGGGAGTAAGAAGGCACGGTATGGCGATACTCGCGTTCCTGACGCAACTGCTCGGCGCAACGATGCTGCTGCTCTACGCGGTGCGGATGGTCCGCACCGGGATAGAGCGCGCGTTCGGCGCGTCTTTCCGGCGCATTGTGACGACGGCGGGTGGGCCGCTGCGGGCGGCCGCGGCGGGGCTGACGCTCGCCGTGATTCTGCAAAGCTCCGCCGCAGTCGCGCTTCTGGTCGCGGGGTTCGCGAGCGTGGGCGCGATCGGCTTCGCCACTGGACTGCCCGCGCTTCTCGGGGCCGATCTCGGCTCGGCGTTGCTGATTCAGATCCTGTCGTTCAAATATGAATGGCTGGAGCCGGTTCTTCTGGCGCTCGGCGGGGGCCTTTTCCTGAATTCGAACCGGCGGGCGACGAAGCAGGCCGGGCGGATATTGATCGGAATCGCCTTCATCCTGATCGCGCTCTCGTTCCTCCGTCAGGCGATGGAGCCGATCAGGGAAAGTGAATTTCTGCCCGCGATCGCCGGCTATCTCGAAAGCGATTATGTCTCCGCCTTCATCGTGGGGGCGGCGCTGGCCTTCATCATGCATTCGAGCGTCGCCGCGATCCTGATGTGCGTGACGCTGGTCGCGGTGGGCGCGCTGCCGCTGATGGCCGGCGCATCTCTCGTGCTCGGCGCCAATCTTGGCAGCGCGATGCTGCCGCTCTGGCTTACACGCGCGATGCCGACCGCCGCGCGCCGGATCCCGGCCGCCAATCTTGCGATCCGCGGCGCGGGCGCGATCGCGGCGGTTATCGGTGTGAACCACCTGCCCGCGATCCCGTATATCGCCGCGGTGTCCGAGGCGCAGACGGTGATCAACGTCCATATCATCTTCAACTGTCTTCTCTTGATCTCACTGCCGCTCTGCGGATTTCTCCAGAAGCCGTTCGAACGGTTGATGCCGCATGAGAGCGAGGCCCGCCTCGAGGTCTCCGTTGAGCAGAAATCGGTGCTGGACGAAGCGGCGCTGTCGACCCCGCAACTCGCCCTCGCCAGCTTGAAGCGCGAAGTGCTGCGCATGACGCAACTGACCCAGACCATGGCGCGTCCGGTGATGGAGCTTTACGACAGCGGCGACAAGAAGCTGGCGGCAGAGATCGCGGCGCAGGACGATTTCGTGGACAAGGCGCTGGACGGCGTTCGCCGCTACGCCGCCGCGATGACGCACGCGCACCTGAAGAAGGACGAGGAGAAGCGCGCGCGCGAACTCACCGAATACGCCATCGCGCTCGAATCCGCCGCCGACATCGTCGTGAAGCGGCTGGTTCCTCTGGCGCTGAAGAAGTCCGACAAGGCGATCAGATTCTCCCCCGCCGGACGGCGTGAGCTTGTGCTCATGTTCGAGAGCCTGCTCGCCAATCTCGATCTTGCGGCGAATGTCCTCGTCTCGGACGACCTGGAGAGCGCGCGTCTTCTTCTGGAGGAGAAGAACGAGATGACGCAGCAGGAGCGTGCGAGCCGGAAGAAACATCTGAAACGGTTGGGCGACGGGACCTCGACCAGCTTTGAATCCAGCAACATCCATTTGGAGACGTTGAGCGCGATCAAGGATCTCAACAGCCAGATCGCCGTCGTCGCCTATCCGATCCTGCACCGCGCCGGCCAACTGCTGGAAACGCGCCTGATCAACAACCTCAAGGACTGAAGGGAAGGGACGAGCATCGCGAGACGGAAACGCCGGTATTTCCGATGTCGCAAAAATGAAATATGAGTGTCACAAGAAGGAATGGAAGAAGAAGTACGGTCCGTCCGTCGCTTCCGACATGGAAAAAGGGAGAGTGGAATGACGCTCAAGGAACTGACGGCGGCCATCGTCGCCGTCGCAGCGCTAGGTTACGCAACGCAGGCTGCGGCGCAGGAGGATTGCCCGCGCGGCGATCTCGACCAGAGATATTGCGACCGGGACGGCGATCTCGTCGCCGACACCCCGACCGACGAGAGCAAGCTGCTGGATCCGGACACGTTGATCTTCGCCTACACGCCGGTGGAGGACCCGGCGGTCTACAAGGAGGCGTGGTCGGATTTCCTCGACCACTTGAGGGAAGCGACGGGCAAGGAGGTGGTCTTCTTCCCGGTCCAGTCGAATGCGGCGCAGATCGAGGCGATGCGCTCCGGCCGCCTGCATATCGCCGGGTTCAACACCGGCTCCAACCCGCTCGCGGTGAACTGCGCCGGTTTTCACCCGTTCACCATCATGGCCTCTGAGGATGGCGGCTTCGGCTACGAGATGGAGATCATCACCTATCCCGGCTCCGGCGTCGAATCGCTGGAGGACATCAAGGGAAAGAAGATGGCCTTCACCGCGCCGACCTCGAATTCCGGGTTCAAAGCGCCTTCGGCGATCCTGAAAGCGGATTTCGGGCTGGAGGCGGAGCGCGATTTCGAGCCGGTCTTCTCCGGCAAGCACGACAACTCGATCCTCGGCGTCGCCAACAAGGACTATCCGGCGGCGGCGATCGCGAATTCCGTCATGGAGCGGATGATCCTTCGCGACGTGATCAAGGCGGACCAGGTCGTCTCGCTCTATAAATCGCAGACCTTCCCGACCACCGGCTTCGGCGTGGTCTACAACTTGAAGCCTGAGCTTCAGCAGAAGATCCACGACGCGTTCTTCAGCTTCGAGTGGGAAGGGTCGAGCCTCCAGAAAGAGTTCGAGAAATCGAACGAAGGCCAGTTCCTTGAGATGAACTACAAGGACTTCTGGGAAGTGATCCGCAAGATCGACGCCGCCAACGGCGTCTCCTACGCCTGCGAGTAACCCGCGTCCGGCGGCGGCCCTGCATCGGGCCGCCGCACCCGCATTCGAATTGTGAGGGGCGTGGGCATGCTCAGGCTTGAGAAACTGGTCAAGACCTACAAGACGGGCGACCAGGCGTTGAAATCTGTCGATCTGGAAGTTCCGAAGGGGCAGGTGCTCGCGCTGATCGGGCCGTCGGGGGCCGGCAAGTCTACGCTGATCCGTTGCATCAATCGGCTGGTCGAGCCGACGGAAGGCAAGGTCTGGCTCGCCGATACGGAGCTGGTCCGGCTCGGCGCCGGCGCGCTCCGGCGCGAACGGCGCCGAATGGGCATGATCTTTCAGGAATACGCGTTGGTCGAGCGGCTGACGGTGATGGAGAATGTGCTCTCGGGCCGGCTCGGCTATGTCGGTTTCTGGCGAAGCTTTCTGCGCCGCTACCCGCAATCCGACGTCGATGAGGCGTTCCGCCTGCTGGACCGCGTCGGCCTCGCGCATATGGCGGACAAGCGCGCAGATGAGCTTTCGGGAGGGCAGCGTCAGCGGGTCGGGATCTGCCGCGCGCTGATTCAGGACCCCATGCTCCTGCTCGTCGATGAGCCGACCGCCTCGCTCGACCCGAAAACCTCGCGCCAGATCATGCGGCTCATCTGCGAGTTGTGCGCGGAGCGCGACCTTGCCGCGATCATCAATATCCACGATGTGGCGCTCGCCCAGATGTTCGTTCAACGCGTTATCGGCCTTCGCGCCGGCGCGATCGAGTTCGACGGCCCGCCTGACGCACTGACGCCCGAGGTTCTGACGACGATTTACGGCGAAGAGGACTGGCATCAGACGATCAAGAAGGACGAGTCGGAGGAGGCGGCGTGACCGCGGCGACCGAACTCGACACGCTGATCGGGCGAAAGTGGCGTAAGCCGCCCTTCATCAAACGGGCCTGGCTGCGCTGGATGCTGACGATTGGCGGGCTCGCCTATCTGGTCGCCGCCTTCGCGACGCTGGAGGTGAACTGGTCTCGCGTCTACGAAGGGCTGGACCGGGGCGCCGCCTTCATCATGGCCTTCATGGAGCCCGATTTCGTCAGTCGCTGGGGCGATATCCGCGACGGCATGGTGGAAAGCCTGGTGATGACGGTGGGCGCCTCCGTGGTCGGTATCGCGATTTCCATCCCGATCGGCCTCGGCGCGGCGCGTAATATCGCGCCCCTGCCGGTCTATGTCATTTGCCGAGGCATCGTTGCGGTCTCGCGCGCGCTGCAGGAAATCATCGTCGCGATCCTCCTGGTGGCGATCTTCGGGTTCGGCCCGCTCGCCGGGTTCCTCACGCTGTCCTTCGCCACCATCGGCTTTCTCTCCAAGCTTCTCGCGGAGGACATCGAAGCCATGGACCGGAGCCAGGGCGAGGCGATCCGCGCCACCGGGGCGCGCTGGCTGCAATGGATCAATTACGGGGTTCAGCCGCAGGTCATGCCGCGGCTGATCGGCCTTTCGATGTACCGGATCGACATCAATTTCCGCGAAAGCGCGATTCTCGGCCTTGTCGGCGCGGGCGGCATCGGCGCGACGCTCAACACCGCGTTCGACCGCTATGAGTTCGATACGGCGGCGGCGATCCTCCTCATGATCATAGTCATCGTCATGGCGCTCGAATATCTTTCCGGAATTATCCGCGCGAGGATGCAGTAATGCCGGTCAGGAGCATACCCGGCGGCGGCCAGGCCTGGCGGCGCCGGACGAGGGGCGAGACCCTGATCCGCTGGGCGGGCTGGCTGATCGGCGTCGCCATCTTCGTCTTCTGCTGGAACCGGATATCGGCGTCCACCACCTGGTTCTTCGTCTGGGACGCGCCGCGTATCGCCGGCGACATACTCTCACGCGCGACGCCGCCGCGCTGGTCCTATATCGACCAACTCTGGCGGCCGATCTGGGACACGCTCAACATCGCCACGCTGGGCACGCTCTTTGCGCTGATCATGGCGGTGCCGGTCGCGTTTCTGGCGGCGCGGAACACCACGCCTTCGCGGTTCCTGATCCGACCGGTCGCGCTGCTGATCATCGTCTCCACAAGATCGATCAATTCGCTGATCTGGGCGCTGCTACTGATCGCGATCATCGGGCCTGGCGTCTTCGCCGGCGTCATCGCTATCTCGATCCGTTCGATCGGCTTCTGCGCCAAGCTGCTTTACGAGGCGATCGAGGAGATCGATGAAAGCCAGGTCGAGGCGATCACCGCCACCGGCGCCAGCCGGTGGCAGGTGATGGCTTATGGCGTGGCGCCGCAGATCCTGCCTGCTTTCGCCGGCATCTCGGTTTTTCGCTGGGACATCAACATCCGTGAGAGCACCGTGCTTGGTCTTGTCGGCGCCGGGGGGATCGGGTTGCAGCTATCTTCCTCGCTAAACACGCTCGCATGGCCGCAGGTGGCGCTGATCCTGATCGTGATCTTTGTCGCCGTCGTGATCAGCGAATGGGTCTCCGCCAAGGTTCGGGGCGCGATTATCTGATGGACGAGCCGAATGAAGCGGCGTGGGCGTTCGCCGCCTATGAGGGGGTGCGCGGGCGGCTGCCCGCCGCCAGCGCCGTGCGGACGCCGACCGCGCATCGCTCGCTATCCGCGCTGATCGATCTCTACGATGTGTTTCTTCTCGATGCGTTCGGTGTGCTCAACATCGGCGAAACACCCATCGCCGGGGCCCCAGAACGCGTCCTGGAGCTGCGCGCCGCCGGAAAGCGGGTCATGGTCGTCACGAACGCCGCCAGCTATCCGAAGCGCGTTCTTCTCGAAAGATACCGCCGGCTGGGATTTGAATTTCCCGCCGAGGATGTCGTTTCCAGCCGTGAGACGCTGCTCGCCGCGCTCAAGCGCGAGCCGGAGCGCCAATGGGGGATCATGACGCCGGCGGCCTATGGGCGGGAGGAATTGGAGCATCTGGATATTGCGTTCCTCGGCGACGATCCCGTCGTCTATGATCGCGTCGACGGCTTCATCCTGATGGGGTCGGGCGAGTGGACGGAGGCGCGTCAGGCGCTGCTGGAAGCATCGCTTCAGGCGTCGCCGCGCCCGGTTTTCGTCGGCAACCCGGATATCGTCGCGCCGCGGGAGGGTGGAATGACGCGGGAGCCCGGCTATTTCGCCCACCGCGTCGCGGACGCCGCCGGCGTCGATCCGCACTTCTTCGGCAAGCCTTTCCCCGCGATCTACGAGATTGTCCTCTCCCGCGTCGGCGCCATGCCGCGGGAGCGGATCGCAATGGTCGGCGATACGCTCCATACCGACATTCTCGGCGGCGCCGGGATGGGGTTCGGAACCGTTCTGGTGACGGATCATGGCGCGCTGAAGGGCGAAGATATCGAAGCCGCCTGCGCGCGGGCCGGCATCTATCCGACACATACCGTGCGCGACACGTAGTCGGAGCGCAGGCTCGGCGCCTTCGGGCCGCGCGGCCCTTCGTTGCGCTTGAGGGGAAACGGGCGTAACAGGTTCCTGCTCGTCGGTCGCAAGATCGGACGGATTTGTTTGGCTGGCGTGAGACTCGCGCCGCTCCGGCAAGGTTGAAATATGGCGGCTCTCAGCCCGAAGAAGATAAGAACCCAGATAAGCCGGCTTCTGACGCGCGCGATCCGGATCTATTACAATAGGATCTGGGGGATGAATATTGGCGAGGGGACGCGCATCTCCTCCAATGCGAAACTCGACAAGACCCACCCCGAAGGCATCAATATCGGTGAGTTCTCATATGTCACCTTCGGTTGCGCGGTCTTGTCGCATGACATGTGCCGGCGCGCGCATCTGACGACCACCATCGGCGACAGGTGTTTCATTGGCTGCCATTCCATCGTGATGCCGGGCGTGACGATCGGCGATCACTGCATCATAGGCGCCGGCAGCGTCGTCGTCAGTGATGTCCCCTCGGGCTGCGCCGCCGCCGGCAATCCGGCGAAGATCATCCGGAAGAATATCAGGACCTCGGATTGGGGCGTGCTATTGGACAAGGGCGAGCGGGTGACCGAAGCGCGCGCCGAACCCGCGCCCGCGAGCGCCGGCCGGCGGTAAAAACGGGGATCGGGCGCCCTGATCAGGCGGGCGCGCCGCCCGGATCGGGCGTGAACCCGGCTGCCGTGATCGCCGCGACAGCGCAGGCTTCGTCCGCATCGGACGTGTCGCCGGTGACGCCGACGGCGCCGATGATCGCGTCGTTCGAACGGACGAGAACACCGCCTGGGACCGGCACCAGCGCGCCGTCAGTCAGCGTGTTCATCGCCTGAATGAAATAGGGCTGCGCCTCCGCCCGTTGGAAGAGGGCGCGCGAGCCGATCCCCATCATGACTGCACCATGCGCCTTGCCATGGGCGATTGCGAAGCGCATCGGGCTGCCGCCGTCGGACCGCTCGAACGCGATCACATGGCCGCCGCCATCGAGGACGACGACGGAGAGCGGCTTGCAGCCTCTCGCGGCGCCCTCCGCGAACACGTTTCGAATGATGGCGCGGGCGGTGTCGAGCGTCAGGGTCATCGGTAGAAATACTCCACGAGAAACATCGGGATGGCGGGAACATAGGTGCATATCATCAGCACGGTCAGCAAGACGATGATGAAGGGCAGGTTGACCTTCGAGACCTCCCAGATATTGGCGCGGGCGATGGAGCAGGCGGTGATCAGAACGCTGGCGACCGGCGGCGTCTGCTGCCCGATGGCGAGGTTCAACGTCACCACGAGCCCGAAATGCACCGGATCGATTCCCGCGCCATGGATCAGCGGAACGACGATTGGAACCACGAGAATGATCGCCGCCGCAGAATGCAGGAAGAAGCCGATCACCAGAAAGAAGATGTTCAGGATCAGCAGGATGATGTACTTGTTGTCGGTGAAGGCGAGGAGATCGGCGGCCATCTGCTGCGGCACCTGCGCCCGGGTCAGGAACCCGCCCATCAGCACCGAAGCGGCCACCAGCAGCATCACCACGGCCGTCTGCATCCCGCCGTCCAGCATCGCCGACTTGAGCTTGCGCAGATCCACTTCGCGGTACCAGATGCCGACGACGATGGAGGCGAGAACCGCGAGACCTGCCGCCTCGGTCGCGGTGACGAAGCCGCCGAAGATGCCGCCGAGGATGATCACCGGCAACGCAAAGGTGGGCAGCGCGTCGATGAAGGTTTCTCGCACGCGGCGGAGGTTGAACGCCTCCTCCACCGGAAGATTGTAGCGCCGGGCGAAATAGTAGGCGACGCCCATCAGTCCCGCCGCGCCGAGCAAGCCGGGCGCGACCCCGGCGACGAACAACTGCTCGATCGAGGTGCCGGCCGACACCGCGTAGAGGATCATCGGAATGGACGGCGGAATGATGATTGCGAGCGAGGCGGAGGACGATGTGAGCGCGGCGGCGAACTCCTTCGGATAGCCGCGTTTCTTCATTTCCGGGATCATGATCGAGCCGAGCGCCGCGACATCTGCGACCGCCGAGCCGGAAATCTCGGCGAAGAACAGCGAGACCCCGACATTCACCATCGCAAGCCCGCCGCGCACGAAGCCGATCAGAGCCGAGACGAAATTGATCAGCCGCACGGTGATGCCGCTCGCATTCATGATTGCGCCGGCGAGAACGAACATCGGGATCGCGATCAGCGAGAATTTGGTCGAGCCGTCATACATATCGAGCGCGACGGTGACGAGCGCGCCCGGCCCTTCGGTTAGCAGAAGCCCGGCGACGCCCGCCACCGCCAGCGCGACGGCGATGGGGACATTGATGACGATCAGCGCCAGCAGGATGACGAGGAGGAGGGCAATCACCATCGGGCGGGGTCCTTCGCAGACGCCGAATTCATCGGACGGGTTCGTCGATTTCGGCATGCTCCAGCGACACGCCGGCGCGCACCGCGCGCAGATAGCCAGGCATGGAGAGGAGTTGCGCGACGATGAAGAGACCGGCGCCGATCGGAATCACGGATTGTGTGAGTTGCACCGGGACCCAGTCGAGCGAAACCAGCGTATCGCCGGCGAGCACCTGCAGAACCCGCATGCCCGCCCAGGCGAGCAGCGCGAAGAAAGCGAGCGTGACCGCCTCGGCGAACACCGCCGCGGCGAGGCGGAACCCTGTCGGCAACGACAGCAGCACTGAATCGAAACCGATATGCCGGCGTTTCAGCGCCGCCAGCGCCGCCCCGTAATAAGTGATCCAGGCGAGGCCGACCACCGCCACCTCGTCATACCAGCTGAACGACTGGCCCAGAAGGCGGAAGATCACCGCGACCACCACGATCAGTGTCAGTCCGACCATCAGAAGAATGGTGGCCCATTCGAGCAGCCATTCGAGCGCGTCCCTGAGAAGCTTCATGGTCCGGTCAGCCGTAAGGTGGGCGATGCGGGAAGCGGGACGCGGCGGTCGCCGCGCCCCGGATTCGCGTCACTGGAGATTCAGCACCGTGTCGATGAGTTCCTTGCCGCCGTCGACGGAGGCGCCGAACTCCTCGTAGATCGGCTGCGACGCCTCGATGAAGGCGGCTTTATCAGCCTCGTTGACCTCCATCTGCTGTTCGAGTTCCTTCAGGAGGTCGGTCTCGAACTGCGCTGCGGTCTCGTAGACGAAGGCCTGCGTCTCCTGCGCCGTCTCGGTGAGAATCGTTCGGACATCCTCCGGCAGGGCCTCGAACTCGGATTTGGAGACGAGAACATAGGCGGGCGTGTAGACGTGCCCGGTGATCGAGAGGTACTTCTGCACCTCGCCGAACTTCGCCGGCGCGATCTGCGCGAAGGGGTTCTCCTGTCCGTCTATCACGCCGGTCTGAAGCGCTGTGAAGACCTCGGAAAACGCCATAGGTGTCGGATTGGCGCCATAGGCCTGGAACATCTTCACCCGCCACTCGCCCTTCGGCGTGCGAAGCTTCACACCCTCGAGATCGGCGGGAACGTTGATCGGGCGCGCGTTGTTGGTGATGTGGCGAAAGCCATTCTCCCAGAGCGCCAGGATATGGTAGCCTTTCGCCTCCGCCGCCGGTTGCAGGACGCTTTCCAATAGGGCTCCCTCAACCTTCTTCATGTGGGTTCGGTCCTTGATGAGATAGGGCATCTCGAAGACGCCGAATTCATCCGAGACCGACGACATCACTGAACTCGGCAGCGCGAAGGTCACCTGGCCGAGCTTCAGCTTTTGCAACAATTCGCTGTCCTTGCCGAGCTGCGAAGAGCCGAAGACCTGAACCTCGGCCCTGTCGCCGAGCTTCTCGTTCGCACGCTTCGCAAATTCCTCGGCCGAGGCCGCGAAGAGCGAGCCCGGCTCGCCGACATGGCCGAATTTCAACGTGATATCTGCGGCGTTGACGCCGCTCGCCAGCAACATGGTTGCGGCCAGCGCCGCGATCGTGGATCTGCAAGTCATTTCATCCTCCCTGAATGATCGGCGTCCCGTTTTCGGAATCGTCGAAAGGTTGGTCCTAGGTCTCTTGCAACGGATTGTCCGCGAGGTAGTCCATCGCCACCTGGGCGCCGCCTGATTTGTAGGCGACATCCGCGCGGCGCAGTCCCATCTCCACGCCCGAAAGCGTTCCCATCAGCATCAGATCGTTGAAATCGCCGAGATGGCCGATTCTGAACACCTTGTCGGCGACCTTGTTGAGTCCGGTGCCTAGTGACATGTCGAACCCGTCGAGCACGATCCTCCTGAGCGCGTCGGCGCCCTTTTCCCCCGGCATCATCACCGCGGTGAGCGAGTTCGAATATTCCGCCGGGTTCCGGCAAAGCACCTCGAGCTCCCAGCCCGCGACGGCGCGGCGCGTCGCCTCCGCATGACGGGCGTGGCGGGCGAAGACGTTCTCCAGCCCCTCCTCCGCCAGCATGTCGAGCGCTTCCCGGAGGCCGTAGAGCAGCGTCGTCGCCGGCGTATAGGGGAAGAATCCCTTGTCGTTCGGCCCCGCCATGTCGCGCCAGTCCCAATAGGAACGCCGGTCGCCGCCGGCTTCCGCCGCCGCCATCGCCTTCGGGCTGATGGCGTTGAAGGAGAGACCCGGCGGCAGCATCAGCCCTTTTTGCGAGCCCGCAACTGTTACGTCGACGCCCCATTCGTCCATGCGGAAGTCGATCGAACCGAGCGACGAGATGGTGTCGACGAGCAGAAGCGCCGGGTGCCCCGCCTCGTCCATCGCCCGGCGCACCGCGGCGATGTCGCTGGTGACGCCGGTGGCGGTGTCGTTGTGGACGACGCAGACCGCCTTGATCGCGTGCGTCTTGTCGGTGCGAAGCTGCGCGCCGATGGCTTCGGCGTTGGCGCCGCTCCGCCAGTCGCCCTGCATGAAGACCGGGTCGAACCCGAGCTTCGCCGCCATGTTCTTCCAGAGCGTGGCGAACTGCCCGGTCTCGTACATCAGCACCCGATCGCCGGGGGCGAGCGTGTTGACGAGCGCCGCTTCCCACGCGCCCGTGCCCGACGCGGGATAGATAACCACACGGTGCTCGGTTCTGAATACCGCCTTCAGGCCCTCCAGCACGCCGGCGCCGAGTTCTGCGAAACCCGGGCCGCGATGGTCGATGACGGCGCGGTGCATGGCGCGCTGCACACGTTCGGGTGTGTTTGTCGGCCCCGGTATCTGAAGAAAATGTCGGCCGGATCGCATTGGTTCCCGTCCCCGTTCATCACGCTTGATTCCATCGTGCGTTACCCTCTAATGAATTTTGAATTCAAAATTCAGTCAAGAGGATTCATGCCCGGGTCCATCGATATCGAGAAATTGCGGACTGAGATCGAAGGCGAGGCGCTGGACGGCGCGTTCGACAAAGGCCGTTACGCGACCGACGCTTCGATCTATCAGATCACGCCGCGCGCGGTCGTGATCCCGAAGCGGTGGGAGGACGTGGAAGCTGTGCGGAGTTTCGCGGTGGAGGCTGGGGTTCCGGTTCTGGCGCGCGGCGGCGGCACCTCGCAATCCGGCCAGACGGTCAACGAAGCCATCGTCGTCGACTTCTCGAAGCACCTGAACCGCGTGCTTGATTGCGATCTGGAATCGCGGCGCGTCACGGTGGAGCCGGGGCTGGTGCTGGACGAACTCAACCGGGGGCTGAAAAAGGACCGGCTCTGGTTTCCTGTGGATGTCTCGACGGCTTCGCGCGCCACGCTCGGCGGCATGGCCGCGAACAATTCCTGCGGTTCGCGCTCGCGACGTTATGGCAAGATGCGCGACAACACCCTCGCGATCGAGGCGATGTTGGCGGATGGAGAGACGAGGCGTTTCGGCGCGGTTGAGCGCTCCGTGAACGATTCGCTTTTCGCCGGGATGCTGGCGCTTGGCGCGCGCGAGGCGACCGAGATCGAGGCGCGATTTCCGAAGGTCTCGCGGCGCGTCGGCGGTTACAATATCGACGCGCTGACGCCGGAGGCCGCGCCGAACAACATGGCGCATCTGCTGGTCGGCTCCGAAGGCACGCTGGCGATCAGCCGGAAGCTGGAGCTGCAGCTTTCGCCGACGCTCGATGCGAAGACGCTGGGCGTGTGCCACTTCCCGACCTTCTACGCCGCGATGGACGCGGCCCAGCATATCGTGAAACTGGACCCGGTGGCGGTGGAGCTGATGGATCACAACATGATCCGGCTCGGGCGCGACATCCCGCAATTCCGGCCCATCGTCGACGAGTTCGTCAGGGGCGATCCGGCCGCGCTTCTTCTGGTGGAGTTCGCGGAGCCCGACTCGGCGGAGAACCGCCGCCGGCTGACCGCGCTCGGCGATCTGATGGCGGAGCTCGGTTTTCGCTGGGGCGATCCCGGCAAGGCGGAGGGCGGCGTCGTCGAGGCTGAGGACCCGGGTTTTCAGGCGCGGATCTGGGGGGTGCGCGCGCAGGGCCTCAACATCATGATGTCGATGCGGAGCGAAGGGAAACCCGTCTCGTTTGTCGAGGATTGCGCGGTCGAACTGGAGCATCTCGCGGAATTCACCGACCGGCTGACCGGCGTATTTCGCAAGCATGGGACCGACGGCACCTGGTATGCGCACGCCTCGGTCGGTCTGCTCCATGTCCGGCCGGTGCTGAACCTGAAGCAGGAACTCGGCGCCCGCCAGCTTCGCGCCATCGCCGAGGAGGCGTTCGCGATCGTCGCCGAATACAAGGGTTCGCATTCCGGCGAACATGGTGACGGCATCGTGCGTTCCGAGTTTCACGAACGGATGTTCGGAAGCCGGATCGTCCGCGCCTTCGAGGAGGTGAAGGACCGGTTCGATCCCGCCGGCCTTCTGAATCCCGGCAAGATCACCCGCGCTCCGAAGATGGACGACCGCAGCCTCTTTCGTACGCCTCCAGGCTACGCCGCCGAACCCCGCGCCACCGCCTTCGACTGGAGCGCCTGGCCCGGCGGCCTGACGGGCGCGGCGGAGATGTGCAACAACAACGGCGCCTGCCGGAAGCTCGCCGGCGGCGCGATGTGCCCGAGCTACCGCGCGACGCGAAATGAGCGCGACGTGACGCGCGGCCGGGCGAACACCCTCCGTCTCGCCCTGACCGGTCAGCTTGGGCCGGGCGCCTTCGCATCGGACGAGATGATGGAGACGATGAAGCTTTGCGTCTCATGCAAGTCCTGCAAGCGCGAATGCCCGATGTCGGTCGACATGGCGAAGATGAAGATCGAGGTGCTGGCGGCGCGCGCCGAAGCGCATGGCGTCCCGCTCCGTGAGCGGCTCATCGCGCATCTGCCGCGCTACGCGCCCTGGGCAGCGCGCCTCCGTTGGCTGGCGAACGCGCGCGACCAGATTCCGGGGCTGGCGGCGCTTTCGGAGCGGGCGGTCGGGTTCAGCGCGAAGCGAAAGCTGCCGTCATGGCGAAAACCGTTCAGAGAGGGCGCGGCGGGTGGCGACGTCCTTGTTTTCGCGGACACGTTCAACCGGTATTTCGAGCCCGACAACCTTCGCGCCGCGACGCGGGTTCTCCGCGCCGCCGGCTATGCTGTCGGCGTGGCGTCGGCGGGCGCCGGCCGGCCGCTCTGTTGCGGCAGAAGCTACCTCTCCGCCGGCCTTGTCGATGCGGCGAAGGCGGAGATGCGCCGCTCCGTCGGCGTATTCGCCGAAGCCTTGAGCGCCGGAAAGAGCATCGTCGGGCTGGAGCCGTCCTGCATTCTCACCTTTCGCGACGAGGCGCCGATGCTGCTCGGGAGAGATTGGACGGAGGAGATGGGACGGAATATCATGACCTTCGAGGAGTTTGTCGCCCGCGAGCGCCGGACGGGGAAGTTCGACGCGAATTTCAACGCCATCGCCCGGCGGGCGCTGGTGCACGGGCATTGCCACCAGAAGGCGCATGCTGTCGTCGATCCGATCCGGGAAGCGCTGTCGCTCGTTCCGAATCTCGCTGTCGAAATGATCGAGTCTTCCTGTTGCGGCATGGCGGGCGCCTTCGGCTACCAGGCGGAATCGCAGGAGGTCTCGCGCGCCATGGCCGAGCTTTCACTCGCGCCCACGGTTCGCGCCGCGCCGGAAGACTCGCTCATCGTCGCGGACGGCACCTCCTGCCGCGCGCAGATAGCCGATTTCGGCGGGCGCGAGGCGCTTCATGTGGCGCGCATACTCGAAATGTCGCTCGATGCGGAGGCGGCGGTATGACGCTCGCTCAGCCCCTCCCGCGAGTCTCTCTGCACGACCAGATCGTCGAACACCTGCGTGAAGCGATCGTCGCCGGCGAGCTTCAGCCCGGCGAGAAACTCAACGAGAAGGCGCTCTGCGCACGTTTCGCCGTCTCCCGCACGCCCTTGAGGGAGGCGATCAAAGTGCTTTCGAACGAGGGGCTTGTCCGGCTGACCCCGCATTACGGCGCCAGCGTAGCGCCCCTCACGCTGGCCGATCTGGACGAGGTCTTTCCGATCATGGGCGCGCTCGAAGCGCTTGCAGGCGAACTCGCCTGCGCCCGGATCGAGGACGAAGAGATCGACGCCATCGCCCGGCTGCATCAGGAGATGCTCGGTCACTACGAGAAACGCGACCTCCGGCCGTATTTCGAGTGCAACCAGAAAATTCACGACGCAATCCTCGTCGCGGCGCGCAATCCGACGCTCGCCGCGACCTTGCGCGGCCTCGCCGGCCGCGTGCGCCGCGCGCGTTACTTCGCCAACATGTCCGAGGAGCGCTGGGCCGAAGCGGTCGAGGAGCACGGTCGAATTCTCGAAACGCTGAGGGCGCGCGACGCCGGCGTGCTCGGCCCGCTGCTTCGCGCGCATCTTGGCGCCAAGCTGGAAACCGTCCGCGTCGCGCTCAGACGGTCGGAGCAACGCGCCTCGTCAAAACAGGCGGGCGCGCCGGTTTCAGGCGCGGCGGGTTCGTAACCGTTCGAACCGCTGCGTCAATGATCCGCGTTCACCTCAGTCGGAAGGGACGGGCCGGCGTCTGAATGCGACCGCGGGCGCTTGCGGGCGAAGCGGCGCATTACGAATACGAAAAAGGCTGGAACGAAGATCAGCGCGAAAAGCGTCGCCGAGATCATGCCGCCCAGCACCGCGACGCCGATCGCGTTCTGACTGGCCGAGCTTGCCCCCGTCGCCAGCGCCAGCGGCGTGACGCCCAGCGAGAAAGCGAGCGAGGTCATCAGGATCGGCCGGAAGCGCAACTTCGCCGCGCCGAGCGCCGCCTCCATCAGCGATTCGCCCTGGGCGTATTCATCCTTGGCGAACTCGATAATCAGAATCGCGTTCTTCGCGGAAAGCCCGATGATCGCGATCAGCCCGACCTTGAAATAGACGTCGTTCGCCATGTCCTGCGATATCACTGCGAGCACCGCGCCGATTGCGCCGAGCGGGACCACCAGCATCACCGAGAGTGGAATCGCCCAACTTTCGTAGAGCGCCGCGAGGAGCAGGAATATGAAAACGACGCTGAGACCGATCAGATAGGGCGCCTGGGTGCCCGACTGGATCTCCTGCAGCGATTGGCCGGTCCACTCATAGCCGAAGCCGGGCGGCAGCGCCTCCATCAGCCGCTCCATCTCGGCGATCGCGTCGCCGGAGGCGTAACCGGGCGCGGCGGCGCCGGAAATCCGGATCGCGGGATAGCCATTGTAGCCGACGATCTGGAGCGGGCCGCGGATCCATTCCACGTCGGCGAAGGCCTTCAGCGGCACCATGCCGCCGTGGACGTTACGGACATTGAGCGCGAGAATATCCTCAGTCTTCATCCGCGCGTCGTCATCGGCCATCAGCGTGACCCGTTGCATGCGCCCGGAATTCGGGAAATCGTTGATGTAGGCGGAGCCGAAATTGGCCGAGACCGCCGCGTTCACCTCCGAAAAGAGTACCCCGAAGGCGTTCGCCTTCTCGCGATCGACGACGAGCCGAACCTGCGCCGCCGCCGGAAGGCCGGTGACGCGCAGGCCGGTCACCACCGGACTCTCCGCAGCGGCGGCGAGAAGCTGGTCCTTGGCCGCGACAAGGGCGGACTGCCCGGCCCCGTTCCGGTCCTGCAGGCGAAAATCGAAGCCCGAGGTCGTGCCGAGTCCCTGGATGGACGGCGGCGACAGGGCGAAGGCCATGCCATCCTTGACTCCGAACAGTTTGCCGGTCGCGCGGCCGGCGATGGCAGCCGCGGCTTCGTTCGGCCCGCGCTCGGACCAGTCCTTCAGCGTCACGAACGCGAGCGCCGCGTTCTGGCCGGCGCCCGAAAAGCTGAAGCCGAGGATCGCGATGACCCGCTCGACTGCCGGTTCGGCTGCAAAGACGCCCTCGACCTTCTTGATGACCTCCAGCGTTCGGCTCGCGCTCGCTTCGGGCGGCGCCTGGATATCGACGAGGAGATAGCCCTGATCCTCGGCCGGGAGAAACGAGTCCGGGAGCAACGTCCAGCCATGCCCGAGCCCACCGACGAGGCCGAGATACACGATCATCATCAGCCCGGCCCGGCGTGCGGTAAGGCTGGTGAAGCGGCCGTAACCGCGCGTGAGGGAAGCGAGCCCCCGGTTGAACCAGCCGAACGGACCGCGCCGCGAAAGGCCGTGCCCCTTGGCGACCGGTTTCAGGATGCTGGCGGCGAGCGCCGGCGTGAATGTGAGGGCGAGGAAACCCGAAAAGAGGATCGACACCGCCATGGTCAGTGCGAACTGGCGATAGATCACGCCTACCGCGCCCGGAAAGAAGGCCATCGGAATGAAAACCGCAACGAGGACGAGCGTGATGCCGACAATGGCGCCCTGAATCTGCCCCATCGCCTTGATCGTCGCCTCTTTCGGCGGCAGGCCTTCCTCCGACATGATCCGCTCGACATTCTCGACCACGACGATCGCGTCGTCGACGAGGATGCCGATGGCGAGCACCGCAGCGAACATCGTCAGCACGTTGATCGAGAACCCGGCGACGAAAAGCACCGCCATCGCGCCGGAAAGCGCGATCGGAACCACCAGCGCCGGAATGACCGTGTAGCGAAGGCTCTGGAGAAAGACGAGCATCACCAGAAAGACGAGACCCATCGCTTCGAGCAGCGTATTCAGGACCTTCTGGATCGAAAGCTCGACGAAAGGCGAGGAATCGTACGGGATCTGGTAGCTGATCCCGTCCGGAAAGAACGCCTCGAGCTCCTCCAGCTTCGCGCGCACCGCCTGAGAGGCAGCGATGGCGTTGCCGGTGGGGGACAATTGTACGCCGACCGCCGCGGAGGGCTGGCCGTTCAGCCGTGAGGAGAAGTTGTAGCTTTCCGCCCCGATCTCGATCCGCGCGACATCACCGAGGCGCACCGTGGAGCCGTCGGTATTGGCGCGCAGGACGATGTTCTCGAATTCCTCGATTGTCGAAAGCTGGCCGTCGACCAGCACCGTGGCGGTAATTTCCTGACCTTCCGTGTTCGGCGGCGCGCCGATCTTGCCGGCCGCGACCTGCGCGTTCTGGGCGCGCACGGAGGCGATCACGTCCGCGGCGGTAATGTTGAGGCCGACCATCCGGTCCGGATAAAGCCAGATCCGGAGCGAGCGCTGGGATGAGAACACCCGGGCGCCGCCTATGCCCTCGATGCGCCTGATCTCGCCGACGACGTTGCGGGTCAGATAATCACCCAGCCCGACTGGAGTGACGGTGCCGTCATCTGAGGTCAGGCTGACCACCATCAGGAAGCCGGACGAAGCTTCGTCGACCTGGATACCCTGCCGTGTCACCGCTTCGGGCAGACGCGGCTCGACCCGCCGGATGCGGTTCTGAACCTCGACCGACGCCTGGTCGAGCGAGGTGCCCGGCGCGAAGGTGGCGTCGATGGAGACGCTGCCGGAGGCGTCGGAGGTCGATTCGAAATAAAGGAGGCCGTCGACGCCGTTCAGTTCCTCCTCGATCGGCTGGGTGACGCTCTGGTAGAGATCCTCCGGCGCTGCGCCGGGATAGCTGGTCTGGATCGAAACTTGCGGCGGCGCGACGGGAGGGTATTGCGAGATCGGAAGCTGCGGCAGCACCAGCCCCCCGGCGATCAGGATGAAGATCGCGATCACCCAGGCGAAAATCGGCCGGTCGATAAAGAAGCGGGACATGTCGGACCTCAGCCTTCGCGCTTGGCGGCCGCGGCGGCGCTTTCCAGCGCGTCGGCCCGCGTCCAAGGCTCGGGCGTGACAATGGCTCCGGGGCGGATCTTCTGGAAGCCCTCGACGATCACTTTATCGCCGGGCTCCAGCCCTTCCTCGATCACCCAGCGCTCGCCGATGACCCGGCCCGTGGACACGGCGCGGATCTCGACCCTGTTTTCCGCACCGACGATATAGAGTTGCGCCTGGCCGCCGGCGTCGCGTTGCACCGCCTGCTGCGGCACCGCGAGCGCGCCCTGCTCGACGCCCTGCTGGATGCGGACGCGGACATACATGCCGGGAAGAAGATCCCCCTCCGGGTTGGGGAACTCGCCACGGAGCGTGACCTGGCCGGTGGTCACATCCACCGTCGCCTCGGAAAAGAGGAGCTTGCCGGCATGAGCGTACTCGGTGTCGTCATCGAACATCAGGTGGACTGCGGCCGCGCCGTCCTCGTCGCGCTCCAGTCGTCCAGCCTCATACGCGCGGCGCAGCGCGAGAAGCGCGTTCGAAGGCTGTGTGAAATCGGCGTAGATCGGGTCAAGCTGCTGAATCGTCGCGAGGTTCTCGACATCCGTGGGCGAAACCAGCGCGCCTTCGGTGATCCGGGCGCGGCCGATCCTGCCGGCGATCGGCGCTCTGACCACGGTATGCTTCAGGTCGATCTGCGACGACGCCATCTCCGCTTCGGCCACCGCGACGCCGGCGTTCGCGCGGGCGAGACCGGCCACGGCGTCGTCATATTGTTGCGCGCTGACCACCTTGCGGGCGCGAAGCTCCACCTGCCGGTCGGCGAGTTGCTGGGCCGCGACACGCAACGACTCCGCCTGGGCGAGCACCGCTTTCGCGCGGTCGGCCCGCACCTGAAATGGTTCGGGGTCGATTCGGTAGAGCGGATCGCCGGCCTCCACCACCGTGCCCTGACGGAAGACCCGCTCGATGATGAGACCGGAAACCCGCGGCCTGACCTCGGCGATCCGTGTCGGCGCGATTCGGCCGGGCAGTTCGTTGACGACGGGCAGCGTCTCGGGTGTCGCCTCGACCACCGCGACCGCCTGCGGCGGCATCTGCGGCGGCGCCGAGGCGGCTTCATTCTTCCCCGACTCCTCGTCGCAGGCGGCGAGAAGGATGAGGACGCCGAGCGCGGCGAATGCGTGTTTCATACGGCGCATCGGGCGCCTCCTTCGGATTCGGATCTCGTCAGGCCCCGCCGGGCGAGTCGGGTGATGTCGTCCAGCGTCCGGCGGCGACGGTCGGGATCGAGTTGGAGAATTTCGAAGCGTTCGAGGCAGTGCAGCCCCTCGATGGCGAGAAAGGCGATAAAGGCGTCGTCGGACGTTGTCGAGGTTTGGAGGATCTCGTCCAGGACCCGCGCGTAATGGGCGCGAATCGGCGCTGCAAGTTCGTTGTTCTGCGCGATCGTCGCACTGAGCGAGAGAATGACCGCCCGGTCGTCTTCGCTCATCTCGCGCCGAGCGAGCGCGATACGGGTGCGGATTCCCGAATCGGGCGCGGCGTCAAGCGCGGCTCGGATCTCGTTCGCCGTGTTTTCCTCGGCCGCGATCCGGCGCTCGATCAGCGCCAGCAACAGCGCCTCCTTGTTCTTGCAATTGTAGAGCACCGTCGATTTGCTGACGCCCGCTTCCGCCGCGACGGCGTTGAGCGTCACGCGCGCGGCGCCGTCGCGGCGAACCACGGCCTCCGCCGCGTCGAGCAGCGCGTTTCGATCTATGGATCGTTTTCGTCCCATTGCAATTCACATATCCAACCGGGCGGTCGGATATGCTGCCGCGCGCAATCCGCGTCAAGCGCCGATTGCGGAGCCTTCGCCGGCTGTCACCCGATCGCCGGGGCCTCAACCCCCAGTCCGGCGGCGGCGGCGACGAGGCTGTTCCATATCTCCGCAGGCAACGGCACGCCGGAGAGGCTCCGCTCGGCGCGCGCCCGGCGTTCCGGGTCGCCCGGGATCATCACCGGCCGGCCCGGATCGGCCGCGCGCGCGCCGCGGACGAAATCGATGTATGAGGCGACCGCGCCGCCCCAGCCGAATCCGTCGTCGAGCCGCGCCGGATCGGCGTAGATCGACAACATGCCATTGTAAGGGCCTTCGCCCGGCCCCGTCGCGCCCGATCCGGTGAGCGCCCCGGCGAGAAGCTCGCAGGCGAGCGCGAGGCCGGAGCCCTTGTGATCGCCCATTGCGGTCAGCGCGCCCGATCCGGCGCGCGGGTCCGGCACCGCGCCCGGCGGCGTCTCGCCATAGAGCGCCCGGGCATCGTCGGTCGGGCGCCCCTCCGCGTCTATCAGGCTGCCGCGGGGCGGCGGCTTGCCGCCTTTGAGCGAGACTAGAACCTTGCCCTCCGCCGCCGTCGAGGTCGCGAAATCCAGAAGGAAATCGTCGCCGCCGGGATTCGGCACGCCGACGCAGACCGGCGCCGTCGATATCCGCCGCTCGGCCCCGCCGAAAGGCGCGACCAGCATCGAGTTGGCGACGTTGACGAAATGGATCGAGACGAGACCCTTCGCCATCGCCCGCTCCGCCCATTCTCCGATCCGGCCGAGATGGCCGGCGCGGCGGAGCGCGATCACCGAGACGCCGTGCGCGCCTGCGCGTGCGATCCCGTCATCCACCGCCTGCGCGCCGACGGTTTGGCCGAAGCCGAGCCCGCCGTCGACCAGCGCGAAGGCGCCGCCGTCGATCACCGTTTCGATCTTCCTGCCGAAATGCATCTGGCCGCGCTCCGCGTTCTGCAGATACCGCGGCGTGCGAACTACGCCATGGCTGTCATGGCCGGAGAGATTCGCCATGACGAGGTTCGCAGCGATGTTTGCCGCCTCCGTCCGCCCGGCCCCTGCGGCGGCGAAGATGTCGGCGATGAAACCGCTGAGCCGCCCCTCCGGCAGCCTGAGCTCGTCAGCCTGACGCCCCATAGTGTTTCCCGCCTTTTTGATCGCCCTGTTCTTCAACCTAGACATCCCATGACGTTCCCGACAATCTGCAGATGCAAAAAAAACGAGATCCCCGGGAGGATAGGATGAAACTACTTTACGGCATGGCAGCGCTCGCCCTGAGCGCCGCGCCGCTTCACGCGGACGAGTTCGTACGCATGGTCTCCGGCCCCGCCGGCGGATCCTGGTATCCGCTCGGCGCCAAGATCATGCAGGTGATGGAGGAGAGCGTCGAGGGCATCTCCACCTCCAACACGTCGGGCGGCGGCGTCGGAAATGTGAAGGCTGTGAACGCGGGCGACGCGGAAATGGGCTGGTCCTACGGCCACACCACGGCGAACGGCTATAACGGCGTCGGTTCGTTCGACAAGAAACAGGAGAATGTCCGCCACTTCGCGACACTCTATCCGTCATATTTCCAGACCGCCGTGCCCGCCGACAGCGATATCCAGTCCTACGCCGACATGAAGGACAAGAATATCAGCCCCGGTCAGGCGGGCTTCACCGGCACCGCGTTCGCGGAGTCGATTCTGGAATATTACGGCTTCGATTTCGAAGACATCAAAGCCAATGGCGGCACGGTCAGCCATGCGAGCTACACCGAGTCCGTCGCGCTGATGAAGGACGGACATATCGACGTCTACATGGCGGTGACCTCGATGCCGCAGGCGTCCTTCATCGAACTGGAGCAGAGCCCCGGCATCCGCTTCATCGGCATTCCCGAGGACGATCTCCAGAAGATCATGGACGCCAATCCGGGCTATATCCCGGGGGTGATGCCGGCGGGCGTCTACGAGAGCGTCAAGGAGGAAACCCCGACGCTCGGCGCTGTGGCGAATATCGTCATCAGCAAGGACGTGCCGGAGGAGATCGTCTACGAGATGTGCAAGGCGTTCTGGGCGAACCACGACACTTTCGCCGAGGTCAAGGGCATCTGGAACCGGGTGAAGCTCGAATCTGCGCTCGACGGCGTGGCGATCCCGGTGCATCCGGGCGCGCAGCGCTGTTATGATGAGCTTGGTGTTAGCGGCTGAAACCAGACAGCTTTGAACGTCCGGGCGTTCTTCTGAACGGGCGCCCGGGCGGACTGCGCGCCGAGCGGGTCCCGCCATGACCACGTCTGAAACCATCACCTATCATGAACGCCAGGAACCTGGTTTTCTTGAACGCATTCTGCTGGATCGCCGTTACTCCGCCCTGAACGCGTTGCTGTTCTTCTGCGCCGCGATCAGCGTGGCGCTAGCGATCTTTCACCTTTTCGCTGCGGTCTTCGGAACCCCGGAAGGCCGCTCCTTCCGCTCCGTGCATCTGACGGTGATGCTCGTGCTGGCGGTGTTGATGAACCCGCTTTGCCGCGTCACGATGCGCGATCCGATACTTGTTCCGGGTGATCCGAAGAACGGCGTTCGCGCGCTCGGTTTCGGGATCGACCTGTTCCTCGTCGCGTCGGTGATCATCGTGCAGGTCTGGACGATATGGGATGTCGGCGCCTTCCAGATGCGGATGGGCGAAAAGACGCCGGGCGACTTGCTGATGGGCGCGATCCTGATCTTCATGGTCTTCGAGGGAACGCGTCGCGCAGTCGGCTGGGCGATGGTGTTCATCACCGGCTTCTTCATGCTCCACGCGCTGTTCGCTGACCATTTCTTCGGCTTCTTCTACGGGCCGCCGGTGAGCTGGAGCAAGTTCATCGACGTCCTGTTCATGAGCTCAGACGGGATATTCGGCATCCCGCTGCATGTCTGCGCGACGTATATCGTCCTCTTCATCATCTTCGGCGCGGTGCTGATCCGGTCGGGCGCCGGGCGCTTCTTCATCGATCTCGCGGTCTCCCTGACCGGGCACAAGACCGGCGGTCCGGCCAAGGCGGCGGCGGTTGCGTCGGGCTTCATGGGCACGGTCTCCGGCTCGGCGGTCGCGAATGTCGTCACCACCGGCTCCTTTACCATTCCGCTGATGAAGAAGGTCGGCTACCGCGCGAAATTCGCCGCGGCGGTGGAGGCCTGCGCCTCCTCCGGCGGGCAGATCACGCCGCCGATCATGGGCGCGGCCGCCTTCATCATGGCGGAGTTTCTGGCCGTCCCCTACACGACCATCATCATCGCCGCGATCATCCCGGCGCTGCTCTATTTCGCGACGATCTACTTCATGGTGCATCTCGAGGCGGAGAAACGGGGCATCGCCTCGATCCCGAAGAACATGCTGCCGCAAACCCGCGAAGTGCTGCGCCGGGGCTGGCATCTGCTCATCGCCCTGGCGATCCTGATCGCTTTCCTCCTTTACGGATTCACGCCGATGAAGTCGGCGTTCTACGGGCTCGCCGCCATCGTCGGGCTGAGCTTCGTCAACCCGGCGACGCGGATGAGCCCGGTCGATCTTTTCGCCGCGCTGGAGGCCGGGGTGCGCGCATCAATCCCTGTCTCCATCGCCTGCGCCTGCGCCGGGATCATCATCGGCTCGGTCTTCGTTTCCGGTCTCGGGCTGAAATTCACCCAGTCGGCGATCGAACTGGCGGACGGAAACCTGCTGATCCTTCTCGGGCTCACCGGCGTCGCCTCGATCATCCTCGGCATGGGAATAACGACGACGGCGGTCTATATCACCGTCGCCGCGCTGATCGTGCCGGCGCTGATCAAGATGGGGGTCGAGCCGATCGCGGCGCACATGTTCGCGTTCTATTACGGCGTCGTCTCTTCTATCACCCCGCCGGTCGCGCTGGCCGCCTTCGCCGGCGCCGCCATCGCCAAGACCCCGCCGATGGCGACTGCGGTGGAGGCGACGCGGGTCGGCGTCGCAAAATACATCGCGCCGCTGATCTTCGTCTATAACCCGTCGCTCCTCTTTGTCGGGCCGCTCTGGCTGACCGCGGTTTCCGCTGTTCTCGCGCTGATCGGGCTCTGGGTGTTGACGATGGCGCTGGAGGGCTGGTTCGAGGGCGCGGTGGATCCGCTGCGCCGCATCGGTCTGCTGGCGGCCGCCACCCTGCTCCTCTATCCGCCGGTTCCGCCGTTTCTCGGCGTCGCCGGCTGGTGGGCGACGCTGGCGGGGGCGGCGCTGGCCGCGCTTTGCGTCGGGCCGAGAATCGCCGCCCGGCGACTGGCGGGGAGGGCGGTGCGATGAAGGATGTATTCCTTGGCAGGCCGGTTCACTGGCTGGTTGTCTTGGCGTTGATCGCGTGCGGCTGGATCGCCGGCGGGATGCGGCTCCACGTGACCGATTTCAACCTCTATGTCATCGCGCTGGGCCTGCTCTCGGCCGCTGCGCTCGCCATTGTTATCTGGACCACTGGCGATAGCGAGCAGGTCACGCGGGACCCGATCGAGGGTGAAGAGACGGAGTGACGCGTCGAGCGAAAGGAACACGAACATGACGGAATCCGGGGCGCCGCCGGTGATCGCCGTAATGGCTCCGGGCGAGATGGGCGCGGCCGTCGCCGCCGCGTACGTCCGCGCCGGGGGGAAGGCGCTGACGGTTCTCGCCGGCAGGGGCGCGGAAAGCTGCGCGCGGGCCGAAGAGGCGGGGCTGACCGCATGCGCGGATCTCGATGCGCTGGTCGCCGGGTGCGATCTCTTCCTCTCCATCGTTCCGCCCGCCGCCGCCGTCGATCTCGCGGGCGCGGTCGCGGATGCGATTCGCCGGACCGGCGCGGCGCCGGGTTTCGTTGAGTGCAATGCGATCTCGCCCGCCAAGGTCGAAACCATCGCCGCGCTTTTCGCGGGAACCGGAGTCGCTTTCGTCGATGGCGGCATCGTCGGCATGCCGCCTGGCGGCGGCGGCGCGCCTAATCTTTATGTCTCCGGCGCCGATTGTCCGGCGCTCATGCGGCTGGACGGGGTCAGTTTCGCAATTCGTCCTCTCGGCGGGACGCCCGGCGCGGCCTCCGCGATGAAGATGTGCTACGCGGGCGTCACCAAGGGGGTGAACGCCGTCCTGATGTCGGCGCTGTTGACGGCGGAAGGGTTCGGTCTGACAGAAGCCTTCATGACGGAGCTTTCCGAATCCCAGCAGGGGCTTTTCCGGCGGCTGGAGGTGAGCGCGCCACGGCTGCACGCCGACGCCGGCCGCTGGGCGCCGGAGATGCGCGAGATATCCGCGAGCTTCGCGTCTCGCGGTCAGCCGGGCGAGATTCACGAGGGCGCGGCCCGGCTTTACGAAATTCTGGACCGCTCGCCGCTCGGGCGGGAGACGCGTCGCACGCTGGACCGTAGCCGGACCGCGGTGGAGGCGGCGCGCATTATCGACGCACACAATCGGGGCGAGGTCGAATGAAACCCGCCCTTCGGAGATTCAGATGAGCAAGACCTACGCCGATCTTCGCAGCGCCCGCTGGTTCACCCCGGATGATTTTCGCGGCTCGGGGCACCGCTCGCGCGCCATGCAGATGGGTTATGCGCCGGAGGACTGGGAGGGGCGCCCGGTCATCGCTATTCTGAACACCTGGTCGGACGCGCAGCCCTGCCACGCGCATTTCAAGGACCGGGCGGAATGGGTGAAGCGCGGAATCCTCCAGGAAGGCGGCTTCCCGATGGAGCTGCCGGCGCTGTCGCTCTCCGAAAGCTTCGTGAAGCCGACGACTATGATCTATCGCAACATGCTGGCGATGGAGACCGAGGAGCTCCTGCGCTCGCATCCGGTCGATGGCGCGGTGCTGATGGGCGGCTGCGACAAGACCACGCCGGCGTTGATCATGGGCGCGCTTTCGATGGGCCTGCCGTTCATCTACGTGCCGGCCGGGCCGATGCTGCGCGGGAACTACGCCGGCAAGATATTCGGTTCCGGCACCGACGGGCTGAAATACTGGGACGAACGGCGCGCCGGAACGATCACCAAGGAGCAATGGACCGGGATCGAGGGCGGCATCGCGCGCTCCTACGGCCACTGCATGACGATGGGCACCGCCTCCACCATGACCGCGATCGCGGAGGGGCTGGGCGTAACCCTGCCCGGCGCAAGTTCGATCCCCGCCGCCGACGCCAATCATCAGCGTATGGCGGCCGCCAGCGGGCGGCGCGCGGTAGAGATGGTGTGGGAGGACCTGACGCCGGAGAAGATCGTCACGAAGGCGGCGGTGGAAAACGCGCTCACAGTGGCGATGGCGACCGGCTGCTCGACGAACGCGCTCATTCACCTGATCGCCATGTCGCGCCGCGCCGGGGCCCCGATCGGGCTTGAGGATTTCGACCGCGCCAGCCGCGTGACACCGGTGATCGCCAATATCCGCCCCTCCGGGAAGGAATACCTGATGGAGGATTTCTTCTACGCTGGCGGGCTGCGCGGGCTGATGGCGCAACTTGGCGACAAGCTCGATCGCTCGGCGCTGACGGTGACGGGAAAACCGCTTGGCGACGGGTTGGAGGGCGCTGAAGTCTACAACGAGGACGTCATCCGCTCGCTTTCCAACCCGGTCTATCACGAAGGCTCGCTCGCCGTGCTGAAGGGCAATCTCGCGCCAGATGGCGCAGTCATCAAGCCTGCCGCCTGCGACCCAGCTCTTCACGTCCATTCCGGTCCGGCGTTGATCGCGAACTCCTATCCCGAACTGAAGGCGATCGTCGACGATGAGGATCATCCGATGTCGCCGGACACCGTGCTCGTCCTCCGGAACGCCGGTCCGCACGGTGGGCCGGGGATGCCGGAATGGGGCATGTTGCCGATGCCGAAGGCGCTTCTGAAGCGCGGAATGCGCGACATGGTGCGGCTTTCGGACGCCCGCATGTCCGGCACCGCCTTCGGCGCCTGCATTCTCCACGCCGCGCCGGAGGCCTATGTCGGCGGGCCGCTGGCGTTGTTGAAGGATGGGGATATCGTCGATCTCGACATCCCCAATCGCAGCCTGAACATGCGGGTCGACGAGGAGGAGCTGGCGCGAAGACGCGCGGAATGGAAGGCGCCGCCGCCGCGCTATCAGCGCGGTTACGGGTATCTCTTCACCAAGCATATCCAGCAGGCCGACAAGGGGTGTGATTTCAATTTTCTACTGACCGAGTTCGGCGACCCCGTCGATGAGCCGGTCATCTTCTGATCGCGCGCGCGGCTTTCCGCATGACGGGGCGGGGCGCTCGTCGCCGCGAAAAGGGGGGTGCGATTGGCGAGCCTCCGGCGGCGGCCTCGCCTCTCGCATCGCGCCCCAGGGTCGGAAATGAAGGATTGTCTGGAGAAAGCTCGTGCCCAAGACAGCCCTGTTGATCGCAAATCGCGGAGAGATCGCTATTCGGATCGCGCGCGCCGCGCGTGATATGGGCGTTCGGGCGTTCATGGTTTACTCAGAGCACGACGCTGGGAGCCTGCATCTCAGGGCCGGCGACGAAGCTGTCGCGCTGCCCGGACGCGGCGCGGCGGCCTATCTCGACATGGGTGCGATGATCGGAGCGGCGAGAGACGCCGGGTGCGGCTCCATCCATCCCGGCTACGGGTTCCTCGCCGAGAATGGGAATTTCGCCCGGGCATGCGCGGAGGCGGGCGTCGCCTTCATCGGCCCCTCGCCCGAGCATCTCGACCTTTTCGGTGACAAGGCGCGGGCGCGCGAAGCGGCGCAGGCGGCGGAAGTTCCGGTCATCAAGGGAATCGACCGGGCGGTGACGCTGGACGAGGCGAAGGCCTTCTTCGCGGCCGAGGGGCCGGTGATGCTCAAGGCGGTCGCCGGCGGCGGCGGGCGCGGCGCACGCGCGGTCCTTGAAGCAGAAGAGCTTGAACCCGCCTATCGGCGTTGCGCCTCCGAAGCGAAGGCGGCCTTTGACGACGATGCGCTCTATGTCGAGGCGTTCATCCCCCGCGCGCGCCATGTCGAGGTTCAGATCCTCGGCGACCTGCACGGCGCGGTGACGCATCTCTTCGAGCGCGAATGCAGCGTGCAGCGGCGGTTTCAGAAGCTGGTCGAGATCGCGCCGGCGCCGGCGTTGGATGACAAGTTGCGGCGCGAGATGATCGAAGCGGCGCTCCGTCTGGCCGGGAGTGTCGGCTATCGAAACCTCGGCACGTTCGAGTTCCTCATCGACATCACCGGGCGCGCGGGCGGACAGCCTTTCATCTTCATCGAGGCGAACGCGAGACTTCAGGTCTAACATACCGTGACCGAAGCGGTGACTGGCGTCGATCTGGTGCAGACGCAGATTCGCCTCGCCGATGGCGCGACGCTGGCGGAGCTGCGGCTCGACGATCCATCCGCCCATACGCCGCGCGGTTACGCGGTGCAGGCGCGGGTGAACATGGAGACGATCGGCGCGAACGGCTCTGTCCGTCCGTCCGGCGGCGTGATCGAGGCTTATGATGCGCCGGGCGGGCCGGGTGTTCGCGTCGACGGGTTCGGTTACATTGGCTACGAGACCAGCGCGGCCTTCGACTCGCTCCTCGCCAAGGTGGTTTGTCAGGGCCAGGATTTCGCCACCGCAGCCAGGCGGACCTGCCACGCGCTGGACGAATTCCGGATCGGGGGGCTGACGACCAACATCGCCTTCCTGGCAAATATTCTCGCCCATCCCGATTTCATCGCCGGCCGGACGCATACGAGGTGGGTCGATGAGAAGGCCGGGGACCTTGCCCCGCCGCCGACCACGGAGGAGGTAAAACCTGCGCCCGCTCCGGCGGCGGCGAAGGATGGCTATGCGGGCGCCCGCGTCGTTAGCCGCGATCCGCTGGCGCTATTTGCGCATGGAGCCGAGGTGAAGGCGAAGCCGGCGCCGGATGCGCCGCCCCACGGGGCCATCGGTCTGACGGCGCCGATCCAGGGCACCATCGTCTCCATCGACGTCGCGGTCGGCGACGGGGTGACCAGGGGCCGTCCGGTCGCGGTGATCGAGGCGATGAAAATGGAACATGTCGTCACCGCCGAACAGAGCGGCGTGGTGCGCGAAATCACCATGGCGGTGGGCGACGTGGTGCGCGCCGGCTGGCCGATCGTCGTTCTCGACGACGCCGATATCGATGAGGGTGACATCGACTTCGGCGCGGAGGCCGTCGACCCCGATCATATCCGCGCCGACTTGCAGGAGGTGATCGACCGCCGCGCCTGGACGCTGGACAAGAACCGGCCGGAGGCGGTGGCGCGGCGGCACGCGCGCGGTTTCCGGATGATCCGCGAGAGCGTCGATCAACTGCTCGATCCCGGCTCGTTCAAGGAATACTGGCCCCTCGTCGTCGCCAGTCGCCACCAGCGCGCCGACATGGAGACGCTGCGCCGGACCACCCCGGCCGACGGGGTGGTCGCCGGAACCGGTTCGATCAATGGCGATCTCTTCGATGACGAGCGCTCACGCGCCATGGTCGTCGCCTATGATTACACCGTGCTGGCCGGGACGCAGGGACGGATCAACCACTACAAGCAGGACCGCATGTTCGAACTGGCGAAGCGGTTCCAACTGCCGGTGGTGGTGTTCTCCGAGGGCGGCGGCGGGCGGCCGGGCGACGACGACCACGGGCCGTGGATCGCCTTCGACACCGACACGTTCACGCAGTTCTCGCGGCTTTCCGGACTCGTCCCGCTGGTCGGCGTCAATAACGGCCGGTGCTTCGCCGGCAATACCGCGCTTCTCGCCTGTTGCGACGTGATCATCGCGACCGAGGCTTCGACCATCGGGATGGGCGGGCCGGCGATGATCGAAGGCGGCGGCCTCGGCGTCTATACGCCGGAGGAAGTCGGGCCGATGTCCTTTCAGGTCCCGAACGGCGTGGTCGATATCCTCGTGAAGGACGAGGAGGCGGCGGTCGAGACCGCGAAGAAGTATCTTTCCTACTTTCAAGGGCCGGTTGCGGCCTGGGAGGCCGCCGATCAGCGTCCGCTTCGCCATGTCGTCCCGGAGAACCGCGTGCGGCTTTACGACATGCGCGAAGTGCTGCGAACCATCGCCGACAAGGGCACCGTGCTGGAGATCCGCGAGAAGTTCGGCCCCGGTATCATCACCGCCTTCATCCGCGTCGAGGGCCGGCCGTTGGGCGTGATCGCCAACAACCCGCATCATCTGGCCGGGGCGCTGGATTCGGCGGGCGCCGACAAGGGCGCGCGCTTTCTTCAGCTCTGCGACGCGTTCGATATTCCGGTGCTCAGCCTGATCGACTGTCCGGGGATCATGGTCGGGCCGGAGCATGAAAAAACCGCGCTGGTCCGGCATGCGGCGCGGCTGTTCAACACCGGCGCGAACATGACCACGCCGCTCTTCAGCGTGATCGTCCGCAAGGCCTATGGCCTCGGGGTTCAGGCGATGTGCGGCGGCAGCGCCCTCGTCGGGTTTGTAACCGTCGCCTGGCCGACGGCGGAATTCGCGGCGATGAATATCGATGGGGCGGTGAAGCTCGGTTACCGGAACGAACTGGCGGCGATCAGCGACCCCGAGGCGCGGCGCGCCGAATTCGACCGGCGCGTGGCCGCGGCGCATGAGCAGGCGCGGGCGGTCAACGCTGCTGTTGGCGGCGGGCTCGACGACGTGATCGACCCGGTCGACACCCGGAGCTGGATCGCGGAGAGCCTGAAGCGCCTGCCGCGACAGCCCCACCGGGAAGGCAAGAAATACCCCTATATCGACACCTGGTGAGGCGACCGCGTTCAGGGTTCCGGCACGCGCAGTCGATCGACCATGGCCATGATTCCGTCGATCACGGTCCGCATCTCCGTCTTCTGATCGATATCGCGGGTAAGCCAGTCTCGAAGAGGCGCGAAAGCGTTGGAAAAAATGATAAAATTCGCGACCACTTCGACCCGTTCGTCATCGGACGCGGCGCCGGTATGCTTGCGGAGATAGATCGAGAGCGACTCGAGCAGATGCCTCTCACGTTCATGGAGCGCGCGGCGATCCTGCGCGTCGAGATGCGGAACGGCGCGATAGGCGAGCATGGTGCCGTCGCGGCGCGCGTTCCAGCCTTCGGTGAAGAACGCGCGCAGGATCTCCTCCAGCGGGGGGCCTTCCGGGTCCGCAAGGCGCTCGGGTAGGGTCGGCGCGCTGGAGCGGAACCAGAGCCGGTTCAGCAATCGCCGGAGGATGTCCTGCTTGTTCGCTACATAATCGTAGATGCTGGCCTGATTGACACCGGAACGAGCACAGATGTCGCGTATCGTCGTGGCGGCGAACCCTTTTTCGAGAAACAGCGCGAGCGCTGCGTCGAGCAACTGTTCGCGGCGCATTTCGATCAGCGCGGGATTGCGGATGAGGTTGACCTCGGCCTCGACGAGATCGCGCGAGGCGCCGCCTTCCGGAGAAACGGGGCCGGCGGTTGTGGTATTCCCGTTCTCCGTCAAAATTGGTCCTTCCATCAAGCGCCGGTCGGCGGCAATTCACAGTTCGAAGGATGCGCCGCGCGCCTCGGCGTCAGCGTGGGCCGGGCCAGCCGCGCGTTCGCGCTCCGCAAATCCAGTGCTTGATATCCGCCGTCCGTGTCTCAGGTCCACATATTCGTGCCGCCGCAGACCGTGAGCGCCTGCCCGGTCATGTATCGGCTGGCGTCCGAGCCAAGGAATACGGCGACTCCTCCGAAATCATCCGCTTCGCCAAGCCGGCGGAGCGGGATCTCGTTCTCCGCGCGCGCCTTCGCCTCCGGGTTGTCCCAGAGCGCCCTGGCGAAATCGGTGCGCACCAGGCCGGGGCAGATTGCGTTCACCCGTACGCCGGCGGGCCCGAATTCTTGCGCGAGATTGCGCACCAGACCGATCAGCGCGAGCTTCGACATGCCATAGGTCCCGAGCGTGAGCGACGGCTTGAAGGCGCCGACGCTGGACGTGAACATGATCGAGCCCGCGCCCTTCGCCACCATATCCGGCAGCACCATCCGCGCCAGCCAGAGATTGGAGCGGACATTCGTCGCCATGCTCTTGTCATAGGCGTCGTCACCGATCTCGGAGATCGGGCCGTAATGAACATTGACGCCGGCGTTGCCGATCAGAATGTCGATGGGCCCGGCGACGGCGCGCGCCGTCTCCACCAACGCCCGCAACTGCTCCTTGTGGCCCGCGTTGCAGGCGACGGCGTGGGCGCGCTTCGCGCCGCAGGTCGAATTGATCGCGGCGGCGGCCTCGTCCAGCTGGTCCTGCTTGCGAGACGAGATCACCACCGTCGCGCCATGCGCCGCGAGCGCCTCCGCCATCGCCCGCCCCATGCCCTTGGAGGCGCCGGTCAGCAGCGCAACCTTACCGGTCAGGTCGAAAAGGTTCTCGATGGCCATCGTTCATGCTCGCTTTCTTGAATTGGAGAGTTAGAAGTGTTGCGCTTCGGTAGAGGCCGCGATCGCTGGTCTCGTCAGGCGGCTCAGGTCTTCAGCCCGCCAGTTTCAATATCGACGAAGCGGCCGCCCGACGCGGCGAGCCGTTTCAGCGTCTCGGCGGGGGCGAAGGCCGGATCATCGGCCGCAAGCGCCTCCATCCGCGCGAGCACCGCCTTCGCGCCGACCAGGTCGCCGTAGAACATCGGCCCACCCTTGCCGGCGGGCCAACCGTAACCGTTGAGCCAGACGATATCGATATCGGACGGGCGCTGAGCCTTGTTCTCCTCGAGGATCTTCACGGCTTCGTTGATCATCGGAAAGATGCAGCTCTCGACGATCTCCCGCCTGTCGGCCTTCGTGGGCTCTGCACCGGTGATTTCGCGGATTACCTTCGCGGTGACGTCGGACGGGGTGGGGCGGCGTTGCTCGTCGTAATCGTAATAGCCTGCGCCGGTCTTCTGGCCGCGCCGGTCCATCTCGCAAAGCGCGTCGCGGATCGGGTTGTCGGTCTTCGCGTCCTTCGACCAGCCGATGTCCAGCCCGGCGAGATCCGACATCTGGAAGGGGCCCATCTTGAAGCCGAATTCGTTGATCGCCGCGTCCACGTCCCAGGGCATGACGCCCCGATAGACCAGCTTCATCGCCTGCGCCTGACGCGCGAAGAGCATCCGGTTGCCGACGAAACCGGGACAGACGCCGACCAGCACCGCGACCTTGCCGATGGTCTTCGCCAACGCCATGCAGGTCGCGACCACATCGTCTGCGGTCTTCTCTGCGCGGACCACTTCAAGCAGTTTCATGACGTTGGCGGGCGAGAAGAAATGCGTGCCGATCACGTCCTGGGGCCGCCTGGTGACGGCGGCGATCTCGTCGATATCGAGGGCGGAGGTGTTGGTCGCGAGAATGGCGCCCGGTTTCATCACCCGGTCGATTTCGGTGAATACCTTCTTCTTCAGGCTCATATCCTCGAACACCGCTTCGATCACCATATCGCAATCGGCGAGGTCGGGGATGGCGAGACGGCCGTCGAAGCGCGCCATGCGAATGTCGACTTCATCCTGAGGAAAGCGGCCGCGGTCGGCGCTGCGCTGATAATTGGCGCGGACGACTTTGAGCCCGTGGCGGAGCGCCTCCTGCGTCGTCTCGACGATGCGGACAGGAATGCCGGCGGAGGCGAAATTCATCGCGATGCCGCCGCCCATCGTCCCGGCGCCGATAATCCCGACCGAGCGGACAGGGCGGAGCGCGACATCGTCAGGAAGGTTCGGAACTTTCCATGCAAGCCGGCCGGCTTCGGCGACATACTCGGAAACGTCTTTGGCGGCGGGGGCGGTCGTCATAGTTTCAGTCTCCTCGAAGAGTCGGCCGGGGCGCATGCGCTGCGGAGGCTGATCGCGTGTTCGCGCCAAATCAAGGGGGGCCTTTCCCGCGCCCGGGCCGGTTTCGGTTTTCAGGGCGAAGCCGAAGGAGGGAACGAGGCCGCTGCAAAGGGCGCAATCACCGAAGCCCTGTCTGAAGGATTGGTGAGGAGCGGCGGACATCTCCCCGACTGTCGTCAGGGCTTGCATTGGATAATCTGGCGGAAGAACTATTCGGGTGCGCGGCCGCCCAAGGCCGAAAAAAGGATAAGCGCCATGAAAAAGGGCCGTCATCCATCGGACGATACGCGTCGGCGGCGGCATGGGCGTCGAAGGCCCTTTCGAAGCGGCCTGAGAGGATGCTGACTGTCAAAAGGCCCGAGGATCTCGCCGATCATGTCGGCGAGGTGATCGGCGTCGGCGAGTGGCTGCTGGTCGATCAGGATATGATCGACCGCTTCGCTGACCTCTCCGGTGATGACCAGTGGATTCATGTCGACGCGGAGCGGGCGAAAACGGAAATGCCGGGCGGAAGCACCATCGCCCACGGGCTTCTGACGCTCTGCCTTTCGCCGCGGCTCTCCAAAGGCCATCTGACGGTTGAGGAACTGCGCATGGCCGTCAATTATGGCATCAACAAGCTCCGGTTCACCGCCCCGGCGCCCGTCGGCGCGCGGCTCAGGATGCGTTCGCGGATCGCCGCCGTCACGCAGAGGCCGGATGGCGCCGTCATGGTTGCGACAGAGCGGGTGGTGGAGATCGAAGGTGCGGAAAAACCCGCCATGGTCGCCGAGACGGTTTCGCTCCTCTACGGCGCCTGAGCGGCGCTGGGGGACTCAGGCGCCGCCGCGACGGCCGCTGCTGGTCGCGCCAAGATTTGTGTGTGTAGAAGGGACTTGCGGTGAAATCGCGGCTGTTGAACATTGCCGGCGCGCCGTTTATATCGAGCGCCGGCGCGCCGGGCCGCCCTGTGACCCGTCGTTTCCGAGCCGAGGCCAGATCGGAGCGCGCGCGGTCGCGCGGCCCGGAAAACCGATGGAGACGTCATGTCAGCCAGCGCCAAGACCGTAGCGGACCGGCAGGATCTCTATGAGCGGATCGGCGACAGGGACGGGCTGCGCCGTCTCGTCGATGTCGTTCTCGACGTCTGGCCGGAGCACGCGACCTATCTGAAGCAGAGTTTCGCCATTCGCGGTCGCGCGCTGCTCGACACGAGCGACCATATGGCCAAGGCGATGCTGACGCTCGCTGGCGACAATGCGCGAGAGACGGCGGAGGATTACCGCTGGCTTTGCAGTCAGATCCAGGAAGAAGAACTCTACTTTGCGCGCAACGACGCATATCGTTATTCGAGCTTTCAGGAGACGAACGCGAACGTCTATTCGGACGACGACTTCATGCGCCGATATATGCATGGCCTCCTCTTCAGCCACGTGCTGTGGTTCATGCACCTTTCGAGCCTGCATTTCTTTCGCGGACGGCTGGAGGCGCGGATACCGGAAGGCGGCCGGGTTCTGGAAGTCGGCTCCGGACACGGGCTACTGCTCTATCTCGCTCTGCGTGATCTCGGGATGGCGGAGGCCGTCGCCTGGGATCTGAGCCCGGTGTCGCTCGAACAGACGCGCCAGGCGCTTTCCCTGCTCGGCGCGGTCGACAGGGCCGAATTTGTTGTGCAGGACATGCACGCTGTGGAGCCCGGCGGAGAACCTTTCGATCTCGTGATCCTCAGCCATCTCCTCGAACATCTCGACGATCCGGTCGACGCGCTGAAACGGCTGAAGCCGGTGATCGCGAAGAACGGCCATCTCTTCGTCAACATCCCGCTGAACGCGCCGATGCCGGACCATCTGATCCTGCTCCGCGATCCCGATGAGGCGGTGAAGATTCTGACCGATGGCGGCTTCCGCGTGCTGGAGATCGCCTCCCACACCACGCAGGGGATCACGCTTCCGAAAGCGCTTCGCCGCAAGATCGCCGTGACCTGCTCGATCATCGCCCAGCCGACCTGATCTCAGCCGAAGATGCTGTTCAATTCACTGGTCTTCATTCTCGGCTTCCTGCCGGTCGCCGTAATCGGCTATTATGCGCTGGCGGCCACGCGGCTTACGTTTCTGCGGCTGCATTTCCTCGTCCTGATGTCGCTGATCTTCTATGGCTACTGGACGCCGCAGTACACGGTGCTGCTGGCTGTCTCGGTGATCGGCAACTACCTTCTCGGACTGATGATTTCCGCGGAACGGACGGGCGCCGGGGCGCGCCGCGCGCTCGTCATCCTTGGCGTTCTGCTCAATCTGGGCGCGCTCGGCTATTTCAAATACGCCAACTTCTTCATGGACAATCTCGCTCTCGTCTTCGGCGACGGGTTCGCGATCGAGAAGATCGTCCTGCCGCTTGCAATTTCGTTCTACACCTTCCAGCAGGTCGCCTTCCTTGTCGATCTGGGCCGGGGGCAGATCCGGCTCGGCGGCCCGATCGGCTACACCGCCTTCGTGATCTTCTTTCCACAACTTATCGCTGGCCCGATCGTGCAGTTTCAGGAACTCGTTCCACAGCTCGTCGCGCGCCCGCGCCTGCGTCGGGCGCTCGAGAACATCCTGATCGGGTTGACGATCTTCGGCATCGGCCTGTTCAAGAAAACCGTTCTGGCGGACAGTGCGGCGCTGTACGCCTCGCCGGTTTTCGACGCCGCGCGCGACGGCGCCGCGCCGGGGTTGGCGGCGAGCTGGGGCGCCGCTTTCGCCTATACTCTGCAGGTCTATTTCGATTTCGCTGGTTATTCCGACATGGCGATCGGGCTTGCGCGCATGTTCGGGATGAAACTGCCGCTCAACTTCCATTCGCCGCTGCGCTCGCGCAGCATCAACGACCTCTGGCGCCGCTGGCACATGACGCTCGGACGGTTCGTCCGGACCTATGTGTTCTCGCCGCTCTCGCTGCCCTTGGCCCGGTGGTCGGCGGAACGCGGGCATGGACGCTGGACCGGACAGTTCGTCTCCGTCCTGCTGCCGCTCTTTATATCCATGATCATCATCGGCGTCTGGCACGGCGCCGGATGGACGTTTTTCCTATTCGGGGCGATGCACGGCGGCTACATGGTGATCAACGAGGCGTGGAGCTTCGCTCGGCGCCGCCGCAAGGGGCAGGGCCGGCCGCCGGAATGGCTGGCCGCGCTCTTCGCCGGGTGGCGCGCGCGGGCGCTGACCTTGCTGGCTTTCGTTGTCGCCTCGGTGCCGTTCCGCGCCGAAGGAATGGCGGCGGTCGGGCGCATCTTCGGCGGCATGATCGGACTCAACGGGGAGTCCGGGTTCGCCGCCGCGTGGCCCCTCGGCGTCGGCGGGCTGCTGGCGCTGCTGGCGATCGGCTATCTGATCGTGTTGCTGGCGCCGAACACCCAGCAGATCATGGCGCGGACCGGGCCGGCGCTCGACTGGCCGCAATGGCGCGAGGTCGGGTCTCCGGTGATCTCCTTCCGCTGGAAGCCGGAGCCGGCGTGGTGTTTTGTTGGCGGCGCCGTCTTCCTTCTCGGCCTCGCCTTCGTCCTTCGCGGAACGACCGAGTTCATCTATTTCAACTTCTGAAGGAGCGGAGCCGATGGCGCCGAGCGACGCCCGGACAGACATCGAAGCTGACGAGCCGTCCGCGCTGACGGAGCGCGCCGCGCGGCTTCTGCTCTGGATGGTGGCCGGCCTGGTCGCCGCCGCAGCGGCGGCGATCGCGCTGCCGCACGATCCCTATCTCCGCTATCAGCAGCTCTCCGACACGATCCATCACCGTGTCCAGTGGAGCTACGAGCGGATTCATTTCGACCCGACGCCGATCGACGTCGCGGTGATCGGCAACTCGCGCCTCGGCGCCGGGGTGAACGCGCCGGCGCTCGGGCGGGAGTTGAGCAAACGGCTCGGGCGGACGATTCACGTCGTCAATCTTTCCACCCCGCAGGAGGGGCGGAACATGCACTGGGTGATGGCGCGGGAACTGTTGGAGACGCGGCCCGAAACCTCGCTGGTGGTCATGTCTCTGACGGAAACCGGGCCGCGAAGAACGCATCCGGCGTTCCGCAATCTGGCGACGGCGTCGGATGTGCTGACGACCCCGGCCCTGATCAATTTCGACTGGCTTAACGACGTCGCCTATCTGCCCTATCGTCAGATCAGCCTCGCGATCCAGAGCCTTGCGCCGGGGCTGTTCGGGCTGAAAACGGCGTTCGATCCCTCCACGTATTCGGGGCCCGACCTCGACACGACGGGAACCATCACGCTTCCCGGTGGCCAGGTTCTCGAGCGGGAAGTCGCGCCGCCGGAGCCCGAGCTTCGCGCCGCGGCGAAGAAGCGGATCGCCGGCGCCTCCCCGCAGATGCTGCCGGACTGGGCGGCGGACTACGAGTTCGTCGTCGAGCGCGCCTATACGAGACGCATCGCCCGGCTCGCCGCCGCCACCGACACCGCGCTCGCGTTCCTCTACCTCCCTATCTACACCGATCACGGCGGTGTCGACGAACTCGGGTTTTACGAGGCGAAGGGTGAAATCTATCTGGCGAACCAGTTGATCGACGCGGCTGCGCTCTATCATGACTACGGGCATCTCAATCGCGCCGGCGCCGACGAATTGACGAGATGGCTGGCGGCGCGCATCGCGGATGACGTCGATAGCGGCGCGATCCATCTGGGGAGAGAGGCGAAATGAAGGAAATGTTCCGCGACTACCGCCTGCACCATGTCGGCGTGATCGCCCCTGACATGGAGAGCGCGGACGCTTTCATGGCGCTCATGGGGCTTGAGGAGGATTACCGGGGCTATGTCGATCCCTGGTCCTGCTGGTGTGTGTTCACGAAGGCGCGGGACGGCGCGACGATCGAGCTTGTGGTGGCGGATTCGGGCCCGCTGACCCGTTTCAACAAGGGCGTGGGCGGTGTTCACCATTTCGCATTCGAGGTGGAGAGTCTGACCGCGACCATGGAATGGTGTGCGGAGAAGGGAATGAAATGCGTCTCGCCCGAGCCGGTGAAGGGGGCGGGGAATTTTTGGTGCAATTTCCTCAACCCGGTCTACACCCGCGGCGTGCAGATCGAGTTTGTCGAGCCGTTCCAGCCGTAGACCGTCAGGTCTTGATCTGGGTCCGCCTCTCGGCGCCGATGATTTTCATCGGCGGCGTGGCCGCCTCGAACGACGCAAGGTCAAGCGCCCAGCGTGTCCCACCTCCCGGCGTGGCTCCGCATTCCGTGAAGCCGAGCGCGGCGAAATGGCCTTCGACCATCTTGTTCTTCGCGCTCGGAATATAGTCGCCGATCAGCCGTTGCGCCCCGGCGGCGCGGGCGGCGGCGGCGACTTCCGCGAGGGCGGCCTCCTCGACCCGGCGCCCCAGGACGCGGCAACTCATCAGCCAGGTGTCGCAGATCCAGTCCTCGGCCCCGATTCGGAAGATGACGACAGAGATCATGCCGTTATCGCCAAAACGATCGGTCAGGCGGATCTGCAGGTCGAATATCTTCGGGTCCGCCTGCATTTCCGCGACATCGGCCTCAGTATAGCGCCGCGTCGTCAGGTTGAACTGATTCGACTTGTTGATGAGCTGTGCGATTCGCGTGCGACCGACTTCGTCGAAGGGGCGCAGGTCGCACACCATGTCGAGCGAGGCGAGATAGGCGTCGTAATCGCCGATCTTCTCCATCTCCTGCACCCGCGCGGCGTTGGCGCGGTATTGTTCGGCGCGCTTCGCGTCATCCGCGGAAAGACCGACCGTCTCGAAATAGCCGGCATGGGCGAGCGCCGCCGGATACCAGGCCGGATCCTCCGGCAATTCGGGGACCGCGACTTCGGGCAGCATCTGACGCACGCGGGCGCGCTCCGCCGGATTGTCGTCAAGAAAGACCAGCGCGTCGACGCCGATGTTGAGCGCCTTCGCGATCCCCCGGATGTTTGTCGCCTTGTCGGTCCAGTTCGCGACGAAAACCGCGATATCGTCCTCGCGAAGCAGCATGTCCGGATGCTCGCGGAAGGGAAGGCGGGCGGCGTCCTCCTCGTTCTTGGAGCAGACGGCGAGGACCACGCCGCGCGCCTTGAGGGCAAGCGCCTGCGCCTGAATCGCGAGAAAGGCCTCACCCTCCGGCGAGCCTTGGCCGACGCGCACGCCTTCGAGCCCGTCATCGCCGATGACGCCGCCCCAGCAGGTGTTGTCCAGATCGAGCACCAGGCATTTCCGCGCCTTTCCGCGGATCGCCCCGAGAACGCGCGCGACATGGTCGGCGTAGAGCGGCGTGAGATCGAGCGAAAATGGCAGCTTGGCCCTGTTCCATTCCAGGGGATCGAACCATCTGCCCCGGCCGACCGCCGCCGAAAGCGCGTCGGCGTCCAGCAGAACGGCGGCCCGCGCATCCGCGAGCGCGCGGAGCCGGGTGTTGAAGGCCGATATCTGCGCTGGGACGGAGCCCGGCGCGCGCATGTCGAAATGACCGGACCATGGCTCCGCGGGTATCGGCGCGGTCTGCAGGATCACGGTGCGGACGCCGGCGCGCTCAAGCCCGTCGATCATGCCCGCGGTCTCGGCGATCGCGGCGGTGATGGCGGCCTCGGCGGCGTCCGGATCCATCGTCGGCGCATTCAGCCCGAGGCCGCGATGATCACGCGCGACGAGCGCGACGTCCGCCTTGAATCGCGCAAGGTCGCTTGCCGGGTTCATCGCTTCGCGCACAGCGGCGCCATAGGCGGGGGCGAACATCTCCGCCAGCACGCCATGACGAAGCGCGCTGACGCGGATCGCCGGAACGGTGAAATCGGTTGTCGCGTCGGCCAGCACCGCCAGGCGCATCGGTGAGAGCGCGCCAGGGTCGATCCGTCCGGTGATCCGGTTCAGCGCGCGGTCGAATTGAAGCAGCTGGTTCAGATCGAGCGCGTGATTGGCGAGATCGGCCAGTTCGCCCCCGGCCACACGCCCCTCATCCGCGCCAAGCGCGCGCATCTCACGACGGAAATCCGCGGGCGCGCGGCGCAACCAACTCAGCGCTTCCATTGAAAATTCCGCCATCAATCGCCTCCACCCCGATCCGGTGGGTCGTCCGGAAAGCTCAGGACGTCTTGCGGATGATGGTGTCCACGAGGTCGCCGACGCAGCGCAGCGCCTCGATCTCGGCGTTGGCGAACTTTATCTTGTATTTGCGCTCTATGGAGACGACCAGCCGGATATTGCTGAGACTGTCCCATTCCTCGATATCTTCGGCGGTTGTGGCGTCCCGGAGTTCAACCTCGTCGAGGTCCATCACATCGGCGAAAATCTCTGAGAGTTCAGAAAGAATGGCGTCGCGGTTCATACTGACCGACCTCCGTGAAGCATTTCGGCGCGTTGCTACCACGATGCGCGCGACGATCCAAGCCGCCAAACCGACCGACGGGTTCACCGCCACCGAGTGAATAATCGCATCTTACCATGCGCCTACAGGCTGGACCTTAGCGCAGGCGGCGCGGCCGTCCGCCCGGTCGAAGGCCGCCATCGGGACGGGACCGGAAATCAGCTTGAGGTCAGCTGCGGTCGGTCGGCGCGGCGCGCGGCGCATCCCGCCTCGCCCCCCTTGCGCTCGGCGCCGCGTGAGCGTATATCCCCGGCAAATAGCGGCGTCCTCGCTTCAACGGGGCGGGGGCCGAACCGGATACGGAGCGGGCCGCGAGGCCCGCTTTTTGCGTTTCAGGAGACACTCTTGGCAGACATGCTCGCCAAGTCCCCAATGGATCGGCGAATCGCCGATATCATCAATCCGACCGTGGTCGACATGGGCTTCGGCCTTGTCCGCGTGCGGCTGATGAGCGGACGCGTTTCGACATTGCAGATCATGGCCGAACGCCCGGATGGCGGCATGGAGGTCGAGGATTGCGCGCAGTTGTCGCGCCGTCTTTCCGCCGTGCTCGATGTCGAGGATCCGATCTCCGGCGAATATGTGCTTGAGGTTTCCTCCCCCGGCATCGACCGGCCGCTGACCCGGCCCGAGGATTTCGAACGCTGGGCCGGCTGGACCGCGCGGCTGGAGACCGATGAACTCATCGACGGGCGCAAGCGTTTCAAGGGCGAATTGCGCGGCGTCGAGGACGGAGAGATTCTGATCGAGATCCCGGAAGGCGTCGTCGGGCTTCAGTTCGATTGGCTCGCTGACGCCAAGCTGGTGATGACGGATGAACTGATCGCCGAGAGCCTGAAGGCGCGCAAGGCGCAGGGATTCGATCCCGGCGAGGGGCCGAAAGGCTTCGACGATATTGAGACTGACGACGAAACCGATGGACCCGCGCGCAAGGATGACGCGGGCAAGCGAGAGGACGCCTGAGATGAGCAACAGCGCCGTCAGCGCCAACCGGCTTGAACTTCTGCAGATCGCGGACGCGGTCGCGCGGGAGAAGCTGATCGACCCCGAGCTGGTGATCGAGGCGATGGAGGACAGTCTCGGCAAGGCCGCCCGCTCGCGCTACGGCGCCGAGCTGGACATCCGCGCCCATATCGACCGGAAATCCGGTGAGATGACCATGTTCCGCGCCCGCGAAGTGGTCGAGGAGGTCGAGAATCACGCCATCGAGATCAGCCTCGAGGAGGCGCACGCCAAGAACCCGGAGGCCGAGGTCGGCTCGATCATCACCGATCCGCTTCCGGCGATGGATTTCGGCCGCGTCGCGGCGCAGACCGCCAAACAGGTCATCGTGCAGAAGGTCCGCGACGCGGAGCGTGAGCGCACGTACGCTGAGTTCAAGGACCGCGTCGGCGAGATCATCAACGGCGTTGTGCGCCGGGTGGAATATGGCAATGTCATCGTCGATCTCGGCCGGGGCGAGGGCATCATCCGCCGCGACCAGCTGATCGCGCGCGAAGCGTTCCGCGTCGGCGACCGCGTGCGCTCCTATATCCGCGAAGTGAAGGAGGAAGCCCGCGGGCCGCAGATCTTCCTCTCCCGGACCGCGCCGGAGTTCATGGCCGCGCTCTTCAAGATGGAGGTGCCGGAGATCTATGACGGCGTGATCGAGATCAAGGCGGTCGCGCGCGATCCCGGCTCGCGCGCCAAGATCGGCGTCATTTCCTATGATGGCGGGATCGACCCCGTCGGGGCCTGCGTCGGCATGCGCGGCTCGCGCGTTCAGGCCGTGGTTTCCGAGCTCAACGGTGAGAAGATCGACATCATCCCCTGGACCGAGGATGCGGCGACCTTCCTCGTCAACGCGCTTCAGCCCGCCGAAGTCGCGAAGGTCGTGATGGACGAGGACGCCGGCCGGGTCGAGGTGGTGGTTCCGGACGAGCAGCTTTCGCTGGCCATCGGCCGGCGGGGGCAGAATGTCCGCCTCGCCTCCCAGCTCACCGGCTGGGACATAGATATCATGACCGAGCAGGAGGAATCGGAGCGTCGGCAGGCCGAGTTCACCGAGCGGACGGAAATGTTCCAGGAGGCGATGAATCTCGACGAGATGGTAGCGCAGCTTCTGGTTTCCGAAGGATTCGTGACGCTGGAGGAGGTCGCTTTCGTCGAGTTGGACGAGTTGACCGCGATCGAAGGATTCGACGAGGCGACTGCCGAGGAGCTTCAGGCCCGCGCCCGCGAAAGCCTCGAGGAGCTGAACGCCAAGGCGCTGGAGACCGCGCGCGGCCTCGGCGCCGAGGAAGCGCTGATCGAATTCGAGGGGCTCAGCCCGCAGATGGTGCTGGCGCTGGCGGAGGATGGCATTCTCTCGCTGGAAGAATTCGCAAAATGCGCCGATTGGGAGCTGGCCGGCGGCTGGTCGACAATCGATGGCAAGCGTGTCAAGGATGACGGGCTCCTGGAGAAGTTCGACGTCAGCTTGGAAGAGGCGCAGTATCTGGTGATGAACGCGCGCGTCGCGCTCGGCATCGTCAATCCGGAGGATGTGGTCTACGATACTACGCCCGAAGTCGAAGAGGCGCCGGAGCCGGTCGCCGCGCCGAAGCCGACCTCGGCGGCGGACGCGCTTTTCGCGCGGCGCTGAGCGCGGACCGGAGCCGGGCGATGACCCGGGGCGGCGCCGCGAAGGAAAAGGACGGGCCGGAGCGCCGATGCATCGCGACCGGCGAAAGCGGCGGTACGGATCGTCTGATCCGTTTCGTCCTCGACCCGGACGGGCGGTTGACGCCCGATCTTGCGGCGCGGCTGCCGGGGCGCGGCGTGTGGTTGACGGCGAAGCGGACGCTGGTCGCGAAGGCGGTGAAGAAGCGCCTCTTCTCGCGCGGTTTCCGCCAGCCGGTGGAGGCGCCAGCCGACCTGGCGGATCGGCTTGAGGCGCTTCTGGTCACGCGGCTGGTCGAGGCGCTGGGCATCGCCCGGAAGGCAGGACTGGCGGTGACGGGCTTCGAGAAGGTTCGCGCGCGGCTGAAGAAAGGCCGCGTCGGCGCGCTTCTGGCGGCCTCGGACGGCGCGGAGGACGGGCGCGGGAAACTGATCGCGGTGGTCACGGCGATCGAGAAAGCCGGTGGCGGGGCGATCCCAATCGTGGATGCGCTGAGGAGCGAAGAGTTGGGTTTGGCTTTTGGCCGCGATTCGGTGATACACGCCGCTCTCGACCAGGGTGGCGCCACAGATCGGGTGATCCGGGAGGCGCGTCGGCTGGACGGCTTCCGCCAGCCGGGGTAAGGAGCGTCCCGTAGAGATATGCGGGCATGATCGATACGAGATGAAACGGGCGGGGAGTGCCCCGCCCAGCGATATGGATGTCTGATGAGCGACAACGAAGACGACAGCGGCAAGGGCGGCAGGACGATCAGCCTGAGGGGCGGCGGCACGGAGACGAGCCGTGTGCGGCAGAGCTTCAGCCATGGCCGGACGAAATCGGTGGTCGTCGAGAAAAAGCGCAAGCGGATGGTCGTACCTGGCCAGGGCGGCGGCGTGAAGCCGATCGTTCCGAAACCGGTCGCCCCGCCGCCGGCGCCGCCCGCGCCGCCGGTTAGCGAAGCGCCGGCGAAACCGAAAGCCGCGCCTGCTCCGAAACCGGCCCCCATGCCGGCCCCGGCGCCCGCTCCAAAACCGACGGCGCCGGAGGCCGCGACGAAACCGTCGGCGCCCGCGACCGCTGAGAAGGCGAAGGCCGAGGCGCCTCCGGCGCCGACCCCTAAGACCGAGCCGCAGAAACCCGCCGCCCCGGAGCCCGCCGCAAAGGCTCCGGAGGAAGTGAAGCCGGTGGAAGCCAAGCCCGCCGCGCCGGAACCGGCCGCCGACAAGCCGGCTGAAGCGAAGCCGGCGGAGACGCCGCCGCCAGTCGCGAAAGCGCCAGCGCGCCCGGCGAAGCCCGCGCCAGCCCCCGCCCGCAGGCCCGCGGCTCCTGCTGGCCGGGCGCCCGAGCAGAGGCGCGGCGGCGCGCGGGGGAGGGGCGAAAAGCCGGCCATGCTCAAGTCGCTCTCCAAGGAAGAGTACGAACGCCGCATCAAGGCGTTGCAGGCCGCCAAGGCCGATGAGGGCGCGCGCCGTGAGCGCGACGCTGAGGAGGCCCGCCGCCGCGAGGAGGAGCGCGAAGCGCGCCGCGCCGAGCTGGAGGAGGCCCGCCGCCGCGAGGAGGAGGAGGCGATCCGCGTCGAACGCGAGGAAGCCGAACGCATTGAGCGCGAGAAAAAAGAGGAGGCGGCCAGGGCGCGCGCCGCCGCGGCGAACGCGAAGTCGAACCAGTCAGGTCCGGCGGCGCTCGATCCTTCCGGCCCGCCGCCGGAGGACGATCGCGGCCCGAAACGGCGCACCTCGCTGGGCGCGCCGGCGGGCGACGCGAAACGTCAGCCGCCGCCATCGCGCACGCCGCGCGACGGCGGTGACCGGCGCCGCTCCGGCAAGCTGACCATCGCGCAGGCCACCGGCGACAACGAGCAGGGCCGCCAGCGCAGCCTCGCGGCGATGCGGCGGCGCCAGCAGCGTGACAAGCGGAAGGGAGGCGGCTCCGGCGGCGAACGCGAGAAGGTTGTGCGCGATGTCGTCATTCCGGACATCATCACCGTGCAGGAACTCGCGAACCGCATGGCGGAGCGGGTGGCCGACGTGATCAAGGCGTTGATGGCGAACGGCATCATGGCGACGCAGAACCAGTCGATCGACGCGGACACCGCCGAGCTTCTGGTCGCGGAGTTCGGCCACAAGGTGAATCGCGTGTCCGAATCGGATGTCGAGACGGCGATCACCACTGTCGAGGACGATGAAGAAGCGATGCAGCCGCGCGCGCCCGTAGTGACGGTGATGGGCCATGTCGACCACGGCAAGACCTCGGTGCTCGATGCGCTGAGAAAGACCACGGTCGTCGCCGGTGAGGCGGGTGGAATCACCCAGCATATCGGCGCCTATCAGATCGAGGTCCAATCCGGACAGAAGATCACCTTCCTCGACACGCCCGGCCACGCCGCGTTCACCTCGATGCGCGCCCGTGGCGCGCATGTGACGGATATCGTCGTCCTGGTGGTCGCCGCCGACGATGCGGTGATGCCGCAGACGGTTGAGGCCATCAATCACGCCAAAGCGGCCGAAGTGCCGATCATCGTGGCGATCAACAAGATCGACCTGCCCGCAGCCGACCCGAAGAAGGTCCGCACGGATCTTCTTCAGCACAACGTCATCGTCGAAGAGATGTCCGGCGACGTGCTCGACGTCGAAGTCTCCGCGGTAAAGGGAACCGGGCTCGACAAGCTGGTCGACGCGATTCTTCTGCAGGCCGAGCTTCTCGACCTGAAGGCGAACCCGGATCGGGCGGCAGAGGGCGCGGTGGTCGAGGCGCAGCTTGATGTCGGCCGCGGCCCCGTCGCCACCGTCCTTGTCCAGAAGGGCACGCTTCGCACCGGCGATATTTTCGTTGTCGGCGAACAATGGGGCAAGGTCCGCGCGCTGATCGACGACAAGGGCGATCGTGTGAAGGAAGCCGGGCCGTCGGTTCCGGTCGAGGTGCTCGGCCTCAACGGCACGCCGCAGGCGGGCGATGTTCTCAACGTCGTCTCCGGGGAGACCGAGGCGCGTGAAATCGCCGACTACCGGCAGAGGAAGGCGCGCGAGCTGCAGGGGAATATCGGCTCCGGGGCTTCGCTCGACCAGCTGCTCGCGCAGGCCAAGGCGAACCAGGCGGTCTCCGAACTGCCGATCGTCGTCAAGTCCGATGTGCAGGGTTCAGCCGAGGCGATCGTGCAGGCCATGGACAAGCTCGGCAATGACGAGGTGAAGGTCCGCGTGCTGCATTCCGGCGTTGGCGCGATTACCGAATCCGATGTGACGCTGGCTGAAGCTTCGGGCGCGCCGATCATCGGCTTCAACGTTCGCGCCAATGCGCCCGCCCGGACATCCGCGCAGCAGAAGGGTGTCGAGATCCGCTATTATTCGATCATCTACAATCTTGTGGATGACATCAAAGCGGCGGCGTCGGGGCTTCTCTCGGACGAGGTGCGCGAGACCTTCATCGGCTACGCGACGATCAAGGAGGTCTTCAAGATCACCGGAACCGGCAAGGTCGCGGGCTGCATCGTCACCGAAGGCGTGGCGCGGCGTTCGGCCGGCGTCAGGCTTCTGCGCGACAACGTGGTGATCCACACCGGCAAGCTGAAGACGCTCAAGCGCTTCAAGGATGAGGTGAAGGAGGTCCAGGTGAGCCAGGAATGCGGCATGGCCTTCGAGAATTACGAGGACATCCGCGAGGGCGACGTGATCGAGATCTTCGAGACGGAGACGATCGAGCGCACCCTCTGATCGGGGCCGCCGGACCGGAAGGAAAGAGCGGGCCCCGCCCGCTCTTTCGCGTTCAGGAGTGACAGAATGGCGAAACGCGAACATGAAGGCGGCGCCGGCCCGACCCAGCGTCAACTCAGGGTCGGCGAAGTCGTGCGGCGGGCGCTCTCGGAGGCGCTGATGCGCGGAGAGACGCATGAGCCTGAACTCGACGGCGCGTCGATCACCGTGAGCGAGGTGCGACTGTCGCCGGATCTCAAGATCGCCACCGCCTATGTCATGCCGCTCGGCGGTGCGAACGGACAGGCGACGATCAAGGCGCTGGCGCGCGCCAAGGGCGAGCTGCGGCGCATCGTCGGCCGTCAGGCCCAGCTGAAGTTCGCGCCGGATCTGCGTTTCCGGCTCGACAGCGTGTTCGATCAGTTCGATGAGACCCGCCGGCTTCTCGACGATCCGCGCGTGAAGGGCGACCTCGACGCCGGGGACCGGGACTAGAGCCGCTGATGGCGCGGCGGAAACGCGGAACCCCGGTCGATGGCTGGCTGATCGTCGACAAGCCCGAGGGCGTGACCTCGACCCAGGTGGTCGGCCGCGCGCGGTGGGCGTTCAATGCGGCGAAGGCCGGCCATGCCGGTACGCTCGATCCGCTCGCGACCGGTCTGCTGGCGGTGGCGTTCGGCGAGGCCACGAAAACCGTTCCCTATGCGCAGCATGGACTCAAGACCTATCGGTTCACTGCGCGTTGGGGTGAGGCGACGACGACCGACGACCGGGAGGGCGAGATTTGCGAGCGGTCGGACCGGCGGCCGGATCGCGCGGCGATCGAGGCGGTTCTCGCCGGCTTCATTGGCGAGATCATGCAGCGTCCGCCGATTTTCTCGGCGATCAAGGTGGATGGCGCGCGGGCCTATGACCTCGCTCGACGCGGTGACGACGTGACGCTCGCTGCGCGGCCCATCCATGTCGAGCGGCTGACGCTGCTGGAGACGCCGAACCCCGATACCGCCATTTTCGAGATGGTCTGCGGCAAGGGCGGCTATGTTCGTTCGATGGCGCGCGATCTGGGTGGATCGCTGGGAACCTGCGCGCATGTGACCGCGCTTCGCCGGCTCGCCTCTGGTGGGTTCACGCTCGACGGCGCGGCGGCTTTCGCGGACTTGGAGACGTTCAGGGACGACGCTGGCGCAAATGCGCGCCTCCTCCCGGTTTCGGCTGGACTTTCCGGTCTCCGCCGCGTTGAGGTCGATGCGACCACCGCCCAGAGGATCGGCGCGGGCGACACGGCCGCCGCGCCCTATCTCGACGCGCCGGCCTATTGGGTGTCTCTGGCCGGCGCTCCGGTCGCGATTCTCGGCGCGGAGAATGGCGTCGCGCGCATCAGGCGGGTGTTCCGTTTCGCCTGACATTGCGCGGGCGGGACCGGCCTCCCGGAGCGGCGTATCTTGGAACTGCGGCCAGGAAACCCTATTCTTTCCATGTTGGGAACGCGGGATCGGCTTTTGAAACGCAAGCTCACCACCATCCTTTGCGCTGACGGCGTGCGCTTCGGCGCGCATATGGAGGCCGATGAGGCCGAGGCTTTCACCCGGCTCCGCCGTCATCGTGATATGATGGGTGAGCTTTTCGCGCGCCATGACGGCAGGCAGGTGAACACCTGGGGCGACGCGGTCATCGCCGAGTTTCAGAGCGTGGTGGAGGCGGTGCGCTGCGCCGTCGAGATACAGGATGCGGTCGCCCTCGAAAATGCCGGGCTGGAGTCGCCCCGGAGGATGCAATTCCGCATCGGCGTCAATCTCGGCGACGTAATGATCGATGGCGACGATCTCTATGGAGACGGCGTGAACGTCGCCGCGCGCCTGCAGGAAATGGCGGAACCCGGCGGCGTCGTCGTCTCCGGAGCGGTGCATGATTTCGCGCATAAGCAACTCGTGGTCGGGTTCGACTTCATCGGCGAACAGACGGTCAAGAACATCGCCGAGCCGGTCCGAAGCTACACCGTCCGCATGGCCGGGCGGAATGCGGATGAACCGGACGCACCGTCCGAGAAGATACGGTTGTCGGACGAGGATCTCTTCTCGAAGACTGGCCGGCGCGCCGACCGCATCCTCGCCTGGGTGCTGGCGCAGCCGAAGAAGGTGCGCAGATCGGCGGCGATGATCGCCGTGTTCTTCTGCATCAATCTTCTCTTCACCGGCATCGCGAACCCTTGGTTCATCTTTCCGTCGCTCCCTTTCGCGCTGATCATCTTCCTCCATGTCCGTCGAACCCGACGCGCCGGTCTGGAAGCGGCGGAGCGCTGAGCGGCCCCCTTTTCTTCCATCGCGAAAGGCGCCATAAGCCGCGCTTCCGAAGCCGACCGCTTCGACCCCGCTGGACGACATCCCGGCGGCGGCCGGGCGGAACCGGTCCATCGCCCCCCGGGGGGCCTCTCTGAAGGAGATATACGATGTCGATCACGCCCGAGCGCAAAGCCGCGCTCATCAAGGAATACGCCATCAAGGAAGGCGACACCGGTTCGCCTGAGGTGCAGGTCGCGATCCTGACCGATCGGATCACGACGCTGACAGAGCATTTCCGGACCCACAAGAAGGACAATCACAGCCGTCGCGGCCTGCTGAAAATGGTCAGCCAGCGCCGCAAGCTGCTGGATTACGCCCGGTCGAAGGACGAGGCCCGCTACCGCGACCTCATCAAGCGACTCGGCATTCGCCGCTAGGCGTGGAATGAATGCGCGCGCCGTTTCCGGCGCGCGTTTTCATATCCGATTATGGCCCCCGCGCCCGAACGCCCCTTGGATGGGACGGCGAAGCCGGGAAACGTTCAAAGCGCGCCGCCCCCGGCTCCGGGCGCCGCGCAATCGCATTTGAGGAGCCATGGCCCAATGAGGGGCCGCAACGCGGAACGCGCCCAAGGGGGCGCCGACCGTCCGAAAGGGATACGCATGTTTGATATCACCACCAAATCTATCGAGTGGGCAGGCGAAACGCTGACGCTGGAAACGGGCAAGATCGCCCGTCAGGCTGACGGCGCCGTCGTCGCCACCCTCGGCGAGACTTCGGTTCTCGCCGCCGTTGTTTTCGAGAAGAAGCCGAAGGTCGGCTTCGATTTCTTCCCGCTGACCGTTCACTATCAGGAAAAATACTACGCTGCGGGCAAGATCCCCGGCGGCTTCTTCAAGCGTGAGGCGCGCCCGACGGAGAAGGAGACGCTGACCTCCCGTCTGATCGACCGGCCGATCCGCCCGCTCTTCGTTCCGGGTTTCAAGCATGAGACGCAGGTGATCTGCACCGTGCTCAGCCATGATCTGGAAAACGATCCCGACATCGTCGCGATGATCGCCGCCTCCGCTGCGCTGACGATCTCCGGCTGCCCGTTCCGCGGTCCGATCGGCTGCGTTCGCGTCGGCTTCAACGCCAATGGCGAGTATCTCCTCAACCCGAAACAGGATGAGGTGAAGGAAAGCCGGCTCAACATGGTCCTCGCCGGCACCAAGGCTGCGGTGATGATGGTCGAATCCGAGGCGGCCGAGCTTTCCGAGGACGAGATGCTGGGCGCCGTGACCTTCGGTCATAACGCCATGCAGCCGGTGATCGACATGATCATCGAGATGGCCGAGGAATGCGCGAAGGAGCCTTTCGACTTCCAGCCCCCAGACAATTCCGAACTCTACACCAAGGTCAAATCGCTCGGCGAGACGGCGATGCGCGAAGCCTTCGCGATCACCGACAAGCAGGAGCGTCAGGCGGCGATCGCCGCCGCGCGCGAAACGATCAAAGGCGGCCTGACGGAAGAGGAGGCGGAAATCGCCGCCAAGAGCCTCTTCAAGGAGCTTGAGGCCGAGGTCGTCCGCGGCGACATCGTCAAGACAGGCAAGCGGATCGACGGGCGCGACCTGGTCACCGTCCGTCCGATCGTTTCCGAGGTCGGCGTTCTCAACCGGACCCACGGTTCGGCGCTCTTCACCCGTGGTGAGACGCAGGCGCTGGTCGTCACCACGCTCGGCACCGGCGATGATGAGCAGATGATCGACGCGCTCGAGGGCATGTATCGCTCCCCCTTCATGCTGCATTACAACTTCCCGCCCTATTCGGTCGGCGAAGCGGGGCGTGTGATGGGCCCGGGCCGGCGCGAGATCGGGCACGGCAAGCTTGCTTGGCGTGCCCTGCAGGCGGTTCTGCCGGCGCCGACGGATTTCCCCTATACGATCCGCATCGTCTCGGAGATCACCGAATCGAACGGCTCATCCTCGATGGCGAGCGTCTGCGGCGCCTCGCTCTCGATGATGGATGCGGGCGTTCCGCTGAAGGCGCCGGTCGCGGGTGTCGCGATGGGTCTTATCCTGCAGGATGACGGCCAGTACGCGGTGCTGACGGATATTCTTGGCGACGAGGATCACCTTGGCGACATGGATTTCAAGGTCGCGGGCACCTCGGCCGGCGTCACCTCCTTGCAGATGGACATCAAGGTCGCCGGCATCACCGAGGAGATCATGCGCACCGCTCTCGCCCAGGCGAAGGACGGCCGCGCGCATATTCTCGGCGAGATGGCGAAGGCGCTCTCCGCCGGCCGGCAGGAGTTTTCGGCCCACGCCCCGCGTATCGAGACGATGCAGATCAACCCGGACAAGATCCGCGAAGTGATCGGCTCGGGCGGCAAGGTGATCCGCTCCATCGTCGAGGAATCGGGCGCAAAGGTCGACATCAACGACGAGGGGATCATCAAGCTCGCCTCGCCCGACGCCGCCTGCATCGAGAAGGCGCGCGAGTTGATCAATTCCATCGTCGCCGAGCCCGAGGAAGGTCGCATCTACAGGGGCAAGGTCGTCAAGATCATGGACTTCGGCGCCTTCGTGAACTTCTTCGGCAAGCGCGACGGGCTCGTCCATGTCAGCCAGATGTCCTATGAGCGTGGCTCCAATCCGAAGGAGCTGGTGAAGGAAGGCCAGGAAGTCTGGGTCAAGCTGATGGGCTTCGACGATCGCGGCAAGGTCCGGCTTTCGATGAAGGTCGTCGACCAGGAGACCGGCAAGGAGATCAAGAAGGAAGAGGCCGCCGGCTGATCCGCAGGCCACTTTACGAGTATTGATCAAGGCCCCGGAGACGGGGCCTTTTTCATGTCCGCCGCCCTTGAGGCCGCACCGACGCGGAGGCAAGCTGTCGCGGCGTAGCGGGAGGCGAAAGCATGGGTAAGCTCGAAGGAAAAACCGCCTGGATCACCGGCGGCGGCGGCGGGATCGGCGAGGCGGCGGCGAAGGCGCTGGCGGCTTCGGGCGCGCATGTCGCGCTATCCGGCCGTCGCGCGGCCGAGGTGCAGCGGGTGACGGCGGAAATCCAGGCGGCTGGCGGCTCGGCCGAGGCGGCGCCGCTCGACGTCGTGGACGCCGCCGCGATGAAGGCGACCGCCGACGGAATCGCCGCGCGCCGGGGCGGCATCGACATACATTTCGCCAATGCCGGCGTGAATGTGCGCGACCGTGCCGTGGCCGAGGTCTCGGCCGAAGATTTCGCCCGCGTGATGGACGTCAACGTGAACGGCGTGATGTATGGCGTCATCGCTGTCCTGCCGCATATGCGCAGGGCCGGCGGCGGCACGCTGATCCTGACCTCCTCCTGGGCCGGACGGCATGTCTCGAAACTGACCGGGCCGGCCTACAGCGCCTCGAAACACGGCGTCGTCGCGATGGCGCAGGCGATCAACGCCGAGGAGGGTGAGCACGGCATTCGCTGCACGGCGCTGATGCCGGGCGAAGTGGTGACGCCGATCCTTCAGTCGCGCCCCCAGCCGCCTTCCGAGGCGGACATGGCGAAAATGCTGAAGGCCGAAGACCTGGGCGAGACGGTGCGATTCATCGCCGAAGCGCCGATGCATGTCTGCCTCAACGAGGTGTTGATCAGCCCGACATGGAACCGCTTTTACACCGGCCGCTGAATAGTGCGCGGCGGGTAGCCGCCCTGCGATATTCGCAGTTGCCGATGCAACGATAACACGACATAGGCCGCCGATGGGCTCATCCGACAACAGCAATCTTCGCGGCGTTCTCTTCATGCTCGCGACGACCGTGATCTTCGCGCTGCAGGACGGGCTGTCGAAGGCGCTGGCGGCCGAGCATTCGCCGATATTCATCACCATGTGGCGGTATTGGGCCTTCGGCGGGGTCTGCCTGATCCTGCTCTGGCGCACAGGGTTCAGGACAGGGCTCAAGAGCGGCCAGCCGGCGCTACAGGTCTTTCGCGGCGTGGTGCTGGCGCTGGAGATCTGCGTCGCGATCCTGGCTTTCCACGTTCTCGGCCTTGCGCGGACCCATGCGATCTTCGCCTTCGGCCCGCTGCTCGTCGTCGCGCTCTCCGGGCCGCTTCTGGGCGAGAGGGTCGGCTGGCGGCGCTGGGCGGCGATCGGTCTCGGCTTTCTCGGGATGATGCTGATTATCCGGCCGGGCTCCGAGCCGATCACGTTCGAGATGAGCGTCGCGATTCTCGGCATGGTGATGTTTGCGGCCTACGGTCTGGCGACGCGTCGCGCCGCGCGCACCGATGCGGCGATGACCAGTTTCTACTATACGGGCATTTTCGGGGCGCTGGTGATGACGCTGATCGGCCCCTGGTTCTGGTCGACGATGACCCCGTTCGAGATGCTGATGATGGCGACGCTCTGCTGCACCGGCATGTTCGGCCATTATCTGCTGATCAAGGCGTTCGAAGCGGCGGAGGCCTCCGCCATCCAGCCATTCGCCTATCTCCAGAACGTCTTTTCCTCGATGATGGGGGTGATGATCTTCGGCGAAATCATTTCCCCCTGGACCATCGCGGGGGGCGGGATCGTCATCGGCGCCGGGGTTTTCGCTTTCTGGCGCGAACATGTCCGCGCCAAGCAGAAAGCCGCCCCGGAGGGCGGCCTGATCACGCCGTCATGACGGCCGGCCTCACATCTTCCGCTCGACCATCATCTTCTTGATCTCCGCGATCGCCTTGGCCGGGTTCAGGTTCTTCGGGCAGGTCTTGGTGCAGTTCATGATCGTGTGGCAACGGTAGAGGCGGAACGGGTCCTCAAGGAAGTCCAGCCGTTCGCCCGTCGCCTCGTCGCGGCTGTCGATCAGCCATCGATAGGCGTGGAGGAGGGCCGCCGGGCCGAGATAGCGGTCGCCGTTCCACCAGTAGGAGGGGCAGGAGGTGGAGCAGGAGGCGCACATCACGCACTCATATAGCCCGTCCAGCTTCTTCCGGTCCTCGATGGACTGGCGCCATTCCTTTTGCGGTCTGTTCGTCGTCGTCTCCAGCCACGGCATGATCGCGGCGTGCTGGGCGTAGAAATGCGTCAGATCGGGGATCAGATCCTTGACCACCTCCATATGAGGGAGGGGATAGATCTTCACGTCGCCCTTCACTTCATCCAGCCCGTAGATGCAGGCGAGCGTGTTGATCCCGTCGATATTCATCGCGCAGGAGCCGCAGATGCCCTCGCGGCAGGAACGCCGGAAGGAGAGCGTCGGATCGATCTCGTTCTTGATCTTGATCAGGGCGTCGAGGACCATCGGCCCGCATTTGTCCATATCGACGAAATAGGTGTCGATGCGGGGCAATTCGCCCGATTCCTCGTTCCAGCGATAGATCTTGAAGGCCCTGACATTGCTCGCGCCCTCGGGCTTCGGCCAGGTCTTGCCCTTGGTGATCTTCGAATTCTTGGGTAGCGCGAATTCAGCCATCTGTTCGCCCCTTCCTCAGTAGACACGCGCCTTGGGCGCGATTTTCTTCATGTCGATTCCGCCCTCGGCCTCGGTCGTCAACGGGTCGACATGGACCGGCCTGTAACTGAGATCGACCTGGCCGGTCTTCTCGTCGACCAGCGCCAGCGTGTGCTTGCGCCAGTTCACGTCGTCGCGATCGGGGAAATCCTCACGCGCGTGGGCGCCGCGGCTTTCATGCCGCGCTTCGGCGCCGAATACGGTCGCCATCGCGTTGGGCGCGAGGTTCATCAGCTCCAGCGTTTCCATCAAGTCGGTGTTCCAGATCATCGTCTGGTCGGAGACCTTGATGTCGGAGAGTTCGCCATAGACCTCCATCATCGCCTCGCATCCCTCCTTCAAGGTTTTCGAGGTGCGGAAGACGGCGGCGTCCCGCTGCATCGCGCGCTGCATCTTCAGTCGCAGATCAGCTGTCGGGATGGCGCCGTTGGCGTGGCGCGCGGCGTCGAACCTCGCCATCGCCTCATCCACGGATTTCTCGTTGAGAGGTTGGTTGGCTGTGGTCGGATCGACAAACTCACCCGCCCTGATCGCGGCGGCCCGACCAAAGACCACGAGATCGATCAGCGAGTTGGAGCCGAGCCGGTTGGCGCCGTGCACCGAGGCGCAGCCCGCCTCGCCGACCGCCATCAGTCCGGGCTGGATCGCGTCGGGGTCGTCCGCCGTGGGGTTCAGCGCCTCACCGAAGTAATTCGTCGGAATGCCGCCCATGTTGTAGTGAACGGTCGGAAGCACGGGGATCGGCTCCTTGTTCACATCGACCCCGGCGAAGATGCGCGCGCTCTCCGAGATGCCGGGCAGCCGCTCGTGCAGCGTCTCCGGCGGCAAATGGTTCAGGTAGAGATGGATGTGATCCTTGTTCTCGCCGACGCCGCGCCCCTCGCGGATCTCGATGGTCATGCAGCGCGAGACGACATCGCGGCTGGCGAGGTCCTTGGCTGACGGCGCATAGCGCTCCATGAACCGCTCGCCCTCGGAATTGACGAGATAACCGCCCTCTCCGCGCGCGCCCTCGGTGATCAGGCAGCCGGAGCCGTAGATTCCGGTCGGGTGGAACTGCACGAACTCCATGTCTTGGAGCGGCAGCCCCTGGCGCGCGACCATGCCGCCGCCGTCGCCAGTGCAGGTATGGGCCGACGTGGCGGAGAAGAAGGCGCGGCCATAGCCGCCGGTCGCCATCACCACCAGCTTGGCGTTGAAGCGGTGGAGCGTGCCGTCGTCCAGCTTCCAGGCGATGACGCCCTGGATCGCGCCGTCCTCGGTCTTGATGAGATCGAGAGCAAAATATTCGATATAGAACTCGGCGTTGTTCTTCAGACTCTGGCCGTAGAGCGTGTGAAGGATCGCGTGCCCCGTCCGGTCGGCGGCGGCGCAGGTGCGCTGCACCGGCGGGCCTTCTCCGAACTCGGTCATGTGGCCGCCGAACGGGCGCTGATAGATTCGTCCATCCTCGGTCCGCGAGAACGGGACGCCGTAATGCTCCAGTTCGTAAACCGCCTTCGGCGCCTCGCGCGCCAGATACTCCATCGCGTCCGTGTCGCCGAGCCAGTCGGAGCCTTTCACTGTATCGTAGAGATGCCACTGCCAGTGGTCAGGCCCCATGTTCTGAAGGCTCGCGGCGATGCCGCCCTGCGCCGCGACGGTGTGGGAGCGGGTTGGGAACACCTTAGTGACGCAGGCCGTCCGCAAGCCCTGCTCCGCCATGCCGAGCGTCGCGCGCAGTCCGGCGCCGCCGGCGCCCACGACGACGACATCGTATTCGTGATCGGTGAATTCATATGCGGCCATGGGTCAGGTCCCCTCAATTCGGTCGCGGGGCCGCCGGGCGCCCCACATTGCTTCAACCCGCGAATGCGATCCTGGCGACGGCGAAGAGCCCGCCAAACGCGAAAAGCGCGCAAAAGAGCGTGTTCAGCACGAGAATGACCGTGCGTGCGCCGCCATGAACATAATCCTCGACCACCACCTGGATCCCGAGGCGCAGGTGATTGAACGCGACGACGATGAAAAGTCCGGCGACGATGGCGTGATAGGGCGCGCCGTATAGCGCGCGCACGGCTTCGTAACCGTCGCCAAGCGCGATCGCGAAAGGAAAGACGAACAGGAGCCCGAGCGGGACGAGCGCGATGGCCGTGATACGCTGGCTCCAGAAATGCCCGGTCCCGTCCTTGGCGGAGCCGAGGCCGGTGGCGCGGGCGCGGTCGGTCAGATAGCTCATTGCGTCCTCACAGCGCTACGAAGAGAATGATGAGGGTCAACGCGCCGGCGCCGATCAGAACGGCGATTCCGGAGCGCGTCGCCTGGTTCAGTTCGAAGCCGTTGCCGATGTCCCACCACATGTGTCTGATGCCGTTGCAAAGATGGTAGAAAAACGCCGCAGCCGAGCCGAGCATGATCAGCGCGCCGATCCAACTCGTCAGCAGCCCGTCGATGAAGGCGAAATAATCCGGGCCGCTCGCGGCCGCCAGGAACCACCAGACCACCAGCGCCATCGAAAGCGCCATGAAACAGCCGGCGGCGCGATGAAAGATTGAAAGGATCGAAGTGATCTGAGGTCGGTAGATCGTCAGATGCGGTGAAAGCGGGCGTTTGCCCCCGGTCGTGCTCGCCATGTCGGCTCCCCCTAGATCCCGTCCCCGCCTCGGCGCGAGACTCCGCCAGAGATGCGGCTGGGCCGAACGATACAGATATTCATCTCCGGCGCAAAGGCGCTGACACAATTTCCGTGAGCAGCGCGGCTATTAGCGATCACCGCCACCGCGCTTCAGAGTGGGCAGAAGGCCCAGTAGTCAAGATCGAGGAGGACGCCGGGCGCGTAGCGTCCGTCCTCGCTCCTCAGCGTCAGCCCGTCGTCCCGCCCTTTTGTGGCCACCAGTCGCAGTCGGAGCGCGCCGATGCCGGGCGCCGCCGTCTCCGCCTTGTCGAGAACTTCCGACCACGCGTAGACGGTGTCGCCGGCATGGGCCGGGGCGGCGTGCGCGCCGGCGTTGATCGCCGCGATCGGAGCGACATTGGCGAGGCCGTTGAAAGACAGCGCGCGCGCGAGGCTGATGATGTGTCCGCCATAGACCAGTCGCGCCTCGTCGCCGCGGGCCTCGACATTGAAGTGGACCTTGGCGGTGTTTTGCCAGAGCCGGGTCGCCATCATGTGCTCGGCTTCCTCCAGCGTGACGCCATCGACATGGTCGATCTTCTCGCCGATCGCGTAATCCCCCCAGCAATGCCGTTCGCCCGAGGCATCGAAATCGTAGCCGGTGAAATCGAGTCCCGGCGGAACGATCAGATTGGCGGGCGCCACCGCCTCCGCCAGTTTCGGGACCGTCGTCGCGGGCGCTTCGGCGCCGATCCGGTTCTTTCGCACCATCACCCAGCGCGCCCAGTCGATGATCGTCTCGGCGCGCTGGTTCGTCGCGGTCGAACGGACCCAGACGATGCCGGTCTTTCCGTTCGAGTTCTCCTTCAGGCCGATGACCCTGGATGATGCGCTGATCGTGTCTCCGGGAGCCACCGGGCGGTGGAAGCGGCATTCGGCGTAGCCGAGATTCGCGACGGCGTTCAGCGAGATGTCCGGCACGGTCTTGCCGAAGGCGATGTGAAAGCCGACCAGCTCCTCGACCGGTGCGGGAGAGAGGCCGCAGCTTTCGGCGAAGATGTCGGAGGACGAGAGCGCGAAACGGCTGGGATAGAGCGCGCCGTAAAGCGCGCGGTCGCCAAGGGTCACCGTGCGCGGCGCGGCGTGCCGGATGACCTGACCGAGGCGGAAATCCTCGAAGAAATTGCCGCTGCTGGTCTTGGTCATTCGATGCTCTCCGCTGTTGCGGGCGCGAAGATAGCGGTTCGCGCGGCGCGGGCAAGCGCCCCCGGTTAGAGCGCGCCGAGCTTCATCGAAGGGTCGTATTCGCCCTCCACCTCCTTCACCACCGCCTGACCGCAGCGCATGACGCCGCGCGCCGCGTCGAAGGCGTAGACCGGCTGGCCCTGCAGCGACCAGCCGGCGGCGAGCGCGGCCGTGACCTTGTGGCAGAAGGCGGATGTGTCGTCCTCGGTCAGCAATCGATATGCGAGCATCGGATTATCCCGGAAACGGCCTGACCCCGAGGAGCCAGCCATGCGTGAAGGCGATCACGGCGTAGATCAGGATGGTGATCAGGACCAGCCGGATTTCCGCCGCCGTTCCGGCGGACTTTCGCGGCGCCCAGGCGCCGACCCGCCGGTTGATCATCCAGATCATGCCGATAGCCCAGAGCGCCATGCCGCCGAAGAGCAGGATCGACGCCTGATCGCCGTTCGCGAGAAGGTGCGCCGCCGACCAGACCAGCGCCCCGGTCAGCATCGGATGCCGTATTTTCGTCGCCAGCCACCCTTTCGCGCCGCCGACGCCGAACAGATAGACGGCGAAAAGCATCAGGACGTTGTTGACATGGATGCCCCACGCAGGCGGATCGTAGACCGGAATGAAAGGCGCGGCGCGAAAGCCCCAGACGATGAGCACGAGAGAAAGCGCGACGATCAGCGAGAACGCGCCGCGATAGGCTTGCGGCCCGATCGCGTCGATCAGCCATTCGCGCAGACCGGGCAGCGCCGAGGGCAGGAAATGCGTCGCTGACCACAGCGAAAATCCGAGCGCGAGCGTCAACATGATCCGTTCCCCTCCAGATGGCGAAGCATGGCGTCAGTTCGCGCCGTCTTCAAGCCGCCGGATCGCTTCGGCCTCCGCGAGCAGCCGGCGCGCGGTCTCGACATGCAGGTTTTCGACGATACGGCCGTTGACGACGGCGACGCCGCCGCCCTTCGCGACAGTCGCCTCATAGGCCGCGAGCTGTTCCTTCGCTTCGGCAAGCGCCTCCGCAGATGGGCCGAACACCTCATTGGCGATGGCGATCTGCCCCGGGTGGATCAGCGTCTTGCCGTCGAACCCCATCGCTCGCCCCGCCTCGCATTCTTCGCGAAGCAGCGTCTCGTCGCGAAAGGCGTTGCAGACCCCGTCGATCGCCACCAGCCCCTCCGCCCGCGCCGCCAGCAGGCAGTGCCCGAGCGCCGCCGCGACCGGCGCGCGCCCTGGGACATGGGTGGCGCGCAATTCCTTCACCAGATCGTTCGTTCCCATCACCAGGCAGACCAGGCGTGGATGTGAAGCGGCGATGGCGGCCGCCGAGAGGACGCCTCTCGGCGTCTCCATCATTGCCCAGATCGCAGTTTTCGCCGGGGCCGCGCTCATGCCGGCGGCGACCGCCGCGATCATCTCCGGGCTCTCGACCTTCGGGATGAGGATCGCGTCGGGCCCGGCCACCGCCGCGGTCGCGAGATCGGCCGCTCCCCATTCGGTGTCGAGTCCGTTGATCCTGACGATAAGCTCGCGCGCGCCGTAGCCGCCCTCGCTCACCGCGTCGGCGACGAGGGTGCGCGCGTTTTCCTTCTCTTCCGGCGGAGCCGCGTCTTCGAGATCGAAAATAAGCGCGTCGGCGGCGAGGCGGCGCGCCTTCTCCAATGCGCGAGCGCGGCATCCCGGAATATAGAGCACGGAGCGGCGGGGGCGGGCGCTGACGGGCATGGGCTCTCCTTTTTGGTTCGCAGTCGCGGGATAGGGCGAATTCGAAAGCCGTTCAATTCGCAAGTGGTCGTCGGCCGGAGAACGCGATCGCGCTTGTCGCAGGAAGAACGCGATCGGGACGCAGATCGTCAAAGTCGTTTCAGTTGGCGCCTGTCCATCAGGGCGCGGGCGGCGCGTTATTCGCGCCTAACCGAGAATCCCGAGAGCGCCGTCCCAGAGCAACCTCATCCCGGTGAGTCCCAGCAGGACCGCTACGCCCCGAAAGTAGATCCGTTCCGGCACGCGCTTGTGCGCCCAGACGCCCAGAACGACGCCGGCCACCGCCGCGGGCGCGAGGGTCAGCGACATCGAAAGCGATGAGAGGTCGAGAACGCCGAGCGCGGCGTAGGGGCCGAGCTTCATCAGGTTCACCGCCCAGAAGATGAGCACGCTGGAGGCCTGATAGGCTGTCTTCTCCAGCCGTTCGGCCAGGAGATAGATGGTGATCGGCGGCCCGCCGGCGTGGCTGATCGTCGAAGTGAAGCCGGCCACAGCCCCCCAGAGCGTCGCCCGCGGCCCCCTGGGGCCCGCAACTTCGGGCGTCCAGCCCAGTTTTTGCGCCAACTGGAAGACGAGGAAGATGATTGCGATCGCTCCGAGGCCGAGTCGCAGCAGATTCGGCGAGACGGCGCCAAAGGCGAGAACGCCGAGCCCGATGCCGAACGCCGCCGCGATCAGCGCCGGCCATACCGCTCCCCATGACCATTTTCGCCAATAAGTCGCCACGCCGACCTGGTCGATCATGATCAGGATCGGCAGCATGATCGCCGCCGCCGTCGCCGGCGGCACGGCGAGCGCGAGAAGCGGCGTCGCGACGAAGCCGAGCCCGCCGCCGAATCCGCCCTTGGAGATTCCGGATAGCAGAACTGCGGCCACCGCTGCGGCCCATAGGGAAAGATCAGCCTCCGGCATGAAGATTCCTTCGCACTTGCGAGCGTGGCGGGCAAGGAGTATCCACCCTCGCGACCTTCAACGAGCCAATGAAAGGCGCCCCCCATGTCACGACCCAAGATCGCGTTGATCGGCGCCGGCCAGATCGGCGGCACGCTCGCCCATCTCGCCGGGCTGAAAGAGCTGGGCGACGTCGTCCTCTTCGATATCGCCGACGGCACGCCGCAAGGGAAAGCGCTCGACATCGCGGAGTCGAGCCCGGTCGACGGATTCGACGCCGCTTTCGCCGGCACGACCGATTACGCCGACCTCGCCGGCGCGGACGTCTGCATCGTCACCGCCGGCGTGCCGCGCAAACCCGGCATGAGCCGCGACGATTTGCTCGGCATCAATCTGAAGGTGATGAAGGCCGTCGGCGAGGGAATCGCCGAACATGCGCCCAACGCCTTCGTGATCTGCATCACCAATCCGCTCGACGCGATGGTCTGGGCGCTGCGGGAGTTTTCCGGCCTGCCGAAGAACATGGTCTGCGGCATGGCGGGCGTGCTCGATTCGGCGCGCTTTCGCTATTTCCTCGCCGAGGAGTTCAAGGTTTCCGTCAAGGACGTGAACGCGTTCGTGCTCGGCGGCCACGGCGACACGATGGTGCCACTGGCCCGGTACTCCACCGTCGGCGGCATTCCGCTCCCTGATCTGGTGAAGATGGGCTGGACCACACAGGACAAGCTCGACACCATCATCCAGCGCACGCGGGATGGCGGCGCCGAGATCGTCGGCCTGCTCAAGACCGGCTCCGCGTTCTACGCCCCGGCGGCGTCCGCGATCGAGATGGCCGAAGCGTATCTGAAGGACCAGAAGCGCGTCCTGCCCTGCGCCGCGCATGTCGAAGGCGCCTATGGGCTCGACGGGTTCTATGTCGGCGTGCCGACGGTGATCGGCGCAAGCGGCGTCGAGAAGGTGATCGAGATCAAGTTCGACAAGGACGAGCAGACGATGTTCGACAATTCCGTGAAAGCGGTGAAGGGTCTGGTCGCCGCCTGCAAGGAAATCGACGGCTCGCTCGCCTGAAGACGCCTGCGGAATCGAAGGGAGACGGCGCGCCTCGCCAGGGCGCGCCGTCTCATTTTTTGGGAGATCGCCGGGGGGGTGGATGCGCCGAACCCCGCCTGGACGCCGACGCCAAACACCGCCCCCGCGGTTTGGACAGATGTTTTTCGCGCGGCTGAGATCGTGCGGGTTCGGGAAAAGATCTGGCGAATTTCGATCGCGAATGTCAGTTCAGGCGAAGTTGTGGTCTGGCGCGGCGAATCCCTCCGCGGCTGAGCGGCCAACGCCTAAAAACCACCCATTCGGGTAGTTTGTGAGAAAAGCCGGCCATTTTGCATTGCGGTCGGCGTGGTGGGGACCTATTCGTGGCCTGCGGCCCGGGACGCGCCCGACGCCGCCCGAAGCAGACCCCGCGCGGGTCGCCGATCTGGGAGCGGAACCTCGCGATGAACATCCACGAATATCAGGCGAAGCAGCTTCTCAAGGAATACGGCGCGCCGGTTTCCGACGGCCGCATCGTGACCCGGGCGGAAGAGGCCAAAACGGCCGCCGGCGGGATGGACGGCCCGATCTGGGTCGTGAAGGCGCAGATCCACGCCGGTGGACGCGGCAAGGGCAAATTCAAGGAAGCGAGCGCCGGTGACAAAGGCGGCGTCCGCATAACGAAATCGGTCGGCGAAGCCGCCGACGAAGCCGAGAAGATGCTCGGTCGCACGCTCGTGACGCACCAGACCGGACCGGCGGGAAAAGAGGTCAACCGCGTCTATATCGAGGACGGCTCGGACATCGACCGGGAACTCTACCTCGCGCTGCTCGTGGATCGGGAAACCTCACGCGTTTCCTTCATCGTCTCCACCGAAGGCGGTATGGACATCGAAAAGGTCGCGGCGGAAACGCCGGAGAAGATCCTGACATTCTCCGTCGATCCCGCCTCCGGCATCCAGCCCTTTCACGGCCGCCGTGTCGCCTTCGCGCTTGGTCTCGAAGGGAAGGCGGTCAAGCAATGCGTCAAGCTGATTGGTCAGCTCTACCAGCTCTTCACCGAGAAGGACTGTTCGCTCCTGGAGATCAACCCGCTGATCGTGAACAAGGCGGGGGACGTCCATTGCCTCGATGCGAAGATGAACTTCGATTCCAACGCGCTCTACCGGCATCCGGAGATCATGGCGCTTCGCGATGAATCCGAGGAGGACGCGAAGGAGCTTCAGGCTTCCAAGTTCGATCTCAATTACATCGCCCTCGACGGCGAGATCGGCTGCATGGTCAACGGCGCCGGTCTTGCGATGGCGACGATGGACATCATCAAGCTCTACGGCTCGGAGCCTGCGAATTTCCTCGATGTCGGCGGCGGCGCCACCAAGGACAAAGTCACGGAGGCGTTCAAGATCATCACCTCCGATCCGCATGTGAAAGGCATTCTCGTCAACATCTTCGGCGGCATCATGCGCTGCGACGTGATCGCCGAGGGCGTCGTCGCCGCGGTGAAGGAAGTCGGTCTGAAGGTGCCGCTGGTCGTCCGGCTCGAAGGGACGAATGTGGAACTCGGGAAGGAGATTATCGCCAAGTCGGGGCTGAACGTCCTATCTGGCGACGATCTTGGCGATGCGGCGGAGAAAATCGTGAAGGCGGTGAGAGGTTAAGAGCGCGGCGCCCTGCGGGGCGTTTTGACGGGGAGGGAAGGACGATGCGGGGTTTCTTCTTTATTCTGGCGCTGACGCCGGGATTGGCCGCGGCTGACGCGGCGCGTGTCGATCAGGGGCTCGACGAAGGTTGCTTCGCCATCGATACGTGGCCGCTTTCGATACCGGTCCACATGGCGGAGCGCCATTACTGGACTTACGATCAGGCGCCCTCGTCGCACGATTTCGAGCTGATCCGGGACGACACCCAGATATTCCTTTCCGTCGGCGACCGGGTCAGCTGCTTCATCGTCGACCCGTTCGCGCCCGCTACGGCGGAAACCATCGAAGCGGCGCTGGAGCGGAAATTTTCGGGGGCGTGGTCGCGGAGCGGCGACGTCTGGATGGTGGACGGCGCGAGGCCGTTGACCGTCAGGCTGACAAACACCGAACGCGGCGCAGGAATCGCCGTGGAAACCGGTTCTTGAAGGACAGAGCATGGCCGTACTCGTCGATGAAAACACCAAGGTGATCTGTCAGGGCCTGACCGGCTCGCAGGGCACGTTCCATTCCGAGCAAGCGATCGCTTACGGCACGAAGATGGTCGGCGGGGTGACGCCCGGAAAAGGCGGATCCACGCATATTGGCCTGCCGGTCTTCGATACCGTGGTCGGCGCGCGCGAGGCGACGGGAGCGACGGCCTCCGCGATCTACGTGCCGCCGCCCTTCGCGGCGGACGCGATCCTCGAGGCGATCGACGCCGAGATGGAGCTGATCGTCTGCATCACCGAAGGCATCCCGGTGATGGACATGATGAAGGTCAAGCGCGCGCTCGAAGGGTCGAGGTCGATCCTGATCGGGCCGAACTGCCCCGGCGTCATCACGCCGGACGCCTGCAAGATCGGCATCATGCCGGGCCATATCCACCGGCGCGGTCGGGTCGGCATCGTTTCGCGTTCCGGCACGCTGACCTATGAGGCTGTCGGCCAGACCACCGCCGCCGGGCTGGGCCAGTCCACCTGCATCGGCATCGGCGGCGACCCGATCAAGGGCTTCGAGTTCGTCGACGCGCTGGAGCTTCTGCTCGCCGATGACGAGACAGAGAGCATCATCATGATCGGCGAGATCGGCGGGTCCGCGGAGGAAGACGCCGCGGCTCTGGTGAAATCGTCGAAGGTGAAGAAGCCGATGGCGGGCTTCATCGCCGGACGCACCGCGCCGCCGGGGCGCCGGATGGGCCATGCCGGGGCGATCATCTCCGGCGGGAAAGGCGGCGCCGAGGACAAGATCGAAGCGATGAAATCGGCCGGGATCACCGTCTCCGACAGTCCTGCGGGGCTTGGCGAAGCGGTGTTGAAGGCCATGAAACGCTAACGGGAAACCGAAATCGGGCGAGGATGCGTTATGACCGAACAGAGCGCTAACGAGCTTTTTCAGAACTCTTCGTTCCTTCAGGGCCATAACGCCCATTACGTCGAACAACTCTACGCCCGCTACGCCAGCGATCCGGCGGCGGTGGACGACGACTGGGCGGCTTTTTTCCGCTCGCTGGGCGACGAAGCGGGCGCTGCGGAGACGGAGGCGCGCGGCCCCTCCTGGGCGCGGGCCGACTGGCCGCCGACGCCCGGGGGCGAGCTCGTCGCGGCGCTCGATGGGCAATGGCCGTCGGAGCCGACGGCGAAGGAGATCGGCGACAAGCTCGCCGCCAAGGCGCAGGCCAGAGGCGCGGCGCTGAACGAGGCTCAGCTTCGTCAGGCGGTGCTCGACAGTCTCCGTGCGCTGATGCTGATCCGCGCTTACCGGATACGCGGTCACCTCGCCGCCAATCTCGACCCTCTGAACCTGACGCCCCCGGTCCGGCACCCGGAACTCGACCCCGCGACCTATGGGTTCGCGCAGGGCGACATGGACCGTCCGATCTTCATCGACAATGTCCTCGGCCTCGAGATGGCGTCGATCCGCGAGATCGTGGCGATCGTTCACCGGACCTACTGCGGCACGTTCGCATTGCAGTACATGCATATTTCAGACGGTGAGCAGGCCGGCTGGCTGAAAGAGCGGATCGAGGGCTACGGCAAGGAGATCGCCTTCACCCAGAACGGCCGTCGCGCGATTCTGCAAAAACTGGTGGAGGCCGAGGGTTTCGAGAAGTTCCTTGGCGTCAAGTATCTTGGCACCAAACGGTTCGGCCTCGACGGTGGCGAGGCGCTGATCCCGGCGATGGAGCAGATCATCAAACGGGGCGGCGCACTGGGCGTCGAAGACATCATTATCGGGATGCCGCATCGCGGCCGTCTTTCGGTGCTGGCCAATGTCATGGGCAAGCCCTACCGCGCGATCTTCAACGAGTTTCAGGGTGGCAGTTTCAAGCCGAACGACGTCGAGGGCTCCGGCGACGTGAAATATCATCTCGGCGCCTCCTCCGACCGGGAGTTCGACGGCAACATCGTCCACCTCAGCCTCACGGCCAACCCGAGCCATCTGGAGGCGGTCAATCCGGTCGTGATCGGAAAGGCCCGCGCCAAGCAGGAGCAGCTGGAGGATAACGAGCGCACAAGGGTGCTGCCGGTCCTGCTCCATGGCGATGCGGCCTTCGCCGGTCAGGGCGTTGTCGCCGAGTGTTTCGGGCTGTCCGGTCTCAAGGGGCATCGTACCGGCGGCACGATCCACCTCGTCGTCAACAATCAGATCGGTTTTACCACGGCGCCGCACAATTCCCGCTCCTCGCCCTATCCGACCGACATCGCGTTGATGGTCGAGGCGCCGATCTTCCATGTGAACGGAGACGATCCGGAGGCGGTGGTTCACGCCGCCCGCGTCGCGACGGAGTTCCGTCAGAAGTTCCACAAGGACGTGGTCATCGACATGTTCTGTTATCGCCGCTTCGGCCATAACGAGGGTGACGAGCCGATGTTCACCCAGCCGGAGATGTATCGGCAGATCAAGAAGCACAAGACCACGCTCCAGCTCTACTCGGAAGCCCTGGTCGCGGACGATCTGATCGCCGAGGGCGATGTCGACCAGATGAAGGCGGCGTTCCAGTCGCGACTCAACGAGGAGTTCGAGGCGGGAAAGGTGTACCGCCCGAACAAGGCCGACTGGCTCGACGGACGCTGGAAACATCTCGGTGCGGGGCAGGAGGAATACCAACGCGGCGTCACCGGCGTGCCGATGGAGATGCTGAAAGAGGTTGGCGAGGCGCTTTCCCGTGTCCCCGAGGGCTTCAACGCGCACCGGACTGTTCAGCGGATCATGGACGCGAAAGCCAGGATGATCTCTTCCGGCGAGGGGATCGACTGGGCGACGGCGGAGGCGCTGGCCTTCGGAACGCTGCAGCTCGAGGGGTTTCCTGTCCGGCTTTCCGGGCAGGACGTGACCCGCGGCACCTTCTCCCAGCGCCATTCCGCCATCATCGACCAGCAGTCCGAGGAACGGTACTACCCGCTGCAGCATATCCGCGAAGGCCAGGCGAAATTCGACGTGATCGATTCCATGCTCTCGGAATACGCGGTGCTGGGTTTCGAATACGGCTATACGCTGGCGGAGCCGAACGGTCTCACGCTCTGGGAGGCGCAGTTCGGCGATTTCGCCAATGGCGCGCAGATCATGATCGACCAGTTCATCTGTCCGGGCGAGCGCAAATGGCTTCGCATGTCCGGTCTCGTGATGCTGCTCCCGCACGGTTACGAAGGCCAGGGGCCGGAGCATTCCTCGGCCCGGATCGAGCGCTTCCTCCAGCTTTCCGCTGAGGACAACTGGATCGTCGCCAACTGCACGACGCCCTCGAACTACTTTCACATCCTCCGGCGCCAGCTTCACCGGAACTTCAGAAAGCCGCTGATCCTCTTCACCCCGAAGAGCCTTTTGCGACACAAGCTCTGCGTCTCCAGTCTGAGGGAGATGGGGCCGGATTCGAGCTTTCACCGCATCCTCTGGGACGACGCGGAGATGGGTTCCGGCGGCGTCGCGCTGAAGAAGGACGAGCGGATCAAGCGCGTGGTTCTTTGCTCCGGCAAGGTCTATTTCGATCTTCTGGAGGCGCGCAACGAGCAGGGGCTGGACGACGTTTATCTTCTCCGGCTCGAACAGCTGTACCCGTTCCCGGCGCTCAGCCTCACGAAGGAGCTCTCCCGCTTCAAAAAGGCGGAAATGATCTGGTGCCAGGAGGAGCCGAAGAACCAGGGGCCCTGGAGCTTCGCGGAACCGAATATCGAGTGGGTGCTGGAGCGGATCGGCGCGAAGCACACGCGCCCGCGCTACGCCGGGCGGAACGCCGCCGCTTCCCCGGCGACCGGCCTCGCGGCGCAGCACAAGCATGAACAGGAAAAGCTCGTCGCCGACGCGCTTACGGGCTGAGAAGGGATAGCGCATGAGCATTGAAATCCGCGTGCCGACGCTCGGCGAGAGCGTGACCGAGGCGACGGTGGCGAAATGGCTAAAGAAGACCGGCGATGCGGTCGCCGCCGATGAGCCGCTGGTCGAACTGGAAACCGACAAGGTCTCGGTCGAGGTCCCGGCGCCCGCCGCAGGGCGGCTCGACGAGATTGTCGCGAAAGAGGGCGAAACGGTCGGGCGCGACGCGCTGCTCGCCACGATGACCGAAGGCGAAGCCGGAGCCGAAGCGAGCAAGGCGAAGAACGACGAGCCGAAAGCCGAAGAAAGCGCGACTGAGGAAGGTGGGGCCGAGGAAAAGAAGGCCGCGCTTAAGACCGAGGAGCAGCCAAAGCCGGTGGAGCCCGCCAAGGCCAAGCCCGCTGGCGGTGGCGTGAAATCCAAGTCCGAGGTGCTCGCCGAGGCCGCGCGCGGCGTTCCCGCCGCGGCGGCGCCGGTCGCTGCGACCGCCGCGCCGGCGCCTGTGGCCGCCGCCGCGCCGCGCGCCCCTGTCCCGGCCGAGGACGCGGAGCGGGAGGAGCGCGTCCGCATGACGCGCCTGCGCCAGACCATCGCCCGCCGGTTGAAGGACGCGCAGAACACCGCCGCGATGCTGACCACCTACAACGAGGTGGACATGAGCGCGATCATGGGACTCAGGAACGAATACAAGGACGAGTTCCAGAAGAAGCACGGCGTGAAGCTCGGCTTCATGTCCTTCTTCACGAAAGCCTGCGTCCATGCGTTGAACGAGGTTCCCACGGTCAACGCCGAGATTGACGGGACCGACATCGTCTACAAGAACTTCGTCCATATGGGCGTCGCGGTCGGCACACCGAGCGGCCTCGTTGTGCCGGTGCTCAGGAACGCGCATGAGATGAGCTTCGCCGAGATCGAGAAGACCATCAACGATCTCGGCGTCCGCGCCCGCGACGGCAAGCTCTCGATGGCCGACATGCAGGGCGGCACGTTCACCATCTCGAATGGCGGCGTCTACGGCTCGCTGATGTCCTCGCCGATCCTCAACCCGCCGCAATCCGGCATCCTCGGCATGCACAAGATCATGGACCGGCCGATGGTGGTCGGCGGCGAGATCGTCGCCCGGCCGATGATGTATCTCGCGCTCTCCTACGATCACCGCATTGTGGACGGGAAAGAGGCGGTGACATTTCTTGTGCGGGTGAAGGACGCGCTGGAGGATCCGCGTAGGCTCCTGATGGATTTGTGAGCGGCAAAGATTTGGATACTTGGATGCGCGCCCTTGCTCCGGCGATCAAAGATAATCCGCTTATTCATCGAGCGTGGGTTTATGGTTCGCGTGTCAAAGGGACTGCGCTGTCAGCGAGCGATCTGGATGTCGCGCTGGAACTGATTGACGACGAAGCGGTCTGTGATTGGATCGACAGGTCGCATGTTTGGGTGGGCGCGCTCCAAGAGGCGATCGGTTCTTGGCCGAAGTTGCATGTAGAAGTTGTCTCGTTCGAGACAGATGAGCGCGTTGGCCCTGCGGTGAGAGATCACGGTGTTCTGATTTTCAGAAGAATGGCCGAGAGATGACCCCCGAACTCACCGTCCTCACCCTCGCCGGCCTCGTGCAGGTCGCCCAGTACTTCCTGATGGGTGTTCCCGCCAACATGCAGCTCGGCCCCGAGAAAACCGCCGGGCCGCGCGACGAGCCGCTTGCGCTTTCTGGCGTGGCGGGGCGGATGAAGCGGGCGATGGACAATCATTTCGAGGGGCTGATCCTTTTCACCATCGCCGTTGTCACGGTGACGCTTGGCGGCGCCGCGGGCGGGTTCACCGCCACCTGCGCCTGGGTCTATCTCATCGCCCGGATTCTTTACGTTCCGGCCTACGCCTTCGGCTGGACGCCGTGGCGGTCGGTCATCTGGTTCGGCGGGTTCCTCTCCACGATCGCGATGCTGCTCGCGGCGCTGGTTTACGGTTAAACGAAGGAGGCCGAAATGGCCGAATATGATCTCATCATCATTGGTGGCGGCCCGGGCGGCTATGTCTGCGCGATCCGCGCGGCGCAACTGGGGCTCAAGACCGCCTGCGTCGAAGGGCGGGGCGCGCTCGGCGGCACCTGCCTCAATGTCGGCTGCATTCCGTCCAAGGCGCTCCTCCACTCCTCCGAGATGCTTCATGAGGCGGAGGGGAATTTCGCAAAGATGGGGATTGTCGCCAAATCCGTCTCCGCTGATCTCGATCAGATGCACAAGCACAAGGCCAGCGTGGTCGAGGCGAACACCAAGGGGATCGAGTTCCTCTTCAAGAAGAACAAGGTCGACTACATCAAGGGCTGGGGGAAAATCACCGGGCCCGGCGAGGTGAAGGTTGGCGAGGATACGCACAAGGCGAAGAACATCGTCATCGCCACCGGGTCGGAGCCCGCGACGCTGCCTTTCCTGGAGATCGACGAGAAGCGGATCGTCTCCTCCACCGGCGCGCTGGAGCTTCCAAAGGTGCCGAAGAAACTGGTGGTGATCGGCGGCGGCGTGATCGGGCTGGAGCTCGGTTCGGTCTGGCGGCGGCTCGGCTCGGAAGTCACCGTGATCGAGTATCTCGACGAAATTACGCCGGGGGCCGACGCCGAGGTGGCGAAGACGTTCCGCAGAACCCTGACGAAGCAGGGAATCAAGTTCGAACTTGGCGCCGCCGTCACCGGGATCGAGACGCTGAAGACCAAGCTGAAGATCGCCTACAAGCGCCGCAAGGACGACAGCGAGCACCAGATCGACGCCGATATCGTGCTTGTCGCCACCGGGCGGCGGCCGGTGACAAGGGGTCTGGGGCTGGAGGCGCTTGGCGTCGCCACCGAGCGTGGGTTCATCCTGACCGACGCGCACTGGCGAACCAATGTCGAAGGCGTCTACGCCATCGGCGATGTCACCGAGGGCCCGATGCTCGCCCACAAGGCCGAGGATGAGGGCATGGCCGCCGCCGAACAGATTGCGAAGGGGGCTGGCCATGTTAACTACGCGGTCATTCCCGGCGTGATCTACACCGCGCCCGAAGTCGCTTCGGTCGGCCTGACCGAGGAGGCGCTGAAATCCGCGGGCCGGGCCTACAAGGTCGGAAAGTTTCCCTTCACCGCCAACGGGCGCGCCAAGGCCAACCTCGTCACCGATGGTTTCGTCAAGCTGCTCGCCGATGAAAGGACCGGGCAGCTTCTCGGCGCGCATATCATCGGCCCTGGCGCCGGAGATCTGATCCACGAGATCTGCGTCGGCATGGAGTATGGCGCGACCGCGGAGGGAATCGCCCGCACCTGCCACGCCCACCCGACCTATTCCGAAGCGGTGCGCGAGGCGGCGCTGGCGCTCTGCGACGGCGCGATCCATTTCTGATCGATCGCACAGGGCTGAACGGATGGCCGCGCGTGTCGCGACTGCGTAACAGCAAAGAGGAAAATGATGGCTTTCAGGCTACTGGGCGTATCGGGGGCGCTACGGCGAGCTTCCACCAATTCGGCGCTGATCCGCGCCGCCGGGGCGCTGGCCGGAGAGGATGTCGACTTCAGCATCGCTGATATCGACTTGCCGCTCTATAATGGCGATGTCGAGGATCGGGGCTATCCGGACAAGGTTGTCGCGTTTGTCGAGACGCTGCGCGCCGCCGACGCCGTCGTCATTTCCACTCCGGAATACAACAAGGGCGTCTCTGGCGTCCTGAAGAACGCGCTGGACTGGCAGAGCCGGTTTTCGCCTGTCCCGCTCAGTGGGAAACCGGTGGCGATCATGTCTGCGACAGGGGGTTACGCCGGCGGCCAGGTATCGCAGTTCATGCTCCGCCAGTGCCTCACGCCCTTCGCGGCGAAGGTGATTTCGCAGCCGCAGGTTCATGTCGGCTCGAACGAGACACCGGGGCTGTTCGTCGATGGAGAACTCGCGGACGAGAGAGTGCGCGCGTCGATCGCGAAGCTTCTGAAGGCGCTGAGAGAGATCGCCTGACTGTCAGTCGCCGAGATAGGCGCGAAGCGCGGGCGGCGGCGCGTCAAGGAGGGCGTCTGCGGGGGCGGGCGGGCCGATCCGTCCGCCTTCGATGAACGCGATCGCCCCTCTGGCGCGGCGCGCGTCCTCCGGCGCGTGGGTCGCCATGACGACGGCCAACGCGCGCTTTTCGCGAAGTCCGGTGACGAGGTCCAGCATCTCCGCTCGTTGAGCCGGGCCGAGCGCCGCGAAGGGTTCGTCCAGCAACAGCACCGGTCGGTCGCGAAGGAGCGCCCGCGCAAGCGCGACGCGTTGGCGTTGCCCGCCGGAGAGGGCCGCCGGACGACGCGCGCCGAGCCCGTCGAGCCCGACCTCGCGAAGCGACTCCGCGATCCGCGCCCGGTCGGCCCCGGTCAGGCGGAGCGCGGGGTCGAGCCCGAGCCCGACATTCGCCTCGACATCGAGATGCGGGAAAAGGTTGTGCTCCTGAAAGAGTATCGTCACCGGACGGCGCGCGGGTGGAATCCCCGCCATGTCGCGCCCGTCGATCAGCACCGCGCCTTGCGCCGGCTCGATGAATCCGGCGACGAGATTGAGGAGCGTGCTCTTTCCGCCGCCCGAAGGCCCGATCAGGCTCAGATGTGCGCCCTTCTCCAGCGATAGATCGCCGAACAGGCGAAACTCGCCGAGTTGGACATCTATTCCCTCAAGCCGGAGCATGACGACCCCAGCGGTCGCAAATATAGAAGATCCCGAAGCTGAGCGCCGTGAGCAGAAGCGCGGCGCCGCCCGCCGCCTCCAGTCGGTGCGCGGCCATCAGGCCGTACATGTAGAGCGGCAGCGTCGGCGCGCCGGGCGCCGAGAAAAGCGCGATGACGCCGAGATCGCCCATCGACAGCGCCGCGGCCAGACCGGCGGCGAAGCCGAGCGGCGCGCGCATCCGCGGCAGATAGACCAGGCGCAGGAGCGCGAACCCGCTCATCCCCAGAGAGGCGGCGAGCGGCCCGTAATCGCGCGCCGTCTCGCGAAGCGGCGGCAGCAGGAGGCGGAGCGCGAAAGGGAGCGCGATCATCGCGTTGATCAGCGCCACCAGCGGCAGCGCGATGGCGACCGGGCTGACGAACGGCCGGAGCGCGATGAAAAGGGCGACCCCGGCGACGAAGGGGGAGACCGCGAGCGTGAGAAGGCCGAGCGCTTCTGCCAGCCGCCCTGCGCCGGGCCGGCGCGCTTCGATCCCGGCGATCAGTGCGCCGAGCGCCAGAGCCAGCGCCAACGCCAGCGCGGCGGCGACGGGCGCGACGATAAGCGAGCGGCCGGCGGCGGCCCAGACCCCGGCGCCCATGGAGAGGAGCCCCGGCGCGCCCTGCGCCGCCGCCGCGAGGATCGGCGAAGCGAGAAAGACGAGCCCGAGAGCGATCACCGCGCCGTCCCCCCAGCGCGCCGCCGCGCCGCGCCCGTCCCAGCGCAGCGGCGCGCCGCCATGCCCGGGGCCGAACGCCGCCGGCGCCGATAGCCGGGCCGCGAAGAGCGCGAGCCCGAGGCAAAGCGCGAATTGCAGCCCGGCCAGCAGCGCCGCGCGGCCGAGGTCGAAGTCGAAGCGCATTGCGTGATAGATCGCCAGTTCCAGCGTCGTCGCGCGCGGCCCGCCGCCGAGCGCCAGCGCCACGGCGAAGCTGGTGGCGCAGATGAGAAAGATGAGGGCGAAGGCGCCGGGCGCCGCCGCGCGGAGCGCCGGCCATTCCAGTAGTCGGAACAGTGCGGGCCCTTCGACGCCGAGCTGCGCCGCGAGCCGCCAGCGCTCCGCCGGAATTTCCGCCCAGCCCTGCAGCAGCATCCGCGTCGCCAGCGGCAGGTTGAAGAAGACATGCGCGATCAGCACCCCCGGCAGCCCGTAAATGTCGAGCCGCCCGAAGCCGACGGCGAGCAACGCCTGGCTGACCATCCCGGAGCGCCCCCAGATCGCCACGACACCGAGAATGGCGACGATGACCGGCAGCAGGAAGGGGGCGCCGAGAAGGCTGACCACCGCGCCGCGTCCCCGGAACCGCCGCCGGGCGAGCGCGCGGGCGAGCGGGATGGCGAGGGCGACGGAGATCAGCGCCGAAAGGAACGCCTGCAGTGTGGTGAAACGCAGCGCCCGCCAGTCCGGCGCGGAGAGCCCGGCCCCCGCCTCGGCCGAGACCGCGAGCACCGCGACCGCGCCGATGGTGAGCGCGAGCACCAGCGCGAGCGCCGCCCCACCGCTGATCGCGACGGCGGGATGGAGGCGGACGCGGCCCGCGCTCACTTGCTGAGCGCCTCCAGCCATTCGGCGAGCGCGGCGTCGCGCGCCGATTTCGCCTCCGACACCGGGTAGATCAGCGTTTTCTGCGGTCGGGGCAGGGTGGTGAACCCTTCCGGCAGGCCGGCTGAGGGGGTCTTCGCCGGGTACATCCAGTTGGTCTCCGGGATCGCCGCCTGAAAGCCGTCGGTGAGCATGAATTCGAGGAACCGGTCGGCGAGCGCGGGCTGGTCGGTCGCCGCCAGCTTGCCGGCGATTTCGACCTGCATGTAATGGCCCTCGGAGAAGATCGCGGCGGCCTTAGTGTCGTCGCTCTCGGCGATGGCGTGATAGGCCGGCGAGGTGGTGTAGGAAAGCGCCATCGCCGCCTCGCCCTCCAGGAACATGCCATAGGCTTCCGACCAGCCCTTGGTGACGGTGACGATGCGGGGCGCGAGCCGTTCCCAGACAGCGCCGGCTTCGTCGCCGTAGATTTGCTTGACCCAGAGCAGCAGCCCGAGGCCCGGCGTCGAGGAGCGCGGGTCCTGGATGACGATAGTCACGTCATCGGGCGCGTCGAGCAACGCCGCGAGGCTTCCAGGGGGCGTTGCGAGCCGGGTCTTGTCGTAAACGAAGGCGAACCAGCCCCAGTCATAGGGAAGGAAAACAGGGTCGGCCCAGCCGCCGGGTACATCGGTTTCGGGCGTCAATCCGTGCGGGGTGAAGAGGCCGGTCGCCGCCGCGTCGGCGGCGAGATTTGCGTCGAGGCCGAGGACGATATCGGCCTCTGTCGCCGCGCCTTCCAGCTTGATCCGACCGAGAAGAGCGGCGCCGTCGCCGGCCGCGACGAATTCGAGATCGCAGTCGCAGACCGCCTCGAAATTCGCCTCGATCTTCGGGCCCGGGCCCCATTCCGTGACGAAACTGTCATAGGTGTAGACGGTCAGTTTCTCGGTCGCATTCGCGCCACCCGCGAGAATGAGGGCGAAAACCGCCGTGGTGAGGGAGGTTCTGATCACGCTCGACTCCTCTGTTGCGGCGCAAGAAGAGCGTGAGAGGAACTCTCTGGCCTTTCCTACGCCGGCATGATCCGGGTCAGGTTCAACGGGTTCGCTTGACGCATCTCAGCCGCTGACGCGGCCCCCCGAGGCGAGGGGGACACTAGGCCGGGCGCCGAGCCGGGTCAATGAGAGGGGAAAGCGGGCGCGGGGGCGGCGTGGCTATCGCATGTTATCGCGCGCGATAAGGGGGTCAAACATCTGAAAAGTAAAGAAATTCGAAAACCGTGTTCGCGATGGCGCGGTATTCGGGGGTTTCAGGTCGCATGGTCCGCCCGCTCGTTCCCCGGTTTCCCGGCCGTGAGCCGGGACCTTGTGAGGCGGGGCTGTGCTGTCGGGGTTCTGGGTCAGGCCCGGGAGCTTGTCGCCGGTGGCTTAGCCGACCTCGCCGCCGCCGTCGCCGATCTGGCCGCGATGCATCAGGACATGATCGAGCAGAACACAGGCCATCATCGCCTCGCCCACCGGCACGGCGCGGATGCCGACGCAGGGGTCGTGCCGACCCTTGGTGACGATCTCGGTCTCCCGCCCGGCCTTGTCGACTGTGGCGCGGGGGCTGAGAATCGAGGAAGTGGGCTTGACCGCGAAGCGGACGACTACGTCCTGGCCGCTGGAGACGCCGCCGAGGACGCCGCCGGCGTGGTTGGAGGTGAAGACCGGCCCGCCCTGGGTCATCCGCATCTCGTCGGCGTTTTCTTCGCCGGTCAGCTCGGCCGCGCCCATTCCGGCCCCGATCTCGACGCCCTTGACGGCGTTGATCGACATCATCGCGCCGGCGAGGTCGGCGTCGAGCTTGGCGTAGATGGGCGCGCCGAGCCCGGCGGGAACGCCGGAGGCGGTGACCTCGATCACGGCGCCGATGGAGGAGCCGGATTTGCGCAGACCGTCGAGGTAATCCGCCCAGAGCGCGGCGGCCCTGGCGTCGCCGGTCCAGAACGGATTGCGCTCCACTTCGGCCCAGTCCCAGTTCTCCCGGCGCGCCTCATGCGCGCCCATCCGCACCATCGCGCCGCGAATGCGGAGGTCGGGGAGCAGCGCTTTCAGCGCTTCGCGCGCGACGCCGCCCGCCGCGACCCGCGCCGCCGTCTCGCGCGCCGAGGAGCGGCCGCCGCCTCTCGGATCGCGCACGCCGTATTTCATCCAGTAGGTGTAATCGGCGTGGCCGGGGCGGAATTTCTCCGCGATCTCCGAATAATCCTTTGAACGTTGATCGGTGTTGCGGATCATCAGCTGGATCGGTGTTCCGGTCGTCACGCCTTCGTAGACGCCGGAGAGTATCTCTACCTCGTCGGCCTCGCGGCGCTGCGTGGTGTATTTGTTCTGGCCGGGTTTGCGCCGATCGAGCCAGTGTTGAAGCATTCCCGGCTCCAGCCGCAGGCCGGGCGGGCAGCCGTCGACCGTCGCGCCGAGCGCGGGCCCGTGGCTTTCGCCCCAGGTGGTGACGCGGAACATGCGACCATAGGTGTTGAACGACATCGGACGCTCCTTCAGCCCGCCATGTAGCGGAGCGGCGGCGCGAAGGAAAGGTTAGCCGGCGACCATCGCCTCGGCCAGTTTCAGATCGACGGAGACGAGCTGGCTGACGCCCTGTTCGGCCATGGTGACGCCGAACAGCCGGTCCATCCGGCTCATGGTGACGGCGTGGTGGGTGATGATCAGGAAGCGGGTCTCGGTCCGCCTGGTCATCTCGTCCAGCAGGTCGCAGAACCGCCCGACATTGGCGTCGTCGAGCGGCGCGTCGACCTCGTCGAGAACGCAGATCGGCGCCGGGTTGGCCAGGAATACCGCGAAGATCAGCGAGAGAGCGGTCAGCGTCTGCTCACCGCCCGAAAGCAGCGAGAGCGTGGAGAGTTTCTTGCCCGGCGGCATGCACATGATCTCCAGTCCGGCCTCCAGCGGATCGTCGCTCTCGACCAGCACGAGATTGGCCTCGCCGCCGCCGAAAAGGTGCTTGAAGAGGGTGGAGAAGCTGCTGTTGACCTCATCGAACGCGGCGAGAAGGCGCTCGCGCCCCTCTCCGTTCAACTCGGCGATGGCGTGGCGGAGCTTCGCGATGGCGGCTTCGAGGTCGCCCTTCTCACGGGCGAGGGCGTCGCGTTCCTCGCTGGCGGCGGCGGCGTCCTCCTCCGCCCGGAGGTTCACCGCGCCGAGGCTGTCGCGCTGGCGGCGAAGCCGGGCGATCTCGATCTCCAGCGCTTCGGCGGCGGGGAGGTCCCCGGCGGCGTCGATGCGCTGGAGAAGCGCCTCGGGCGCGCATTCCATTTCCTCGCGGATACGGGTGGCCGCTTCGCGCACCCGCTCGGCCGCGGCCTCGCTCTGGGTTTCGCGGCGGGCGCGGGTTTCCCGCGCGGCGGAGGCTTCGCGTTCGGCCTCACGCGCTGCGGCTTCGGCGGCGCGGGCGTGCGTCTCCGCCTCCGCGAGCGCGTCGGCGGCTGCGGCGCGGCGGGCCTCGGCGCGCTCGATCTCGTGCGCGAGCGCCTCGCGGCGCTTTCTGATCTCGCCGGGAAGGGCGGAGGCGGCCTCGCGTTCGGCGCGGGACTCTTCGGCGCGCCGGGTCAGGTCATCGACCCGGAGCGCGGCGTTCTCGCGCCGCGCGCGCCAGCTCGCGCGCTCTTGGCTCGCTTCCGCCAGCCGGGTTTCGCGGGCCTTGCCGGCGCGGCGAAGATCGTCGGCCTCGCCGCGCGCGGAGAGCATTTCCGAGCGCGCCGCGCCGAGCGTCAGCTTCGCCGCCTCCGCCGCGCGCCACGCGGCCTCGGGGTCGGCGACGGCGGCGCGCGCGGCCTCGGCTTCCGCCTCGGCGGCTTCGGCGTCCTTCGCCTCCTCGGCACGGCGGGCGAGGGTGATCTCCATCGCTTCGCGCCGGCCGGACGCCATGTCGAGATCGGCTTCCGCCTTGGCGGCGGCGCGGGCCGCTTCGCTGGCGGCGGCTTCCGCGGCGCGGCGGGCGGCGCGGCGGGCTTGGTCGTCGTCGGCGGCGGCCTTGAGCCGGTCCTTCATGGCGTCATGCGTCGCGCTGGCGGCGGCGGCGGCCGCTTCCGCCTTTTCCAGCGCCGTGCGCATTTCGGTCAGACGGTTGCGCTGACGCAGGCGCTCCGCCGCCGCCGAGGGCGCGTCCTCCGCCATGGCGCGAAACCCGTCCCAACGCCAGAGATCGCCCTCGACGCTGACCAACCGCCAGCCCGGCCCGAGCGCCGCCTGCATCGAGGCCGCGGCCTCGCGCGGCGCGACAGCGACGCGCGCGAGGCGCCGTGCGAGCGCGGGCGGCGCCGTGACATGGTCGCCGAGTGGCAGGGCGCCGGCGGGCGGGCCGGCGGGCGCGTCGGTTTCGGGGAGCGCGGCCCAGCCCGAGCCGTCCTCGGTGAGCGGCGCCTTCAGATCGTCGCCGAGCGCGGCCCCAAGCGCAGCCTCGTAGCCGGGCGCGACCTGGATATGGTCGAGAAGCGCGTCCTTCGCGCCGTCGCTCCGGGCCAGAAGCCGCTCCAACGCCGTGGTCTCGGCCCGGATCGCGGAAAGTTCGCCGGCGGCGGCGGAGGCGGCGGCCCGGCTTTCGGCCTCCACCGCCTGCGCTTCGGCGCGGGCGGTCTCGGCTTCGGCGAGCGCGGACTCGGCGGCTTCGGCGGCGGCGCGGGCGGTCGCGGCCGTCTCTTCGGTGTCATCTCGGCGCGCCGCGGCTTCCTTCAGCGCATCGTCCAGCGCCGCCGCGGCCGCTCTGGCTTCCTCGGCGCTCTTGCGGGCGCGGGCGGTCGCGTTCCGCGTCTCGTCATGCCGGCGGGCGGCGGCCTGCGCTGCGGCGGCGAGGCGGGCGGCCTCCGCCGTCAGGCGATCGGCTTCGACCTCAGCGATCTCCAGCCGTTCGCCGGTCGCGCGCGCCCTCCGGTCGGCGGCGGTCTCGGCCTCATCATGGCCGGCGCGGGCCGCGATCAGCGTCTCCTCCTCCGCCAGCAGCCGCTCGATGACTTCGGCGGCCTCCTGCTGCAATTCCGTCTCGCGCGCGAGGTCGCCCTCGATCTGCGCGATTCGCGCCGCCAGACGGTCGAGCGCGCCCTGCGCCTCGGCCTCGCGCTCGCTCAGCCGGTCGCGCTCCACCGCGAGGCGCTGGAGGATGGCGGCGGCGGTCATCTCCTCGTCCCGTTTCGGCGGCAGGGCGGCCTCTGCCGCCTCACGCGTCTTTTCGGCCTGCAACGCGCCGCGCTCCGCCGCGCCGACCGCGCCGACCGCTTCGGCGAGCGCTTGCTCCGCGGCGAGGCGGGCCTCGTCAGCTTCGCGCCAGCGGATGAAGAGGAAGGTCGCCTCCGCCCGTCGCAATTCGGTTGCGATCTCGCGGTAGCGGGCCGCCTGTTTCGCCTGCCGCGCGAGGGCGGCGAGCCGGACGTCGAGTTGTTCGATCACGTCGGCGACCCGGCCGAGATTTGTCTCCGCGGCGTTCAGTTTCAGCTCCGCCTCGTGCCGGCGCTGATAGAGCCCGCCGATCCCGGCCGCGTCCTCGAGAATCGAGCGGCGCGCCGTCGGTTTGGCGTTGATCAGTTCGGAGATCTGCCCCTGCCGCACCAGCGCTGGCGAATGCGCGCCGGTGGCGGCGTCGGCGAAGAGCATGCGGATGTCGCGCGCGCGCACGTCGTCGCCATTGGCCTTGAAGGCGCTGCCGGCGTCGCGGGTGATGCGGCGGATGACATCGAGCGTCTCATACCGGTTGAATGCGGCGGGCGCCCGGCGGGCGGAATTGTCTATCGAGAGGGAAACCTCTGCGAAATGCCGAGCCGGGCGGGTCGCGGCGCCGGCGAAGATCACGTCCTCCATCCCAGAGCCGCGCATGGATTTCGCCGAGGTTTCGCCCATCACCCAGCGGAGCGCCTCGAGAAGGTTGGATTTTCCACAGCCGTTCGGCCCGACCACGCCGGTGAGCCCGGGCGCGATATGGAGCTCCGTCGGATCGACGAAGCTCTTGAAGCCATGCAACCTGAGCTTGGTGAGGATCAACCGGCGGTCCCCCCTTCCTATGCTCTTTCGGTATGCGGAGGGGCGGTGAAGGTCAAGGATTCTGGCGCTCGATCTGGCGTGATCGTCGCTGGCGGCGACTAGATATGGCGCCTTGTTCAGTCGATCTTCCGGGCCTCGTCGATCAGCATGATCGGTATGCCGTCGCGGATCGGAAAGGCCAGGCCGGCGGCGCGGGAAATCAGCTCGCTCGCCTCCCGGTCGTAATCCAGCGGCTTCTGCGTCACCGGGCAGACCAGACTCTCCAGCATCTTGCGGTCGACACCTGCGGTGACGGCGAGGCTTTGCTTGTGCTCTTCGGTCATTGGAGCGATCCGTCCTCTCCGTGGCTGGCGATAGCGAACTCCATCAGCGCGATCAGGCTGGCCCGGCGATCGCCGAGCATCTCCGCCTCCAGCAGCGCCTGTTTCTCCTCTGCGGAGAACGGGCAGAGCATGGCGAGCGAATTGACCAGCATCTCCTCGTCCGCCTCTTTCAGACTGTCCCAATCGGTCGAAAGCCCGGCGGCGCTGAAATAGCGCTTGAGAAGGAAGAGGAACTTCGGCCGGTCGAAGCCGTCGTCAGCCTCTTGCGGGCCAAGATCGCGGCGCCAGCGCGACCAGTCCGGTCGGACGCGACGATAAGGGGTGAAACCGTCCAGCTCCTCAGCCGGGGAAAACCGGCAGATCCCGGCGAGAACCACCAGATAGCGGCCGTCCTCGGTTTCCGAAAAGCTGACGATGCGGCCGGCGCAGCCGACATCGCGAAGCGCGGGCGGATCGCCGTCCCCGGCCGGCTGAATCATGCCCACGAGCCGCCGACCGGTTTTCAGCGCATCGTCGAACATCGCCAGATAGCGCGGCTCGAACACGTTCAAAGGCAGCCTGCCGCGAGGCAGGAGCAGCGCTTCGGAGATCGGAAAGATCGGCAGCGTGTCTGGCAGATCAGCGAGGCCGAAGTGACGGGCCATCAGCGCCTCAGACGAAGATCATCGACGAGAGCCGGCGCCGGCCCTTCAGCGCCACCGGGCTCTTGTCGCCCAGGCTTTCGAATATCTTCAAGAGCTGGGTCCGCGCGGCGCCCTCGTTCCATTCCCGGTCGCGACGGAACAACTCCAGCAGCTCCTCGATCGCGGCTTCGGAATCTCCACTGGCCAGAAGAGAAAGCGCCAGATCGAACCGCGCCTGATGGTCGGACGGATCGGCTTCCAGCCGGGCGCGAAGCTCTTCCGCCTCGCCCACGCCTTCGGTCTGCTCCGCGAGATCAAGCTGGGCGCGCACCGCGCTGAGCGCGGGGTCGTTGGCGATCTCCTCCGGCGCGCCGTCCAGCGTCGCGCGGGCCTGGTCGGCGCGGCCCGCGGCGGCGAAGGCCCGCGCGAGCCCGGCGCAGGCGCGGGCGTTGGCGGGCTCCGCCTCGAGGATCGCGGCGAAGGTCTCCACTGCGTCGGTGGTCGCGCCCTCGGTCAGCATCTGGTCGGCGGCGTCGAGCGCTTCGGCGACGCCTTCGGCCTCTGACGCGCCGGCGCCGCCCTGGGCGGCGACGCGGGTGACGAACTCCTTGATCTCGGAGGGGGGCACGGCGCCCATGAACCCGTCGACCGGCCGCCCGTCGACGAATGCGAAGACCGCCGGGATCGACTGCACGCGCAACTGTGCGGCGAACTGCGGATTCTTGTCGATGTCGATCTTGACCAGCTTCGCTTTGCCGCCGGCCTCTCGCACCGCGGTTTCGAGCGCTGGGCCGAGCGTCTTACACGGGCCGCACCATTCGGCGTGGAAGTCGACGATCACCGCGACCTTCTTAGAGGCCTCGATGACATCGGTCATGAAGGTGGCGTCGGCGCCGTCCTTGACGAGATCGCCGCCAGCGTCAGGCGCGGCCGCGCCGTTTCCGAGATTAAGCATATGCGCCTCTCCATTCGTTTTGCACGACATAGTGCGAGTGGGGGCGAAAGAACAATGGTTCAGCCGTGGTTTTCCGCCGCGCGCGCCGCAGCTTTGGCCTCCAGCGCGTCGAAATCGACTTCCTCGAACGAGTGGCCGGTGGCGGCGAGGAAGGCGTGAAAATGCGCGCGCGAGACCGGAAGGGTCGCCTTGTTGTGGAGCGGATGGAAATTGAGCGGCTCCAGCGCCATCATCCCGGCGTCGAGGATCAGGCTAACCTTCCGCTCCCGGTCGTTCATCAGCGCGAAGGGCGTGACCGCGCCCGGTCTGACGCCGAGCGTCTCCCACAGCAGATCCGGCGGGGCGAACGAGAGGCGCCGCCGCCCGATCGCCTTCTCGAGATCGGCGATCCTGATCCGTCGCTCGCCGAGGCAGGAAACGAGCGTCAGCGCGCCCTTCCTGTCCTTGAGGAAGAGATTCTTCGTATGCGCGCCCGGCAGGGCGGCCTTGAGGTCGCGGCTTTCCTCCACCGTGAAGACAGCGGCATGACGGTGGAGCGGGGCGGAGATGCCGATCCTTCTGAAAAATGCGAGAAGGCGGGCCTCGCTCTCGGCCTCCTCCGGGGTCGGATCGAATTCCATCGGCGTGCGTCTCCTCAGCTTTTCGCTCGGCTCGTCGCTAGCCCGTGGAATGACGCTTGCCAAGAGCCGACGAATCCTTATAAGCCGCGTTTGTCTGATGATGCGGGCGTAGCTCAGGGGTAGAGCACAACCTTGCCAAGGTTGGGGTCGTGAGTTCGAATCTCATCGCCCGCTCCAGACATCTAGATCGCCCGACTGTCGAATATGTCGTTCCCCACAGTGGGGCGAGCCGAGGCGACGTTTCTGAATCTCCGGCGCCGGGACGCCTCCGTAATGTGGGGGGCGGCCGTTCGGCCAGGACCGCTATACTGGAATTCCCTTCGCGAAACGCCGCCGGTCTGCCCTCCGCCAGGATCTTCCGGCCACGCCGGCGATGCTGGAGCGATCGCGGTCTCCGAAACAGCGCCCGATCCGGGGCAGGATGAGGGAACGGTCGTGAGCGATGGCGCGGATCTCATCATGGATTGAGCGTCCGCCCCGGGTCACGCATATCCTCGTCGATGGCTCCAGTGGTTTCGGCTGCGGCTTACATGAATTCAGCCATCGTCAGGTCTGGATTGACGGGCGCGGGGGGGCGCACGGCCATGAACTGGTCGCCGCTTTCTTATGCGCGACGGCGCCGACGGGCGACGGGGCCGACGGGCGCCGCGCCCCCCTCGGCGCGGGAAAGAAATTCACGCGCGGTGGAGATCATCGCGTCAAGCCGTTCAACCTCCGCCTCTGCATCTCGGGTCGGCATCTCGTGGTTTTCTTCGAACGCGCAATGGCCGGTCAGGTCGTCGCGATATTCTGATATGAACTTGACGAGCGGGCCGAAGGCCTTCGTCACATGATCCTTGTGAACGAGTTCGCCCCGCATGAAGGCGCGGTAGAGAATATCCGGCCAGTGGTCTCCGGGCGCGAGCGCGGTATGGTCGAGTTCGGATTGGAAATCATTTGCAATCATGGTGTGGCCTCAATGTTTCCATGCAGCAATCCTGATCTGGCCGGCGACCGCAACCGCGACCAAAGCTATAGATGCCGGCGTGGACAGCGACAGGACGACGCCTCCGATGGCGGCTCCGGGAGCCCGCGGATCGCGCCTTTCCGCGCGTCGAGCAGCTACATGCGCGTCCTCGCAAGCATTGAAAGCGCGCCCCCGCCGACCGGGTGGCCCGCGAGTCGCCCGAACGGCTAATCGCGGAGATCATTCTCCGCGCCGTCTGACGCCGCCGCCGGCTTCCAGGGCGCAGGATGCTCATGTACGGCGTGGGTTCTCGCGGTATGCGCCTCCAGTGGAGCCGGTTGCCCTCGGCGACGGGGGTGATGCTCTCACCGTGAAGGAAAGCTGAAGGGGGGTCAGGCTTTCATTCGGCGGGCTCTCTTTGCGCGCCGCTTCAAGCGGCCTCTCTGAACCGCCAGATAGGCGAAGGCGGACAGGCGGCCGAATGCTGACTGACCCGGCGTCAGCAGAATCGCGTTCAGATATTCCCGCGAGACACGGCGGGCCGGTCTCGCATCCGCGACCGTGTCGGGATCGAACCACTTGGCGACCTCGTCGGGCGTTCTGTTCGCGCGTTGCGAACCCTCGTCATGAAGGCGGCGCATGAACTGTGGCGCGCAATCCAGCCGGATGATCTTGCCCAGCAGCGCGCATTCGGCCAGCAGCACATAGTCCGATGCGATGTAACTGCCGATCAGCCGGGTGCGCGCAAGTTCCGTCCGGCGGAACATTCCGAAGATCGACGTGACGATGCCCAGGCCCTCCAGCACCTCATACATGCGCCTCGCCGGCGTTCCGGCCGCTGTATGCACACATGAGGGATGCTCCTGATCTATCTGGTTTCCGTGCTCGTCGATATATCTGAACGCCGGATAGACGAGCACGGTGTCCCTGTCGGCGGCGTCAAAACCGCTCAGGCAGGTCGAAAGGAAGTCCGGCTCAAGAATGTCGTCGTGAGCCAGCCAATTGAAATGTTGCGCGCGGGCGAGGTGGAAAACGTAATTGTAATTCTTGGCCGCCCCGATGTTGCGCGGATGCCGGACATAGGTGATGCGCGAATCCCGTTCCGCGAATGCCTGGCATATTTCCGGCGTCGCGTCGGTCGAGGCGTTGTCGGAGATGATGAGTTCGAAGTCCTGGAAGCTCTGGTCCAGAACCGACTGGATCGCCTCCTCGAGATAATTCTCGCCGTTGTAGACCGGCAGCCCGATGCTGCACCGGGGCGTATTCGCATCTGCGCCTTCGCTCGTCATGCGTCGATTCCCCGACTCTGCGCGGGCGTTCCTCGTCTCGCCCTGCGCGCATCATGCGCACAGATCGCCCGACGATCAAACGCCGCCGAAACACGATGAAGAACATCCGTGACGGCGCGCCTGTAGCATGGAGCGACAGCGCGCCGGTCCGCGGATTCGGCACCCGGAAGCATGGACGGGAGAGCCGGCAACGTGGAGAACCTTCGCCAGGGCGTCTTGAACGCGCCCGTCAAAACACCGCAGAAAACGGGGAAAGGATGGAAGGTGGTACGCCCTAGGGGAATCGAACCCCTCTTTCCAGAATGAAAATCTGGCGTCCTAACCGATAGACGAAGGGCGCACGCCGCGCGTGTCTAATCCGGCGGCAGACGGGTTGCAAGCCGGATTCTTCATGGTTTCACCCGGCGGGCGCGGCGTCCTCCACCGTCAGTTTGGCCTTTCGCCTTCCGCCCCAGTCGTCGATCTCCAGCCGCCCGGCGAGATGGACCGGCGCGCCGCCGGTTCCGTCGAGGAAGGGGCCGAGCGGCCCCTCGAAGGCGCGAAAGGCGATGGCGTCGAGCCGCCCGCCCGCCGGGTCTTGAAGCGTAAGTCGGAGATGGCTTTCGCCGGCGCGCTTGGCGAAGGCGACGCGCACAGCCGGAATGGCGAAGCGCGGCGCGCGCGCCGCCTGGCCGAACGGGCCGGCGCGCTCCAGCATTTCGACCAGATCGGGCGTCGCGGCGCCGGGCGCGACGGCGCCGTCGATACGAAGCGCGCGCGCGGCCGGTCGGGCGCCGACCGCTTTCGCCAGCTTCGCGCCGAGCGCCGCCATCGCCGCCTCGATCCCGTCCGCGGCCACCGTCAGCCCGGCCGCCATCCGGTGTCCGCCGCCCTTCAGCAGCGCGCCTTCGCGCGCCAGCGCCGCGACCGCCGCGCCGAGGTCAACGCCCTCCACCGAGCGGGCCGAACCCTTGCCCACGCCATCCGCCACGCCGATCACCACCGCCGGGCGGTCGAACCGCTCCTTCAGCCGCGCGGCGACGATGCCGACGACGCCGGGATGCCAGCCAGGCGCGGCGGCCCAGACGAGCGGCCCGTCGGCGCCGCGCGCCTCGACGTGAAGGGTCGCCGCCTCAAGCACTTCGGCCTCGATTCGCCTGCGCTCGGCGTTCAGGCGATCAAGTTCATGGGCGATCCCCGACGCCTCTTCCGCCGAAAGTGTGGAGAGAAGCCGCGCGCCGAGATCGGCCTTGCCGATGCGCCCGCCTGCGTTGACTCGAGGCCCGAGAAGATAGCCGAGATGAAAGGCGCTCGGCGGCGCGGTCAGCTTGGCGATGTCGGCGAGGGCGCGCAGACCCGGCCGCGCGCGCCCCGCCATCACCTTCAGCCCCTGTCGCACGAAGGCGCGGTTCACCCCGATCAGAGGCGCGACATCGGCGATGGTGGCGAGCGCGACGAGATCGAGCGCCGCCATCAGATCCGGCTGCGCGGCTCCGCGCGCCCTCAGCAGCCGGTTGGCGGCGACCAGCAGGAGAAAGACCACCCCGGCGGCGCAGAGATGGCCCATGCCGCTTTCGTCGTCATGCCGGTTCGGATTCACCACGGCCGCGCATTCGGGAAGCGTCTCTCCCGCCAGGTGGTGATCGGCGATCATCACATCGGCCCCCGCCACGACTGCGGCGGCGACGGGCTCGTGGCTGAGCGTGCCGCAATCGACGCAGACGATCAGGTCGTGCTCGCCGGCGAGCGCGGTCATCGCCTCGACATTCGGCCCGTAACCCTCGTCGACCCGGTCGGGAATGTAGACCGTCGCCTCGCGCCCAAGATCGCGCAGCCAACAGACGAGCAGCGCGGTGGACGACCCGCCATCGACATCGTAGTCGCCGAAGATCGCGATGCGCTGGCGGCGCGCAACCGCATCGACGAGGCGCGCGGCGGCGCGATCCATGTCGCGGAGCGTGGACGGGTCGGGCAGCAGCGTCTTCAGCGTCGGGTCGAGATGCGCGGCCGCGCCTTCTGGCGTCACCCCGCGAAGCGCGAGGACCCGGCCGATGATCTCCGGCGCCCCGAGCGCGCGGGTGATGGCGGCGCCCATGCGCTCCGCCTCAGCGCCGGGGCCGGTCCAGCGTCGGCCGAGGACGGAGCTTTCGACATCGAGAAAGGCCCTTTCAGTCGCCATCGCCGTCACCCGGCCCGCCTTGGCTGTCGCCGCCGGGCCCTTCCTTGCCGATATCGCGCGGGAGCCTGCGGTTCCCCGAGACCCGACGCGGAGGTCGGCCGCGAAGCGCGCGGCGCAGAAGAACGACGCCGACAAGCCAGCCGCCGGCGCAGATGACGAGCCAGACCGCCAGCGGCGTCCGGCCGGTGGCGGCGGCCCCGGAAGTCAGCGCCCAGGCCACGGCAAGAAAGCACGTCGTCCAGAGGATCAGCCACAGGACGAGAAACGCGACGACGGCGGGCCGGGCCGGGCGGCGCGCGGTTTCTTCGCCGCGCGTCGCTTTCACGCGTCCCGCGTCCGGTACTGGAGGCGCCGCACCGACCCGGTGCGCGAGCGCATCAGGATCGTTTCGGTTTCGGTATATTCGCCGCGCCGTTTCAGCCCGGCCAGGATGGAGCCGTCGGTGACCCCGGTCGCGGCGAAGATCACGTCCGCCGTCACCATGTCGTCGCGGCTGTATTTCCGGTTAAAATCGGTGATTCCGGCCGCCGCCGCGCGGCCCCGCTCGTCATCGTTCCGGAAGAGCAGCCGGCCCTGAATCTGCCCGCCCATGCATTTCAGCGCCGCCGCGGCGAGCACGCCCTCGGGCGCGCCCCCGGAGCCCATGTACATGTCGATGCCGGTCTTTTCCGATTCGGCGCAGTGAATGACGCCGGCGACGTCGCCATCGGTGATCAGCCGGATCTGCACGCCGACTTCGCGCAACTCGTTCAGCATGGCTTCGTGGCGCGGGCGCTCCAGCACGCAGACCTTGATATCCTCCGGTCCGCAGCCTTTCGCGTCCGCCAGCGCCTTCACCCGTTCGGCGACGCTCATGTCGAGATCGACCAGGCCCGGCGCGAAACCGGGGCCGATGGCGAGCTTGTCCATGTAGACGTCCGGCGCGTGCAGCATGGTTCCGCGCGGCCCCATCGCGATGACGGTCAGCGCGTTCGGCATGTCCTTCGCGGTCAGCGTCGTTCCCTCCAGCGGGTCGAGCGCGATATCGACCTCAGGACCTTTGCCGGAGCCGACCTCCTCGCCGATATAGAGCATCGGCGCCTCGTCGCGCTCACCCTCTCCGATCACCACAACGCCCTTGATGTCGAGAAGGTTGAGCTGCTCGCGCATGGCGTTGACGGCGGCCTGGTCGGCGGCCTTCTCGTCGCCCCTGCCGATCAGGCGGGCGGAGGCGATGGCCGCCGCTTCGGAAACCCGGGCGAGTCCGAGCGAGAGCATCCGGTCGGCGAATTCGGTGTGAATCTTCTGGTTCATGCGCTCTGGTCCCCTTTCCGCATTTCGCCGCTTCATACGCGCTCGGACGCAGAGGGGTAAAGCGCGCCGGTGGAGAATCCGCCGCCGCCCCCCCGGCGCGGGCGTCAGAGTTGTTCGATGCGGATCGCCACCGCGGGGCCGGTTGCGACATCGCTCGTGGCGATGGTGGAGAGCGCGGCGTCGAGCCGATCGCGGTGCGTCTCGTGCGTGGTGATCAGCACGGTCGCCTCGCCGCCCTCGGCCGCGTCCGCGCTCTGGCGCATCTGGTGAATGGAGACCCCTTCGGCCCCGAGCGCCGCCGCGACCTTGGCGAGAACGCCGGATTCGTCGCGAAGCGCGAGCCGGAGATAATAAGCGGCGGGCGCCCCTCCGGTGGCGCGCGGCGCGGCGCGCAGCTGCGCCGCGGGAATGCCGAACGCCGGCGTCCGCGCGCCCCGCGCGATGTCGATCATGTCGGCGGCGATGGCGGAAGCGGTCGGTCCCGCTCCGGCGCCGGGCCCCTCATAGACGGTGCGGCCGGCGAAATCGCTTTCCAGCACCACCATGTTCGTTACGCCCTCAAGCTTGCCGATCGGGCTGCCGGCGGGGGTCAGGCAGGGCTGCATTCGCTGCTCAAGCCCGTCCCCATGCATCCGGGCAACGCCGAGCAGCTTGATCCGGTAGCCCATCTCGGCGGCATGGGCGATATCCGCGAGCCTGACCTGATCGATCCCCTCGGTCTTCACCCCGTCGAAATCGACGCGGGTTCCAAAGGCGAGCGCGGCCATGAGCGCGAGCTTGTGCGCCGCGTCCGTCCCGCCGACATCGAATGACGGGTCGGCCTCCGCGTAGCCAAGGCGCTGCGCGTCCTCCAGCACTTCGGCATAGGGTTCGCCCCCCGCCTCCATTCTTGTCAGGATGTAATTGCAGGTGCCGTTCAGGACGCCCATCAGCCGGGTGATCCGGTTGCCGGCCATGCCCTCGCCGAGCGCCTTGACGCAGGGGATGCCGCCGGCGACCGCGGCCTCGAACCGGAGCGCGGCGCCTGACGCCTCGGCCGCTTCGGCCAGCGCCTGCCCGTGATGCGCCAGCATCGCCTTGTTCGCGGTGACGACATGCTTGCCGGCGCCGAGCGCGGCCTCGGTCGCCGCCTTGGCCGGGCCGTCCTCTCCGCCCATCGCCTCGACCACCAGATCGACATCGTCGCGCCGGGCGAGGGCGACCGGGTCGTCCTCCCATGCAAACGCGGAGAGATCGACGCCGCGCTCGCGCGTCCGGTTGCGGGCGGAGACAGCCGCAACGACAAGCGGGCGCCCGGCCCGTCTTGTGATTAGCGCGGCATTGGTCTCAAGCAGCTTCAGAACGCCGCCGCCAACCGTGCCGAGGCCGATGATTCCGATGCGCAGAGGGTCGGTCATGCCGGGATTCGCCTTCGATCGTTTGAACGCCGCCCTCTTGCGACAAAACCTCGTCCGGAGCAACGTGGGCGGGTCAGCCGGGTGCGGCGGCCATGATCTCATCAGCCTTCGCCAGAACCTTTCTGACGCCGCGCGCGGCCTGGCGGATCCGCTGTTCGTTCTCCACCAATCCGAGGCGCACATACCCCTCGCCATATTCGCCGAAACCGACGCCGGGTGAGACTGCGACGCCCGCTTCCTTCAGGAGGAGCTTGGAAAAACCCATTGAGCCGAGCTTCCTGAAAGCCGGCGGCGTCGGCGCCCAGGCGAACATCGTTGCGGGAGGCGCGGGAATCTCCCACCCCGCCTGCGCCATCGCCGAGACCAGCGTGTCGCGCCGGGCGCGATAGACGCCCCTGATCTCCTCGACGCAGTCCTGCGGGCCATTCAGCGCCGCCGTCGCCGCGACCTGCACCGGAGTGAAGGCGCCGTAATCGAGATAGGATTTGATCCGCGTGAGCGCGCCGATCAGCCGCGCGTTGCCCTGCGCGAAGCCGATGCGCCAACCCGGCATCGAATAAGTCTTGGAGAGAGAGGTGAACTCGACCGCGATCTCCTTCGCGCCTTCGACCTGAAGGATCGAGGGCGGCGGGTTTCCATCGAAGTAGATTTCCGCATAGGCGAGATCGGAGAGCAGCCAGATTTCGTGCTTGCGGGCGAGCGCGATCAGTTCGCGGTAGAACTCCAGATCGCAGACCTGCGCGGTCGGGTTCGAGGGAAAGTTGACGATGATCGCCGTCGGCTTCGGAACCGAATGCACGACGGCGCGCTCGAGCGCCTTGAGGTAGGATTCGGGTTCGAACCGCCCTTCGGTCAGCGCCGGAATATGCCGAAGCGCGGCGCCGGCGATCATGAATCCGTAGGGGTGGATCGGGTAGGACGGATTCGGCGAGAGAATCACGTCGCCAGGCGCAGTGATCGCCATGGCGAGATTCGCCAGCCCCTCCTTCGAGCCGAGCGTTGCGATCACTTCCGTCTCCGGGTCCAGCTTTACGCCGAACCGCCGCTCGTAATAGGCCGCCTCGGCGCGGCGAAGCCCGGCGATGCCCTTCGAGGCGGAGTAACGGTGGGTGCGGGGTTTTCGCACCGTTTCGACCAGCTTGGCCACGATGTGGGCGGGGGTGTCCATGTCCGGATTGCCCATGCCGAAATCGATGATGTCGACGCCCTTGGCGCGGTATTCCGCCTTCAGCCGGTTGACCTCCGCGAATACATAAGGCGGGAGGCGTCTAATACGGTGAAATTCGTCGGTCATGGCGCGCGTTTTCTCCAGCGGGCCTCGGGAATAGCGCCGCTGCGCGCCGCCGGCAAGAACCAGCGGCGCGCGGCCGGAAGAAGCGGATGTGGGAGAGGGGAAAGGCAGGCGCGCGCTCAGGCGGCGCGGCGGCGGCGCATGAAGCCGAGACCGCCAAGCGCGCCGAGAAGAAGCCAGGCCGACGCCGGCAGCGGCACCGACGGCATCGGCGCGGACGCCGCGGCGGCGAAGGCGTCGAGCCGGACATTGCCGCCATTGCTGGAGGTGAAGACCAGTGACCGGACGCCGGCGAAGAACCCGTCATCGAAAGCGACGGTGTGAAAGCGCTTCTTGCCGAAATCGGCGATGCTGAACGAGATCGTCGCGGCGTTGTCGGCGGTCAGCGTCAGGGTGTTTCCGGCCTTGCCGGTTTTCGTGGAGCTTCCGCCGAGAAAGCTGAAGCTGATCTGGTTGAGGTCGAACCGGTCGCCCGATTCCAGCGTCATCACCATACGCTCTTTCTTGTTGAGCGCGGCGCAGGCGCCCTTCATGCAATTGCCGTTCACGATGCGGGCGTCGTCGAAAGCGAAGCCCGCCTCGACGTAGGCCTCCCCCTTTTTCGGCTTCCCGTCATCGAAGCCGACCGTCGCCGCGCCGGCGCCCCCGCCGAAGAACGCGACCGCAAGCGCCGCCATGATGACCCGAAAACCTGTGTGCTTCGTCATATTCCGATCCCCCCGAACCAGCAGCGAACCCGCGCCGCCCCCTATCGATGGTTGGGATGTAAAGTCGAAATGTGTCGTGATTGCGCCGCATCTGCGGCCCATTGAAGGTATTTCCGTTAACGTAAGCGTTAAGGTTGGAGGCGGTCGCTTATTCGATCGGTCCCGCCAGCGCGGCGCGCCGTGTTTCGGCGGCCTCGGCGGAGACGGCCGCGTCGATCTGCGCGGCGTCGCCGAGCGCGGGGTCGGGTGTCGCGTCGGTATGCACGCCCGGCGGCGGCGCCGGCGGAATATCTGCAAGGCGCGGCCAGTCGGCGTTCGATTCGTCGGTCACGGTCGCCGAAACGGGAACCTTGCGAAAGATCTCAGGGCCGGATCCGACGCACGCGCCGAGGGATGCGACGAGAAGACCGCTCGCCACAAGCGCGAATGTCGGATAGGCGCCGCGCTTCAGTCGAGGTGTATGCGCCATTCGGGCCGCCCCATGCTACAGTCCGGATACAGAGTATCGAATGCGCGCGCGCGCCGCCAGCGCTGGCGGGCCGCAGAGGCGAATCGTGGGAGGCGACCATCATGAGCGACGAGAAGGGACCGAAAGGCGATCTTCCCGGCCCCGACATTCCGGGTGTCGAGGAAAGCGCCGAATTCGCCGCGAACATGGCGACGGTCATGCAGCACGCGCAGGAAATCTGGGCGCGGATGGCGGAGGCGGGCGCCAGGGACGAACGCCCGCATCACCCCGATCCGATGAACGTCGCCCCGGTGTTTACCGAACTCACGAAGGAGATGCTGAACAACCCGCGCGAACTGGCGGAGAAATCGCTCGAACTCTGGGGCCAGCAGGCCGAACTCTGGCGCCGGACGATGATGGGCTGGATGGGGGCGGAAGAAGCCGAGCCGCTCGCGGAGCCGGAGCGAGGCGACAAGCGTTTCGCCGACAGGGAATGGTCGGAGAACCAGGTCTTCAACTACATGAAGCAGGCCTATCTCCTGTCCTCGCGTTGGACGCAGGATCTGGCGCACAATATCGGCCAGATGCCGGAGCGCGATCGCAGGAAGCTCGACTTTCACATGCGCAACGTCGTCGAGGCGATGAGTCCGTCGAATTTCGCCGCGACCAACCCGGAGGTGCTTCGCGCCACCATCGCGGAAAAGGGCGCCAACCTCGTGCGCGGCGCGGAGGCGCTGTCGAGGGACATCGCGCGCGGCAAGGGCAAGCTGCTGATCTCGCAAACCGACATGAACGCCTTCAAGGTCGGCGAGAACATGGCCCTGACCGAGGGCGCGGTGATCTGGCAGGACAACGTGCTGCAGCTGATCCAGTATGCGCCGAAGACGAAGACGGTCTGGTCGCGCCCCCTCCTCTTCGTGCCGCCCTGGATCAACAAGTATTACGTGCTCGACCTCAACCCAAAGAAGTCGATGATGCAGTGGCTGGTGGAGCAGGGCCATCAGGTCTTCATCATCTCCTGGGTCAATCCGGGGCCGGAGCAGAAGGGCGAGACCTGGGACAGTTACATGACCGCGATCATGACCGCGCTGGACAAGGTTCGCGAGGAGACCGGGCAGAGCCAGGTCAATATCGGCTCCTACTGCATCGGCGCGACGATGACCGCGGTCATGCTCGCGCACATGGCGCGCACCGGGGATGAGCGTGTCGCCTCGGCGACGATGTTCACCGGGCAGATGGAGTTCTCGTCGGCCGGCGATCTTCAGGCGCTGGTGGACGAGAAGACGCTGGAGATCGTCGACGAGCAGATGGAGGAAGGCTATCTGCCTGCGGACACGATGGCGAGCGCCTTCAACATGCTGCGCTCCTCCGATCTGATCTGGAGCTATGTCGTGCAGAACTACATGCTCGGCAAGGACCCGTTCCCCTTCGACCTTCTCTACTGGAACGCCGATTCGACCGCGATGCCGGCGAAGGTGCATCATTTTTATCTGGACAGGTTCTACCAGAACAACGCGCTGGCGAAGGGGGAACTGGTCGTCCATGGCGGCAAGGTCGACGTCGCCGATATCCGGATACCGGTCTATCACCTCGCCAGCCGGGAGGATCACATCGCCCCCGCCGCCTCCGTCTATCGCGCGGCCAAATTGCTGGTGAACGCCAAGAACCGCTTCGTTGTCGCGGGCTCCGGCCATATCGCCGGGGTGGTGAACCCGCCGGCGCTCGGCAAGTATCAGCACTGGGTGCGCGACGACATGGACGCGCCCGACATCGAGACGTGGCTGGAGAATGCGAAAGAGGTTCCCGGCTCCTGGTGGCCGGACTGGGATCGCTGGCTGAAGCGCCGCTCCGGCAAGAAGATTCCGGCGCCCACGCCGGGCGCGAAGCTGGGCGTGATTGAGCCGGCGCCGGGCTCATATGTGAAGGTGCGTTTCGACGAGAAATGACACGGGCGAAAGCGCGTCGTCCCGCGCCGCCTTCGGGCGGGCCGGCGCGGACGGCGCGGCGTCTCGCCGGGTGTTGGAACCCTGGCCGGCCCCCGGCGTTCTCACCGTCGAGGAGGCAGATATGACGAAGTTTTCCAAGGGCGACCATGTGAGCTGGAATTCCGAGGCCGGCCGCGTCAGCGGGCGCATCTCGAAAGTCCACAAGCAGAATTTCGAATTCAAGGGCCGCACCCGCCACGCCTCCGGCGAAGAGCCGCAATATGAGATCGAAAGCGACAAGACCGATCACGTCGCCGCGCACAAGGAAAGCGCCCTGACGAAGATCGGCTGATGGGGGCGCGGTTCATGAGCGTCGGTCACTCGAACCGGCCGCTCCCCGAATTTCTCGACATTCTCCGCCACGCCCGCGTCGGGCTTCTGGTCGATGTGCGTTCCTTCCCCCGGTCGCGCGGCAATCCGGCCTTCAACATTGGGCGTCTGCAGCAGGACCTGGCGCAGGTTCAGATCGGCTATCGCCACATCCCCGCGCTCGGTGGTCGGCGCGGCAGGCAGGCGCAGGTGGAGGAGACGGTGAACGCCATGTGGCGCGTGAGGAGCTTTCACAATTATGCGGATTACGCCCTTGGTGAGGAATTCGCCGCCGGATTCGCTGAACTCGTGGCGTTCGGGCGCGAGACGCGCGTGGCGATGATGTGCGCCGAGGCCGTCTGGTGGCGCTGTCATCGGCGCATCATCACCGATCATCTGCTTGTTAATGGCCACGCCGTCGACCACTTGATGGGCGGCGAACGGATTGACCCGGCTCGGCTCACGCCCGGCGCATGCCGCAGGGACGCAGGCGCCGGCGCGGGCAGGGTGGTCTATCCGCCGGTGGCGTGACCGCCCCCGCGCGCCGGCGGCCCTAGGCGTCGGTTCGACGGGCTCTCACGCTTGCGGCGACGAAGGCGGCGATGAACGCCGCCGTCATCAAGAGGACGATGGTCGGCGCCGGCGCGCTGTCCAGGAAGAAGCTGAGCCAAACGCCCGTCACGGCCGCCGCGACCGCGACCGCGACCGCGACCGCCATCATCGCTCCGAATCGCCGCGTGACCAGAAACGCCGTCGCCCCCGGCGCGATCATCAGCGCGATGGCGAGGATGATGCCGACCGCCTTCAGGCTGGCGACGATGGTGAGAGAGAGCAGCACTAGCAGCCCGTAATGCAGCAGCCGCACCGGCAGGCCCGCCGCCCTGGCTTGCGCCGGATCGAAAGCGTGCAGCGTGAGATCCCGCCATTTCAGCAGGATGAGCAGCGCCACCACGCCGGCGATCACGCCGGTTTCAATCAGGTCGGCTGGGCCGATCCCGAGAATGTCGCCGAAAAGGATGTGGTCGAGATGCGCGTCGGTGGTAATTTTCGTGTACATCACCACGCCAAGGCCGAACATGCCGGAGAACACGACGCCCATCACCGTGTCCTGCTTCACGCGGCTGTTTTCCTGCAGGTAGCCAGTCCCGAGCGCGCAGATCATCCCGGCGACGAACGCGCCGATCCCGATCGGTATGCCGATGATATAGGCCCCGACCACGCCCGGCAGCACGGCGTGCGAGATCGCGTCGCCCATCAGCGACCAGCCTTTCAGCACCAGAAAACAGGAAAGCAGCGCCGCGGGAACTGCGATCAACGCCGCGATCAGCATCGCATCGCGCATGAAGGGAAGCGAGAAGGGCAGCATTAGCTCTTCCATCACGCGTCGCCCTCCGCGGGGTTGTCGATGCGCGCGATCGCCGCCGCCCGCCGCCGGATCGCGGCGACCCGGCCGTGTTTGGGCGCGAGGAAGAAGGCGAGGAGAAAGAGGAATGTCTGAAGGACGACGATCACCCCGCCCGTAGCGCCGTCGAGAAAATAGCTCAGATAGGCCCCGACGAGGCTCGTCCCGGCGCCGAGCGCGACCGCCAACCCGATCAATCGCGGAAAGCGGTCGGTCAGCAGATAGGCCGTAGCCCCCGGCGTCACCACCATGGCGATCACGAGAAACGCGCCGACCGTTTGCATCGCCGCCACCGTCGCCGCCGCCAGCAGCGTGAAGAAAAGCCCGCGCAGGAAGGTGACGCGGAGCCCGATGGCGCGGGCATGGGTCTCGTCGAAGAACACCGTCATCAGGTCGCGCCAGGTCAGCAGCAGCGCGCCCATCGAGATAACGCCGATGATCGCCAGTTGCAGCGTGTCCGCCGGCGTGATCGCCAGAATGTTCCCCATGACGATGGTCTGGATGTTCACCGAGGTCGGAGAGAGCGAGACCATGAAGAGGCCGAGTCCGAAGAACGAGGTAAAGATCAGCCCGATGATCGCATCCTCTTTCAGCCCGGTGCGGTTGTTGAGGAACAGCATCGTCGCCGCCGCCAGCCCGCCGGAAAGAAACGCGCCGAGCGCGAACGGCAGCCCGAGCATATAGGCCCCCGCCACCCCCGGAACGATGGAATGGGAAAGCGCGTCGCCGATGAGCGACCAGCCTTTCAGCATCAGGAAAGCCGAGAGGAACCCGCAGACGGCGCCGACCATGGCGCTGACCCAGATCGCGTTGACCATATAGCCATAGGAAAACGGCTCCAGCAGCGCGCTCATCGGTCCCGCTCGTCATAGAGCACGAAGGGCCGTTCGTCGTCGGAGATGACCGTGACCTGCCGCGCGTCCTCGTCATCGTGAAGATCGGCGCCGCCAAGCACGAAATGCCGCAGCACGCCGCCGAACGCCTTTTCCAGGTTGTGCTGGGTGAAGATCTCTCGTGTCGGACCGTGCGCCAGAACCGTGCCCTTGATCAGCACCGTGCGGTCGCAGAACTCCGGCACCGAGCCGAGATTGTGGGTCGAGACCAGCATCACGCGGCCCTCGTCGCGCATCTCGCGCAGAAGGGTGATGATCGCCTCCTCGGTCTTCACATCGACGCCGGTGAAGGGCTCGTCGAGCAGGATCACCCGCCCGTCCTGCGCCAGCGCGCGGGCGAGGAAGACCCGCTTGCGCTGACCACCGGAAAGCTCGCCGATCTGCCGGCGGCGGAAATCCGTCATCCCGACACGGGCGAGGGCGACCCTGACCGCCTCCCGGTCCGCCGGGCGGGCGCGGCGCGTGAAGCCCATATGGCCATAGCGCCCCATCATCACCACATCGTCGACCAGCACCGGAAACGACCAGTCGACCTCCTCCGCCTGCGGCACATAGGCCACGAGATTGCGGCCGACCGCCTCCTCCACGCTAAGGCCGAGAATCCGGACCTCCCCCGTGGCGGCCTTCAGAAACCCCATGATCGTCTTGAACATGGTCGACTTGCCGGACCCGTTGACCCCGACCAGCGCGGCGATCGACCCTTGCGGAACCTCGAAGCTCGCATCGCGGAGCGCCGTCACCCCGTTCCGGTAGGCGACTGTGACATGGGAGACGGAGATCCCCGCCGCCGGGGCTGCGTCCGTGTGCGCGGCGGGGCTCGGCGTCGCTCTCACTGCGACAGTCCCTTGACGATCGTTTCCGAAGTGACGCGCAGCAGGTCGAGATAGGTCGGCGCCGGCCCGCCCGGCTCGCTGAGACTGTCGACATAGAGGACGCCGCCATAGCGCGCGCCAACCTCGCGCGCGACCTGCTGGGAGGGTTTCGGCGAGACCGTGCTTTCGGAGAAAATCACCGGGATGTTCTCCGCCCGCATCACGTCGATCACATGGCGCACCTGGCTCGGCGTACCCTGCTGGTCGGCGTTGATCGGCCAGAGGAAAAGCTCCTTCAGTCCGAAATCCCGCGCCAGATAGCTGAACGCGCCTTCGCCGGTCACCAGCCAGCGATGCCCTTCCGGCAACGCCTCCAGCTCCTTCCGAATCGGCGCCGCCACCGCGTCAATCTCCGCCATGTAGGCGGCGGCGTTGGCGCGGTAGACGGCCTCGTTGGTCGGATCGAGCCGGATGAAGGCGTCACGGATGTTCGCGACGTAGATCTTGCCGTCTTCCGGTGACATCCAGGCGTGCGGGTTGGGTTTTCCCGTATACGGGCCATCCGCGATGCTGATCGGCTCAACGCCGTCGGAGGCGACGACATCCGGCACGTCGCGAAGGCTCTGGAAGAACTTCTCGAACCAGAGCTCGAGGTTGAGGCCGTTCCAGATGATCAGGTCGGCGTCCTGCGCCTTCAGTATGTCGCGCGGCGTTGGCTGGTAATTGTGAATCTCCGCGCCGGGCCGCGTTATCGAGACGACCTCGGCGGCATCGCCAGCGACGTTGGCGGCGATGTCGGCGATGACCGTGAAGGTCGTCACCGCCTTCAACCGGTCTGCCGCGGCCGGCCCGGCGGCGTAGATAATAGTGAGGCATAGCGCTGCGAGGCGGAGGATCATCGTCGGAATTTCCTGTGTTGCGACTTCGGCTCGAGGTCAGTGATGATTATGAGAATGATTTGCATCTTGTCAATCCAGATGAAAGCGCGTCGCATTTACCCGCTCAACCGGTCGGGTTATAAGCGGCTTCATGACGAACGTGACGACCATCGCCAAGGAAATGGAGGAGGCGCTCCGCGCCGACGGCGTGCGCATCACGCGCCAGCGCGCCGCGCTGCTCAAGGTGCTGGCCGGCGCCGACGACCACCCGGACGCGAACGAGTTGCACCGGCGCGCGCGGGAGATCGAGGACACCGTCTCCCTCGCCACCGTCTATCGCACGCTCTCCGCGCTTGAAGCCCAGGGCGTCGTCCATCGGCTCGCCTTCGAGGGCGAGCCGGCGCGATTCGAGACCACCAACGCGCCGCATCACGATCACATCATTGATCTGGAGACTGGCGAAGTCATGGAGTTTCGTTCCGAAAAGATCGAAGCGCTGCAGGCCCTTATCGCCGAAGAACTTGGCTATGAGGTCGTGCATCATCGGCTGGAGCTCTATTGCCGTAAGCGGAAATAGGACCACGATGCGACGCCGGGCTGGAAATCCGCGCCGACCCCTCGTAGATCCTGGATAGAATCGGCCTTTGAGCGAACCAAGGCGCTTCAGGCTGCGAAGCCAATCAGGATTAGCGCCTTCTTAACGTCATCTTAACGAATTACGCAGCATCTGGCAGATGTTGGAACCATGGTCGTCCCATAAGCGTTCGCTATCCATCATGTGTTGACGAATGCAACTTATGAGGGATACGTATTTTGACTGCACATCCTGAGATAGGAAGGAGGCGCACTGTCGCTATGGCGTTCCCGGCATTTCTCGTCTCCACCTGCATTATGTGGATGGCGACGTTCGCATTATGGCTGAAGTTTCCCTACGGCTTTTTCGCCAGTCTGGGTATTGGTGTCGTTATCGGAACCGCAGCTTTCTTCCTGATCATCGGCCTTCACGTGGCTGTTCGCAAGCTCTTTTGCAGCGCGGAGAATGACAACTTGTCGCTGGATACGGTCGCGTCGGAGCGGCGCTGATCGGCTTTCGGGCGCCGTATTCGCAGAGCGGACGACTATTCCGATCAAGACGATGAATCCTCCGTAGTCATGTGAATCGGGCTCATTCCGCGCGCGCCCACCGCGTCCAAATCCCATCGCCCGACCTGAACGCTGGAAGCAAAACGGCGTCGCGCCGGACCGGGCGTGCGCGAATGGTCTATCCGGCGCGCCGCGTGTCGAAAGCTTCACGAACCCTCTGGTCCGCATGGACGCCCGCGCATAGTCTTCGCCGGGATGATCGACCTTGACGCCCTGAGCTTTATCGGCGCCGGCCTTCGGCGGCCCGAATGCGCGCTGGCGCACGGGTCGGGAATCGTCTTCGCGCCGGATTGGACCGGGAAGGGCGGCGTGGCGATCCTCGCGCCGTCGGGCGCCGTCAGGCGGATCGAGGCGCGCTGGCCCCAGCCTCTGCGTCCGAACGGGATCGCGCTGGAGGCGGGGGGGGCGTTCCTGCTCGCTCATCTCGGAGACGAAGATGGCGGTGTTTTCCGCATGGATCACGCGGGCGCGATCGAACCGGTGCTGACGGAGATCGGCGGGCGCGCTCTGCCGCCGACGAATTTTGTGCTCGTCGACGCCGAGGGGCGGCTCTGGGTCACGGTCTCCACCACCATCCAGCCCCGAGCGGACGATTATCGGAAGGACGCCTGTACCGGCTTCGTCGTTCTGATCGACGGCGCCGGCGCGCGGATCGTTGCCGACGGACTCGGGTACGCGAATGAATGCGCGCTATCGCCGGACGGCCGGAGGTTCTACGTCAACGAGACGTTCGCGCGCCGCACATCGGTGTTCGACATCGGCGCGAACGGCGCGCTGGCCAACCGCCGGACCTTCGCCGCCTACGGGCCCGGAACCTATCCCGACGGTCTGGTCTTCGACGCGGAGGGCGGGCTCTGGGTCACCTCGATCGTCTCCAATCGCGTCATCCGCGTTCGCCCCGACGGCGCGCAGGAGATCGTCGTCGAGGACGTCGCACCAGCGCATCTCGACTGGACCGAAGCGGCGTGGGCGACGGATGCGATGGGCCGGCCGCATCTCGACACCGCCGGCGGGCGCATTCTGAAGAACATCTCGAACCTCGCCTTCAGGGGCGAAACGCTTGAAGAAGCGGTGCTCGGCTGCCTCCTCGGCGACCGTCTCGCGGTGTTTTCAAGCCCGGTTCCGGGCCACCCGCCCCCACATTGGCGTGTCGATCTCGGCCCGCTTGCTTGCGTTCTCGACTGAAGGAGACCACATGGTCCAGGATTTCAACATCGCCGTCTTTCCGGGCGACGGCATCGGCCACGAAGTGACCCCGGCGGCGGAGACGGTGCTGGCGGCGGCGGCGGCGCGCTGCGGTTTCGGGCTGAACTGGAACCATCTTCAGGGCGGCGCGGCGTGCTGGCGCGAAACGGGGCATGAAATTCCCCCCTCCGATCTCAAGACGGCCGGGGCCGCCGACGCGATCTTCCTCGCCGCGATGGGTTTGCCGGAAGTGCGCCATCCCGACGGGCGCGAGATCACGCCGCAGATCTCGATCCGCTTTCATTTCGATCTCTACGCCGGGGTGCGCCCGGTTCGCCCGATCCCCGGCGTCCGCCCGGTGCTGGCCGACCCGCGTGCGGCGAAGATGGATTATGTCATCCTTCGCGAAAGCACCGAGGGGCTTTTCGCCCCCGCCGCCAAGGGGTCTGCGACGGCGGACGAGGCGCGCGAGACGATGCTGATCACCCGCAAGGTTTCCGAAAAGCTCTTTGACTTCGCCTTTCGCATGGCGGAGGCGCGGAAAGCGGCGGGCCATCCCGGAAAGGTCACCTGCGTCGACAAGGCCAATGTCTTCGCCGCCTTTTGGTACTTCCGCGAGATTTTTCATGAGCGGGCGAAGGCTTTCCCCGCGATCACGGCCGACGGCGCCTATGTCGACGCTTTCGCGATGACCATGGCGCAGAAGCCGGGCGCGATCGACGTTGCGGTCACCGAGAACATGTTCGGCGATATCCTCTCCGATCTCGGCGCGGCGCTGATGGGCGGCATGGGTTATGCGCCCTCCGCCGATATCGGCGACGAGCACGCGGTCTTCCAGCCCTGTCACGGGACGGCGCCGGATATCGCGGGCAAGGGCCTCGCCAACCCGACCGCGATGATCCTCTCGGGTGCGATGATGCTCGAATGGCTGGCGGAGCGGCAAGGCGCGCCAGAAGCCGCCTGCGCCGGCGGCCTGATCCGCCGCGCGGTCGACATGGCCTTCGCCGGCGGCGATCTGGTGACGTGCGAACTTGGCGGCGACGCCGGGATCGAAGCGGTGAAGACGGCGGTGCTGGCTGCGCTCGAGCGGCTGGATGTCTGACCCGGAGATGCGTGTCGCGCTGGTCGGCGCGGGCTATTTCGGCCGCTTTCACGCTGACGCCTGGGCGCGCATCGAGGGCGCCGAGCTGGTCGCGGTGGTCGACAGCGACTCGACGACGGCCGAAGGGCTGGGCGCGCCGGTTTTCGCCGACGCGGTGGAGATGGCGCGCGCGCTGACCCCCGACATCATCGACATCGCCGTTCCGCCCGCCGCGCATCTCGGCCTGATCGAGGCCTTGGCGCCGCTCTGCGCGCGCCTCATCTGCCAGAAGCCTTTCTGCCGCGATCTGGCCGAGGCGGAGCGCGCCACGGCCGTGGCCGCCCGGGGAGGCGCGCGCCTCATCATCCATGAGAATATTCGCAACCAGCCCTGGTATGCGGAGGCCGCGCGGTTGATTCGCGACGGCGCCATAGGCGACCCTTGGTCGCTTTCCTTTCGCCTTCGCCCCGGCGACGGGCGCGGCGCCGAAGCCTATCTCGCCCGCCAGCCCTATTTTCAGAAGATGGAGCGGTTTCTGGTCCATGAAACCGCGATCCACTGGATCGATCTCTTTCGCGCGATCTTCGGCGAGCCGGAAGGGGTCTACGCCGATCTGCGCCGGCTCAACCCGGCGATCAGGGGCGAGGACGCCGGGATCGTCATCCTCGACTGGCCGGACGGGCGGCGTGCGCTCTTCGACGGCAATCGCCTCGCCGATCACGCCGCAACCGACCGGCGCCGGACGATGGGCGAGTTTCTGGCCGAAGGCGATTCCGGCGCGCTCCGCATCGACGGCGAGGGGCGGATTTTCCTTCGAAAAATCGAAGAGAACGCCGAACGGGAGCATCGCTTCGACTGGCGAGACAGGAATTTCGGCGGCGACTGCGTCTATATTTCATGCATGAACTATCTTGACAGTTTCCGGACCGGCGCTCCTAATCCGACCGAGGCGGCCGCATATCTCGCCAACCTCAGGATCGAGCAGGCGATCTACGAGAGCGCCGCCGAAGGACGGAGGGTCGTTCCCGGATGACAGATATCGCGGCGCTTGACCGGGCCGACCCGCTGGCCGCGAAACGCGCGGAGTTCCTGATCCCCGAGGGGGTCATCTATCTCGACGGCAATTCCCTCGGCCCGCTGACGAAAGGCGCGCAAGCGCGGATCGCCTCCGCCGTGGCCGACGAATGGGGCGAAATGCTGATCCGCGGCTGGAACGACGCCGGCTGGTTCACCGCGCCGGGCCGGGTCGGCGACCGGATCGGCGCGCTGATCGGCGCGCCGCCGGGCAGCGTCACCGCGGCGGACAACACCTCGATCAACGTCTTCAAATGCCTCTCCGCCGCGCTGGCGATGCGCCCGGACAGGAAAGTTGTGCTTTCCGACAGCGGCAATTTTCCCACCGATCTCTATATCGCGGAAGGGCTGATCGCGGGGCTGGGCGGCGGCCACAGGCTGAAGACCGTGGCGCCGGAGGAAGTTGCCGACGCGCTCGACGAGGACGTCGCGGTGATGATGCTGACCGAGGTCGATTATCGCACCGGCCGGCGCCATGACATGGCCGGGCTCACAAGGCGCGCGCATGAGGTCGGGGCGCTGGCGATGTGGGATCTCGCGCATTCCGCCGGGGCGTTTGAAGTCGATCTGACCGGCGCCGGGGCCGATTTCGCGGTCGGCTGTGGCTACAAATACCTGAATGGCGGGCCGGGGGCGCCGGCCTTCCTCTATGTCCGGCCCGAGCGCCAGGCGCGGGTGCGGCCGCTGATCTCCGGTTGGATGGGGCATGAGGCGCCTTTCGCCTTCGATCCGGATTACCGCCCGCTGGAGGGGATCGGCCGGATGCGGGTCGGGACGCCGCCGGTGATCTCGCTCAAAGGGCTCGACGCCGCGCTCGATGTGTTCGACGGCGTGGAGATGGCGGCGATCCGGGCGAAATCGATCTCGCTTTCCGAACTGTTCATCGCCGAGGTCGAGCGGCGCTGCGCCGGTCATGGGCTGCGGCTCGTCTCGCCGCGCGATCCCGCGGTGCGCGGAAGCCAGGTCTCCTTCGCGCATGAGCAGGGTTACGCGGCGATGCAGGCGTTGATCGCGCGCGGCGTGATCGGCGATTTTCGCGCGCCGGACGTCATGCGCTTCGGCTTCGCGCCGCTCTATCTTTCGCACGCAGACGTCGCCGCCGCCGCCGGCGTGCTGGCCGAGGTGCTGGACGGCCGGCTTTGGGACCGGCCCGAATACCTGACGCGGTCGGATGTTACATGAAACGCGAGAAACCGAAGCACGAAGCGGAGGCGGAAGGCGCGCGGATGTCGTTCGAGGGCGCCATGGCCTATGGCGACTATCTGAAGCTCGACCGGATTCTCGACGCGCAGGCCCCGCTCTCCTCCGCGCATGACGAGATGCTGTTCATCATCCAGCACCAGACGAGCGAACTCTGGATGAAACTGGCGCTCCACGAACTCGAAGCCGTGCGTCGCGCGATCCGCGCCGACGACATGCCGACCGCTTTGAAGATGATGGCGCGGGTCAGCCGCATCTTCGAGCATCTGAACAACGCCTGGGACATTCTGCGCACGATGACGCCGAGCGAGTATACGCGGTTTCGCGACGATCTCGGGCAATCTTCCGGCTTCCAGTCCTGGCAATACCGCTCGATCGAATTCATCAGCGGCAACAAGGCGGCGGCGCTGTTGAAACCCCATGCGCATCGGCCGGACGTGGTCGCGGACCTCAAGCGCCGTCTCGCCGAGCCGAGCCTTTATGACGAGGCGATCCGGCTGCTCGCCCGTTCCGGCCTCGTCATCGCGCCGGAGGCGCTGGAGCGCGACTGGACCCAGCCTTACCGCGCCGACGACAGCGTGCGCGCCGCCTGGGGAGAGGTTTACCGCAACCCCGAGGCGATGTGGGGGCTTTACGATCTGGCCGAGAAACTGGTGGATTTCGAAGATTACTTCCGCCGCTGGCGCTTTAATCATGTCACCACGGTCGAGCGGGTGATTGGCTTCAAGCGCGGCACCGGCGGAACATCTGGCGTCGCCTATCTCAGGAAGATGCTGGAGGTTGTGCTCTTCCCCGAGCTTTGGGACGTGCGCACGGCGCTTTAGGCGGCAGGCGCGCCTGATGGAGACCCCGGCTCAAAGCGGGGGTCTCGATGGATGGCGCAATCTGGGCGCATTCTCGGATCAGGTCCGGGAAAGTCATGCGCTCCGTTCAGCCCGCCGCCAGCATCGCCGCGATCCGCGCCGTAGCGCCGCCCTTCGCCGCCGGGCGGGCGAGGCTGAGCGTCAGGCGCCGGCCGGTCGCGACCCGCTCCGGGAAGGGCGCGATCAGTCGGCCGGTTTTCATCTGCCGGCGCACCAGATGGCCATGCCCGATCAGCACGCCGCCGCCGCTCTCCGCCGCTTCGACCGCCAGCGCGTAGAGCGAGAAGACCGGGCCGGCGGGCGCCCGGCGCGGCGCGGCTGGAACGGCGGCGGCCCAGCGCGCCCAGTCATCGGACCAGGCGGTGTCGCTCAGCAGAGACTCGCGGCCCAGATCGGCGGGGCGGCGGAGGCGCCGGGCCACGGAGGGCGCCGCGACCGGAAAGATCACGTCCGCTCCGAGGTCGAGTGCGTCGGCCGCACCTTCGGCCTCGTCGAGGAAAACCGCGATGTCGAATGCCTCCCGCAGCAGATTGGGCGCACGTTCAATGGCCGCGACGGAGACGGTGATCTCCGGCGCCGCCTGCCGCAGCCCCGCGAGGCGCGGCGAGAGCCAGAGCTGCGCGATGGCGGGTAGCGCGGCGATCCTGACCGCGCGTGGCCCGGCTCCGGCCCTGAGCGCGGTTGCAGCCGCGCCGAGCCGGTCGAAGGCGGCGGAAAGCCCGCCCAGCGCTGAAGCGCCGAGCGGCGTCAGCTCGACCCCCTGCGCCCGGCGCGCGAAGAGCTTCGCGCCGATCGCCGCCTCCAGCGCCTTGACCTGCTGCGCCACCGCGCCCGGCGTCACCGAGAGCTCCTCCGCCGCCGCCGCGAAGCCGCCAAGCCGCGCCGCCGCCTCGAAGGCGCGGAGCGCGGTGAGCGGCAGGCCGGGGCCGCGGGGCGGGGAGAGGGACATCGCCTAGCCGTAGTTTTTCTCGGCCAAATTCGCAAGAGAACTGGTTTGCGCGCGCCCTGCCGCGCCGCTTCTATCGGCGCCGACAGATAGGAGACCGCCATGACCGCCCTCGCGCCCCGCCCCTGGCTCGCAACTTCGTCCGCCACGCTGATAAGCGCGCGCGCCGAGGCGGCCGCCGCGCTGCCAGCCGCTTCCGTCGCTGACCGGATCGAGGCGCTCGCGGTGCGAAACCGCGAGATTCATGAGCGCGATTGTTTCAACCTCAACCCCGCGACTAATGTGCTCAACCCGCGCGCCGAGGCGATCCTCTCCGCCGGGCTCGGCTCGCGCCCCTCGCTCGGCCAGCCCGGCGAGAAATACGAGATGGGGCTGGAGGCGATCGAGGAGATCGAGATCATCGCCGCGGAACTGGCGGCGGAGGTGTTCGACGCCCGCCATGTCGAGATGCGCGTCGCTTCCGGCGCCATGTCGAATCTCTACGGCTTCATGGCGCTGGCGAAGCCGGGCGACGCGATCATCGCGCCCCCTGCCGCCATCGGCGGGCATGTCACGCATCACATGGCGGGCTGCGCCGGGCTCTACGGATTGCGGATCCACGAGGCCCCGGTGGACGCCGACGGTTACACCGTCGATCTCGACGGACTGGCGACGCTCGCCGCGCGGGTGAAGCCGAAAATCATCACCATCGGCGGCAGCCTCAACCTCTTCCCGCATCCCGTCGCCGAGGCGCGCGAGATCGCGGACAGCGTTGGCGCGAAGCTGATGTTCGACGCCGCGCATCAATGCGGGATCATCGCCGGCGGGGCCTGGCCGAACCCCCTGAAGGACGGCGCGCATCTGATGACGATGAGCACCTATAAGAGCCTCGGCGGGCCGGCCGGCGGCTTGATCGTCACCGACGAGCCGGAGATCGCCGAGCGGCTGGACGCCATCGCCTTTCCCGGCCTCACCGCGAATTTCGACGTTTCGAAGACCGCCGCGCTGGCGATCACGCTGGCGGATTGGAAGGCCTGCGGCGCGGCCTACGCGGCCCGGATGGTCGCGCTGTCCCGCGCGTTGGCGGCGGCGCTGGCCGGCGCGGGCCTGCCGGTCTTCGCCGCCGAGCAGGGCTTCACCGGTTCGCACCAGTTCGCGCTCGAAGCCGCGCGCTGGGGCGGCGGGCAGGCGGCGTCGCATCATATCCGGCCGGCCGGGTTTCTCGCTTGCGGCATCGGCCTTCCCATCGCGCCGATTGTGGGCGACATGAACGGCCTCCGGATCGGCACGCCGGAACTCGCGCGGTGGGGGGTGGAGGAGGCGGATATCCCGGAGATCGCCGGTCTCCTCGCCCGCGCCCTGACGGCGGATCAGCCCGAGGCGCTCTCGGCCGAGACCCGCGCGCTCCGCGCCCGCTTCACCGAGATTCATTTCACCACGGGTGGCGCATGACGAACGCGGTTGCGGCCCATTTCCGCGCGCAAGCGCAGGCTTGCCGCCGGCTCGGCTCGCCCTTCACCGCGGACCTGCTGGCCCGCCTGATCGCCGCGCCCATCGAGGCGAGCCGGTTCGGCGCCCGGATCCTGGGCTGGAAGGGTGAGCCGGGGGCGGACGCGCTCGCGCTCCGCGCCGCAGGCGCGCTGCACGCATTGGCGCTCTCGGGCCGAGCGCCGGCGCTGACCGCCGCCTATCCGCCGGCGCCAGGGCCGGATGCGGAGCTGCTGGCGGAAACGGTGGCGTCGCATGACGCCTGGCTCTTCCCCTGGCTCGACAGCCCGCCGCAAACCAACGAGGTCGCCCGCTCCGGCGTTCTGCTCGGCGGGCTTCTGACCATCGCGACGGAGACCGGCAAGTCGCTGGAGCTTCTGGAGATCGGCGCCAGCGCCGGGCTGAACCTGGTCCCCGACCGTTACCGCTACGCGCTCGGAGTCGGGAATTGGGGAGACGCCGCCGCGACGCCGCTGATCGAATGCGAATGGCGCGGCGCGGCGCCGCCGTTCGACGCGAGGCTGGATATCGCGGCGCGGGCCGGGGTCGATCTCCGGCCGGTAGATCCCGCCCTCCGGCCCTCGCCCCTTCTCTGCTATGTCTGGCCCGATCAGCATGCGCGCCGCGCACGGCTGGAAGCGGCGCTCGATCGGCTTGCGGCGAGCGGCCTGAAGGTGGCGGCGGGCGATGCGGCGGAATGGCTCGCCCTCCGGCTCCGGGAGCCGCAGGCGGCCGGCCGCGCCCGGGTGATCCTGCACTCGATCATGTGGATGTATCTGCCCGAGTCGACACGCGCCGTCATCGACGCGGAGATTTCGGCCGCCGGCGCGCGGGCCTCGCAGGACCGCCCGCTCGCGCATCTGAGGCTGGAGCCGGACGGCGTCCAGGGCTCCGCCGCGATTCGGCTGACGACATGGCCTGGCGGAGAGCCCCGCCTGCTGGGACGGGGCGATTATCATGGGCGCTGGGCCGATTGGGTCTGAACCGCTTGCGGCGGGGGGCGCGCGCGCTAGTCTCTGGCGCGAAAGCAGATGGGAAACCGCCATGACCGAGACCGCCCCCAACGCCACCTTCGCCAAGTTCGGCTGGCCCGAAACCGGCATCGCGGAGCTCGAACATTGGGGGGTGATGCTGCGCCCCGACCAGCCGACGCTCGGCGCGCTCGTCCTCGCCTGCAAGCAGCCGGTCACGGCCTTCGGCGATGTCGACGCGGCGGGGTGCAAGGAGCTTGGCGTCGCCGTGAGGGCGGTGGAGGCGATGCTTCAAGCCGCCATCGGCTATGAGAAGATCAACTACCTGATGCTCATGATGGTGGACCCGGACGTCCATTTCCACGTCATCCCGCGCTATGACGGCGCGAAGACGTTCGATGCGCTGGAGATCGAGGATCAGGGCTGGCCCGGCCCGCCCGCGCTTGCCGCCTGTCAGACGCCCGACGCAGCGCAGAGGGCGGCGTTGATCGCGCATCTTGGCGCTCATTGGCCGCTCTAGGCGTGGCGCGCTGGAAAACTCTCGTCCTCGCCGGGGATCGCGGGCCGGAGGACCGGGTGGCGCGGGCCGCCGGCGTCTCCACCAAGGCCTTCGCGGAGATCGCCGGCGCGCCGATGATCGACCATGTGCTGGCGGCGTTGGGCGCGGCGCCGGAGATTGGCGAGATCGCCGTCTCGATTTCGGCGGATGCGCCGGCTTTGCCCTCCGGCGTGTTGCGCCTCGACGCGGCGGCCACCCCGGCGACGAGCACGGCGGAGGGGCTGGCGGCGCTCGGCGCGCCCCTGCTGATCACCACCGCCGATCACCCGCTCCTGACCGCGGCGATGATCGCTGATTTTATCGCCGGGGCGGAGGCGTCGGGCGCGGACGCGGCGGCGGGGGCGAGCCTCCGCGCGGTGGTCGAGCGCGCCGGCAACCCGGCGCGGCGGACCTATCTGAAATTCTCCGATGGCGGGCTTTCCGGCTGCAATCTCTTCGCCATCCGCACCGAGCGCGGCGGCGGCGCGGTGGAATTCTGGACCGAGATCGAGGCCGACCGGAAAAGACCCCTGCGCATGGCGCTCAAGGTCGGGCTCCCTGCGCTTGCGCTTTACGCGCTCGGCCGCCTCAGCCGGGCGAAAGCTGCGGCGATGATCGGAGCGAAGGCTGGGTGCCATGCGGCGATCGTTCTGCTCGATCATCCGGAAGCGGCGCATGATGTCGACAAGCCCGCCGACATGGATTTCGCCCGCCAGCGGCTGGAGGCCCGTCAGCGCGGCGCGTGAAGAACGGCGCGGACCCGCCGGATCCCTTCCGCGTGTTCGGCGCGCACCGTCGGCGTCACGTCGTCGATCCGCAAAAGCCCGTCTTCCCACCGCGCGAGGCCGAGCGCCACCAGTCGCGCGTGGATCGCCGGCAGATGCGCCGGCGGGCGGAACCAGGCGCGATTGCCGTTATTCTTGAACCAGCGCCGGCCCCACCAGGTGTCGCCAAAGCGCGCCAGCAGCGCGCGCGCAGGCGTCGGCAGGAGACTGACCGGCGCGCCCGCGCCGAGCGCATCGGACAGGAGCGAGATGCTGTCGCCTGACACGAGACAGGCCCCGGCCTCCGCCAGCCAGCGCCGATAGGGGTTGTCCTCGCCCTTGCGCGCCCGAAAGTCATAGATCTCCGCTTCCGGCAGTCGCCGGGCGAGCCGTGCGGCTGCGCCTTCGGGGCTGCGCGGCGAGGTCGAGACCGAGAGCGGCAAACCGCTCTTCGCGGCCATTGCGGCGGCGGCGTCGGCGAAGCGGTCGACATAGGCCAGCGTGACATGGGCAGCCTTGCTGGAGCCGCCGAGCAGCGCCACCGCGCGCTTGCGCCGGGTGGCGGCCGTCGTCACCCCGAATGGCATCGAGAACATCACCACGTTCGGCGCGGGGGGCAGCATGTATTGCGGCGTCGTCAGCACGAGGTCGACCTGATCGAGCGGGATGCAGGGCCGCCCGATCCACACGATCCTTGTCTTCCCGCCGGAAGCGTTGCGGATCCAGCGCGCCGCCGGGATCGGGCGCCGGCCGCTGCTGATCACCATGTCCGGCCAGGGCGGCCGAAAGCCCGGATCGCGCCTCAGCGTGATCAGCGTCGCGCCGAGCAGCGCCTTGGGGTAATGCCGCATGGCGTTGAATTCGAGCTGGAACCCGGTGATCTCAGCGTCACCCTGCGCCGCCGCCTCCGCCACCGCGCGAATCTGGACATTGTCGCCGAAATGATGCGCGAAGAGCAGCCATATGCGCGGCTTCGGTGGGGAGGGAGTCATCGCGTCGCCGCCTTCACGAGGTTCGGTGCCGACCCCCGTTAAAATGGCGCGCGCCGCGGAGTTCAAGCCGCTTGTCGCGATGCGCGCGCCCTGTCCTGGGCGATTCTGAACGCGGCGCTTTGCTTGCGCGTCGGCCCCTTGGCGGTCCAGATGACGGAATCCGGCCGGAATTCGTAGTCGGAGAGGATGCGGGGCACCTGGAAGTATTGCGCCGCGCATCGTCGCGAAGCGTAATAGAGCAGGGTCTGATCGACATGGTAAGCCGGCGCATCGGCGAGCGCCATCAGCGTGGACCGCGCCATGACATGCGCGAAATGACGTCCGCGTATCGTCGGGTGGATAATCACGCCGGACGCAAGCACCTTGCGCCACGGCTTCCGCATCTCGGGCCGGAAATAGAGACCCACACCGCCCGAGGAGGCGTCCTCGACGGCGGGCCAGATCGGACGGTTGGCGATCGAGTCGATATCGGTGATGAAGACCGAGCATCCGCGCTCGACGATGAAATGCGCGACGACGAACCGCGTCGCCGCCATATAGATGATCGAAGACGCGGCGTCGCTGGGAACGTCGTTGCGATCCACCGTCCATGTCAGCGCCATGTCCCGCGCTCTCACGTCGAGATCGGCGATCACCCTGTCCGACGGCCAGTAGAGGTGGAGATGAACATGGTCGAAGCCGCCGGTCGACCTTATCGAGTCCAGAAACGCTGCGCCGAATTTCCAGTAGTAAGTTTCGTCGCAGGCCGCCATGATAGCGTTATCAATTGGAAATTTTCCGCGTATTTTAATTCTAAAATTCGATAGATTATCTTCTCCCGTGAATTGTTCGCGGTCTGTTTGCCTCACCTGCATCCACATTTTCGCGCGGCGCGGGCGAGAGTGCCATTCCTTCATTTCGATACTCGCTGCTCTTCGAGAACGGTCATTGTTCTCGTTTTCGGGTCCCGCCTCCTCCCGGCCATATGGGCGCCGCTCCGGCAGGAAGAACTCACGAAGTGGTGAGGCGCGGCGTTCGCCGCACGTTTCGCGTGCGAAATTGGGGAAGGCGCTGAGCGCCCGGACGCGAGGCGCGCCCCGGTCAGCGCGCCGCCTTTTTGCGCGCCGGATTGGAGACCAGCGCCCGGTAAAGGATCACCAGGCGGTGGGCGGTGACGACGACCTGGCGCAGCAGCAGCGCGAATCCGACGCCGAGCAGGCCCCACAAGTGCATGAACGGGAAGAGCGCGGCGCAGAAGACGAGGGCGCCGACAGTGGTGGAGAAAAGCAGCGCCTTTTCCTTGCGGATGGTCATCATCACCGGTCCGATGGCGAATCCGAAGGCGCCCAGCGCGGCGGCGACGCCCGCCGCGGTGAGCAACGGCGCGGCCGGCGCCGCCGCCGCGCCGAAGAGAAGCGTGAGCAGCGGCTCGCCGAGGAAGACGAAAATCAGGCACAGCGCGACGAGCGGCAGGGCGGAGAGCGCCATGGTTCGCACGAAAAGCCGCCGTATCGAGCGGCGGTCCCGGCGCGCTTCGAGCCAGGCGAGCTCGGGAAAGATGATCGGTCCGATCAGCGTGAAACCGCGCTTCAGCGGGTCGGTGAGCTGGCGCACGATGCCAAAAAGGCCCGCCGCGCCGGTGCCGAGCACCGGGCCGACCACGAGCACCGTCGCCTGCGCGACCAGCGAGTTCAGCAGCGACGTGGTGTTGAGGAACACCATGAAACGCCAGATCCGCGGGAACCCGGCGGTGAGCCGCGACCAGCGCCCGGCGAGCTTCGGCATCAGCCGCCGGCGCTTCAGCTCCAGCCCGGCCGCGAGGATGAGCGAGCCGCCGGCGACCACCGTGGCGAGCGCCCACACCAGGATCAGCGCTTCGAGCCCGCCGCCGAAGACATAGATCGCCGCGGAGCCGATCAGCCGAACGATGGCGTTGAAGGCGTGCTGGCGCACCAGCACGTTCAGATTGTCAAAGAGCCGAACCACGCCGGTCGCGGTGGCCGGGTTGATGAAGGGAATCGTCAGCGCGAAGTAGGGCGCGATGGCGGCGGCTTCGGGCGGCCAGCCCATCCAGCGCGCGGCGAGATGGGCGCCGATTACGCCAACGATGACGCCGAGCATGTTCCCGAGAAAGTCGAGCCGCAGCGTGAAGCCGATCAGTCGGCGAAAGTCGCTCCAGCGCTCCTCGGCGACGGTCTCCGCGCCGAATTTCGTCACGGCGGTCCAGGATTCGAATTTCAGCAGGCCGCTGATGAGCTTGACATAGGCCTGCAGCATCACGACCACGCCGAAAGCCTCGATGCCCACGGCCCGCGCGGCGAGCGCCGCCGCAGCGAGATTGACCAGTCCGAAAACCGCGCGGCCGCCGATGATCTTGACCGCATTGCGCCGAACGCGGCGCCAGATCTCCGCAAGGCCGCCTTGTCCCGGCGCTCCGTTCAGGGCTGGCTTCAGGGACGGCGCTTCGGGCGTCATTCCCATTGATCCTCATCCACGCGGCGCTGGCCAGCCGCCGGGCAGACCGTTATATGAGCAGGGCACGACCCCGCAAGGGGCGACTAACCGCAGGCGGCGGAGCGCAGAACATGACTGACACGGTATTCATTCACACCAATGCGCAGCAGATGGTTGGCGCGATCGTCGGCCGCCACTCGCTTAAGCGGCAGGCGTCGGACCCCGAGAGTTTCGAGGTCAGGATCCTGAAGCGAGAAGATTTCCCGGTTTTCGAGACCTATGCCGGGCGAAAGTTCCTGCGAGGCGGCGGCTGGCGCGTCTGGCGCAACGACGACCTGCAGAGCTTCACCCCCCTGCGCTTCGCGCCGCCGCAGGTGATGAACTATCAGAGCCGCGCCGTGGTGACCGACCCGGACGTCTTCGCCGTCGGGGATATCTGCGAGCTTCTGAAGCGGGATATGGGCGGCAAGGGCGTGCTCGCCAAGCCCCGTCCGGGCCACAAGGGCGTCGCCGAATACATCGCGACCAGCGTCATGCTGATGGATTGCGCCAAGCTAACTCACTGGAAGATGGAGGATCAGTTCGAGGCGATGTTCCGCGGCGAGTTGGATTACGAGGATTGGATCATCCTCGCCAATCAGCCCGAGGGGCTTGTCGGTCCGCTCGAGGAGTGCTGGAATGATTTCGACCATCTCGGACCTGAGACCCGGCTTCTTCACAACACGAAGCGCCGCACCCAGCCTTGGAAGGCCGGCCTGCCGATCGATTTCACCACTAGTCTGCCGCTGATCGGCAAGATCATTCCGGGCGCAAGCATCCGCAAGAAGGGAAAGTACCTGCGCCATCCGGACCCGAGGCAGGAGAATCTGTTTTTCGCCTATCTCGCCGAATGTCTCGACGCCGGGGAACTCACCGAGGCGGACGTCAGGAAGGAGATGGCCGCCGATCATGTCCGGCACGACGCGCTGGAGATGGTCAGGAAGGCGCCCTCGGTCGATTCCATCCTTTCCGAGGTCGAAGCGGCCTAGACGCGACGACGCGGCGCGGCATGGACAAGACCGCCCTCTTGATGTGAAAAGGCGCCAACATCAACGAAAGACAGGCGGCCTCTCTTGACCAACGCCGTTCTACTTAGCGCCGGGCAGGGCAAGCGGCTTGGCGCGCTGACCGAGGATCGCCCGAAATGCACCGTGATGATCGGCGAGCGGAGTCTCGTCGAATGGCAGGTCCGGGCGCTCGTCGCCAACGGGATCGAGGACATCACCATCGTTACCGGCTTTCGTGCGCCGATGATCAGGGCCGCGCTTGACGCCGCCGCTCTCCCGGTCCGGATCGAGTATCTCTACAATCCCTTTTACAGCGTCGCCGACAATATCGGCTCCTGCTGGATGGCGCGGGAGCGGCTCGGCGAGGATTCGGTGCTGATCAACGGCGATACGCTTTTCGACCCGCGCATCCTTGAGCGGGTGTTGGCGCGCGCCACGGCGCCGATCTCCGTCACCATCGACCGCAAGCCGGTCTATGACAGCGACGATATGAAAGTGCGCCTCGACGGTGGGCGCTTGACCGATATCGGCAAAACGCTGACCCGCCCGATTGACGGCGAATCGATCGGGATGCTGCGTTTCAGCGGCGCGGGCGGGATGCTTTTTCGCGACAAGCTGGAAGAGGTGCTGGCCGATGTCGCGGCGCTGAAGCTCTGGTATCTCTCGATCATCGATCGGATCGCCAAGACCGGTTCGGTCGGTTTCGTCGATATTGAGGGCCTGCCCTGGGCCGAAGTCGATTTCGCGCAGGATGTGGAGAGCGCGGCCCAAGCAGTCGCGAAGTTCCCGCTCTAGGTCCGCCGAACTGGCGAAGCGCCCGGCGCGCATCTATAGTCGGGCGATGGACTCGCCCCTCACCCCTGATCAACCGCCTGTTTTGCGCGATGACCCCGCCGCGCTTCTGGCGGCGCTTGGCTGGCAGTTGGAATGCGGCGTCGACGAATGCGTCGCCGACGCACCCGTTGACCGGTTCAAGGTGGCGGCGGAGGCCGAGGCCGCGCAGGCCGTCTCGCCGCCCGTCGCGCCGCCGGCCCCGCTGCGCGCCGCCCCGCCCGCCGACGAGGCCGAAGAGGCGATCGGCGAGGCGCGCCGGAGCGCGGCCGCGGCGAAAACGCTGGACGCGCTTCGGGCCGCCGTAGCCGCCTTCGACGGCTGTGCGCTGAAACACGGGGCAAGGAATACGGTTTTCGCGGATGGCGACCCGGCGGCGCGGGTGATGTTCATCGGTGAGGCCCCGGGTCGCGAGGAAGACCGCGAAGGCAAACCCTTTGTGGGCCGCTCCGGTCAGCTTCTTGACCGGATGCTGGCGGCGATCGGGCTCGACCGGCGTTCCGGCGACCCTGAAAAGGCCGCCTATATCGCGAATATCCTGCCCTGGCGCCCGATCGACAACCGCGATCCCTCGACTGACGAGGCGGTGATGCTTTGGGCGTTTCTGGAGCGCCATATCGAACTCGCGGATCCGGAGATTGTCGTCGCGCTCGGCAAGGCCCCGGCGGCGGTGCTGCTGGAGACCCCGGTCGCGATCACGCGGATGCGCGGGCGCTGGCTTCGGCCGGCGCGGGTAGGCGGGCGGCCGCTGCTGCTTACGCTCCACCCAGCCTATCTGCTGCGCCAGCCCGCGGAAAAGGCGAAAAGCTGGCGCGATCTTCTCTCGCTCCGCGCCGTGCTCGACGGCGCCTCGCCGCCCGAAGGTTAAACCATGAGCAACGCCAAGACGCGCGAATTCGTCCCGGTCCGCATCGCCGTGCTGACCGTCTCCGACAGCCGGACCCTCGCCGACGACCGTTCCGGCGATGTGCTGGTCGAGCGTCTGACCGGCGCCGGGCACAGCCTCGCCGACCGCGCCATCGTCACCGACGATGTCAAGAAGATCGCAGCGCGGCTCAGGGACTGGATCGCCGACCCGGAGGTCGACGCCGTGATCTCCACCGGCGGCACCGGGCTGACAGGCCGCGATGTGACGGTGGAGGCGCATAAATCCGTCTACGAGAAGGAGATTGAGGGCTTCGCCGTCGCTTTCCACATGATCTCGTGGGAAAAGATCCGCACCTCCACCATCCAGTCCCGGGCCTGCGCCGGCGTGGCGGGGGGAACCTATCTCTTCGCCCTTCCGGGCAGTCCCGGCGCCTGCAGGGACGGCTGGGACGGCATCCTCGTCCATCAGCTCGACTATCGCCACATGCCCTGCAATTTCGTCGAGATCATGCCCCGGCTCGAAGAGCATCGGCGCCGGACGTGAGCGAAGAGGCGGGTTTCGCGCCGCTCGGTCCCTGGCGGGAGCCTTTCGACGTCTATCGCGGCGCGCTGGTGATCCCGGTCGACCCCGCCGGCCGCGTCCTTCTCCAACTGCGCGACCGCTGGGCGCCTGTCCACCCCGGCGAGTGGGGGCTGTTTGGCGGCGCCGTCGAGGGCGATGAGACTCTGCTCGAAGCGGCGATGCGCGAGCTCGAGGAGGAGACCGGGCTGCGCCCGCCGGCGGCGGAGTTCCGGCCTTTCGCCCGCATCGTGTCGGCCGATTCGCGCCGCCGGCTCTACACCTTCGAGGCGCGGATCGTCGCCACGCCCGCCGATATTATCCTCGGAGAGGGCGCCGGTTTCGGCTTCTTCGAGCGCGAGGACATGATGCGCCTCGATCTTGTCCCGCCGACGCGGGTGCTGCTCGCCGCGTGGGCGTCTTCCTTTGCGAAGAGCGAAATCCGCGCATAGGCTGATCGGCGCGTTGGCCCGGAGCGGCGATGAAAAACGAATCCGCGCATCTGGAATGGCTGCGGCGGAACGCGCCGGGGATCGCCGGGATCGCGAGCATCGCCGCCTTCGTCGCTGTCCGGCTTGCCGGCCGGGCCATCAGCGACGCGCTGCTCGTCGCGGGGATAATGCTGGTCTTCGCGACCTTTCTGATCAAGCTCAGGCAGTGGTTCGGGGTAAGAATCGCCGCTGCGGTGGTGGGGACGCTGTCCTTTTTGCTCTTTCTCGCGCTCCACTACGACTGGGTCTGATTTCTTCAGAGCCAGTCCCGCAATATCGCCACCAGCGGCAGGTCGGCCGGCGGCATTGGGTAGTCCTTCAGCGCCCCGACCCGCGCCCATTTCAGCCGCTGACCTTCGCGCGGGCGCAGCGCGCCCTCCCATTTCCGGCAGGCGTAGAGCGGCATCAGCAGGTGGAAGTCCTCATAGGCGTGGCTGGCGAAGGTGAGCGGGGCGAGGCAACTCTTCCAGGTCTCGATTCCGAGTTCCTCATGCAGTTCGCGGATCAGCGCCGCTTCGGGCGTTTCGCCGGGCTCGACCTTGCCGCCGGGAAACTCCCACAGCCCCGCCATCGGTTTTCCCGCCGGGCGCTCCGCGATCAGCACGCGCCCGTCGCGGTCGATCAGCGCGACGGCGGCGACGAGCACCAGTTTCAAGAACGGTAGTCCGCGTTGATCTCGATATAGCGATGGGTCAGATCGCAGGTCCAGACCTCAGCCGCGCCGCGTCTGAGGCCGAGATCGACGCTGATCTCGATCTCGTCGCGCTTCATGTAAGCGGCGCCGTCCTCTTCGCGGTAGCCAGGCGCGACCCAGCCTTTCTCCGCGACCAGAATATCGCCGAGCCGGATCGAAAGCCGGTCGCGATTCGCCGGCTCGCCGGATTTGCCGACAGCCATGACGATTCGCCCCCAGTTCGGGTCGGCCCCGGCGATAGCAGTCTTCACCAGCGGCGAATTGGCGATGGCGCGAGCGATCACGGCGGCGGAGGCGTCGGTTTTCGCGCCCGTCACCTTCACCGCGACATATTTCGATATCCCTTCACCATCGCGCACGATCTGCTGCGCGAGATCGACCAGAACTTCCCTGAGCGCCGCTTCGAACGGCGCGGCGCGCGGGTCGCGCCGGTTCCTGATCGGCTTGCCGCCAGCCTTGCCCGTCGCGGCGACGATCAGCGTGTCGGAGGTCGAGGTGTCGCTATCCACGGTGGCGGCGTTGAAGCTGACCACTGTCGCGGCGGAGACCATGGATTGCAGAAGCGGCTGGGCGATTGGCGCGTCGGTGAAGACGAAGGCCAGCATCGTCGCCATGTCCGGAGCGATCATGCCGGAGCCCTTGGCGATTCCGGCGATGGCGACCGGCTCGCCGCCCAGCGTCAGCTCCCGCCCGGCGCCCTTGGCGAAAGTGTCCGTCGTCATGATCGCGTCGGCCGCGTCGCGGATCGCGCCGGCGTCCAGCCTTGCGGCCATGTCCTTCAGGCGCGCCGTGATGCGCTCCGCCGGCAGAGCTTCGCCAATCACGCCTGTAGAGGCGACGAATACGCCGCCTTTCGCGCCGCGCACCGCTTTGGCCGCCGCGCCGGCCACCGCGGAGACGCCGGCCATGCCGTTGTCGCCGGTGAAGGCGTTGGCGTTGCCGGAATTGACGACGATGGCTAACGGGCCTTTCATCGACCGTTTCGAAAGCGCCGCCAGGCGCGCCCGGCACCAGTCGACCGGGGCCGAGCGGGTGGCGGAGCGGGTGAGAACGCCGGCGATGGCCGTCCCCGGCGCAAGCTCGGCGAGCATCACGTCCTTCCGGCCCTGATAGCGAACCCCGGCTTCGGCGGCGGCGAACCGCGCGCCCCGGATTTCAGGGAGGTCGGGAAAGGGCCGGGCGAAGGGCGAAACGCCGCCCCCCGCCTTCGCCGCCGCTCCGTCAGCCTCGGCGAGCTTGCGTTCGACCTTGGCGAGTTTGGCGCGAAGCCGCGCCCTGCGCTCCCGGAGACGCGCGATCTTCTTCGCGCTCTTCTTTGCACTGGTCACAGCGACCGCGTGTTCCGCCGTTTCGCCGGTCACCGGCTCCCCCTCGTCCATCGGTCCGGCCCTATTCCGCGATCAGGGCGTCATTCCGGAGATCGTCGAGCCCCGGCTGATCCTCGGCGATCTCCACATCGCCGCTGTCGCGAAGCGCCGCGACGACGGATTCCGTCACCTCCCTGCTCATCTCGCCGATGAGTTCTTCGCGAACCTCTTCGATCGGGGGGACCGGACGGTCGCGGACCTCCTCCAGCAGGATCACGTGCCAGCCGAACTGGGTCTTGACCGGATCGGAGACCTCGCCAGGCGCGAGGGCGAATGTCGCGGCCTGAAATTCCGGCACCATCTGGCCTTCCTCGAACCAGCCCAGATCGCCGCCCTGCGGGGCGGAGGGGCCTTCCGAGCGCTCTTTCGCGAGCGCGGCGAAATCGGCGCCGTCCTCGCGCGCCGCTTCGGCGATCTCCTTCGCCTCATCCTCATCCTCCACGAGGATGTGGCGGGCCTTGTACTGTTTCACCGGCGGCGCATCGACATAGCGGGTCTTGTATTCGGCGGCGACGGTTTCGGGGGTGATCAGCTCGTTCAGCCGCTGGCGCACGTAAAGCTCCGCGAGGAAGCTGGTGCGCTGGAAGGCGAGCCCGCGCTTCACCGCAGGCGAATCGGCCAGGCCGGTCCGCTCCGCGGCCTGACGGAGCAGGATCTGATTTGTGATCTGTTCAAGCAGCCCGTCATAGAGCGCGCCATCCGGTATCGCCTGGTACTGCGCCGGCAACTCCGCCCGAAGCGCGATAAGCTCGCCGAGCGTCACCTCTTCGCCGTTCACGGTGGCGATCGTCATCGACGGATCGGAGGCCGGCGCGGCGTCGGCGGCCGGTTCGGCGGCGGGCGCGCTCTCCTGCGCGTGAAGCGGCGCGGAGAGAGCGAGACCGGTGATGATGGCGACGATATGGGGCGCGACAGGCAGCGCGGGTAAACGCATGTAGATCCTCCGGACGGCCGGGCGCACCCGACCTTCACGTTGCGGGTCCGGCGCCCCGTGCAACAAAAGGGACGCCGAAGACGGGACGCGCGGCGTTGACAGGGTGGGGGTCGACGCATACATCTCGCCCCGGCCCACGGGCCCAAACGGCGCGCGACGCTCTCATCTACGATGTCGGGCCGCGGCGGACAAGCGCCCCCGGCGTCGCCCCGTGAAAATCGCGCGACGTGAGGGGAGAACCGGGCCGGACGGGCGTCGGTTCGCGGCGCCGGTAGATCAGGACCGGTGAATCAGGAACACGCGATGCTGGGCTTCGACGGATTGGCGAAAAAGGTCTTTGGCTCCTCCAACGACCGGGTCGTGAAGGGCGCGCGGCGGCTGGTTCAGACCATCAACGCGCTGGAGCCGGAATATGAGGCGCTCGATGACGATGCGCTGAAGGCCAAGACCCCCGAATTCCGCGAACGCCTGGAGAAGGGAGAGACGCTTGACCAGCTTCTCCCAGAGGCGTTCGCCACCGTGCGCGAGACGGCGAAGCGCGTCCTCGGGCTGCGCCCGTTTGACGTTCAGTTGATCGGCGGCATCATGCTCCACCAGGGCAAGATCTCCGAGATGAAGACCGGCGAGGGCAAGACGCTGGTCGCCACCATGCCGGCTTATCTCAACGCGCTCGAAGGCAAGGGCGTTCACATCGTCACGGTGAACGACTACCTCGCCCGTCGCGACGCGGACTGGATGGGGCGGATCTATCGTTTTCTCGGCATGACCGTCGGCGTGATCGTGCCCAACATGGACGACCGAAGCCGCAAGGCGAACTACGCCTGCGACATCACTCATGCGACCAATAATGAGCTTGGCTTCGACTATCTCCGCGACAACATGAAATACTCGCTGGAGCAGATGGCCCAGCGCGGCCATCGCTTCGCCATCGTCGACGAGGTGGACAGCATCCTCATCGACGAGGCGCGGACGCCGCTGATCATCTCCGGCCCGACCGAGGACATGTCGGAGCTCTATATCGCCATCGACAAATTCATCCCCGAGCTGAAACCCGAGCATTACGAGATCGACGAAAAACTCCGCACCGCGATCCTGACCGAGGAAGGGACGGAAGCCGTCGAGCAGCTTCTGCGCAAGGCCGGGCATCTGGCGGAGGGCGCGACGCTCTACGACCCGGAAAACGTGACGCTGGTGCATCACGTCAATCAGGCGCTTCGCGCCCATAAACTCCACCAGCGCGACAAGGACTACATCGTCAAGAACGGCAAGATCGTCATCATCGACGAGTTCACCGGTCGGATGATGGACGGCCGGCGCTGGGGCGACGGACTGCATCAGGCGGTCGAGGCGAAGGAAGGCCAGAAGATCCAGCCGGAGAACGTGACCCTCGCCTCGGTGACGTTCCAGAACTATTTCCGGCTCTACGACAAGCTCTCCGGTATGACCGGCACGGCGATGACCGAGGCGGAGGAGTTCCAGTCGATCTACGGGCTGGAGGTCGTCGAGATCCCGACCAACCTGCCGATCGCCCGCGTCGATGACGACGATCAGGTGTACCGGACCGCCGAAGAGAAATATGTCGCCATCATCCAGGCGATCGCCGATTCCTATCATCGCGGTCAGCCGGTGCTGGTCGGCACCACCTCGATCGAGAAGTCCGAGATGCTGTCGGGCATGCTGAAGAACACCGAAGTGCTGAAGGACGCGGCCTCCAAGCTGCGCGGTTTCGCCGCCCGACTGAATCAGAAGAAGGAGGCGGACGAAGTCGCCCGCCTGACCGCCGAAGCCGAGCGGATCGAGGAACTGGCGAAACGGCCGGAAGGCGTGCCGCATCAGGTGCTGAACGCCCGCTTTCACGAGCAGGAGGCGCAGATCATCGCCCAGGCCGGCGCGCCGCACGCCGTCACCATCGCCACCAACATGGCCGGGCGCGGCACCGACATCCAGCTTGGCGGCAACCCGGAGGGACGCATCCTCGCCGCGCTGCTGCAGAGCCAGTCGGAGGAGATCGACCGCCAGGTGAACGCGGCGGTCGAGCAGATCACCGCCGCGCAGCCGCCGCTCGACGATCCCGAGCAGGTCAAGGCGCGCGCCCGGGCGATCCAGCAGATGGTCGCCCAGCAGATTGTCAATTCGGCGCTGAAGGTGCTGAAGCAGGAAGCCGATGAAGGCAAGCACGACGATATCGTCGGCCCGATCAAGGCCGAGGTCGCGGCCGCCAAGGAAAAAGTGAAGGCCGCCGGCGGGCTATGGGTGCTGGCGACCGAGCGTCACGAGAGCCGGCGCATCGACAACCAGCTTCGCGGCCGCTCCGGCCGGCAGGGCGACGAAGGCCGCTCGACCTTCTATCTCTCGCTCGAAGACGATCTGATGCGGATTTTCGGCTCTGAGCGCATGGACGGAATGCTCCAGCGGCTCGGCCTTCAGGAGGGCGAGGCGATCGTCCACACCTGGGTCAACAAGGCGATCGAGAAAAGCCAAGCCAAGGTCGAGGCGCGGAATTTCGACATCCGCAAGAACCTTCTGAAATACGACGACGTGATGAACGATCAGCGAAAAGCGATCTTCGGCCAGCGCCGCGAGGTGATGGAGGCGAAGGACGTCGCCGATACGATCGAGGAGATGCGCGTCTCGATGATCGATGATCTCGTCGCCACCCATATCCCGGCGCGCGCCTATGCCGAGCAATGGGACGTCGAAGGGCTGGCGCGCGAGATCGAAGAGAACCTCGCGCTTAAGGCGCCGGTCGTCGAATGGGCCGCCGAGGAAGGTGTCGATGACGTGACGATCCGCGAGCGGCTGGAGAAAGCCGCCGCCGAGCAGGCCGCGAAACGCGTCGGGAAGTATGGGCAGGAGCGGATGCGTGCGGTCGAAAAGACCCTGCTCCTTGAATCCATTGATGCCGCCTGGCGCGACCATCTGACCACGCTGGACCATCTGCGCTCGGTCATCGGTCTTCGGGGTTATGCGCAGCGCGACCCGCTGAACGAGTTCAAGTCGGAGGCGTTCGAGCTTTTTGATTCGATGATGAACAGGCTGCGCACGGATGTGACGAAGCGCATCTGCCATGAGGATTTCCCGGCCGAGTCCGAGACGCAGCCGCAGATTCCGCCGGAGATCCTCGCCGCGATGCAGGGCGCTGCGCCGGCGCAGGCCAAATCCGCCGCTCCGGCCGCGCCCGGCGCCGCCGCGCCGCGCCAGGAGGCTGTCGCCGCGGGCGCCGCCGCGGCCGCGGGAGCAGCCGCTGACGCCGCGCCGGACACGGTCGAGAGTAGGGCCAAGATCGGACGCAACGAGCCGTGTCCATGCGGCAGCGGAAAGAAGTACAAACACTGCCACGGACGGGTCTGAACGCCCGTATCGCGGGGTGAGGTTGAGCAACTTCGGGTTGATTTTTATCCCGAACGCCGCCATCTTCTTATCAGTGGTCGGGGGCGTCGGCTTGTTGGCGGTCGTGGCATTGCGACCGCTCCAGGGAGTGGAGTGCGTTCGATGCGTCCAACGATTCTTCTATGCGGCGAGGGTGAGGACGCCGAAGCGGCGGCGGCCTTCGCGACGGCGACGGCCCGCGCGGCCCGGCTGACTTCGCCGGCGGCCGCGCGCCAGGCGGCGCGGGTGCGCGAAGCCTATCGCGCCGCCTGCAACGCGCTGGTCTGCGACGCCAGTCAGCGCCCGGCGTTGCGTCTCACCATCGAGTCGGAAACGCTCACGCCGAAATTCGAATTGGTGAGCGGCCCGCAGCGCGGCGCGAGGGCGACGCCACGCGCGCTGCGCGCGCTGCGCGCCCGCGCCTATCTGAAAGCCCGCGCGGACAAGAGCGCCCGCACGCCCGTCTGACCGCTCGCGGCATCAAGCGAGTTTCATGGTTTACTATTGGTAAACCACGACATTATAATCCCGCGCGTAGTGAGCGGGCGCCGGTGTGCCGGGGCGGCGCCCCGAGTGTGTGAGTTCCAGTCGTGCATGTTCCCCGGTGATCTTGCTGGCGCCTTCGCGCGCCTGAAACACAGGGGCTAATTCGCAATGACGTTACTCACACGACTGGCCGGCCTTTCGGCGGCCTTTCTTCTCTCCAGCGCGATTGGCGCCGGGGCAGCAACTGTCGGCCTGATCAACTCCTCCGTTCAGGGTGTCGGCAACAACGCCGATGTGTACGCCGCCGGTTACGACGGCTCCACGCCGCTCGGCGGCAGTTGGTTTCTGGGCACGGGAGACGCGCTCGGCGCCGCAGCTTCCGCGCCGGTCGTCACCCCGCCGCCAGGCACCTTGAGCGGGAGCTTTCAGTCGCCTTTCAACAACACGCCGCTCAATGACTCGCAGAGCTATTTCTCTGTCGGCGGCTCGGGACCCAATGGCGGCGGCGGCTCGCCGATGACGCTGGCGCTCGCGGATCCGGTTTCCGAATTCGCGCTGCTCTGGGGCTCGCTCGACGACTATAACAAGATCGAGGTCTACGACGCCGCCGGCGTTTCGCTCGGTTCCGCGACCGGCGCCGGCGTCGCCAACGGGTTCGGGCTCGGCGGGTCCGCGCCGAATTTCGAGCGCGTCGCGCTGGTGAACTTCACGGTCGGAACGGGTGAGAACCCGATCTCCTTCATCACCTTCACCTCGACCTCGGCGGCGCTGGAGTTCGCGCTCCCGACCACGGTGGTGCCGCTGCCGGCGGCCGGGTTACTGCTGCTCTCCGGCCTCGCCGGACTCGGCTTCGTCTCCCGCCGTCGCGCGCGGGCCTGACGCCGCCCCGCCGGACAGGGTGAAAGACATCTCCCTTCCCGACAGCGCTCGGGGCGGGGGAACTACGTGCCGGCGCGCGCAGTCGCGAGGCGATGGACCATCATCCCGAACTGATTTAACAGGGGCTCGAAGCGCGGGGTCCGCCTCCGCCCGTGATCTGTGTGGAGCTCCTTTTGCCAGAGACCCAGAAAAGCGGCCCCGGCCTTCGGCTTATCGGCGAGTCGCCGATCTCGCTCTATGGCCTGCCTGCGGCCGAGTGGCAGCGGCGCGCCTGGGCGCATGCCGGGGCCAGGGGCGGGGATGACGACGGCGCGGGCGCAATCTGCATCGACATCGGCTGGGCGCTATCCGCCGGGCTGGCGAGCGCGCTTGCGGCCAGTCCGGGGGCGGCCCTTCTCGCCGATGGCGCGCAAGGACGCCGCCTGATCGCCGCTCACGCCCCCGCCTCCGCCGATATCGGCGCGGTCGCGGCGCTGGTCGCGCAGGGCGAGGCCGACGAAGCCTTGCTCGCGGATCAGGGACTTCGCCCTGCGAGTGCGGCGGAGATCGCCGGCGACTACAACCAGGTGCTCCGCAAGCGCGAGGTCCCGTTCGCCGTCGAGATGGCGGCGGAGGGTCCGCGGGCGACCGAGCGCGCGTTCTTTCGAAGCGCCTATAAGGGCGCGACCGACATCGTCACCAAATTCGCTTGGCCCATCCCGGCGTTCGCGGCGACGCGGTTCTGCGCCGCCCGCGGGATCACCCCCAACGCGGTGACGGCGCTCAGCTTCGTCTTCGTGCTTCTCGCGATGTGGTTCTTCTGGCGCGGCGAATGGACGGCGGGTTTCGTCTCCGGCTGGTTCATGACCTTTCTCGACACGGTCGACGGCAAGCTCGCGCGGACGACCTTCACCTCTTCGCGCTGGGGCAACATCTTCGACCACGGCATCGACCAGATCCACCCGCCGTTCTGGTACTGGGCGTGGTTTGAAGGAATTCGCGCGACGACGCCGAACGCGCCGGACTGGCTTGACCTTGCGCTCTGGACGATCCTCGTCTTCTATCTCCTCGGTCGCCTGGTGGAGACGGTGTTCATGCGCCGCTTCGGCTTTCACATGCATATCTGGCGGCGGATCGACTATCTGATGCGGACCGTCACCGCGCGGCGCAATCCGAACATGCTGATCTTCATGGTGTTCTGCATGTTCGGCGCCGCCGCCGAAGGGCTCGCCGCCGTCGCGCTCTGGGCGGTGGTCTGTGTCGGCTTTCACGCGGTGCGGCTGGCGATGGCGTTCCGGGTCGCGCGGGGCGGCGTCGTCGCCTCATGGATGATCGGGAGCGCTTCGAAATGATCCTGCTTCGCGCGATCCGGGCGCAAACGTTCGCTCCATGATCGATCTCAACGCCGCCGGTCCCGCCAGTCTTGAGCGAGAGACAGAATTCTGCGTCGTCGGCGCCGGCGTCGCGGGGCAGACCGTGGCGCGCCGGCTCGCGGCGCGCGGGCGCCGCGTTGTCCTCGTCGAGAGCGGCGGGCTCGATTTCAACCGTGAGGCGCAGAACCTCGCAGCCGGCGAGAGTGTCGGCTTCGACTATTACGACCTGGACCAGGCGAGACTGCGCATCTTCGGCGGCTCGACGGCGATCTGGGGCGGGCGCTGCGCCGCGCTCGACCCGATCGATTTCGAGCGCCGACCCTGGGTGCCGCATTCGGGCTGGCCGATCGCTTATGCTGAACTCGACCCCTATGTCGACGAAGCCTTCGCCGCGCTCGGCCTGGATCGGATGCGCGGACTTGCGGCGCTTGGCGTCTCGTCCCCCTTCGATCCGGAAAAGATAGACGCTCCGCTCTGGACCTTCGATGGCCGCTCGGAGCGTTTCACCGATGTGGCGGCCCTCGAGAACCAGCCTATCGAGATCGCGCTGAACGCCACGCTCGCAGAGATCCGCACGACGCCGGAGGGCGTGGTTTCCGAATGCCGCTTCCGCAGCTTCAGGGGCGGGGCGCTGACCGTGCGCGCGAAACGCTATGTGCTCGCCGCCGGCGGAATCGAGACGCCGCGGCTCCTTCTCGCCGCGGCGCCGGATCGGCCGGAGGGGCTCGGCAACGGTCATGATCTCGTCGGCCGGTTCTTCATGGAGCACCCGCATGCGCGCGGCGGCGAGATCGCGCCCGCCGCGCCGACGGCGGAGGGCTATGCGAAGCTCCTTGCCCTCGGTCCGCGTTCGATCGCGCATCGGGGCGGGGTCTACGCCGCCGCCTTCCGCCCCGCCGAAGCCGCGCAGCGCGCGCGCGGCGCGCTGAACACGGCGGCGACCTTCTTCACCTGCCGGCGAGAGGGCGAGCCGGACGCGATCTATCGCCGCGTACTCTCGACCCTGCGGCAGGAGGCCCCGGCGACGAAACTCTTCCGGCGGCTGTTTTTCCGCGGCAAGCATTTCGCCCGCAGCACGCTCGCCCCGCTGGAGGATCGCGTCGCGGCCTGGCGGCTGCCGCGCGCCGGCGCCCGGATCGGAATTTTCACGGTGATCCGCGCCGAGCAGGCGCCCAACCCGGATAGCCGGGTGAAGCTCGCGGAGGAACGCGACGCGCTGGGCCTCCGCCGCGCCGCGCTCGACTGGCGGCTCTCCGCCATCGACCGGGACTCCGTCTCGACGCTCATGGGCCTCTTCGACGAGGAGCTGACGCGGCTCGGGATCGGACGCGCCATCCCCGCGCGCTGGCTGTCCGAGCCGGGCGTGATGTGGAAGCCGGACCCGCTGGTTTCCACTCACCCGATCGCCGGATATCACCACATGGGCACGACGCGCATGGCCGCGACGCCGCGCGAGGGCGTGACCGACGCGAACTGCCGGGTATTCGAATCGCCCAATCTTTACATCGCCGGCAGTTCCCTCTTTCCCACATCGGGCTGGGCCAATCCGACGATCACCATTCTCGCCCTCGCCATGCGGCTTGGCGATCATTTGGCGACGAAGGCGGACTGATGGGCGGCGTCCGCGTGCGCTAACGCGCGTTCAGCGCTCTCCAGACCCGTTCCGGCGTGAACGGCGCTTCGACCAGTTCGCCCCCGGCCCGCGCCAGCGCGTCATGGATCGCCAACACCGTCGCCGGTATCCCCGCTACCGAGCCTGATTCTCCGCCGCCCTTCACACCGTACGGGTTGGTCTTGCACGGCACCTCGACGAATCGCGGCTCCAGCGGCGGCAGATCGTCCGCGCGCGGGACGGCGTAGTCCATGAAGCTGGCCGCCAGCGGTTGTCCGCTTTCAGGATCGTAGACCGCCTGCTCCAGCAGCGCTTGGCCGATCCCCTGCGCCACCCCGCCCTGCGCCTGACCGCCGGCGAGGAGTGGGTTGAGGATCACCCCGAAATCGTCCGCCAGCGTGTAGCGCTCAAGCGTCACGCGCCCGGTCTCGCGGTCGATCTCGACCTCGGCGATGTGGCAGCCGTTCGGAAAGCTGCTCTCGCTGTCGGAGACCTTGCCGAAGCCGATGACGCGGCCAAGCTTCTTCACCACCGCCGGCAGGGCGACCCGCCGGTCGGTGCCGGCGACCGCGAACTCGCCCGCCGTGGCGTCGAACTCGACATCCTCGGGCGCGACCTCGAGATCCTCGGCGGCGGCGGGGCGGCATTTTCGGATGATCTCGTCCGCCGCCAGCCGGATCACCCGGCTCGCCATGATCGTGGAGCGCGATCCGCCGGTGCCGCCGCCGAGCGGCAGCGCGTCGCTGTCGCCGTCCGCGAGAGCGATCCGGTCCCAGTCCAGCCCGAGATTGTCGGTCAGCACCTGCGCCCAGGTCGTCTCGTGGCCCTGCCCGGTCGATTGCGTGCCGATCCGGATCACCGCGTCGCCCTCCGCCGAGATGGAGATTTCCGCGTTCTCCTCCGGCCCCCCGCCGGTTCTCTCCATGTAATAGATCGCCGAGCGACCGCGCAGCCGCCCCCGTGCGGCCGACGCCTCGGCGCGGGCGGGAAAGCCGTCATAATCCGCCGCCTCGATCGCGGCGTCGATCAGCCGCGCCGGGTCGAGGCTGTCGAAAGTGAGGTCGCCGAGCGTCCGATACGGCAGTTCTTTCGGCGTCAGCAGGTTGAGCCGGCGGAGCGCGACCGGATCCCTTCCCATGGCCCGCGCCGCGGCGTCGATCAATCGCTCGGTCGCGTAGATCACTTCGGGGCGTCCGGCGCCGCGATAGGCGTCCGTCGGCGTGGTATTGGTCAGCGCCCCGCGAACCCGGACGTAAGCGGCCGGAACCCGATACATCCCGCCAATCAGCCCGGCCGAAAAGATCGTGTGGATCGCCGTGCTGGCGGTCGAATAATACGCCCCGAGATTGGAGACGCAGTCCGATCGCAGCGCCAGGATTCGCCCCTCCTCGTCGAACGCGCCTTCGATTTCGGATTGCAGATCGCGCGCCTGCGCGTCGGAAAGAAAGCTCTCGGAGCGGTCGGCGATCCATTTCACCGGCTGTCCGGCGTCCTTCGTCGCGAGCGCCGCCAGCGCGTATTCCGGGTGCTGCATGATCTTCATGCCGAAACCGCCGCCGATATCCGGCGCATGAATCCTCAGCCTTTCGGGCTCGACCTTCAGCGCGCGGGCGATGCCGCCGCGCATCGAATGCGCTCCCTGGCTGCCGACCCAGCCCTCCCATCGCGCGCTGTCGGGATCGAACGCGATGAGGATCCCGCGCGTCTCCATCGCCGTGACGATCAGGCGCTGGTTGACGACGCGGGCGCGCACCACATGCGCCGCCCGCCCGAACGCCGTCTCCGCCGCCTCCCGGTCGCCGATCTCCCATTCATAGGCGAGGTTGCCGGGGGCGGAGGCGTGAAGCTCCGGCGCGCCGGGCGCCAGGGCGGCGACCGCGTCCACGACTGACGGCGCCTCCTCGTAGTCGACCTCGATCAGTTCCGCCGCGTCGCGGGCCTGCTCGAGCGTCTCGGCGACGACGAAGGCCAGCGGCTGGCCGACATGGCGCACGGTCCCGTCCGAAAGATGCGGCTGAAGCACCGGCGCCGGCGGCGCGCCGTCAACCTGCCTGACCGGCGTATGCGCGGTGAGCGGCTCCAGCCGTTCGCAGACATCGTCATGGCCGTAGACGACAGCGACGCCGGGCGCGGCGCGCGCCGCATCAAGCCCGCCGAGGCGCACGCGGCCATGGGCGATGGCCGAGCGCAGCACGAAGGCGAAAAGCTGGCCCTCGGGGGCGTGATCGTCGATATAGCGCCCGCTTCCGGTCAGAAAGCGTCTGTCTTCCTTGCGCGTCACGTGCTGGCCGACGCCGAATTTCATCTTGCTCACCTCATGCCGTTCGAGCGGCCATACTACTGTCGTGGGCGTTCGGCGCCAGCGTCGAGGCGCATGCGCGCGCCCCCGTGCTTGCAATGCCGCGCCGCGCTGGGAATGATCGCGCCCGTCGCCAGTCCCGCGGCGCAGAACCGGCGAAAGGGGCCGCATTTGCTTCAGGACGATCGGGTGATGTCGATCCTGACCGGGTTGGTCATCGTGGTCGCGATGGTCACGCTCGCACAGCGGTCGGACGAGTTGCTGAGTTTCTTCTTCCGCGAGGCGCCGGCGCAGGTCGCGCCGCAGAATGACGAGGCGGAGGTCGTCGCCGGCGGCTCGACCATCATCGACGTTCTGGCCAACGACCTCAATCTCGCGCCCGCCGACGCCGCGAATGTCCGCATCGTCGTTTCGCCCGCCTGCGGCGCGGTCGAGGCGACCGACGGCGGCGTGCTCTATGTCGCCAGCGACCGTTGCGAGGGCAAGCAGATTTTCGCGTATTGCGTGGCGCGCGGAGACTCATGCCCGACCGCCTCGGTCATCGTCACGATCACGCCCGCCGGACCCCGCGCAGCGCTCGTTCACGCGTCTGCGCGGGGCTGACGGACGCCGCGTTTCGGGCGTCGCGCGCCACATTGCGCCGACGAGGCGGAACGGGGCGCGCGCCGGTCAGGACGATGATAGGGGTTGCACACGCGTCGCGAAGCGGGTCAGACTTGTGCATATTTTGCGGCGCTGACGGAAGAACGATGGCGAAACGACCGTCGGGCCGCCAGGGATGGCGCGGAATCCGCGCCCAACTACAACAGGGAGACAAGGCATGAGAAAAAATCTCGGAACCGTATCCGGCGCGCCAATGCACAAGGCGGTCGCGATGTTCGCCGAGGAATGCGCGGCCGGCAAGCTTGACCGGCGTGAGTTCCTGACCCGCGCCAGCGCGCTCGGCGCGACCGCGGCGGCGGCTTATGGCGCCATCGGACTGGTCGCCCCGTCTCCGGCGCAGGCGGCGCCGACGGCGGGCGGCACGCTCCGCATCCAGATGGAATTGAAGGGGTTGAAGGACCCGCGCACCGCAGACTGGTCGCAGATCGCGAACATCACCCGCGGCTGGCTGGAATATCTCGTCCGCTACAACAACGACGGCACGTTCGAGCCCCGGTTGCTGGAAAGCTGGGAGGTGAACGACGACGCCACCGAGTATACGCTGAACGTCCGTAAGGGCGTCACCTGGAACAATGGCGATCCCTTCACCGCTGAAGATGTGGCGCGGAATATCGAACTCTGGTGCGACAGCACGGTCGAGGGAAACTCGATGGCCACGCGCGTGGCGTCCCTTATCGACGAGGCCAGCGGCAAGGCCCGCGACGGCGCCATCAAGATGGTGGACGACCACACGGTGAAGCTCATGTTGAGCAGCCCGGATATCACGATCATTCCGAACTTTTCGGACTATCCCGCCGCGATCGTCCACTCCTCCTATGACGGCGGCAACCCTGCCGACAATCCGATCGGCACCGGCCCCTACGTTCCCGAGAGCTACGAGGTTGGCGTCAAGGGCGTGCTGGTCAAGAAGGACGGCCACAAGTGGTGGGGCGAGGGCGCGTATCTCGATCGGATCGAGTTCATCGATTTCGGGACCGACACCTCCGCCTGGGTGGCGGCGGCCGAGTCCGAAGAGATCGACATGCTCTATCAGACGACCGGCGATTTCATCGACATCATGGACGCCATCGGCTGGGAGAAGTCGGAGGCGGTGACCGCCGCGACGATCGCGGTGCGCTATAACCAGGTCGCCGAACCCTATGACAAGGTCGAGGTGCGGCGCGCGCTGTCGATGGCGGTGGACAACGCGGTGGTGCTGGAGCTCGGCTACGCCGGGCGTGGCACGGAGGCGGAGAACCACCATGTCTGCCCGATCCACCCCGAATACGCCGAGCTGCCGCCGCTCACGCCGGATCCGGCCGCGGCGAAGGCCGCCATCGACGAGGCCGGGCTCTCGGATCACGAGTTCGAGCTGATCTCGATCGACGACAACTGGCAGCGGGACACCTGCGACAGCGTGGCGGCGCAGATCCGCGACGCCGGAATCAACATCAAGCGGACGGTTCTGCCCGGCTCGACCTACTGGAATGACTGGCTGAAATATCCGTTTTCGGCGACCGAGTGGAACATGCGTCCGCTCGGCGTGCAGGTGCTGGCGTTGGCCTATCGCTCCGGCGTCGCGTGGAACGAGGCGGCTTTCTCGAACGAGGAGTTCGACCAGAAGCTCGACGAGGCGATGGCGATCGCAGACGCCGACAAGCGCCGCGAAGTGATGAAGCGGATCGAGGAGATCATGCAGGAGCAGGGCGTATTGATTCAGCCCTATTGGCGTTCGCTCTATCGCCACGTGAAGCCGGGTGTGCACGGGACCGACATGCATCCGACTTTCGAGATGCACCTCGATAAATACTGGATCGAGGCCTGAGCCGGTGATCGCGCGGCGCCGGCCCCCGGCGCCGCGCGTGGCATTCCCGCCATCCGGCGGGCGCGAATATAAGCTGCGGTAGCTCAGACGGAGGGGCCTGGATGGCGACTTTCCTCGCGCGACGCATCGGGATGATGGTGCTGACGGCGCTTTGCCTCACCTTCATCGTCTTTTTTCTGACCAACCTTCCGCCCAATCTGGAAAAACTCGCCAAGAGCGAGGGCAACGCCCGGATGTCGGACGCGCAGGTTGAAAGCTGGCTCGACAGGAACGGCTACAACCGGCCGCTCGCGATCCGCTACGGTCAATGGCTCGGCGTCGTTCCTTACGATCACCCCGCCCCGGATTCCGGCGCCCAGGTCCGCTGCCGCGCCGTGGCGGAGGGCGAGGAGCCGCCGACTTTCTGCGGTGTTCTTCAGGGATACTGGGGCTATTCCAGCGTCTTCAAGGACACGGCCGGGGGCATCATCGCCAAACGGCTCGCCGCGACCGGCGTCCTGATGTTCTGGGTGATGTTGGTGATGGTGCCGACGGCGCTCTTTCTCGGGGTGCTCGCCGGCATGCGCGAGGGGTCGCGCACCGATCGCACCCTCTCGACCTTCGCGATCTCGACCACGGCGACGCCGGAATATGTCTCGGGCGTCGTCTTCATCGTCGTCTTCGCCTCCTCCGTCGTCGGGCTGAAATGGTTCAAGGGCACGGCGACCTCGGCCATCGCGGACGGCCCGACCTTCGAGAACTTCACCCTCCCAGTGCTGACCATGGCGCTTTACGGCATGGGCTATGTCGCGCGGATGACCCGCGCCTCGATGGCGGAGGTGATGACGGCTCAATATATCCGCACCGCGCGGCTGAAAGGGGTCAGCTTTCCGAAGATCGTCCTGCGCCACGCGCTCAGGAACGCGCTGATCGCGCCCTTCACCGTCATCATGCTGCAGTTCCCCTGGCTTCTGACCGGCGTGGTGATCGTCGAGACGCTGTTCAACTACAAGGGCTTCGGTTGGCTGCTGGTGCAGGCGGCCGGGAACAACGATATCGATCTTCTGCTCGGCTGTTCGGTGGTCGCGGTCTTCGTCGTGCTGATCACCCAACTGATATCCGATATCGGCTATGTCTATCTCAACCCGCGCATCCGCGTGAAATAGGGGAGCGCGGCAATGGAACCCTTGGGATGGGGCGCGATCTTCGCCTCGATGTTCGTCCGGTTCATTCCGGTCTGGATCGGGCTGATCGTGATCTTCGCGCTGTCGATCGTCTTCAAGAGGCGGCTCAGCCTCTACGGCAAACTGATGGACTCGCCGATCGGCATGATCGGGCTCGCCATCGTGCTCTTCTGGGTTCTGACCGCGCTCTTCGCCGAACAGATCGCCACTTTCGGCGCGCTGGATCAGGTCGCGAGCCTGAAGAACGACCCGCCAGGCGCCCCTTATCCGGAGATCGAAGGCGCATTTTACCTGCTCGGCGGCGACAATCTCGGCCGGGATGTCTTCTCGCGCATGGTGCTCGGCTCGCAATCGGTGCTGGCGATCGCGCCGCTGGCGACGCTTTTCGCCTTCATGGTCGGGGTGACGCTCGGCCTGCCCGCCGGCTATTTCGGCGGGCGGATGGACGGGCTTCTTTCGTTCCTCGCCAACCTGGTTCTGGCCTTTCCGGTGATCCTGCTTTTCTATCTGCTGGTCACGCCTGAAATTCGCCAGACCGGCATACCGGTGATCCTCGCCGCCTTTCTCTTCCTTTTTCCGATCATCTTCTTCTGGGTGTTCTTCTACAGCCGGTTCGAGACCCGCCCGGAGATGATGTATCCGCTGCTCGCCGGCACCGTCGTCATCGGTTTCTGGGCGTATTCCGGGCTCGCCTTCAACGCCGATCCGCTCGGCGTCTTCTCGATGGACCCGAACCTGCTGAACGTCTTTGTCTCGGTCGTCTTCGTGAACTCGCCGACCGTGTTTCGCATCGTTCGCGGCCTGACCATGGACATCAAGACACGCGATTACGTCGCCGCTGGCCAGACACGCGGTGAGGGGCCGTTCTACATCATGCTGTGGGAGATCCTTCCGAACGCGCGCGGCCCGCTGATCGTCGATTTCTGCCTGCGCATCGGATACACGACGATCCTTCTCGGCACGCTCGGCTTCTTCGGTCTTGGTGTCAGCCCTGAAAGCCCTGACTGGGGCTCGACCATCAACGAGGGGAGGAAACTCCTCTCGATCTACCCACACCCCGCACTGCCGCCCGCCCTCGCGCTGATGAGCCTCGTCCTCGGCCTGAATCTTCTGGCCGATGGGCTGCGCGAACAATCGCTCAAGGATTGAGGAAAGACGCGATGACCGATTACGACGGACCGATCCTCGAAATCGTGAACCTCCACATTTCCTTCTTCACCCGGGCCGGGGAGATCCCGGCGGTGATGGATTTCTCCTGCACCGTACAACCCGGCGAGGCGATGGGTCTCGTCGGCGAATCCGGCTGCGGCAAGTCCACCGTCGCCCTTGGCGTGATGCAGGACCTCGGCAAGAACGGTCGTGTCACCGGCGGGACGATCCGGTTCAAGGGGCGCGACCTCTCCACGTTCTCCGCCGAGGAGCTGCGCGCCATCCGCGGCTCGGAGATTGCGATGATCTATCAGGAGCCGATGGCCTCGCTGAACCCGGCGATGAAGATCGGCAGGCAACTGATGGAAGTCCCGATGATCCATCAGAAGATGGGACGGCGCGACGCCTATAATCTGGCGCTGGAGATGGTCGCCTCGGTCAAGCTCCCCGACCCGAAGCGCATCCTCGACGCCTATCCGCACCAGCTCTCGGGCGGTCAGCAACAGCGCATCGTCATCGCCATGGCGCTGATGTCGCGCCCGGCGCTGCTGATCCTCGACGAGCCGACGACGGCGCTGGATGTGACGGTCGAGGCCGGCATTGTCGACCTAGTGAAGGAACTCGGCGAGACGACCGGCACCTCGATCCTCTTCATATCCCATAATCTCGGCCTGGTGCTGGAGACATGCGACCGGATATGCGTGATGTATTCCGGTGAAGCGGTGGAGACCGGATCGATCGAGGAAGTCTTCGATCACATGCGCCATCCCTATACCGAGGGGCTCTTCCGTTCGATCCCGCTTCCGGGCGCCGACAAGAACACCCGCCCGCTGGTCGCCATTCCAGGCAATTTCCCGCTGCCGAACGAGCGCCCGCCGGGCTGCTATTTCGGCCCGCGCTGCAGCTATTTCGAGGCCGGACGGTGTGATGCGCAGCCGATCGACATGGTGACGCTGCCCGGGCGCGACCGGCACGAGTCGCGGTGCCTGCGCTGGGACGAGATCGACTGGAACGCCCCGGTCCCGCGCGTCGCAGACGCTGCGGCGACGACCGCTGGCGATGTCGTCCTCTCGGTCGATAACCTGAAGAAGTATTACGAGGTTTCAGGCAACTCCTTCGGCAGGGGCGCCGCGAAGGTGGTGAAGGCGAACGAGACGCTCAGTTTCGAGGCGCGCGAAGCCGAGACCCTCGCCATCGTCGGCGAATCGGGTTGCGGCAAGTCGACGCTCGCCAAGGTGCTGCTGGGGCTGGAGACCGCGACAGAAGGCCATGTGAAGCTCTCGAATGAGGATATTGCGAATATCGAGATCGAGAAGCGCGCGACCAAGACCGTCGCCTCGATCCAGATGGTGTTCCAGAATCCGTTCGATACGCTGAATCCCAGCCACTCGATCGGCGGGCAGATCATGCGGGTGCTGGAGAAGTTCAAGGTCGGCAAGAACCAGAAGGACCGCGAGGAGCGGATGCTCCAGCTTCTCGACCTGGTCAAACTGCCGCGCGCCTTCGCCAAACGCATGCCGCGCCAGCTTTCCGGCGGCCAGAAACAGCGCATCGGCATCGCCCGCGCCTTCGCCGGCGACGCGAAGGTGGTGGTGGCGGATGAGCCGGTCTCGGCGCTCGACGTTTCGGTGCAGGCGGCCGTCACCGACCTTCTGATGGAGATTCAGCGCGAGCGGCGCACAACCATGCTCTTCATCAGCCATGATCTCTCCATCGTGCGCTATCTCGCCGACCGGGTGATGGTGATGTATCTCGGTCATGTGGTGGAGATCGGCTCCACCGAGCAGGTCTTCGCCCCGCCTTATCATCCCTATACCGAGGCGCTACTCTCCGCGGTGCCGATCGCAGATACGCGGGTGAAGAAGAAGCATATCGTCCTCGAAGGCGACATTCCGTCGGCGATGAACCCGCCCTCCGGATGCCCGTTCCAGACGCGTTGCCCGCGCAAGCACCAAGTGCCCGGAAACAAGTGCGAGACCGAGGTCCCGCCGATGGTCACCCTTGGCCCCGGCCATCAGAGCAAGTGCCACCTTTCCGCGGACATTCTCGCCGCGATGGAGCCGGTGATCGAGGTCGGGGCGGCGTAACCGCGCCCCGACCAGCCCCGCTCGGGGTTCGCGTTCAGGCCACGCGCTTGCGAAGCGCCAGCGGCAGCGCGAGGTCGATCGCGAGCATCACCAGAAGCGACAGCCCGACCAGCGGAAAGACGATTCCGGCGACTACCGCGAAAACGAGGATCGCGCGCGGCGCCCGCCAGTCGGCCGGCGGCCGCGGCGCGCCGAGCCCGCCGGCCGGCCGGCGCTTCCACCACATAACGAGGGCGGAGACCGCCATCAGGATGATCGAAACGCAAGCGAACAACATCGCGGCCTGATTCAGCGCGCCGAATTCCTGCCCCATATGGACGCTGATCCCCCATTCCGCCGCCCGGCCGAGCGCGCCGAGATCGGCGAGGCCCATGTCGAAGAGCTTCTCGCCGGTGTACTGGTCGAAATGGATCACCCGTTCGAAGGTGATGTCGTCAGGGTAGACCGAAGCGGTGAAAACTCCCTCCGGCCCGCCGGGCATGTCGAGCGCGTATCCGGGGTGAATCCCCGTCGCTTCGACCAATTCGATGATGCGGTCGAGGCCAATCGGCACGCCTTCTGCCGCGCCGGAGATCGGCATCGGCTGATGCTCCAGTATCCACGGCGTCTGGTCTAGCGCCGCGCCGGTCGGGACGTTCGATGTCGGGTAGGAGCCCCAGTAGCCGTCCGGCATCCCCAGCCCCGCCTTGTAGGAGAGGTCGTAGAACTGGGCGCCCCATACGCCGGACCACGGCAGTCCGGTGAGGGCGAGAAAGCCGATGAAGAGCGCGGCGTAGGCTCCGGTGACGGCGTGCAGATCTCGCCAAAACGGCCGCCCTTTGGCGCGACGCGGGCGAAAAACTCCGACGCCGCGGCCCCGCGGCCACCAGAGATAAAGCCCACTGACGACGAGCAGCAGCGCCCAGCCGGCGACCGCCTCGATGATCCGGTTCCCCCACCAGCCGATATATTCGAGGCTGTGTATCTTCCGGACCAGCCACATCGCCGGTGAACCGGCGGCGCCCCCGTCCCAGACGCTGCCGAGCGCTTTCCCGTCATATGGATTCACATAGATGGTGTCGCTGACGCTGTCGTCGCTGGCGATCTTCACCTCCGCCGCTCGGTCCGACGCGGAGGGGGGCCGGTAGGTCTTCACCTTCCCTGGAGAATAGGCCAGCGCGCTCGCGACGAGCGTGGAGGCGGGAAGCGGCGCCGATTCTTGCGGCTCGACGATCCGGAGATCGCCGTAGAAGGCGTTGTTGATCTCGTCCTTGAAAAGATACAACCCGCCGGTGATGGCGATCAGGATCATGAACGGAAGAACGATCAGTCCGGCGTAGAAATGCCAGCGCCATACGGCGCGATAAAGCGCGGAGGCGCCGGCCCCCGCAACAGATGAGTCTGTCATTGTCGGTCTCTTTCGGATTCGGTGCGGCGTCCATCAACGACGGACGCGGAAACGTCGCTGCGATCTCTACGATGCGAATCCGGGTGGAGCGCGGGGGCGGAACGCCGTCGTCGCGACGTGTAGGGGCGTTGGTGCGACGTGGGGGGGCGCGGGCGGCGCCGGAAGCGCAATGGGAGGCGGGGCGCCGGCCAGCGCCTCCAGCGTGGCGTGATTGAGTCCGAACCAGGGGCAGGGGGCATCCGCCGGGGCAGTCTTGGTCGTCGGCGCATTTTCCGCCGATCCCGCCAGTTCGTTTACCGCGACGTAGACGATCTCGCCGCCCGTGCAGATCGGAACATAGCCCTCCGCCGGCGCTGCGATGGCGGCGGGCGCGAACGCGCGGAACGACAGCAGGAGCGCAAGAATCACCGCGACCGGCGCCGGTGGGCATCGTCTCCAGCGGTGCAGATGGCGGATCATGGCGACAATACGCGCGAAAACCGGCGCGTGGTCAATACGACGTCAGGCGTAGACGCCTGACGTCCCGTCGTGCTGGGCCCGTCCGAAGGGTGGTTCTCAGCGATTCGGCCTCAGCGGAGCCTCAGGCCCGGTTCGGCGCCACCACCATGATCATCTGGCGGCCTTCCATCTTCGGCATGGATTCGACCTTGGCGACGCCCTCGATCTCGCCGGCGATCTTGCGCAGAAGATCGCGGCCAAGCTCCTGATGGGCCATCTCGCGTCCCCGGAACCGAAGCGTCACCTTGACCTTGTCGCCTTCGTCAAGAAACCGGTTCACGCTCCGCATCTTTACGTCGTAGTCATGCGTGTCGATATTCGGGCGGAACTTGACTTCCTTGACCTCGATGATCTTCTGCTTCTTCTTCGCCTCGGCCGCCTTTTTCTGGCTTTCGTACTTGAACTTGCCGACATCCATGATCTTGCAGACGGGCGGATTCGCGTTCGGCGAAATCTCGACCACGTCGAGTCCGACCTCCTGCGCCATCTCGATGGCGTGCGCCGGCGTGACGACGCCATGATTGTCGCCGTTCTCGTCGATGAGACGGATTTCAGGGACGCGGATCATATCGTTCACGCGCGGTCCGGTGTCGCGCGTCGGCGGGGCGTTGTGCGGTCTGCGAGCTATGGTGTCGGTTCCTTGCCAGTTTCAACGAATGCGGCGCCGCCCGTTACGCCGGACGGCGCGTACCCCATCAAGGATAATGCCTGCGCGGTCAAGCGCAATGATTCGGCCCGACTCAGCCTGATTTCAGCGCTTTCGCGGTCTTTTCTATGAATGCGGCGAAGTCATCGTGAAACTCGGGCCGGTTCAGCGCGAAGGCGACCGTCGCCTGAAGATAGCCGAGCTTGGTGCCGCAATCGAAGCGCTTTCCCTCGAAGCGCAGCCCGTAGACCGGCCGGCCGACCTTGATCTCTTCGGCGATCGCGTCAGTGAGTTGAATCTCGCCTCCCGCCCCGGATTTCAGCGCCGAGAGGTTCTTCATCACCCGAGGGCTGAGGATATACCGGCCGATCGCCGCGAGGTTCGAGGGCGCTTCCCCCGGTTTCGGCTTCTCGACGATGCCCTTCATCTCCACCAGGCGGCCGTCGTCCTTGGCCGGGTCCATGACGCCGTATTTGGAGACATCCTCCGGCCCGACCTCCATCGCGGCGACGATATTGCCGCCGGTGTCCTCGTAGACCTCGACCATCTGTTTCAGGCAGGGCGTCTCCGACTCGATGATGTCGTCCGGCAGGATCACCGCGAAGGGTTCGTCCCCGACGAGCTGGCGCGCGCACCAGACCGCATGGCCGAGGCCCAGCGCCTCCTGCTGGCGGATATAGCTGATCGCGCCGGAGGGCATGTCCGCCATCCTGATCATGTCGAGAAGCTCGGGCTTGCCCTTTTCCTCCAGCGCCCGCACCAGTTCGGGCGCGCTGTCGAAATAGTTCTCCAGGGCGGATTTCCCCTTCGCGGTGACGAAGATGAAATCGGTGATCCCGGCGGCGCGCGCCTCGTCGATCGCGTACTGGATCAGAGGCTTGTCGACCAGCGGCAGCACTTCCTTGGGCACCGCCTTCGTCGCGGGCAGGAATCGCGTGCCGAGACCGGCGACGGGAAAGACGGCTTTGCGAACTGACGGCATCTGCACCTCTTCTGGTTTGCGGCGTATGTAACGGCACGGCTCGATAAATCCAACGTGATAAGTGGCGCCGGGTTGCGTCGCCCTGCGTCGCCGGGTCAGATCGACAGCGTATGAATGTGGGAACGGAGTCCGAATGACTGATTATCGGGATGAGCGCGCGCTCCTGCGCCAGCTCTTCGACGCCGCCGTAGACGCCGCCGCGCCGGCGCGGTTGCTCGGCGCGCACCTGCCCCCGCCGCCGAAGGGGCGCCTGATCGTCCTTGGCGCCGGCAAGGCTGCGGCGGCGATGGCCGCGGCTTTCGAAGTTGAATGGGCGGCGCGCGGCGAAAACCCGGCGCCCGAAGGGCTTGTGGTGACGCGCTACGGCCACGGCGTTCCGACGAAGCTGATCGAGGTGGTCGAGGCGGCGCATCCCGAGCCGGACGAAGCCGGGCGGCGCGCGGCGGCGCGCATCCTCGCGCTGGCCGAGGGGGCCGGCGAAGACGATCTCGTCGTCGCGCTGATCTCCGGCGGCGGCTCGGCGCTCCTCACCTTGCCGGCGCCGGGAATCGCGTTCGGGGAGAAGCAGGCGATCAACCGCGCGCTGCTCGCCTCCGGCGCGCCGATTGGAGAGATGAACGCGGTCAGAAAACATCTGTCCGCGATCAAAGGCGGACGGCTGGCGGCCGCAGCATATCCGGCGCCGGTGCTGACGTTGGCGATTTCCGACGTGCCGGGGGACGAGCCGTCGGTGATCGCCTCCGGCCCGACCGTGGCGGACGCGACGACATTCGCGGACGCGCGCGAGATCCTGCGGCGCAGGAAGCTCGACCCGGCGCCGTCGATCGCCGCGTATCTCGAGGCGGCGGAGGCGGAGACGCCGAAACCGGGCGACGCGCGGTTGGCGCGGGCCGAGTTCCGCCTGATCGGGGCGCCGATGAAGTCGCTTGAGGCGGCGGCCAGGGTCGCAGAGGCGGCTGGTTTTCGCGCGGTCGTCCTGGGCGACGCGCTGGAGGGCGAGGCGCGTGAACTCGGGGCCGAAATGGCGGCGCGCGCTCTGGGCGAGACGGGCCCTGTGGCGCTGATCTCCGGCGGCGAGACCACGGTGACGCTGAACGACGGCGAAAAACCGAAAGGGCGCGGCGGGCGCAATGTCGAGTTCCTGCTCGGCCTCGCCAGCGCGCTCGACGGCGCGCCCGGCGTTCTCGCCATCGCCGGTGACACGGACGGGGTGGACGGGATGGCGGAGATCGCCGGCGCCATCGTCGATCCCGAAACCCCGAAGCGGGCGACGGACGCCGGGGTCTCGCTCGACGCCGCGCTCGGCGCGCATGACGGGCACGGGTTTTTCGAGGCGACCGGCGATCAGGTGATCACCGGCCCGACGCTGACCAATGTAAACGACTTCCGCGCCATCCTCGTACGGCGCGCCTGACCTGGCGCGCCGCGCGCCTCATTCGGCGGCGCTGAGCACGCCCCGGTTGATCTGATCCTGCTCGATGCTTTCAAAGAGCGCGCGGAAATTGCCCTCGCCGAAGCCGTCGTCGCCCTTCCTCTGGATGAATTCGAAGAAGATCGGGCCGACGACGGTTTTCGAGAAGATCTGCAGCAGGATCCGCGTCATCCCGCCATCCACGACGCCTTCGCCGTCGATCAGGATGCCGTGCCGCTTCATCCGTTCGATCGGCTCCTCGTGGCCGGTCACGCGCTTGTGGCTCATGTCGTAATAGACATCGGGCGGCGCCGGCATGAACTCCATCCCGTTGGCCGCGAGCGCGTCGACCGAGGAGTAGATGTCGTTGGTCGCCACGGCGATGTGCTGGATGCCCTCGCCATTGTATTCGCGCAGATACTCCTCGATCTGGCTGGTCTCGTCGGCGCTTTCGTTGATCGGGATGCGGATCTTGCCGCAGGGCGAGGTCAGCGCGCGCGAGGTGAGCCCGGTCATCCTCCCCTTGATGTCGAAGAACCGGATCTCCTTGAAATTGAAGATGCCGGAATAGAACCGGTACCACTTGTCCATATTGCCGCGATGGACGTTGTGGGTGAGGTGGTCGAGATAAAAGAACCCGATCCCCTCCGGCTTCGGGTCAACCTCGCCGAGCCATTCGTAATCCGCCGCGTAGGGCGAGACGCCGTCACGGGCGACGAAATAGAGCAGCGAGCCGCCGATGCCGAGAATGGCGGGGGCGTCCATAACCTTGTCATCGCCGTGATAGCCCTTCGCGCCATTGGCGACGGCGTGCGCATAAGCCTGCTGCGGATCGACGACGCGCCACGCCATTGACGCGGCGCAGGGGCCGTGCGCCTTGACGAAATCGGCGGCGAAATCGCCCGGTTCGGCATTGACCAGATAGTTGATGTCGCCCTGCCGGTAGAGCGTCACGTCCTTCGTGCGATGTTTGGCGACGGCGGTGTAGCCCATCTGTTCGAAGAGCGCGTGCAGGGCCTCCGGCTCCGGATGCGCGAACTCGACGAACTCGAACCCGTCCGTGCCGGCGGGGTTCTGCGCGGTGATCTCGGCGGGGGCGGCGTCGTGCGGGAAGGGTCCCATGGGGCGGCTCCTCTTTAAGAATGGCGATTTCGTGAGGATATACGCCGAAACATGCGATATGTCCGTGCGTAATGGGAATAATCGGCTATTCATACGCACATACTGTGCGCAAGGTCGAGAAAGGATGCGCGAAATGGACCTCGACGGCTTCGACCGGAAGATTCTCGCGCTCCTGCAGGCGGACGCGAGTCTCACCACCGCCCAGCTTGCCGGGGCGGTCGCGCTCTCGCCCTCGCAATGCTCGCGCCGCCGGATCGCGCTGGAGGCCGCCGGGCTGATCGCCGGCTACCGGGCGGAACTGGACGCCCATCTGCTCGGCTATGGCGTCGAGGCGTTCAGCCGGGTGACCCTTGCGGCGCATTCCGAAACCGTGGTGGACGATATCGCCGGGTTCTTCGACGCGCTGCCCGAGGTCCGCATGGCCTACACGCTGACCGGCGATGCGGATTACCTTCTCCACGTGCAGGTGCGCTCGCTGGACGAGTTGGCGAGCTTCGTGCACCGGCGGCTCCTGCCGCACCCGATGGTGGCGCAGGTTCGCTCCGACATCGTGCTGCAACGTGTCGGGCGGCCGAAAGGCGTGCCGATCTGAGGCGGGCGCGGGACGTCAGGATTTCATTAACTAAATTTATCCAGCAATATCAGATAGCTGCTCGCGATAACCATGGTTATCCGCCGCGCGCGGCCCGCTGGACTTTCGACCCGGTCCGTGCGCGAGTGCCGTCATGTCGAAATCCGTCGCCGTTTCCCTTCTCTGCCTCGCCGTCGTCGCCGGCATGGCGCCCTGGTTCGCCGCCGCAGCAGCGATGCCGGACATGGCGCGGGAGGCGGCGCTCGGCCCCGCGAGGCAGGCGCTGATGTCCTCCGCCGTTCAGGCCGGCTTCGTGATCGGCGCGCTCGGCTCGGCTATCACCGGGCTCTCCGACCGGTTCGACCCGCGCCGCGTGCTCGCCGCCGCCGCGTTGATGAACGCCGGCGCCACCGGCGCGCTCCTTCTCATCGCGCCCGGCTCGGACGCCGCGGTCGCACTGCGCTTTCTTACTGGGGCGGGGTTCGCGGGGATCTATCCGCTCGGCATGAAGATCGCCGTCGGCTGGGGCCTGCGCGATCGGGGGCTTCTGGTCGGCACGCTGGTAGGGGCGCTGACGGTCGGCTCGGCGGCGCCGCATTTGGCCGCCTATCTTGGCGGCGCCGAATGGCGGTTGGTGATCGGCTCCGCCGCCGCCGCGTCGCTCTTCGCCGCGCTCGTCGCGCCCTTCGTCCGGCTCGGCCCGCATCACGCGCGCGCACCGGTTTTCGACCCGAAGGTGATCCGCCTGATCTGGACCGATCGGCGCATCCGCGCCGCCACCGGCGGCTATCTCGGCCATATGTGGGAGCTGTACGCGATGTGGGGCTGGGTCGGCGCGGCGGCGGCTGCGGGCTATGGCGCACGTCTCGGAACATCGGAAGCGGAGCGTCTGGCGGCGCTGACCGCCTTTCTCGCCATCGCGATCGGCGCGGCGTTCTGCGCCCCGGCCGGTTGGCTCGCCGACCGTGTCGGCAAGGCGCGGGTCGCGGCCGGCGCGATGATGATCTCCGGCGCGGCGGCGCTGGCGGTCGCGCTGGCGCATGGCGGGCCGGTCTGGCTCTCGTTCATTCTGATCCTGATCTGGGGCGCGGCGGTGATCCCCGACAGCGCGCAGTTCTCGGCGTTGATCGCCGACGCCGCGCCGGCCGAGGCCGCCGGCAGCCTGATGACAATGCAGACCGCGCTCGGCTTCACGCTGACCGTCGCGACGGTGCAGGCGACGCCGATCCTCGCGGCGATGGCCGGCTGGCCGGCGGTGCTGGCGCTGATGGCGCTTGGCCCGGCGGTCGGCGTCGCCGCGCTCCGTCCGCTTCTGCTTCGGCGGGCGCATTTGTGAGCAACGACACGATCTGCGTGCGCCGCTGGTAAGAATCTCTACGCAAACGCGAATTATCCGCTAAGGTGACGCTGTATTCAGCGGGCGCGGGTCCGGCGTCCAGGCTATGAGCCGGCTATCAGGGAGAGGGGAACCATGACCAAAGCATCAGATCTGTTCATCGAATGTCTTGAGGCGGAGGGGTGCGAATATGTTTTCGGCATCCCCGGCGAGGAAAATCTTGATTTTCTCGACAGTCTTTCGCGCTCGAAGAAGATCCAGCTGGTCCTCACTCGCCATGAGCAGGGCGCGGGCTTCATGGCTTCGGTCTATGGCAGGTTGACCGGCAAGACCGGCGTCTGCGTCTCCACGCTCGGGCCGGGCGCGACGAATTTCACGACCGCCGCAGCCTATGCGCAGCTCGGCGGGATGCCGATGCTGATGGTGACCGGCCAGAAGCCGGTGAAGAAATCGAAACAGGGCCGGTTCCAGATTCTCGACGTCGTGGAGATGATGGGTCCGATCACCAAGTATTCGACGCAGATCGTCGCCGGCGACAACATCCCCTCGCGGGTCCGCGAGGCCTATCGCATCGCCGAGGAGGAGAAACCCGGCGCCGTGCATATCGAACTGCCCGAGGACATCGCCGACGAAAACACCGAGGAGAAACCGATCCCGAAATCGGCGGTGCGCCGGCCGGTTCCTGAGGATAAGTCGATCATCCAGGCGCTGGAGAAGATCCACGCGGCGAAATCGCCGATTCTGGTCATCGGCGCCGGCGGCAATCGCAAGTTGACCTCGAAGATGCTGGAGAAATTCATCGAGAAGACCGGCATCCCCTTCGTCACCACGCAGCTCGGCAAGGGCGTGGTCGATGAGCGCCATCCGCTCTTCATGGGCTGCGCCGCGCTATCGGCGGGCGACTACGTGCACCGGGCGATCGAGGCCGCGGATCTCATCATCAATATTGGTCATGATGTGATCGAGAAGCCGCCCTTCTTCATGAAACAGGGCGGCGCGGAAGTGATCCACGTCTCCTACAACACCGCCGAGGTCGATCCGGTATATTTCCCGCAGATCGAGGTGATCGGCGATATCGGCAACGCCGTTTGGCAACTGAAGAACGGCGTGAAGAAGGAGGAAGAGGCGGAGTGGGACTTTTCGCGTATGATGGAGGTGAAAAAGCACCACGACGCGCAGATTCTCGAAGGCGTCGGCGATATGCGGTTCCCGATCTATCCGCAGCACGCCGTCTCGGTGATCCGCGAGGCGATGCCCGATGACGGCATGATCTGTCTCGACAATGGTGTCTACAAGATCTGGTTCGCCCGGAATTACCTGGCGCGCAAGCCGAACACCGTGCTCCTGGACAACGCGTTGGCCACCATGGGCGCGGGGTTGCCTTCGGCGATGGCGGCGCGACTGGTCTACCCGGACCGGAAGGTGATGGCGATCTGCGGCGATGGCGGGTTCATGATGAACTCGCAGGAGCTGGAGACCGCTGTTCGGCTGAAAATGAACCTCGCCGTTCTGATCCTGAACGACAACTCCTACGGGATGATCCGCTGGAAACAGGCCAATATGGGCTTCAAGGACTGGGGCCTTCAGTACGGCAACCCGGACTTCGTGAAATATGTCGAAAGCTACGGCGGCATCGGCCATCGCGTCGGCTCGGCGGAGGAACTGCCGAAGATCATCGAAACCGCGCTCTCGACACCCGGCGTGCACCTTATTGACTGTCCGGTCGATTACGCAGAGAACGACCAGATCCTGAATATCGACATCAAGAAGCGTTCAGCCGCGGTGTAAACCAACGGGGGCGGCCCGCCCGCCCCCTCCGGCGCCTGACGAAACGAGAGGCCCCGATGCCCGAACTCAAAGCGAAATACCCCTACTACCTCAACAACGAGGCCGTCTTCGCGAATGACGATCTCGAGGTGACCGACAAATATTCCGGCGAGGTGGCGACACGCTGCGCGCTGGCGGACAGCGCCGCCATTGACGCGGGCATCGCCGGCGCAGTCGAGGCGACCGACGCGATGGCGAAGATGCCGTCCTTCGCCAAGAAGGCGGTGCTAGAACACTGTGTCGCGCGCTTTCGCGAACGCAAGGAGGAACTGGCCTATTCGCTCTGCGTCGAGGCCGGCAAGCCGATCAACGACGCCGAGGGCGAGGTCACGCGCCTGATCGACACATTCCAGATCGCGGCCGAGGAATCGACGCGGATGCACGGCGAGCTGCAGGCGCTCGACATTTCGCCCCGGGCGAAGGGTTATCGCGGCATGTGGAAGCGGGTGCCGATCGGTCCCTGCTCGTTCATCTCGCCGTTCAATTTCCCGCTCAATCTGGCGGCGCACAAGGTCGCCCCCGCCATTGCGGTCGGCTGCCCGTTCGTGATGAAGCCCGCCTCGCGCACGCCGCTCGGCGCGCTGATCATGGGCGAGGTTCTGGCCGAGACCGATCTGCCGAAGGGGGCGTTCTCGATCTTGCCCTGTTCGCGCGACGGCGCCGATCTCTTCACAGTGGACGACAGGCTGAAGCTTCTCTCCTTCACCGGATCGCCCGGCGTCGGCTGGGACCTGAAGGCGCGCTGCGGCAAGAAGAAGGTTGTGCTGGAGCTTGGCGGCAACGCCGCAGTCGTGGTCGATTCCGACACCAGGGATCTTGACGACGCGGTCACCCGGATCATCTTCGGCGCCTTCTACCAGTCGGGCCAGTCGTGCATCGGCGTTCAGCGGATCATTATCCATGAAGACATCTATGATGAGATGAAAGCGAAACTGGTCGCGAAGACGAAAACGCTCGTGTCCGGTGATCCGAAGGTGCGCGAAACCTTCATCGGCCCGATGATCTCGGAGAAGGAGGCCGCGCGCCTCCATGGCTGGATCGAATCCGCGGTCGCGGCCGGCGGCGATCTTCTCTGCGGCGGGGGGCGCGACGGCGCGATGCTGCAGGCGACGCTGCTGGAGAACGTGCCGGTGGATCAGGACATTTGCGCCGAGGAGGCCTTCGGCCCGGCCGCTGTCTTGCAGAAATTCTCGACCTGGGATCAGGCGATCTCGATGGTCAACGATTCCAAGTTCGGCCTGCAGGCGGGCATCTTCACCCGCGATTACTACAAGGTGCAGCAGGCGTGGGATGAGATGGACGTGGGCGGGGTCGTTGTCGGCGATGTTCCGTCCTATAGGGTCGACAACATGCCATACGGGGGCGTCAAGGATAGCGGGCTCGGGCGCGAAGGCATCCTGTTCGCGATGGAGGACATGACGGAGATCCGTAATCTGGTGATTCGCACGCCGCCGGGATGAGCCGAAACGCGCGCCATCCGGTCGCTTCTGAATGAGGCGGACACGGCGATGATCGTGTACGCCACGTTGACCGCGCCGGCCGGACGCCAGGATCCGTGCGTTCGCCGCGCCGGTCGGATGACGAGAAAAAGGAACTCGCCCAAAGCGATTCCCGGACAGATCCGGTTTCCCGGTGGTTCACATCGAATTTATTTTCAGAGTCTTAAAGGCGTTAATGCGGGGCTAACCGCATGAGACTCTGTCAAATTCCAGAGGGAGGTGATCAAAAGATTAAAATTTGGCAACAATTCTCCGCAAAAGATCGTTTACCTCTCGGCAAACTTAATTATTTCTTTAGTGGCACGCCACTTGCAACTATGGCGTGCCGTTGTTTCCCGTCAGTGCGGGCGGGAGTCATCGGATGATACGCGGTTGCAACGGGGGTAGACGCCATGTTCGGTGCTGATGTCTTGCCTGTAATCGATCTCGGGCCGCTGAGAAGCGGCGGAAAGGCGGATATAAAACGTGTTGCCGACGAGATGGGAGAGGCGGCGCGCGAAGTCGGTTTCTTCTACGTCGCGAACCACGGGATTTCACCCGCGTTGATCGAAAGCGCCTATGGCGCGGCGGAATCGTTTTTCGCCCAGCCCGACGACGTCAAGCGCGCGTACTATATCGGCGACAGCCTCAATCATCGCGGCTACGTCCCCTTTACCGAGAAGGGCGACTACGCGGACGAGGTGAATCGCAATTACGAAGCGTTCGACCTGGCGCTCGACCTTCCGCACGACGACCCGGACTATCTGGCGGGGAACTTGCTTCTCGGACCGAACGTCTGGCCGGAACTCGATGGGTTTCGCGAACGGATCGGCGCCTATTACGCGTCGATCTCGTCTGTCGGCCTGAAGATATGCGCGGCGCTGGAATTGCATCTCGACCTGCCGCCGGGGGATCTGACCAAGCAGATGACGAAGCCCATCTCGCAGCTGCGGCTTCTGCATTATGTGCGCGCGCGCGGCACCACGGAGTCGAAGAGCGTGAACATGGGCGCGCACACCGATTACGAATGCCTGACTCTGCTTCATCAGCGTCAGAAGGGCCTGCAGGTGATGACCCGGCGCGACGAGTGGATCGACGTTCCGGTGAAACCGGAAGCGTTCATCATCAATATCGGCGACATGCTCGAAGCCTGGACGAACGGCGCCTTCCGCTCCACCCCGCACCGCGTGCTGAATCTTAGTCCTGAACGGTTCTCGATGCCGTATTTCGTGGCGGCGAATTACGACACCGTGATCAAGCCGTTTCCAAGCTTGATTTCGCCTAATAATCCGCCAAAGTATGAAGGATTCAATGCAGGGTTGCATCTGGAGCGTATGTTGCTAAGAGATTTTCCATATCTGAGAGAACGGCGTGGCGAACGCATCTGGTCGGCGACGACCGACCATGAGGGGCCCGTCCAGAATCCCTTCGAGAAGCGTATGAACGGCGTGAGGGCGGACTGACATATGCCGTCGCTTGAGACGATGGTCGTTGTGGCGCTGGCCGGGCTCGCCCTCAGCGCTTCTCCGGGACCTTCCATGCTTTACGTCCTCTCGCGCAGCGTCGGCCAGAGCCGGGCCGCCGGCCTGGCTTCGGCGATCGGACTCGGACTCGGCGGCGTGCTTCTGGCGGTGATCGCCGCGCTGGGCCTTGCGGCGGTGTTCCAGCAATCCACGACCGCGTATCAGGCGATGACGGTCGTCGGCGCGGGCTATCTGATCTATCTCGGGATACGGATGATCCTGGAGCGCGAAGCTAGTCAGAACGGAGAAGTGCGGATCGGGCCGGTCGAAAAGCGCAGCTACGCACGGATCATCTGGCAGGGCATATTGGTCGAGGTGCTGAATCCGAAGACCATTCTCTTCTTCATGGCCTTCATCCCGCCCTTCGTCGAAACCTCGAAGGGCGATATCGCCCTGCAGATGCTGGTGCTCGGTGTTCTGGTGCCGCTGACCGCGGTGCCCTCCGACCTGATCGTCGCCTTCGTCGGCGGCTCGCTGGCGCAGACGGTGCAGGGCAACCGGTTGATCCGGCGCGGGCTTTCGTGGCTCGGCGGAATCTTCCTGATCGGGATCGGCGTCAGCCTGTTTTTCTGACCCGGGTCAGTCCAGCGGCCGCTCGTAGAAGCGGTAGGTCTTGACGATTTTCGCGCCCAGCATCTCGATCAGCCTGCGGACCGATGTGTTGTCTTCGAGAATCCAGCTGAACTCGAGCTCGCGGAACCCGCGCTCGACGCAGCGTTCCTCGGGCGAATAGATCAGCAACAGCGGAGCGATGGAGCCGACCAGACCTTCGAGACCCGGCAGCATCCCCATCAACGGCACCCGCGCGCCGCGTATGCGGCCGTATTTCAGCCGCCAGATAAGCCGCAGAATGTTGAAGGGAAAGAGTCGACCGCGGAAATCCCCGATCGCCTCGTTGATATCGGGCATCATCACGATGAAGCCGACCGCGCTCCCGTCAAGCTCGGCGATGCGGGTCAGGCCGGGATCGATCAGCGGCTTCATCTCCTTCGCCATGGCGTCGATCTCCTCCCTCGTGAACGGGACAAAACCCCAGTTGCCTTTCCACGACTCATTGAAGATATGCGCGATGGTCTCGACCTCCTCGTCCCAGCGCTTGAGGTCGACGGGCCGGACGTGAAGCGAGGGCGGCGTCTGACGGAACAGTCGTTTTGGTCGCTCCGGCAGTCCCGCCGAGGTGTCGAGCCGGTAGGCGAAGGCGTCGCGCCCCTTGGCGAGCCCGGTCGCCTCAACCATCGGGCCGAGCCATGACGGGTCGTGCGGCATCAGAAGAAAGGGTGGGCTGTCGAACCCGTCGACCAGCAGCCCCGCCTCGTGATTGATGTTGAGCGTATAGGGGCCGCGCATCCAGCCCGCGCCGCGCGCGCGCAGCCAGTCTTCCGCGGCCTTCAGAAGCGCGGTGACGATCGCCTGCTCCGGCTCCGCGGTCAGTGCGCCGAAAAGCCCGCATACCCGGCCGTCGACATCGGGCGAAAGCCGGTCGATCTGCGCGCTGATCCGGCCGACCGCGCGCCCTTCGGACCAGGCGAGGAAAAACGCCGCCTCGCCGTGCGTGAACCAGGGATTGTGCTTCGGGGAAAAGAACTGCGCGCGCTCGAAATGCAGCGGCTCGACCCAGTTTGGATCGTCTCGGAGGATCTGGCCCGGAAGGCGGATGAAGGTCTTCATCTGCGCTCTGCCGGCGACCTCGCGCACTTCGATTTCAGGCATACGGATTATTCCTCCAGCGTGAGCAGCACATAGCCGCCGATCGACGCGAACATAGCCGTCGCGCCGAAGGCGGCGAGCGCGGGCGGCAGGTTGCCTGTCTCGCCGAGCGCGGTCAGCATGCCGTCGAACAGCAGGAAGGCGAAACCGAGCACGACGCCGAGCGCGGCGTGTTTGCCGAGGCCGCCGCCGCGCCGCGTCCCGAAGGCGGCGGGGGCGGCGAGCAGGATCATCACCAGCGGCGCCATGAAGGCGGCGTATCCACGATAGACCCTGACCTGATAGAACTCCGTCGTCCTGTTGCCCGCCCAGGCGCCGGTCAGAATCCGTTCGGCGACGTCGCCGGCGACGGCGCTTGTAGGGCTGGAGAGCGCGCGCACATTCGCCGGGCGGAGTGGAGTCTCCCACCGCTCACCATCGATCCGGGTCGATTTCGATTGACCTGGCGTCAGCCGGCTCGCCTCTCCGAGGCGCCAGACGCCGTCCGCGAAGCGGGCCGAAGCGGCGCTGATCCGCGCCGTCATCCGGCCTTCGGCATCCATCTCGTAGACTTCGAGATCGAAGATCAGGTCGCCGCGCGTGGAGGAGGCGTCGGCGTGCACCACGCCGAGCGACGTGCGCGCCCAGAACCCGCCAGATGTCGCGGCTGGCTGCGGGTCGAGCCAGGTCAGCAAGCGCCCCTCGAGAACAGGCGATATCCGGTCGCTGAGCGCATAGAGGCAGGCCCCGAAGACGAGCCCGAGCGGGACGAGAAGTAGGAGCAGTCGATAGATCGTCGCGCCCGAAGCGCGCAGAACCGTGAACTCGCTCCGCCCGGCGAGGCTGAGAAACGCGAGGACCGGCCCGAGGATGAGGCCGACCGGCAGTACCGCTGTCAGGATGATCGGCGCGCGCAGGCCGAGATAGCGGAGCAGACCGCCGTCATCCTGTTTCAGCACTTCCGCCGCGCTCTCCACGAGATCGAGCGCGATGGCGAGACCGGCCAGCGCGAGCGTCGTCGCCAGCACCCGGATCAGCACCGCGCGCGTCAGGTGCAACGCCAGCGTCATCGGGGCTGCGTCTCTTCCGCGCCGGACTGTTTAAGTGCGCCGGTTGCACGGTGGATTCCGCGATCGATCCAGACGAAGCACTTCCTGAGCGCACTGTCCGTACCCTGGCTCGCGGTGGTGAAGAAGAGCCATAGTCCGAAGGCGAAATAGACGGCGCAAAGCCCCCAGAGCCCGAGCACCGGGTCTACGGTCCCGTTCGCGGCCATGCCCTCGACCGTCTTGGTGACGTTCTGAAACGCGATCAGCACCGCCATCGCCAGTGCGATTCGTCGCCAGGCCGGTGAGCGTTTCCCCGCGACCGCGAGCGGCACCGCGATCAACGGCACTCCGAGAAGCGCAAAAGCCCGGATCAGGCGACCGTGAAACTCCGCCGCGTAGCGTGGGTCGGGGGGCGCGCCTTCATCGCCGCGGATGCGCGCCAGAAGTTCCTTCTGCGTCAACTCGCGCTCGGAGCCGCCGCGCGGGCGAAAGAGCTCGCCGTCGAGATCGAACTCGCGTTCCAGCGTCAGACTGTCGAAACTGACCGAGAGTTCGCCCTCCGTCCGTCCGATGGAGACGGCGACGCCGTTGACGAGCCGAAGACGCAAGGTCCGCGTCTCCACGTTCGGGATAAGCACTCCGCGCTCGGCGGTGAGGATGCGTTCAGCGTCGCCTTCCTGCTTCTGAAGCACGAACACGCGGTCGAGAATGCGGCCGGTCGGGTCGACTTCCTCGGCGGAGATGGTCATGCCCTCGCCGGCGTCGATGAACGTGCCGGCCTCCACCCGGGCGTCCCATGCGGCGTTCACGAGTTCATGCTTGACGGCCTGGTAGGCGTAGCGTGAATAGGGCTGGAGATATCCAAACAGGAGGAGTGAAAGAACGCCGAGAATCGCGCCGCAGAAAATGAAGATGGCCCCGATCCGCCGGATCGACCAACCGGCGCCCTCCATCGCGTCAAGCTCGTTTTCGGAACCGAGCGAGGTCATCACCGCAATGATGCCGACGGCGAAGGCGGCGGGAAGCGCGAGGCCGAGATAGTGCGGCACGAGGTTGAGCGTCATGGCGAGCACGAGGCCGAGCGGCGCGCCCTTGCCGGTCAGGAGTTCGAACAGCCTGAGCACGCGCTCCAGCAGCAACGCCGCGAGAGTCACCGCCAGTGCGGCCATCATCGGCTTCGCCATCAGCCGAAGGAGGTAGGCGTCGACTGTGCGGAGGCGCATGGACATCGGGCTCCCCGGCTCCGGATCCGCCCGTATTCGGGCTTTCGCCGGCGCGCGCCATGCCGACGCGCGCATTTCCATTTAGAGGAGCGCGCGCGGCCCCGCAACCGCCGGAGGCGAAGCCTGGCGCCGGAAACACTGGCGCGTCGCCGCCGATTCTCTTAGAGATTCATGAACCGCCTGTCGAAGTGAGCAAAGCCGGAACCCTATGCACGGCGCGTCGCGAAAGCCCAACAGACTGGAAGAAATCGAAGCCCGGCTCGCCGAGGCCGAGGATGAGCTCATGCAGCGCGAGGAGCTCTTTCGCATCTTCAACAAGTTCGCGGTCGACATCATGGGGATCGACGGCGAGCAGGAGCTGATGTGGCATGTCGCGCGCGAAGTCGTCGGCAAGATGGGTTTCAACGATTGCGTTATCTACCTGACCGATCCGCTCGGCGCCTATCTGAGGCAGGTCGCCGCGCTCGGCGCGAAGAATCCCGAGGGCCACGATATCGTCAATTCGCTCCGCATCCGCATGGGACAGGGTGTGACCGGGCGAGTCGCGCAGACCGGTAAGCCGATCATCATTTCCGATCTTTCCAAGGAGCCGTCGTATATTCCCGATCTGGAGCCGGCGCTCAGCGAGATCTGCGTGCCGATGACGATCGACGGCAAGGTCGTCGGGGTGATCGACAGCGAGGAGGCGTCGGCGAACGTCTTCACGGCGGGCCACCTGAGCATCCTCACCACGATCGCCGCCATCGTCAGCTCGAAGCTGAAGCTGCTCCGGGAGGCGGAAGATGCGCGCCGGCGCAATCTGGAGCTCGAGCGCACGCGCGAGCGGCTGGATCGCGCGCGCAGGCAGGCGGAAAGCGCCAGCCGGGTGAAGAACGCGTTTCTCGGCACCCTCAGTCACGAACTGCGCACGCCGATGAACGGGGTGATCGGCATGGGCGAGTTGCTGTCGCACACCGATCTGGACGATCGCCAGCGGCAATTCGTCGACGTGCTGCTCGCCTCGGCGAAGTCGCTGACCGGGCTTATGGACGATCTGCTCGACATCTCGATGATCGAGGCTGGCGAAATGCGTCTTCAGATCGCCGATGTCGACCTCGCCGCGCTGGCGCATACGCTGACCGAAGCGATCGCGGCGATGGAGGTGGCGCGCCAGACCAGGCTGACGCTGGATTTCGACGACTCGGCGCGGGGCCTCTGGCGTGGCGACGGCAAACGCATCAGGCAGATTCTGTCGAACCTCATTAACAATGCGGTGAAGTTCACCGGTGAAGGCGAGGTCGCCGTTACGATTCGGGCCGAAGACACCCATGTTCGTTTCGAGGTGAAGGATGATGGGCCGGGCGTGCCGAAGGAGCAGCTCTCGGCGATCTTCGACCGGTTTCAGCAGGTCGAACAGACCGAATCCCGGCGCCATGGCGGCGTCGGCATCGGACTCAATATCTGTCGTCAGCTTGTCGCCGCGATGAAGGGCGAGATCGGCATCGAGAGCGAGGAGGGCAAGGGCGCGCTCTTCTGGTTCAATCTGCCGCTGGAACGGGTCAAGACGCAGACGGAAGGCTGAACCGGCCGCGATCGGCGAATTCTCCCGTAGCCGTGACGGCGCGGCGCAGGATTTCGATCCGGTGCCCGCGTCCCTCCGCTGAAATGGTTATAAGCCGCCATTCGGCCGGCTCATGACCCGTTCCTGGCGGGGTCGAGGCCGAGGGCGCGCCGAGCACCGGAATACGGATCGCGCCGGCGTCGATCCAGCTCAGCTGGCTCTTGTGGTTATGACCATGGAGGACCAGGTCCGCGCCGGCCTCCGCGATGGCCGCGGCGACTGCCTTGCGGTCGCGGAGCGCCTTGCGCGGCTTGCTCATCGCGGTCGGCGGATGGTGGATCAGGACGATGCGACAGAGTCCGCGCGTCGCGGAGAGATGGGCGCGAAGGCCGTCGATCTGCGCCAGGCCGGCCGCTCCCTTGGCGTATAAGAGGGGCGTTGCGATCGCGGTGGAGACGCCGATCAGCGCGACCGGGCCGCGCCGACGAACCCACGGCCAGCCGGCGCCCCGGTCGCTGGCGATGAAGGGCGCAAATCTGGCGTCGCGCTCGGTTTCGACGCCGGCGACAAGGGCCTCGTGATTGCCGGGAACGAAGCTGACCTGCTCGCCCGGCCCGAACCCCGCCAGCCATTCTGCGGCGCCTCCAAACTCGCGCGGGAGTCCGAAATTCACCGCGTCTCCGGTCATTGCGACATGATCCGGACGGTGCGCCATGACGTCCGCGCGCAACCTGTCGGCGATGGTGCGCAGATGCAATGCGCGCCGGCTCCGCGCCCAGTTCAGCGCGCTGAGCGCCCGCTTGCCGAGAAGCTCGCGGGCGCTGAAGCCGCCGTGGAGCGGCAGATGCGCGTCGGTGAGATGCGCGATGGTGAACCCGGTCATGCATCCAGCCTTTCGCAACCCGTCCTTGCCCGGCGCCAACTCAACCGATAGGGGAGAGTGGGTCAATCCGCCGGGTGCGTTCATGTCCTCCTCCCTCACGCCTCCCACTGTCGGCCATATCCGCAATCCGGCCGCGACACGCGTAGGCGCGCACGCGCTCGACGTCAGAGCGGGTTTTATGACTCGCGCGCCCGAAGGGTTACCGGCGCTCGACGCGGCGCTGGCGGAAATGCGCGCCGCCGGAGTGCGCCGTCTGGTCGTGGAGGGCGGCGACGGCACGGTGCGCGAGGTGATGAGCCGCGCCTTCACGCTATGGGCCGGATCGCCGCCGGAATTCGCGATTCTCGCCGCTGGCAACAGCAATCTTATCGCGAGAAGCGCCGGTCGGATCGAAGAGGCGGATCTGGACCGTCTCATCGCCGCGAACGGCGCGCGCCGCCGTGCGCTGGCGGTGCTCAGGGTCGCGCGCGCGCGGGCGCCCGAGATTCGCGGCTTCGTTCTCGGCGCAGGCGCCTATGTCGCTGCGACGCGGCTGGCGCGTGAGGAGATCGGCGCGCGCCACGGCCCGCAGATCGTGCTGGCGGTGCTTCGCCTTCTCCGCTCGAAGGCGCTTCGCGCGCCGTCATCGATCGGCTTCGGATGCGACGGGGCGCCGGACGAGCCCCGCCAGCGGATGCTGGTCGGGCTCACTTCGCTCCCCGGCGCGCTCATCTATGGGCTCGAGCCGTTCTGGGGCGGGGGAGACGGGGCGATCCGCTGGCTCGATATCGCGGCCGATGCGCCGCGCCTGATGCTGGCTGCCCCTTTCGTCGCGTTCGGCGCGCCGCGACGCTGGATGCGTGGCGGTTATGAAAGCGGCCGGGCGGCGCGGGCGACATTGGCGCTCGACGCTCCCTTCGTCATGGATGGCGAGGAGTTCGAGGCCGGCGCCGACGGGCGGATCGAAGTGACGGCGGCCGAGAGCGCGACCTTTCTCTCCTTCTGATCGGCTCGACATCGGCCCGTTGAGACGCTATCTCCGCCGGGAACGGAAAGGAGCGTGTGAAATCCATGGCCGCCGCCGAAGATCTCAAGTCCACGAAACCGAAGACGCTGAACCGGCCGGTCCGGAAATTCGTCAAGAAGCGTGGCAAGAAGCTGATGCGCTGGATCGCCGGATTCCAGAGTCGGCAGAGTCTCGTGCCCGACACCCCGTTCATCGACGTCTCTCATTTCCCCTTTCTCGCCGAGTTTGAGGAGAAGTGGCGTGAAATGCAGGACGAGGCGCGCGCCATCCTCAAGCATCGGGACGCGATTCCGGGCTTCGAGCAGGTCTCGCCCGACCAGCATCGCATCGCCAAGGCGCAGAAGTGGAAGACTTTCATCCTCTATGGCTTTGGCGATCGGCTGGAGAAGAACTGCGCCATGGCCCCGGTCGCGGCCGAAGTGCTGTCGCGGGTGCCGAACGTGCAGACCGCGTGGTTTTCGATTCTCGCGCCCGGCTATCACATTCCCGCGCATACCGGCGTCACCAAAGGCATCGTGCGCGCCCATCTCGGCCTGATCATCCCGAAGGAGCGGGAGAAATGCCGCATCCGCGTCGCGGACGAGGTCAGAGCGTGGAAGGAGGGTGAAGTCTTCGCCTTCGACGACACGTTCGAGCATGAGGTCTGGAACGACACGGATGAGGAGCGGGTCATCCTGCTCTTCGATTTCGACCGACCGATGAAATGGCCGGGCCGGATGCTTAACAAGCTGATGCTGCGGCTGATGAAATTCACCGCCTTCTATCAGGAGCCGAAGAAGAACCTCGCTGATTTCGAGGCGCGGTTCGAGGCGGCGACCCGGCGCGCGGACGAGAATCTCGAAAAGCTGAGCGACTGACGCCGTGCGAGCGCCCGACCCGGCGCTCACCGCCTTCATCGCGGATGAGCTGGCGCGGCCGACCCTGCCGGAAGCCGGCGCCTTCGCCGCGCATCTCGCCGAAAGGCCGGGAACCGCCGCCGTTCTGTTCTATGGCTCCTGCCTCCAGCGCGGGACGACCGAGGGCGTTCTCGATTTCTACGTCCTCACCGATGGCGGCGACTGGGGGCAGGGCGCGCTCGCCGCCGCGGCCGGGCGTGTCCTGCCGCCAAATGTCTATGTCGTGGCGTGGAAAGGGCTGAGAGCGAAGGTCGCCGTCACCCGTCTTGCCGATTTTGGCGCCCGTTGCGGGTTGGAGACGCTGGACACGACCTTTTGGGCCCGGTTCTGCCAACGCGCCGCCATCGTTTGGGCGCGCAACGACGAGGCGGAACGGGCGGCGGCGGAGGCTGTCGCTACTTCGGTGGAGACGGCGGCGATCTGGGCCGCCCGCCTCGCGCCGGGCTTGCAGGGCGCGGCCGCCTGGCGCGCCCTCTTCGCGCGCACCTATCGGGTGGAGATCCGGCCTGAGCGGAAGGGGCGCGGCGACGCAATTGTCGATGCGGATGAAGCACGATTCGCCCGTTTGTGGGCGCTGACGTCGCCGGCGCGGTCGGTTGCGCCCCCGGCCTCGGCCAACGCCTGGCGCGCGCGCTGGTGGGTGGGCAAGCCGCTCCACCTCGGGCGGTTGGCGAAGGGGGCGTTCACCTATGAAGGGGGTGTGCGCTATCTGATCTGGAAGATTCGCCGACATCGCCGCGACCCGTCGCGCCAGACGCGATAGCGCCGCCGTCGCAGGCTCCTACTTTCCGAACCGGGAATGCGCGTGCAGCCGGACGCCAGATCGAAAGGAGCGCCGGACGATAGGCGCGGCCTTCGAAAACGCCGCCATGAACGCGGAACCGCCCCGAACGCGGCGCGCTCGGGGCGGTTCAATTCGATGAGATCGAGATCAGCGCTCGGCCGCGGTCTTGGCTTCGGTATGCGCCTTCTGCTTGTCGATCGGACGCGCGGGCGAGCCGCCGCCGGTGACGATACGGAGCGCACCCTGAGCCGCGGCGAGGCGGCGGCGGTCCGCCTTGGAGGCCGGGATCAACTCCATCTCCGCGCCGACCTGCGCGAAGATATCGAGCGCAGTGGCGATCTGCTCACGGCTATGCGCCGCGGAGATCGACGATCGCAGCAGCGAAAGCGCGCCCGGAGTCGAAGGCGGGATCGCGATGTTCGTGTACACGCCGGCCTCGATCAGCGCATTCCAGAACCGGACAGCGACTTCCTTGCCGGAGAGCTTGACCGCGACAACCGGGGAAACCTCCGGGCCAAGTTCGAAGCCGAGCGCCTCCAGCCCGTCATAGAAAGTCCGGGCGTTGCGCCAGAGCTGCTCGCGCAATTGCGGGTTCGCCTCGATCTGGTCGAAACTCTGCCGCGCCGCCGCGATCACCGCCGGCGGCAGCGAGGCGGTGAACATGTAGGGCCGTGAAATTGAACGGAGGATCTCGACGCCCTCATGGTCCGAGACGCAGAACCCGCCGACCGTGCCGACCGACTTCGAAAATGTGCCGACGATGTAGTCGCAATCCGCTTCGACCCCTGCCTGCTCGCAGAGCCCGCGACCCTTTTCGCCGAGCGTGCCGAGCGAATGCGCTTCATCGACCATCAGGTATGCGCCGTATTCGCGCTTCACCGCCGCGATCTCCGCGAGCGGCGCAGTGTCGCCGAGCATCGAATAGATGCCTTCGGTGACGATCAGCTTGTCACCGGGCTTGCCCTTGAGGCGCGCCAGTTTCTTGGCCAGGTCGTCAGGATTGTTGTGACGAAAGCGGATCACCTCCGCGTCGGAAAGCCGGCAGGCGTCATAGATCGAAGCATGGCTGTCCGCGTCGATCAGCAGATAATCGCCACGCTGCGCCAGCGCGGAGATTGCGCCGAGATTCGCCGCGTAGCCGGTCGAGAACACTACGGCGCATTTCTTGCCGTAAAAATCCGCGACCCGCCGCTCCAGCGACTTGTGCAACTCATAGGTGCCGTTCGCAATTCGCGAACCGGTCGTGCCGGTGCCGAAACGGTCGATCGCGGCCTTGGCCTCGGCCACGCAATCCGCGTCGAACGTCATCCCGAGATAGTTGTTGGTGCCGAGCAGGATTGTCCGCCGACCCTCCAGCGTGGCCTCGGTCGGCGAAATGACCTCGTCGAACTCGAGCCGGGTCGGGTCGCGGCCCAAAGCTTTTAGCGCGCCAAAGGCCTTTTCGACGGCCATGACCTTATCTTCGATGCTCACTGCCTTCTCCTGCGTCCCGCGTGGCGCTTCAGGCGTTTTCCAGTATCAGGCCATGGATCGTGGCGGCGAGTTGCCTCACCGTTTTCACGTCCGAGATACGGTCCAGAGGAACCGTGATCCCGAACTCGTCTTCCAGCTCGAAGACGAAATCCATGACGCTGACGGAGTCGAGGCCGGTATCGGAAACGATATTCGTATCCGCGCTGAGCTTCAGGTCGCCTTCGACCTTTTCGCTCAGCAAGCGGATGATGTCGTCCTCGACGGAATCCAGCGTCGCCATTAGCGTCTCGTTTTACTGTCCAACGCCGCTTTTGCGACGATCGTTCCCACTCTGGGCATACGTTCTGGATGCGCTCTTCCGGCGCGACATTCGCCCTTCAGTCTCAGATAGACGAACATGCCCGGAAGTGACAGAAATTTAAAGATCAATTCCGTTTTGGCATCACAAGTCTTGCAGCCTGAAATCTTTCCGCGAGTGCGAGATTGCAAGGGGTGCGGCGGTTCGCCGCTATTCTTGAGCGATGTTCATCTCCGAGTTTGCATGAACTGACGGGTGACGGCCGACAGGATGAGATCGATTGTGTTTCTGTTTCCTGGACGCAAGCCAATGGTTTTCAACCGCCGCGCTACGGCGCGTATTCCGATGAAGTTCCGATCCGGGCGCGGCCCCCTCGGCCGACGAATTCATGGGCGGAACAGATGTTCATCGCCTGACGGATTAGCGAACACGCGAGAGTATTTCCAGCTTCATGAACCTCCATTCGCCCGCCATAGCTGGCGATCGGTCACATTCGCTTGTCACGAAGCTTCGATCGTGGAGATGATCGGGCGCCTTCTGCGAACGAGATACGGAAGATCGGATCGGGCCGCCCGCGCGGGGCGCCGGGCGTCCGTGGCGGCCGTTCTCCATGCCCCTTCGCATCGGTGACGCCGGGTCGGAACGATCCTTCAGTGCTGAACATTGGATGTCAGCCGCCGGGTGGCGGTCGTGAAACCATCGCCTGTCCATCATATCCCTTCCGACACGTCCGGAAATTGAAGTCCAGCTCGCGGACGCTCGCGAATTTGTAATCCAGCCGACGGGTTCAACGGCCGGTCGGGCGTCGAACAGAGGGGTGGAATCAGCGGCGATGATTCGATTGACACGCGAACTGACCCGATTTTGGATGGTGAAACGAACCGGCGCCGTGCGCCCGACCGGAGGGAAGAGTCCATTCTCACGCCGCGCGATTCCACCGCTATCGCCCTTCCCGGCTCTGGCGCACTCCGGGCGTCGAGCTTTCGGACGATGTTCGACGTTCCCGATCCGCCTTGCACCACCAGCCGGAGGACAGGTCCGGCGCTTTTCGTCCGCGGCAACGCTGGTATTCGCTCGCGCTCCGGACTGTCGGCGCGGCTCGCGTCCTGGATGGAAGAACGGGCGCCGTTTTGACAGGCGGTGATGCGGAGGCGACGGAGGTCGAACGGGTTCTGGGCGAACTCGTTCTCGCCAACAGAATACTGGCGAACGAACGCGTGATCGACGATTTCGGCCATGTCAGCGTCCGTCATCCGGCCGACCAGGGCCGTTATTTCATCGCCCGCGCCCTGAGCCCTTCGCAGGTTACGCGCGAGGATATTCAGGAGTTCACGCTGGATAGCGCTCCGACGACTGATCTTGGCGGCCGCCGCCCCTACGCCGAGCGGGCGCTTCACGGCTGCGTCTACGCCGCGCGGGCTGATGTCGGCGCCGTCGTTCATCATCACGCGCCTCCCATCCTGCCGTTCACGATTACGGGAGAACGGCTGCGGCCGGTCGTTCATCTCGGTTCGGTGATGGGCGAGGCGGCGCCGCTATGGGACAGTCAGGACGAATTCGGCGACACGACGCTTCTTGTCGATGACAACGACAAGGGCGCATCCATGGCGCGGGCCCTGGGCGGCGCGGCGATGGTCCTCATACGCCGGCATGGAGCGACCGTGGTCGGCGATTCGATCCGGGATGCGGTCTTCACCGCGATTCATTCGACGGCGAACGCAAGACTTCTGCTGCAGGCGCTGGCGCTCGGCGCCGTTCAGGAACTGACGAAGGGCGAGATCGAAAAAGCCCGCGCGCTTCATCGCTCCGCGTTCGCCCAAGGGCGGGCCTGGGATTTCTGGCTTCATCGGGCCGGCCTCTCCGAGGCATGACCGGGCGTCAGAGAAAGTGAAGCGTGACCGGTCGCGCGAAGATAAGGAAAAGTCCGATTCCAAGGCAAAGCAGCCTTCCCCCCGCGCCGATCGGTCGGTTCAGGTAACCTTCCTGCGCGACGGCGACGAGCGCCAGCCCGCTGGCGACCAGAACGCAGGCGAGGGCGATCTCCGGGGCCGCGCCCTGAAGGATCAGCGCGCCGTCGAAGATGAACGCGAATGGGATGAGAAACGCGCCGATGGCGATGCTGACCGCAGTGACGGCGATCTTCAACGGCGCCTCGTCGGCGATCGCGCTCGCGGCGTAGGCGGCGACGGCGACCGGCGGCGTCAGCGCCGACATGACCGCGAAATAGAGGAGGAAGAGATGGCCCGCCATCAGGTCCACGCCGAGCCGGCTCATCACCGGCGCGATCAGCGTCGCGGCGAGGATATAGGCGCTCGGCGTCGGCATGCCGAGACCGAGGAGAATCGTCAGCGCCGCCGCGACGATCAGTGATATGATGAGCTGATGACCGGAGACGAAGAACACCAGCGTCCCGAATTTCGAGGCGAGGCCGGTCATGGTTATGCCGCCGATGACCAGCCCGGCGGCGGCGCAGGCGCCTGTGACCGCGACCATCTTCACGCATGAATCAGCCAGCACATCCAGCGCATCGCCCGGCGTCATCCGCGTTTCGCGACGCAGCATGGAGACCACCACCACCGCCGCCATCCCGTAGATGGCGGCGTAGGTCGGCGTATAGCCGTCCACCAGCGCCCAGGTGATGACGAGAAGCGGAACGATGAAAAGCCCGCCCTTTCGCAATGTCGCGCCGATCGGCGGGATCTGCTCCGGGTCGAGGCCCTTCAGCCCGATCTTGTTGGCGCGCAGATGCACCTGGAGATAGATCGGCAGATAGTAGAGCAGCGCCGGGATGATCGCGGCGAGGGCGATATCGACATAGTCGATACCGGTGTATTCGGCCATGATGAAGGCCGCCGCGCCCATCACCGGCGGCACCAGGCTGCCGCCGGTCGAGGCCGCCACCTCCACCGCGCCGGCGAATGCGGGTTTGTAGCCGAGCCGCTTCATCATCGGTATGGTGATCGAGCCGGTGGTGACCACGTCAGATGTCGGGCTGCCCGAGATCGTGCCGTAGAGACCGGATGAGATCACCGCGATCTTCGCCGGCCCGCCGCGTGAGCGACCGGTCATCGCCGCCGCGATGTCGAAGAAGAAATCCGCGCCCCCGGTCTTGGCGAGAGCCGTGCCGAAGATCACGAACAGGAAGGCGTAGGTGGCCGCGACGCGGATCGGCACGCCGAAAAGCCCGTCCGTGGTGAAGACCATGATGTCGAGAAAATGCGACAGCGAAATCTCGCCATGGCCAAAGGCGCCCGAAAGCCGGTCGCCGAAGAGGTTGTAGGCGATGAAGAGGAGGACGATCACCAGAAGCCCGAGGCCGACCGCCCGCCTCGTGGCCTCCAGCGCCAGAATGACGATGGTCGATGCCGCGATCATGTCGGCGGTGCTCAACGGGTCGAGCAGCGTGATCCGCTCGGCGATCTCGTCGCCATGCGCGACGAAATAAAGCCCGCAGCCAAGCGCCGCGGCGGCGAGCAGCCATTCAAAGGGTGGGATCCGGGTCCGCTCTCCGCCCGGCCCGGGCGTGATCAGAAGGAATGTCAGCACCAGCATCAGCGAGACGAAGGTGATCGTCAACGTCAGCGTGTCTGCGCGGGAGAACCCGGCGGCGTAGATCGACCACGCGGCGAAGACGCCCGCATAGAGCCGGACAATCCGACCGATCAGGCCTTCCGGTCTGCGACGGGCGCCGGTGTCGAACGCCAGGGCGAAGATGTTCACGAAATTGGGTTTCCTGTCGGCCGGATCAGGCCGGCGGCGCGCGCCGCCGGCCCGCCGGACCGGGCTTCGTTCAGCGCAGGCTTCTGGACTTGAAAGCCTCTTCTGCCGCCGGATGATAGGCCGCCGCCGCGCCGGAGACCATCAGTTCGGTGGTGAGGCCGGCCATCGCCTTGTGGACCGAGCTCACCTTGTCGACATGGTCGACCAGCGCCCCGGCGATGTCCTCGACCATCTTCGGATCAGCGTCTTCGCGCACGAAAAGCTGCGCCGAGACGGTGACCGTCAGCGTGTCGTTCGGGGCGAAGTCATAGACGCCGCCTGGGATCGTGAATTCGCTGATCGTCCATTCCTTGGCCACCGCGGCAGCCGTATCAGGGCTGACCGGCAGAAGCGCCAGATCGATCGCGGAGGCGAGTTGCCGGATCGAGCTGTGATTGACGAAGAGCGAGTTCAGCATTGCGTCCGCGCGTCGGTCGCGCATCAACTCGCCCTGCTCTTTCGACGCGGCGTAGGTGACGCTGCCGCCCCAGGATTCGAGGTTCTCCGGCGACGCGCCGGCCGCGGACAGAAGGGAGGCGCCGATATCGCTGACAACGTTGCCCTTCTTGTTCAGGAGGATGTTGATGGGCAGCTTGTTCGCCGCGATGTCCTCCATCGACTTCAGGCCGTGTTCGTCGGCGTAGTCCTTGTTCACGAGCAGCTGGAGCGGCGCCCATGTGTACATGACCGCGAGCGTTCGCATGCTGTCGACCGTGGCGGAGAAGGGCGGCTCTCCAGCCCGCGCCGCCTTGACCTCGGCGTCATGGATGATCGCGAGGTCGCATTTGCCCTGATCGAGTTGCACGACATTGGCGAAACCGCCGCCGGAGGTCTGATAGGTGACGGTCGATCCGGGGAAGCTGGCCTTGACCGCGGCGTCGACGCCGGCGCCGAGCAGCGACCAGAGGCCGCCCGGACTCGCGCCGCAAAGGGTGAGATTGTATTCGGCGGCGCTGACTGGCGCGCCGACCGCTATCAGCCCTGCGGCGAGCAGGTTGATTGATTTCAGCTTCACGTCATTCTCCCTGTTTTCGGGTCTCTCGCCCTTGCGCGCGGTCTTTTCTCGCGGACCCTGTCTTAGATATCTAAACATATGCGGGCGCTCTCGCCGCCGTCAATTCAATCCTTCGACCGAAAGGACCTATTGCGCCGCGACGCTCGCCGCGCCTCCGCTCAGGTCGCGCCAGTCGACATCCTTGCCGATGACCCCTTCGAAGGAGGCGATTTCGCCCGGCGCGATATTCGGATCGTCGGCGCCAAGCGCTCCGCCGCCGGCGGCGACGGTGTTCGCAGCGTCCACCATCAGACGCCGGAACTCGACAATCGCGAGGTCGGACGCCCCAAGCACGTCCCTCGTGCGGTCCACGATCGCGCCCATGCTGACCCACATCGCGATGTCCTGGTTCGGAATGCCGGCGATTCCGGTGAAGTTCCCCTCTTTCATCAGCGCGCGATCCTGGCCGAACCGGTTCGCCATCGTTCGCTTCGGCGACCAGTCCGCCTCCAGATCGACGCCGGGAACCGCGTGGGTGAAGGCGCGCCATTCCGCCGTGTCAGGTGTCGTCGCGGGATCGCCCCAGGCGATGAAGTGGAAGGCCGTCGTCTCATCGTCGATCGGCACGATCACGCTCGCGACCTTGTAGGAGCCGTTCGGCGGGATCAGCGAGATATAGGGGGCGATATACTCCGTCACGCGAACGTAATTGTGCGTCGCCGCGTTTCGGATCGGGCGACGAATCGCAGCGTAGTGAAAGCCGTAGCTTGTCGTCTGCGTCTGCATCCGCGGCGACTTGTCGGTGGACGGACGATACCAGGCCTTGTCGTCCGCCGCCGCCCGCTCGACCCGCGCCGGCACCATGTCGGATGAGTGCAGGGACGAGGAATGGGCGCTGTCGATCTGGCCCTCGGTGATCTGCGCCCAGTTGGCCGGGATGCGAATCTTGAGGATCGAGACCCGCGCATCGGGCGTCGATGCGAAGCCGGGGGCGCGAAACGCCGGCGCCTCGTCGGCGTCGCCGAGCCAGGCCCAGACGAAACCGCCGGCCTCATGCACCGGATAGGCGCGGTGCTTCACCTTGCTCAGGAGCGGGCTGCCCTCCGGCTCAGACGACATGGCGACGACATTGCCTGCGACATCCATCTTCCAGCCATGATAGAGACAGCGCAGCCCGCACTCCTCGTTCCGCCCCAGAAGCAGGGAGGCGCGGCGATGCGGGCAAAGCTCATCGAGAAGCCCGATCCTGCCCTCCGTGTCGCGGAACGCCACCAGCCGCTCGCCGAGAACCTCGACCAGCAATGGCGCGCCGTCAGGCTCAGGCAATTCTTCCGAGAGGCAGACCGGCGTCCAGTGACGCCGCATCAGCCGGCCCATCGGACGGTCGGCGCCGACGCGAGTCAGAATGTCGTTTTCCTCTGCGGTCAGCATGACCGTTCACCTTTCGCTCACCTTGGAATCGACCGCCAGCATAGCGGGGAAGGTGTGATTGACAAGAAATTCTTAGATATCTAACTAGATTGAGGGAGGCGGAGAACCGATGGTGGATCGAGAGGGCGAAATCGACTTGCGGGTGGCTGCCCGTCGGACGCTCTCGGCGGATATAGCGGAGTTCACGCTGGTCGCTGCGGACGGCGCGGCGCTGCCGGGCGGCGAGGCCGGCGCGCATATCACCGTCCGCACGCCATCAGGCGCGATGCGCAGGTATTCTCTTCTGGACGGCGACCGGAACCCGACGAACTATCGCATCGCGGTGAAGCGCGAGGCCGCCTCCCGCGGCGGGTCGGCCTCCATGCACGACGATCTCCGCGAGGGCGACCCGATCTGCGCGGAGCCGCCGGTCAACGAATTTCCGCTACGGGAGGCGCCGGAATATTTGCTGATCGCGGGGGGAATCGGCGTCACGCCGATCCATGCGATGGCGACCGCCCTGAGCGAGGCTGGAAAGCCCTTCCACGTCATCTACTGCGCGCGCGAAGTCGAAAGCGCCGCCTATCTCGATGATTTGCGGACGCTTTGCGGCGACCGGCTGATCGCGCATTTCGATGGCGGAGAGCCGGCGCGCCTCTATGATTTCTGGGATCACTTCGAGACGCCCACGAAGGCCCGCGTCTATTGCTGCGGCCCGGCGGCGCTGATGGAGGAGATCAGGGCGATCTCCGGCCACTGGCCAGAAGGGGCGGTCTCGTTCGAGGATTTTAAACCCGTCGAAGTCGTCCGCGCCGACGATGTGGCGTTCAAGGTGAAACTGGCGAAGTCCGGCGAAACCATCGACGTTCCGGCGGATCGCACGATCCTGGAGGCGGCGCGCGCCGCCGGCGCGGCGATGGCCAGCTCCTGCGAAAGCGGAACTTGCGGCACCTGCAAATGCCGGCTGATCGAAGGCGCCGTCGATCATCGCGACATGGTGTTGATGGATGAGGAGCGCGAGACGCATATCATGATCTGCGTCTCACGCGCTTTGGAAGGGGATCTGGTCATTGACGTCTGACCCCGTCCGTCTCGGCGTGGTCGGGCTTGGGCGGGCCTTCGCATTGACCGCGCCGGCGTTCGCGGCGCATCCGGGCGTCCGCCTGGTCGCGGCGGCGGCGCCGCGCGCCGAATCCCGGCGGGCGTTCGAGACGGCGTTCAGCGGGCGCACGTTCGAAAGCGTGGAGGCGCTCTGCGCCGACAGCGACGTCGAGGCGGTCTATGTGACCACGCCCCACGGGATGCACCGCGACCACGCGATCGCGGCGGCGCGCGCCGGCAAGCATGTGCTGCTGGAAAAGCCGATCGCCGTTGAACTGGATGACGCTGAGGCGATCGTCGCCGCCTGTGAGTCGGCCGGCGTGCGGCTGATCGTCGGGCCGAGCCACAGCTTCGACGCGCCGGTGGAGCAGGCGGCGAAGCTGATTCGGAGCGGCGAATTGGGGCGCGTCCGGATGGTTCAGGCGCTCAACTGCACCGATTTTCTCTATCGCCCGCGCCGGCCGGAAGAGCTTCGGACCGAGCTGGGCGGCGGGGTGATCTTCAGTCAGGGGGTTCATCAGGTCGACATCGTGCGCCTTCTTTGCGGCGGGCTGGCGACATCGGTATTCGCCAGAACCGGAGCCTGGGATCCGGAGCGCCCGACCGAAGGCGCCTACGCCGCGCTGATCGATTTCGCCGGCGGCGTCTTCGCGTCGCTCACCTATTCCGGTTACGGCCGGTTCGACAGCGACGGATGGCAGGGGGGCGTCGATGAACTTGGCCGCGACAAGGATCCGGGTCTTTATGGCGCCGCGCGGCGCGCGCTCGGCGCTGCGGATGATGAAACGGCGCTCAAGGCGGCGCGGAGCTTCACCTCGATGGCGGAGACCCCCGCCGCAAGCCATCACGAGCATTTCGGCCCGATCATCGCTTTCTGCGAGAAAGGCGACATTCACCTGACGCCGGACGGGATTGAGATTTTCGGCGACGAACGGCGAGAGACACGCCCCGCCCCCTTCCGCACCGCGCGGGCGGAGGTCGCAGATGCGCTTGTCGCGGCGGTTCGGGGTGGGGCGTCGCCGCTCCAGACCGGGCGGTGGGGGCTCGCTTCGCTGGAGGTATGCCACGCAATGCTTGAAAGCGCCGAGAGCGGCCGCCCCGCCGCCCTTCGCCGCCAGATCGGAGTTCCATCATGAGCCGACTTCGCCTCTCGATCGCCATGGGCGATTACGACCGGACCCGGCCGATCGTCGACGGGCGCGTCGCGATCGACGGGGTCGATCCGATCTGCATGCTGCAGTCGCCAGAAGAGATGTTCTTCCGCGCCTTCCGCCATCAGGCCTATGACATCAGCGAGCTTTCGCTCAGCTCCTATTGCGTGTCGCTCGCGAAGGACGATGCGCCCTATGTCGCGGTTCCGGTCTTTCTCAGCCGCGCCTTCCGGCACAGCTCGATCTATATCCGCACCGATCGCGGTATCGCCGCGCCGGAGGATCTGCGCGGGCGAAAGATCGGGATCGCGGAGTATCAACTTACTGCGAATGTCTGGGCGCGCGCCCTGCTCACCGACGCTGGCGTCCCGCCGGACGAAATCTCGTGGGTGCGGGGCGGGATGGACACGCCCGGCCGACCGGAGAAGATGAAGCTGGACCTGCCGCCGGAGATCCGGATCGAAGCCGCCCCCGAGGGCGCGACGCTGAATGGCATGCTCGCCGCGGGAGCGATCGACGGTTTCATGGGGCCGCGCTGGCCGCGCTGCTTCCACGAGGGGCATCCTCATGTCGGACGACTTTTCGCCGACACGATGGCGGCGGCGGAAGCATATCACGCCCGAACCGGGATTTTTCCAATCATGCATGTGCTCGGCGTTCGCCGGTCGCTTGCGGAGCGGCATCCCTGGTTGCCCGGCGCGCTTTTCAAGGCGTTCTCGGAAGCGAAACGCATGGCGGTCGCGGCGCTGTCGGATACGTCGGCGACAAAGGTGACCATGCCGTTCGTCGAGGATACGCTGGCGCGCGCGGCGCGTCTTTCTGATGATCTCTGGAGCTATGGCGCGCGCGCCAACGAGCATGTCCTCACGCATTTTCTCGATCAGCACCACAGGCAGGGGCTTTCGCCCCGAAAGCTGGCGTTCGAAGAGCTGTTTCATCCCTCCACGATGGAAAGCTACAGTCTTTGAGACGCGGAATGAACCCGGGCGATCTGGTCGAGATCAACACGGAAGCCGGCCGCGGTTACGTGCTGGTGACGCATCTGCATCCGGCGTACCCGGAGGCCTTGCGCGTCTATTCCGGGCTCCATGTCGCGCGCCCCGCCAAACTGGCGGAGGCGACCGCGGCGCCCTTCAGCATCGTCCTCTTCCCGCTTTCGGCGGCGATGCTCGACGGGGAGCTGGCCGGAGAGGTCGTTGACCGCCTACCTGTTCCGGCGGCGGAACGGGCCTATCCGCTCTTCCGCACGCCAATCCGCGACCGGAACGGCGACGCGATCTACTGGTGGCTCTGGGATGGCGACGCGATCACCCCTGCCGAGGAGGGGCGCGACATCGCCCATCTGCCGGTGCGCGAGGTGGTCGGCGTCGAGACGTTGCTCGGACTTCTCGCCGGGCGGAGCTAGTTTTCAGGTTCGCCCCGCGCGGCGTCGTGTCGGCAGAATACGTTGGCCGCTGTCGAGCGCCCTGATTTCATCCGCCGCGAGGTTCTTCACCATGAGAAGCAGGATGGCGCGAAGCCGCGCTACGTCCTCCTCGGCGGCGCCGGCGAGCGCCACGTTGTTGGCTTCTTCCGCGAGCGGGACGAGTTCGGCTTCCAGGGCCCTGCCGTGCGGGGTGAGATAGATATGGCTACGCTTGCGCCCCGGCTGCGCCTGCCTGCGCTCCACGAGCCCCAGCGTCGCCATCTTCGCGATCGCCGTATGTGTGGTCGGCTCCATCACGCCGGCGCGGATACTGAGTTCCCGCTGCGAAAGACCGTCCTCGAGCCAGAGTATGCGCAGAAAGGTCCAGTGTCCGAATGAAATAGAATGTTTGGCGAGACGAAACTCCAGCGCCCGCCTCAGCCCGCGCGAAACGTGCCGCAACAGATGCGCCGGCCGGTCGTCGGGCGCAGAATCCCGCCAATGCGCCAGCACCGCTTTCGTCGTTTCGCTTGAAATGTCACTTCGGCGCCGGCTCGCCATCTCCATGTCCTTCCTTTGATCCCGCCCTTATGTCACGCCGGCGGCCGTCAATCGACGTCCGGGCGCCGCAAGACAGGTCGGGGTGGCGCCGGCCCGCCCCCATCACGGTCACAGATCCGGGGAAACGCCACTCGCGAAGCGCGCGATCGGACGCGCGCCCGGTCGGAAGCCATACTAAGACCCAGGCGGCGACGCGAACGACAGGCGGGTCATTCGCGGCGGGGCCGCGTTCGCTTTCGCATCGGGCCGCGCTTGCGCCGCGCTCCGGTATCCCACGCGTTCACTCAGGGTCTTTCTCGCCCTGATCTCCGGGCAGGCCCTCGGGGCGGCCGACGACGACGAAACTGAGCGCGTCGACGTCGAGGATGCGTCTCGCGACGCGCTGGATATCCTCCGTCGTCACTGCTTCAACCAGCGCATTGCGGCTCTCCGGATAGTTTATCGGAAGGCCGGCGGACTGAAGGCCGACGAGCATGTTGGCGATCTTCGCGTTCGAATCGAATTGCAGAGCGTAGGCCCCGGTCAGGTACCGCTTCGCTTTTTCGAGCTCCTCTTCGCTGACGCCGGTCTCAGCCATCCTGCGCCATTCCGCGCGAACGAGATTGACGGTTTCCGCCATCGCGCCGTTCCCCGAGGCGACGCCGCCGATCACCAGCCCGGCGCGCTTCAGGGGGTAGAGGTAGGAATAGACGGAATACGCGAGGCCGCGCTTCTCGCGCACCTCCTCGGTCAGCCGCGACGAGAAGCCGCCGCCGCCGAGAATGTAGTTCATCACATAGGCCGGAATGAAATCCGGATCGTCCCTCAAGATCCCCTTGTGTCCGAAAACCGCTACCGATTGCGGCACGTCGAGGTCGATCACCGTCAGGCCGGGCGGGGCCGCGACGGTGGCCGGAGGCGGCGGAGCGAACGGCGTGTTCGGCAGATCGCCGAGCAACCGGTCGAGGAGAGGGCCAAGCTCCTCGGCGCTGATCGCGCCGACGACGCCGATATGCGCGGCGCCGACATCGAGCAGAAGCGGGCGCTGGGCGCGAAGGTCGTCGGCGCTGAGCGCGGCGACGCTCTCCAGCGTGCCGTCGCTCGGCCGGCCATAGGGATCGTCGGGAAAGGCGGCTTCGAACCACGCCTTGCCGGCGATGGCGTTCGGTTCCGTCTCGTCCGAGCGGATCGAGGAGGCGATCTGCCGTTTCACCCGTGTCAGCGGCTCCTCGTCGAAGCGCGGCTCCGTGAGCGCGAGGCGTAGAAGGTCGACGGAGGCTTCGCGGTTCTCCGCCAGCATTGAGGCGGAGACCGACAGGCTTTCGCGGCCCGCCGAGAAACGGAAACGCGCCGCGAGCGCGTCGGCGGCTTCGGCGAACCCCACCGCGTCGAGATCGCCGGCGCCTTCCTCGAGCAGCCCGGCGAGGAGATTGGCGAGCCCCTCTTTGCCTTCCGGATCGAGCAGGGCGCCGCCCTCGAATTCAATGCCGATGGAGACGATGGGAATCGAGTTCTCCTCCACCAGCCAGGCTTCGATTCCGCCCGGGCTGATGACGCGCTGGATCGGCGCGGCGGCGAGGGCGGGCAGGGCGAAGGCGATGAGCGCGAGCGGCGCGAGAAAGCGGATCATTGCGTCGTCTCCTTCGCTTCGACGAGCCGGCCGGTGACGGAGGCCTCGAGACGGAGCATGGTCGCCGCGCGCTTCACGTCATCGGCGCTCACGCCCGCCAGAATGTCGGGCCAGGCTTCGATCCGCTCGACGGTCAGGCCGGTGGCGAGGCCCGCGCCGTAACGCTGCGCGAGGCCCTGCTGGCTGTCCTGCGCATAGATTTCGGAGGCGCGGATCATGACGCGGGCGCGATCGAGTTCTGCGTCCGTCGGGCCGGTTTCGGCGAGTTCGGCCATCACAGCGTCGAAGCCGGTCTCGATATCGTCGAGCGCGACCCCTTCGGCCGGCACGCCGTAGACCGAGAATTCACCATAATCGAGCCCGGATCCGTTATACGAGGCGCCGGAGCTGATCGCGATCCGATCCTCCAGTTGAAGCTTTTTCGCAAGCCGCGAGGTGACGCCGCCGCCGCCGAGAACCTCAGCCAGAATCGACAGCGCGGCGGCGTCCTCATCGCCGCCTGAACGCCGCGATGGCGTGAGATAGGTGCGGATCACATAGGGCTGGCGGACACGCGCATCCGCCATTTCGAGCCGGCGAGGGGCGAGCTGCGGCGGCTCCTGCGGCCGGCGTCGGGGTTCGACGCCCGCGGCCGGTATCGGGCCGAAATGCGCTTTCGCCAACGCCTCGACCGCCGACGGTTCGACATCGCCGGCAACGACAAGGATGGCATTGTCGGGCGCGTAATGCGCGGCATAGAATTCGAGCGCGTCCTGCAGCGTCAGTTCGGCCATTTCCGACCGCCAGCCGATCACCGGCCGGCCATAGGGGTGGTTGAGATAGAGCGCGGCGTCCATCTGCTCGCGAAACAGCGATCCGGGGTTGTTTTCCGTCCGCTGGTTGCGCTCCTCAAGAATGACGTCGCGTTCGGGCAGGACAAGCGCATCGGTGAGGCGAAGATTGCGCATCCGGTCCGCCTCCATCCCCATCACCAGGTCCAGCCGGTCGGCGGCGATTCGTTGAAAATAGGCGGTGTAGTCGTAACTGGTGAAGGCGTTGTCCTGTCCGCCATTCTCGGCGACGATCTTGGAGAACGCCCCTTCGGGGATCTTGTCGGTGCCCTTGAACATCAGGTGTTCGAGGAAATGAGCGATGCCGGAATTTCCGGATGTCTCGTCCGCCGAGCCGACCTTGTACCAGACCATCTGGGTGACGACCGGGGCGCGATGATCCTCGATCACCACGCCCTGCATGCCGTTTTCCAGCGTGAAGGTGGAGACTTTCGAAGCAGCGAGGGCGGGGAGGGCGAGAAGCGTGAGGATCGTGGCGAGTAGGACGGGCGCGCGGGGCGTCATGCGGCGTCTCCGGGTCTTGGCGCGCCGGAGCCGGCGCGCGGGTGCTCTGGGGAGATGTGGCGGCCCCGGCGCCAGCGCCAGCGCCGTTCACAGGGTCGTTACTCGTCGTCCTCTTCTTCGACCGGCGGCGCCGTTGGCGTAAGGAGACCCTGCTGGCGAAGCCGCTCGTTTTCTCCCTGGCTGTCGACGACGATGTTGGGGTTGTCGAGATTGGCCGGGATCGGCATGCCGAAGAACGAGGTCAAGCCGAATTTCCGTTCGGTGTCGACCTCGGCGTCGATTTCGGCGCGCACGGCGCTGTTGTCCGTGGTGGCCCCGGCCCCTGCGAGAAGCGCCTCTTCGCCGGTGCTGGTCGAGGCGAGACGTTCCGGCTCCTCGGGCGAGCCGAAGAGGGATTCGCGGGCCTCGGCGTAGGGGTCGGGCATCCGCGGGCTCGCGGCCCCGGGCTGCGGCGTCGGCAGACTGTTGTCGGGCGGCATCTGGATGGGTTCGCGCGCGATGATCATGAACGCGTCGGGCGAGCCGACGGCGAAACCGAGCTGCTCGCCGATCGTGCCGTCCTCGGAACTCAGCGTGCAGCCGGTGAGCAACGCCGCCGCCGACAGGAGCGCGACTCGCGCTGAACATGCGGTCAGAAGCGTGCGCGGCATCGACCGGCTCCGTATGGTTGTCTCAGTCATCGGCGGCATAATGCCCGCTCCCGGCTTTCGTCGCAATGCGGCGCACGCGCTCACCGTCCGGCCGCGCGCTTTTCGCCGCTGGTCAGGATCATCAGGCCGGCGCCGGCGAAGATCGCCACATCGGCGAGGTTGAAGACATAGGGGTTGTCGATACCACAGCATGACATGTTCAGGAAGTCCGCGACAGCGCCATAGCGGACGCGGTCGAGCGCGTTGGCGAGCGCGCCGCCGATCACCATGCCGGCCCCGACCAGGAGCCATCGGCCGCCGCGCCGCAGCGCCCAGACGAGCAGAAGGGCCGAAATCGCGATGGCGAGCACGACAAGCGCCCAACGGGCGAGGTCGGCTTCGGTGGTGAGAACGCCGAAATTCACCCCGCGATTCCAGGCCATGATGAAATTCAGGAAGGGTGGCATCACGTCGATTGTCCGCTTTCCGATCAGGTCGAGCCATTCCATGACGAAGAACTTGGAGGCCTGGTCGAGCGCGAAAACCGCGATTGCGGCGAGGGCGATCAGGCGCATCCGATCGCTCCTGCCGGCTCAGAGCACATAGCGGCTGAGATCTGCCGAGGCGGCGAGATCGCCGACATGGCGCTCAACGAAAGCGGCGTCGACGGTCACCGTCTCGCCGTCGCGGTCGGGGGCGGTGAAGCTGATTTCCTCAAACACCCGTTCCATTACGGTGTAGAGTCGGCGGGCGCCGATATTCTCCACCGCCCTGTTCACCTCGGCGGCGATCCGGGCCAGCGCGCTGACGCCGTCCTCGGTGAATTCGAGCGTCACGCCCTCCGCCTTCATCAACGCCTCATACTGTTTGACGAGCGAATTGTCGGGCTCGGTCAGGATTCGGACAAAATCCTCCTCCGTCAGGTCGCGGAGGCTGACGCGGATCGGAAGACGTCCCTGCAATTCAGGGAGGAGATCAGAGGGCTTCGCGACATGAAAGGCGCCGGAGGCGATGAAGAGAATATGATCGGTCTTAACCGCGCCGTGCTTGGTGGTCACCGTCGTGCCTTCGATCAGCGGAAGCAAGTCGCGCTGCACGCCCTCCCGGCTGACATCGGCGCCGCGCACGCCGCCCTCGGATCGAGCGCAGACCTTGTCGATCTCGTCGAGAAAGACGATGCCGTCCTCCTCGACCGCGCTGATGGCGTCTCGGGTGATCTCCTCCTGATCGACCAGCTTGTCGGCCTCCTCGGCGATCAGCAGCTCGTAACTGTCGGCGACCTTCATCCTTCGCTTCTTGGTGCGTCCGGAAAAGGCTTTCCCGAAAATGTCCCCGATATTGACCATACCCATCTGGCCGCCGCCGCCGGGCAGATCGAGCATGCCCAACGGATTGGCGGTGTCGGCGACGGCGACCTCGATCTCCTTTTCGTCAAGCTCGCCCTCACGGAGTTTCTTCCGAAAGGTCGCGCGGGTCGATTCGCCGGCGTTCTCGCCAACGAGCGCGTTCAGCACCCGTTCCTCCGCAGCGTCATGGGCGCGGGCCTTGACGCTTTCGCGCCGCGTCTCGCGCTGCATGACGATGGCGGCTTCGACGAGATCGCGGACGATCTGCTCGACATCGCGACCAACATAGCCGACTTCGGTGAACTTAGTCGCCTCGACCTTGATGAACGGGGCGCCGGCGAGTTTCGCGAGGCGGCGGCTGATCTCCGTCTTGCCGACGCCGGTCGGGCCGATCATCAGGATGTTCTTCGGCGTCACCTCGGCCTGGAGCGGCCCTTCGATTCGCTGTCGACGCCAGCGTGAGCGAAGCGCGACCGCGACGGCGCGCTTCGCCTCCTTCTGGCCGATGATGTAGCGGTCGAGTTCCGAGACGATCTCGCGGGGGGTCAGTTCGGTCATTCTTCCTCGGTGTCTTCTCCGCCGCTCTGCGTGCGGTTGCGTTCGATGAGTTCGGGGTCATCCGCGTCCTTCAGCGGCGCGCGGTCGATCAGCGCCCAGGCCTCGCGCCCGTCGCTGAGAAGTCCGCCGCGCGCACTGAGCGCGATCAGGAGCGAGCGGCATTCTTCATGGGTCGTGCCCGTGGTGCGGCTGAGGATGTCGAGCGAGCGAAAGACCAGCGGCCCGGAAAGCAGCTTCGTCAGAAGCGCCTTTCGCGGCCGCTCCCATTCGCGCTCGCGTCGCCAGGCGCGGTAATGCTCAAGGATGATCGGGCCGATGACGCCGCCGACGGCGGCGGCAATCACGATCTTCAGAATGTCATCCACGCCGCCGCTCCCGCATCGGTCATTCCGAAACCAGTTTCAGGCCGATGATCGATGCGATCAGCAACCCGATGAAGAACATGCGCGCTAGCCCGGCCGGCTCGCCGTAGAATAAGATTCCGACCAGCGTCGCGCCGACGGAGCCGATGCCGACCCAGACCGTGTAGGCGGTGCTGATCGGCAGGGTGATCGCGGCGCGGGTTAGGAACCAGAAGCTCAGCGAAGCGGTGATGAAAAACAAGATCGACGGCCAGAGCCGGGTCAGTCCCGCCGATTCCTTCATCGCGGTGGTGAATGCGACCTCGAGAAAACCTGCGACGACGACATAGATCCAGCCCACCGTTCACTCCTCAGCGGCGGGGATGGATTCTAGGACGAGCATGTCATTGGTGAAGACGCAGATCTCTGAAGCGATCTTCATCGCCTTCCGCGCGATCTCCTCTGCCGTAGCATCAGTGTCGATCAGCGCGCGAGCGGCGGCGAGGGCGAAATTGCCGCCTGAACCCACCGCGGCGACGCCGCCCTCAGGCTCCAACACGTCGCCGGCGCCGGTGATGACCAGAAGATCCCGGCCATCAGTCACCACCAGCATGGCTTCGAGATTGCGCAGATACTTGTCGGTTCGCCAGTCTTTCGCCAACTCGACGGCGGCGCGGGTGAGTTGGCCGGGGACGGCTTCGAGTTTCGACTCCAGCCGTTCGAACAATGTGAAGGCGTCCGCGGTCGAGCCGGCGAAACCGGCGATAACATCGCGCCCGCCGGGCGAAAGGCGGCGGACCTTCCGCGCCGAGCCCTTGATCACGGTGTTGCCGAGGCTGACCTGCCCGTCGCCGGCGATGACGATCTGGCCATCCTTCTTCACGCCCACGATGGTGGTCATGCGCGTCTCCCGCAACCTGTTTCCGTTTTCCGTTCGGTGGCACATATAGCCTCGCCACGGGAATTTAAACGCCCTTGCATCCGCCGCTCGCACGCTGGCCTCCGGGTGCGCGAGCGCCTAGTCTCTGGGCGAGACCCGCCCTTGGAGGAGCAAGCGATGCTGGGAGAGGACGCGCCGGCCGGGCGCGCGAAGTCAGCGGCGCAACTCAGGGAAGCCGCGCTGCGGAACGTGCTCGAGGTCATCAGCCGCTCCCGCGACGACGAGAAGCCCGTTTTCGACGTGATCCTAGAGAGCGCGGCCCGGCTCTGCGACGCGCCGATCGCGCGACTGGAACTAGCGAACGAGACGCGCTCGCATTTCAAGATGGCGGCGGCCTGGGGCGAGGAGATGCGCGTAACCTCCATCGGCGAGGAATGGCCGCTGGACCTGCCGCATATCGTACCCACGACGATCCGTGAGGCGCGCGCGCATCTCGTCCCGGACCTCGCCGACACGGAGGAATATCGAGCGGGGGACCGAATCCGAAAACGGCTCGTGGACGAAGAGGGGATGCGAAGCTACCTGACCGCGCCGCTCGTCAGCGGCGGGACCGGAATAGGCTGCATCGTGCTGAGCCGGCGCCACGTTCAACCCTTCACCGAAGATGATCGCGACCTTCTGGACGCCTTCGCCGCACAGGCGGTGATCGCCATCGAGAATGTTCGCCAGTTCCGGGAGCTTGAGCGGCTCAACGGCGAACTTGGAGCGCGGGTGGAGGCGCAGGTCGCGGAACTGGCGCGGCTCGCCCGATTGAAGCGCTTCCTGCCGCCGCAGGTCGCAGAAGTCGTCGTCACGCGGGGCGAGCAGATGCTTTCCTCCCATCGCGCGCTGATCGCGGCGCTGTTCTGCGACCTGCGCGGCTTCACCGCCTTCTGCGAGCGAGCCGAGCCCGAGGAGGCGATCGAGGTTCTGCAGAGCTATCACGAGGAGATGGGGCGCCTCCTGGACGCCCATGGCGCCGGCGTCGATCATAGATCCGGCGACGGGATAATGGCGATCTTCAACGACCCCCTCCCCTGCGACGACCCGGCCGGCGACGCTCTGCGGCTCGCCCTCGCGATGCGAGCGCGGATGGAGTCGCTCTGCGCGCAATGGCGGCGTCTGGGGCACAGACTCGGCTTCGGCGTCGGGGTCTCCTTCGGATACGCCACGATGGGCATGGTCGGGTCCGAAGGGCGGCGTCAGTACACCGCGAGCGGGACGGTGGTGAATCTCGCCTCGCGGCTATGCGACCGGGCGGAGGATGGAGAGATTCTGCTCAGCCCGCGCGCGGCGGCGGCGCTGGAGGCGGAATTCGCGCTCGAGCCGCATGGCGAGGTGACGCTGAAAGGGCTTCATGAGCCAGTTCCCGTGCGCCGCGTAGCCGTCCCGGACGCGTGACGCCGCTTGGCCTTGGCCCGCGCCGCGCATATAAGCGCGGCGCAAGCCTGAGGAGAGCGTCATGGCCCGCGTCGCCAAGCAGAACCGCAAGACCGCCGAAACCGAGATCGAGGTCGCGATCGACCTTGACGGGACCGGGGCCTATGACAATGAGACCGGGGTCGGCTTCTTCGACCATATGCTCGACCAGCTCGCGCGTCACAGCCTGATCGACATGAAGGTCCGGGCGACGGGCGATCTTCATATCGACGATCATCACACCGTTGAGGACACCGGGATTCTGCTCGGGAAAGCGCTGGCGAAGGCGATGGGCGACAAAACAGGGATCCGGCGCTACGGGTCCTGCTATCTGCCGATGGACGAGTGTCTCACGCGCGCCGCGCTCGACCTGTCCGGACGGCCATTCCTCGTGTGGAATGTGGATTTCACCGCGCCGAAGATCGGGAGTTTCGACACCGAGCTTGTGCGCGAGTTCTTCACCGCGCTGGCGATGAATTCCGGCATGACGCTGCATGTCGAGACGCTCTACGGCGTCAATTCCCACCATATCGCCGAGACATGCTTCAAGGCTGTCGCGCGGGCGCTCAGGGATGCGCTGGAGACCGACCCGCGCAAGACGGACGCCGTGCCCTCGACCAAGGGAACGCTATGACGGTCGCAATCGTCGACTATGGCTCCGGCAATCTCCATTCCGCCGAAAAGGCGTTTCAGCGGATGAGCAGGGAAGGGACGGGCGAAGCGATCACCGTCACCGCCGATCCGGAGATCGTGCGCCGGGCCGACCGGATCGTGCTGCCTGGCGTCGGGGCCTACGCGGACTGCCGGGCTGGGCTCGACGCGGCTCCAGGTATGGTCGAGGCGCTGGAGGAGCGGGCGCATCGGGGCGGCGCGCCCTTCCTCGGCATCTGCGTCGGGATGCAATTGATGGCGACAGTGGGGCGGGAGTTCCAGGACACCGCCGGTCTCGACTGGATCCCCGGCGAAGTGGTGAAGCTCCGGCCCGATGACGATAGGCTGAAGGTGCCGCATATGGGCTGGAACGAGTTGATCTTTGGCGCTCATCCGCTCTTCGAGGGGATAGCGGAGGGCGCCCACGCCTATTTCGTCCATTCCTACCAGTTCCGCCCGCGCGATCCAGCGCTCCGGCTCGCCCATGTCGCTTATGGCGAAATGGTCACTGCGGCGGTCGGGCGCGACAACCTCGCGGGGACGCAATTCCACCCGGAGAAGAGCCAGGAGACCGGGCTGCGGCTGATTGCGAATTTTCTCGCCTGGTCTCCCTGATCTTTCCGCGGCGCCGGGCTGGAAGCGCGGCGAGAAATGGTGGAAACCGCTCGCGCGTACGCCGATCGGGGTCGTAGGCGCCTGAGAGCGGAGCGGTGAGATGATCCGGAAGCCGGATTTCACGCGAGGGGAGGAGGCGAAACGGCTGCTTCTGATCGCGGCGCCGCTGATGGCGGCCTATATCGCCGAATTCTCCATGTTCTTGACCACCAAGCTTGTCGTGGGGTCTCTCGGCTACAAGCACCTCGCGGCCGTCGGGCTTGGCGGCTCGCTGAGTTTCGAGGCGCTGGTGGTGACGATGGGGCTCCTCTCCATCACCGGCGTCCTCGCGGCGCAGGCCGAAGGCGCGGGCCGCAAGGCCGAAGCCGGGCACGCCGCCCGGCAGGGTTTGATCGTCGCGGCGCTGCTCTCGATCCCGCTTGGCGCGCTGGTCTGGAACCTCGACGCGGTGATGCGCTGGACCGGGCAGGACGCGGAGGTGGCGGCGCTCGCGAAGCCCTATCTACATGTTCTCTCTTTCTTCGCGCTGCCGACGCTTCTTTTCACCGTGCTCCGCGATTTCGTCGCGGCGCTTTCGCGCACCGGGCCGGTCATGGCGATCACCGTCGCCGCCGTCCTCGTCAACTGGACGTTGGCGGAGGGGCTGGTGCACGGGCGCTGGTTCCTGCCGGAGATGGGCATCGCCGGAGCCGGGGCTGCGAAGGTCATCGTCGCCTGGGCGATGCTGGCGGCGCTGACGCTCTATATCTGGCGCAAGCCCGCGCTTCGCGGCTACGGGCTCTTTCGTGCGCGGCTGCGCTTCGATCCGGCGATCGTGAAGGTGATTTTCCGGCTCGGCCTGCCGATCGCCGGGCTGGTGGGGGTGGAGGCCGGGCTTTTCAGCGCAGTCGGCCTCCTCTCCGGAATCATCGGGGCGGAGATGCTGGCGGCGCATCAGGTGCTGATGGGCTGGATCGGCATCCCCTTCGTCATCGCTCTCGGGCTGGCGGAGGCGGCGATGGTGCGCGTCGCGCACGGCGTCGGGCGCGGCGACCCGGCCGGCGCGCGGCAGGCCGGGCTGGTCGCGCTCGGCATCGGCGTCGCGATCCTGACGCTGATGGTGGCGGCGCCGCTTCTCCTCGCCGAAACGATCACCCGGATTTTTATATCCGCGGACGATCCGGGGTTTGAAGCGGTCTCCGGCATCGTCTCGCAATTGATGGTGATCGCCGCGATCTTTCAGGTATTCGACGGGGCGCAGGCAATCATGTCGCGCGCGCTCCGTGGGGTGCGCGACGCCTATTATCCGCTCTGGCTCGGCGCGTTCGGCTATTGGGCGCTCGGCGTCGGCGGGGGCTGGTTCCTGGCCTTTCCGATGGGCCTGGGCGGCGTCGGGCTCTGGGTCGGGCTCGCGGTCGGGCTGATCGTGACCGCGTGTCTTCTGACGCTCCGCTTTCTCGCGATCACAGGGCGGGCGGCGAAGGTTTCGTCGCGCGCGCCGGCGATCTAGTCTTGGCGCGACCGCATCGACGCAGGAGCCGAAGAAATGTCAACGCCCACCTATCTCGACCTCGGCCCCGACCGTCGCATCGCGCATGTCAGGACCAAGGCGCAGGGAGCCGGACGCGCCGCGCCGGGCGTGGTCTTTCTCGGCGGGTTCCGCTCCGACATGGAGGGCACGAAGGCGCTGGCGCTGGAGGCCTGGGCGCGAAGAGAGGGCCACGCGTTCCTGCGCTTCGACTATCGGGGGCATGGCGCGTCCTCCGGCGCGTTTGAGGATGGCTGCGTCGGCGACTGGGCGGATGACGCGATCCAAGCTGTGACGCGACTGACGGAAGGGCCGCAGGTCGTCGTCGGATCCTCCATGGGCGGGTGGATCGCTCTGCTCCTGGCGCGCGCGGCGCCGGCGCGCGTCGCGGCGCTGGTCGGCGTCGCCGCAGCGCCCGATTTCACCGTGGAGATGGCGGCGTCGATGAACGAAGCGGCGCGAGCGGAGATGGCGGCGACGGGCCTCTGGCGCCGTCCTTCGGCCTATTCGGACGATCCCTATCCAATCACGAGAAAGCTGATCGAGGACGGAGCGCGGAACCTCGTCCTCGACGCGCCGCTTCGCGTCGGCTTCCCGGTGCGGCTTCTGCAGGGGACAGCCGACGAGGATGTGAGCGTCGATGTCGCCATGAGGCTTCTCGGCCATGTCGAGGGGCCGGACACTCGGCTGACGCTGGTGAAAGGCGCCGATCACCGGTTCAGCGGCGCGCGTGAGATCGATTTGCTGATCGCAACGGTGGAGGAGGCCGGGTTGGTGGCTCAGAAGGGGATTTCCTCACCGGAATAGAAAAGGAGCCGCCCGGCGTTGGCGACGTTCAACTCGTCGAAGCGGGCGATCAGCCCGGCGGCGCTCTCCTCGACTGAGATCGCCGCGCCGCCGCCGCCCATATCGGTCCGAACCCAGCCCGGGTGATAGGCCCCGACCGCGATCCCCTCGTCGCCGAGCTCCTTGGACAGCGAGACCGAAAGGTTGGTCGCCGCGGCTTTCGAGGCGCGGTAGAGATATGCGGCTCCCTTCGCGCGCGCGCTCGAACCCATTTGCGACGAAATTACCGCGATTCTCCCCTTCGCCCGCCGCAGCGCAGGGAGGCAGGCGCGGATCGTCATGAACACGCCGGTGACGTTCACCGCGAGAACCTCGGCGAAGGCCTCGGCGCTATAGGCGGGATCGTCGACGCCGCCGCGCCCGATCAGCCGTCCGGCGTTGCAGACCAGCAGATCGAGCGCGCGCCCGTCCAGCCGCGTTGAAAGCGCCGCAAGCGAATCTTCCATTGTCACGTCGAGTTCGACGGGCTCGAACCTCTCGCCCGTGGGTGGATGAGCGCGCGCGCAGGCGAGCACATTGTCGCCCCGCGCCGCGAGACGGCGGCTGATCTCCAGCCCGATACCGCGATTTGCTCCGGTGATAAGCGTCGTCGGCATGGATCTCTCTCGTGCTGTTCAGCCTGGATATGCATGGCCCGTCGCCGCGGATCCGGCAAGAGAGCGGCGAAAATAACCTGCGACGGCGCTTTCCTGAGGGTTTTAGCGGGATTTTCGGATTCCATGTCGATTTGGCGGTTTTCTTGACGGAAATCTTGACTAATAAGGGGGCGCGACGGTGCAGGGGGCCATCGGTCGCGCAACAAAGGCAGGAGACAATCCATGGACAAGAAATCCGAAGTCGTCGCGGCCGTCGCCGAAGGCGCCGGCATCACCCAGAGCCAGGCCGCAGCTGCGCTCGAGGCATTCGCCGATGCGGCGATCGCGGCGCTGAAGGACGGCCGCGTGGTCGCGGTGCCGGGCCTCGGTCGTCTCTCGACCGTCCATAAGGACGCCCGCCAGGGTCGCAACCCGCGGACCGGCGAGACGATGACCTTCGCCGCCAAGACCAGCGTGAAGTTCAAGGCCGCCAAGGCCGCGACCGACGCGGTCAACTGATCGCGCGCGGCCGGCGGCGCCGGCCGCAACCGAGCGGGTGTAGCTCAATGGTAGAGCAGAAGCCTTCCAAGCTTACGACGAGGGTTCGATTCCCTTCACCCGCTCCATCATCACTACGGTTCTGATTGCGGTGGCGCGCGCCGGGTCGCGCCGCAACCGGCCATCACGCGGAAACCTGTCTATCGAAGGTCATTCGCGCCGCCGGAAGATGTACTCCTCACACCGATGAACAAGGTGAGAGCGCCGCTTCGGGCGGTGTGGGCGTGGTCTCTTCCGCGCGGTGAGCGTCGGCGCGCTCCGGTATGGCCGTCGGGCGACAATGATTCCCTGTTGCCTCGCCCCCGGTTATCGCCTATCTCGCCGCGCGAGAATGGCGAGGCGCGAACGGCGCGCCGCATAATTGAATTCGAGGACCCTGGAGCGATGGCGAAAGCGAAGTTTGAGCGTACGAAGCCGCACTGCAACATCGGGACGATTGGTCATGTTGACCATGGCAAGACGACGCTGACGGCTGCGATCACGAAGCAGTTCGGCGAGTTCAAGGCCTATGACATGATCGACGCGGCGCCGGAGGAGAAGGCGCGCGGGATCACGATCTCGACGGCGCATGTCGAGTACGAGACGGAGGCGCGCCACTACGCGCATGTCGATTGCCCGGGCCACGCGGACTACGTGAAGAACATGATCACGGGCGCGGCGCAGATGGACGGCGCGATCCTGGTGGTGAACGCGGCGGACGGTCCGATGCCGCAGACGCGCGAGCATATTCTCCTGGCCAAGCAGGTCGGCGTTCCGGCGATGGTGGTTTTCCTGAACAAGGTTGACCAGGTCGACGACCCGGAGCTTCTCGAGCTTGTCGAGATGGAGGTGCGCGAGCTTCTGACCGAGTACGATTTCCCGGGCGACGACACGCCGATCATCGCCGGCTCGGCGCTCGCGGCGCTGGAGGATCGCGACCCCGAGATCGGGGCGGAGAAGATCGCCGAGCTGATGGCGGCGGTGGACGCGTTCATCCCGCAGCCGGATCGTCCGATCGACCAGCCGTTCCTGATGCCGATCGAGGACGTGTTCTCGATTTCGGGTCGCGGCACGGTGGTGACGGGGCGTGTCGAGCGCGGCGTGATCAAGGTCGGCGAAGAGATCGAGATCGTCGGGATCAAGGACACGAAGAAGACGATCTGCACCGGCGTGGAGATGTTCCGCAAGCTTCTGGACCGGGGCGAGGCGGGCGACAATATCGGCGCGCTTCTGCGCGGCGTCGACCGCGAGGGCGTGGAGCGGGGCCAGGTGCTCTGCAAGCCGGGCTCGGTGAAGCCGCACACGAAGTTCACGGCCGAGGCCTATATCCTGACCAAGGACGAGGGCGGGCGGCACACGCCGTTCTTCACCAACTACCGGCCGCAGTTCTACTTCCGGACGACGGACGTGACCGGCACCTGCGCGCTGCCCGAGGGCACCGAGATGGTGATGCCGGGCGACAACGTGAAGATGGAAGTGACGCTGATCGCCCCGATCGCCATGGAGGAGCGCCTGCGCTTCGCCATCCGCGAAGGCGGCCGCACCGTCGGAGCCGGCGTCGTCGGCAAGATCATCGAGTAAGCGTCCGCCCACTTATGAATGCGAAAGGCCGCCTGATAGGGCGGCCTTTTTCCGCTGGTAAGCGGCGAAGAGTCCGGGCGGCCTTCCGCTCTTGTCATTCTGCAGCTTTGGCGATGCGGGGCTTTGCAGCACGGCGCGCGCCATGCGACGCCAGTCTGGCGGGAAAACCGTCTCCAACGTTCTGCCGACTTGCTGGGAATGGCGACATCGCGTCGCTCGCGCGGCTGAGCAAGACGCTACACATCCGCGCGCGAACCTTCAGAGCAGGCTCGTGAGCAACTTCTCTTTCGCCGGCCAGATCGTCGCCCGATCGCAGCGCGCCATGACCGCCGTGCGGGCGACGGCGCCCTTGGCGCGCATCGTTTCCGGATGGTCGAGGGCTTCCGCGATACGCCGCTCAAGCGCCGCCTGGTCATGGAGGCCGCAGAAGAGTCCGGTCTCCTCGTCCATGAACTCGCGCACCGGCGCGCAGTCGGAGACGATGAGCGGGCAGCCGATCGCCATCGCCTCCAGCATCGACCAGGAGAGGACGAAATCGGCGGTGAGGTAGACATGGGCGTCGCTCGCTTGAAGCAGCTTCACATATTCGGCGCGCGGCTGCAGGCCGACGAAGTGGATGCGCGCGTGGTCGAGCGTGTCGTCGAGCTCGGCGAGCATTCGCGCCTTCCAGCTTTCGCCTTCGGGGAGTCGCGCGCCATAGGAAACGCGATCCTCGCCGCCGATGATCGCGTGAAGGCCGGGCCGGGCCGCCTGAAGCGCGCTGAGCGCCCGCATGAACTGCGGAAAGCCGCGATGCGGCTCCATCCCCCGCGTGATGAAGGTGACGATTTCCGGCATCGCTGCAAGATCGAGCCCGGCGGCCACCGTCACCGGGCGCTCGGCCGGGCGGTGGAGGGCGCAATCAATGCCGTCATGCATCACCGTCAGTTGTCGACGAAGCGCGGCGGGGAAGCGGGCCGCCTGAAATTCGGTCGGACAGAACGCCAAGTCCGCGCCCTCCAGATCCAGCAGGAAAGGGGCGTTCCGCACTCTTTGCAGGAGTTGGGCGTGAAGATCCGACTTGTGGATCCCGAGTGAGAGATCGTCCGGCGGCGGATATTCGTACCACCACTCGAAATAGGGAACGAAGCGCGCCTCCGGCCAGATGTCGCGCGCGAACATGCCCGAACCCCAGCCGGAATGGGCCATGACGATATCGGGGGCGTAGCCGTTCGCGCGCGCCTCGATGAAGGCGCGGGCCGCGGCCTGGCCGTTGATCGCGGCTTTCTCCAGATTGGCGGCGTAGGGATGAACGCCCTCCGTCGGGCCGCGGTGCGCCGCGTAGCGCAGGAAGCGCGGATCGTTCGGCTCTCCGCCCCGCCAGGCGGTGGCGAAGCGCGCATCCCAACCCCGGCCGGAAAGCCAGCGGCCGAAGGCGCCGAACTGCGCCGGGAAATTCTCATGCACAAAGAGGATTTTCATGCGCCGCCCCTCATCCCGGGGGAGCATACCCGCGCCGCGAGTCTCGGCAAGTTTATCGGGGCGCGAGCGGTTTTATGGCATGATCCGATGAACAGGGAGGCGGACGATGCGTGCGATAGCGGGAGTTGCGGCGGCCCTCGCCGCTGGCTGGGCCGGAGCGGCGGCGGCGGAGAAGATCACCGTCACCGGCGAGGCGATGGACACCTGGTGCTATTTCTCGGGCGTCATGGGCGCCGCCGAGGCGACGCTGGGAACCGCCCACCACACATGCGCGGTCTGGTGCGCGGCCGGCGGCATACCGGTCGGGCTGCTGGCGGAGGACGGAACCGTCTACATGATCCTGAAGATCGAGGACAGCGACAAGACCAACGGCGGCGACCGTCTGGTGACGACCGCGAGCCGCCAGCTCACCGCCACGGGCGAGCATTACCGGCGCGACGGCATCGACTACATCGTGATCGGCGAAGTGGTCGGGGACGCCGGAATCGTAAATCTGAGCCATGAGGACTACGGCGTGACGCCAGGGTTCGCGATCCCCGAGCCCGAGGAGTGACGCCATGACCTGCGAAATGAACCCATGGATTGTCCGGCTGGCCGCCGTGGCGCTGACCCTGTTCGCCGCGCCACTTTCCGCCGCGGACTTCGCGGCCGGCTCCAATGCGAAATCCTGGGGGCTGCTGGGTGAGGAGAAAGCTCTATTCACGGCCAGGGTGGTCGACATCCTCTGCGAGATGACTGGCGATTGCCCGGCGGATTGCGGGGGCGGCGATCGCCAACTCGGACTGGTGCGCGCGTCGGATGGCGTTCTGGTGTTTCCGATGAAGAACAGCCAGCCACTCTTCAACGGCGCCGTCGCCGACCTTCGGCCCTGGTGCGGCGAGGAGGTCGAGGTCGATGGCCTGCTGGTCGGCGACGAGGAGCGCGCGCCCGCCAAGTTCTACATGGTGCAGTTCATCCGCGCGGCGGGCGAAGCGGAATGGATCAAGGCCGATCGATGGACGAAGGTTTGGGCCGGGAAGAACCCCGAAGCCGCCAAGAAGGACGGCCCGTGGTTCCGCAAGGATCCGCGCGTCGAGGCGGAAATCGCAAAGGGCGGGTATCTCGGTCTCGGCGCGGAGGCGGACAAGGCGTTCATCGAGGACTGGTTCTGATGCGGTTTTCGGCCGGTAGGAGGGGTTGGCGCGCAAGCTGGACCGCCGGCGCGGCGACAGTCGTGATGGCGGCGGCGGCTTTCGCCCATGACGGTGTGACGCATGAGGACAAGGAGGAGGCGCTTCGTCACCTCTCGGACAGGCCGCTGGAGGGCGATGCGACGCCGTTTCCCGTCGATCTCGGCGGCGCCTTCACGCTGACGGACCAGAACGGGGCGAAGCGGACCGAGGCGGACCCCGAGGGGCGGATGCAGCTCTTCTTTTTCGGCTACTCCCATTGTCAGGCGATCTGCTCCACCGCCCTGCCGCGCATGGCCGAGATTGCGGAGATCGCCGGCGCGGCCGGTTTGCCGGTGCGTCCGGTGCTGATCACGGTCGACCCCGCGCGCGACACGCCGGAGGGCATGACAGAATCGCTGGCTGAATTCGGCCCCGGAATCGTCGGCCTGACCGGAACGGAGGCGGAGCTTGAGCGCGTGCGCGCGCTATTCCAGATCGAGGCGAAAGAGGTGTTCGTCGACCCCGAATACGGCCCGGTCTTTGCGCATGGCTCCTTCATTTACCTGATGGACGGAGCGGGAGCGCTGCTGACGGTGATCCCACCGATCATCTCGCCGGCGCGCGGTGCGGAGATCGTCGCGCGCTACGCCGCGCCGGGCGAGTAGCGGCGCTTGCATCGCGGGGCGATTCAACTTAGATCGCTCTCGCCCGCGCTAGGGGTGTAGCTCAGTTGGTAGAGCATCGGTCTCCAAAACCGAGGGTCGTGGGTTCGAGTCCCCCCGCCCCTGCCAGCGCCGGCGAGAGAGAAAGGCGACGACATGGCGCGCACGAATCCCGCGCAGTTCATCCAGCAGGTCCGCGTCGAGGCGTCGAAAGTCGTCTGGCCGACGCGCAAGGAGACTGTGCTGACGACGATCATGGTGTTCATCATGGCCTCGCTCGCGGCCCTGTTCTTCTTTTTTGCGGACATGATCATCGGGTTCGGAATTGATCAGATTCTACGGCTCGGCGCTTGACTTGATCTCGAGCGGGGTCTAGGTCGCCTTCCTCTGGACATGGGGGAGGCGCGCGTCGATTCGCAACGCGCGCCCTTTCAGTTTGGAAAAGGCGCGGCGAGTTGCGCGACGGGACCCGAAAGGGCGACAGCGCGAGAAGCGGAGAGGCGGCGAAGAGAATGGCCAAACGCTGGTATGCCGTGCACGTTTTTTCGAATTTCGAGAAGCGTGTGGCGGAGACATTGCGCGAATCCGTCGAGCAGCAAGGGCTGACGGACGAGATCGAGGAGATTTTCGTCCCCACCGAAGAGGTGATGGAGATTCGGCGCGGCAAGAAGGTGAAGGCGGAGCGCCGTCTGATGCCGGGCTACGTTCTTGTGAAGATGGAGATGACCGACCGGGCCTATCTCCACATTATCGACACCAACCGCGTCACCGGCTTCCTCGGCCCGCAAGGCAAGCCGAGTCCGATGCGCGATTCGGAGGTCAACCAGCTCCTCAATATCGTCGAGGAAGGGGCCGAGCGGCCGCGGCCGAAGATCTCCTTCGAGGTCGGCGAGCAGGTGCGCGTCACCGACGGTCCGTTCGAGAGCTTCACCGGCATGGTCGAACAGGTCGACGAGATCAGCGCCCGGCTGAAGGTCATGGTTTCGATCTTCGGCCGGCCGACGCCGGTCGAACTGGAATACGCCCAGGTCTCAAAACAGGTCTGAGGCGCATATTGCGGGAGGCGAGAGGGGCGCGCCCCTCGGACCGCACCGCGCTCATCGAGCTTCGGGGTCGCGACCCGCGGGGCGGCATGGAAAGGAGGCCGCGATGGCCAAGAAGAAGATCGGCGTGATCAAGCTGCAGGTGCCCGCGGGCAAGGCGAATCCTTCGCCGCCCATTGGCCCGGCGCTGGGTCAGCGCGGCATCAACATCATGGAGTTCTGCAAGGCGTTCAACGCCAAGACGCAGGAGATGGAGTCCGGGGCGCCCTGCCCGACGATCATCACCTACTATCAGGACAAGTCTTTCACGATGGAGATCAAGACGCCGCCCGCGTCGTATCTTCTGAAGAAGGCCGCGAAGTTGAAGTCCGCGTCGAAGACTCCGGGCAGGGCGACCTCCGGGACGGTTTCGGTGAAGCAGGTCCGCGAGATCGCCGAGACGAAGATGCAGGATCTCAACGCGAACGACGTGGAGGCCGCGATGAAGATCATCGTCGGGTCCGCGCTTTCGATGGGCATCGAGGTCAAGGGGTAGGGTCATGGCGAAGCTTGGAAAAAGAGTAAAAGCGGCGCGCGCGGCCTTCGACGGCAAGTCGAACCTTCCGCTGGCCGACGCGGTGGCGCTGGTCAAGGCGAACGCCACGGCGAAATTCGACGAGACGGTCGAGATTGCGATGAATCTCGGTGTCGATCCGCGCCACGCCGACCAGATGGTTCGCGGTACGGTGACGCTGCCCTCGGGCACCGGAAAGACCGTGCGCGTCGCGGTCTTCGCGCGCGGCCCGAAGGCCGAGGAGGCCGAGGCCGCCGGGGCCGACATCGTCGGCGCGGAAGAGTTGATGGAGACGGTTCAGTCCGGCAAGATCGAGTTCGACCGGTGCATCGCGACGCCAGACATGATGCCGATCGTCGGTCGGCTCGGAAAGGTGCTCGGACCGCGCAACCTGATGCCGAACCCGAAGGTCGGCACGGTGACCATGGATGTCGCCGAGGCGGTGAAGGCCGCCAAGGGCGGACAGGTGCAGTTCAAGGTCGAGAAGGCCGGCGTCGTCCATGCCGGGATCGGCAAGGCCAGCTTCGACGAAGAGAGCCTTCTCGCCAACGCCAGGGCCTTTGTCGAGGCGGTCGGCAAGGCGAAGCCGGCGGGCGCCAAGGGCACCTATATGAAGAAGATTTCGCTCAGTTCCTCGATGGGGCCGGGCGTGACGGTGGATGTGGCTGACGCCAATTCCGCCCAGTGAGGTTCCGCCGGGTTCGCCCGGCGGGATGACGGGCGGCGCCCTCGGGCGGCGCTCTTCCGGTCCGAGACGGTGGGCGGGGGGTAAACCCCGTAAGGCCCGCCATAGACGGGAAACGCAGGATCGGTCGTCTTCCATGGCGGCGGTTTTGGCTGACCCGGGACGGGAGCAGAAGCGGGCAGGCGGGGAACCGGCTGTCTGAACTTGAGCCGGCGGAAGGGACGTTCCTGACCGCCTGAACCTTGGAGAAGACTGTGGATAGAGCCCAGAAGGAAGCTGTGGTCGAGGAACTCGGCCAGATCTTTTCTGACTCTGGCGCCGTCGTGGTGTGTCACTACGTCGGTCTCTCGGTCGCTGAGATGTCGGACTACCGGGCGCGCATGCGCGCCGCGGGCGCGTCGGTCCGCGTCGCCAAGAACAGGCTCGCCAAAATCGCCCTGGAGGGCAAGCCGTGCGAGGGTCTGAAGGACCTTCTCACGGGCCAGACGGTGTTCGGTTACGCCGAAGACCCCGTTTCGGCGGCGAAAGTCACCGAAGCTTTCGCCAAGGACAACGCGAAGCTCGTTGTGCTCGGCGGAGCGATGGGGTCGACCATTCTGGACGCGGCCGGCGTGAAAGCGCTCTCCGCGATGCCTTCGCGCGAGGAAGTTCTGGCGTCGATCGCGGGATGTCTCATCTCGCCCGCCGCCAACCTCGCGGGCGCTATTGGCGCACCGGCCTCGAACATCGCCAGCGTTCTGACGACGCTGAGCGAGCGCGAGGCCGCCTGAACCTGGCAAGCAATCGGGAGGCGCGGGCAGACGCCCGACGCCGGAACCACGAAGACAAGCGAATGGAAAAACGAAATGGCTGATCTGAAGAAACTTGCAGAAGATCTCGTTGGCCTGACCCTCCTCGAGGCGGTCGAGCTTAAGAACATCCTGAAGGACGAATACGGCATCGAGCCCGCCGTGGGCGGCGCCGTGATGATGGCGGGTCCGGCCGCCGGCGACGCTGGCGAGGCCGCCGAGGAGCAGACCGAATTTGACGTCATCCTCAAGGCCGCGGGCGACAAGAAGATCAACGTCATCAAGGAAGTCCGCGCCATCACCGGCCTGGGCCTCAAAGAGGCGAAAGATCTCGTCGAAGCTGGCGGCAAGGCTGTCAAGGAAGGCGCCTCGAAGGCCGAGGCCGAAGAGATCAAGAAGAAGCTCGAAGAGGCTGGCGCCGAAGTCGAGCTGAAGTAATCCCTTGCCCCTCGGGGGCCAAGGGTCGGAAAGACGGCTGGATCCGGAGCTTGCCGGGTCCAGCCCGCGTCGTCTAAGGCCCTCCCGGCCGAAATCGGGGTGAGGGTCTTGGAAGACGCGGCGAACCGGGAAGTCGGCATGGGAAGTCGGCTGGTATTGGAACGCCTTGTCACACGGGACGCCGTCTCGCCGTTTCCCCACCGGCGAGCAGCGCGCGAAAGACCAGAGGAATCAAATGGTTCAGACGCATTCCGGACGTAAGCGCATTCGCAAGTTCTTCGGCAAGATCAACGAAGTCGCGAAGATGCCGAATCTGATCGAGGTGCAGAAAAGCTCCTACGATCTGTTTCTGCAATCTGGCGACGGACCGACGCCAACGGATGGCGAAGGCATTCAGGGCGTTTTCCAGTCTGTATTCCCGATCAAGGACTTCAATGAGACGGCTGTTCTGGAGTTCGTGAAATACGAGCTCGAAGCGCCGAAATACGATGTCGAGGAATGCCAGCAGCGCGACATGACCTACGCCGCGCCGCTGAAGGTGACGCTGCGGCTGATCGTATTCGAGGTCGACGACGACACTGGCGCGCGCTCGATCAAGGACATCAAGGAGCAGGACGTCTTCATGGGCGACCTGCCGCTGATGACGGATAATGGCACCTTCGTGGTGAACGGCACCGAGCGGGTGATCGTCTCCCAGATGCACCGGAGTCCGGGCGTCTTTTTCGACCATGACAAGGGCAAGACGCATTCCAGCGGGAAGCTTCTCTTCGCCTCGCGCGTGATCCCCTATCGCGGCTCCTGGCTGGATTTCGAGTTCGACGCCAAGGACAACGTGTATGTCCGCATAGACCGGCGCCGGAAGCTGCCGGTCACCACGCTGCTCTATTCGCTCGGCATGGACCAGCAGGCGATCTGCGACGCGTTCTACGACAAGGTCGACTATGTGAAGACCAAGGAGGGTTGGGCGGCTCCGCTCGACACCGAGCGGCTGCGCGGCGCCAAGCCGGCCTTCGATCTGATCGACGCGAATTCCGGCGAAGTGATCGCCGAAGCGGGCGCCAAGCTGACCCCGCGCAAGCTGAACAAGCTGGCGGAGGATGGCGTCACCAACTACCTCGCGCCCTTCGAGGCGATCATCGGGCGCTTCGCCGCCAACGACATGATCAACGAGGAGACCGGCGAGATCTGGGTCGAGGCCGGCGACGAGCTGACCTGGGAAGTGGACAAGAACGGCGAGCCCACGGGCGGAACGCTGAAGACCCTGTTGGACAATGGCGTCACCACCATCCCGACGCTCGACATCGATAATGTCACCGTCGGTCCGTATATCCGCAACACCATGGCGGTGGACAAGAATCTCGGCCGTGAGACCGCGCTTCAGGATATCTACCGGGTGATGCGGCCCGGCGAGCCGCCGACGCTGGAGGCGGCGGAGACGCTGTTCAATTCGCTCTTCTACGATCCGGAGCGCTACGATCTTTCGGCGGTCGGTCGCGTGAAGATGAACATGCGCCTGCAGCTTGACGTGGAGGACACGGTCCGCACGTTGCGCCCTGAGGACATGCTGGCCGTCATCAAGGCGCTGGTCGGGCTTCGCGACGGCAAGGGCGAGGTCGACGATATCGACCATCTCGGCAACCGGCGCGTGCGTTCGGTCGGCGAGTTGATGGAAAACCAGTATCGAGTCGGGCTCCTGCGCATGGAGCGGGCGATCAAGGAGCGGATGTCCTCGGTCGAGATCGACACGGTGATGCCGCAGGATCTGATCAACGCCAAGCCGGCGGCGGCGGCGGTGCGGGAGTTCTTCGGCTCCTCGCAGCTTTCGCAGTTCATGGACCAGACCAACCCGCTTTCCGAGGTCACCCACAAGCGCCGGCTCTCGGCGCTCGGGCCGGGCGGCCTGACGCGTGAGCGGGCGGGCTTCGAGGTTCGCGACGTTCACCCGACCCATTACGGCCGGATGTGCCCGATCGAGACGCCGGAAGGCCCGAATATCGGCCTGATCAACTCGCTCGCCTCCTTCGCGCGGGTGAACAAATACGGATTCATCGAGACGCCTTACCGCACCGTGAAGGACGGGCAGGTGACGGATGACGTGAACTATATCTCCGCCACCGAGGAGATGCGCTACACCGTCGCCCAGGCGAACGCCAATCTCGACGAAGAGGGCCGGTTCATCAACGAACTGGTCTCCACCCGGAAGAGCGGCGATTATCTGCTTTCGCCGCGTGAGAAGGTCGACCTGATCGACGTCAGCCCGAAACAGTTGGTTTCGGTCGCAGCGTCGCTCATCCCCTTCCTCGAGAACGACGACGCCAACCGGGCGCTGATGGGCTCCAACATGCAGCGCCAGGCGGTTCCGCTCCTGCGCGCCGAGGCGCCGTTTGTCGGCACCGGCATGGAGGAGGTCGTGGCGCGCGATTCGGGCGCCGCGATCACGGCGCGGCGGGGCGGCGTGATCGACCAGGTTGACGCGATGCGCATCGTCGTCCGCGTCACAGACGAGATGGATGCGGGCGACCCCGGCGTCGATCTCTACCGGCTGCGGAAGTTCCAGCGCTCCAACCAGAACACCTGCATCAACCAGCGTCCGTTGGTGAAGGTGGGCGATCGGGTGAAGAAAGGCGACGTCATCGCCGACGGCCCGTCGACCGATCTGGGCGAGCTGGCGCTCGGCAAGAACGTGCTCGTCGCGTTCATGCCGTGGAACGGCTACAATTACGAGGACTCGATCCTGATCTCCGAGCGGATTGTGAAGGACGATGTCTTCACCTCGATCCATATCGAGGAATATGAGGTCGTCGCGCGCGACACCAAGCTCGGGCCGGAGGAGATTACCCGCGATATCCCGAACGTGGGCGAGGAGCAACTTCGCAATCTCGACGAGGCCGGCATCGTCTATATCGGCGCGGAGGTCGGCCCGGCCGATATTCTCGTCGGCAAGATCACGCCGAAGGGCGAGAGCCCGATGACGCCGGAGGAGAAACTCCTCCGCGCCATTTTCGGCGAGAAGGCTTCCGACGTGCGCGACACGTCGCTGAAGATGCCTCCGGGCGATTTCGGCACCATTGTCGAAGTGCGGGTCTTCAACCGGCATGGCGTCGACAAGGACGAGCGCGCGATGCAGATCGAGGGCGAGGAGATCGAACGTCTCGCCCGCGACCGCGACGACGAGGTCGCCATTCTCGACCGCAACACCTATGCGCGGCTTCGCGATCTTCTGCTCGGAAAGAACTGCGTCAAGGGGCCGAAGGGCGTGAAGGCGGGTGAGACGATCACCCCCGAAATGCTCGACAGCGTGCTTTCCAAAGGGCTCTGGTGGCAACTCGTTCTGCCCGAAGAGGCCGACCAGAAGGTGCTGGAAGCCCTGAACCAGCAATATGACGCGCAGCGCCGCGCGCTCGAGGCTCGCTTCGAGGACAAGGTCGAGAAGGTCCGCCGCGGCGACGACCTGCCGCCGGGCGTGATGAAGATGGTCAAGGTCTTCGTCGCGGTGAAGCGGAAGCTGCAGCCGGGCGACAAGATGGCCGGCCGCCACGGCAACAAGGGCGTCATCTCCAAGGTGGTGCCGGAGGAGGACATGCCGTTCCTCGCCGACGGCACTCCGGTCGATGTCGTGCTCAATCCGCTCGGCGTGCCGAGCCGGATGAATGTCGGGCAGATCCTCGAGACCCATATGGGCTGGGCGGCGTCCGGTCTTGGCCGCGCCATCGGATCGGCGCTCGACGGATACAAGCGCGACGGCGACCTTACGCCGGTGCGAACGGCTATGGAGGTGGCTTACGGGGCGGAAACGCTGGCCGAGGCGACCGCCGATATGTCCGAGGAGGAGTTTGTCGAAGCGGCGTCCAATGTCCGCCGCGGCGTGCCGATCGCCACCCCGGTCTTCGACGGCGCGAAAGAGGCGGATGTGAACGCGCATCTCGTCGCTGCGGGCTTCGATCAGTCCGGCCAGTCGACGCTCTATGACGGGCGGACGGGGGACGCGTTCTCCCGGCCGGTCACGGTCGGCTACAAGTACATCCTGAAGCTTCATCACCTGGTGGACGACAAGATCCACGCCCGCTCCACCGGCCCCTACAGCCTCGTGACCCAGCAGCCTCTGGGCGGCAAGGCGCAGTTCGGCGGCCAGCGCTTCGGCGAAATGGAGGTCTGGGCGCTGGAGGCCTACGGCGCCGCCTACACCCTGCAGGAGATCCTCACGGTGAAGTCGGACGACGTCGCGGGCCGCACCAAGGTCTATGAGAGCATCGTCAAGGGCGAGGATAATTTCGAGGCCGGCGTGCCGGAATCGTTCAACGTTCTCGTCAAGGAAATCCGCTCGCTCGGCCTGAATGTCGAGCTGCTGGATTCGGAAACGGAGTGAACCAGATGAATGAGCTGAGCAACATCTTTACTCCGGGCACTGCGGCCCCTGTCGCGACCTTCGACGAGATCCGCATCGGGCTGGCCAGCCCGGAGCGGATCCTTTCCTGGTCCTTTGGCGAGATCAAGAAGCCGGAGACGATCAACTACCGGACTTTCAAACCGGAGCGGGACGGGCTTTTCTGCGCCCGGATCTTCGGGCCGATCAAGGATTACGAGTGCCTGTGCGGCAAGTACAAGCGGATGAAGTATCGCGGGGTCACCTGCGAGAAATGCGGCGTCGAGGTCACGTTGCAGAAGGTCCGCCGCGAGCGGATGGGTCATATCGAACTGGCCTCGCCGGTCGCGCATATATGGTTTCTGAAATCGCTGCCGTCCCGCATTGGTCTGATGCTGGACATGACGCTGCGCGATCTGGAGCGGGTGCTCTATTTCGAACAGTATGTCGTGATGGAGCCGGGGCTTACCGACCTCACCGCGGGTCAGCTCCTGACCGAGGAGGAATTCCTCGAAGCGCAAGACAGCTTCGGCGAGGACGCCTTCACTTGCGGCATCGGCGCCGAAGCAGTGCGCGAGATGCTGGCGGCGATCGATCTTCAGGAACTGCGCGACAGGCTGCGTGAAGACCTTCGCGAAGCGACCGGCGAGCTGAAGCCGAAGAAAATTATCAAGCGGCTGAAACTGGTCGAGAACTTCCTCGATTCCGGCAATCGCCCGGAATGGATGGTGCTGACCGTGGTTCCGGTCATCCCGCCCGAGTTGCGCCCGCTGGTGCCGCTCGACGGCGGTCGCTTCGCAACCTCGGACCTCAACGATCTCTATCGCAGGGTCATCAACCGCAACAACCGCCTGAAGCGGCTGATCGAGCTGCGCGCGCCGGACATCATCATCCGCAACGAGAAGCGGATGCTGCAGGAATCCGTCGACGCGCTCTTTGATAACGGTCGGCGCGGCCGCGTCATCACCGGCGCCAACAAGCGGCCGCTGAAGTCGCTTTCCGACATGCTGAAGGGCAAGCAGGGCCGTTTCCGGCAGAACCTTCTGGGCAAGCGCGTCGATTTCTCCGGCCGTTCGGTGATCGTGACCGGTCCCGAGTTGAAGCTGCATCAGTGCGGGTTGCCGAAGAAGATGGCGCTCGAGCTCTTCAAGCCCTTCATCTACGCCAAGCTGGATGCGCAGGGCTATTCCTCGACCGTCAAGCAGTCGAAGAAGCTGGTCGAGAAGGAGCGCCCGGAGGTCTGGGACATCCTCGATGAGGTGATCCGCGAGCATCCGGTGCTTCTCAACCGCGCGCCAACGCTTCACCGTCTCGGCATCCAGGCATTCGAGCCGGTGCTGATCGAAGGCAAGGCAATCCAGCTTCACCCGCTGGTCTGCGCCGCCTTCAACGCCGATTTCGACGGCGACCAGATGGCCGTGCATGTGCCGCTGAGCCTTGAGGCCCAACTCGAAGCGCGCGTTCTGATGATGTCCACGAACAACGTGCTCTCGCCGGCGAACGGCAAGCCGATCATCGTGCCCTCGCAGGACATGGTGCTTGGGCTTTATTACCTCTCCCTTGAGAAGGAGGGTGAGCCGGGCGAGGGCATGATGTTCGCCGACATGGCGGAGATCGAGCATGCGCTTCATGAGAAGACGATCACGCTGCATACGAAGATCATCACCCGCCGCGACACGGTCGACGCCGACGGCAATCCGGTGCGTGAGCGGCTGGAGACGACGCCGGGCCGGATGAAGATCGGGGCGCTCCTGCCGAAGAACGCCGCGGTCCCATTCTCGGTCATCAACCGCATCCTTCGCAAGAAGGAGGTCGGCGAGGTGATCGACGAAGTTTACCGCCATTGCGGGCAGAAGGATTCGGTCATTTTCTGCGACCGGATCATGACGCTCGGCTTCACCGAGGCGTTCAGGGCAGGCATCTCCTTCGGCAAGGACGACATGGTCATCCCCGATTCGAAATGGGAGATCGTGAACGGCACCCGCGACGCGGTGAAGGATTTCGAACAGCAATATCTCGATGGCCTGATCACCCAGGGTGAGAAATACAACAAGGTCGTCGACGCCTGGTCGAAATGCACCGACAAGGTTGCGGATGCGATGATGGCCGAAATCTCCGCCGTCAAGAAGGACGAGACCGGCCGGACGATGGAGCCGAACTCGGTCTACATGATGTCGCATTCCGGCGCGCGCGGTTCGCCGACCCAGATGCGCCAGCTCGCCGCCATGCGCGGCCTGATGGCGAAACCTTCCGGCGAGATCATCGAGACGCCGATCGTTTCGAACTTCAAGGAAGGGCTGACCGTTCTTGAATATTTCAACTCGACCCACGGCGCCCGCAAGGGCCTCGCGGATACGGCGTTGAAGACGGCGAACTCGGGCTATCTCACCCGCCGGCTGGTGGACGTGGCGCAGGACTGCATCGTCAAGATGGAGGAATGCGGCACCGAGAACGGCATCACGCTTCAGGCCGTCGTCACCGGCGGCGAGGTGGTCTCGCCGCTTTCCGAGCGGGTGCTGGGCCGGATTCCGGCCGAGGACGTTCTCGACCCTGCCGATGACAGCGTGATCGTCGCGCGGGGCGAGATGATCGACGAGAAGACGGCGCAGAAGATCGACGATCTTCATGTCGTCTCCATCAAGATCCGCTCACCGCTGACCTGTGAGGCCGAAGACGGTATCTGCGCCAACTGCTACGGGCGCGATCTCGCCCGCGGCACGCGGGTGAACATCGGCGAGGCGGTCGGCATCATCGCCGCCCAGTCGATCGGTGAGCCGGGCACCCAGCTCACGATGCGCACCTTCCATATCGGCGGGGCCGCGAGCGTGAACGATCAGTCCTTCGTCGAATCGACGCAGGAAGGCCGGCTGGAGATCCGCAATCCGTCGCTTCTGACCGACGCCGAGGGCAACATCATCGCCATCTCGCGCAACGTCCAGCTCGTCATCATCGACGAGCACGGGCGCGAGCGGGCGACCCACAAGCTGGCCTATGGCTCGCGCCTGCTGGTGAAGGAAGGCGACTCTATCGAACGCGGCCAGCGGCTGGCGGAGTGGGATCCCTATACGCTGCCGGTGATCGCCGAGAAGGGCGGCACCGCGAAGCTGGTCGATCTCATCCAGGGCATCTCGATGCGTGAGGAGATGGACGACGCGACCGGCATCAGCCAGCGCATCGTATCCGACTGGCGTTCGGCGCCGAAGGGCTCCGACCTGCGTCCGGCGATCAGCCTTGTCGGCGAGGACGGCGAGCCGCAGAAGCTGGATAACGGCAACCCGGCGCATTACTTCCTCTCGGTCGATGCGATCCTTTCGGTCGAGGACGGGCAGGCGATCCGCGCGGGCGACGTGCTGGCCCGAATCCCGCGTGAAGGCGCGCGGACGAAGGACATCACCGGTGGTCTGCCGCGGGTGGCGGAGTTGTTCGAAGCCAGACGCCCGAAGGACCATGCGATCATCGCGGAGATCGACGGCCACGTTCAGTTCGGGCGCGATTTCAAGAACAAGCAGCGGATCGCCATCGTTCCGACCGATGAGGACGCCGAGCCAGTCGAATACCTGGTGCCGAAAGGCAAGCATATCGCGGTGCAGGAAGGGGACTTCATCCAGAAGGGCGAATATCTTCTGGAGGGGAACCCGGCCCCGCACGACATCCTCGCCATTCTCGGGATCGAGGCGCTGGCGGACTATCTCGTCAACGAGGTGCAGGACGTCTACCGGCTTCAGGGCGTCAAGATCAACGACAAGCATATCGAGGTGATCGTTCGTCAGATGCTGCAGAAGGTGGAGATCACCGATGGCGGCGAAACGACGATGCTGAAGGGGGAGCATGTCGACCGGTTCGAGTTCGACGAGGCGAACGAGAAGGCGCTTCGCGAAGGCTATCGCCCGGCGGAGGGCGGGCCGGTCCTTCTCGGCATCACCAAGGCGTCGTTGCAAACTCGGTCGTTCTTCTCCGCCGCTTCCTTCCAGGAGACGACGCGCGTGCTGACCGAGGCGTCGACGCAAGGCAAGCGCGACCGACTGATCGGTCTCAAGGAGAACGTCATCGTCGGCCGGTTGATCCCGGCCGGCACCGGTGGCGCCGCGATGCGGATCAAGGCCGTCGCGGCGGAGCGTGACCGCAAGGTCATCGCCGAGCGCGAGAAGGAGGCCGCCGCGGCCGCCGCCGCCGCCGCGGCCGCCACCGAGGACGCCTTCGAGGTGATCGAGGGTCCGGCCGAGGACGATGGCGACGACAATCTGGTCGTCGAGTGAACGACGACTGAGCGGGCCTTCGGGCCCGGCGAGGAATCGGGGCCGCGGCGAGGGATCGCCGCGGCCCCGTTCGCTTTCCGGGTCGCGGCGTGATCGATAGCGAACGGCCGTCGTTGAAACGCGACGCCGTCGTTCCGACTTTGGTCGGGAATTCGCGCGGCCCTGTCGCTAACCCGTTCACCAAAACGATTTGCGCCGCTATCCTTCGCGCTGAAGCTAGAAGGACCCCTACGATGAGTGATGAAATCGAATTCACCCTCGACGGCGAGGCGGTCGTCGCGCGAGCGGATCAGACGATATGGGAAATTGCGAAGGAGCGCGGCGCCCGCATCCCGCATCTCTGCCATCTTGATGAGCCGGGCTATCGCGCCGATGGCAACTGCCGCGCCTGTATGGTGGAGATCGAGGGCGAGCGCGTTCTGGCCGCTTCCTGCATCCGCCGGCCGACTGCGGGCATGGTGGTGAACACCCGCGGCGAGCGGGCGAAGAAAGCCCGCGCGATGGTGATGGAGTTGCTCCTCGCGGACCAGCCGGAGCGCGAGGCCGCGCGCGACCGGTCTTCACACCTGTGGGAAATGGCGGACAGTCAGGGCGTTTCCTTGAGCCGGTTCCCCACGGTCGAGCGCGAGCGCGTGCCGCTTCTCGACGACAGCCACGTCGCCATGAAGGTGAATCTGGACGCCTGCATCCACTGCAATCTCTGCGTCCGGGCCTGCCGTGAAGTGCAGGTCAACGATGTTATCGGAATGACGGGGCGTGGTCGGGACGCGAAGATCGCCTTCGACATGAACGATCCAATGGGCGCCTCCACCTGCGTCGGCTGCGGCGAATGCGTGCAGGCCTGCCCGACCGGGGCGTTGATGCCGGCGACGGCGATGGACGGAGCGCAGCACGGCGACAGCGCCGACTATGACCGGGAGGTCCGCTCGGTCTGCCCCTATTGCGGCGTCGGCTGCCAGATCTCATTCAAGATCAAGGATGACAAGATCAAATATGTCGACGGCGCCCCCGGCCCCTCGAACGAGAACCGGCTCTGCGTAAAGGGACGGTTCGGCTTCGACTATATCGCGCATCCGCATCGGCTTTTGAGGCCGCTGATCCGGCGCGACGATGCGCCGGAAAAGGGGCTGAACGTCGACCCGTCGAACCCGCTGACGCATTTTCGCGAAGCGAGCTGGGAGGAGGCGCTGGATTTCGCCGCGGCCGGTCTCGGCCGGCTACGCGAGGAGCGGGGCGGGCGCGCCATCGCCGGTTTTGGTTCAGCCAAATGTTCGAACGAGGAGGCCTATCTCTTTCAGAAGCTGATCCGGCAGGGCTTCCGGCACAACAATGTCGATCACTGCACGCGGCTCTGTCATGCGTCCTCGGTCGCGGCGCTGATGGAGAATGTCGGCTCGGGCGCCGTCACCGCGACCTTCAACGAGATCGCCAACGCCGATGTCGCTTTGGTGATTGGCGCCAACCCGATCGAAAATCATCCGGTCGCCGCGACCTATTTCAAGCAATTCACCAAACGTGGCGGCAAGCTGATCGTCGCGGACCCGCGCGGTGTCGGTCTCCGGCGGTTCGCGACCCACATGCTGCAGTTCCGCCCAGGCGCCGATGTCGCGCTGCTGAACGCGATCATGCATGTGATCGTCGAGGAAGGGCTGACGGATGAGCAGTATATCGCCGCCTACACGGAGAACTTCGAAGCCCAGAAGGAGCACCTGAAAGGCTTTAGCCCGGAGAAGATGGAGCCACTCTGCGGAATCCCGGCGGAGGAGGTGAGGGCGGTCGCGCGCGCCTTCGCAACCGCGCGCTCGGCGATGATCTTCTGGGGCATGGGCGTCAGCCAGCACATCCACGGCACTGACAATTCGCGCTGCCTGATCTCGCTCGCGCTGATGACCGGGCAGATCGGGCGGCCGGGCACCGGGCTGCATCCGCTCCGTGGCCAGAACAATGTGCAGGGCGCCTCCGACGCCGGCATGATCCCGATGTTCCTGCCCGATTATCAACCTGTCGGCGACGATGGCGTGAGAAGCCTCTTTCAGTCGATCTGGGAGATGGAGGGCTGGGACGCCGAGCCGGGCCTGACTGTCGTCGAGATCATGGACGCGATCCACGCGGGCGATATCCGGGGGATGTACATTCTCGGCGAGAATCCCGCGATGTCGGACCCCGATGTGGAACACGCGCGCGCCGCGCTCGGGAAGCTGGAGCATCTGGTGGTGCAGGATCTCTTCATCACAGAGACGGCGAATTACGCTGACGTGATCCTGCCGGCTTCCGCCTGGGCTGAGAAGACCGGAACCGTGACCAACACCAACCGCCAGGTGCAGATGGGCCGCCCGGCGCTCACCCCGCCGGGCGAAGCGCGAGAGGACTGGCGGATCATCGTCGATCTGGCGACGCGGCTCGGGCTCGACTGGACCTATAGGCACCCGTCCGAGATTTTCGCCGAGATGAAACGTGGCATGAAATCCCTCGACAACATTACCTGGGAGCGGTTGGAGCGTGAGAACGTCGTCACCTATCCCTCGCTCTCGCCGGAGGATCCGGGCCAAGCGGTGGTCTTCGGCGACGGTTTTCCGCGGCCGGAGGGACGGGCCCGTTTCACGCCGGCCATGGTGACCGCGCCGGCGGAGACGCCGGACCCCGAGTTCCCGATGATCCTGACCACGGGACGGCAATTGGAGCACTGGCACACCGGCTCGATGACCCGCCGCGCCAAAGTGTTGGACGCGGTCGAGCCGGAGGCGAACGCTTCGCTCCATCCGAAGACGCTGCGCGCCCTTGGCGTCGCGCCCGGCGGAATGATCCGGATCGAGACGCGCCGGGGCGCGATCACGGTCATGGCGCGGGCCGACCGGGCGGTGGCCGAGGACATGGTCTTCATCCCCTTCGCCTTCGTCGAGGCGGCGGCCAATGTTCTGACCAATCCGCAGCTCGACCCTTATGGCAAGATTCCGGAGTTCAAATTCTCCGCATGCCGCGTGACCGACGCCGGGGAGGCGGTTGCGGCGGAGTGAATAATTCAGTTTTGGACGTTCTGCGCCTTCGGTTATGATCCAGCGAAAGACGCGCCGCCGTCGTCCGGCTGTCGGATGAGGGGCGCAGAAGCGAGGGCCAGGCATGATCGAGAGTATCTTCCGCACCACCGGCCGGAGCATCGCCGGGTTTTGCGCGGCGCTCCTCCTGGCGATATTCACAGCGGCGCCGGCCGCAGCGGGTCAGGCGGAGGCCGAAGCGTTGCGGCAGGACTCATTGGCGGCGCTATCGCAGCTTGTAGCGAAGGACGGCGCCGTGGCGGCCGTCAGCGAAAAGGCTGTGGCGGTGCTGGTCTTTCCCAAGATCCTGAAGGCCGGATTGCTGGTCGGCGGCGCCGGCGGCAAAGGCGCCCTGTTACGAGGAGAGGAGGCGGTCGGCTACTATTCGTCCCTCGCCGTCTCCTATGGCCTTCAGGCCGGGGCGCAGACATTCGGCTACGCGCTCTTCTTCATGAATGAGGACGCAATCGACTACATGGACGAGAATGACGGCTGGGAGGTCGGCGCGGGACCGAGCGTCGTGGTACTCGAACAGGGCGCCGCCACGAAATTTTCGTCCTCGATGCTTGGCAAGGATATTTACGCGGTGATTTTCAACCAGTCGGGCCTGATGGCCGGCCTCGGTCTCGAAGGCTCGAAAATCTCCTCCTATACGCCCTGAGCCGCTTCAAAGCGCGACGCGAATCCAGGCGCCGTCCGCCGGGCTGCGCCAGCCGAGCGCGACCGCGCGCAGCGCGAGGGCGGGCGCGGCGTCAACGGCGGATCCGGTCGCGTAGAACCTGTCGCCAAGGATCGGCAGTCCGAGCCCGTGGGCGAGGTGAACCCGCAACTGGTGGCTGCGTCCGGTGAGCGGACGCAGCGCGAGGCGGGTGGTCTCGGGTCGCCTTTCGATCACTTCCCAATCAGTCACCGCGCGGCGGCCGTCCGCCGCGATCATCTGTTTCGGCCGGTTCGGCCAGTCGACGCGCATCGGCGCGTCGATACGTCCGCTTTCCGCAGCCGGGGCGCCCCAGACTTCCGCTTCGTAGCGCTTTTCCACGATCCGCTTCTCGAACTGGCCGGAAAGAATGCGGTGCGCGCGCGCGTTGAGCGCGAAGAGCAAAAGGCCCGAGGTCGCCAGGTCGAGCCGATGCACGCTCCGCGCGCCCGGGTGCGTCGCCCGCACCCTGCTCTCCGCGCACTCGGCGAGATCCTCACCCTTGCCCGGCACGGAGAGAAGGCCTGCTGGTTTCTCCACCACCAGGATGTCCGCATCGTGGTGGACGACGCGTAGCGTTCCTGCCGGCGGGCGATAGTCGAGAGGGGGCGGCGGGCCGATGTTCATGTCGGGCTCGATAGCGTCGGCGCGCCTCTCGCGCCAGCCCTGCGGCGGTGCTATCGAGACGGAGACAGTCGCTGGGGGGCGCAATTGGAATCGATCATCTGGCTGGCGCCATTCGTCTTTCTTCTCGCCGGGACAGTGAAGGGCGCGCTCGGCATCGGCTTGCCGACCACGGTGATCGCGGTGCTATCGCAGGTCACCGACCCGCGCGTCGCCATCGCCGTCGGGCTCCTGCCGGTCATCACGTCCAACCTTTGGCAGGTCTATCGCGAGGGCGGTTGGCGAGAGCCGTTCCTACGATTCTGGCCCTACGCGGCGACGCTCGGCGTTTCGATATTCCTCTTTTCCGGCGTCGCCGCCGAAGCGACCCCGGAGACGGTCACGCTGGCCACCGGGATTGCGATCGCGATCTTCGCGGCCGCCAACCTTTACCGCCGGCCGCCCCCTCTTCCCCGGCGGTGGGAGAGACCGGCGCAGATCGGATTCGGGCTCGCGTCCGGGGTGATGGGCGGGCTCACCGGTCTCTGGTCGCCGCCATTGCTGATCATGCTCCTGTCGATGCGGCTGCCGAAATCGGAGATGGTGCGCTCGATGGGGCTGCTCTTTTTGCTCGGCGGGGCGCCAATGTTCGCGGGCTATGTGGTCAACCGTCTGATCACCATGGAGATATTTCTCTGGTCGCTGGTTATGCTGATCCCGACCTTTCTTGGCTTCACGCTCGGCGAACGGGTGCGCCGGAAAATGGCCGACGCGCGGTTTCAAAAGGCGGTGCTGGTGTTCTTCCTGTTGATGGGGCTGAACATGATTCGCCGCGGCTTGATGGGATAAGATGATGAAAATGACGCCCTATTGGTGGGAGGACACGGCGCCCGCGCCGGAGTTCGCCGCCGAGCCGCCGCGGCGGGTCGATCTCGCGGTTATCGGTGGCGGCTTCACGGGCATGTCGGCGGCTCTGACTGCGGCCGGGGCCGGCGCTTCCGTCGCGCTCTTCGATGCGATGCGGCCGGGCGAGGGGGCCTCGACCCGAAACGGCGGCATGATCGGCGCGCCGCACAGGCCGGGTTTCGTCGAGGAACTGAAGACCTATGGCGAGGAGGTGGGAACGCAACTCGCGCGTGAGGGACTAGAGGCCTACGCCTACACTCGCCGGCTCTACACCGGGCGCGGGTTCGACGCCGGATTCCAGCAGGCGGGGCGCATTCAACTCGCTTACACCAAGGCTCATTTCGAGGCGATGAAGGCCCGCGTCGATGTCATCGAACGGGTCGCCCCGCAGTGCGTGCGGATCGTCGAGCGCGACGAACTCGCGCAGCATGTCCGCTCGGACCTCTATTTCGGCGGCGCGCTTTACCCGGACCATGGAGGCGTCCATCCGCGCCGCGCGCATGACGGGCTGACGCGGCTGGCGATGGAGGCCGGGGTCTCGATCAACGCCGAATGCCCGGTGACGCGGGTCGCCGGCGGCGCGGGGGGCTTTCGCCTCACCACGCCGCGCGGCGAAGTCACTGCGCGCCGGCTGGTGATCGCCACCAACGGCTATACCGGGCGTGGGCTCGGCTGGGTCGCGCGGCGGATTTTCCGCCTGCCGAGCTTCATCGTCGCGACGGAGCCGCTGCCGGCGGAGGTGATCGACCAGGTGGCGCCGGGCCGTCACATGATGGTGGAGAGCCGGGCGCGGCATTCCTATTTCCGCCCCTCGCCGGACGGAACCCGAATTCTCTTCGGCGGCCGCGCGGCGCTTTACAACATGGATCAGCGGACTGCGGCTAAGCGACTTCAGCGCACGATGGCGGAGATCTGGCCCGAGGCGGCGGCCTGGCGGCTCAGTCATTCATGGCGCGGCTGGACCGGCTTCACCTTCGCCCGCATTCCGCATGTCGGCGAACATGAGGGGGCGCATTTCGCCTTTGGCTATTGCGGCAACGGCGTCGCGCTCTCGCCGTGGCTGGGGCGGAAGGCGGCGCTCAGGGCGCTCGGCGACCCGGCCGGCGAGACGGCCTATGCGAAGACGCGGCTGGAGAGCCGACCCTATCATATCGGCGGCGCGCCCTGGTTCTTGAACCTCGCGCATTTCTGGTGGTCCGGTCCGGTCGATTGGCGCGAGGGGCGGGAAGCTCGCCGCGACCGACGCGGCTGATCCCGGCGCTGAGCCGGGAGCTCAGTAGATAGGGGGTGCGGTTCGGGGTCCCGGTTCAAGGTCGGGAACACATTACGCTTTCAATCCCTCCGCGACCTTGTCGAGCGCCGTCTCCAGCTTGTCGAACATTTCGTCGAGCAGCGTCTCGTCCATGATGAAGGGCGGACAAAGGACGACGGCCTGGCCGAGCGGGCGGCAGATCAGCCCCTGATCTAGGCAGGCGTTGGCGATGCGTTCCGAGACCGAGAGCGCGCCGTCGAACGGGGTCTTCGTCGCCTTCTCCGCGACCACTTCGAGCGCGCCCATCAGCCCGATCCCGCGCGCTTCGCCGCCGAGCGGATGATCCGCCAGCGCATTGAGGCGCTTCATGAAATACGGGCTGATCATTCGCACATTCGCGAGCAACCCCTCCTCGAGAATGATCTCTATCGCCTTCAACCCGACCGCGCAGGCGACCGGGTGGCCGGAGGAGGTGAAGCCGTGTGGAAACTCCTCGATCTTCTCCGCCGCCGCCTGCATCCGCTCAGCGAACGCGTCGCCGAGGATCACCGCGCCGAGCGGCATGAAACCGCAGGTCAGAGCCTTGGAGGCGATGATCGCGTCCGGCTCGATTCCGTAGGTCTCCGCGCCCCAGACCGCGCCCGTGCGCCCGAAGCCGCAGATCACCTCGTCGGAAATGAAGGGTATGCCGTGTCTTTTCAGGACCGGTTGGATCGCCTCGAAATAGCCCTTCGAAGGTGGGATGACGCCGCCGGCGCCCATTACCGGCTCGGCGAAGAAGCCGGCGATGGTCTCCGGACCCTCCCTCTCGATCAGCTCCTCCAGATTCCGGGCCATCCGCGCGGTGAACTCCGCTTCGCTCTCCCCCTCCTCGCCGAAACGCCAGTAGTGTGGGCAGTCGGCATGGAGAAATCCGGGGAGCGGCAGGCCGAAATGCTCATTATAGGGCTTTCCGGTCATCGACGCGGAAACCGCGGTGACGCCGTGATAGGAATTGATCCGCGTGATGATCTTCCGCCGCTCCGGCTTGCCCTCGGCGCGGTTCATCATCCAGAGCATTTTCACCATCGTGTCGTTGGCTTCCGAGCCGGAATTGGTGAAAAAGACGCGGCCGGTCGCGAAGGGCGAGACTTCGATGAGCTTTTCCGAAAGCTCCACAGAAGTGTCCGCCATCCGGCCGAAAAAGGCGTGATAGGCCGGAAAGCGGCGGGTCTGCGCCACCATCGCCTCGATCAGCCCTTCATGGTCCCAGCCGCATACGACGTTCCAGAGCCCGGAATTCGCGTCGAGATAATCGCGCCCGGCGGTGTCATAGAGCCTCACGCCCTTGCCGTGGGTCAGGATCATCGGACCGCGCTCATGCAGCGTCGGAAAGTCGGTGAAGCCCGCCATGACGTTCGCCATAGCGCGCGCTTCCCATGAGTTGGGCTCGTGGGGTTTGTTCATCGCGGACCTCGTTGACTGACCGGTCCGGAAGCTACGCTTGCGGCAAAGCCGACGCAATCGCTTGCGGACGTCAGGGCGCGTCTCGCCGGCGGCCGCAGTCGGCGCGCGCGCGCTTAGCCGCGCGCGAGTGCGTCCATCTTCCGAGCCAGTTTCAGGTCGAGCTCGGTCAACCCGCTTGCGTCATGGGTGGTGAGTGTGACCTCGACCGTTCCATAGACGTTCGACCATTCGGGATGGTGGTTCAGTTTTTCCGCCTCGAGCGCGACCGCGCTCATCCAGCCCCAGGCGCGGACGAAGCTCTTGAAACGGAAAGTCTTTTTCAGCACGTCCCGCTCCGGCTCGTGCGCCCATGACGCGGCGTTGAGCGCCGGCATCGCGGCGGCGCGTTCGTCTTCGGTGAGTTTCTTAGCCATCTTCGGCTCCTTTCCGGTAGGGGCCCCGGCGCTTCAGGAATTCGATCTCTTCATCGACCGCGCGGCGTTCGCGTTCAAGATAAGCGCCGACGGCGCGTCGAAAGCGCGGCTCGGTGATGTGGTGAAGCGACCAGGTTGGGGTTGGCATGTAGCCGCGCGCCAACTTGTGCGCGCCCTGCGCGCCGGCCTCGACCCGGGTGAGGCCAAGTTCCAGCGCGGCGTCGATCGCCTGATAGTAACATGTCTCGAAGTGCAGGAAGGGGTGATCCTCGACGCAGCCCCAATATCTGCCGAAAAGCGTCTCGCGGCCGATGAAATTCAGTGCGCCGGCGATCCAGCGCCCGTCGCGCGCGCAGAGGATGAGCATGATGTCGCCGCGAAGTCGTTCCTGCGCTATGTCGAAAAAAGCGCGGGTCAGATAGGGGCGGCCCCATTTGCGCGCGCCGGTGTCCTGATAGAAGCGCCAGAAAGCGTCCCAGTGCTCAGGGCGGATTTCGTCGCCGGTCAGGCGGTGGATCGTGACGCCGTTCGCTGTCGCCGCCGCGCGCTCCTTGCGGAGGTTTTTGCGCTTGCGGCTCGCGAGGTCGACGAGGAAATCGTCGAAAGTCTCATATCCCCGGTTCTGCCAGTGAAACTGCTGGTCCTCGCGTTGCAGCAGTCCGAATTCGCCGCCGCGCCGCCACTCCTCTTCGGTGCAAAAGGTGATGTGAAGCGAGGAGAGCCCATTCGTCTCCGCCAGCCGGATCGCGCCCTGGATCAGCGCCAGATCGGCCCCTTCGGGCGCATCCGGAGGGGTCAGGAGGCGCCGCCCCGGGGCGGGGGTGAAGGGAACCGCGCCCTGCAATTTGGGGTAGTATTCGCCGCCGGCGTGCTCGAACGCATGCGCCCAGTTCTGGTCGAACACATACTCGCCCTGGCTGTGGGTCTTGCCGTAAAGCGGCATGACGCCGGAAAGCCGTCCGTCGCCGGCCCGCGCCGCGAGATGACGCGGATACCAGCCGGCGGCGTCGGAGACGGAGCCGCTGTCCTCCAGCGCCAGCAGGAAGCGATGCGTGGTGAACGGGTCGATGGGTCGGCCGCCATCGGCGGCCTCCGGGCAGGCGCAATGGTCCCAGTCCGCCGGATCGATGGCGGCGATACCGTTCAGCACATCGATCGAGAAGAGCGCCTCCTCGCTCACGCGGCGTAACCCTCGAAGGTGATGTTGTCGGCGACTGCGCGCGCGGCTTCCTCCTCCTCCCGGCTGCGGATCGTCCAGGCGAGGACCGGACGCCCGGAAGCCTTCACCTTCGCCACCGCATCGGACCGAAGATCGTCATGCTGATGCGAAATGAAGCTGCAGCCGAGCGCGTCAAGGTCGTCCAGCCGCGCGAGGGCGGCGCGCCGCGCGGCCGGCAGCCGGCCCCAAGGCCCCTCCGCAAAGGCGCAGGTGGTGCGGCCGCGCGGAATCTCCGGTGCGGCGCCGCGGCATTCGGTCACGGAATGCGGGTTGAACGACATCAGCGCCGCCGGGCCGTCATAGGCGCTGAGCAGCGCCGCCGCCCGCCGCTCCAGCCGCCCGTCCACGGACGCCATGGCGCGGCTCTGATCCTTGATCTCGACGAGAAGCGGGACGCGTCCGGCGACGAGAGAGAGAACTTCCGTCAGCGTCGGGATCGTCTCGTCACCCTCGCCAAGTCGGATTTCGCCAAGTTCGGTGGCGCTGCGGAGGCCGACCGGCCCCTCGGCCTCGGTAAGGCGGTCGAGGTCGTCATCGTGAAAGACCATCGCCTCGCCATCGGCGGAAAGCTGAAGGTCGAGTTCGATTCCGTAGCCGCCCCGGATCGCCGCCTCGAATGCGACGCGGGAATTCTCGATCACGCCAGCCGCGCGGTCATGAAGCCCCCGGTGCGCCAGCGGCAGGGCCAGAAAGACGGCCGGAAGAGCGGGGCGGGGCGACATCGCGCGCTCAGTCGATCTCGAAGATCGCTTCGACCTCGACCGCGACGCCGAAAGGGAGATTGGCGACGCCGACGGCGGAGCGCGCGTGGCGTCCCTTGTCGCCGAAAACCTCGACCATCAGATCGGAGCAGCCGTTGATCACTTTCGGGTGATCCGGGAAATCCGGGGCGGAATTGACGAAACCGGTCAGCTTGACCACCCGCGCGACCCGATCGAGATTGCCGCCGCAGGCGGCCTTCATCTGAGCGATGAGGCTGATCGCGCAGGCGCGCGCCGCCGCAGCGCCCGCCTCGGCGTCCATGCCGGCGCCAAGTTTGCCGACGATCAGGTCGCCGGGCCGGCCGGAGACCTGGCCGGAGATGAAGACCAGATCGCCCGCGCGCACGTGCGGCACGTAATTCGCCGCCGGGGTCGGGGCGTCGGGAATTTCTACGCCAAGCTCCTTCAGGCGGGCGTCGATCTTGCCGGTCATCTGCTATCCTCTCTGGCTGGGAATCGTCGGATTGAACATGCAACGACGGGGCGTTGCAGAAAAGCGTGAATGGCGTCGCGCTCGATTTAACATTATGTTCCCGTGAAATGAACGGAGCCTACCATGCAGCCTGAAATCGAAGCCTTCTTTCACGAAGACAGCAACACCGTCTCTTATGTCGTCTCCGATCCCGAGACGCGGCGCGCGGCCGTGATCGACAGCGTGCTCGACTACGACATGGCGGCCGGACGAACGGCGACGAGCCATGCCGACCGCATCCTCGCCCATCTCGCGGGGGAGGGGCTGGCGCTGGACTGGATACTGGAGACGCATGTCCACGCCGATCACCTCTCGGCCGCGCCCTATCTGCGCGACAAGGCCGGCGGGCGGGTCGGAATCGGCGCGCGGATCACCGAGGTTCAGCACACATTCGGCGAGATCTACAACGCCGAGCGCGGTTTCGCGCGCGACGGCTCGCAGTTCGACCATCTTTTCGCGGATGGCGAAGCCTTCATGATCGGCGGGATCGAGTGCGAATATCTTTCCACCCCCGGCCATACGCCTGCTTGCGGTTCATACCGGATCGACGAGAACATTTTCGTCGGCGATACGCTCTTCATGCCGGATTTCGGCACCGCGCGCTGCGATTTTCCGGGCGGCGACGCGCGCACGCTCTATCGTTCGATTCGCCGCATCCTGGATCATCATCCACAGACGACGCTCTGGATATGTCATGATTACAAGGCGCCGGGGCGCGAGGAATTCGCCTGGCGAACCACGGTCGGCGCGCAGCGCGAAGCGAACCCGCATGTCCGCGACGGCGTCAGCGAGGACGAGTTCGTCGCGATGCGCGAAGCGAAGGATGCGAAGCTGGGCGCGCCGAAGCTGCTGATCCCGTCGATCCAGGTGAACATGCGCGCAGGAAAGATGCCGCCGGCGGAGGATAACGGCGTCACTTATCTCAAGACGCCGGTCAACGTTATCGGTCGCTGAGAGACGCCGCTTCGTCCTCCGGCGCGGCGGATTGACTTCGAGAGCCGTCGCGCGGATTTTGCGCGCGCAAAACAAACCCGAAACCGGAGACGGACCCATGGCCGACGGCGCGCGAAACGTGACGATCACTCTTCCCGACGGGGCGGAGCGGACGTGCGCGACCGGCGTCACCGGGGCGGATATCGCGGCGGCAATTTCGCCTTCGCTGGGGAAGGCGGCGCTCGCCTGCCGGATCGACGGCCGGCTTGCCGATCTTTCCGAACCGATCGAGCGCGACGCGGCGCTCGAGGTCGTCACTGCGAAGGACAAGGCGGACGCGCTCGGCCTCATCCGCCATGACTGCGCCCATATCATGGCCCGGGCGGTGCAGGAGCTATGGCCGGATGTGAAAGTCACCATCGGCCCGGTGATCGAGAATGGCTGGTATTATGATTTCGACCGGGAGACGCCGTTCTCGGACGAGGATTTCGCCGCCATCGAGAAACGGATGCGCCAGATCATCGCCGCGCGCGACCCGGTGCGCTACGAGATCTGGGACCGCGCCCGCGCCATCGCCCATTACAAGGCGAACAACGAGCCCTACAAAGTCGAACTGGTAGAGGCGATTCCGGACGGGGAGCCGATCCGGATGTATTGGCATGGGGACTGGCAGGACCTCTGCCGCGGCCCGCATCTTGTCCATACCGGGCAGGTTTCCGCCGATGGCTTCAAGCTGATGAAGGTCGCCGGGGCATATTGGCGCGGCGACAGCAGCAACAAGATGCTTCAGCGCATTTATGGCGTCGCCTTCGCCTCGAAGCCCGAACTCGACGCCTATCTCACCATGCTGGAGGAGGCCGAGAAGCGCGATCACCGGAAGATCGGCCGCGAGCTGGAGCTTTTCCACTTTCAGGAAGAGGCGCCGGGGATGGTGTTCTGGCACCCGAACGGCTGGCGCGTATATCGCGCGCTTGAGGAATACATGCGCCGCCGGCTCGACGCCGCGGGGTATCGCGAGATCCGCACGCCGCAGGTGGTGGACCGCAAGCTATGGGAGGCGTCGGGCCATTGGGAGGCCTATCGCGAGAACATGTTCATCACCGAGATCGACGAAGGCTCGGGCGCGGGTGAACACGCCAACGCGAAACGCACCAACGCGCTGAAACCGATGAACTGCCCCTGCCACGTGCAGATCTATAATCACGGGTTGAAAAGCTACCGCGACCTGCCGCTCCGGATGGCGGAGTTCGGCTCCTGCCATCGCTATGAAAGCTCCGGCTCGATGCATGGGCTGATGCGGGTGCGCGGCTTCACCCAGGACGACGCGCACATCTTCTGCACCGGCGAGCAGATCGAGGATGAAACCAGGCGTTTCATCGAACTACTCTCCTCGGTCTACGAGGACCTCGGCTTCGAGGGGTTCGACATCAAGTTCTCGACCCGGCCCGAGGTGCGGATCGGCAGCGACGAGGCCTGGGATCGGGTCGAGGGCGCGCTGGAAAGCGCGATCGAGAAGCTCGGCCTCGATTACGAGGTCGATCCCGGCGAGGGCGCCTTCTACGGGCCAAAGCTGGACTTCAAGCTGACCGACGCCATCGGCCGCGAATGGCAATGCGGGACGTTCCAGGTGGACCCGAACCTGCCCGCGCGGCTCGGGGCCGAATATGTCGGCGAGGACGGAGCGAAACACCGCCCCTACATGCTGCACCGGGCGATCCTCGGCTCGTTCGAGCGCTTCATCGGCATCCTGATCGAGAACTACGCCGGCAAGCTGCCGCTCTGGCTCGCACCCCGGCAGATCGTCGTGGCGACGATCACTTCCGAGGCGGACGACTACGCCGAAGAAGTCGCGGCGGCGCTGGTGAAGTCCGGGCTCCGGGCGGAGGCCGACACGCGGAACGAGAAGATCAACTACAAGGTCCGCGAACACTCGGTCGGCAAGGTGCCGCTGATCCTCGCCGTCGGCGGGCGGGAGGTCGCCGACCGGACGGTCGCCGTCCGGCGGCTCGGCGACAAGGGCCAGAACGTGATGGCGCTGGACGCCGCCGTGTCTGCGTTCAGGGACGAGGCGACGCCGCCGGATCTGCGGCGCGAGGGTCGCTAGTCCGCGCTGTGGCGCGGCGGCATCGCTCGCGATTCTGGCGGCGGCGCCCGACCCGCACGTTCCAGATAGGTGAGGATTCCGGCAGATCCCGGTTTGGGCGGCGTGGCGATTTGTCGGATCCGAAGAAAGCCGCAAACAAGTGACGGCCGCTTGCGGCTTGCTGCTTAATTCACCCGCCGCAGAAGCCCTTTCGCCGCCGCCAACTCCCGCATCTTGCGCTGGAGCTTTTCGAAGGCGCGGACCTCGATCTGCCGGATGCGTTCGCGGCTTACGTCGTATTCGCCGGAAAGCGTCTCCAGCGTCACCGGATTGTCCTTCAGGCGCCGCTCGGTCAGGATGTGACGCTCGCGCTCGTTGAGCGACGACATCGCTTCGATCAGCAACTCGCGCCGCCCCTCCAGCTCGTCCTGTTCGGCGTATTCACTGGCCTGGTCGGCGTCTTCGTCCGTCAGCCAATCCTGCCATTCCGCCGTCCCCTCGCCATCCGCGCCGCCGAGCGGCGCGTTGAGCGAAGCGTCTCCGCCGCCGGACATGCGCCGGTTCATCGAGACAACCTCTTCCGGCGTCACGTTCAGCTGGGTGGCGATGGTTTCGACATTCTCGGGGCGAAGGTCGCCCTCTTCGAGCGCGCCGATCCGGTTCTTCGCCTTCCGGAGGTTGAAGAAAAGCTTCTTCTGCCCGGCGGTGGTGCCCATCTTGACGAGGCTCCACGAACGCAGGATGTATTCCTGGATCGAAGCGCGGATCCACCACATCGCATAGGTGGCGAGGCGGAAGCCCCGCTCCGGGTCGAACCGCTTCACCGCCTGCATCAGCCCGACATTGGCCTCCGAGACAACCTCGGCCGTCGGCAGCCCATAGCCGCGATAGCCCATGGCGATCTTCGCCGCGAGGCGGAGATGCGAGGTGACGAGGCGGTGCGCCGCGTCCTTGTCCTCATGATCGACCCAGGCTTTCGCCAGCATGTACTCTTCTTCCGGCTCCAGCATCGGGAACTTGCGGATCTCGGTCAGATAGCGGCTGAGACCGGCTTCCGGAGACGGGGCGGGAAGGCTTGAATAGCTCATTTCATCTCCTCGAACTGCCAGTTCGCGCGGAAGGGCGCATATGGTGACTTGGGACGGCTACGCCAACGTTTCAAGTTTAGCGACGTTCCGTCACCTACCGAGTATATTAACGACAAGATGGCGGAAATCCGGCGGCGGATCCGAGCAGAAAGTCAGCAGATCGCCGTTGACCGGGTGGCGAAAGCCGAGCCGCGCCGCGTGGAGCGCCTGACGCGGGAACGCGGCGGCCTCTGGCGGAAGTCCGGCCCGCCCGGCGCGGCCATAGGTTTGATCGCCGATCAGCCCGTGCCCCAAATGCGCGAGGTGAACGCGGATCTGATGGGTGCGCCCGGTCTCCAACCTGCAGCGGATCAACGCCCCGCCCTCCAGCGGGCGCTCGACGCGAAATCGCGTCACCGCGCGCCGCGCCCCCGGTCCGCCCTTCGCCACAGCCATCTTCTTGCGGTCGGCCCTGTGTCGAGCGATCAGCGTTTCGATACGGAACCAGGGCCCATCGATCGAAAGTCCGGGCATACCCATCAGCCGCGGGTCGGCGCGGTCGGGAACGCCGCGCGTCAGCGCGAGATACTCGCGGTCGATGTCATGTCTGGCGAAAAGCGTCGAAAGCCCGTGATGCGCGACATCGGTCTTGGCGACGACGAGAAGGCCGGTGGTGTCCTTGTCGATCCGGTGGACGATGCCCGGACGTCGCACGCCGCCAATGCCGGAAAGGCTGTCGCCGCAGTGATGCAGCAACGCGTTCACCAGCGTACCGGTCCAGGCGCCGGGCGCCGGATGGACGACCATGCCGGCGGGCTTGTCCACGACGATCAGATGCGCGTCCTCGTGAATGACGCTGAGTGGGATCGCCTCGGGCAGAGGCTCCGGCGCCTCCGGCTCAGGCAGGGCGACAAGGTATGTTCCGCCCGGCTTGACTTTCATCGCAGGGTCGCTGACCGTCCGCCCGTCGATCGTCACCGCGCCAGCGCGGATCAGCGCGGCGATCCGCGAGCGGCTGAGTCCTTCCGGCGCGAGTTCGGCGAGCGCACGGTCGAGCCGCGACCCGGCGCTTTCCGCCGGCGCGGTTAGCCGGATCGGGTTTTCGGAGGTTTCAGGTTCCATGCCGACGCCCGCGCAGCCTTCCTCATCCGGGCCCAACGACTGGACCGAGCCGCCGCAGCTTCGCACGCTTCGGCGCATGGTCGCCGTCCTGATGGCGACGCTGATCTTCGGCGTCCTAACGATCGCCGCGACGCTTGTCATCCGGATCATGATGGAAAGCCCGCCGGAACGCGAGGTCGCGACGATTGCGGCTGACGAGATCGTTTTGCCGAAGGGCGAGGAGATCACCGCTGTCGGGGCGACGCCGAACGCGCTGACGGTCGTGACGCGCGATGCGGCGGGGATGGAGCGCATCCGGGTCTTTCACCCCGAGAGCGGCGCGGAGCTCTCGGACATGATGGTCGAACGGCGTTGACCGGCGTCACCGTCGAACGGCGACGCCCCTTTCGTTCGGATCAGAACCTGATCGAACCGGCGATCTTGAACGTGCGCCCGGGTTCGTTCAGCTGGCTGGGCTGGATGCGATAGGTTTCGTCGAAGATATTATCAACTCCGGCGCGGATCGTGATTCCTTCGAAGGGCGGCGATTTCGGCTCGTAGGCGAGATAGGCGTCGAAAACCTCGTAGCCGTCGGCATTCGCCGTCCCGTTGTCGAGTTTGCGCGCCAGCGTGGCGCGGAGGCCGAGATCGAACTCGTCCGTCGGACGAAAACCGACCGTCGCCGTCAGCCTGTCCTGCGGCAGTGAGGAAAGCGCATCGCCGCTGTCGTTCTCTCCGCGCGGAACGGTGAGGCCGAGGCCGGCGTACCAGAGACCGGCGTCATAGCGAATTTCCGCCTCGGCGCCCCAGAGCTCGGCGTCCACATTGAAGTTCGTGGTTGAGCCGCCCACCTCGAAATTCCCGGTCAACGGGTTGAACTGTCCGGTCGAGAAATCGATGAAGCTCACTTGCTGGTCAATGAAGTTGTCCACCCGGGCGTAATAGCCGCCGATGGAGAAGGAGAGCGCGTCCCCCGCCTGGATCACGTCGCGGTCGGAAAAGCGCGCGCCAACCTCGATCTGGTCGGATGTTTCCGGCTTCAGATCAGGATTCGGCTGGAACTCATTGACCCCGGTGAAGACCGACCCCGGGCCGAGCGGGAAACCCGGAACCGCGAAATGCACATCGTCGGTGTAGAGTTCGGTCAGCGATGGCGCACGAAAGGCGCGGGCGAGGTTGCCGTAGAACTGGAGTTGAGGGATCGGGCGGTAGCTGACGCCGATCCGGGGTGAGAACTGCGATTCGTTTCGTGACGAGAACGCCCCGTCAGGGTCGAGTTCATAGCGATCGAAACGAATCCCGGGGATGATAGTCAGCCCTTCGGCCACTTCGATCGTCGCCTCGGCGAAACCAGCATAGGTTGTAGCCGTGGCGTCCGGGAACTGGAGCCGGGCGGCGCTGTCGCGCGTGCCCGACTGGGTGTCGCGTACGAATTCGACGCCGTAGACGAGCTCGACCGGAACGCCGGCGTCGAAACGGGATCGGTTCAACGCCTCGAAGCCGATCGTGTCGTAATCGGTGGTGTCGCGCCGCCCGTCGATCTGGCGGGTTTCGTCGATGTCGAGCGTGTTGAAATAGGCGAGAACCGAGAGATCGATGAGGTCGTCGCCGACGGGATCGTAATCCCAGCTCAGGCGGCCGGTCAACGTCTCGGCATCGCGATCCACGATATTGCCGCCGGTCGCCGGAGTGTCCTGCGCGCCCGGGGTGATCGAATCGTCCCGGTAGATTGAGAAGATCCCCTCGATCCGGCTCGATTCGCCCATCTCATACCCAAGCTTGGCGAGGCCGTTGCCTATATCCACCTCGGAGGCGCGGATATCCACGCCGTCGCCGTCGCGGTAGTCGGCGCCTTTGTCGCGATAGGCGAGAAAGCCGAGCGCGTCGAACCCGCCCGTCGCGCCGTAGACCGTTCCGGTCTGACCGAAGGCGTCGCCGTTGGTTTCATAGCTCGTTCGCAGGCGCGCGCCCATCGTCTCGCCCGGCTCCAGCATGTCGTAAGCGTTGCGGGTCTCGATGGAGATCACGCCGCCGAGCGCGCCGGAGCCGTGGAGTGTGGAGCCGCCACCGCGAATAACTTCCACGCGTTCGACGATTTCGGGGTCAATGAAGAATCGCCCACGATGACCCTGGTTGAAATTGAAGCGCCCGCCATCCAGCCGAAGCACCACTTGGTCATCGGAGAAGCCGCGGATGTTTGGCTCCTGCGCGGCGCCGCGCGGGCCACCCTCGATGGTGAGGCCGGGCGTGTCGCCGATCAGCCCCTCGAAGTCCGACGCCTGTCTGCGGTCCATCTCGCCGCGATCGACGACCGTGACCCCGGTTGTCGCGTCGAGCACCGAACGTGCGTCGCGCGAAGCGGATTCGACAACGATATCCTCAAGAAGGATCGGACCTTCGGCGCGCGCGACGCTCGTCAGGCTTTCGGTCGCGGCCGCGAAGGCGGCCAGGCTCATCGAGGATTGCAGAAAGAATCGCCACGTCATGTTCGCGCCCCGCTCGTCTAAGATTCGGGAAGCGGGGCCTGACCTGTTCGCTGGGGCGCTTCGTCGCCCCTCTTCAATAGTTCCTGAGTGTTTATGTCAACATCATTGCGCGGCGCGTTTAGGCGGGCGTCGGGCTCGGCGCTGAGGACGGCCGTTCGGACGCCTGTTCACACCAGTCGGGACTGATCCAGCGCCGCACGCACGAAATCGGCGAAGAGCGGATGAGGCTCGAAAGGTTTCGATTTCAACTCCGGGTGGAACTGGACGCCGACGAACCATGGGTGGTCGGGGATCTCGACAATCTCCGGCAACTCGCCATCGGGCGAGAGGCCGGAGAAATGCAGGCCCGCCGCCTCAAGCCTTTTCTGGTATTTCTTGTCCACCTCGTAGCGGTGACGGTGACGCTCCGAGATCGTCGCCGCGCCGTAGATTTCCGCGACCCGCGAGCTGGGGGTGAGGATCGCATCATAGGCGCCGAGGCGCATCGTTCCGCCCTTGGCGTCGTCCGCCTTTCGCCTGACGGTGCGGTTTCCTTCGGTCCATTCGGTCATGTGGTAGACGACATGTTCGAACCGGCTCAGTCCGGCTTCATGATCGAATTCCTGGCTGCCGGCGCGGCTCAGGCCGGCGAGGTTCCGGGCCGCCTCGATCACGGCCATCTGCATGCCGAGACAGATGCCAAGATAGGGGATCTTTCGCTCCCGCGCGAACTGCGCGGCGCGGATCTTCCCCTCGGTTCCGCGCTCGCCAAAACCGCCGGGAACGAGAATGGCGTGAAAGCCGTCAAGATGCGGCGACGGATGCTCGCGCTCGAAAACCTCGGCGTCGAGCCATTGGGCGCGCACCTTCACCCGGTTGGCGAAGCCGCCATGGGTCAGCGCCTCCGCGAGGCTCTTGTAGGCGTCCTCGAGCTTCACGTACTTGCCGACGACGGCGATGCGCACCTCGCCCTCCGGGCTGTCGATCCGGTCGGCGACGTCCAGCCAACGGTCGAGCTTCGGGCGCGGCGCCGGGGTGATTGCGAAGGCGTCGAGCACCGCCTGGTCCAGCCCGACCCCATGGTAGGCGAGCGGGGCCTTGTAGATGCTGTCTAGATCCATTGCCGGAACCACCGATTCGGCGCGCACATTGCAGAAGAGCGCGATCTTCGCGCGTTCGCTTTCGGGTATTTCGTGCTCGGTGCGGCAGACCAGGATGTCGGGCTGAAGGCCGATGGAGCGCAACTCCTTGACCGAGTGCTGCGTCGGCTTGGTCTTCAACTCGCGGGAGGCCGCGAGATAGGGGAGCAACGTGAGATGCATCAGTATGCAATCGCCCTTCGGACGCTCCTGCATGAACTGGCGGATCGCCTCGAAGAACGGCAACCCTTCGATATCGCCGACCGTGCCGCCGATCTCGCAGAGCATGAAATCGGTCTCCTCGTCGCCGATGGAGAGCCAGTCCTTGATCTCGTTGGTGACGTGCGGAATGACTTGGATGGTCTTGCCGAGATATTCGCCCCTGCGCTCCTTATCGAGTACGTTCGTGTAGATGCGCCCGGCGGAGACGCTGTCGGTCTTGCGACAGGGGACGCCGGTGAAGCGTTCGTAATGGCCGAGATCGAGGTCGGTCTCAGCGCCGTCGTCGGTGACGAAGACCTCGCCATGCTCGAACGGGCTCATCGTTCCGGGATCAACGTTGAGATAGGGGTCGAGCTTTCTCAGGCGCACCGAATAGCCACGCGCCTGCAGAAGCGCACCGAGCGCGGCGGAGGCGAGGCCCTTGCCGAGCGAAGAGACGACGCCGCCGGTGATGAAAATGTAACGCGCCACTGCCCGGAGATCCCCCGTGTCAGATTGTTATCATGATTTCGCGGTCGAGTAGTTAGCAACCGCGACATCTAGTCCACGGGATTTGAGGGATACAGGATTCGTCTGGCCCCGACAACCGCAAGACGACCCGCGCGAGTGAGACGCCGGCGCGATTTCACGCGTCCTGCAAAGCGCGCTTGACGGTGGGCGGGGCGCAGCCGAAACAGGATTCATGGCGGGCCGGATCGGACGGGGGCCGGCGCAATGCAAGCCAGAACGAGGACGCGCCATGCCGGCCCGAGCCGAGAATCCTCCCGCTTTCAGTGAAATAGTCCGCGTCTTCGCGGTGGTCGGCGCGCTCTCCTTCGGGGGGCCGGCCGGGCAGATTGCGCTGATGCATCGTGAGCTGGTTGAAAGGCGCGGCTGGCTGACCGAGGCCGCGTTTCTGAACGCGCTATCGTTTTGCATGCTCCTGCCGGGACCGGAGGCGACGCAACTCGCCACCTATGCAGGCTGGCGGCTCCATGGCGTCGCCGGCGGGCTCGTCGCGGGTTTGCTCTTCGTTCTGCCGGGCGCCGCGGTGATCGCCACGCTCGCCGCGCTCTACGCGAGTTTCGGCGCCGACCCGCTGGTCGCGGCGCTCTTTTTCGGAGTAAAGGCGGCCGTCGTCGTCATCGTGATCGAGGCGCTTCTGAAGGTGTCCCGGCGGGCGCTGAACGGCCCGGCGGCGTGGGCCGTCGCCGGGCTGGCCTTCATCGCGATCTTCTTTCTTGCGCTGCCGTTTCCTTTGATTGTGGCGGCGGCGGGAATCTGGGGGTTCGCTCTCGGTCGGCGCGGCGCGGTGGAGGCGGCGCCCGAGGAGCCGGTGGATCTTGGGCGCGTCGGCCGGACGGCGGTGGTCTGGGTCGTGATATGGCTTGCGCCGCTTGGCGCGCTGACGGTGCTGACGCGGGGTGGACTGCTCTGGGATATCTTTGTTTTCTTTTCCTGGCTCGCGCTCGTCACCTTCGGCGGCGCCTACGCGGTTCTCGCATGGATGGCGCAAGTCGTCGTCGCCGATTTCGGCTGGCTCACGACGGGCGAGATGATCGACGCGCTCGGCCTCGCGGAGACGACCCCGGGGCCGCTGATCCTGGTGACGGAGTTCGTCGCCTTTCTTGCCGCGGCGAAGGCCGGGGGGCTCTGGTTCGGCGCGCTTGGCGCGCTGGTCGCGCTCTGGGCGACATTCGCGCCGTGCTTCCTGTGGATATTCACTGGCGCGCCGTTCCTCGAATGGCTCGGCGCCGCTCCGCGACTGCGCGCGGCCCTGGCCGGGGTTTCGGCGGCGGTGGTGGGCGTGATCCTCAATCTTTCGATCTGGTTCGCGCTCCATGTCTTTTTCGGGGAGGTGACGCGCGAACGGTTGGGCTGGATCACGTTGTGGTCGCCGGATATCGCGAGCATCGACTGGCGCGCGCTGGCGATCGCGCTGCTTGCGGCGGGTCTTCTTCTTTGGCGTGGCTGGAGCCTCGTCGCCGTGCTCGTCGCTTCCGCCGCGCTCGGACTCGGCCTTACATCGCCCTAATCGGCGGCGGGCGGCGCGGTCGGCGTTTCGGTCGGCGCCGTTGGCTGAGCCGGCAGCGAGAAGCCGCCGCTGGTCGGAGCGCCCGAATCGTCCGCCTCGGGCACGCCGGTCGAGACGCCCTCGATGACGGAGCGGCTGCCGGTCGATGTCGCGGAAATGACGGTGAGGATGAGTGACGTGGCGATGAACGCCGCCGCGAGCGCCCAGGTGACCTTCGAGAGCGCCGTAGCCGCCCCTCGCGAGGAGACCAGTCCGCCGCCCCCGCCGCCCATCCCGAGCGCCCCGCCCTCGGAACGTTGCAGAAGGACGACGCCGATCAGGAACGCCGCGATGACGAGGTGGACGATCAGGACAATGTTTTCCATGGTGGGCGGTTCCCTTGCGGGCCTCATCTGGTTCGGCGGGCGGGATAGCGCAAGGGGCGGGGGATGTCGATAGCGCCGGCGCGGGCGGGCGTCAGCCCTGCGGCGTCATCACCTTCCGGGACTTGGCGCGTTCGATGCCGAGCTGGCGCTCGCGCCAGATGATGACGACGCCGCCGATGATCGTGAGCGACGCCCCTGCCAGCATCATGCCGGTCGGCGCTTCGCTGAAGACGAACCAGCCGATCAGCAGCGCGAAAATGATCTGCGCGTAGTCGAAAGGCGCGATCACCGAGGTCTCGGCGTAGCGGTAACTCATGGTCAGAAGCACCTGGCCGAGCCCGCCGATCAGCCCGCAGAGAACAAGTAGCGTCAGCGTTCCCGTTGGCGGCAGGACCCAGCCGAAGGGCGAGGAAAGCAGCGACAGCAAGGTCGCCGTCAGCGAGAAATAGATCACGATCGCTCCGGTCGTCTCCTTATGCACGAGTTTCCGGACGAACACCTGCGCCAGCGCCGCGAAGACGGCGGCGAGGAGAGCGGCGAAGGCGCCGACCGTCTCCAGCTTGGTGGCGCTCTCGGCATCGATTCCGCCGAGGCGCGGCCAGATAACCAGCGTGACGCCGATCAGCCCGAGCGCGACGGCGAAGAGCCGGTAGAGCCGGATCGTCTCGCCGAGGAACATCGCCGCGAGAATGGTCGCGAGAATCGGCGCGGCGAAACCGATGGCGACCGCTTCGGGGAGCGGGATCAGCCCGAGCGCGAGGAAGCTGAAGCCCATGGCGCAGGAGCCGACAAGCCCGCGCCAGACATGCCCCATCGGGTTCGCCGTGCGGAGCGCGCCCGGAAACTCGCCGGTGAACCAGAGCCAGGCGAGCACCGGCGGAATCGCGAAGGCCGAACGAAAGAACATCGCTTCGCCGGGCGGCACCACCTCCGCCGTCGCCTTGACCAACGACGACATCACCATGAACACCGCGACCGCGAGAAGCTTGTAGGCGATGCCGCGCAACGGGTTCATCTGCGTCTTTCGAGGCGTCGCCGCGACGGAGCGCAGCTTCTGTGAGATCGAATCCATACCGCTTACCCGCAGGGCCGGCGCCGCGATAGCGCTCTGAACGCAAGGCCGCCATGCGCGCGCGGCTTCGCGCGCGGCAAGGGTCGTGAAAACATCAAATTTTACATGAAGTTGAGACGTCGTGCCTTGTCGATGAATGATTCCGCCGCGACCGCCGGAAATTAGGTTTCGGTTAGCCTGTGATCGGTAATCAGTCCGGTGACCGAGAGAATCTACGGCCCGGGAACCATGTCAGCAATCGACGCAACAGGTCTGGATGACGACGCCGAGGGAGAGGCGCCGAAGCGCGGATCGCGCGCGCCGCTCCTCATCGGCATCCTTCTTGCGCTTCTTCTGGGCGGCGGCGGGTTCTACGCTGTCTTTTCGGGGCGCGTCGCCCTTCCGGTTTTTCTCGTCGGCGTCGGAGGGGAGAGCCATGCGCCAGGCGCGGCGATTCCGGCCGGCGGCGCGCCGGCCTTCGTTCCGATCGGCGAAATGGTGATCCCGCTCGGCCCGGATGCGACGGCGAAATTCCTGGTGATCGAGACTTCGGTCGAGACGCGACCCGAAGACGCGGCGGCGCTCGCGGCGCTTCGCCCCCGCATCCTCGACGTCTTCAACACGTTCCTGCGCGCCGTCGAGGAGGCGGATATCGAGGCGCCGAGCGCGTCGATCCGGCTTCGCGCGCAACTTCTGCGCCGGGTGCGCGCCGTCGCCGCGCCGATCGAGGCGCGCGACCTGCTGATCACCTCCTTCGTATTGAAATAGGAGCCGCCCGATGGAGCTTATCGCCGATGGATTGCTGCTGATCGCCGCGACGGTGGCCGCGCTCTACTGCATGGTCCTCTCGCGCCGCCTCAGGCGGCTGGCGCGGATGGAGGGTGGTCTTGGCAAGGCGATCACCACCATGTCGCGCCAGGTCGAGGAGATGAACGCGGCGCTGGCCACGGCGAAACGCGCGAACGAGGCCGCGGTAGGCCAGATCGACGCCCGCCTCGCCGCCGCGAAACGGGCGGCCGCGGCGCTGGAGGCTTCGGCGGCGGAGGCGGTCGGAAGGATCGAGGCGGCGGCCTTGTCGGCGCAAGCGGATGCGGAGCGCGCCTCGCGCGCGGCGGACAAGAGAAAGCGCCATGAGGCCATCCCCCCGTCTAATGGTCGAAAGACGCCCGCCCGCAAGCTGGCCGCCGCCCGAAATGGAAGCGGCGAGGCGGGTCGGGAAGGAGCCGCCGGGGCGGGCGCGTCGGGCGGTGTGAGCGCCGGAGGGGAGACAGGCGCGCTTGCGGCGCGCAGAGCCGCGGCGGCGAGGCGGGCGGCCGTCCGTCCTGCGCTGGTGAAGAAGGCCGCGAAGCCGGAATCCGTGTCTACGGGCGATTCGGCGAAAGACGAGGACGATCACGGCGCGCTCGCCCGACGGCTGATCGCCGCGGTTTCCGGCGGATCGCCGGCATGAGCCGCCGCGCGCAGAAAGGCGGCCGTTCGGCGATGCTGCTGCTCGCCGGTTGTTTCACCTTGTCGGCCTTCGCACGCGGCGTCGAGCCGGCGATCGCCTACGCCGTCGAGACGTCAGACGGTCCGGTTGCGATCGACGAGGCGCCTGCGGACGGGGCGACGACCGCCGCCGACGCGCCAGGGCCGACCCATAGCGACCTCGCCGCGCTGCTCAAGGCGCTCCGCGAACGCGAAAGCCAGCTCGATGCGCGCGAGGAGCGCATCGCGATCAAGGCCAAGGTGATCGAAGCCGCGGAAGAAAGACTTCGCGACCAGATGACCCGGCTGGAAGGGGCGGAGGCGCGGCTCTCGGCGCTCGTTCATGTCGCCGACGGCGCCGCCGAAAGAGATGTCGGAAAGCTCGTCGCAACGTTCGAGACGATGGACGAAAAGCGCGCCGCGCCGATTTTCGAGACGATGGATGTCGCCTTCGCTTCCGGCCTTCTTTCGAGAATGGAGGATGGCGCGGCGGCCGATATTCTCGGCGCGCTTTCGCCTGAAAAGGCCTACGCGATCACCGTCCAGATCGCCGGGCGTAACGCCAGGGCGCCGAAAGAATGACCGGGCTCCACATATCTCGCGCCGGCGCGCCGGCGACGTGGCGGCCCGGCTACGACGGGCGCGGCCGCCAGCCGGGCGCGGCTGTGGTCGGAAGGGGTGTCCCATGATCGGCGTTCTCGGCATCGTCTTCACCTTCATCATGGTGTTCGGCGGCTACGTCATCGCCGGCGGAAAGATGCAGATCATCGTGCACTCGCTTCCATATGAGCTGATGATCATCGGTGGGGCGGCGATCGGCGCCTTCGCGCTGGCGAACAGCATGGCTGACATCAAGGCGACGCTGCGCGCGCTCGGCAAGGTTTTCAAAGGCTCCAAATGGCGGGATGACGATTTTCGGGACCTGCTCTGCCTGCTCTACGCGCTGATCCGCATCGCGCGCGCCAATCCGGTTGACGTCGAGGCGCATGTAGAGGACCCGCATGGCAGCCCGATCTTCCAGCAGTATCCGAGAATCATCGCGGATCATGAAGCGGTGGAGCTGATCTGCGACACGATGCGGGCCGGGTCCATGAACTATGACGACCCGCATCAGGTCGAGGAGGTGCTGGAGAAACGACTGGAGGCGATCCATCACCACTCGATGCACGCGAGCCATGCGCTCCAGACGATGGCGGACGGTCTGCCCGCGCTCGGCATCGTCGCGGCGGTGCTGGGCGTCATCAAGACAATGGGATCGATCGATCAGCCGCCCGAGGTGCTCGGCAAGCTGATCGGCGGCGCGCTCGTCGGCACTTTTTTGGGGGTGTTTCTCTCCTATGGCCTCGTCGGCCCGTTCGCCACGCGGGTCAAGGCGGTGGTGGATTCCGAGCAGCAGTTCTACGCTCTGATCCGCGAGGTGCTGATCGCCAATCTTCACAATCATGCGCCGGACATTTGCGTCGAGGTCGGGCGCCAGAACACGCCGCACGATCTGCGCCCGAGTTTCGGCGCGCTCAACGAGGCGCTGCAGGCAGTGAAGGCGGCGACGGCGGCGCCGGCGGCATGAGGCGCGCGCCGCTCATTATTGCGGCGCTGTCGCCCGCTTTGCTCGCTGGTGTCGCGGCGGCCGAGGATGGCGTCGTCCGGCTCCGCGCCAGCGACGTCGCCCACGCCAGCCGGGTTGAGATTCCACTTGGCTCGACAGGGTTCGGGATCGAGCGGACCGGCGCTCGGCAGATCGACCTGGTGATAACTGGAGAGATCGGCGCGCTCGATTTTTCCGAGATCTTTCCCGATGCGCGCGCGCGCCGCATCGTCAGTGCGCGGCTGGCCCCGGACGAAACCGCGGCGCGGCTCCGTTTCGTTCTCGGCTGCGATTGCGAGTACGCCGCGCGGCTTGAAGGTGGCGTGCTCGCCCTTGAGTTTCGTGATCCCGCGCAGGCGTCGGAGGGTGCGGACGGCTCGGATGCGCCGCGGGCGCGCCAGCGGGCCGCGAACGAGGGAACCGACCGCGCGCCTTGGCGCGCGCCGGCGCCCGTCCCGCGCGGTGGGTCGGTGGATGGCGGCGCGCCCGGCGCGGCGCCGGAAGATGCGCCGGCGGAGGAGATCATGATCGCTCGCCGGCGGCTGCTCGAACAGCTTTCGCGCGCCGCCGACCAGGGCCTTGTCGAATTCCGCTCGCCCGAGGCCGAAGCAGCCGCCGCGTCGTCTTCGCCCGCTTACGAACCTGCGCCAGCCGCGGCCCCGCAACCTCCGACGCCGACGGAGACCGCCGACGCCGCGCCCCGACCCGACGCGGCCCCGCCCGAGCCGCCGGAGATGCCGCCGGCGCCGCCGGCGCCCCTGGAAATCCCGGTGCGCGCGCGCACCGCCGTCGACCGGGCTTTTCCTGTCGGGCGCGGCGACACTCTGGCCGAGAGCGCCCCCTGCGTCGCGGACGAGCGGCTGGACGTCGCCGCATGGCCCGATCCGAAAAAGTTCGTCAGCGAGCGGGTGCGGTTCTCCGCAGTCTTGATCGATGAATTCGGCGGAGTCGCGCCCGACGCCGCGACCGGTCTCGCCCGGCTTTACGTCGCTGCGGGGTTCGGACGCGAGGCGCTCGGCGTGCTCGATCTCTTTCCGAACGCGGTGACGGACGCGGCGCTGATCCGCGATCTGGCGCATGTGGTCGAGGGGCGCCGCCCTCCCCGCGACGGCCCGCTCGCCGGCGCCGGCCCTTGTTCCGGGCGCATGGCGCTCTGGTTCACCGCCGCCGGGTTGCGCCGCGGTCCTGTTCCGGACGCCGCCGCGGCGGCGATGGCCGAGATCGACGAAGAGATGATCGCCGCCTTCGCCATGCTGCCAGCGTCCTTTCGCGTGCTGCTCGGGCCGATGCTGATGGATGATCTTCTGGACCGCGGTGAGACCGAGAAGGCCCGGCGGATCGACCTGATCCTGCGCCGGATCCCGGGCGATCATGGCGCGGCGTTCGACCTTGCGCGCGCGCGGCTGCTGACCGAAACGGGCGAGGAGACCGAAGCCGAAGCGCTCTACGCGAGGCTTGGCCGGCGCGATCTGCCCGAATCGCGCGACGCGCTTTTGAGGCTGTTGCAGAGCCGCATCGCGCGGGGCGCGCCGATCGGCGTCGATCTCGCCGAGGCGCTGGCGACGGCGGCGTTCATCGCCCGCGGCGGCCCGATGGAGCGGGCGCTGAAAACCGCCGAGATCCGCGCTCGCGCCCGCGCCGAAGGCCTCGGCCCGGCGCTGGCCACGGTGCGCGAGGCGATTTCGCGCGCTCCCGAAGCCGCGATCATGCTGCGCGACGCCGGGCATGCGGCGCTCGAGGAGGCCGCCGCAGACCCCAAGGATGGGCTCGCCTACACCCGCGCCGTGATGGCGCATCAGCACGAGATTTCGACGGAAATGGCGGGCGATGCGGCGCGCCGGCGCGTTGCCGAGGAACTGACCACGCTCGGCCTCGCCAACGCCGCCCTCAATTTTCTGAAGCCGGCGATCGGCCGGGGAGCCCCTGGTGTTCGCCGGGCGGAGGCGCGGGCGCGGCTTGCGCTTGAGGATGCGGAAGGCGCGCTCACCGCGCTCGAAGGGTTGAACGACCTCGCGGCGGAACGGCTCCGGGCGGCGGCGGAGGAGATGCAGAACCGGCCGGCTGCGGCGCTTGAGACCCTCTCCGGGCTCGAAGAGGCGGCGGGGGCGGAAGCACGCGCCGCGCTCGCCTTTCGCGCCGGAGCCTGGCCCGCAGCCGCGGCCGCCGGCCCGCCGGCCCGCCGATTGCTCGCCGCCTATATGGCGCGCTCAAGGCCTGAAGGCGCGCCCGCCGCCGCGCTGCCGCCGGACTTGGAGGGCGCCGCCGACTTTGTGGAGCCGCGATCGCTGACCGGTGAAGTGACGCTCGGCAAGGCGCGGTCGGTCATGGAGGCGTCGGCGGCGGCGCGCGCGATCATCAAGGAGGCGCTTGAAGATGGATAATCCGGGTTACGTGACGCTCTCGCGTCAGGCGGGGCTGCTGAAGGACATGCGGATCATCGCCAACAACATCGCCAATCTCTCGACGGACGGATTTCGGCGCGAGGGCGCGGTCTTCGCCGAAATGATCGACCGGCTGAACGTCGTCGGCGGCTCGACCGCGCAGACGGCGGCGGATGTGCGAGTGACGGATTTCAGCCAGGGCGCGCTGACGCCGACCGGCGGCGCGCTGGATTTCGCGATCGAAGGGGACGGGTTCTTCCGGGTCGAGGCTGCGACCGGCGTGGCGCTGACCCGCGCCGGCGCCTTCACCCGTAACGAGGCGGGCGAACTGGTCGATTTCGGCGGAAGGCGGCTTCTCGGCGAGGGCGGCGCGCCGGTTTTCGCGCCGCCCGACGCGCGCGAAGTCGCGGTGGCGACCGACGGAACCCTCTCCGCCGATGGTCAGGCGATCGGCCGGATCGAACTGGTGACGGTGGAGGATGCGAGCGGCCTGAGGCGTGGCGCGGACGGGCTCTTCACCACTGACCAACCGCTCATCCCGGCCGAGACCGCAAGTCTTTTCCAGGGGTTCAGGGAGCAGAGCAATGTCGATCCGATCCGCGAGATCGCGCGGATGATCGATGTCCAGCGCGCCTACGAGATGGGGCAGAAATTTCTGAGCACCGAAGATGAACGCATGAGGCAGGTGGTCCGGGTGATCGGCGCCGCCGTCTGAAACTACCCGCTAGGCGGGCCTGCATGACAAAGCGAGCAAAGGAGAATCCAGATGCGCGCACTCGATATCGCAGCGACCGGAATGGGGGCCCAGCAGATGCGGGTCGAGACCATTTCCAACAATCTCGCGAACATGAGCACGACCGCCTATAACCCGCGACGGGCGGAGTTCGCGGACCTCCATTATCAGCAGGTGCGACAGCCCGGGGCGGTGAACGCCGCCGACGGCTCGATCCTGCCTACGGGGGTTCAGCTCGGCCTTGGCGTCAGGGCCGCGGCGGTCTCGATGGAGGTCACCGAAGGCGCGATGCGCCAGACCGGAGGTGAGCTCGACATCGCCATCGAGGGCGCGGGCTATCTGGAGATCGAGCTGCCTTCCGGCATTTCCGCCTATACGCGCGACGGCGGGCTGAAACGCACTGGCGACGGGCTGATCGTGACCTCGGAAGGTTATCCGATCATCCCTGAGATCACCATCCCGGAGGACGCGAGCGCGATTACCATCAACGCCGACGGCGAGGTCGTGGCCGGTTTCGACGACCAGACCGACACCGAGGTTCTGGGCCAGCTGACTCTCGCCAGTTTCGTGAACGAAAAGGGGCTGGAGGCGATCGGCGGCAATCTCTTTCGCGAAACCGCCGCTTCGGGACCGCCGAATATCGGTGACGCGGACACCGACGGGCGCGGCCGGTTCCGGCAGGGCTTTCTCGAAGAGAGCGGCGTTGACGCGGTGCGCGAGATCACCGACCTGATCGAGGCGCAGCGCGGCTACGAGATGAACGCCAAGGTGATAACCGCCGCCGATCAGATGCTCGGCGCCACGGTGCAGATCCGATGATCGGTCGGTTGGGAGCGGCGGTCGCGCTGGCGCTCGTCCTCGGCGCGCCGGCTGCGGCGGAGAGTCTGGTCGCGGCGCGGGCGATATTGGCCAGAACGGTGGTCGGGGCGGACGATATCCGGCTCGCCGAAGCGGTGATTCCAGGCGCGATCAGCGACCCCGCCGCCGCGGTTGGGCGAGAGGCCCGGGTCACCATCTACGAGGGGCGCCCGGTGCGCCCCGGCGATCTCGTTGCGCCGGCGCTGGTCGAACGCAATCAGGTCGTCCGCATCAGCTTCGAGAGCGGCGCGCTCGACATCAAGACCGACGGGCGCGCGCTTGAACGCGGCGCGCTTGGCGAGCGGGTGCGCGTGATGAACCTCTCCTCTCGCCTGATTATCAGCGGCGCGGTTTCTGGCCCCGGCGCCGTGGCGGTGGCGCGATGAGACAGCGTATCGCCACCCAAACCGCGCTGTTGGCGCTGGCCGTCGCGACGGGTTGCAGCCGGCTCGATCATGTCGGCCAACCTCCGCCATTCACGCCGAGCGGACAGGTTTTCGTCAATCCGACGCCGGTGACGCCGGAGCGTATCGCGCTGGCGACGCCTTCGCCGGCCGAGGTCGCGGCGATGCGCGCGCCGGGGAGTGATCTCGCCCATGAACGCTCGGCGTCGCTCTGGCGCTCCGGCCCATCTTCGCTTTTCGGCGACCGGCGGGCGCAGGGACGCGGAGATATTCTCACGGTGGTGATCGAGATCGACGAGGAGGCTGAAATCTCCAACGCGACTGAACGCAACCGGAGCGGAAACGAGGACCTCGCCATTGCCGCGCTCCTGGGGCTTCCCAAGCTCGTCGATGATCTGACCGGGGTCAGTCTCGACCCGGCGGCGCAAATCAATTCCTCATCCAGCAGCGCCGGCGACGGCTCCGTCAAGCGAAACGAGGAGATCACGCTTCGCCTCGCGGCGACGGTGACCCAGGTCTTGCCGAACGGCCATTTCGTCATTGTCGGCAATCAGGAGGTGCGGGTGAATTTCGAGCTTCGCGATCTGCGCGTTCAGGGCGTGATCCGGCCCGAGGACATCTCGCGAAGGAACGAGATCACCTATGACAAGATCGCGGATGCGCGGATCAGCTATGGCGGCCGCGGGCAGATCACCGATGTGCAGCAGCCGCGCTACGGTCAGCAGGTCGCCGACATCATTCTTCCGTTCTAGGAGCGTCGCGCCATGATGAAACTGTTGCCGGCCCTGATCCTCGGGCCGATCGGCCTCGGCCTCGGTCTCGCTGGCGGACAGATGCTGCGTCCGGCGGCGGAACCGGAGACCGAACCCAGGGCGGAGGCGGGCGCCCGGGCTGGAGAGGCGGACGCCCCCGATGCGGCCGCGGCGCCGGTCTCGCCCGCTAATGCCAGCGCCGATTATGTCAAGCTCGACCGGCAGTTCGTCGTGCCGGTCATCACGGCGGAACGGGTCGATGCGCTGATCGTGATTTCAATGGCGGTGGAGGTGGCGCCCGGCGGTTCCGATGCGGTTTTCGCACAGGAGCCGAAGCTGCGCGACGAGTTCCTGCGCGTTCTCTTCATCCATGCGCAATCGGGCGGGTTTTCCGGCGCCTTCACCGAGCCGCATGTGCTCGATGATCTGCGCGCCGCGCTCACCGCGTCGGCGCGCCGTTTGCTCGGGGATACTGCGCGCGGGGTGCTGCTGACCAATATCGTGCGCCAGGACCTGTGAGTCGCGAAATGCGGCGGCGGTTCAATCCGACGCGGCGCGGATCGCCGAGATAGCGGCGGCGTCGATGACGTCGCCGCTCTCCAACACCAGCTCTGCACCCGTCTCGCCCAGACGAGCTTCCACGACGTTGACGAAGCCGCGCGGCGCGGCGCTGGCCAATGGCTCTTCGCCGTTGGCTTGCTCCAGCGTGAACCGATAGACTCCCTCGGGCAGGGTTTCACCCGCGCCGCTCGTCCCGTCCCAAACCAGGCGTCTCGCCCCCGGCTCGACCGGCAGGCGAGCGACCGTCGCGCCGTTCTCGGCCTGTGCCACGAGGAAGGCCGACGTGGCGGCCGGATCGGCATCGACCGAAAGCGGGATCGGCGTTTCGCCATCGAATGGGATCCCGGCCGCCGCTTCGACGCTGGCGCCGAGCCAAGGCGTGAGCGCGCCCAGTCCCTCGCCGCCCAGCGCGGAGAGGATCGAGCCAAGTTGGTCATTGGTCTTGATCTGCTGCTCGACGGCGGAGAATTGCGCGAGCTGTGCGACAAACTCCGTCGAATCGGCGGGGTTGAGCGGGTCCTGGTTGCTGAGTTGGGTAGTCAGCAGTGTCAGGAAGGTTTCGAAATCAGCGTTGATTTCGGCGCGCGGCTCCGCGCTTTCGCCGCTCTTCGCGCCGTTTGCGTTTGCTGCGCCTGTAGCGGCGGTCTGACCGGTGATGGCTGCGGTTTCCATGGCGTGCTCCTAAAAGCGGATGTCGAGGCGGTCGTCTGGCGCGCCGCGCCAAGCGGCCATGATGGCGAGCTGCTCGGCGTTCCGGTCATTCGGGGCGGAGGGCGTCGGATCTGGGTCGGGCCGGGCGCCGCGCTGATCTTCGCCTCCGGTTTCCGATCGCGCGAAGTCGAGCGTCACGTTGCGATAGCCGGCGGCGGTCAGATCGCGCTGCAGAATGTCGCCATGCCGGCGCATCAGATCGACGACTTCCGGCCGGTCGGCGCTGACCAGCGCTGCGATCCCGTCACGCTCCACGGTGAAAGAGAGGTGGACCCGTCCGAGTTCCGGCGGATCGAGCCTGATCTCGACCCGATCGCCGCCGCCCGTTCCCGTGCGCGCGGCGAGACCGATCTGGGCCGAAATCTGCGCCGCGGCGCGTTCGCCACCCGGCGGCGCCGATAGCGGGGGCGGGCCGGAATGGCTCGGCACGGTGAGAGGCGTGTCCGCGCGGCCGGACGTGGCGGCGTGCGCGCCGCCAGACCCGCCTGCGCCGTCCCCATCGAGAAGGACCGGGATATCGCTGGCGCCGGACATCGCCCCGCGCGCTGCGGCGTCGCCATAGGCGACGGGTGTTGTTTGCGAAAATGAGGCGTGCTGGGCGGGTGCGGGGGGTTGCGCTTTATCCTGCGCAGGGGGCGCCGCGGCATCCGCTGCTCCGCCCTCGGGCGCTGCGCCGCGTGGGCCAAGTTCGGCGCGTGGCGCAGCGGGGGCGGCTACGGCGGCGCCTTCGACGGGAACCGCCGCCGGGCGCGTTGGCGCGGCCGTGGTGGCGGGGGGCGCCGCGCCGGTCGACGCCGCGGCGTTGGAGCCGGGCGCGCCGTTCTCAGCGTGCGGGCCTAGAGCTGGCGCCGTCTCCGACACGGGCGTCTCCGCCGCAGCCCGCGCTTCCGCGAGCGTGCGGACGGACATCGTTCGGGTTGTGGTGGGCGCGGCCTCGGCGTGTCGTTCGGAACTTGCCGCCTCAGCCGTCGCCGTCTCCGCGACGCCGGGTTGGGTTCCGGCAAGCGTTGCAGCCAACCCGTCTGTCGCCTGCTCCTTCAGGACGGCGGGCGCCGCGTCAGTCTCGGCCGACATCGTCGCGGGCGAGCCCGCGCGGTCGCCCCGGAGGGGCGGGCGGTAGGTGGTCGTATCCATCTCCGCCGCCGCGCCCGCTGCGTCGGACTGAGGCGCCATGAGCGCGGCGAAGGCGCCTGTCCCGGTTTCCGCCGCGCGCTCTTCGCCGCCGCTTTCGTCTTTTGCCGGAGCCGCCCCAGATGTCGGCGTCGACTCCGCGCCGGACGCCTTGCCGGCGCGCGCGCTCTGTGACCCGGCGGCGCCTGACGTTGCGCCCGGGCCAGGCATGATGTCGCCCTGAGCGATCACGGCATGTTCCTTCATTCTGGTTCGCAAGGCCGACTATGCCGGGCGATTCTTACCATTCGTTTACGGCGAGCCTTCATGATCGTCCCGAATTCGAGGGAGATCGACTATGAACCCAGTCGCCAGCATGACCGCCGCGTCCGAAACCCGACCTCTGGCCGAGACGCGCGCCGGTGAAACCCGCGAAGCGGCGCTTCGCAAGGCCGCGACCTCATTCGAGGCGGTCTTCCTCTCGGAGATGTTCGCCCATGTCGGGCTGGGCGCCGTGCGAGAGGGCAATGGCGGCGGTGTGGGAGAGGAGGCGTTCGCCAGTCTTCTCGCCGACGAATGGGCCGAGAAGGTCGCATCGGCAGGCGGGCTGGGGCTGTCGGAGCGGATCTATCAGGCGCTCGCGACGCGGGAGGATGGCGATGCTTGACGAGATGAAATGGCGCTATCGTCTGGCCGAGATCCGGGCGATGATGACGGCGGAGCGACGGCTTTTGAAGGCGGGAGCGATCGACGAGATCGTCGCGCGCGACCGTCGCCGCCAGACCCTAGCCGATCAACTCTCCGAAATGCCGGCGGCGATCGCCGAGTCGCACGAAGCGCTGATCGAGGAGATTCGCGTCGAGGCTGCGCGCAACCAGAGCCTGCTGAAAGCCTATATTCGCGGCGCGGGAGACGCCGCGGCGCGTATGCAAGCGCTCATCGAGAAAAGGGGCGAGATTGGCGCCTATCGGCGCGACGGCTCCCGCCTCGCCGGCGCTGCACCCGGCCCGACCCGCGAAAGCCGCGCCTGACCGCGATCGACGGCGCGCCGACCGCGAGCCGGCGGCGTTACAGCGTTGATGAGAGGATCAGATTGGCGAGACCCGTGGAACCAACGCCGCCGCCGCCGCCGAGCAGCGTGAGCGCTGCGTAGCCGGGCGTCGCGGCGCTGGGCCCATCCTCGATCGAGCGGCGGATGAGGAAGCGGCTGATCGCCTTCTCGACGATTTCGTCATCCTGAAACACTTCCAGCGATTTCGAGCCGAAAACGGTTTCGTTGTATTGGCGCAACTCGTCGCGCTGGCGGTCGATATCAAGTTGGCCGAAGGCTTCTGAAAGCCCGAATGCGCCCTCGAACACCGCCCGCAGCGGCTTCTCCCCCATCACCGAGAACCACGCCGTGCCCTCCGGGTCGTCTGCATCGGCGTAGTCCTTGATTTCGCGTCGAAAATTCAACGCGAGGCGTAGAGCCTCATCCTGGCCGCCGACGGCGATCTCGAACTGGCGGTCCTTGTAGGCGGCGGTGATCCTGGCGCCGAAACCCGGCTCGAACGTGCGCGCGCCGAGGGTGTCGCCAAAGCCGAACGCCGCAGCGATCTCCTTGTACCGTGGATCGGTGAAGCGGTTGGCGAAGGCTTCCGGGTCTTCCGAGCCTTCCTCCAGCACCTTGCGGATGAAGGCGCGCTTGTCGATCTCCTCATCTAGGCCGAACGCGCCGAGCGCGACGCGCAGAAGCCGCCGGTCGGAGACGAGATCCTCCGCCGTCTCGACCGCGCCGATATGCTTGTTAAAATATTCGATGTCGCGAGAGATTTCCGGTTGGGTCTCGAAGATCGCGCGCTGCGAATCCTCGGTCTGGGTCAGCAGCCGATACCCGAGAAGGCCCGACGCGGGCAGGATCGGCGTGAAGCTCACGACATCCTCTCCTCATTCATCGCCATCAACCTGTCCTCCATCGGCAGGATTGCGCGCAGTCCCCTGAGCGCCGGATAGAATCGGCCGAGCGAGACGTCCTCGGCCGCGCGGGTGAGACGACGCGATGATTCCGCGTCGGTGAAGACTTGGGCGAGTTGCCGGATCCCGTCGCTGATCTGACGTTTCGCGGCCGCTTCATTCGCCTCGCCGGCGAGAACCAGCTGGATGATGTAGCAGACGCGGCGCACTGGCGTGTTCGCCTCCTCCGGATGAAGCGCGTCGCGCAGCCGCAGAACATTGGAATCAGGCGTGAGAATATTGAGCCGCGCGCGCCGGTCGCCATTCTCGATCACCACGCCATTCGCGACGAAGCGCTCGCCCGGCGCGAGCTTGAGGATCAGGCCGGGCATGACGCGGCCTCGCTCTGCTGGCGAAGGCCGCGCATGATCGCGGTGTTCAGTTCGATCAACGGCGCGGCGTTCTCCTCCTGCGCCAGGACCTTGCGGGTGTGGGCGCGGGTGAATTCTGCCAGATAGAATAGGCGCGCGCGGAGCATCTCGGGCAGGCCGTTGCCTTCGAGGGCGACATCCGCCGCGATCACCGTCCAAAGCTTGAGATTGTCATGCAGGGCCGCGGCGAGGCGGGGGAAGGCCGTCGGCCCGTCCGTCTCCGCGGCGGCGTCGAGCGCGCGGGTGATTCGCGCGAACGCCTGATATTCGATCTGTCGGGGGGATTTGGCTGCGTTCCGAGGGTCGCCATATGCGATCTCTGCGCGTTGATGGATCTCCATCGGGGTATCCTCGCAATATGCGCCGCTTTGTGGCCGGCGTCGATGATCGGCGCGGCTTCAGCCGCGTGTCGCGAAGGATCCCGGAGCCGGGGGGGCGCCCGGCTCCGGGCAATGCGATTAGCGGAAGAGCGTCAGGATCGACTGCGGCGACTGATTGGCGATCGAGAGCGCCTGAGTGCCGAGCTGCTGCTGAACCTGCAGCGCCTGAAGCCGCGCCGCGGCCTCTTCGAGGTTCGAATCCACCAGCGTGCCGATACCCGACCGGAAACTGTCGATCAGCGTGCTCATGAATTCGTTTTGCACCTCGATGCGATTCTCGGAGGTGCCGAGCGCCGCCTGGGCCTTGACCGAAATCTGAATCAGATCCTCGATCGCGGAAAGCCCGGCTGCGGCGCCTTCCGTGGTGGTGACATCGATGTCGTTCAGCAACTCAAGGCCGCCGCCGATGGTCCCGCCCGATTCCACCACGACGACCGCGCCGTCGCTCAGGTCGCCCGTCGCGGCGCCTGAATTGTTGACGATGGTCAGGTCAGCGCCGGAAGCGGACACCGTGAACCCTTCGATCCCCTCGCTGGCGAGGGCGAAATTGATTCGCGATGCGAGGCCGGTGGCGACATCGGCGAGCGTGTCGCCATCGCGGATGACGAAGTCGATATCGCCGGAGGTCCCGAACGCGGCGGCGGCGAAGCTGACCGAATCGCCCGCGGTGATCGTGCCGCCGATGGTGATCGTGTCGGTGTCCCCGTCGGCGAGCGCGCCCGCGCCGGCAGCCGTGACGGTGGCCGCGCCGCCGGACCCGACCGCCGAGGCCTCGGCGCCGAGATCCTGCTTGGCGACGGAGATCGAGGAGGTGTTGACCCCCGTGGCGCCCGGCGCCCGGTCGAGCGACGAGAGAACGCTGAACGTGCTGGAGCCGGCGGTGCTTTCCTTGTTCGAGAGCACGTTCAGGCCGTTGAACTGCGCCGCGTTGACGCCGCCGCTGATCTGACCGCGGAGCGACTCGATTTCGTCCTGCAGCTTGCCGCGGTCGACGTTCTCGCCGTTCGAGGAGATGATCAGCTGCTTGATGTCGTTGAGCCGCTCGCCGACGGCTTTCGCCGCGTTGGAGCCGACCGCGACGGTGGACTGGCCAAGCGAGAGCGAATCGGAGATCGCCTCGAAGCCTTTCACGTCCGACCGCATCACCTGGCTGATGGCGAAGATGGCGGCGTTGTCCTTGGCCTGGCCGATCTTGAGGCCGGTGGAGATTTCGCTCTGCACCTGGCCGAGATCACGGTTGATGTTGCTGAGCGACTGCAGCGCGACCATCGCGCTGTTATTGGTGAGAATGCTTCCCATGGAAGGGTCTCCTGATCGGGTGCGGCGCTTTTGCGCCGGCTTTTCGGATCGTCCGGGTGGCCCCGGATGCGAACGCCCTTGATGGCGTCTCGCCGGTCGCCGCATGTTGGCGTCGCCAGCCGAAGCCGTCCTGGCCTCGACGCCTTCATCGCCGAGGCGGGCTTAACAAAGGCTTTTCACGGCGGCCCGAAGCGCCAACAATTACCTGCAAAATTTAGACGGAAGCGCTGGTCTCGTCTGCGCGGAGCAGCGCCTCCAGCCGGGCGAAGCCCTCACCCGCTTCGGCGCGTGTCGCCACGAACGCGTCGAGCGCGGGAAAGAGCGCGACCGCGCGGTCGAGCGTCGCATCGACGCCCGGTTGATAAAGCCCGGTCTGGATCATCGGCTCCGCCCGCTCATAGGCGCCGATCAGCCGGCGAACCTCCGCGATCATCGCGTTCTCCGCTTCACTCGCGGCGCGCGGCAGGGCGCGTGAGACCGACCGGCCGATATCGATCGCCGGAAAGCGGCCGCGCTCCGCGATCGCGCGGTCGAGAACGACGTGCCCGTCGAGGACGCCGCGTGTGATGTCCGCCACCGGCTCCTCCATGTCGGAGCCGGCGACGAGGACGGAGAAGATCCCGGTGATCGCGCCGTCGCCCTTTCGTCGCCCGGCGGGGCCGGCTCGTTCGGCCAGCGCCGCGATCATGTTGGCGGTCGAGGGCGGATAGGCGCGGAGACTCGGCGTCTCCCCGGCGGTCAGCGCGATTTCGCGATGCGCCTCGGCGAAACGGGTGAGGGAATCGAGAATCAGCAGGACATGTCGCCCAGCATCGCGGAAATGTTCGGCCACGGCCATCGCAGTCCAGGCGGCGCGTCGGCGCGCGAGGGGCGATTCGTCCGATGTCGCCGCGACGACGATGGCGCGGCGCATTCCCTCCGGGCCCAGCCCCTCGGCGATGAACTCGTTCAGCTCGCGCCCGCGCTCCCCGATCAGGCCGAAGACGACCACATCCGCCTCCACCCCTTTCGCAAGCGTGCTCAAGAGCAGCGACTTGCCGACGCCGGAGCCGGCGAAGACCCCGATTCGCTGGCCGCGCGCCAACGGCAGGATGGTGTCGGTCGCCGCCAGCCCGGTCGAAAGCCGTGGCCCGAGGCCGCCCCGCGTCGCCGCCGGCGGCGGCGCGCGGCGCACCGGTGCGGGGCGATCGCCTTCCGGCAGCGGGCGACCGTCTAGCGGCGCGCCATAGGCCCCGATCACCCGGCCGAGCCAGGCGTCGGAGGGCCGGAGCGGCGCGTCGGGCGCCAGCCAGACCGGGTCGCCCAGCCCGACGCCGCGGTCGCCGGGGCCAAGCGCCATCGCCCGCGCGCCGGCTTCGGTCAGCGCCACGATCTCGCCCGTCACCCCCTCGGCGTCCGGGTGCGGCGCGAGAAGGATGCGGTCGCCTAGCCGCGCGGCGTCGCCAAGCCCGGTGACGAGGAGCGCGCCGCCATCCGCCGCCGCCACCCGTCCGCAGCGCCGCCGCGCGGGCGTGCGGGACAGCTCCGCCTCCAGCATCCTGATGTCGACCACCTGAACCTCCGCAATTCGACTGAAACCCTCCCGTCCGGGTTACCTCTTCTAAAGGGTTGATCCTTAAGACCGGCTTTCGACGAAAAACGGATGGAGAAACCTCCCGTGGCTTTCGACCTAACGATTCTGGGTATGGCGAAGGGCCTGGCGGCGCACGCGGCGCAACGTCAGGGCCTTGTCGCCGAGAATGTCGCCAACGCCGATACGCGCGGTTATCGCGCGCAGGATGTGAAGCCCTTCGCGGAGATCTACGAGGCGTCGGGCGCACAGGGCGGGGGACTCGCCTCCAACGTCCGCAATGCCGGCTCCCCGTCGTTCTATGGCGGGATTTTCATTCCCATCGCCTCGCGCCCCGGCCACGAGGGTTACGGGCTGGCTCTCGCCACCGTCGGCTTCTCGGAGCCGCTAGAGATCACGCGCATGGGCGCCGATTCGCCGAACGGCAACTCGGTCTCGCTGGAAGACCAGATGGTGCGCGGCGCCAAGGCGAACGCCGATCACGAACTCGCGCTCGGCGTGTTTCGGAAGTCTATGGACCTCATACGCATGGCGATCGGCCGGTCATGAGCGATCTTCTGCAGGGCCTCTCCGCCGCTTTGAGCGGAATGAACGCGCAGGCGACGCGGCTGCGCATCGTCTCCGAAAACATCGCCAACGCCGACACGCCCGGTTTTCATCGCAAGGCGATCAGCTTCGAGTCGCTGGTCGGAAACACGGACGATTCGCGCGCCGTCGCCGCCACCCGCGTCACGCTGGACCAGCGGCCGCTGGAACAGGTCTACGACCCGGCGCATCCGCTGGCCGACGAGGAAGGTTATCACGACGGCTCCAATGTCGACATGATGATCGAGATCGCCGACGCGCGCGAGGCGCAGCGCAGCTATGAGGCCAATCTTCGCATGTTCGACCAGTCGCGGCGGATGCTCTCGTCGCTCTTCGAACTTCTGCGCCGCTGAGGCGCGCATCACGACCGTCGCCCAGAAAGGGAAACATCATGGAAGTGAATTCCGCACTCGCCAGTCGCTTTTACCAGAACGTCCAGGGCGCGCTCCGCCCCGAAGAAGGGGTGCGCGCGGCCTCCGGACCGGGCGAGACCGCCTTGAACGCCGCACGCAGTTTCGTTGAAACACTGCGTCAGGGCGAGCAGGTCGCCGAGGCCGGCATGGTTGGGCGGGCCGATCCGCAATCTGTGGTCACCGCGCTCGCCAGCGCCGAGATCGCGCTACAGAGCGCGGTCTCGATCCGCGACAAGGTGGTCGAAAGCTATCAGGAGATCCTCCGGATGCCGGTCTGAGCAGGTTTTCGCGAAGATTCGCGGCGCGGAGCTCGGGGAATGAGCGGCGAGGAGATCATCGACATCACCAGGGCGATGCTCTGGACGACCTTCATCACCGCGATGCCGGTGCTCACCGTAGCCCTCGTCGTCGGCCTGGCGATCGGGCTCTTTCAGGCATTGACCTCGGTGCAGGAACTGACGCTGACCTTCGTTCCGAAGCTCGCCGCGGTCGCGATCACCTTCTGGATCACCATGGGCTTCATGACCGACGCCGTCGTCACGCTCTGGCGCGACCGGTTGATTCCGCTGATCGCGGGGGGCTGAGCGGATGTGGCGCCTCGCGCTCCTCCTCGCCCTCATCGCCGCGCCGGTGGCCGCCAGTCAGCGTCCGGCGGCGGACATTGCGGCGATTTGTGACGAGGCCGCGCGCATCGGCGCCTCGGCGAGCGAAGCGCCGCTCGAGATCCTCCGCGCGCTGACCCGCACCGAGACGGGCCGCCGCCTCGACGGCGCGTTCAGGCCCTGGCCCTGGACCGTCAACATGGAGGGGGAGGGTTTCTGGTTCGAGACGAGGGAAGAGGCGCTGGCCTTCGTCCGCGCACGCCGCGCCGCCGGCGCGCGCTCCTTCGACATCGGCTGTTTCCAGATCAACTTTCGATGGCATGGCGGGGCGTTCGAATCGATCGAGGCGATGTTCGACCCGGCTCTCAACGCCCGCTATGCGGCGAAATTTCTTGACGAGTTGAAGTCCGAGGGGGGCGGCTGGCGCGCTGCGGTCGGCCGCTATCATTCCAGAACACCCGAATTCGCGCGGCGCTACTCCGACCGTTTCGAGACGATCCTGGCTTCGCTCTCCGCCGTTTCGGCCGCGCCCACCATCGCCCGCGGCCGGCAGCCGCTCGGTCGTGACGCCTGGCCGCCGCTTTTCCAGGGCGGCCCGGCCGGAGCGGCCGGCGGCGTCTTTGTCGCCCCGCCCGCGCATGGCGAACCGGCCCGCGCGCGCGCCAATTGGCGCGGCGGGATCGCGCTCGATGTCTTCACCGCCGGCGCCGGGCTCCTGCGCCCGGTCCGGCCGCTTTTCGATTAGGTCGTGATGGACGTATCCAAACTATACCAGCCGACGATCATGCTGGCGCTGGCGCTTCTGGCGGTGATCGTGATGATGATCCTGCCGATCCCGGCGCTGCTGCTGGATCTCGGGCTCACGCTCTCGTTCGGCCTTTCGATCCTCGTCTTCACCAACACGCTGTTCATCAACCGTCCACTGGATTTTTCAGCGTTTCCGACCGTCCTTCTCGCCTCGCTGATGCTGCGGCTTTCGCTCAATGTCTCTTCGACCAAGCTGATCATCGGCGAGGGGCATAACGGCCCGCACGCCGCTGGCGAGGTGATCGAGGGCTTCGCGATGTTCGTGATGGGCGGGTCGATCTGGCTGGGCCTCGTCGTCTTCGGCGTCCTGCTGATCGTGAATTTCATCGTCATCACCAAGGGCGCCGGCCGGATGGCCGAGGTCGGCGCCCGCTTCGCGCTCGACGGCATGCCGGGCCGTCAGCTCGCCATCGACAGCGACATGGCGGCCGGCGCGATCAGTCATGAGGAGGCGCGCGCGAAGCGCAAGACCGAGCAGGAGGAGACGACATTCTTCGGCTCGCTCGACGGCGCCTCCAAATTCGTGAAGGGCGACGCGGTCGCCGGGCTTCTCATCACGCTACTCAATCTCGTCGTCGGCCTCGCCATGGGTGTTCTTGTCCACGGCATGCCGATCGGCGAGGCGTTCTCGACCTACGCCATCCTCACCGTCGGGGACGGGCTGGTGAACCAGATACCGGCGGTCATCATTTCGATCGCGGCCGCGCTTCTTCTCTCCAAGGGCGGCGTTCTCGGTTCCACCGACAAGGCGCTCTTCAGCCAGCTTGGCGGCTTTCCCGGCGCGCTCGCCACCGTCGCTGGGCTCATGATGCTGCTCGCGCTGGTGCCCGGCCTTCCGATGACGCCGTTTCTTCTCGGCGCGGTCCTGCTCGGCGCCGCCGCCTGGGCGGGCGCGCGCCGCGCCGCGCGTCTCGCGATCGCGCCGCCGAGCGAAGCCGTGGCGAAGCGACCGGAAAAGAAGGTCGGCGATCTTCTCGATCTCGACGAAATCCATGTGGAATTCGCCGCAGACATGGTCGATTCGGTGATGGACGAAGCGACTGGGCTCGGCAATCGAATCACCAATATGCGCAACCATATTGTCGCGCTCTATGGCGTGGTGATCCCGGAGATCCGCTTGACCGACGATATCGAGCTCGCCTCCGGTTCCTACGTCATCCGCATCCAGGGCGTGGAGATGGCGCGCGCCACGTTGCGCCCTGGCCGGGTTCTCGTGCTGCTGGGCGACGAGCCGACGCTGGCGCCTGCGGGCGAGGACGCGGCGGAGCCGGTTTACGGCGCCCCGGCGCGCTGGATCTCGTCCGACGATCAGGAGAGCGCGGCGCTGAACGGGTTTTCGGTCATCACGCCGACTGAGGTCGTGGCGACGCATCTCCTTGAGATCGTGAAATCCAATTTCGGCCGACTCTTCACCCGCCGCGCGCTGCGCAAGCTCCTCGAGGAGTTCGCCGCCGTTTCCGACCCGGCGCGCGCCGCCGCCAACCGTCGCCTTCTCGACGAGTTCATCCCGGACAAGGCGCCGATCGACCTGGTGCAGACGGTTCTGCGCCGGCTGCTGGAGGAACAGGTCTCGGTCCGGAACCTTCCGCTGATTCTCGAGGCGATACAGGAGGCGAAACAGGCCGGCGCCACGCCCGACGCCATCGTCGAGCATGTCCGCCGCCGCCTTGGCTTCCAGCTTGTCGCCGGGTTGACCGAGGAGGACGGTGCGTTGCCAATCATCCAGTTGCGCCCCGAATGGGAGGAACTGTTCACAAGGCACCAGACCGAGGTCGAAGGCGGGATCGCCGATGTCGCGCTGCCGCCATCGGAGTTCAACCGCCTCGCCGGCTCGATCGCCGAAAAGGTGGCTGAAGCGGGGCGGGAGGGGCGTGTGCCGGTGATCGCCACCTCCTCCACCCGCCGCCGGTTCCTGCGCACGGTGCTGGAGGCGAAGGGCGTCAGAAACGCCGTCCTTTCGTTCGACGAGATCGGCGTCAACGCCCGGCCGGCGCTGATCGGCGTCGCCTGAGCGATGGAGGCCCAGCCTGAGATCATGCGGCTTTTCGCGGCCCTCGGAAGGCTGCTCTCCTTTTCCGAAGCGGAGCTCTACGCGCTGGTCGCGGTGTTCGTGCGGGTCGGCGCGGTCGCGGTGTTGCTGCCCGGTTTCGGCGAACAGATGGTCCCGATGCGGGTCCGGCTGGTCGCCGCGCTCGCCTTCACCGCAATTGTCTGGCCGGCGGTCGCGCCCGGGCTGGCGCTCCCGTTCCAGCCCCTCGGCGCTGCGATGGCGCCGCCGCTCGCCTATGGGCGGCTGTTACTAGCGGAGGCGGCTTGCGGTCTCGTGCTCGGCCTCGCGCTCCGCTTCTTGGTCTTCGCGCTGCAACTCACCGGTTCGATGGCGGCGCAGGCGACCTCGGTCGCGCAGATTTTCGGGGGTGGGGCGACTCCCGACCCCATGCCGGCGATCGGCAACCTACTTGTTCTCGCCGGCATCGCGCTGGCGCTCGCCTCCGGGCTCCATGTTAAGGCCGCGCTGGCGATGATCGGCTCTTATGAGGTGCTGCCCTTCGGGGTCTTTCCGGTCGCCGGCGATCTCGCGGAATGGGGCGTCGCGCGGGCCGCGCAGGTCTTTGACGTCGCCTTCATGCTGGCTTCCCCCTTCATCGTCGCGGCGCTCGTCTACAATGTCGCGCTCGGGGCCATCAACCGGGCCATGCCGCAACTGATGGTCGCCTTCGTCGGCGCGCCGGCGATCACCGCCGGGGCGCTTCTCTTCCTTCTGCTCGCGGCGCCGGTCGGGTTGGCGCACTGGTCCGGGTTGCTGGATGTGGTGCTGGCGGCGCCATTCGCTACGCCGAGATGAGCGGGGAAGGACAGGATTCGGGGGAGAAGTCCCATGAACCGACGCAACAGCGTCTCGATGAGGCGCGAAAGAAGGGCGATGTTCCGAAATCCGCCGACCTGTCCGCCGCCGCCGCCTATTTCGGCCTGCTGGTCGCGTTGGGCGTCGCCGGCGTCGGCGCGGCCGGCTCCAGCGGCGCGGTCCTCGCCGGCTATCTTGCGCGGGCCGAGACGCTGGCCCCGCGCCACCTGAACTCGGGGGCCGGGCTTTCGTTTGAAATCGCGCTTCAGGCCATCGCGGGCTTTCTCCCGCTCTTCGGCCTGCCGTTTCTCTTTGTGCTTGTGGCGATCTTCGCGCAGCAGGCCCTTGTCTTCGCGCCGGAGAAACTGGCCCCGAGGTTGAATCGGATATCGCCGCTCACGCAGGCGAAGAACAAGTTCGGTCCGACCGGGCTGTTCGAGTTTACGAAATCGGCGCTGAAGCTGATGGTCATCTCCATCGTCCTCGCGCTCTTCCTGATGAGCGAGACCGACCGCATCGTCGGCCTCACCCGTGCAGCGCCGAAGGCGATCCCGGCCGAGATGGCGCGGCTCGCCGTCTCGCTCCTGCTTCAGATCGCGGTAGTGGCGCTGGTCATCGCCGTGTTCGACGTGCTCTGGCAGCGATTCGACCACGCGCGAAAGCTGAGGATGAGCTTTCAGGAACTGAAGGAGGAGATGAAACGTTCCGAAGGCGACCCGATGATCAAGTCGCAGCGCCGGCGGCGGGGGGAGGAGATCGCGACCAATCGCATGATGAGCGATGTGCCGAAGGCGGCTGTGGTGATTGTCAACCCGACGCATTACGCGGTGGCGCTTAAATGGGATCGGCGGACCGACGGCGCGCCGGTGGTGGTGGCGAAGGGCGTCGATGGCGTCGCGCTTCGCATCCGCGAGGCGGCTGAACGGGCCAATGTGCCGATCCACCACGACCCGCCGACCGCCCGCGCGCTGGAGGCGGTGGTCGAGATCGGCGCCGAGATCGAACCGGCGCATTACCACGCGGTAGCCGCCGCGATCCGCTTTGCCGAGGCGCTCCGCGCGAAAGCCAGGGAGCGCGGGACGTGAGCGCGGAGAGATTCGCCATGCTGGAGGATATCGCGCACAGGATCAGCTTGCGCGACCTCGCCGAACTCGCGCGCATCAGGCGCGCCCTCGCGGCGCTCGATACGGAGGCGGCGGCGCTGCGCCGGGCCGAGGCCTCGGAGGTGGCGGCGGCGGATATCAACGACCCGGCGGCGGCGCGTCTGCTCGCCCGCTTCCGCGAGGTCAACGCGGCGCGCATTCAGGCGCTCCTCGAACGCCGCGCGGCGATGGCGGCGGATGAGGCGGCCGCCCGCGCCGCCGCGATCCGCGCGCTCGGCCGCGCGCATGCGGCGGCGCGCCTTCGTCGACGCGCCGAAGCGGAGGCCAGCGCGGCGCGCGCGCGCCGCGAAGAGCGGGCGCTCGCCTTTCGTTCCTGATCTGACGGTCCCGTGTCCGACGCCCGAAATGCTTGACGGCGGCGCGCCGCCGCACGAGGCTTGCCAGTGAGCCGCAGAGGGACGCCCATGTCGCCGAGAATGGCCTACCTTCTCTGCCTCGTCGGCGTCTGCGGCCATGCGTCGTCCGAGTTTGTCGCCAAGCTGGCGGACACGCCGGGACCGGAATTCACTGTCTGGCGCTTCATGATCGGCGGCGCGGGGTTGCTCGTGATGACGCGGTTCTGGCCCGGCAATCACGACCTCGTCGGTCCGCTTCGGCGAGAGGGGCTCAGGATCACGCTCCTCTCCTGCCTCGGTATGGCGCTCGGCCAGCTTATCTTTCACTGGGCGCTGGATTTCACCTCCGTCGTTCAGGTCGCGACGATCGTCACCGCGATCCCGATCTTCTTCGTGATCTTCGACCGGCTGATCAACGGTGCGCCGCTTGCGCCGCCGAAGGTGGTCAGTGGGATCGGCGCCTTTCTCGCGGTCATTCTCCTGATGACCAACGGGGCGGGGCTCTCGACCGGTCCGGACGACCTGATCGGCACCGCGCTTGCGCTCGCCTGCGGCGGGCTGGGCGGGCTCTATCTGGTGCTGGCGAAGCCGCTGGTCGGCCGATACGGGCCGGTGCGCATGACCGCCTACACGTTCGTGATCGGGTTCTTCTTTCTCTATGTCGTCGTCGGCAGCTTCTGGGGAACCTGGGTCAACCCGATGAGCATCTTTGAGAAAACCGGCCAGCAGGTCGCCGGCATCCTGACCATCGGCCTCTGGAACACCGCCATCGCCATGTCCGCCTGGCTCGCCGGTCTGGCCGCCGCGCCGGACGGGCAGCGGGCGAATTATCTTTTCTTCCTGAAGCCGGTGATCGCGGCTTTTCTGGCGGTGGCCATCCTCGGCGACCAACTGACCCTGCTCCAGGTGCTGGCGATTCTGGCGATCTGCCTCTGCGTCGGCGTTGAATATCTCTGGACCCGCGCGCGCGGCGGGTGGCGACGGTCTGAGTGATCGCTAGTTCGGCTCGCCGGCGTAGATCTTCTTCACATCGCATGGCGCGACGCGCAGGATATTCGTCGTGCCCGGCGTGTTGAAGGGAACCCCCGCCGTCACCACGATGAAATCCGCCTCGGTCGCGAACCCGTCGGCCAGCACGGTGCGCGCCGCGCTGACCACCGCGAGCTTGAAGCGCTCGACTTCCTCCGTGACCGAGCAATGCAGCCCCCAGACCAGCGCCAGCCGCCGCGCGGTGGAGCGGAAAGGGGTGAGCGCGATGATCGGTGTGAACGGCCGCTCGCGGGCCATCAGCTGTGCGGTGGCGCCGGAATGGGTGAAGCAGCAGATCGCCTTGATATCCGTTGTCTCGGCCACCTCACGCGCGGCGGCGGTGATTGCGGTAGCGACCGCGTCGCCGGAGCCGGTGCGGCCATGAGTGATGATCTCGCGATAGGTCGGGTCGGCTTCGACCGCCAACGCCACCGCATTCATTGTCGTCACCGCCTCGACCGGATAGTCGCCCGCGGCGCTTTCGGCCGAGAGCATCACCGCGTCGGCGCCCTCATAGATCGCCTGCGCGACATCGGAGACTTCGGCCCGAGTCGGCACCGGGCTTTCGATCATGCTTTCCAGCATCTGCGTCGCGACGATCACCGGCTTCCCCGCGGCGCGGCAGCGCCGGACGATGCGCTTTTGCAGCGGCGGCACGTCAGAGACGGGCAATTCGACGCCGAGATCGCCGCGCGCCACCATGATTCCCGCCGAGGCTTCGATGATCGCATCGAGATCCTTAAGCGCCGCCGGCTTCTCGATCTTCGCGAGCACGGCCGCCCGGCCTTTGGCGAGCCCGATCGTCTCCTCGACATCGGCGGCGCGCTGGACGAAGGAGATGCCGAGCCAGTCGACGCCCAGGTCGCAGACAAACTCCAAATCGGCGCGGTCCTTCTCACTCAGCGCCGCCAGCGGCAGCACCACGTCGGGCACGTTGACTCCCTTGCGGTCAGAGATCTCGCCGCCGACGATCACTTCGCAATCGGCGCTCTCATCGTCGCAGGCGGTCACCTTCAGGCGAATCTTGCCGTCATTGACAAGCAGAGCGGCGCCCGGCGTCAGCGCCTTGAAAATCTCCGGGTGCGGCAATTCGGCTCTGCTGGCGCCGCCCGGCGCTGGGTCGAGGTCGAGCCGGAACGCTGCGCCTTCCTCTAGCATCTGCGGCCCGTCGGCGAATGTTCCGACCCGCAGTTTTGGGCCCTGAAGGTCGGCGAGGATGCCGATCGGCCGGCAGAGCTCATGCTCCACCTCCCGGATGATCCGGTGGCGCGCGGCGACTTCCTCATGGCTGCCATGGCTCATGTTGAGCCGGAAGACATCGGCGCCAGCCTCGAACAGCGCCTTGATCGTCTCGCGGTCGGAAGAGGCCGGGCCAAGCGTCGCCACGATCTTGACGTTGCGGTTACGGCGCATTTGTATCCCCTCGATCCGATAGGCTGTGGTTCGTCGGTCATAACCGGCGCCGCGCATCTTTCCTAGACCGCGGCTTCAAACCTCTCGCGTCGTTGATCGTCGCCCTGCCGGGCGCTATGCGGCGTGCATGAATGATTCAGTTCGCCTCAGCGCCGCCGGTGAAGATTCGCCCTTCGAGATTGTCGGCGCGGCCCGCGATCCTTCTTGGATCGTGCTATGCGATCACGCCTCGAATCGTGTGCCACCCGAAGTCGCCGGCGGCGACCTCGGCCTGCCGCCGGAGGACATGGCCCGCCACATCGCATATGATGTCGGGGCGCGTGGCGTCGCCGTCGCGCTGGCAGATGCGCTCGGCGCGCCGATGGTCGCGTCGCGCTTTTCGCGGCTAGTGATCGACCCCAATCGCGGCGAGGACGACCCGACGCTGCTGATGAAGCTCTATGACGGTTCGATCATTCCCGGCAATCGGGAGGCCGACGCGGCGGAGCGCGAGCGCCGGCTCGCGCTTTATCATCGGCCCTATCACGACGCGCTTGACCGGCTGATCGGCGCCGCCGTGGCGAACGGTGTCGCGCCGCGCCTGTTGTCCGTCCATTCCTTCACGCCGCAGCTTCGCGGCCGGCCGAAACGCCCGTGGAAGATCGGCCTGCTCTGGGATCGGGACGATCGGATATTCCGCCCGCTCTATGAGCGTCTGCTTGAAGAACCTGGGCTGACAACCGGTGACAACGAGCCCTATTCCGGCCATCTGCAGGGCGACACGATGTGGCGGCACGGCACGGCGCGCGGCCTCGCTCATGTGCTGATCGAAGTCAGGAACGACTTGATCCGGACCGAAGCCGAGCAGGCGCGATGGGGCCGTGATCTCGCGCGTTGGGCCACCGAGGCGATGGACGCGGAGGGCTCGGACGCCTAGATCGTGGGTAGGCTATGGGAGATGCAGCAATGGACGACCAGACCCGCCTTGAACTGGAGGCCGCCGCCTTCCGGCGACTTCGCGACCACCTGAGGACGCGGACCGATGTGCAGAACATCGACATGATGAACCTCGCCGGCTTCTGCCGGAACTGCCTCAGTCGCTGGTATCAGGAAGCTGCGAACGAGCGCGGAATCGAAATGACGAAGGAGGAAGGGCGCGAAGCCTTTTACGGCATGCCCTTCGACGAATGGCGCGCCCGGCATCAGTCCGACGCGACCGAAGCGCAAAAGGCCGCATTCGCCAAATCTCACGGCTGACGCTGAGGGGATCGGCTCCGTGGTCGCGCGCCTATTCGGCGCGCGTCCAGTTCTGCCCGCGGCAGAAGACCAGAAGGCACCCCTCGACCTCCAGCACGTCGCCGTTCAGCTCCATGCTGGCGGAATAGGTCTTGTCCTCGTCAGGAGCCCAGATTTCGCCGTCGTCCCACTTGTTCGCGCCATCGGGGGCCATGTCCGTGATGATCTGGCGGCCCAGGTTCTCATAGCTTTCTCTGGAGATCCCGGCCTTGTCGCGCGCGTCCACGATAACGCCGCAGAGCCTGTCGGCGCAGGGGCCGATATCGACCACCAGGTAGGAGCCTTCGTCATTCGCTTCGGTCTTCCATAGACCGGTGGGATCGGCCGTGGCCGCGGCGGCGGAGGTCAGCGCCGCGATCAGCGCGGCGACGGCGGTTTTCAGCTTCATCTCGATTTCCTCGGTTCCTGCGATGAAAAGGTTCCGTGAGGCGGGCGCGGGCGTCAAGCTTCGTCTCGCAAGGAGGGCGCGGTTTGCAGGCCGCCGCGAAACGGCTATGAGGCGGCCGACCGCCGCCGCCCGGCCAAGGAGACGCCGCATGATCCTATATCCCGCGATCGATCTGAAGGGCGGCGCCTGCGTCCGTCTCTGGAAGGGCGAGATGGACCACGCGACCGTCTTCAGCGAGAACCCGGCGGCGCAGGCGCAGGCCTTCGAGGCGGCGGGATGCGAGTGGCTGCATCTCGTCGATCTCGACGGCGCGTTCGCCGGCGCGCCGGTGAACGCGGCGGCGGTGGAGGCGATCCTGAAGGCGGTCGCCGTTTCCACGCAGCTTGGCGGCGGCGTGCGCGACCGCGCGACGATCGAGCGCTGGCTGGATCTGGGGGTCGCCCGTGTGATTCTCGGCACCGCCGCGGTGCGCGATCCGGAACTGGTGAAGGCGGCGGCGAAGGCGCATCCCGGCCGCATCGCCGTCGGCGTCGACGCGCGCGACGGCATGGCTGCTGTCGCGGGATGGGCGGAAGCGACCGACATTAAGGCGACCGACCTCGCCCGGCGTTTCGAGGACGCCGGCGTCGCCGCGATCATCTACACCGATATCGACCGTGACGGCGCGATGCAGGGGCCAAATGTCACCGCGACGGCGGCGCTGGCGCGCGCTGTCGGGATTCCGGTGATTGCTTCGGGCGGCGTCAGTTCGATGGACGATCTGCGCGCACTCAAAGCCTGCGGCGCGCCGCTCGACGGGGTGATCTCCGGCCGCGCGCTCTATGACGGGCGGATCGAGGTGGCTGCCGCCGCCGCGTTGCTCAAGACCTGATCCGGAACCGGCCTATTGGCCGGCGCCCGCGGCGGTGAGTTTCGCCAGCGCGCCCTGCATTTTCACGATGGAAGGGTTGTCCGCGCGCACGCCACGCCGTGTGGCCTGATCGGCGGGGTTTTCATAAGCAAGCCAGACATCGCCGGCTTCATCCTCGAACACCAGAACGCGAAGCGGCACTTCAAGGCCCATGGTCTGCGCCTCGACCATCGCGGGCGAGCCGATCTTCGGATTGCCGAAAAGCACCAGAGTGGTCGGGCGAAGCGGGATGTCGACCGAGGTCGCTCCGGCCTGATGGTCGATGACGATGAACACTTTCGCGCCAGCCGCCTCCGCCGCCTCGGTCAGCCGCGCGACCGATTGCGGAACATCGGCGTCGCTCTTGACGCGCAGCAACGCATCCGCCGCGTTTGACGAATGGGGGGCGATCGCGACGCAGAACAGGGCGACCGCTAGGGCGGGCAGGGACATGAGGCGCATCTGCACTCCTTGGTGGGATTTCGGAGGGTGCATCTTAGCAGGGCGCCGATGACCCGACACGCCATTTGTCGCGGAAAATCGCCTCCCGCCCGGGCGAGCAGCAGCCTGGCGGAGCAATCCCGGATCACAATGCTGCGAGCGCGTGCGGAGGGCGTCCTTCAGCACGTGAGTTTTGGCGATCCGATTGGCGCGGACGAGGGGGAATCGACGCTTTCGGCGGGACGGCGCGTCACGGATCCGCAGTCTCAGGCCCTCATGGTCAAGCTCGTTCGGCGCCACGGCCTTGCGCCGGCCGCTTCGGGCCGCAATAACCCACCCGAACGCCGCCGCTGGATCGCCGTCATGCTCAAGACCCGCATCATTCCCTGCCTCGACGTGAAGGACGGCCGCGTCGTCAAGGGCGTGAACTTCGTAGATCTGGTGGACGCTGGCGACCCGGTGGAGCAAGCCGCGGTCTATGACGCCGCCGGCGCGGACGAGCTCTGCTTTCTCGACATCACCGCGTCGGTGGACAATCGCGGCACGATCCTCGATGTCGCGCGCCGGACGGCGGAGCGCTGTTTCATGCCGCTGACTGTCGGCGGCGGGGTGCGAACGCTGGAGAATATCCGCGATCTCCTGCTCGCCGGCGCCGACAAGGTTTCTATCAACACCGCGGCGGTGAAGGATCCAGACTTTGTCGCCGCTGCGGCCACGAAATTTGGCGCGCAATGCATCACCGTGGCGATTGACGCCAAGACCGTCGCGCCGGGAAGGTGGGAGATTTTCACCCATGGCGGGCGTGAGCGGACCGGGATCGACGCCGTCGCCTTCGCGCGCGACATGGCTTCAAGAGGGGCGGGCGAAATCCTCCTGACTTCGATGGACCGGGATGGGACGCGCGCGGGGTTCAACGTCCCGTTGACCCGTGCGGTCGCGGATGCGGTTCCGGTCCCGGTGATCGCCTCCGGCGGCGTCGGAACGCTGGATCATCTTGTCGAAGGCGTCATAGCGGGCCACGCGTCGGCGGTTCTCGCCGCCTCGATCTTTCACTTCGGAACCCATACCATCGCCGAGGCGAAGGCGCATATGGCGGCCGCCGGCGTCGCGATGAGGCTTAGATGAACGATATCCTGAACCGTCTTGAAGCGACGATTGCGGCGCGCAGGGCCGCCGGCGACGCCGGCGCGTCGCACACCGCCGCGCTGCTGGCGAAAGGCCGGCGCGCCTGCGCTCAGAAATTCGGCGAGGAGGCGGTCGAGGCCGTGATCGCCGCCGCCGCCGGCGACCGCGAGGAGCTGGTTAAGGAGAGCGCGGATACGCTCTATCATCTTCTCGTCATGCTCGCCGCGCTCGATCTGCCGCTTTCCGAAGTCCTCGCCGAACTTGAACGGCGCGAAGGCGTTTCGGGCCTCGCGGAGAAAGCCGCGCGCGGCGGGTGAGCCGACGCGCAGCGCTCCTGCGCCCGTCGGCGATCCCGTGCTTGCATTCCCTTCTCCTCGCGGGTAATGAGCACGCCGTCCCGGATCGGACCTCTCCGGCCTGCGTTCGCGTGGCTGGTGCTGTGGAAACGCCGCTTTAGCTCAGTTGGTAGAGCATCGCATTCGTAATGCGGAGGTCGTCAGTTCGAGTCTGACAAGCGGCACCATCATTCATCAGAATTGTCGAAAAATTCGACGTTCGCTGCTCCACGTCAACTATTCACATCTTTCTATAACGGTGCGGCTTTTGATGTATTGAACTGAAGTTATGAAACTGCCGCGTATCTATCGTGCTATCTGGCGGTCGGGTTGAAATTATATGGCTTGTTCAAGTCTTTCTTGTGCGAATTGCGTTGGCGATATGCTCGGCGTTTGAATGGAAAGGTCTTCATTCAGTTCGGCATTGAGAATATTAGCCTTTGCTCCACGCCCGATCAACGCGTCGCTTCGTCCTCGGCTGTCGCGTGAGCGGCGGGGAAGTCGGATGGGACCGGTTTGAAGCTTGTCGAACATGTCCGCCGCCGGGCGTCCATCGTGATGTCTCGTCTCAGATGTTCACCGCGCATGATGTAGATCATCTTTGTGGAGCCAGGGGGCAGATGCGCGGCGCCGCGCGTATGAAACGTTGGAACGGCCGATGGTCCCGCGTCCGCGAGGTCCGCGCCGCGCGCCGGAAGTTGTCACGGCGGAAATTCGCGACCCGACGCCACTCGCCGCCCTGCAATACGGGCCAGACCAGGGGCGGAGAACCAAGGCGCGCAACGCCAACGGGAGCCGCCGGGAGCTGTCATGCCTGATTGACTGGGGGGTGGTTATTTTGCATAGCGCTCCCGCAGTTGGCCGCTATCCGAACGCCAGTCTATGAGGAGCGAGAAAATATTGATGCTCGACCATCGCGCGTATTTCAAGGGAAAGTCCGTCGTCGTGACTGGCGGAGTCGGGTCGGTTGGCCGGGAGATCGTCGATCGTCTGCGGTTGCTCGACGTCAAGCTGATCAGGGTGATCGACAACAACGAGAGCGGCCTCTTCGACATGGAGATGGAGTATCGGGCCTCCTCCAATGTCGATTTCTATCATTGCGATATCACCGACGAACGCGAGTTGCGGCGCACGTTTTCAGACATGGATCTCTGCTTTCATTGCGCCGCGCTCAAGCATGTCCCGTCCTGCGAGCGGAGCCCCTTTTCGGCGATCAGCGTCAATATCGAGGGCTGCGAGGTCGTCGGACGGGTGGCGGTCATGGAAGGTCTGGAGAAGGTCGTCTTCACCTCAACCGACAAGGCGGTGAACCCGACCAACGTGATGGGCACGTCGAAGCTGATGGGCGAACGGCTGTTCACCGCGATGAACTTCCTGCATTCCTCGAAGTCCAAGACCATCTTCTCCTGCACGCGGTTCGGCAATGTACTGGGCTCGCGCGGGTCCGTCGTTCCGCTCTTCACCCGGCAGCTTCAGCGGGGCGGCCCGCTCACCGTCACCGATGAGCGCATGACCCGGTTCGTGATGACCATGCGCGAAGCGGCCGACTTGGTGATCGAAAGCATGGCGCTGGCGAAGGGTGGGGAGGTGTTCATCACCAAGATGCCCGTGCTCCGTATCCGGGACCTAGCGCGGGTGATGATCGCGCGGATGGCGAAGGCATGCGGGCGCGACCCCGCGGCGATCGGCGTCAACGTGGTCGGCGCACGCCCCGGCGAGAAACTGTGGGAGGAGCTTTCGACCGACGAGGAAAGCAACCGGTTGCTGGAGAGCGACAAGTTCCTGATCGTGCTTCCGCCTGGCCACACGTCCGAGCAGCGCATGCATTATGTCTATGACGAGATCAACGTGTCGCCCAGTCATGTCGTATATCATTCGGATCGTTCCGAGCTGATGAGCGACGACGAGATCGCTGACATGCTTCTGCGCGAAGGCGTGCTGCCGGACGATCTGCGCGGCAGAGTCATGGCGACGGCCGGCGAGCGGACGAAAGAGGAGTTGGTCTGATGCGGGTTCTCATTCTCGGCGGCGACGGATATATCGGCTGGCCGACGGCGATGAAGCTCTCGGCGGCCGGGCACGAGGTGATGGCGGTGGACAATTACCTCCGCCGCCGGCTGATGCGGGAGATCGACTGCGGGGCGCTGTTCGAGGCGCCGAACCTGCATGAGCGGGCGCGCCATTGGGCGGCGAAGACGAAAAAGGACGTCGCCGTCCGGATCGGCGATCTGAACGATTGGACGTTCATTTCTTCGGTCTTCCGGGAGTTCGCGCCGGAGGCGATCATCCATTTCGCCGAGCAGCCCTCGGCGCCCTATTCGATGCTCGACCGCGCGACCGCCCGCCTGACGTTGGACAACAATCTCGGCGTCACCTTCAACGTCATCCACGCGATTGCGGAGTTCGCGCCGGAAGCGCATCTGGTCAAGCTCGGCACGATGGGTGAATACGGCACGCCAAATATCGACATCGAGGAGGGCTGGATCGAGATCGAGCACAAGGGCCGCAAGGGCAAATTCCTGTTCCCGCGCGCCGCCGGCTCACTCTATCACACCACCAAGGTGCTCGATACCGATCTGCTCTGGTTCTATGTGCGGATGTGGGGGCTCCGCGTCACTGATCTGATGCAGGGGCCGGTCTACGGCCTGACGACCGAAGAGACGGGTGATGACGACGCGCTCAATCCTTTCCTGAATTATGATGAAGTGTTCGGCACGGTGCTGAACCGGTTCATGGTGCAGGCGGCGGCGGGATATCCGCTGACGGTCTACGGCAAGGGCGGCCAGACGCGCGGCTATCTGCATCTGAAGGATGCGCTGCAATGCCTGCAGCTGGCTGTTGAGAACCCGGTCGAGTCTGGCGAGTTGCGGGTGCTGAACCAGTTCGTCGAGACGTTCAGCGTCAACGATCTCGCCGGCCATGTTCAACGCTCTGGTGAGCGACTGGGTCTCGATGTCAGGATCGAGAGCCTGCCGAACCCGCGGAAGGAAGCCGAGGAGCATTACTACAACCCGGTCCATACCGGCTTGCTGGATCTCGGGCTGCAGCCGAACAAGCTCACCGACGAGGTCATGGACGAAATGATGCGGGTCATCCTGCGCTACCGCGACGATATCGTCACCGAACGCATCTTTCGCGGCGTCAAGTGGAACAAGTAGCCCGGCTACCCACACATTGTAGCGACAGTGGCGGCGGCTACTGAGGCGGATACGCCTCACCGGGTCGCCGGGGATCTTCGGGCGCCGGCTTCCGCGAGCGCGCTATCAACGGGCTTCATGGCCGGCGGGTCCGAAGGCGATGGCCAGGCTAACTTCGAAGCGGGTCATGTCCGCCCAATGACGGTCTGACGCCGTGTTGCGCTGACAGCGCCAGAGCCTCTTTCGCCCTGTGGCTGGACATGCACAGGGCGCGGCAAGTGGTCGACACATGCCGAATTCGACGGCGTGAGGAAGGACTCGATCGGATACCGAACGAAATTGCAGCTTCCGATCCTTCGCTGCGCGACATAGTTTGGGGTGCTTGCGCCATAAGATGATGCTGAATGATTAGACGCGGGGCGCAAGCAGTCGCTTGGGTGAAACAGAAGACCAGATCCGCTATTCAAAGGTGCGCTGCCTTGGGAATTTATGGTTGATGAGATTGCAAGAACGTCGTCCGAAGAGTTTAGACGGACGCCCGGGCGGCCATATCGCCACGGCGGCGCGCGCCTTTTCCCCCGAATGCGATTAATGCGCGATCAAGGGTCGGTTTCCCGGGCGGATCCGCAGGGGAGCCAGGAAGAGCGTAAGGCGACGGCCGCACCCTCGTCGGTGTTTGCGCGACTCAAGGTGTGGCTCGCCAGCGTCGGGGATGGGCAGGCTCGCCTAAGGATGCGGATCAAGAGGATGGAGGCCGCGAGGCAAGACCAGCAGGCCCGCCTCGTCCGGCTGCAAGGCAGGCTGAGAGATCAGTGGACCCGCATCGCGGAGATGAAGGCTGAACTGAAAGATGAACGGAGACGCGTCGCGCAGGTGCGGCGCAAGCTGCGAAACCAAAGGGCTCGCGCCGAGCGGGCGCAGACGAGGCTACTCGCCCAGCTTAACCGGATCAGGCCGAATGCTCCGCTCAACCGGTATCTGACCTTCGCGCAGCGTGTCGGGGCGCGCGCGGAGGAATGCCGCGCCGACGTCTATCTGGCTCACGGGGTCCAGGCTCTGCCGGCGGTCGACCGACTGCGCGAGCTTACCGGCGGTGTCGCGGCCTGCGACGTGATCGAGATCCCCTCCTTCGCGGCCCGGGCTATTCCTTCGAAATGGGACCCGACTGTCCTCAAGACGATCGATCACGCCTTGCTGGGCTATCTGCAGGAGGCTGATTTCGCTCTGACCGTCGGATGGGCGCTGGGGGATATCGTCTCGAAGACGAACGCCGACATTCGGGTGCTGCCCAACTGGCGCAACCATGCCGAGCTCACGGTGTCGAACGAACTCCGTGAAGAGTTCGCTATCGGTCGCGAGGCGAAGGTGGTGTTGGCGATCAGCACGATCACTTCGGGCTTCGAGCAAGTGCTGGAGGCCTTCGTAAAGATGGACAGGGACTGCCATCTCGTCGTCGTTGGGACGTTCGCGCCGGTTGAATACGGAGAGCAGATCACCGCGTTGCGCGCCGCCCTGGGGCTGGAGGGCAGGGTGCATTTTCGCGGTCCCGTGCCGTATCAAAAGATGATCGAATATTGCGGCGGGGCCGATATCGGCCTCATCGTGCGCGACCCGTCCATCCCCAACAATTATATCTCCCTGCCCAATCGGGTCTTCGACTATCTCGCCTGCGGTCTGCCCATCGTCGCGCCGATGATGCCCGACATAGACAAGATTCTCAGGATCTACGATTGTGGCCTGAGCATTGACGATATCACCGCGGAGGCCTGGGCGGACGGCGTCGTCCGGGCGCTCGAGCGGCAGGACGAGATGCGCGCGGGCACCGTCGAGGCCAGCGCCCGGATGACCTGGGAGAACCTGGAGCGCGACCGGCTCCTGGACGTGTTCGGGCGCCCGTCCTCGGTCACCTTCGTGTGGTTCAACGACCTGACCCTGAACAACCGCACGATGCGCATGGCCACGAGCCTGACCCGACTTGGAGTGGCCGCCAAGGTGGCCTGCCCCATGTCCGAGACCTCCACCGTCCCGGATGGCGTCAGCGCCATTCCCTTTGAAAAATACTGACCAGGAACCGCAGAATGCCCAATGAGATCTGCGTCATCGTCGGCACGCGCCCCGGCATCATCATGATGGCCCCCATCATCCACGCGCTCCAGGCGGCGGACCACCCGCATTACGTTATCCATACCGGCCAGCATTACTCGCCCGAGATGGATGTTGAGCTCTTCGAGGATCTGGGCCTGACGGTGCCGGTTTATCACCTGAAGGGCGCGGCGGAGGCGCAGACCCATGCGACCAAGACCGCGCGGATGATGGAGGGCTGCGAAGCCGCCTTCCTTGAGCGGCGCCCGGGAGTCGTGCTCGTGAACGGGGACGCCAATTCGAATGTGGCGGCGGCGCTCGCGGACTGGACGCCGGTCTTCGGCGACGGGCGGGCGGCGGAGCGCATCGTGGCCCATTGCGCGCTGTTGCTCGAAGAAGGGATTCCGTCATGAAGGCGGCTCGCGGTCCGGGCGCCCGCCCGCTCAGGCCCGAGCAAGTCGCGCTCGACCCGCCACGCGATCGGCTGCGTGAGCTTTACGCGGCGCTGGACCAGAAACGCTCCGACTTTGCCGATCTCGAACGCTGGAACCTGTCTCCGCTGATAGGGCGGCCGGTCACGCCGGATGCGCCAGCCACCTTTGAGGAGATGCTCCCCCTCTGGGTGGGCTCTGTGGCCGAACGGCTTCAAGATGCGGACCGGATCGAGGCGTATCGGGCTTACCTCTCGCGTTTCGTGGAAAGAGCGACATTCGACGCCCTGCTGCTCGACTACGCCGGTTCGATTTCGCCAGGGGAAGTCACCGAGACCGATCTGAGCGCCATACACAGTCTCGTGCACCTCAAGCGGATCGTGGAGTCCCTGCCGCCGCGCGACGGACGCGTGGTGATCCTCGAAATCGGGGGGGGATTCGGGCTCCTGGGCGCGCTGGCTCATCGCCATATCGACGTTCCGCTGTGCTACGTCTCCGTTGACGCGGTGCCTGAATCCACCGCCTATTCCGAGGCGTATCTGAGGAATCTGGGACTGGATGTGGTCTATGCGACCGACGCGGAGGGACTCGCCCGGCGCGATTGCGATTGCGTGGTGGCCCCCGCCTGGGCCGCAGGACGCATAGCGCCCGGGAGCGTCGATGTGGCGATCAACTTCTCCTCTATCCAGGAGATGCCGGATCGGGCCGCGCGCGCCTATCTGGACGCTGTGCCGGTCTGGCTGCGCACGGGCGGGGCTTTCCTCTTCGCCAACTCGCGCGAGTTCTTCTACAAGCGAGAATACCTTCAGGGTCCCCCCCTCTATATCGAGTACAAGTCCTACTCTCCGCGCTCACGCACAACCGACTTTCCGATTGAAATCTTTCGGAAGCGCGTGGACGCGCCCGACTGGGTCGACGCGGCCCTTACCGCAGAGCGCGACTACTACATCGAGCTCAAGGCCAAGCTCGAGGCTCAGGTGGAGAAGGGCCGGACGGCGCTTGAGCCGCTGCGCGAGAGAATCGCGCGCCAGTCGGAGGCGATGCGGATCCGCGTGGAGACGACCCAGAACCTCAGAGCGCGCATTCAGGAGCTTCAAGAAAAGCAGAAGACGATGGCCGAGCGCGTCCAGGCCCTGACCCGCCGGGCGGAGAAGGCGGAGGCGGCGCTGACAAAGGGTTCATCTTCGAAACCGGCGCCCAAGGCCACCGCCAAGGGGAGCGACCCGAAGGCCTGACCGCTCGTCCCGAGCGCCTTCAGCCCGGCGTCTTTGCCGACCTCGCGCGCGGATCCGAATGTGCTGAGGTCAGCGGATGCCGTGCATGGCGAGGGAGCGCGGAGTCTTCGATGTCGGCGATCGGTGGGTCTGAGCCGGGCGGCGGCGCGCCGCGCCTCTCGCATGCGCCAAAGCCGGTCGATCGCGCCGCCCAGCAAATGGCGCCCGTGGGTCATCACTGGCTCTCGGGTCAGATCTGCGTGTTCGACGGCGCGCTCCAGGCCGGGCGATAGGTCAGATCCGCGGGCGTGCCGAACGTTTCCAACACGAAGGGGGTTTCGGGGTCGCCGCGGCGGATTCCGTCAACGATCCTCCAGTTTCGGCCCAGATACAGGGCTGGCCGGTTCGCGCGCACGATCGCGTCGAGTTGTCGCTTGATCCGGTTGCCGTGCCAGCGGAGCGAACTGTCGACGATCGCCACCTCCGCGCGGCCGCCAACCCCATCCAGGAACGCGCGCTCCCAACCAGGTCTGGCGAGCACGGGCGTGAGACGAACGGGCATCTTCAGCGCCGCGGCGATCGCCACCTCCCACGCATGCGGGTCGCGCGCCGCGCGCACGATGCGCAAATAGCCCTCCAGGCGCGGTTCACCAAGCACATCGGGCAGCTCGGGCACGCAGATCGGCGCGCCGAACGCCGCGAAATCAACCACTCGGTTCGGAAAGGAGGCCCGATGGTTGCCGATCTCGGGATCGAGCGTCACGAGGCCAAGCGTCGTGCGCGCGAGCACCGTTCCGTATGCTTCATCCTCGAGTTGGCCGAGAAGCATGATCCGTTCGGACATGCCGGAGCGCTCGATATGCTCCTCCACCTGCTGTTGGAATGTCGGGGGCGTGATTCGCCCCGCGACGACGCAGGCGGTTCCGTCCGCCGCGCCCGCGCGCACGGCTGCGATAAAACCGTCGAGCGCCGGCAACAGGGGACTGATCTCGTTCTGCATGCAGTTGATCGTGACGACGCGCTCGAACGGGGCGAGGCGGGACTCGATGTCAGGGTCAGGAACATAGGCGTTGCCAGTGTGCCATTGTCCCATAATGTCCGCCGCGACGCCGAGCCCCTCGCGCAGTTCGGCGGCGATCGTCGGGCTGACGGTCGTCACATGGGCGCAGCGCGTCAAGAGGTGCGCTTGCGTGGCCTGTGCGATCACGCGCGCGGTCAGGGGAGCCGTTCGGTGCGCCACGCGCTGGGTGTAGTCGCGCACCTCGAGCACGTCGCAGACCAGGCGCGCGCCTGTAAGCTCGGCCACCGCGGCGGCGGCGGGAAGCGATTCAAGCCCACGCGCGAAGACTACTGCGTCCGGGCTCAGACGGGGGGCGAGCATCTCGACGGCGGCATCGGCGACCTGCAACTGCTGTGTGATCAGCTGGGGCGCGGCTTGTGAACGTAGGCGGTCGAGTTGCGCTTTCCGGCGCAGGTCGCGGGCCCGGACAATGTCGAGCCGCTCGGTAAGGCGGGCGCATTTCGCGCGCAACCGGTCGACTTGCGCCTTGCGGTTTAGCTCACGCGCCCGGACAATGCCGAGCCGTTCGGTAAGGTGGGTGCATCTCGCGCGCAGGCGGTCGATCTGCGCCGCCTGCCGCGCAATGCGGTTCTCGCTCGTATTGTCGGGTTTGGCTCGGCTCCGGCCCAGGCCTATCCAGGTCAGGATCTTCAAATCAGACGTTCCATGGTGCGCATCACTTCGATCGAGCCGCGCATCGTGTCGGCCGTCTCGCTTGTCCCGTTCCGGATGTCGGCCACGAAAGCGCGCATCTGGCCACGGTAAAGATCGTGGGGCTGGGTCTCCATCTCAGTGCGCCCGGCGGGCCATTGGTCTCGGGCCTCCCTGAGGAAGATATAGCTCGCGTGCTGGGGCTGGATGGATCCGACGAAAGAGCCGTTGTCGCCATGAAGCTCGACATATTGCGTAAAGGACGGCGAGGTCAGATCCGCCTGGATCAGCACGTCGAGGCCGCCGTCGAACCTGAGCGAGGCGAGCACCCAATCCTCGGCGTCGACCTGATGGAGTTCGCCATGGATGCGCCGTTCGGGCCAGCGGAGCTGACGCTGGAGCAGTTCAACCTCCGTGGGAGCGCCGAAATACCACTGCGCGAGGTCGATCATGTGGACCATCATTTCGCGGGTCGCCCCGCCGCCCTGGGCCGCATAGTGCTTCCAGGGCATGGCGCTGCCGCGGCCCCCGATGCGGAAGATGGCGGATCCGAAGGTCCCCAGAGGCGACGCTCCGTCGCTCTGTCGCGCGGCGAGCGCGCGGCCCTGCCGCAATGTTGGAACCTGTCGGTAGATCCAGCCGACGGCGCCGGTCAATCCCGCGGCCTCGGTCTCGCGGATCAGGGCCTCGCCAGTGGCGACATCCTCGCACAAGGGTTTCTCGCACATCCAGTGGATGCCGGCGGCGACGCATTGACGGATGAGCGGGGCGTGCGAAGGGGTCGGCGTGCAGATCGAGACGGCGGTGACACCCGACGAGAGGAGCGCGGGAACGTCCCGGACCGCCGTCACCCCCAGGGCGTCGGCGAGCACTTGGGCGCGGGCCGGGTCGACGTCGCAGACGCGGATTTCATCCACGTCGGCCGCGCGGAGGCCCTTGATGTGCTTGGGGGCCTGTTTTCCACAGCCGATAATTCCGAAGATCATTGGGCGTCTCCATCCGCCGGTATCAGATCGCGCCACGAGAGCGCCATGTTGTCTTCGCGCAGCCGGTCCGGCAATGGCTCGATCCGGGCGGGCGCGCCGATCACCAGCGACATGGGCGGCGCGTCGCGCGTCACGATGGCGCCCGCGGCGACGAACGAGCCGCGCCCGATGCGCACGCCGGGGCAGATCGTGCAGCCCCCGCCGATGGTCACCAGGTCCTCGACATGAGCGCCCTGGGGGCCGTCGCGCAGGTAGGCGTCGCGCATCTTGAGCGGGTAACGGTCATTGGTGAAGGTCACGCAGGGCCCGATGAACACCCGGTTTCCCACTGACATGTGCGTGGGCAGGTAGCAGCCGGTCTCGATCTTGACGAAGTCGCCGATCGTCAGCAGCCCGTCGAGCACGGTGTTGGTCCCGATCACCACATGGTCCCCGATCACGGCGCCGCCGCGGATCGTGACGTGATGGCCGGTCTGCAGGTTCCGACCCGCCGTCACGCCGGTGTAGACGATCGTCCCGCGGCGCAGCACGCCCCCCGGCCCGAAACGGCTGGGCTCGGGGCCGCCGCCGGGCTGATCGACGATCGCGCCCTCCTGGATCTCGATGGGGGCGTCGCTCACTCCGCCAACTGCGCGACGGAAAGCGCGTCCCGGATAGCATCGCAAACGGCGTCGACCTGGGTCTCGCTCAGATACGGGTTCATCGGCAGGCTGACGACCTCGCGCGCGGCCTGTTCGGACGCGGGAAGCGAGCCTTCGCCGTCGCCATAGGCGCTGTAGGCCGGCTGCAGGTGCATCGGCACGGGGTAGAAGACCATCGTCGGGACGCTCCTCTCCTTGCACCCGGCCTGAAGCCGCTCGCGCTCGGTGGTGCGGATGGTGTACTGGGCCCAGACGCTCCGGCTGTCGGACACGCGCGCGGGCACGCGCACCACCTCCGCCAGCGCCGCGTCGTAGCGCTGCGCGACGCGCTCGCGGCTGGCCAGCTCATCCTCGAAGATCGAGAGCTTGGACGACAGGACCGCCGCCTGGATCGAATCCAGGCGCCCGTTCACGCCGACGCGCACCACGTCGTATTTATGCGCGCCCTTGCCGTGCGAGCGCACCGAGCGCAGGACGTCCGCCAGCGCGTCGTCATCGGTGAAGATCGCCCCGCCGTCGCCATAGCAGCCCAACGGCTTCGACGGATAGAAGGAGGTCGAGGTGATGTCGGTCATCGCGCCGACCATCGTCCCGCCCTTGCGCGCCCCGAAGGCCTGTGCGGCGTCGGCCACGATCTTCAGGTCCTCCTCGCGCGCCAGCGCGTTGAGCGCCGCGTAGTCGGCGGGTTGACCGAACAGGTCCACCGGCATGATCACCCGCGGCGTCAGCCGCCCGGCGGCGCGGGTCTGCGCGATCTTGGCGCGCAGATCGTCCATGTCGATCAGGAAGGTCCCCGGATCGACGTCCACGAAGACCGGCGCGGCGCCGGCCAGCAGGATCGCCTCGGCCGTGGAGGTGTAGGTGAAGGACGGCACGAAGACCGCGTCCCCCGCGCCCACGCCCATGGCCAGGAGCGGCATGAAGAGCGCGTCGGTCCCCGACGAGCAGCTGATCGCGTTGCGCGCGCCGGTATAGGCGCAGAGCTCCTCCTCGAACGCGGTCACGGCCGGCCCCATCACGTATTGCCCGCCATCGAGAACGGCGTGGATGCGCGTGTCGATATCGTCCTTCAGGCGCGCATATTGGGTTTTGAGGTCAATGAAAGGGATCATTTGGCTTCCTTGGAAAGTCGCTTCTTTCGCGTTGAGGGAGGAACATGAAACCGCAGTCGCCTAAAGAGCGACAAGCAGTAGGGGAACTTCCACGCCCAATACAGATGAGACGTCATCGGGATCGTGTTTCGGCTCTGGCGAGATCTTTTCGGCGGCGCACTCCGAGCGTGAGCGTTTCGGCTTCGTCAGATCGCGCGGCGGCCGCGCCCTGTTTGGCTGAACGTCCATGAGTGACTTTCACTTTTAGCGAGCGTTCGGGAGCGTTGACTCCCACAGGTTTGCGGAGCGAGGTTGCTGGGGTGCCGCGTTTATGATGCGTGACCGGCTTCGCTGCAAGGGTGTTGACAGCGCTGTCGGATGTGCCGTTCGTCCTTGGAACGGCGCATGGTCTCGGTGGGCTTGGTCTTCCGGAGCCCGAATGCCTTCGTCGGCTTGGTGAGTGCTCATGAGGCTCTTTCCGGGCGTCCAACTCACAAACCGTTTCGAGCGGGATGGTGACGATGCGGCGATCCCTGCCGTCGGTGCTTCAACGCCTCGCCCGGAAACCATCTTCAGCGCAATCGGCGGGCCGCCCAATTGGTCGCCAGTGTGAAAGCGAACGTGAAGTAGCTGGTGAAGCAGACCGAGCCGCGTCGTGAGCCTATCGTTGACGCGAATAGCCCGGCAATCATCTCCGCCTATGAAAAGCGGGTCGCCCAGCTGGAACAGGAAAAGCAGGTTCTGCTGGAACGCAATGAGAAAAGCGCCGCGCGGCAGAGCAGTTTCGAAGAAATGCACGAACTCTCGATGAAATTCCTTTCAAACCCTTGGAATATGAGGGTTTCAGGGTAGATTGAACCGGCCCGACTCGTCCGCGGTTGGCTTTCCCGAGTGGATTTCATGCGCCCGGAATCAGGAATTTCGAGCCGCAAACTTACTCATTCGATTCAGACTGTTAGGGGAGTTCGGACAAGGCAAAAATGTAAGAGCCTGGCTCGAAACTCGGTCAAACATAACAATACCTTGCGAGGCGTCTGGTGAGCAGTCGGATATGCGCGACGTTCGCCCACGCCTCGGACGAGGCGATGGATCGCTCCCAGTCCTTGGCGAGACGGCGGCATCTTCCAAGCCATGCGAAGGTGCGCTCGACAACCCATCGCCTTGGAATGATCTCGAACCCTTCGGCGCGATCAGATCGCTTGATGATCTCGATGCGCCAGTCGCCGAACCCGGTCAGGGCGCGGCGCAGTTTCTTCCCGGCATAGCCGCCGTCTGCGAAGACGTGGCGCAGCCACGGTCAGCGTCTGCGGATGGACGCCAGCACGAGCGGGGCGCCGTCGCGGTCCTGCACGCCGGCGCCGTGAACGACCAGGCCAACCATCAGCCCAATCGTATCGACCACCATGTGGCGCTTGCGGCCCCTGATCTTTTTCCCAGCGTCGTAGCCGCAAACCCCTCCCGCCTCTGTGGTTTTCACGCTCTGACTGTCGATCACGCCTGCGGTCGGAGACGCCTCGCGCCCCTCCAGCTCCCGTGACACCATCACCAGCGCATTGTTGAGTGCGGGCCAGAAGCCTTCGTCCCGCCAGCGGTAGAAGTAACGCTGCACGGCCGAAACAGGCGGAAACTCCGTCGGTAGATAGCGCCAAGGGCAGCCGGTCGAGGCGATGTAAAGGATCGCGTTCATCACCTCCCGCAGATCGGTCGTGCGCGGGCGGCCCAGACCGCGTCGATCAGGCATGTAGGCGGCGATCACCTCCCATTCCCGATCCGTCAGGTCGCTTGCATAGCGCGCTGACCGTCGCGCATATTCCGCGCGGGCGATATCATCCCAGGGCATCGGGCCTCCGTCAGTCGTTGCAAACCGACGTGAATCACAACCCTCTGATATCGCTCAACTCATTTCGGGGCGGGCTCTGAGGCTTCTGATATGCAATGCCGCCTCATACTCTTTTCCTTCATTTACACCTATCAACTCGATCATTGGCTGGCCTCATCCGCTCCTACAACTTTTCTCCCCGCAACTTTTGCTGCGTCCGGCGTGTCGCCTCGGGAAGATGAGCGCGGACCAGTAGTTCATTTTCGACAAGCACCTTGATCGCCCCACCCTGCAAACGATACTCGGCTACGCCCTTGTCTGCGGGATGGTCTGTTGTAAGAGGTCCGGATAGGGCAACTACGTGCTTTGCGCCCTTGGTGTCCTCCACCAGGATTGGTGCAACAATCGACCCGCCGCTATTTGTCGGGACTTCAACAAAAGTTTTTAGGTTCAAGCTCCCGTCATTCTGACGTTGGAGGTCGTTGGCGAGCAACTCTGTCGAGGACTTTATCCGTGCAGGGTGGAACTGGGGCTGCGCTCCGGTGAGGAGGTAGCTGATGAGTTCCGCTCCTACGTGTCTGTCGAGGTGACTGTGTTCGAACTTGTTCTTGAAGCTGCGCAGACACCGGTAGCAAGAGGCATCGCAGTTCTCGGGACAAGTCTGCAAGTGCTTGAGCGCAAGTTCAAAAAGCTCCAGACCGCGTTCGGCAACCTGGCTGGAGAACCCGGCCCCGCCGGGAAGCGTGTCATACAAGAAGATTTCGGCTTCGAGCCCGCTTGATCCCGCGGGCGTGAGGGCAGGCCGGTACTCTGCCATCAACTCGCCGGGTTCGATTTCCAGCATTAGGCAAGCGGCCTTTGCCAGCGCCTCGCTCACCGTTCGCAGGGCAACGCCCGTCTCGAAGCGGCCCGGTTTCAGATTCATTGGAGCGGTCACCCGCAAAGAGAACAGGGCGATATCAGTGATAAAGTCAGTCCCAAGCACAAGGTGACGGGTTGGGGACGTGCCGTCGCAAATGAGACTGTCGTCCTTGTCGGGATAAGGCTTCCTGTGGGGGCCGGACAGTATCGGCGTTTGAGTGCTGCTCGCCTCGATACGCCCGCACTTGACGCAGTAGGTGTAGCCCTCCTTGCCAGGACCTGTGTTCGATACAAGCAAGTGCTGTCGTGATTTCAGTCCGCGAATTCGATCATTCGTTTGAATCCAGCCGCCGTCTTCGGCTGGCGTTCCCATGGTCAGCTTTGCCCGTGTGGCATAGCTGGTCTCGGGCATGTCGTCCGGTGAAGTGACCTCGTCTTCGCTTATCGGATGCGCAAATCCCGGAGGCCTCATCCAGTTTCGAGCAGGGCCGAAGGTCGCTTCGCCGCCGCAGGCATTGCAATCGGTAATGTCATTGCGGGCGATCTCGTCCTGTCCCAAAGTCCTGGCGTAGCCGCATTCACTGCATTCCATGTAGATGCGGCGGGATTGCCAAGCCTCGAAACGCTCGTCCTTCATGACGGAATAGATGGCTCCGGAAGTATAGCACTTACTCGATATCCAGACCTGCTTGCCAGGCGCGTACTGCGACAAGGCAATTGGCAGACCCTGCGAGGGCGCAAACTTCATAATCGGACGATAGGGTGTCGAGCGCGATCTATCGAACACGTGGAATGTGGCGACATCGGTCGGAAACGCGTAGCGCGGAAGTTTACCGCAATAAAGCAGCCGATCAAGCAACTTGCCGGGTGCTGAGGCACCCATTGCATGGTCTTCGCCTTCTTCTGCCCCCTCTTCGGTTTCGCCTTCATCGTCTTCGCCATCGTCATCCGCGGCTTCGCCGTCAGCTGGTTTGATGGCTTCATCGATGGCTTCAAGGCAGTCCGCGACCATGGTTGAAAGCAGAACTATCCGGTCTTCCTCTTCCAGTTCTTTCGGAATCCACGCGGCTACGCGCGCCGCAAGTGCTGACTCGTTTGCTTTGAGCCAGACTTCCAGATCATCGCGGTTCAAGATCGAGCCCGGCTTTCTGAACTCATCGACCGTGCCCAGAACCGAAAAGAGATCATGGCGCTGCTCTGGGTCAATTTTCGGCAGCTTTGCCTGATGGTAGCTTTGAAGGAGAAACGCACGTATGTGACGACGGACGATTTCCGGGTTGTCCAGGGTCAGTTTCGGATCAACTACGTCACCGCGGATCATCCCATCCGGCTCGGAGAAGTAGTGTTCATCGTGGCTGTCGGAACTACCGAAAGCAACAACTGTGGCGACAGCATTGCCACGGCGACCGGCACGACCGGCGCGCTGCTGATAGTTTGCCCGACCTGGCGGCATATTGCGTAGAGCGACTCCCGAAAGAGCACCCAGATCGATACCCACTTCCATCGTTGTGGTACTTGAAAGGATGTCGATAGCCGTCATCTGTCGGCTACGTGCAAGTAGCTTGATGTCCTGAAAGAGAAGTTCGTTTTCCTCGGCCTTCGAGAACACGTCCTCGTTTTGCGGCGCGTTCAACTGAGCCGTATGTTCGGCAACAATGAGCGCCATGGGCTTTCTGGGAGGCGTACCGAGCGCCTCGATAACGGGGTTCCGGTAGTAGCCTTTGCGCGCCTGAAACACCGGATCAGTGTCCGGCAAGAGTTCGCGCGTTTGGATGCCGCCGCAATCAAGACAGTGACTCAGTCCGGGAACTGGTCTGTGTACGGATTTGCAGCTATCGCAGTGTATCCAATCGCCGCCAAACTGGAGACTGAGTTCACTGCCATTTAGCCGCCGTTTCCCTGCACCCATGTCCTGAGTGAATGTCTTTAGAAGAATGGGAAGCCATTTGTCCCTGTAGAGTTTCAGGGCCGCCTTGTCGGGCACAACAACCGACATGGCAGTGGGAAATGCACCCTTATCGCCTTTGACGGCGGTGCCGTCAGACCTGGACCGCTCCCACCAGACACCCGGCATCCTGCTAAGCCAGAAACCTTTTCGGCCATTCGTCCAGCATCTGATCCATGCACGGGCGAGTGCCACTTTTCCTTCCGGTGTTTCGGCTACGCCAGGGATGTCGGGGAGAGCTTCGAGTACCTTGGTGTGCTTCGCCTTCTCGGAAAGTGAAGCAAGCGCCAGCGCTTCAAACCCAAGAAACCTGTCGCCGAGGGAGGTGACGATATCTTCGAGCAACGCCTCCGGCGGACTCTCACCGCGCATTTCAATGAGAAGGCTCTGGAGCGAGAAGTCGTCATCGACATCGCCGTTGGCCACAGCCTCGGCAACTTTGATCTCGGCATCGAAGTTTTCAGCCGACTTCAACTCGGGACGAAGCCGGACTCCAAGTTCCTTGGAAGCCAAAAGGACTGCCAAATACAGGTCTTCAAGACACAGATTGTTCTTTAGAACATCAACCTTTTGCAGGCGATCATATCCCCACGCGATCATGGGCCGAAGTGAGTCGCGTACGGAGTACATTTGCAGGTTTGGAGCCAGGCGCGCTGCAACCTGTCTCGAGTCAGAGAACGCCAACACCTTACGGCCTTGCAGCGGAGCAAAGCTGGACTCTTCGACGGGGGCAGGAGGCTGAATCTGAATCTGACGAGCCACCAGCGCTTGGAAGGGCTGGTCGCCTTTGGTCTGGTGGTTCTGTACGGAACTACGTCCGAAGTTCGCGTCTCTGCCGCAAACACCACATGGCACGAACTGTCCGCGCGACTCCAAGCTCTTGTCGGTGTCGTCCTCTTCATCGGTTGCATCGGCCAACCGGTCACGCCTGATATAGACGCTGCGCATCCGTGATCCCATGACGGGCGGATTGAGGCGACCCGTTTCGAGATCATAGTCCGCTAGCTCTGCAACGCCTTCTTTCGAGGGTTCAACGAGTAGTAGATCAAGGGCAAGCAAGGGGCTTGTTTCGCCTGTCGCCATGCGGAGTTTCTGGCCGGGCTCAGACCAGAGCGCAGACGGCGTATCTACGTCGTCACTATATGCGCGGGCGTAGGCCGTACCGCAGTTCCTGCACGTAAAAAGTTCCAGAACACGCGCGCCGCAACCGCAGCGCTCGTGCGGCTGGGAGTACATTTTCCCGCAGATGCCGCTTTTGGCCTCTTCCTCCAGTTCGGAGCAGTCGGGGTCCATGCAAACCCACAGGCCAGGCAACCCGCGGAAGAAGTTGTGAATGCGGCAAGGAAGCAGCCCTGGCAAATGCGGTTCCGGCCTGGCCGTACTGCCAAGAGCCATCAGGTTTGTAACGGCAGTGTCGGCCACTTCCTTTGCCACCCCCGAGAACAGGAAGTCACCGAGGTCCGCAATCGGCTTTGCCTCTTTCATGGTCGTGTTGACGAGGCGGCCCATGGGGCCAAAATCATTCAGCGCATCATACAAGGCGCGATCTGCACTGCCGGATGCCTCTACCCCTCTATACTCCAGCAAAGTTTGAACAGCCGTAAGGCGCTGCTCTTCGTCTGGTGATTCCTGGAACGCTGTAAGATTTACCGATGCAAGAGCCTCTGCGTCTTGCTGGCTACCCTTTGAATCGTGGTCATTCAGTGCCAGGTCGCCTTGTATGGGCACGAACGTGTTTGCCGGAAGTCCGGAAAGTTGGGCACCGAACTCCGGCGCATAGGTTGGGCTCTTGAAGCTTGCCGTGGCGCAAATCACCTGGAATCTCTCGGGCGGCACTCCCAGCCGGTCGCGCAACCGTCTGATTAGAAGGCCGACCTCTGCGCCCGCAGCGCCGCGGTATAGGTGCGCCTCGTCAAGAACAATCAGGAACGTCTCGTTCTTGTTCGCAGCGAGCCATTCGCGTGTCCTGTCGAAGATTGGCCGTTCGACAGGCCGCATCAGCATGTATTCCAGCATCGAGTAGTTTGTTACGAGAAGGTCCGCAGGAGCCTCCTGTACCTCGTGCCGGGTCACGAGTTCGGTGTCATCCGGCTCCGTTACCGCCCGAATAAACTCGCCCGTCTTCCTGTCCTGCCAATAGCTGCCTTTTTCGCCGAACCACGACGCAAGGTCGGCCTTGGCTGGCCATTTTCCCTTTTCCTTAAGCGCTGCAAGAAGTTCCTTGGACGCTTCCCGCTCTTCGTCATCCTCGCTTTCGCAGCCGCGCAGGATTTCAACGTAGAATTCATCAAAAGCTTTGAGACGGAGGGAGTCTTTCTTCGACGTTCGCAGCCCTGCGTAGGGTGTCCGGCTTGTGTATCTGGCAAAGCGCGCAGGGCGGCCACACCAACTCTTAAACAGTTCGACAAGGCGCGGGTCGCCAAACAGGGAGCGCAAGCGCCCCAACTGGTCGTTGACGAGCGCGTTCATCGGATAAAGTACGAGCGCTCTCATTGCGGGGTAGTCGTGAAAACTCTTTGGGTTCTCTTTCGCTTCGCGCGCAAATTTCCCGAGAATGGGCAGAAGGAACGACTCCGTTTTCCCGGAGCCGGTTCCCGTCATTATCACGAGATTCTTCTTTTCTATCAGGCTTCCTTGTATCGCCTGGGCCTGATGGCTGTAGGGCGGATCGTACAGAAGGCGGGAATGCTCGCCGTCCTTCTTCGACAAGGTGGTGTATGCTTCGAGCGCCGCTTGCGGGATATTCTCTATGTCGGAAAAATTCGATCCGGCCTGGTACCGTGGTGTCGATTCCAGATAGGGGACCTGGTATATTACACCGGCGCGATCCAAAAGTTCTTGCCTTTGCGCAATCAGTTTCGGCGCGCTGATGTGGTAGGTTGCCTCGATATAGTCCGATAGCGAACCGTGCAACTTTTCGATTGTTTCGTGAATTGTCTGCTGTGTCACTGGCTCGCCTCGCTTATTCGTCAATGTGTTCGAGCCAAACGGTATCGCGAAGGAACGCGATCTCTTCGTCGGCTTCGGATTTTGGCAACAAGTAGGAAAACAGGCATTTCTCAGCCGGAAGCGGCTGACCAAAAACCATTAGCCGCCGCTCGGCCCATTTCGGAATGGGAGAAAAGAAGTCAAAACGCAAACCGCCGTCCTTGGGTACGGTCCTGAACTCCTGCGGGTGTTCGTTCTTGCGGTCAAAGGCGATTTGGGCGCGCCAAGCTTCGTCGCAGCCTCGCCAGTGTGACCGTGGCAAAGGTAGATCAAGAAGACGCTGAGGCTCGCCATGTTCAAGCTCTACCATGCACCAGAGCGGCGCACCGTACATCTGTGGTCGCCTGCCTACGTAGATGCCAGAGCGCTTGCCCGGCGCTGTCCAGCGACCTTTGTAGTATCTCACCGTTGCGTCGTGATCGATAACTTGAAGCTCTGCTATTGCGCCACTTCGACCCTGGCCTTTGAGCCGAATTTCAAGGTTCGGCAGATATTCTTCTGGCGACTGGGCTTTTGGTGAGCGCAACCAAGCCTCTGATGAAAGATTCTGCAAACCGTGGCTGGAGAGCATGCCTGCAATGTCTTCCCCGGTCTCCGGTTTGAGGAGTCTGGTACAGCCCTGTGCAGTAACCCGGCTCGAAATGCTGTCTGGCAGAAAACTGTCTTGATCCGGAACGACACCGAGAAGATAGCAGCTACCCTCCGGTCGAACCACGAAAGCAGGTGGCGCGGCGAACACCCATGTGCCTTTTACGTCTACGTCACCGGTGGAAACATCATTAAGTTCCAGAAGGTCGCCTGATACGATGAGTCCTTCTATGGTGCGGTCAAGCCGCTCAGGTAGCGACTCCCCATCTTCATCCAGGTACTGGAGGCTCTCGGCGATAGATGCCCGCAGCGTACTGCGTGAGCATGGGCAGTTTATTCCCGCCGCTCTTCGGACGAGAGCAGCGAGAGCCTCGTCGGGGACAGGCCCGGATGGGTCTATTGGAACCCCAAGGGAATTCGAACATACGGCAAGAACTTCGTCCCTTTCGATCTCGCGAATCATACGGCTCTCCTGGGCTGTTCCAGCACTTGGTCGTCACCGTGCTTTGAGCGGAGGGCCAGCAGTCTTGCACCTCTGAAAAGAGCGCCGAAGTTCTTCAAATCTTCAAGAAGTATATCGCACTTCTTCTTTCCATAGCGGTCTATGATTGTCTCGGGAGAAAAAGCGAAGTCATAGGCAAAGGCGCTTAGTTCCGGCTTTCGGCAAATATCAAAGCGCTTGGCAAGATCGCGATACCAGTCGCGGCCATGCGGGGTGCCGCCGCTTGCCTTGTAGTAGTCACGGGCTAGCACGGCAGCAAAGCCACTTCGTTTAAAGACATACCGTTTTAGAAGTTCTTGTTCCTCGGTTCGTTCAGGGTTGGCGATATAGCGGCGCTCGATGTCCAGCCACCTCTCTCCGGCAATAACGGCAACAACGGCGCATATTATAGAGTCTACAACAGTGAAGCGCCGAATCTCGGAAAGCGGACCTGCGATTTTTGCCTCATTCCAGATGCTGGCATAGCGAAGCGCATCCGATGGCGTGACCTTCCCAGTCGAAACAGCGTCCACGTTCGGGACGACATTGAGGGCCTGGAAGCCCCCGCCTCTTGCTAGTCCTGTAGAGAATGCAAGCACAGACTTGTGGTCGCCGTGCTGCGCGGCAAACAGTGCGCCCGGCGGCGCTACCTGGAAGCCTTTGATCGCTTTGGCTGGGTCAATGTGTTCGCGAGACGCGGGTTTTTCCATGCTAAATGTGAAACAGGTAGGAGAACTGTCTTCACTATCCGTGTCGTCTATCAGACGAAGCATCGCGGAACCTTCGACCTGCCTTGCTACCCAGCGGACGGGCCGTACGACATGTTCAAAGGTCAGCTTGTATTCACCGAGTTCCTCACCGCGCACTGTCAGGGTGCATGACGCAGCTTCCAGATAGCGCCACTCACGGTCTCCTTCCTGAATAAATTTGGCAAAGCGGCTCTGCCAGACCTTCGGTGTAACCGGCAAATCAAAGTACTCGCCCACAACGTCTGACAGGATTTCTTCTTCGCGCGCGTTCTCCAAGGTCACTTCGCACACGACCTGGTGTCCTTCCGGACCCTTCACTTCAATTTCGACCTGGTTCTCCCAGAACATTGAGAGATCGGGGTCGAAGGGCTCGGCAGTTACCACCAGACCGGAATGAAATGACGTACCAGGCACCCAAGGCTGAGGTTCTCGAACTCTCAGTTCCAGTGTGCCTTCTGCCTGTGGTGTCGAAGCAATATCGTTCAGACGCTCACTTTTTAGGGCTTTCACCCGCAGCTCGTGCGTTCCGGCACGCAACTCCGGAAGTTGAACAAATGTCGGATATCCAACCGGACCTGCCTCGATTGTCGCGCGCGAACCGTCGCTGAGTAGCAACTCGTAGGAGGCTATCGGGTGGTCATGGGTGATACCTATACAAGGCGTTTCTGTCGTCAGCCACTCACTCGTGCCCTCGCCGTTCCAGCCCCTGCCGGGCAGACCAGATGGCCACACGCGGATGGTACGGGCAACCTGGATTCCAAGTTCGTTAAACCACTCAATGTGTTCTGCTGTTACCTCTGACGGCACAGACACGCGTATCGCCCTGACATGCTCACACTCAAGTTGGCACTGCGAGGTGAAGGCGGACGCTTGGGGAAAATCCTTCGATCCGACAATAACGTAGTCTCGGCCCGGTCTCACGATTTTGCCGGATATTTCTCTTCCCAAGCCATCGCGGCCAATTCGGAACAGCCAAAACGGTCCGTCATGTATGCGGCACTCGGCAGCGAGAAAATGGTCAAGCAATGGATTGGTAGCTTCAAACTCAATAAGGGGCCGGAAAACATCAGGCCATCGCTTGATGGCACCTCTTTGTGCCCCGGACAGAAGCCAGCCGCGCGGCTTGAAGTCATCTGCGCCGTTGAGACGGCATCGTGTGGCTTGAAGGAATTTTCGGACTTCAGGATTGAGCGCTGCGATTCCCCGAAACGAGGGAAACTCAATCGCTACAGACCAGTTGGATGCTCCCATGCTCCGAAGGTAAAGACTTGGACGTATCTCGGGATGCTGACCCTTTCGCGGCTGACTGTCGTTCGCTGCCGGTCCGGCGACCGGAGACCGCCGCCCTAAACCCGTGATGCGGTCTCTGACGGCTCTCCTTGCTTCCTTAAGCCATTCGCGGGCGCTGCGCACGGTCTCCAGATCAGCGACAATGCGTTCAAGCGTTGCCGGATAGATTGGACCTGTGCCCTCACCCAGCTCGGTATGAAGCAAGCCGAGAACAATCCGTCCGGTCAGTTCTTCCTGCTGCAAGAACTCCTGAAATCTGGTCGATGTGTAGAACCCGTAAGATGATAGTAAGCGCCCAATACTGGCAGCGTCTGTTTCGTGCAAACGGGCGAGTTGATAACGCAGATCATAGAGCAGTTTGGCAAACTGAATTTGAAGGTACTTTGGAAGGATGGCATGAGTAATAGGGAGTGAAATAATTCTGAAATGCTCGGCCCATGGGCCGGTTGGCTCCATTCCTCCATAGGTCGTCAGGAACCTTCTAAAACATCGCGCGAGGCTATATCGGTTTGCGCCCTCCCAGAACGGGGTTTGTCCTTCGAATGAGCGCCAATACTCATCGCCTTCGTATGAGTAGCCCCGCTCCGTGGCATAGACGACCCAGGGGAGCCAATAGCGGGACAAACGATGCCCCGCCTTCAAGCTTTCCCTCAGATCGTCTGAAAGTCTGGCAACCTCTTCATCGTTCAATCCATGCTCAAGTGCGAAGACCGGATAGCCCGAAGCGGTTCGCGCCGCGGCCAACTTCTCGAAGTGGCCAGCGAGCCTGTCTTGCCATTCTTCGAGGGACTTTGGCATAGGAGACCTAGCCCTTCGCGGACGCGAACAGCGTGTCGGCATGCACGGATGCTGCGGTTCTCATCTTGGCGCGTTGGCTACCAAACAGTTCCGCGAGATCAGCGACTTCCCACGCCTGGTATTCTTGTCTGCGCTCTGCGCGAGGCACAAGCCAGCGATCACGGGCAAGTGAACCGATATCCGCTACACTGGCAAGGCCGCTAGTGTCCGGGACTCCTTCACCGGTTTGAAGTATCTGTGCGGCGTTGCTTGCCAGGAACGTGATGAACACCTGGCGCTGTATTCCGTGACGCAGCATGTCGGCCTTGAAGCCAAGTGCATCCAGCGCCGCGCGCGTTGTGCGCATCCGCCAGTTCGGCCCCTGGCCGTATCTATGGAGATCGGCGTAGCTGTGCCCTACGTCACGAAGGTAGTCCCGAAGCTCCAGGAAGAGCCTGTCGGGAATATGGAAGTGGCCCCATCCACCTGTGTAGCCGATGGGATCGAGGTGTGAGGTGCCGTCCAACTTAAGCCGGTTATAGACAGAGCTTCGTCCCATCGAAGAGGAAGTCGTAACCGCCAGAAGCCGCGCGTTCTTGGCTTTTTGAGAGATGATCCCGGTCGTGCCGCCATATACGTCCGCAAAGTCGTCATATAGATCACGGCTTTTCAGCAGACATGCGACCAACTTTCCTCCGAGGAGCATATTGTACGGAGGAACTGCGCCTAGGACATAGGCATCCATGATATTCACAAGTCTTTCGGTGCGATCTTTTGAATCCCAGCCGATTAACTTGTCGCGGACCGATAGATTGAAAACGGGATCACCAATCGCAAGCAAACCGATGATCTTTTGGTTGTTTGCGTCCCAAACAATATATCTCAGCCGCCTGCCAAAACCGTTCGAGACGGGAACGGACCAGGTCAGGGATGCCAATCGGAACAGGTCGCCTTGCCAGGTACTGGCATGGACTCTTTCCAGCACCGGCGAGACCTTGTCTGGTTGAACTTCGGCACCGGTCGCGAAGTGACGCAGGAGACCGGCGGCCTTCTCCTCGATGAACCTTTGGTTGCCCCGAAGACGCTCTCCGCGCTGAGAGCGGTGTAGAGACCGGATGATATCCTTACCAGTGCCTTCGATAACGAGAGAGCCGTCTTCTGCCTTGTGAAACCCCAGCGATTTCAGATGGTTCCTCAGCTTTCTTTTGAGGTTAGCCTCCCTGCTGGCAATTCTGACAACGTTCTCACATTCTAAATCTTTCATTTCCCGCTCAAACCCGGCTTGTTTTCTGTCCCTGCTGCGACTTCATCTTCACTCGCGTTCTGTTCGACGTACAGGCGCATGTACTCCCTGATGACCTCATGAACAAGCCGATCAAAGCAAAGGACCTGCACGAAAGCGCACCGATCAAGCTGCTGCTCGACTACCCTGCGGCGGCAGAGGCCCTGTCAATGACGCGGGGGGCGCTCCGTGATCTGGTCTATAAAGGAAGGGGCCCGGTCGTTACCAAAATCGGGAACCGCACCTTCTTTGCGGTCAAAGACCTTGAGCGGTTTGTCGAAGAGCACCGGCAAGGGCCGCAAGGCTAGGATGCATCCCCCTTTCCCCGCTCCAGCTTGGCCAGTTCATCGGCCAGATGGTCGGGGCGAAGGTTTGCATAGCGCTTAAGCGATTTCGGGTCCTTGTGGCCCGAGACGGCCATGACGGTGGTGTCCGACCACCCGGCCTCGAAGAGCGAAGATACGCGCTCATGCCGCGTATCGTGGAAACGGAAGTGCTCAAGCCCCGCCCGCTTGCGGGCGCGATTGAAGGCCTGGCGAAAGGCGTTCGGGCTCATTGGAAATACCCTGCCATCCACACTGCGTGGCAGCTCTTTCAGGATTGCGATAGCCCTCGGGGAGAGCGGGACGGTGTGGTCGATCACCTTGTCGGGGTTGCGGCTATTCTTCACGCCGCGGAAGGTCACAGCCCGTCCCTTGAGATCGACTTCTTCCCAACTAAGGTCCAGCAGGCTGCCGCGCCTCCCGCCGGTCTCAAAGCCAAGCTCAACGAAGGGCCGCAGCCACGGATTGCGCGCCTCGCTGGCTGCTTCCAGCAACCGTGCAATCTCCTCTTCGCTTAGCCGCACAGCGCGTTCGTCGTTCACCGCAGGACGGGCAACATCTTCGGTGTTCACCGGATTGACCAGAAGGCCGAGCCTGCGCTTGCGGTAGTCGATCACCCGTTTGAGCAAGGTCATCTCGCGCTTCACCGTGCCAGGGGCAAGAGGCTTACCGCTGCGGTTCGTCTGTCCGAGCCGCTTGTCACGATAAGCTTCAAAATGCTCGGGCGTGAGATTGGCGGCGGTATAGGCGGCGAGTTCGCGCTCCTCCCGCAGGAACCGCTCAAGCCGTGATCGTTCGGCAACGCGGGAGGCTTCTCCGGGGCGCTTGTCCGTCACTTCGCGCAGGTAAATCTCGATCAGGTCTTTCAGCGTGGTGCGCTCTGCCGCCGAGCGGTCAACGAACCGGCCCGACGCCATCTCGCTTTCGATGCGGTGCGCCCAGTCCTCGGCCAGCTTCTTGGTTCTGAATGTACCGGAGCGCGCAGGCCAGCCCTTGCGGCGAATCTTGACCTGCCACTGACCGTTTGTGCGCTTGGTGATAGATGCCATGTCCCCGATCCACCGGAGTGTCCCAGGATTGTCCCAAACAGTATATATGGAAACGACCAGAACACCAAACGGCGGCGTAAGCTTATGGTTTTGTTTAGAAGTTTTGGCGCACCCGACAGGATTCGAACCTGTGGCCTCTGCCTTCGGAGGGCAGCGCTCTATCCAGCTGAGCTACGGGTGCAGCGGGTTCCCTATACTGCGCCATTTGCGACGCCGCAATGGGGCCGAATCCTTTCACCCGTCCGGGTCGCCGCTCAGTTGACGAATCCCGGCATCAGCCAGCGCGGCAGCGCGAGAATGATGTCCGGCGCGACGATGATGAAAAGCAGGACGGCGAGCATCGGCAGGAGAATCACGAATACGTCCTTAAGCGCATCGACCAGCCTTATCTCGCCGATAGACGCGGCGATCAGCAGACAGAGCCCGTAAGGCGGCGTCACGAGGCCGAAGGCGAGGCTGATGATCCCGATCATCGCGAAATGGATCGGGTGCATGCCGACGCTCGCGGTCACCGGATAAAGCACGGTGCCGAGGATGATGATCGCCGGGATCGCGTCGATGAACATGCCGATCAGTAGGAAGGCCAGCGCCGCCATGATCCCGGTGCCGATCACGCCGAGGCCCATCGCTTCGATTTGGACGACGAGCGCAGCGGGGATCTTGAAGTAGGCGAGACACCAGCCAAAAGCGGATGCCGTGCCGATGCAGAAGAGAGAGATCGCCGCGAAACGCGCGCTTTCGTAGAAAACCTGCGGCACCTGTCGGATCGTGACGGACCGAAAGACCGCGACGCCGAGAATCAGAGAGTAGACCACCGCGACAACGGACGCCTCGGTGGGTGTGAAGAATCCGCCGACAATGCCGCCGACGATGATCAGCGGGGTCATCAGCGCAAGCGAGGCGCCGCCCGCCGACGCCAGAAGCTGTAGCAGCGTGGAGCGCACATGAACCGGATAGCCGCGCCGCTTGGCGTAGACATATACGGTCAGCATCTGCGAGCCGGCAATCAGGACTCCTGGCAGTACTCCGGCGAGGAACAGGCCGCCGATGGAGACCGACATCAGCCCGCCCCAGATCACCATCAGGATCGACGGCGGAATGATCACGCCCATCACGGACGAGCACGCGGTGATGGCGACGGCGAAGGAGGTGTCATAGCCCTCTTTCTTCATCTGCGGGATCAGAAGCGAGCCGATGCCGGCGGCGTCTGCGGTCGAACTGCCCGAAATCCCGGCGAAAAGCATCGAGACGACGACGTTCACATGGCCGAGCCCGCCGGGAAGATGCCCGACCATCGCCCGCGCGAAATTGATCAACCGGTCGGTGATGCCCGAGGAGTTCATCAGATTCGCGGCGAGCAGGAAGAATGGAACAGCGAGAAGAACGAAAGCATTGTAGCTCTTGAACATCTCGCGCATCAGAAGCACCGGCGTCAGCCGGTCGTCAAGAAAGAAGACCGGAACCACCGCAAGACCGAGCGCGAAGGCGACCGGGACCCGGAGGAATACGAGGACGGCGAATGTGCCGAAAAGGATGGCGGCGACTTCACCGGGCCCCATGAACGTCTCCCCTCCGCATCGCCGCCATCTCGTCGGCGATCTTCTCGACCGTGAAGAGCACCCATGTCGCGCCCGCGAGCGGCCAGGCGATGTAGATCGACAACATCGGCAAACCGGAGATCTCGGAGCGCTGGCGCGAGCCGAGCACGCCGAAATCCCACCCCCACCACAGGAAGGAGAACGCCATCAGCAGGATGGCCAGACGCGCGAACATCCGCAATCCGAACTCGACCCGAGGATCGCGGCTGTGCGGCAGCACGTCCACGTCAAAATGCGTGTCGTCCCTCACCGCGATCATCGCACCGATCAGGATGATCCAGACGAAGCAGAAGCGGGCGATCTCCTCGGTCCAGATGTAACGCGGTATGAGCCCGGTGTAGCGGCTGAGGATCTGCATCGATACCGGAATGACGAGCGCCACCATGAGGGCGGTCAGGAGGAGTTTCAGCAGGCGATAGTAGCCTTCGAGAAACGCACGCATCTCGTCTCGCGATCTCTGGTTGTCGTGAAATGACGCGCGGGGCCTGCGCCCCGCGCTTTTCTCGGGCGGCGTTACTTAACCGCCTGGATGTTCTCCAGAACATCGGTGGCGCCCAGATCTTCCGCATAGGCGCGCTGCACCGGCTCCGCGAGTTCGAGGAGCTTGTCGCGCTCGGTGAACTCATGGGTGGTGATCCAGCCCTTATCCTCCATCATCTTCAGCTTCTCGCTGTCCTCGCTCGACTCGACATCGCGGCCGAGCTTGCCGCCGGCCTTGCCGGCCTTGAGCACGCATTCCTGCTCTTCCGGCGTCAGGCGCTCGAATGTCGCCTCGGAAAAGGCGATCGGGCGCACGGTGATGGCGTGCGCGGTGAGCGAGATATGCGGGCCGACCTCGTAGAACTTCATCTGCTGGATGCCGGCCGCCTCGTTCTCCGCGGCGTCGATGACCCCGGTCTGGATGGCGTTATAGACCTCGGAATAGGCGATGACCGACGGGGCGGCGTGGATCGCGTCGAAGATGTTGGTCTGGATCGGCGCGCCCATGACACGCATCTTCAGGCCCTCGAGCTCCTCCATGTTGGTGACGGGCTTGTTGACGATCAACTGCCGCGTGCCGCCGCCGGCGTAGCCGATCAGGCGCACGTTCGCCTGTTCAAGCACGTCCTGGGCCAGCGGCTCGAGCGCGTCGGACTCCATCACCGCGTTCCAGTGGTCGAGATCGCGAAAGAGGAAGGGCATGTCCATCAGCGGAGCCTTCTGGCTGAAGGTGGACATGTGTGACGGGCTGACGATGGCGTAGTCCACCGCGATGCCCTGGCTCATGTTCTCGAAATAGTCCTTTTCTAGGCCGAGCTCGGAGTTGAGATGAAGATCGAAGGTGAGCGAGCCGCCGGAGCATTCGCCCGCCACGCGCTCGAACTCCCGCAGCGCCTTGGTGAAAGCGTGATCCTCGTCAAACTGCACGGCGCCGACGAGCTCGGTGCTGAGCGCGGGCGTCGCCATAAGGGCGAGAAGGCTGCCGCCGAGCGCGAATTTCCGGATGGCGTTCATTTCAGTCTCCCTTTGATTTCGGCGCGTTAGATGACGACCAGAAGCCGTTTCGCGCAAGTTATGAATGGTAGTATGGTGTAAGGTTGCGCTTGCGCGCAACACCTGATTTATCATTCGGGAGCGGATCGTCGATCCGGGGGGATGAGGCGCATGAGATCGCCTAGCGGCGCCGGTTCCGGCCGATGTCGCGTGGCGCGATGGCGCGTCCGCAAGAAAGACTGATCAAAAGAAGGTGACGCAAATGTCCACAGCGCCGAATCTCTTCGCGGAACTCTCCGGAAAATCCGTTCTCATAACGGGCGCCTCTACCGGGATCGGCGCGGCGCTCGCCCGCGCTTTCGCAGCGCAGGGCGCGAAGGTCGGGGTTCACTATCACGCCAGCAAGGACGCGGCCGAGAAGCTGGCCGAGGAGATCAGCGCGGCGGGCGGAACGGCGACGCTGATCCGCGCCGATGTCTCCAGATCCGACGAAGCCAGACGCGCGGTTGATGAGGCGGCCGAGGCCTTCGGCGGGCTCGACGGGCTGATCAACAACGCCGGCGGCATGGTCAAGCGCGTGCCTTACGAGGATGTGACCGACGAGGATTACGACGCGGTGATGGACCTCAACGCGCGTCAGGTTGTGATCGCCAGCCGCGCCGCAGTCCCGCATATGAAGGCGCAGGGCGGCTTCATCATCAACACCACTTCGATCGCGGCGCGCAATGGCGGTGGCGGCGGCGCCGGGCTCTATGGCAGCTCGAAAGCCTTCGTCTCGAACATAACGCGCGGCATGGCGAAGGAGTGGATCCGATACGGGATCCGGGTGAACGCGGTGGCGCCGGGCGTCATCACCACGCCGTTCCATGAGCGCTATTCGACCGAAGCGCAGATGGAGGCGATGCTGGCGACCGTGCCGCAGGGGCGGCTCGGCACGGCTGAGGATTGCGTCGGCGCTTATCTCTTTCTCGCGGCGGAGTCGCTCTCCGCCTATTTGATCGGCCAGGTGATCGAGGTGAACGGCGGTCAGCTCATGCCGTGAGCCGGGCGGGCGCGACGGGAGGGGAGCCGATGAAGATTGCCGAAGCCGATTCGAACTCTGGAAAGCCCGGTAAGGCGCCGCCGGTGTTCGACGCGACGATCGCGCCGGACAGGCCGGCCGCGGCCCAGATGGTTGCGATCCTTCACGAGGCCATCCTGCGTGGGGACCTGGCGCCGGGGCTGCGGCTATCGGAACAGGAGATCGCCGCGGCGATGCGCCTCTCCCGCCAGCCGGTCCGGGAGGCGTTCATCCGCCTCGCCGGCGACGGGCTGCTCGAGATCAGACCGCAGCGCGGCACCTTCGTCACTCGAATCTCGGTCCGCGAGGTTATCGCGTCCCGCTTCGTGCGGGAGGCGGTTGAGGCCGATCTTGTCCGGCGCGCGGCCGAGGCGGCGGATCCGGCGCTGGCCGCCGATCTCGATGAGTTGCTCCAGCTGCAGAAAGGGGCGATGGACGCCGATCCGTCCCGCTTCATGCATCTCGACGAGAGCTTCCATCGCCGTCTCGCCGAGGCGGCCGGGAGAGCGCAAGTCTGGAATTATATTCAGATGCTGAAATCGCAGATGGACCGGGTGCGCTTTCTCGTCGCCGCGGACATGCCGCGAGAGGCGCTGCTCGCCCAGCATCGCCGGATCATCGAGGCCGTCGTAGCGCGCGACGCCGAAGGCGCCGAGCAGGCCATGCGGGAGCATCTCCGGCAGATATCGCTCGATCTTCCGAAGATGATCGCGGCTCATCCCCACTTCTTTGAGCACGGGGAAGAGCTGGAGATCGGCTGATGGGCCAGACGCGCCGTCATCCCCACCAGGTCAGCGCCAGCTCTTCGTCGATCTCGATCACGGTCGGTCCGTCGGCGGCCGCGGCTGCGATCAGCGCCGCACGAAACGCCGCCGCGCTGTCCGGCCGTTCGGCGCGGCAGCCGAAGCCGTGGGCGATGGTCTGGAAATCGGGCGTGTAGATATCGACGCCAATGGTCGGGATCGTCCGATCCAGCATGTATTGCTTGATCTCGCCATAGCCCCGGTTGTTCCAGAGAAGAACCGGGATGGCGAGGCCAAGCTCCACCGCTGTCGCCAGCTCGGCGATGGTGAACTGAAGCCCGCCATCGCCGATCAGCGCGGCGACCGGGCGATCGGGTCGCGCGAGCTTCGCCCCGAGCGCGGCGGGAAGACCGTAGCCGAGCGTGCCGTAGCCGGTGGAGGAGTTGAACCAGGAAGACGGCTCTGCAGGCTCATGGGTGAGATTTCCGCCGTAGACCGGCTGGGTCGAATCGCCGGCGATGATGACCCCGGGCAACGCATCCGCCACGGCGTCGAGGAAGCGCCCATGCGCGCGGTAACTCGGCGGCAGCGCCTCGAGAGCGGCGGCGCGGAGTTGGCGCACCAGCTCGGTCGCGGCGGCCATGTCGGGCGCGAAGCCGTCCAGCGCATCGGTCAGCGCCTGCATTGCAAGCCTGGAATCGGAGCAGATCGCCACTTCAGGCAGCGCGTTGCGGACAAGTTGCTCGGGCTCGATGTCGATCCGCACCACCTTCCCGCCCAACTCCAACGTATCGCAGAAGAGATGCGTGTCGGTTTCTCCGAGCTCCGTCCCGACCGCCAGCACCACATCGGCGTTCCGGAGCGTGTCGAGCACCGGCGCCAGCGGCAGCGCGCCGCCGAGCGAGAGCGGATGACCCGGCGGCAGCACGCCGCGCGCATTGACAGTCAAGGCTGTCGGCGCACCGAGTCTTTCGACAAGCGCCAGCGCCGCCTTTGGCGCATGGGCGCAGCCGCCGCCAAGGACGGCGAAGGGCTGGGCGGCGGCCCGAAGCAGCGCGGCGGCGCGTTCGATCGCGGCGGGGTCGGGGCCGGGTTTGCTCCGTGTGCGATGCGCTGCGCGCGAAAGCCCGTCCGCTGACGCGGTGATGACGTCGAGCGGCAGTTCGATATGCACCGGGCCCGGTCGCGCGCTCTCGAACACCGCGAATGCGCGGGCGACGACGCCGGGCAATTCGGCCGCCCGGAGCACCCGATGGCTGAATACCGAAACGCCGGAGATCAGCGCCGACTGATCGGGCAACTCATGCAACCGCCCTTCACCAAGGCCCAGTTCATGGCTCGAATTGACGCTGGAGATCACCAGCATCGGGATCGAATCGGCGTAGGCTTGCCCCATCGCCGTCGCGATATTGGTCATGCCGGGACCGGATATGATGAAACAGGCCGCCGGCCTCCCGGCGGCGCGGGCGTAACCGTCCGCCATGAACCCCGCGCCCTGTTCGTGGCGCGGGGTGTAATGCGTCAGATTCGAGTTCGGGAGGCCGCGATAAAGCTCGACCGTGTGGACGCCCGGAATACCGAACACCGTGTCGATCCCGTAGGCTTCGAGGATCTCGACCAGAACCTCGCCACAGGTTTTCATGCGCGGCCCCTTTCGCCTCAGCGCGCGGCGATCGCGGCGATCTCGACAATGAATTTGTCGCTGGCGAGCTTCGCCTCGACGCAGGCGCGGGCAGGCGGGTTCTTCTTGTCGACCCAGGCGTCATAGACCGCGTTCATCGCATCGAAATCGGCCATGTCGGAGATCCAGATCGAGACCGAGAGAAGGCGCGACTTGTCAGTTCCAGCGGTTGCCAGAAGGCTGTCGATCTTCTCCAGAATCTCGGCTGTCTGCACGTCGATCGCGGCGCCGGCGTTCTTGGCGGCGACCTGCCCGGCGGTGAAGACGAGCCCGCCATGCGCGACGGCCATGCTCATCCGCGGGCCGGATTCGAAACGTTCTATGGTCATTTCCTGTTCCTTCTCTTCAGGTGCGGCATTCGACGCCCGGCAGAACGCAGAGCATCTCGAATAACAGATTGGCGCCGGTGATCGCCGTGTTGCCAGTCGTGTCGTAAGGCGGCGAGACCTCGACGAGGTCGCAGCCGATGAGATTCAGGCCCCGACAGCCGCGGATGATTTCGATCCCCTGGATCGAGGTCAGTCCGCCGATCTCCGGTGTGCCGGTGCCGGGCGCGTGCGCCGGATCGAGCGCGTCGATATCGAAGGTGAGGTAGACCGGCCCCGCGCCCATCTGCGCGCGCACCTCCTCCATCAGCGGCGTCAGCGAGCGATGCCAGCACTCCTCGGCCGGGACGACGCGCCCGCCGATCGAGCGCACCCAGTCGAAATCATCGGCAGCGTAACCGGTGCCGCGCAACCCGATCTGGACCATGCGCGCGGGCTCTATCAGCCCCTCCTCCAGCGCCCGGCGAAAGGGCGTGCCGTGGGCGATAGGCTCGCCGAACATGTGCTCGTTCACATCCGCATGCGCATCGACATGGATCAGGCCCACCGGCCCGTGAACCTTCTTCATCGCCCTGAGGATCGGCAGCGGCAGCGTATGGTCGCCGCCCAGCGTCAAGGGCGTGCAGCCATGACCGAGAACACCGTCATAGACCTCTTCGATGATTCGGATCGTCTCCGCCATGTTGAAGGTGTTGATGGCGACGTCGCCGATATCGGCGACCTGGAGCGAATCGAACGGCGCGGCGCGGGTCGCCATGTTGTAGGGGCGGATCATGCAGCTTTCGGCGCGGATCGCGCGGGGGCCGAATCTTGCGCCTGAGCGGTTGGAGGTCCCGATATCCAGCGGTATCCCGACGAAACACGCGTCCAGTCCCTCGGCGGTCGCCTGCGCGGGCAGCCGCATCATCGTCGCCGGGCCGCCGAAGCGAGGCATCTCGTTGCCGCCGAGCGGCTGGTTGTAGCGGCTCATCCCGCCTCTCCTCGTTCGGCCCTGCGCCGCCCGCCGATCCTGCGACAGGCGGTGGGGTGAGAGCAAGACGTCGGCGCCGCCGGAGCGCCTCCGGGCCCGACGCTGAAGCGCCCGTTCCGCATCAGCGGCGTTCGTCGGTATATCCCCGTGGGCGATGCGCGGCGTGCGCGCCGCTCCTGCGCTCGCGAAGCGACGGCAAGGTCAAGCCCGCCCGCCGCAGAATCGCCATAAAGTAGTTGACTAAAAAAGTCAGCTAAGCAAATCTCCGCGCGACAGAGGGGGATACGCCTCCGGGCTCCGCCAGCTCTCAGCAAGCGTCGACAGGGATTCGGTGCGTGCGCGCGTCTCGCGCACGCTGAGAGAGGGATTCAAATGACCATCACGAGAAGGCCGCTTCGCGCGGCTGTTTTCGCCATGCTGTGGACCGGCGCCGCCGGCGCGCAGACATTCGAAACCGCGAACGACGGGCCGCCGGACGATGAAGCCGCGCCGAGCCGGGTCATCGATCTCAGCCCGGTCACGGTCTACGCGACCCGGACCGAGCGACAGGTTCTGGACGTTCCGGCCAATGTCTCCGTCATCACCGGCGAGCGGATCGAGCGGGAGAACATCACCGACGTCCAGGAACTGATGCGCTACGAGCCGGGCATCGATGTGAACCGACAGACCACCAGCGCCGATCCGTTCAACACGTTCGGCGGCTTCACCATCCGCGGCGTCGGCGGCAACCGCACGCAGATCCTGGTGGACGGAAGCCGGGTGCCTGAGCGAATCATCGACGGAACGCGCGACTATCTCGATCTCGACTTCACCAAGCAGGTTGAGATCATCCGCGGGCCGGGATCGGTCCTCTGGGGATCGGACGCGCTTGGCGGCATCGTCGCCGTGGAGACCCTCGATCCGGAGGATCTGCTCGAGCCCGGCGAGACCTTTGGCGGCGAAGCCTCTTTCAGCTACGACAGTTTCAACAACGGGACGGACGGAAATCTCGTCGTCGGCGGGCAGGTGACGCCGACCATCGCCGTTCTCGGGGGCGTCGCGCTCGGCCGGACGGAGGAAGGCGAGCTCAGTCAGGCGCGCGCGGACGGTGGCATCTATGGCTGCCCCCGCAACCTCGCCTTCGGCGCGACGCCCTGCAACAGGCTCGACCCGACGGAAGAGATCTCCAGGCGCTTTCTGGGCAAGATCGTCTTCACGCCGAACGCAGAGCACCGCATCGAGCTTTCGGCCGATTTCCTTAATCGAAAGACCGATGTCGACTTCAACCAGACGCTCGGCCCGGTTTTCAGCTCCCTGACAGGCGCTCCGACCGGAGAGGTCATTCTCGACTACGATCGCGAACTTGACCTCAACCGCAAGCGGTTCGCCCTGTCGCATGACTGGGAAGTCGGCGCGAGCTGGCTCGACTCGCTTTCCTGGACGGTTTCCTACGCGCCGCAGGATTACGACCGCTCGGGCGACGAACTTTCGACCGATGTGAACGGCGACACCGTGCAGACACTGGATTTCCTCGGCTACTCGGAGGATTTCCTGGAGTTGGACATCCAGCTCAACTCATCGTTCGAGGCCATGGGCGCGAGCCATGTGCTGACCTACGGCTTCGACGGGGACTACACCAAGACCGATTACAAGCGCCGCGACACGCTCAACAACCTCACCAATGGCGGGACGACCGAAACCCGCGGCGGCGGCTTCAACTTCGCCAACGCGGACACGATCCGCGCGGATTTCTACATCCAGGACGAAATTACCTTCGGCCGCTTCACTCTGACGCCGGGTCTGCGTTACGCGACCTACAGCCTCGACCCGCGCCCGGACGCCGATTATCAACCTGTCGCCGGGCAGGAGCCGCGCAAGGTTTCGGATGAGAAGCTGACCGCGAAATTAGGCGGCATCGTCCGCATCGACGACAATTTCTCGCTCTACGGAAACTACGCGCAGGGCTTCAAGATGCCGACCGCGCAGCAGCTCTACACTTCGCTGCCCGGAACCTTCTTCAACCTGACCCCGGCGCCGGATCTGAAGCCGGAGACTGTGGACAGCTACGAGTTGGGCGTGCGCGGCCAGTTCGAACGCGGCTGGTTTTCGGTCAACGGCTTCTATGCGGATTATGACGACTTCATCCAGGCGTTCTACAACCCGCCGGGAACCAACGATTTCACCTATCGCAACCTCTCATCGGTCAAGGTCTGGGGGATCGAGGCTTCGGCGTTCGCGCAGATCGACGAGAACTGGCGCAGTTCGCTCTCCCTCTCCTGGCAGAAAGGCAAGCAGAAGGTCGATCCGGCATTGCCGACGACGCCGTTCGACGTCGCGCCGCTGATGGCGACGATCGGCGTTGGCTACGACATTCCGCAACATGGCGTCAGCCTCGACCTCATCGGCAATTTTGCAACCAAGGTGACGCGGACGAGCACGCCGACGCGGTTCAAGCCTGACGGCTACGCGGTCTTCGACGCCCTCGCGTCATGGGAGGTGGTGGAGGACGTGAGCGTCAATCTCGGCGTCTTCAACCTCTTCAACGCGCGTTATTTTCAGGCGCCGTTCCCCAACACCTACGATGTCGCGGTCAGCGACGCCGTGGCGCGGGCCAACCCGCTTGAGCTTCAGACCGCGCCGGGCCGGAGCTTCCGGCTTGGCCTCGACGTGAAGTTCTGAACCGATGTGGGCGCTTCTCGGCCGTTTTCGCCGCCTGATCCTGATCTGCATCGGCGGTCCTGGCGGCTGGCGGGGGGGCGCCCTGTATGTCGTGGTTCTGGCGCTGGAGCTCTCCAGCGTCTGGATCGGTCTCCAGCTCATCGCCTGGAACGCGGATTTCTACAACGCGCTGGAGCGCGTGGACGCCGCCGCGGCCGTCACGCAGATCGGTGTCTTCGCGGTCCTGATCATGACCAGCGCCGCCCGCTTTCTTCTCTCCGACTATCTCAGGAAGCGCCTTCTCATCTGGTGGCGCGAGGTGCTGACCTCCGCCGCGCTCGACTGCTGGCTCGCCGACAAGACCTTCTGGCGGCTTCGCCCCGGCGCTTCGCCTGACAGCGTGGAAAATCCCGACCAGCGTATTGCGGAGGATTGCCGCCTCTTCGTGAGAGGGCTCCTGCGCGAGACGCTGGACCTGATCTCCGGCCTGGTCGGGCTTTTCACCTATGTGACGCTGCTCTGGTCGCTCTCGACCTTCCCGCTCGCCTTTACCCTTTTCGGTTTCGGGATCGAGATTCCGCGCTACATGGTCTGGCTGAGCTTCATCTATGTCGCGATCAGCAGCGTCATCACGCACGGTCTTGGCAAACCGCTGAAGTCCCTGTTCTTCGAGCAGGAGGCGAGGGAGGCGAATTTCCGCTATGCGCTGGCCCGGCTTCGCGATTCCGCTACTGAGGTGGCGCTCTCCGATGGCGAGCCGGCGGAACGGCGGCTTCTCGATAGCCATTTCGCCGCGATTCGCGCGAACTGGCGCCGGCTGATCAGGCGGGAGGTCATCGTCGGCCTCTTCACCCGTCCGTATTTCCAGACCGTGTTGCAGGTTCCGATCTTCTTTGCGTTGCCGGCCTATCTCGCCGGTGCGATGACGCTCGGCGGGCTGATGCAGATCCGCTCCGCCTTCATGAATGTCGTGACCACGCTGAGCTGGTTCATCTTCTCCTATCGCGACCTCGCCGATCTCGTGGCGACGACCGAGCGTCTCGACGGGCTCTTTCAGGCGTCGAAAGCGCCGCTCCCTTCGCCCGGCGCGCCGCGCGACATCGAGCGCGTCACGGGGGGTGAGCGGCTGCGCGTCAGCGGTCTTCGTCTCGCGACGCCCACGGGCGCGTGGCTGCGCCCGGTTCCGGACGCCGAGGTCGGCAGAGGAGAGCGGGTCTGGGTCCGCGGGCCTTCGGGCGCCGGAAAATCGACCCTCTTCGCGGCGTTCGCCGGTCTCTGGCCCTATGGCGAGGGGCGCCTGGAGACGCCCGCCGGCGCCGCGCTCTTCATGCCGCAGCGGCCCTATCTGCCGCAAGGCGGACTGGCGGAGGCCGCCGCCTATCCGCTCGATCCGGCCGCATTGCCGAACGGCGCCGTCGAGGACGCCCTGCGGCTTGTCGGGCTTGGCGGGCGTCTCACGACACCGGGCGGAAGCGACGAGACGGCGGTGCAGGGCCTTTCCGGCGGCGAACGCCAGAGGGTGGCGCTGGCGCGGCTTCTCCTCAATCGCCCGGACTGGGCTTATCTCGACGAGGCGACCAGCGCGCTCGACGAGCCAGCGGAGGCGGAGCTTCTGGCGATGCTCGAAGCGCGTCTTCCCGACACGACCTTCATTGTCGCCGCGCACCGGCGGCCGCAGTCGCTCACCGGGTTGCGCGAGTTTCATGTCGGACCGGCGCCGCGCGATGCCGAAGACCGGTTGACGGCGTGAGCGCGGATGGTCGGCCGACCCGGTCAGAGATGAAAGTTTCACCAATGCCGGCGCGGCGCGCCGGCCAACGTAGGAGCGCACAATGACGACGACGAACAGGCCCGCACGGGCGTATCTGCCGAAACCGGAAATCGTGCTGGAGCGCCTACCGCGGATGGGATCTGTGATGGTGAACACGCGCTATCGCGGCGCGACGCATGAGAGGATGGGCGTTGTCGGCGAGATCGCCGTTACGGACCGCGAAGTGCGTTGCAGTGGAGAGGCGCATGATTCCGTGATCGACTCGTCAGCCGCGGCCAGCGTCGTCGTCGATCGCACCGGGCGGATGAAGGGCACTATTTTGCCGCGTATCGACTTCCTCGACAAGGCCGGTGAGGTGATCTTCAGCGTGATCGGCATGGAGGGGCTCGCCTCTTTCGACGCAGGGCTTGAAGGGCTGGAGGAGACCCCCGCGGACGATCTGGCGGAGAAGCCCGCGCGCACGCCGGCGGAGCTCAAGGAGGGCGATCCGGGCGCCGCGCCGTTCGAGGCGGCGATGAATTCCGACGCGACGGTCACCATCGAGCAGCGTCGACCGGGATTTCGGCAACGATGGACCGGAGTCATCGAGAAGGTCTCCCCGGCGATGGGATTCATCAATGTCATGCGGCCGGATTTCCACCTGCATCTGCGCGGCGGCGCGGTCGCGAGATGGCGCGGCGAGGTCGTAACGGATGGGCTGAGATTCGAGGCGATAGACGCGGAGGGGCGGGAGACGGGCCTGTCGATCTCCGGGCCGTCCGCCGCCTTTTCCGGGCTTCCCCGGGAATGAGCGCCGATGGCGGCGATGCGCGCTCGCATCCGCGGGGAAGCTGGATGGATCCGGCCAGCGGCGCAATTCTCGATCAGCGCGATTTGATGAAGCGCCTCGCTGGCAAACAGGCGGTGTTGCTGGGCGAGACGCATGACGTCGCGGAGATTCACCGCTGGCAGGCGCATGTGATCGCGCATCTGCAGATGGTCCGTCCAGACATCGCCGTCGGCTTCGAGATGTTTCCGCGCCGCGTCCAGCCCGTCCTCGACAGGTGGGTGGCGGGGGAGCTCTCTACCACCGCTTTCATCGAAGAGAGCGAGTGGTGGACGGTCTGGGGCTTTCCGCCCGAGATCTATCTGCCGATCTTTCATCTTTGTCGGGCGCAGCGCCTGCCGATGCTCGCCCTCAATTGCCATCGTCCGCTCGTCACCCGGGTCGGCAAGGAGGGGTGGGACGCAATCCCCGAAGCGGAGCGCGACGGATTGACACCGGCGGCGCCGGCTACGCCGGAATACCGACGCTATCTTTACAGTCTGGTTGGGGCCGGGCCCGCCGGCCGTGCGAGTGATCCGATGCACCCGTCATGGGATCGATTCGTCCGCGCTCAGCAGTGCTGGGATCGGGCTTTCGCCTGCAACATCGCCCGTGCGCTCGATGCGCCGAATCCGCCGCTTGTCGTCGGGATCATCGGGCGCGGACATCTCGAATTCGGCGGCGGAACGCCCTGGCAGCTTCGCGATCTGGGGGTGAACGATGTCGCCGTCCTGTTGCCGTCAGAGGCCGAAACGCAGGACCTGGCCCGGATCGGCGGACTCGGCGACGCGATTTTCCGGATCGATGCGCCCGAGCCGCCGGTCGGTCGCGCGGCGCGCGCTCCGGCTTCGCCCAAGAGCTGAGGGGGCGCGGAGCGGTTCTCTGAAACGAAAAACCCCGCCGGAACCCGGCGGGGTTTGTCTTTGTCGCAGGCGCCTTCCGATGGAGAGCGCCGCCTTTCGCCGATCCCGAACGGATCAGTTCTTGGCGTAATACTCGACGACCAGGTTCGGCTCCATCGCGGCCGCGTAGGGCACATCGGAAAGCGACGGCGTGCGCACATAGGTCGCGGTCATCTTGGAATGGTCGGCGATCACGTATTCCGGCACGTCGCGCTCGGGAAGCTGCACAGCTTCCAGCAGAACGACGAGCTGGCGGGACCTCTCGCGCACCTCGATCACGTCGCCGGGCCGGACACGGTAAGAGGGGATGTTGACCCGCTTGCCGTTCACCAGGAGATGCCCGTGGTTCACGAACTGGCGGGCGGCGAATACGGTCGGCGCGAACTTGGCGCGGTAGACGATCGCGTCGAGGCGCGACTCGAGCAGTCCGATCAGATTCTCGCCCGTGTCGCCGCGGATCCGCTCGGCTTCGGCGTAGATCCGGCGAAACTGCTTCTCGGTCAGGTCGCCGTAGTATCCTTTCAGCTTCTGCTTGGCGCGAAGCTGAAGGCCAAAATCCGACATCTTGCCCTTGCGGCGCTGACCATGCTGGCCGGGGCCGTATTCACGGCGGTTCACCGGGGATTTCGGACGGCCCCAGATGTTCTCGCCCATCCGGCGGTCGATCTTGTATTTCGCAGAGGTGCGCTTGGTCACCGGCGGTCTCCATAACATTTTACGGCGAATAATCGCCGTTTCAGCATCGGGGCGTTCTCCTCTTTCGGGCTTCCCCGAACGACAGGGTCCGCCTTGCGGCGGCCGCGAACGCCAATGAAGCCTCCTCCCCAACGGAAGGAGGCGTGGCGCGGGCTCTATGCCGCTGACCCATCGCTGTCAAGCCGCCGTCAGGTTTCGCGACCCGGACGGGGACGGTAACGCGGGAGGGACCAGCCCCGGAGGATCGCGCCTGCGCGCAGGCCGAACCCGGCCAGCGCCGCGATCGGAAACGCGATGAGCGGTGGAACGCCAGCGAGCGTGAACGCGACGAAGGCGGCGGCGGAGAGGAGCGAGGCCGTGACGTGGATTTCATGACGCAGCGCCACCGGCGGCTCACCGGCGATCAGGTCGCGCGCGATGCCGCCGAAGGTTGCGGTCATCATGCCCATGACGACCGCAACCAGCGGGTCGACCCCGGCCTTCAGCGCGATATCCGCGCCGAGCGCGCCATACGCGGCGAGACCGATCGCGTCGGCCCACAGGACCAGTCTGTAGCGCGAGCCGATGAACGGGCTGTAGAAATAGATGGCCAGCGCGACAATCAGGCAGACCGCCAGATAGCCCTGTTCATTCACCCAGAATACCGGCCGTCCGATCAGAAGATCGCGCGTCGTTCCGCCGCCAATCCCGGCGAGCGTCGCGAGCAGGGCGAAACCGATCAGGTCGAACTCCTTTCGGCTCGCGACGAGGGCGCCGGATATCGCGAACACGGCGACGCCGAGATAGTCGAGAAACTGAAAGCTGTTCATCTCTGGTCTCCGCTTCGCGCCGGGTCAGTTCACGGAGTAGCGTTGGCGCATCTTCTCCGCGCCTTCCTCCATGCCATGTTCGGCCTGAAGGCGCAGAAGCTCCTCGTCGCGCCGGCGGAACTCCTCGACGATCTCGTCGACCGCCGCTTCGTCGCCCATTTTCTTCAGCCCTTCGGCGGCGAGCGAGATCGCGCTCTCGCGGGTTTCACGGATAACGTGATCGGCCCCGGCCGAGCGCAGCTCCAGCTCCTGAAACCGGTCATAGGCGGCGGCGAAGATCGTCAGATGCGGGTAACGCTGCTTCAGCCGCTGCACCGCGAGAGTCGCGCCCTCCCGGTCGTTGATGCAGTAGAAGATCGCATCCGCCGTCTCCGCGCCCGCCGCTTTCATCACGTCGGGCTTGGTGGCGTCGCCATAGAACACCTCCGAGCCGAATGTGCGGGCGAGCCGGATGCGCCGCGGCGCGTTGTCGATCAGCGTGACCGAATAGCCCCGCATCCGCATGATCCGGGCGATCACCTGCCCGAACCGCCCGAAACCGGCGACGATCACCTTTGAGGGCGCGACCTCGGTCGCCTCAATCTCCAGCATGTCGGGGTCGCGCCTGGCCGCCGCGCGCGCGAGCTGGCGCTCGACGCCCCCGACGACGAACGGGGTCAACGCCATCGAGATCGCGACGGCGATGGTGAGGATGCTCTCTTCCTCGGCGGAGATCAGGCCGTCCGAAGCGGCGAGCGCGAAGACGACAAAGCCGAATTCGCCGGCTTGACCCAGCGTCGCGCCGATCCGGAGCGCATCGTAGTGTTTCGAACCCAGAATCCGCGTGAGTCCGTAGAGCATTCCCATCTTGGTGGTGAAGAGCAGAATCGCGCCGGCGCCGACAAGCCACCACCATTCAGCCGCGACCTGCCAGTCGACCGACATGCCGACGCCAACGAAGAAGAGGCCGAGAAAGAGCGCGCGAAAGGGTTCTATGTCGCTTTCCAGCTGATGGCGGAACTCAGTCCCGGCCAGCAGCACACCGGCAATGAACGCGCCGAGCGCCATCGAGAGCCCGGCCCACTGCATCGCCAGCGCTGCGAGCGCGACGACGAGCAGCGCGGCGGCGGTGAAGACCTCGTCCGCCTTCACCAGCGCGATCAGCCGGAAGACGTGCTTCAACCCGTAATGCCCGACCAGAACCAGCCCGACGAGCGCGCCGATGGCGACATAGGCGTCGTTCGCATCCATCCCGGCGCTCGCGCCGCCGACAACGGTGGTGAGCGCCAGAAGCGGCACCACGGCGATGTCCTGAAAGAGCAGAATCGAGAACGCCCGGTCGCCATAGGGCGTCGAAAGCGCCTTCCGGTCGCGCAGGATCTGCACCCCGAAGGCGGTCGAGGAAAGCGCCAGCGCCAGTCCGACGATCAGCGCCGCCGACAGCGAGCCGCCGATCAGCCAGCCAATCCCGGCCAGAACCGCGCCCGTCACCGTCACCTGCGCGAGTCCGAGGCCGAATATCTCCGCCCGGAGCCGCCAGAGCCGCTTTGGCTGCAGTTCCAGACCGATCACGAAGAGCAGAAGGACGACGCCGAATTCGGAGCCGTGGCGCACCGCCTCGATATCCTGGAGAAGGCCGAGCGCGAAGGGGCCGACCAGCGCGCCGGCGGCGAGATAGCCGAGAATCGAGCCGAGGCCGAAGCGCTTGAAAAGCGGCACCACCAGCACCGTCGCCCCGAGATAGGTCGCGGCCCCCATCAGCAACGGGTCGGCGGCGGCGAGGGCGGTGACGGGATCGGCCATTCGTGTCCTTCGGTCGGTTTTCGCCACTATGGCGCGAAGCCGGGTTCAGGGAAACCGGAAGCGACGTTCGACCATTGCGCCGGTGGCGTTTCGCGCCGGGTGCGCTAGGGTTTCCGCGGTCTCCCGGAGCGCGCTGATGCAACGCCGGCTGACCACGATCCTCGCCGCCGGTCTCGCCGTCGCGGCGGGCGGATCGTCAAGACGATGGGCGACGGCCTCCTGATCGAGTTTCCCTCGCCGGTCGAGGCGGTCCGCGCCGCGCTTGCCGCTCTGCATGGGATGGCGGCGCGGGAGGCGGCGCTGCCGGAGGCGGAGCGGCTCCGCTACCGCATCGGCCTCCATCTCGGCGGCAGTGTGAACGTGGCGGCGCGGTTGGAGACCCTGGCGCCGGTCGGCGGAGTCTGCGTCTCGCGCGCCGTTCACGACCAGGCTCAGGGCCGGATTGCGACGGGGATGATCGCGCTCGGGCCGCAGCAGGTGAAGAACTGCCCCAGCCCTTGGAGGTGTGGACGGACGAGGTGGAGGGCGCCGCGACGGACTCGCCCGCCCGCGCTGCGGCGGCGAACGACGAGGCCCCCTCCGTCGCGGTGCTGCCGTTCCGCGAGATCGGCCCCCCGGCCGACGATTTTTTCGCCGAAGGCGTCGTCGCGGAGATCACCGCGATGTCCTCGGCGATTTCGACAAGGCGATCGCCTGCGCCCAGAAGCGCCTGATGGCCGGGCCGGGCGTGACCTGGGCCTATCGCGACCTCGCGACCTCTTACGCCAACGCCGGACGACCGGTGGAGGCGGAGGAGTTGCTGGAGGCGCTCCTCGCGCATGATAGCGGCATCACGGTCCGGCGCGTCATCGACAGCTTGCCGCCGATGATGAGCCTCAATCAGCCGTACTTTATCGAAGACCTTCGTCGGGTGGGCGCGCCGGCGACGTAGCCCACCTTGCGCCCTCGCCGCCAATCCCTATAACCGGCGCGATCCTCGCCGGTCACGTCGCTTGGATCGCGAACAAGACCTTCTGGGAGCCCCGCCATGCCGAAACGCGCCGATATCGACAGCGTGCTGATCATCGGCGCCGGACCCATCGTCATCGGTCAGGCCTGCGAGTTCGATTATTCCGGCGCCCAGGCGTGCAAGGCGCTTCGCGAAGAAGGCTATCGCGTCATCCTCGTCAATTCGAACCCGGCGACGATCATGACCGACCCCGGCCTCGCCGACGCGACCTATGTCGAGCCGATCACGCCGGAGGTGGTGGAGCGCATCATCATCCAGGAGCAAGAGCGGAATCCGGGCGAACGGATGGTTCTGCTGCCGACGATGGGCGGGCAGACCGGGCTCAACACGGCGATGAAGCTGGCGGAAACGGGGGCGCTGGACCGGCTCGGCGTCGAACTGATCGGCGCAAAGCGCGCGGCCATCGAGATGGCCGAGGACCGGAAGCTGTTTCGCGAGGCGATGGAGCGGATCGGCCTCTCAAATCCGCGCGCGACCATCGCCGAGAGCATGGCGGAATGCGTCGCGGCGCTCGACGATATCGGCCTCCCGGCGATCATCCGCCCGGCCTACACGCTCGGCGGCACCGGCGGCGGCGTCGCCTATAACCGCGAAGATTACCTCAGGATCTGCGAGACCGGCCTCGACGCATCGCCGGTGAGCCAGATCCTGATCGACGAGAGCCTGCTCGGCTGGAAGGAGTTCGAGATGGAGGTGGTCCGCGACAAGGCGGACAACTGCATCATCATCTGCGCCATCGAGAATGTCGATCCGATGGGCGTCCATACCGGCGACAGCATCACCGTCGCGCCGGCGCTGACGCTGACGGACAAGGAATACCAGATGATGCGCTCCGCCTCGATCGCGGTTCTACGCGAGATCGGGGTGGAAACCGGCGGCTCCAACGTCCAGTTCGCGGTCAATCCGGATGACGGCCGGCTCGTGGTGATCGAGATGAACCCGCGGGTCTCGCGCTCATCGGCGTTGGCCTCCAAGGCCACGGGCTTTCCGATCGCCAAGATCGCCGCGAAGCTCGCCATCGGCTATACGCTCGACGAGCTCGACAATGACATCACCGGGGTGACGCCGGCGAGCTTCGAGCCGACAATCGACTATGTCGTCACCAAGATCCCCCGTTTCGCTTTCGAGAAATTCCCCGGCGCGAAACCCGAACTCACCACGGCGATGAAGTCGGTGGGCGAGGCGATGGCGATCGGCCGATCATTCCACGAGAGCCTGCAAAAGGCGCTGAGCTCGATGGAGACCGGGCTTTCCGGTCTCGACGAGATCGTCATCGACGGGCTCGAGGAGGCCACAGGAAAGGAAGAGCGCAAGGCGGCGCTGATGGCGGCGCTGGCGAAACAGACGCCGGACCGGATCCGCGTGATCGCCCAGGCGATGCGCGAGGGCCTCGACCATGACGACATCCAGGCCGCGACCGCCTTCGATCCCTGGTTCCTTGAGCGCATCGGCGAGATCATCGCGGAGGAGTCGCTCGTGCGCGAACGCGGCTTGCCGACGGATGCGGCCGGGATGCGGGCGCTGAAGGCGATGGGCTTTTCCGATGCGCGCCTTGCGCATCTCTGCGGACTGGAGGAGGCAGACGTTCGCGCCCGCCGGATGGCGCTTGGCGTCACGGCGGTTTTCAAGCGGATCGATACCTGCGCGGCCGAATTCGAAGCGCAGACACCCTATATGTATTCGACCTATGAAGCCGACGCGATGGGCATGGTCGAATGTGAATCGCGGCCGACCGGACGCAAGAAGGTTGTCATTCTCGGCGGCGGTCCGAACCGGATCGGTCAGGGGATCGAGTTCGACTATTGCTGCTGTCACGCCTGCTACGCGCTGACCGAGGCGGGCTATGAGACGATCATGATCAACTGCAACCCGGAGACGGTCTCGACGGATTACGACACTTCCGACCGGCTCTATTTCGAGCCGTTGACCATCGAGCATGTCATGGAGATCCTGCGGATCGAGCAGGAGAACGGGGAGCTTCACGGCGTCATCGTCCAGTTCGGCGGCCAGACGCCGCTGAAGTTGGCGAACGCGCTGGAGGCGGCGGGAATTCCGATCCTCGGCACTTCTCCGGACGCCATCGACCTCGCCGAGGATCGGGAGCGTTTTCAGAAGCTCCTGCGCAAGCTCGAACTGAAGCAGCCCGAGAACGGCATCGCGCACAGTCGCGATGAGGCGTTCAGCGTCGCGCATGAGGTCGGCTACCCCGTGGTGATCCGCCCGTCATACGTGCTCGGCGGCCGGGCGATGGAGATCGTCCGCGCCGACGCAGAACTGGAGCGTTATATCCGCGAGGCGGTGGTCGTTTCCGGAGCCAGCCCGGTCCTGATCGACAGCTATCTTTCCGGCGCCGTCGAGGTCGATGTCGACGCGCTTTCCGATGGCGTGGCGGTGCATGTCGCCGGGGTGATGGAGCATATCGAGGAGGCCGGCGTCCATTCCGGCGATAGCGCCTGCGTCCTGCCGCCGCATACGCTGTCGGCTGAAACCATCGACGAGTTGAAACGGCAGACCGCCGAGATGGCGCGCGGGCTTGGCGTCGTCGGGCTCATGAACGTGCAGTTCGCGATCAAGGGCGCGGACATCTACGTCCTCGAAGTCAATCCGCGTGCGTCGCGCACGGTGCCCTTCGTCGCCAAGGCGGTCGGCGCGCCAATCGCCGCCATCGCGGCGCGCCTTATGGCGGGCGAGAAACTCTCCGCCTTCGCGCTTCCCTCCGCCGATCCCGGCCATGTCGCGGTGAAGGAGGCGGTGCTGCCCTTCGCCCGCTTCCCCGGCGTCGATACGCTCCTCGGCCCCGAGATGCGTTCGACCGGCGAAGTTATGGGGATAGACCGCGGCTTCGCCCGCGCCTTCCTAAAGAGCCAGATCGCCGCCGGAGTGACGCTGCCGGGCGGCGGACGGGTCTTCATTTCGGTGAAGGACGCCGACAAGGCGTTAATCCTCGACGCCGCGCGCCGGCTGGTCGCGCTCGGCTTCGAAATCGTCGCTACATCCGGCACCGCCGCCTATCTTGCGGAGAACGGCGCGCCCGCGTCGGTGGTGAAGAAGGTCTACGAAGGGCGGCCGAACGCCGTCGACCTGATGAAGGATGGCGAGATCGCACTGGTCTTCAACACCACCGACCTGCCGCAGTCCGTCCGGGACAGCGCCAGCCTTCGCGCGACGGCGCTGCACATGCGGACGCCCTATTACACGACCGCGGCCGGCGCGGCGGCGGCGGCGCGGGCGATCGCCAACCGTCTTGACGGCGAGATCGAGGTTGAGACGCTTCAGGCCTACGCGGCGAGATGAGCGCGGCGCCCGGTCCGGAACGGGTTTATGCGATCGGCGACATCCATGGCCGTCTCGACCTCCTGCGGGCGGCGCACGCCCGAATCGACGCCGATCTCGCGGCCGATCCGGTCGCCGCGCACGCGATCGTGCATATCGGCGACTATGTTGACCGGGGGCCGGAAAGCGCGGGCGTCCTCGCCTATCTCGCGGCGGGGGCGGCGGCCGATGCGCCGTGGGTCAATCTGCTCGGCAATCATGACCGGATGTTCTTTCGCTATCTTGTCGCGCCGGGCGGGCGGGACGAGCGGCTGCATCCGGATTTCTGGTGGCTGCATGAGCGACTCGGCGGGCTGGATACGCTGCGCTCCTACGGACTCGAGTTGCCGGAAGGCGCGACCAAGGCGCGCGGCGACGCGCTCCATCGTGAGGCGCGCGCTGCGGTCCCCGCGGCGCATTTCGCGTTTCTCGCCGGGCTCCGCCGGTTCTGGTCCTGGCGCGGCTGGTTCTTCGCCCATGCCGGCGTGCGCCCCGGCGTCCCGCTGAGCCAGCAGGAGGAGGACGACCTGATCTGGATTCGCGATCCGTTCCTGACAAGCGACGCAGATCACGGCGCGGTCATCGTTCACGGCCATACGCCGGTGGAGCGGGTCGAGGACCACGGGAACCGCATCGCCATCGACACCGGCGCCGGTTATGGCGGGCCGCTTTCATGTCTGGTTATCGACGCGGCGGGCGACGGGACGCGTGATGGCGTGCGCGTGCTCGACGGGCCGGTTCTGCGCTGAGCGCGCGCCGGCGAACTTGCCCCCGCGCGACGGTTCTGTATCAGTTCCATTTCATGCGGCCCTGATCGGCCGCCGGGGAAGGGCCTTGAGGTGATCGACACCCGCATCGAAGACTTGCCGCTGGACAGGGATGTCTCCTCGCATGAGGGGATATCGATCGATCAGACTGCGCGGGTCCGGCTTGCGTATCTTCTGGGCCAGAACTCCGCGCTGGTCGCGCAGACCCAGTTCGCGGATGCGAAGGCAGGCGCGCTTCTCGCGATCGTCGGTCTGCTCGCGACGCGCGGGCCCGGCGCGTCCCTTGATCCGACGGTCGTTAACACCGAGTCGATCCTCGTCATTTCGCTGCACGCGGCGGCGCTGATCTGCTGTGTGATCGTGCTGTTCCCCCGTTACGCGGGCCGGCCGCTTCGCGCGAAACTGGCGGCGAGCGAGCGGTTCTCATGGCCGGCGCTGACCGCCGACGGGATGAACAGCGATCTCTACGCCGATTTCATGCGCGGCGCGCAGGTCTCGCAACTGGTGATCTCCATTGCGCGCAGCAATCAGGCGCAGGCGCAGATCCTGTTACGCAAGTTCAACTGGCTGCGCGCGGCGTTCGGGATCGCCATGGCGGACTTCTTTTTCATCGCGGCGCGCGCCGCGTACGGTTCGGCCTGAGGCCGGTTAGGGAGCGGAGGGGCGATGCGCGCTCGGATCGTCATCATCGGGGGCGGGCCGTCCGGCCTGCTTCTCAGCCAGCTACTCCACCTGAGCGGCGTCGAAACGGTGGTGCTGGAGCGGCGTCCGCGTGCGTATGTGATGGCGCGAGTCCGGGCCGGGGTCCTCGAATGGGGCACCGTCGAGACGCTGCGCGAGGCGGGCGTCGGAGAACGCATGGACCGGGAGGGGTTCGTTCACGAGGGCGTATATCTCTCAGCGCAAAATCGCGGCTTCCGCGTCCCGCTCAAGGAGCGCGCCGGCCGTCCGGTTCTGGTCTATGGCCAGACCGAGGTGACGAGGGACCTTTACGACGCGCGCGACGCCGCCGACGGCGCGGTGATCGACGAGGCCGCAGGGGTGGAGATTCACGGCGTCGACGGGAGGACGCCCCATGTGACCTACCGGAAGGATGGTCGCGAGTGTCGAATCGATTGCGACTACGTTATCGGCTGCGACGGGTTTCATGGAGTCAGCCGGGGGGTCATCCCGAAGACGGTCCTGCGTGAATACGAAAGGGTCTATCCGTTCGGCTGGCTCGGGGTCCTGTCGGAATCGCACCCGGTCAGCGACGAGTTGATCTACGCGAACAGCACGCGCGGCTTCGCGCTCTGCTCGATGCGGAATGAGGGACTCAGCCGCTACTACGTGCAGACCGAGGTCGACGAGGACCCCGCCGCATGGTCCGATAGCCGGTTCTGGGATGAGTTGAAGCGGCGGATTCCCGAGGCGGCCGCCGATGTGCTGACGACCGGCCGGATCACCGAGAAGTCGCTCGCGCCATTGCGGAGCTATGTCGCCGAACCGATGCGCTGGGGTCGGCTCTTTCTGGTCGGCGACGCCGCGCATATCGTGCCCCCGACCGGGGCCAAGGGGTTGAACCTCGCCGTCTCCGACGTCCATTACCTGCATCGCGCGCTGGTCGCCCTCTACAGAGACGGATCGGAGGAGGGGATCGACCGCTATTCCGACCTTGCGCTGGCGCGGGTCTGGAAATCGGTGCGCTTCAGCTGGTGGATGACGACGATGCTGCATCGTTTCCCCGACCAGACCCCGTTCGATCAGCGCATCCAGGAAAGCGAGATCGACTATCTCGAACATTCCGGAGCGGCGCAGACGGTGATGGCGGAGAATTACGTCGGTCTGCCCTTCTGACCGCGTTCAGCCCGAACTCAGCGGCAGGAAAAGGACAAGCGTCGGGAAGGCGATGATTAGCAGGATGCGCACCAGGTCGGCCATGATGAAGGGCACGATCCCGCGATAGATCGCGCCCATCGGCACGTCGCCGATCACCCCCTTGATGACGAAGAGGTTGAGCCCGACCGGTGGCGTGATCAGCGAGAGTTCGGTCACCATCACCGCGAAAATGCCGAACCAGATCGGGTCGAACCCGAGATCGACGACGATGGGAAAGAAGATCGGGATGGTCAGCAGGATCATGGAAAGCGACTCCATGAACATGCCGAGTACGACATAGACCGCGAAGATGATCAGCATCACCTCCAGCGGCGTAAGCGCCTGCGCCCGGATCAGATCGGAGAGCGCGGCGGGCAACCCGATCAGATTCATGAAATTGGAGAAGACAAGCGCGCCGATCAGCACCAGAAAGAGGCTGGCGGTGGTCGTCACCGTCTCGACCAGCGCATCGACGAATTCCGGGACGCCGAGCGCTCTTCGCCAGAGCGCGAAGACAAGCGCGCCAAACGCCCCGACGCCGCCGGCCTCGGTTGGCGTGAAGACGCCCTGATAAAGCCCGCCGATGATCAGGACAAAGAGAAGGAGAATCGGGCCGACGCTGCGGAAGCGGGCGAACCTGTCCGCCCAGCCGGTGCGCGGCGCGGCGGGCGCGGAGTCGGGAAAGAGCCGCGCCACGACGCCGACAGCGACGAGATAGAGCGCGATCGCCAGCAGTCCGGGCAGAACCCCGGCGATGAAGAGCTTGCCGATATCGGTGCCGGTGGCGATGCCGTAGAGGACGAGAATGACCGAGGGCGGGATCAGGATGCCGAGCGTGCCGCCCGCCGCGACGGAGGACGCCGCGAGTCCGTCCGCATAGCCGTAGCGCCGCATCTCCGGCACCGCGACCTTCGCCATCGTCGCCGCCGTCGCGATCGAGGAGCCGCTCAGCGCAGCGAAGCCGCCGCAGGCGAGGACGGTCGCCGAAGCCAGCCCGCCGGGCCGATGGCCGACGAAGCCGTGGCAGAGGCGGTAGAGATCCTCGGACATGCGCGCGCGCGTCACCAGCGCGCCCATCAGGACGAACATGGGCACGACCGAAAGCTCATAGGACATCGTCGCGTTGAACGGCAATTGCCCGATCATTCCGAGCGCGGTGTGGACGGAGACGCCCGCGACGATGCCGCCGAGGCCGATCACGAGCATCGCGAAGGCGATCGGCATGCCGACCATCATCAGGCCGAAAACGCCGACGAAGGCGAGGCCGGTGATCTCCCATACGCCCATCAGAGTCCGACCCCGTCCACGCCGGATTCCGGTTCATTCTTCAGCGCTTCGAAGGCGCAGATCACGAAAGCCAGCGCCGCGACGACGAGGAGCGCCGCCATCGACTGCGCGATGAGTCCCTTGGGCACGCGAAGCTCCATAGTCACCTCGCCATAAGTGAGGATACGCTCGCCATAGAGCCACATGCGCCAGGCGATGAGCATCGATATCGCCGCGCCGAGCAATTCGGTCGCGAAGGTCGCATAGGCCCGGACCGCCGGCGCGAATCGGTCGAAGAGAATGGTGACGCGGATATTGCCGCGCATGCGGATCATCTTCGGCAGGGCGAAGAACACGATCAGGCCCATCGTGATCTCGGTGATCTCGAAGGAGCCGGGGATCGGGTGCCGGAACAGATAGCGCATGATGACATTGGCGAAGGTCGTGAACATCATCACTGCCGCCAGCGCAGCGCCGATCCAGACCAGCAGCGTGAAGCCGCGGTCGAGTATGCCGACAAATGCGCTCTGTGCGCGTGGCATGGGCTTGGTCCTGTCGCCGGGATGCGGGGAGTGGAAGGTGATGAGCGCGGGCGCCTTTACGGCGCCCGCGCGCGTCTCGCCTCAATTCGGCGTGTTGACGACCTTGTAGGCGCTGTAATCCTTCACCATCCGGCGAGCGTAATCGAGGATCTCCTGGCCGTCGAGGCCGCGTTTTTCAGCCTCCGCAAGCCATTCGGTCTCCATATCCGCCAGCCGCTCCTTCGCGATCGCGACCTCTTCCTCGGGAAGCGTGATGAATTCGACACCGGCCTCGTTGAGCGCCGCTTCACCGATCCGGTCGCCATTGGTCCAAGCCCAGCCGGCGAGGAGTGCGATGGCCATTCCGCTGTGCTTTTCGACCGCCGCCTGTTGCTCGGGCGAAAGGCCATCCCAGCTGGCCTGGTTGAATGCGACCCAGAATGTGTCGGTGTAGAGCCCGCCGGGGATTCGGGTGATCGAGGTGATGACCGGCGTGATGCCGAAGAAGTCGATCGACTCGGTGGGAAAAGTGATGCCGTCGGCGACGCCGCGCGCCATCGCGGTCTGCGCCTCGGTCGGCGGCAACTGCACCGGGGTTGCGCCGAGCTGGCTCATGATCCGCCCGGTGACGCCGCCGCCGACGCGGATGGTCTTGCCTTCGAGATCGGCGATCGTCTCGATCCGGCCCTTGGCCATGTTGATGTTCGGGTTCGAATGCGTGAAGAGCCCGACGATATGCGCGCCCTCGTGCTCGCCATACTGGTCGCCGAACCGCTCATAGGTCTGCCAGGCGGCGGCGGAGCCGGACCACGGGTCGGGTGAGGCGAAAGGGAGATCCATAACCTGAGTCATGGTGAAGCGGCCGACATTGTGGCCGCTGACGCCGTAGCCGACATCGAACGCCTGGTCGAGCAAGAGGTCGAACTGCGCCGGGGGCGGGCCGAGCGGCGAGGTCATGATTTCGAATTTCAGCGCGCCGTCCGTCTCCGCCTCGATCGCGTCGGCCCAGGGCTTGATGATGCCCGCTACGATCAGGTGGTGCGCCGGCAGCCATGTGCCGATTCGGAGCGTCTTGACCTCGTCCGCCGCCGATGCGCCGCTGGGCGCGGCCGCCCATGTCGCGGCGCAGGCCGCCGCGATCGCCGTCATCTTCATCATTCGCATCTTCATCTCCCCTATTTGGTGATTTTCGGCTCCGTGGCCGTCGTCGGGAACGGCTCCGGCGCGGACAATTTGTAAATTTCCAGCGCGTCCGCCTCGTCTCCGGCGCGCGCCGACAGCAACCGGAACTGCTCAGCCGCGAGCGCGACGAAGGGCGTCGGCGTTTTCGTACCCTGCGCCAGCGCTCGAACCGTGTCGAGATCCTTGAGCATGGTGTGGGCGTGGCCGAGCGGCGGCTCATGGACCGCCGCGATCATGCGCGGGACGAAAAGCTGCAGGGGGATCGAATCCGCGAAGCCGCCTTTCAGCGCTTCCGGCAGGCGCGCGGCGTCGACGCCGGCGTTGACCGCGAGGCGCGTCGCCTCCGCCAGCACCGCCATCGTGCAGCCCACGACGACCTGATTGCAGAGCTTCGCGGTCTGTCCGGCGCCGCTCGGCCCCATCAGGGTGAAGCGCGCGGCCATCTCCAGCACCACCGGCTTCACCCGCTCGAAAACCTGCTCTGGCCCGCCGGCCATGATCGCGAGCGTCCCCGCCTCCGCCCCCGGCACGCCGCCGGAGACCGGGGCGTCGATCCAGATCATACCGGTCTCGCACTCCAGCCGCGCCGCCATTTCGCGCGTTGCGTCGGGCGCGATGGAGGAGAAATCCACAAGCACGGCGCCGGGGCGGGCGCCCGCGGCGATTCCGCCCTCGCCGAAAACGGCTTCTTCCATCGCCGCCGCGTCGGTGAGGCAGGCGAAGACGATCTCCGCCTCCGCCGCGACATCGGCCGGGCGGGCTGCCTGTTTCGCGCCTTCGGCGACGAGCGCCTCGGCCTTGGCCGCGGTTCGGTTCCAGACGGTCAGCGGATAGCCCGCCGCCAGCAGCCGGCGCGACATCGGCGCGCCCATCAGCCCGAGACCGATATAGCCGAGCCTGGGCCTGGTGGCTTCGTTCACACTCGTTCCTTTCGCTGGCGCGCGGCGCTAGCAGTGCGGCTTTTCCGGCCAGACCGCCCCGCCGGCATGGGTCACCGCGCCTTCGTGCGCCTGGCCGACGGTCGCGGCGTATTTCGCCAACAATCCCGCCGGGTGGTTCGGCTTGGGTGGAGTCCAGCGGTCGCGGCGCGCCTGCATCTCCGCATCCGTGATGTCGATCGTGATCGACGCCGCATCGGCGTCGATGGTGATCCGGTCGCCATCCTGAACCAGCGCCATCGGCCCGCCGACCGCGGCTTCCGGAGACGCGTAGCCGATGCACATGCCGCGCGAGGCGCCGGAGAAACGCCCATCGGTCAGAAGCGCGACATCCTCGCCCATGCCATGACCGTAGATCACCGCGGTGAGGCCCAGCATCTCACGCATGCCGGGGCCGCCCTTCGGCCCTTCGTTCCGCACGATCAGCACTTCGCCTTTCTGGTAGTCGCGCTTCGAGATGACGGCGATGGCCTCGTCCTCGCTTTCGAAGACCCGTGCGGTTCCCTCGAACCGGAGCGACTTCAGCCCCGCGACCTTCAGAAGCGCGCCGTCCGGGCAGAGATTACCCTTCAGCACCGTGACGCCGCCGCTCTTCATGATCGGGTTGGAGAGCGGGCGGATCACCTCCCCGTCTGGGGCCGGCGCGTCCGCGGCCTCCTCGGCGAGGGTGCGGCCCGTCACGGTCAGCGTCTCGCCATGCATGTAGCCCGCGTTGATCAGTTCGCGGATCACGACGAGCGCGCCGCCGATGTCGAAGACGTCCTTGGCGTGATACTGGCCGCCGGGCTTCAGATCGCCAATGAACGGCGTGCGCTGGAGCACTTCCGCCACATCCGCCATGGTGAACCTGATGCCGGCCTCGTGCGCGATGGCGGGGATGTGAAGCGCGGCGTTGGTGGAGCCGCCGGTCGCCGCGACGATGGCGCAGGCGTTCTCTAGCGCCTTTCGGGTGACGATGTCGCGCGGCAGCGGTCCCTCGCCCTCGACCGCCTTCATCACCAACGCGCCAGCGCGCTTGCAGGCGGGGATTCGCTGCGAATAGACGCCGGGGATCATCGAAACATTGGGAACCGTGAGGCCGAGCGCCTCCGAGACCATCCCCATCGTGTTGGCGGTGAACTGCCCGGCGCAGGAGCCGATGCTCGGCAGACAGGAATGCTCCAGCACGCGAAGCTCGGCCTCCGTCATCCGCCCCGCCTGCACCGCGCCGACCCCCTCATAGGAGTCGAGGACGGAGACGTCGCGCCCCTGGAACCGGCCGGGGAGGGCGGAGCCGCCATAGATGAAGACTGACGGCACGTTGCACCGCACCATGCCCATCATCACGCCGGGAAGGGTCTTGTCGCAACCGCCAAACCCGATCAGCCCGTCATAGGCGTGACCATGAACCACCGCCTCGATGCTGTCGGCGATCAGCTCCCGGCTGACGAGAGAGAATTTCATTCCTTCATGGTTCATCCCGATCCCGTCGGAGACGGAGATGGTGGTGAACTCGCGTGGGGTTCCGCCGGCGATATGCACGCCGTCCTTGGCGTACCGCACCTGCGATTCGTGGGTCATGTTGCAGGGCGTCTGCTCGCCCTTCTGGCTGACCACGCCGATCATCGGCCGCGCGATCGCTTCGTCGTCAAGCCCCATCGCGCGCATGAAGGCGCGGTGCGGCGCGCGGTCGATTCCGTCCGTGGTGATGCGTGAGCGGAGCCCGCCCTTGGACCGATCTGTCACGTCGCCTCCTTCGTCCGCCGGATACGCTTTATACCTGAAATTGTTTCCGCCGGCTTGTCCAGCCCCCGATCCGCGTTAGCGGTTCTATTCCTCGCGGAAGGCCTTGTTGAAATAATCCGCGAAGGGTTTCGTGAGATAGGAGAAGGGCGAGCGGTCCCCGGTTCGGATATACGCCTCCACCGGCATGCCGGCGAGGAGTTCGACATGGTCCAGCTTCTCGATCTCGCCGGGATTTATGGAAAGCTCGGTCATGTAGTATGAGCGTCCGGTCTGCTCGTTGGTGAAGGCGTCGGGCGAGACCTGAATGACCGTTGCGGCGATATCGGGCGTCGTCCGGGCCGAAAAGGCGGAGAACCGGAGCCGAGCGTCCTGACCCGGAAAGACCTGATCGACATTCCGCGTTTCGATTTCCGCCTCGACGATCAGACCGGCGTCGGACGGCACGATATAAAGGATCGGCTCCGCCGCCCTCACCACACTTCTGAGCGCGAAGATGGTCATGCCGATGACACGTCCGGGCCGGGGCGCGCGAATCTCCAGCCGGTCGATCCTCTCGAGCAGCGAGTTGCGCTGCTCGAGCATCTCGTTCTCGCGATAGGCGTTGTCCCGGAGCTGGGTGATCGCATCCTCGCGCCGTGTCGAAGCGTTGCCGAGGAGCTGGATCTCGATCTCGGATATCTGGCCGCGAAGGCGGGCGATATTCGCGATCAACTCGCCGCGCTGACCCTCGAGGCGGGCTTTCTCCCGCTCCAGCGCGAGCACCCGGCTCGCCTGCGCGAGGCCCTTTTTCTGCAATTCCTTCAGATCGTGGAGCTCCCGTCTGACAAATCGGACCTGTTCGACCAGCGCCCTCTGCTGAGCCTGGGCGCCGACGATCTCCTCGCGGATCTGCTGCTGGCGTTCGCGAAGCTGGTCGGTTTCCTGTTTCAGCGTTTCGGCGCGCGCAAAGAAGAGCTGGCGCTGGCCCTCGATCAGCGCGGCGACCTTTGGGTTCGATTCGCCAGCGGCGAGCAGCTCTTCGTCGAATTCGGGCAGCGGCTTGTCGAGTTGTTCGGCGGTCAGCCGGCCGCGCCGCGCCATTAGCTCGTAGAGCTGGCCCTCGACGATCGCGAGATCGGCGGCGATCAGCGTGTCGTCGAGCCGGATCAACGGCTCGCCGGCTTCGACCGTATCGCCTTCCTTGACCAGAATCTCCTTCACCACGCCGCCCTCCGGGTGCTCGACGACCTGGCGCTCGGATTCGACCTTCAGCTTCCCCTGCGCGACAATGGCGCCCGAAATAGAAGCGAAGGCCGACCAGCCGCCAAGGCCGACGACGAGCAGGAGGAGCGTCAGAACGCCGAGGCCGAGATGCCGGCCGGCCGGCCAGCGGCGGGAGACTTCGCGATCAAGCAACGGATCCGAGGACATCGGTTCAGCCCTCTTCCTTCGACGCCGCCACGGCGGGGGCTTCGTGTTGTTTCGGCGCGCCGGCCGCGGACTTCGGATTGGCGGGCTTCGACGCGGCGAGGTGGAGGTCGGCGGGTTTCGCCGGCCCGGCGACGGCCGGCGCGCCCTGCACCCTGCCGGCCTTGCCCTGCGCCAGCTGCTGATAGTTCTGGGTGGTCTGGCGCAACACCTCGTCCTTCGGGCCGAAGGCGCGGGGCTGGCCGGCCTCCAGCATCAGAAGGTAATCGCAGGCGGCGATCGCGCTCGGCCGGTGCGCCATGATGATGACGGTGCGTCCGCGCGCTTTCGCTTCGACGATGGCGTTGACCAGCGCGCCTTCGCCCTGCGCGTCGAGATTGGAGTTCGGCTCGTCCAGCACCAGCACCGCAGGGTCCTTGTAGAGCGCGCGGGCGAGGGCGATGCGCTGGCGCTGACCGCCGGAAAGCCGCCCGCCGGACGGGCCCGCTGGCGTATCGTAGCCGTTTGGAAGCCTGAGGATCATGTCATGCGCGCCAGCGCGTTTCGCCGCCGTCACCACGGCCTCCGGATCGACCTGGTCGGAAAGCCGGGCGATGTTCTCCGCCACTGTGGCTTCGAAGAGCGAAACGTCCTGCGGGAGATAACCCATATAGCCGCCAAGGACGTCGTCCTCGAACTGGTCGAGCGCGGCCCCGTCGAGCCGGATCACCCCGTGCGCCGGCTTCCAGATGTTGACCAGCGCCCGCGCCAGCGTGGATTTTCCGGAAGCCGAGGCGCCGATCACGCCAAGTGCGCGGCCCGCCTCGACGGTGAAATTCACGCCCCGCAGCGTCGGCGCGCGCTCTCCCGGCGCGACGACCGAGACGTTCTGCACATCGACCCGGCCTTTCGGCGGCGGCAATTCCGTGCGCGGTTGCTGCGGCGGCGTCTTGGCGAGCAGTTCGGAAAGATTGTTCCAGCCGTCCCGCGCCCGCTGCACGTTGGACCATTGGGCGATCGCCTGTTCCACGGGCGCCAGCGCGCGCCCCATCAGGATCGAGCCGGCGATCATCATGCCCGGCGTGAGCTTCTGCTGAATGGCGAGCCAGGCGCCGAGCGCAAGCATCGCCGACTGGAGAAAGAAGCGCAGCGTTTTCGAGGCGGTGGCGTAGCCGCCGGTGCTGTCGGAGGCGTGGACGGAGGTGGCGAGCGCCAGTTCGCGGAACTTCCGCCACTTGCCGAGCGCGGCGCCGCGCATGCCGAGCGCCTGCACCGTCTCGCCTTCGCGCCGGAGAGATTCCGAGAACGCTTCGGACTGCGCCGAGGCGCGCTGGCTTTCGGCCATCGGCTTGCGCGAGGCCCATTCGTTAAAGAACGCGATCGCGATGAGCAGCGCGCCGCCGGCCACGGCCAGCGTTCCGAGCATCCAGTGAAAGTAGAAGATGATGAAGATGAAGACCGGCGTCCACGGCATATCGAAAAGCGCGAAAGGCGCGGGCGAAGATAGGACGCGCTGGATCGTCTCCAGATCGCGCAATCCGGTTTGCGGGCGGGAACGTTCCGAGGGCGCGACCGCGCGGCGCAGAACGGCGTCGAAGACCCGCTTGTCGAGAAGGTCCTGGAACCGGGCGCCGGCCCGCGCAAGAACGCGGGCGCGCGCGTGGTCCAGCAGCCCCATGAAAAGGAAGAGCGCGGAGATCAGTCCGAAGAGCGCGACCAGCGTCGCTTCCGAATTCGAAGCGAGAACCCGGTCATAGACCTGAAGCATGAAGAGCGGGCCGGTCAGCATCAGGATATTGACGAACGCGCTGAACACCGCGACCCCGAGCAGTAGCCGGCGCGACGTGTTGAGCGCGCCGCGCAGTTCGCGGCGCCCGGCGGTGGAATTGAAATCCGACATCAGGCCTCTATAGGCGCGGAATGTTAACCGAACATCCGTTCGGCGCCTCTATACGCTTTCTTATCACGTCGGGGCGCGGTGGTGAAACGCCGTCGCGCGCGATGTGACGCTCGTCACGGCGCCGGCAAGCGCGCCGACTTGCTTGTGGAGGCATGCTGAGGCAATAGGGCGCATGCGATCACGAACGCACATTGGCTGGGTATCGGAGAATTTGGCATGAGCGTCGAACGGTTTCTGGCGGTTTCTCGGGTGGGCGTTTGCGCCGCCGCGCTGTTTTCCGCCGGGTGCGCGATGACGCCGTCGGTCGAGGGCGCGCTGATCGCCGACCCTTACGAGGACGCCAACCGGGCGTTCCACGGTTTCAACAAGGACGTCGATACGCTGGTGCTGCGCCCCGTTGCGGAGGGGTATGATCTCTTCACGCCCGCGCTGGTCAAGCATCTGGTCAAGAACGAGCTCGAATATCTGAGGCTGCCCGCAATTTTCCTCAATCGGGTCATGCAGGGGAATATCGAGGAGGCGGGCGCCGCGCTCGCGCGATTCGCACTCAACACCACGATCGGCGCCGTCGGACTTCTCGATCCGGCGACGGAGTTCGGTCTGCCGCACGAGCCGACCGATTTCGGCGTCACCCTGGCGCTCTGGGGCGCGGATGAGGGCGTCTATCACGAGCTCCCGGTGTTCGGCCCGAGAACGACGCGGGACATGACCGGACTGTTCGCAAGTTTCGTGCTTGATCCGACGATTCTCATCACGTTCGGCTTCGTGGATGTGCCGGGCGTCGTCACCGCCATCGACTACAGCCGCACCGGCATTCAACCCGTGGTCATACGCTACGAGAATGCTGACCTCGTGGATCAGATCCTGTATGAGACGGACGATAGCTACGTATCTGTTCGCACCGGTTATGTGCAGTCGCGGCGGCAGTTTGTGGCCGGCGAGACGAGTGTGGAGCAACTGCCCGACATCTTTGGCGACGCGTCGGTGCAATAGACGGAGCCCGGAGGCCCTCATGACGAGATTCCCGCAGATCACGCGTCGCGGCGCCCTGACGCTGACGGCGGGCGCGCTCGCCCTCGCTTCCGGGCGCGCGACCGCGCTCACCGCGACGGCGGCGGAAGACTTTGTTGAAAGCCTGATCAAGGATCTGCGCGCGCTGGTCGAGGATGACCGCAAGGGTCCGGAAGGCGCGGCGGAGTTTCTCGCGCTTCTTGAGCGCAAGAGCACGCTCGAAGCCGTTGGCCGCTTCGCGATGGGGCGAACCTGGCGCGACATGAGCGAAGCGCAGCAGGCCGCCTACCAGGCGGCGTTCCGCACCTATATCTCCAACACCTATCAGCGGCGTTTCGGAGAGTATAGCGGCGAGGACATCTCCCTCACCGGCGTGCTAGACGCCGGGCAGAAGGGCGTCCTGGTAAAGAGCGTGGTGACGCGACCGTCGGCGGAACCGGTCACGGTGGAGTGGCTGGTCACCGACAGGACCGGCTCGCCGCTGCTTTCCGATATCATATTCGAAGGCGTTTCGCTGGCGATCACCCTGCGCGAGACCTTTGGTGGAATGGTCGACAAGCGAAACGGCGACATCGATCTCTTCATCGCCGATCTCGCCGCCTCGCACGGGGCCTGACGGCGCGGCGCGCCGCCCGCGGATCAGTCTACGTAGCGGACGCCGTCACCGGAGAGCAGTTCCGTCATCGCATCGGGTGATTTCAGGCCCTTTTCGATCTCGGCGTCGAGGTCGGACTCCAGCTGGCGCACCGTCTCCAACTGACGAATCACGTTGTCGAGTTTCTCGAAAGGGACGATGACGACGCCGTCGCGATCGGCGACGATCATGTCGCCTGTCTCGACCTCGCGTCCGCCGATCTGGATCGGCAGGCCGATCCTGCCCGGCCCGGTCGAAACCGGAGAGCCCGGGTTCAGCCCGGCGCACCACGCCGGCAGGCCGACGCGCACGAGCCCGGCGTAATCGCGCATCGGCCCGTCGGTGACGAAGCCGGCGGCGCCGGAATTCCGCATCATGCCCGTCACCCGGTCGCCCGCCGCCGCGACGCCCTGGTGAGCGCCGAAGGCGGAAACGACGATATCCCCCGCCTTGATGAACGGGAGCGCGGCGAGCAGCGCGAGGATATCGCCTGGTCCGCAATCGACGGTCAGGGCCGGCCCCGCCGCGACACAATGGAGATCCCGTCCCTCGCCGAGCGGACGAATGCCGAGCAGGACGCCGCTCCCGTGCATCGCGTCAACGACGAAACTCGTGGGCGTGTTCTGAAAGGCGGCGATCTGCGTCGCGGACGGGCGACGGTCGGGCCGCCTGATGGTCAGCACGGGCGGCTCTTCGATCATTCTCGCTCTCCTCATCGTTCGGCGCGACGATGTTCCAGACGGCGGGCGAAGGCAAGCGCTGGACATTTGCGCGCGGACGGCGATGCTCTGCGATCTTGAAACGGGCCGGGGAACGGCATGGCGAATGAGCAGGACATCAACGCGGCCACGATCGAGATCGCCCGGCCGGAGGCGCTTCGCTGGATGCTTTTCGTCGCGCTGATCGTGCTGGCGGTCGCGTGCGGTGCGGTCGGGAGCGCTTCGTTCTCCAGCTCGCCCCTGACCGCCGGTTTCATGGCGCTCTCCACGATCGGGCTGCTCTTGCTCGGGCGCGCGCTCTTTCTCACCGACGCCGCCCGGCTTATCTTTGACGGCGAGCGACTGGTCGATGATTCCGGCGCCGAGATCTGTCGGCTGGACGAGATCGAGAGGATCGAACGCGGTTTCGCCTTCTTCAAGCCCTCGTCGGGTTTCGTGCTGAAACTGACGGAGCCGCGCCCGCGCGGCTGGTCGCCGGGCCTCTGGTGGAGACTGGGTCGGCGGGTCGGAGTCGGCGGCGCGACGCCGAGCCGCGCCGGGCGTCACATGGCCGATGCGCTCAGCGGCGCGCTGGCGATGAGAAGCGGCGCGTGAATCCCACCCCGAGGCGCGGGACGAGTCCATCGACCGTCAACGCGGCGCGGATCGCCGCCAGTTCGTCCTCCACCGTCCGGTAGTCCGGCGTCCAGGCGTCGATGTCCGTCTGATCGGAGCAACCGTTGGTGGGGTCGAAGCGCCCATCCGCGATCAACCATGCCGTCTGCTGCCCTGCCGCAAGCGCCAGGTTCGCCGCCAACGCGCGCGGCGTCAGCCCTTGTTCGGTCTCGAAATCGTCGATCACGACCAGGTTCGCGGCGGGGACCAGTTCATGCGTCGCCGGGTCGAATTCGCCGTCTCTCCGGACGACGTCGCCGCTCGCCTTCTCGATCAGGAGATCGACCGTCGGAGTCGCGACGACATCGGTGCGCCCTGAAATGTCGCGCATGAAATGGACGAGCTTGCGGGCGACGATGTAGCGCCCCGTGCGCCGCGCCTTCTCAGCCGTCGCGGCGCCGAGCGTGATCCGATCGCCAAGCGTCGGCAGATCGGCCAGCGCGGCTTCCGAGGCGAGCGCGCGGCCGAGCGGCGTGCGGCCTGAACCGAGCGCGCCGAAGACGATCAGATGATCGAATCCGGGGTCTTCCGTCGCCCGCGCGAAGTCCCGGAGCCTGTCGAGCGGCTCCGGCAAATAGGGGAGTTCCGGCGCTGGCGCGGCGCGCCCGGTCTCCAGCGGCTGCTCGGCCGGGATCACGACGATGCGGAGCGCGGCGTGGAAGACCGCGAGGCGGCTCGCCTTGTCGAGTCCGGCGAAGTCGAGCGCTTGCTGGCGAAACGCCCAAGTCTTTCCGAGACCGAGAAAGATCGCGAGGAACACCAGGAGGCCCATCACCTCTGAGCCGGACGGCCATGAGGCCGTCGTCATGACAGGCGTATCGGACAGAACTCCGGCGCCGATCCAGGCGCCGGCGAAGTAGAACATCCCGTCGGTCCGCGCGTCCATACGCGCATCGTCGATATAGTCGCGCTCCACCCGCTTGCAGGCGCCGAGCACGTTCTTCGGGCGCTTGCGAGCGGCGTCGGCGATTTCATGATGCACGTTGGGGAGGTCGGAAGCGAACTCCTTCACCCACCAGAGCGCGCAGGACGCGATGGCGGCGGCGATCGCCATCGGCCAGTCTCCTTCGAGTCCATGCCATGTGCCCGAGACGAACCAGAGCGCGATGATCGCCACGACTGCGCCCTGCATCAACTTTTCCAGCCCGCCGAGCTTTTCCGGAATGTCAGCGCCGATCACCAGCGATCGCATCGCGTAGACGAAGAAGAGCAGCGCGAGCGCGACGGCGATCCAGCGGCGGACGGATTCGACGGCCCCCGCGCCGTTCGTTGCGATCCAGAAAGCGCCGAATACCGCCAGAAGCGCGAATGTGAAATAACGGATGTCGTGGCAGAGCATCAGCACTCCGGCGCCGATAGCGAAAACGGCGGTCGTGACGCCGATCAGCTCCACGAGGCGTTCACGATCCTCGGGCGCGGACATGCCCAGAGCGCGCGACAGGAGGTAACCGAGCGTGAGCGCGGCGAGGACGAAGAATACCCCGTGCATCGCCTGTCGCGCGCGCGGCGCGATCGCGCGGTAACGCGCGGCGACATCGGCGGAGATCGGCGGCGGCGCGTCGAAGGCGCCCTTGATGCAGATCGCGCAGATCGCGCCGATGATGACGAAGGCGGCGACGAAGAGCAGGATGTTGTTGGCGACGCAGGCGAAGGCGAATTCGCAGCCGTTCGCGGCCTGTCGCGGTCGCCCTTCCCAGTCCACGATCAGCCGCGCCGTCGCGCCGATCGTGTCGGCGATCCAGACGAAAAAGAACGCCGTCGCCATTCCCAGCGTCATATGGCCGAGCTGGTTCGCCATCCATGCGTAAACCCGGCTGTAATTCGACTGGACGTCGGAAAAGCCGAACTCGCGCGCGAAAATCGCCTTGATCCACATGCTTCAGCCCGCTCGCCCGGTTTGCAATCAAGTCATCGGAAAGGAATAACCCCGAATTGCCTAGCATGAGCGCGCCGCATGCGCCAAACCATAAGGAGAGTCGAATTGGTCGAACTCGCGATCACGGAATACGAGGCGACGCGCGAAACGCCGCCGCCGCTGGTTCTCGCGCCTGGTCTTTTCGGCGCGGCGCGGAACTGGCGGGCGCTCGCGAAGCGGATGTGCGCCCGGCGGCGCGTTGTCGCCGTCGACATGCGGAATCATGGCGCCAGCCCGTGGTCGGATCGGCACGACTATCCGGCGATGGCGGGGGATCTCGCGGCGCTGATTCAGCGGCTGGGCGCCCCTGCCGCGGTGCTTGGCCATTCGATGGGCGGCAAGGCGGCGATGGCGCTGGCCGAGACCCGACCGGAGCTTGTCGAGCGGCTGATCGTGGCGGATATCGCCCCGGTCGCCTACGACCACGACTTGTTCGCGGAGATAGAAGCGATGCGCGCCGTCCCGCTCGCTGGCATGACGAGACGGGCGGAGGTCGAAGCTGCGTTGGCGCCGCGGATCGAAGCTCCGGCGGTGCGGTCCTTTCTCGCTCAGAGCGCCATTCTTGACGAGGCGCCGCGCTGGTCGCTCAATCTCGACGCGCTCGAAGCCCATATGGACGCGCTCACCGGCTATCCCGAGCTTGGGGGCCGCTACGAAGGGCCTGTGCTGATGCTATACGGCGCGGTGTCGGATTACGTGACCCCGGCGCACCATGACGCCATCCTGGAGCGCTTTCCAGCGGCCCGGTTCCAGGCGCTGGAGGGGGCGGGGCACTGGCTGCACGCCGACAGACCGCGCGAGTTTCTCGACGCGGTGAACGGGTTTCTCGACGAGGGTGTGGATTAACGGGCCGGCGCCGCGACGGCCGCTCAGGCGGCCTTCAGCTGCTCCCGCCCATGCGGCGCCTGCCAGTCGATCACCGGTCCGGTGGAGACGATCCGGTTCGGGTTTATCGTCTCATGGCTGTAATAATAGTGGCGGCGGATATGGTCGAAACGCACCGTCTCGGCGACGCCCGGCCATTGGTAAAGCTCACGCGCGTAACCCCAGAGGTTTGGATAATCGACCAGCCGGCGCCGGTCGCACTTGAAATGGCCGACATAGACCGCGTCAAACCGGGCGAGGGTGGTGAAAAGCCGCCAGTCGGCTTCTGTGATCTGCGCGCCGGTCAGATAGCGCCGCGCGCCTAGCCGCTCCTCGAGCCAGTCCAGCGTCTCAAAAAGCGCGTTCACCGCCTCGTTATAGGCCGCCTGCGTGGTGGCGAAGCCGGCGCGGTAGACGCCGTTGTTGACGGTCTCATAGATGCGCTCGTTCAGGGCGTCGATCTCGTCCCGCAGCGGGGCGGGGTAGAAATCCTGGCGATCGCCGGTGATCCCGTCGAAGGCGGTGTTGAACATGCGGATGATTTCCGCGCTTTCGTTCGAGACGATAGTCGCGCGCTCCTTGTCCCAAAGGACGGGGACCGTCACGCGGGTCGTCGCCTCCGGCTTGGCCGCAGTGTAGACCTGATGCAACCTTGTCTTGCCCAGCAGTCGGTCGCCGGTGGCGCCGGGGAACGCCCCTTCGAGCGTCCAACCCTCGGAGAGCATGTCCGGATCGACCACGTCGACCCCGATATGCGGCTTAAGTCCCTTCAACTTGCGAAAGATCTGCGTTCGATGCGCCCAGGGGCAAGCGTGGGAGACGTAGAGATGATAGCGCCCGCTCTCCGCCGCGAATCCGCCCACGCCGCTGGGGCCGGGCGCGCCGTCTTTGGTGATCCAGTTGCGGAACTGCGACTCCTGTCTTTCGAAAGCGCCGCCGGTTGACTTGGTGTCGTACCAGACGTTCCGCCATTTTCCGTCGATCAGTTTGCCCATGATGCTTTCTCCTTCGCCCCTCAGATCTAGGGCGGCGACGCCCCGAGTTCAGCCGTCTAAGGGCAGAGAGATTGTTGTCGAATTGGAGACAGTGATGGTCGAGCCGCGCCGGGGCGCACGACAGCCGGGCGCCGCTCGGACCTCGGGAAAGGGGGTGGCGCCGGTTATGCGCTTCTCTGGCGCGCTGGCGCGGCGCTCGTCTCGGCTTCCATCAGCAGCCGCCCATCCGCACCCTTCGCCCAGAGCCGGGCGCCGGCCGGGACGTCGACGGCGCAGAGCGTGATCTCCTCGAAATCGAAACCGGGCGCGCGCGCCCGAAAGCGGAACCGGGCGGGCGGGCCGTGGTGCTCTTCGGCCAGCGCGAGTAGAAGCTGCGCGATCAGCGGGCCATGGACGACGAGGCCGGGATAGCCTTCGACATCTCGGGCGTATTCCCGGTCATAGTGGATACGGTGGCCGTTGAAGGTGAGCGCCGAATAGCGAAAGAGCGCGACCGGGCCGAGGGCGACGGCGCGGGCGCGGCTCTCTCCCGCTGGCGCGGGGGCCGAGGTTGGGGCAGGCGCGGCGGGATCGGCGTCGTCCCTGTAGACGAGGTCCTGCCACTCCGTGATCGCGAGGCCGTGGGCGCCGCTGATTTCATGGCGCAGCGTGACGAAGGCGAGCGGGCCGGAACGGCCCGACTTGCGCGTTATGTTCTCGATCGTCGTGCGGCGTTCGGCCCCGGCGCCGATCGGCAACGGGCGATGAAATTCGAGCCGCCCGCCGGCCCACATCCGGCGCGGCAGGCCGAGATCGGGGATGAAGCCGCCGGTCGCCGGATGCCCGTCACGGCCGAGCGCGCGCCCCGGCGCGGCTTCGAGGAAATAGATCCAGTGGTGAAAGGAAGGAAGCGCGTCGCCGGCGCCCGGCGGTGGGCCGGCGAGGTCCAGCGCGGCGTGAAGCGCCGCTTCGCGCCAGGGATCGATCAGGTCCGAAATCGCGCGGGTCCGGCCGATCGCGGGGTGGTCCATCCCGTCGGTCATGGCGCGAACTCCGCGCGGATGCGCGTCCCGTGCTCGTTGATCTCGGGCACCCGGCCGGGCGCGGCCCAGTCGGTGCGGGCGGCTGCGGCCGGCATTTCGACAGCGCCCGAGGTGATTTCGGCGGCGACGCGGCGCAGATGCGGATGACGTGACAGCCCGGCGACGTCGTTAACCTCGCCCCATGCGATGCGCGCGGCGTCGAGCGCCTCGCGGATCGCGTCGAACGCCAGCGCGGAGAACGCCTCGGCGACGGCGCCGTCGGTGGCGGCGCGATTCCTGACCCGGGCGGTATTGGTGGCGAAATCCTCCGCTTCGGTCAGCTCCGGGCGTTTCAGCACGTCGCGGGCGAGGACGCCCCACTCGCGGTCGGACTGGACCGAGATCAGGATCAGCCGGCCATCGCTGGTCGCGAAAGCGCCGTAAGGCGCGATGGAGGGATGTGCGAGGCCGACGCGGGCCGGGGCCTGGCCGAGATTGTCGTGATGGAGGAGCGGCACCGTCATCCATTCCGCAAGCACGTCGAATAGCGAGACCTCGACATGGGCGCCGAGCCCGGTGCGCGCCTGCCGGACCAACGCCGCCGAGATCGCGCCGAAAGCGGTGATCCCGGCCCCGATATCGGCGACGGAGACGCCGACCCGCCCCATCTCCCCCGGCCCGCCGGAGACCGAGACGAGGCCGCTTTCAGCCTGTACGAGCAGATCGTAGGCCTTGCGCGTCGCGTAGGGTCCATCGGCGCCGAAGCCGGAAATGTCGCAGGCGATGAGGCGCGGGTCGGCCGCGCGAAGCGCCGCCGCGCCGAGGCCGAGCCGGTCGGCGGCGCCGGTGGCGAGATTCTGGACGAAGACATCGGCGCGGGCGACCATCCGCGCCATCAGCGCGGCGTCGTCCGGCGCCCGCAGGTCGAGCGCGACGCTCTCCTTCCCCTGGTTGAGCCAGGCGAAATAACTGGCGACGCCCTTCGCCGCCACGTCGTACCCGCGGGCGAAATCGCCCTCCGGCCGTTCGACCTTGATCACCCGCGCGCCTGCCTCGGCGAGGCGTTGCGTCGCCAACGGCGCGGCCACCGCCTGTTCGAGCGAGACGACGAGGACGCCTTCGAGCGGGCGTGGCGGTGGAGCGGCGGCGACGTGCGGCATGGGGCGATATGACGGCAAGCGCGACGCCGGGGCAAGATCTGTCGCCTCAGCTCGAGCAGATGAGCGGCGTCAGCGTTCGTGCGAAGGAGGGGAGGGTGATTTCCGTCATTGCGGCGTTGGTGGGGTGAAGGTCGTCGGGAATCGCGGCTCTCAGCCAGGCGTCGTCGCGTGCGGCCCAGCGCGGTGCGTCGTCAATCAACCCGGCGCCGGTCTCGTCCGCGAGCTCGCGATAGAGATCGTGGTAGACTGGGCGACCGGGCCGGACCGCCGCTTTCAGCGCGAAAGCCGGATTCATCGTCGCCAGGAAGATCGCGACGCCGTTCGCCTCCGCGGCGTCAATCAGGGCGAGATGGTTCTCGCGGCTCCGCTCGAGCGTCACCCCGCGCCAGAGCGAGGCGTCGTTGACGGCGAAATCGACGATGATCGCGTCAGAATCGAACAGTCCGTCCATCTGCGTCCGCCCCCAGTCGCTCGAGGCGCCCGGTTTCACGATGACGCGCAGCGTCACCGGCCCTCCGCGGCAGGCGTCGAGTCGCTGCTCCAGCGCGTCGCGCCACGCGCCATGGGCGAGGAGGCTCGTGCCGAGGAGCGTGACCGTCGCGGGGCAGTCCGGGCTGGCGCAGCGCGCCGCGGCGACCGCGGCGGGCCGATCGCCCTGCGGATGTTCGGGCGCGCCGAACGCGCCGTAGGCGAGCAGCAGCCGGACGATCCAGAACCCGACCGCGCCCAGAACCACGAAGAGGGCGAGAAGCGCCATGCGCATCGCTTCAGGCGTGGCCGCGATGGGCGCACCTGGGGGCGGCGCGGCGCGGGACAGGGGACGGCTCGGACATTTCACCTCCGCGTCGCGGTTTCGCCGGCGCGTCGCGTCGGAACCCGGATGTCAGGATAACGTATCGGACCAGGATGGTCACGCCGGACGGCGCGCCGTCCCCATTGCCGATGAACGATTTCGTGATGCGGCGTGGCGATCCGCGGCGCGGTCCCATATCGAGGACGGGTGCAGGAACCAGCGGAGCCCGGGCATGAAGAGCGCAGACTTATATCCCTGGGCGGATCGCGCCGGGCGGTTTTCTCCACTGCGGGCCGCGGTTTTCGCGGCGCTCGTCGCGCCGGGGCTGTGGATCGCGGCCGGGCTGGCGATGGATATGCTCGGGCCCGAGCCGGTGAAGTCGGCGGAGCATCTGACCGGGGTCTGGACGCTTCGCATCCTCCTCATCGCGCTGGCGGTCACGCCGCTTCGGCGCCGTCTCGGCTGGTCGCGGCTGATCGGCGTACGGCGAATGATCGGTGTCGCCGCGTTCGCCTATGTGCTGACGCATTTCGGTTTCTACATCCTCTATCTGAACGGCGATCTGATGAAGGCGGCGTCGGAGATCGTCTCGCGGCTCTATCTCGCCATCGGCTTCGTCGCGCTTCTGGGCCTCGCGGCGCTGGCGGCGACCTCCTTCGACGCGGCGATCCGGCGGATGGGGCCGAACTGGCGGCGGCTCCACATGCTGGCCTATCCGCTGACCCTGCTCGGCGTCCTGCACTATTTCCTGCAATCGAAGATCGATGTCGGCGCACCGGCGCTCCTCTTCGGCGTCTTCGCCGGCCTGATGCTGCACCGTGCTTTCGCGCGCGCTGCGATTCCGCCCGCGCTCGTGGTTATCGGCGTCGCGCTCCTGTCCGGCGCGGCGGCGGCGTTGGGCGAATATCTCTGGCACGCCGTGCTGACCGGCATTCCCGCCGACCGCGTCTTCATGGCGAACTTCGATTTCCGTTACGATGTTCGCCCGCCGTGGCTGGCGATGGCGATCATGGCCGCGCCCCTGATCTTCCTTCCGCCGTGGCGGCGCGCCGTGCAGCGCGCCCGCGCGCTGCGCGGCGGCTCGGCGCCAGCCTTTCGGTCGCAATAGCCCTGCCGGGCGTCGCATCCCGCCTTGCCCCCGTCGCGCCGCCGGCGTAGATAACGCGCGTTCTGGTCCGGGCGGGAAACTGTCCGGATAAAAGGGAATTCCGGTGCGCTGGGGAGGTACCCCGCAAGTCCGGAGCTGCCCCCGCAACTGTAAGCGGCGAGCGCGGCCGGCATATGTCACTGGGGCGATCCAAGCCCTGGGAAGACCCGGCCAAGCGACGACCCGCGAGTCAGGAGACCTGCCAGATCGATCACCCGGTTCGGGCGCGGGGCGCGCCATGAACGGCGGATTTTCCGTAGCGGTGACGTTCCACCGCCTGCGGAAGCTCAAATCTTCCAGAGGCGAATTTTCAATGGGCCGCATCGGCCCATGCTGCGGGAGACATGACGTGCGATCTATTTCCATACTGGCCATCGCCATCGGGGCCGCCGCCTCCGCCAAGCCGCTTCTGGCCCAGTCGCTTGTCGATGGAGAGCAGCCGGCCGAGCCGTTTCTCACCGAGGATCCGGCGGTCATCGAGCTTGACGAGATCGTCGTGTCCGGCGGTCTGACTCCGGCCCCCGCCGCCGCGCTCGGCCGCTCCGTCACAGTGGTGACCGCCGAGGAGATCGAGCGTCAGGGCGTTGCCTACGCGGTCGACGCGCTCCGCTCCGTTCCGGGCGTCGCGGTCAGCCGCACGGGAAGCAGCGGCGGCGTCACGACCGTGCGCATCCGCGGCGCCGAGAGCAGCCACACGCAGGTCTTCATCGACGGAATCAAGGTCTCCTCGCCCGATAATCTCGACTATGATTTCAGCGGTCTTCTCGCCGCGGATATCGAACGGATCGAGGTGCTGCGCGGCCCGCAATCGGCGCTTTTCGGGGCGAACGCCATCGGCGGCGTGATCTCGATCACCACCAAACGCGCGAGGACGCCGGGCGTCACCGCCCAGGGCTCGGCCGAGGGCGGCTCGGATGGCTCCTGGGGCGGCGATGTCGCGCTCAGGGCGCGGGGCGGGATGGGCGGAATCAGCCTGTCCGTGGCGCGCCGTTCGACCGGCGGCTACGACATTTCCGACACGCCCGGCGGCAAGGATGACGGCGACGACAACCTGACGCTCAATCTCGCCGGCGATCTCGATCTTTCCGACGCCTTCCGGCTTGGCGGGACCTTCCGCTATGTTGATCGCTCGTCTGATTTCGACCAGTTCAATTTCGCCGCGCCTGACCGCGCCGGGCTGGTGACCGACGCCGATCTCGAGGCGAAGCGCGAGGAGTTCTACGGCTCGGCCTTCGCCGAGGTCGATCTCTTCGACGGCCGGCTGGAGACGCGGCTCAGCCTCGGCCATATCGACTATGACGACGACCAGTTCGCCAATGATGTGAAAACCACCGCGACCACTGCGCGCCGCTCCACCGCGCGGCTTCAGGCGACCGTCGCGCTCGACGCCGCGACGGTCGCGACGGCGGACCACACGCTGACCGGAGCTTTCGACTATGAGCGCGAAACCTTCCGCAACACGGACCCGGCGCTGGTCTTCGACCCGACGCAGCTCGACAAGCAGAAGCGCGAGCAGCTGAGCGGCGCGCTCGAATATCGCGGGCGGTTCTTCGACGATTTCGACCTCCAGCTCGGCCTTCGCCATGACCGCAACGACAGTTTCGAGGATTTCACCACCTGGAGCGCCTCCGGCACCTGGCGGCTGCCCAACGGCTCGACCCGGCTGCATGGCTCGGTCGGGACCGGCGCGCAGAACCCGTCGCTGATCGACCAGTTCGGCTTCTTCCCCGGCAGTTTCGTCGGCAATCCCGATCTTGAACCGGAGCAGAGCTTCGGTTGGGATATCGGCGTCGAGCAGAGCTTTCTGGACGGGCGCGCGGTGATCGACGTGACCTATTTCCAGGACCGGCTGAAAGACGAGATCAGCACCGTCTTCGATCCGGTCACCTTTCTCTCGACCTCGGTCAACACGCCGGGAAAGAGCCGCCGGCGGGGGGTGGAGGTCGCGGCGAGCATCCAGCCCGTCGAGCGCCTCTCCCTCGGCCTCACCTACACCTATCTCGACGCCGAGGACCCCGGCGGCGCGACCGAAGTGCGCCGCCCGAAACATGATATCGGGCTGGAGGCGAGCTTCCTCTTTCCCGACGAGCGGACCCGGATCACGCTCGACGTGAACCATGTCGCGGGGCTTCGCGACAGCGACTTCACCGCGCCCTTCGTCGCCGGAAGCCAGGTGAAGCTCGATGATTACACGCTGGTCGGGATCGCCGCGTCCTACGCGGTCTCCGAGCAGGTCGAACTGACCGGGCGGGTCTCGAACCTTCTCGATCAGAACTACCAGGAGATCGACGGTTACGACGCCGCCGGGCTTACGGGCTTCATCGGCCTCCGGGCGCGCTGGTGAGCGCGGGGCGCGTCATCGGTGCGGCTTTCGCGGCGTTGGCCCTCGCCGGCGTCGCCACCGCCGACGGCGCGCCTCCCCAGCGGCCCGAGCGCGTCGTCTCGATCAATCTCTGCACCGATCAACTCGCGCTCTTGCTCGCGGCGCCGGGACAGCTCATCTCTGTCTCGAACATGGCGCATGATCCGCTGAGTTCGGCGATGATCGAGGCGGCCTCAGGCGTGCCGGAGAATTACGGGCGGGCGGAGGAGGTCTGGATGCTGCGGCCCGATCTGGTGCTCGCCGGCGCCTTCACGCCGGAGCCGACAGTGGCGATGCTGCGCCGGCTCGGGCTCAAGGTCGCGCGTTTTCCCGCCGCCGCGACAATGGCCGATGTCGCCGCGAACATGCGATTGATGGGAGAGGCGCTGGGGCGCGAGAAAGCGGCGGAGGCGGAGATCGCGGCGTTCGAGGCCAGGCTCGCCGCGCTCCCGATTGGTCACGGCCGGCGCCCGCGCGCCGCGCTCTATCAGGCCAGCGGCTGGACGGTGGGCGACGCCACGCTCGCCGGGCGCATCCTCGCGCGGGCCGGGTTCGCCAATCTCGCGGAGGATTTCGCGATTGACTACGGCGGGGTGATTCCGCTTGAAGCGCTGGTCATGGCCGCGCCCGATATCATCGTCACCGGAACGCGCTACGCCGGCGCCTCCAGGGCCGAGGAGGTCCCGCGTCACCCCGCGCTCACGACCCTCAACCGGGTGCAGGCGACCGACTCCGACTGGATCTGCGGCGCCCCGCACGTCCTCGACGCGGTCGAGGCGATGGCGGCGGCGCGCCGAAGGCTGGAGCCGGGCGGGTGAACCGGCTGGCGCTGATCGCCATTCTGGCTCTGATCGCGTCGCTCTTCGTCGGCTCACTTCTGATTGGACCGGCGGGCGCGGCGCCGGGGGCTTCGCTGCGGGCGCTTGTTCTCGGTGGCGACGGGCCGCTGGCGCTGGTGATGCGCGAGATCCGCCTGCCGCGCGCGCTTCTGGCGCTGGCGATCGGGCTCAGCCTTGGCGTGTCCGGCGCCGCGCTGCAGGGCTATCTCAGGAACCCGCTGGCCGAGCCGGGGTTGATCGGCGTCTCCGGCGGCGCCGCGCTCGGCGCGGTGATCGCGCTGCAGACCGGTTTCGCGCTCGCCTTTCCGCTGGCGTTGCCGGGGGCGGCGCTTCTCGGCGCGCTCGGGGCGGTCATGCTCATCCTCGGTCTCGCGGGGTCGCGCGGCTCCTCGCTCACGCTTATTCTCGCCGGCGTTGCGATCAGCGCGCTCGCCGGCGCGTTGACCTCGCTGGTTCTCAATCTTTCGCCCAATCCCTTCGCCGCCAGCGAGATCGTCTTCTGGATGATGGGTTCGCTCAGCGACCGGTCCTTCGCGCATCTATGGCTCGCGCTGCCTTTCATGGTGATTGGCTGGGCGCTGCTCCTGCCGCTCGGTCGCGGGCTGGACGCATTGACCTTGGGCGAGGATGCGGCGGAGGCGATGGGCGTGCGCCTGGCGCGCCTGCGGCTGATGCTGGTTCTCGGCGTCGCGGCGGCGGTGGGCGCCTCGGTCGCCGTCGCCGGCGCGATCGGTTTCGTCGGGTTGGTCGCGCCACATCTGATGCGACCCTTCGTCGGCGCGCGCCCGGCGCCGCTTCTCTACGCCTCGGCGCTTTGCGGCGCGGCGCTGGTGCTGGGCGCCGATATCGCCGTGCGGCTGGTGATGCCCGAACGCGACCTGAAGCTCGGCGTGATGATGGCGCTGGTCGGGGCGCCGTTCTTCCTGCATCTCGTCTTCCGGATGCGAGGGGCGTTCCGGTGACGCTGCTCAAGGTCGAGGACCTCACGGTCCGGCGCGGCGCGCGTGCGGTCCTGGACGGGATATCGCTTTCCGTCGCGCCCGGCGAATGCGTCGGGCTGATCGGGCCGAACGGGGCGGGCAAGACGACGCTGATGCGCGCCGCGCTTGGGCTCGAGCCGGCGCTGGGGGCCAGCAGCCTCGCGAAGCTCAAACCCGCCGCGCGCGCCCGCGCCGCCGCCTTCGCCCCGCAGGCGCGCGAGATCGCCTGGCCGCTGACGGTTGAGGCGCTGGTCGCACTGGGCCGCATTCCGCACCTGCCGCCCGGCGCCGCGCTCGGCCCGGCGGACGACGCGGCGGTCGATCGGGCGATCGCCTGGCTAGGGCTCGACGGGTTTCGAGGCCGCCTGGCGACCGAGATTTCGGGGGGCGAGCAGGCGCGCGTCTTGATCGCCCGCGCGCTGGCGCAGGAGACGCCCCTGCTAATCGCGGACGAGCCGACCGCCGGGCTCGACCCTGCGCATCAGATCGCCGCGATGAAGGTCTTCGCCGGGCTGGCGAAGGAGGGGCGCGCGGCGCTTGTTTCGTTGCACGATCTCGGATTGGCGCTGCGCTGGTGCACGCGCCTCGTCCTCCTCGACCGCGGCCGCATCGCGGCCGACGGGCCGCCGCGCGAAGTGTTGACCGCGCCGCTCCTCGCCGCCGTCTTCGGCGTTGAGGCGTTCATCGCCGAGACCCCGCTCGGCCCGGTCCTGCAACCGATGGAGATGCGCCGTTGAGCGCCGCGAGAGCCGCCCATGCGCCGCTTCCCGCCTGAGCGCATCGTCTGCCTGACCGAGGAGACGGTCGAGACGCTCTATCTCCTCGGTGAGGAAGCGCGGATCGTCGGCGTCTCCGGCTACGCCGTCCGCCCGGCGCGCGTGCGGCGGGAAAAGCCGCGCGTTTCCGCATTCACCACGGCCGATATCCCCAAGATCCTCGCGCTTGACCCGGATCTCGTCCTCACCTTCTCCGATCTTCAGGCCGGGATCGCGGCCGATCTGATCCGCGCCGGCGTCGCCGTCCACGCTTTCAACCAGCGCGATCTGGCCGGGATCATGGCGATGATCCGCAGCCTCGGCGCGCTGGTCGGCGCCGCCGAGCGGGCCGAGACGTTGGCGGCGGGCTTTGAAGCGCGGCTTGACGCGATGCGCGCCCGGCCCCTCGCAAGACGCCCGCGCGTCTGGTTCGAGGAATGGGACGAGCCGTTGATTTCCGCCATCGGCTGGGTTTCCGAGCTGATCGGGGTGGCGGGAGGCGAGGATGTCTTCGCCGGATTGTCGCGCCAAGGGTCTGCGAAGGGCCGGATCGTCACCCGGAAAGCGGTGCTCGCGGCGGCGCCGGAGGTCATTCTCGCCTCGTGGTGCGGCAAGAAGGTGCGCGCGGAGAAGATCTCTGCGCGGCCGGGCTGGGATGCGATTCCGGCGGTCCGCTCCGGCCGGATCGTCGAGATCAAGTCGCCGTTGATACTGCAACCGGGCCCGGCGGCGCTGACCGACGGGCTAGACGCGATCCGCGCGGCGCTGACGGCGCACTGACGAATCGCCGGCTCAGCCCGGCGTCCGCTCCAGCATCCGGCCGAGCGGCCGCCCGCCGAGCACGTGGACATGGAGATGCGGCACCTCCTGCACCCCGGCCTCGCCGGAATTGGCGATCAGCCGATAGCCGCCGGCGCCGGCGCCGGGGGTCACGCCGATCTTGCGCGCCACCGCGTCGATCGCGCGGGTGAAGTCGAGAATTTCGGCGTCCGACGCTTCAGCGGCGAAATGATCGTAGTTCACGTATGGGCCTTTGGGGATCACCAGCACATGCACCGGCGCCTGCGGCGCGATGTCGTTGAAGGCGAGGCTGTGCTCCGTCTCCAGCACCGTCGCGTTTGGAATCTCGCCGCGCAGAATCTTGGCGAAGATGTTCTGGTTGTCATAGTCATAAGGCATGTCTGCGGGTCCTTGCGTGAATTCGGCGGCGCAGGTCAGTCCGGCAGCCGCACCGGGTGCTCGCGCGCGAGCGCGTGAAAGGCGCCGAGCATCGCGAGGAGCGCCGGCATCTCATCGAGCGGGATCATGTTTGGCCCGTCCGAAGGTGCGCGCCCAGGCTCTTCATGGGTTTCGATGAAGACGCCGTCGACACCGACGCTGACGGCGGCGCGCGCCAGCACGGGCGCGAATTCGCGCTGGCCGCCGGAGGAGCCGCCCTGACCGCCGGGCTGCTGCACCGAGTGGGTGGCGTCGAAGATCACCGGCCAGCCGGTTTTCGCCATTTCCGGCAGAGCGCGCATGTCGGTAACCAGCGTGTTGTAGCCGAAGCTGGCGCCGCGTTCGCAGAGCATGATCCGCTCGCCGCCCGCGCCTTCCAGCTTCAGCGCGACGTTCTTCATGTCCCACGGCGCGAGAAACTGGCCCTTTTTCACGTTGACGGCGCGTCCGGTCTTCGCCGCCGCGATCAACAGATCGGTCTGGCGGCACAGAAAGGCCGGGATCTGAAGCACATCGACGGCCGCCGCGACCGGCGCGCACTGCGTCGGCTCATGGACATCAGTCAGCACCGGGCAACCGATCCGTTCGCGCACTTCGGCCAGGATCTCCAGCCCCTTCACCATGCCGAGGCCGCGCGTTCCGGAAAGGGAAGTGCGGTTCGCCTTGTCGTAGGAGCCCTTGAAGACATAGCCCATTCCCGCCTTCTCCGCCGCCGCCGCCATCTTCTCGGCGATCATCAGCGCGTGATCGAGCGATTCGAGCTGGCAGGGCCCGGCGATCAGCAGGAGCGGCGCGCCCGCGCCGGTAGAGACGCCGCCGCCGATTTCGACGGATCGGGGGTCAGAAGTCATGTCGGCTCCTCAGATGGCGGCCTGTTCATGGACGGGCGATATGGCGTGACGCCGATGATACAGGCGGCGGCAAGGATGAGAAAGACCGGCGCGCCCCGTCAAGGCGCGCCGAGGTTGGCGCGGTTCGCGGTCCAGTCCCGATGCCAGCGAACGAATCGGGCGAGGCCGTCCTCCAGCCTGGTGTCGGGACGAAAGCCGACCTCCGCCTCCAGTTCGCGGATATCGGCGCAGGTCGCGGCGACGTCACCGGGCTGCATCGGCGCGAATTCGCGGATCGCCTTCCGGCCGATCTCGCGCTCCAGAATATCGACGAAGTCGGTCAGCCGTTCGCTGCGCCGGTTGCCGATATTGTAGAGCCGCCACGGCGCCCAGGACCGGGCGGGGTCGGGGGAGGCGCTGTCGAAACCGGGGTCGGGTCGCGCAGGACGCGCCAGAATCCGGACGACGCCTTCGACGATGTCGTCGATATACGTAAAGTCGCGCTCCATCTCGCCATTGTTGAACAGCCGGATCGGCCGCCCGGCGCGAATCGCGTCGGCGAAGATGAAATAGGCCATGTCCGGCCGGCCCCAGGGCCCGTAGACGGTGAAGAATCGCAACCCGGTCGTTGGCAGGCCGTAGAGATGGGCGTAGGAATGCGCCATCGCCTCGTTCGCCTTCTTCGTGGCGGCGTAGAGGCTGACCGGGTGGTCGGCGCCATTGGCGACCGAGAACGGCAGCCGCGTGTTGCCGCCATAGACCGAGGAGGAGGACGCGAACGCGAGATGTTTCGCGCCGACCGCGCGACAGCCTTCGAGGACGTTGAGAAACCCGGTCAGATTGGATCGGGCGTAGGCGCCGGGGTTCTCGATCGAATGACGGACCCCGGCCTGCGCGGCCAGATGGCAAACCGTTTCGGGTCGCGTCTCGGCGAAGAGTCGGCGCACCGTGCGTTCGTCCTCCAGCCCCGCCTCCACGAAGCGGAACGCCTCATGCCGGTCGAGCCGGTCGAGCCGCGCGCGCTTCAGCGCCGGATCGTAATAGTCATTGAGATCGTCGAGGCCGACGACCGGGACTCCGTTGTCCAGAAGTCGCGTCGCAACGTGGAAGCCGATGAAGCCTGCCGCACCGGTCACCAGAATCGGCGGGCCGCCGCTCAACCTCGCCGCCCAGCCCGCCGGACCCCCGGCTTCTGTCATCGTCTTTCAGCCCTCTCGCTTCTCGACGCTGCATATCTTCGCCGCCGCGAAGGACATCGCCGCCGCGAAGAACGAGAAGAGCGCGCCCATTTTCGCCGCGTCCTGCACCGGACCCACCGGGAACGCCACCGCCGCGATGAAGAGCGAGACGGTGAAGCCGATCGCGGCGACGCAGCCGAGGACGAAGAGGTCGGATGTCTTCATGCCGACTGGCAGGCCCAGCCCGAGCGGACGCGCCGCGATCCAGCCCATCAGGAAGATGCCGACCGGTTTGCCGACAATGAGACCGAGGAGAACCAGCCAGGTCGCTTCGCCGATCGCGGAAAACTCGACCCCTGCATTCGCCAGCCCGAAGAAGAAGAGGATGACCTCGACCGGGTGCTTCAGGACATGCTCCATCCGGTTCAGAAGGTCGGTGAGGTATTTCTCGGCTTCGGAGAAGATGCCGAACTCGATATCGGAATGCGGGATCGCCGGTATGATCGGCAGAAGGCCGAGAGCGGGGTGAATCCCGGCCTCCTGAAAGCCGTACCAGGAGAGACAGGCGGCGATCAGATAGGGCCAGAAGTCGAGTGTCTTGTTGACGAAGGTTGAGTTCGGCCGGTCCTGTTTGCCGCGGTCCAGTCGCCGCGGCAGCCAGTGGAAGAAGAACCAGACGCCGACCGCCGCGCCGAGCGAAAGCAGAAGCCATTCAGGCGCCAATTCGCCGGAGGGGTAGAATATGGCGAGGATGATCAGCCCTGCGGCGTCGTCCGCGATGGCCAGAAGCAGAAGAAAGCCCACGGCCGGATGACCGGCGCCGAAGATAAGCCGCCCGACCAGATAGGAGAATGCGATATCGGTCGCGGTCGGGATCGCCCAGCCGTTGGCGACCGAGTTGAACGTCTCCCAGCCGATGAACGCGGCGAGCCCGAGATAGACGGAGATTGGCCCGAACATGCCGCCCGCCGTGGCGATCAGCGGAGTCAGGGCCTTCTTGCCGCGAAGACTGCCCTGCTTCAGCGCCACCGCCTCCCAGACTTCTTTCCCCGCGATGGCGAAGAAGAACGCCATGAGCAGGTCGTTGATCAAGTAATGCACGGTCAGCGTGCGCTCGACATGGCCATCGGCGCCCGTGTGCGCGTGGCCGATCCAAGCGTGATCGACCAGAGGGTAGTTGACGAAGTAGTGATAGCTGTCCGGGGAGGTGTTGGCCCAGATCAGCGCCGCGACTGCGCCGATGATCAGCAGAAGTGAGTACTCGGCCAGATATCCCCAGACACGATACATCGGCGGCTCCCCTCAGTGGAAAACGGCGGCGCCCGCCGGGGCGGGCGCCTCTCGTTCTCATCTCTAAAGCGAAGGCGACGGGGTTTCAAACAGTAGAACCGTCCCTTTCTCACCCCAGCGCGCTGTAGGCGAGGCCGGCGATGACCGCGCCCGCGACCGCGAACCCGAAATAGGCCGTGAACACCCTGGGACGCACCAGGCTGTAAACCGCGACCGCGGCCGGGATGCAGGTAACGCCGCCGGCGATCAGGAAGCTCATCGCCGCGCCCGGGTTCATGCCCTGTTCGATCAGTCCGGCGGCAAGCGGCGCCGCGGCGTAGCCGTTGAGATAGGCCGGCGCCCCGAGGGTGGCGGCGAGCAAGATCGACCCGAGGCCGCCGGCGCCGCCGCCGCCCAGAAGCCCGCCGATCGCCTCAGCCGGAACCCAGCGGAGCATCGCCGCTTCGAGGAGATAGGCGAGAAGCAGCCATTTGCCGAGGAAGAGCCCGTTCTCGACGAAGCTCTTGCGGAAGATCGGCGCGCGCCCCTCCTCGCGCCAGAAGGCCCAGACCGGCCGTTCGCCGAACGGGCTCTTCTTCGAGCAGCAGGAGGATTTCCCTGCCATACCATCGGGACGGAGCGGGTCGGCGAAGACCGCGCTCCGAGCCAGCGCCATCACCCCGAACCCTCCGAACAGCCCGATGCCGACGGCGGCGATCGACTTGGCGATGGCGAAGTCGAGGCCGAGCGCGCCGGTGGTGATCGCGAACATCGGCGGGTCCATCAGCGGAGAGGCGAGCCAGAACGCCATCACAGCCGGGAGCGGCGCGCCCATCGCGAGCAGCGCGGCGATGAACGGAATTACCTGGCACGAGCAGAACGGCGACAGCCCGCCGACCAGCGCCGCGAGGACGACCATGCGCGCCGGTTTCCCGGTGAACGCCTTCGCAACCAGCCCTTCGGCGTTCGCTGCGCGGAGATACGCCGTCGCCAGAACGGCGAAGAGTAGGAAGGGGAGGGTGGAGATGAAGGACTCCGCCATCTGCGTCGTCACCGGGCGGAGCGCCTCCGGCGCGATGAGCCCGATCAGCAGCAGGCCGAGCGGGATCGCGGCCCAGGCCCGGTCGATCTTCCGCCAGCCGGCCCGGAAGCCGGAGAGGGAGGCGCTGATATCGGTCATGAGGTCTGGTCCTCTTCAATCCGCGCCGCGTCGGCGTCGGCGCAGCATTCGCGCGTGAGATAGCCGGCGAGCGCGCGGATACGTTCGAAATCCGCCCGGCAGATGATCTGCCGCCCCTGGCGCTCCTGCTCCAGCAGCCCGGTCTGGGTGAGAAACCGGAGATGGTGCGACAGCGTAGAAGCGGGGGCGCCGGTGGCGTCCCTGAGGGCGCCGACATTCATGCCGTCCGGCCCGGCCCGGACCAGATGCCGCAGAACCGCGAGCCGGGCTTCCGAGCCGAGCGCGGCGAAACCGGCCGAGGCCTCCTCCGGGTCGAGAGGAAGCGAGTCCATATCGGGAAGGTGATTCGCATGGGTCATGAGAACGATATAACCGGAAATATCGAATTATTAAAGGGGCTATATAACCAGAAATATAGAACTATGTGGCGCCGGCCGCGCTTGACAGATGCGCGATGCGGCCCATCCTGCCGCGCCATGGCGCATGAAGCGGGCGATATCGAGATGCTGGAGGTAGAGATCGCCAGCTGCAGGGCCTGCGCCGCGGAGTTCGCCGCGACCCGGACCCGGCACGAACCGCGCCCGGTCACGCGGCTCTCCTCCACCGCCCGCATCCTGATCGCCGGGCAGGCGCCGGGAATCAGGGTGCACGAGAGCGGCGTTCCTTTCGACGACCGGTCCGGCGACCGGCTGCGCGACTGGATGGGGATCGACCGCGCGGCGTTCTACGACCGGGCGCGGATCGCGATACTGCCGATGGCGTTCTGCTTCCCGGGTTATGACGCGAAGGGCTCCGATCTGCCGCCGCCGAGGCGTTGCGCCGAACTCTGGCGGGAGCGGGCGCTCGGCGCGCTCCGGTCGGTGGAACTGACGCTGCTGGTCGGCGGGTACGCGCAGAAATGGACGCTGAAGGACCGCCGCCCGCTTTCCGCCCTCGTCTCCGACTGGCGCGCCTACGCCCCCTCGATCATGCCGCTGCCGCATCCGAGCTGGCGCAACACCGGCTGGCTGAAGAAGAACCCGTGGTTCGAGGCCGAGGCGGTGCCCGTCCTTCGCGCCCGGGTCGCGGCGTTGCTGTGAGAGCCGCGTTCGCCGTACTTCTCCTCGCCGTCGCCGGCTGCGTCGGCGGGCCGGCCGGGCCGGCGCCGCCGCTGGGCCCGGTCGAGTTCGGCGAAGGGAGCATCGCAGGGGCGTCAGGCCGAGAGCGGCTCGCGCTCTCGACCTGGACGCCGGAGGGGCCGCTCCGCGGGGTGATTCTCGCTCTTCATGGTTTTGGCGATTACGGCCCGAGCACCTTCGACGGGCCGGCCCGCTACTGGGCGGCGCGCGGCTTTCTAACCTTCGCCTACGACCAGCGCGGATTCGGACGGAACGAAAGCCGCGGGCGCTGGCCCGGCGCCGAACGGCTGATTGCGGACTTCCGCGAAATCGCTGAACTGATTCGCGGCCGCTATCCCGATCTGCCGCTCTTCGTCGTCGGGCATTCAATGGGTGGCGGGGTGGCGCTCGCCGGAGTGGGCGACGGCGCGCCGGTGGATGGGCTGATCCTCGCGGCGCCGGCGGTCTGGGGCGGCGACAGGCTGCCGGCACCTTACCGCGTCGCGGCCTGGGGCGGGACGCTGCTTTTCCCCGACCGGCGCTGGACCGGAAAGGGCATCGTCTCGATCCAGGCCTCCGACAATATCGATGCGCTGATCGCGCTCGGACGCGATCCGCTCTATCTCGCGCCGCCCTCCAGCCGGGAGTTCACCGGCCTTATCCGGCTCATGGACCGCGCCGTCGCCGCCGCGCCGCATGTCCGCACGCCCACGCTCACGCTTTACGGCGAGAAGGACGAAGTCGCGCCGAAAGACGCCGTGCTGGCGGCGCATGAGGCGCTCGCCGGACCGAAGACGCTGATTCTCTACCCCGAGGGCTGGCATCTTCTCTTCCGCGATCTGCAGGCGGAACATGTATGGCGCGATGTCGTCGATTGGATGGAGGCGAGATCGTGACCGAGACGCCGCAAACCCCGCTCGACCGCGCCTGGGCGGCGGCGGCGGACGACGGCGACGCCGGAATGGCGCGCTATTACGATGTTCTTGCTGGGGCGGAGCTTTTCCTCGCCATCGATCCCGCGACGCTCGATGGCGCGGCGCAGACCCCGGTTCTCTTTCCCGTCGATGGGGTGAAGACCGCGCTAGTCTTCGACACGGACTGGAGAATCGCCGAGTTCATGGGCGATGACGCCGCGCATCTGACGCTTTCCGGCCGCGCGGTTTTCGCGATGTTCGCCGGCAAAGGCGTGCAACTCGGCGTCAATCTTGGAGACGCGCCTTCGGCGACGATCCTTCCGGCGGTGGCGATCGACTGGGCCGCCGAAGCGCTCCGACAGCCGGTCGAGGAGGAGGCGGGCGGCGCCATGATTCTGACGCGGCCGATCGGCGCGACGCCTGATTTGCTCGCCCGCATCGATGCGAAGCTCGCCGGAATCGGCCCCGCGCTGGCGGAGGCCTGGCTCTGCGGGGCAGGGGAGCCGGACGGCGCTCTCGTCCTCTGCCTTTCGCTACGCCTGGAGAGTGCGGAGCGCGCCGTCGTCGCCGCGCTGGCGGAAACCGCGCGCTTCGCGGGCGACGCGCGGGCGGCCTTCGACATCGCGGTGCTGCGCGAGCACGACGCGCGCCTCGCGGCGGCGCGGAGGGTCGGGCTCGGATTCGAGATCGCCGCGCCGCCAGATACCGCCCGACAGGCGCCGGACAGGTCGCTCCCGCCCAAATTGCGAAGAAGTCCTTGATTTCGCGAACGGACATCGTTAAAAAGTCCGCCTTACGATGGCTGGACTTCTAACTACATATCCCTGCCGCAAACTGGCGGGAACGGGTTGGGTTTCCGAAAATCGAACTGCGCTTGAGCCCTGCAATCCCTGCGAGGCGGCGCGACAAAGGACGACCCAATGACCGTAGGCACCGTGAAATTCTACAACGACCAGAAGGGCTATGGATTCATCCAGCCCGAAGACGGCTCGAAGGACGTGTTCGTGCACGCGACCGCGCTCGAGCGCGCCGGCATGAGCGGCCTGAACGAAGGCCAGAAAGTCGAGTTCGAGACCGAAATCGACAAGCGTAGCGGCAAGACCGCCGTTAGCACGATCTCGGCCGTCTGATCAGGCTTCTACCTGATTGAGGAATTTGCGCCGCCCCGGAATCGCCGGGGCGGCGTTTTTTTGATTCAGGCGGCGATTTCCGGTGGCCAGGGGCGCAACGCTTCGGCCGCGCTCCACGCCCGCACCCAGTTCGGCGCCGGCGGATTCCAGCCGGGCCGGCCGAGTTCGGCCGCGACCCGCTCCGGCGGAACAAGGCGGCCATTCAGGGTGATCGCGGTCCGACACATCACCGCCGCCGTAGCCGCGCCGTCGCGAAACATTGCTTGCTCGATATAGACGAACCGCTCGTCGCGCGCGACGAGGCGGCTACGCGTCTCCACCTTCTGAAGCATCGTCACGCGCTTTCTGTATTGCGGGACGGAACCGGCCATGACGAGCCCCCAGCCGCGTCGCCGCATCACTGCGATCAGGCCGGTGCGCTGCGCCAGCGCGATGCGGCCGATATCCATCAGCGTCAGGATCCGGCCGTTGTTAAGGTCGCCAAATGGATCGATGTCCCAAGGCAGGACGCGAAACCGGTGAACATGCGTCTCGCCCGGCGCCAGAGGTGGCAGGCGGGCGGCCCTGATCGATTCCAGGATCTGCCGGTGAAACGGATACATGGACGAACCCCGGTGCGGATGCGGATCAGCTTACGCTGACGTAAGCGTCCGTTCTCCGCAATCGGTGACGTGGCGTCGGCGAAGGCGGCGCGCTCAGCCCGCCTTGTTGGTGAAATAGGCTTGCGTTCCCTTGTGACAGACCCGGTCCGTCGGCAGTACGTCCTGCGGTTTGTACGCCGCACCGTCCTTGAGACGCTCATAGAGCGGTCCGAAATCCCGCAACGTCGCCTCCAGCAGCGTCTCGAAGCCGTCGATCACGAAGTAACTCTGCTGGAAGTCGTCGATCCGATAATTCGTGCGCATCACCCGCTCCAGATCGAATCCGATCCGGTTCGGCGAATCGTCCTCGAGCGCGAACACCGTCTCCTTCGGCGACGATATGATCCCGGCGCCGAATATCCGAAGCGCGCCCATCTCCTCGATCAGTCCGAACTCGATCGTATACCAGTAGAGCCGCGCCAGATTCGCCAGCCGGCCGAGATTCAGCGCTCGGAGCCCTCCCTTCCCATACGCCTCCATGAAGTCGGCATAGGCCGGATCGGCGAGCAGCGGGACATGTCCGAAGACATCGTGAAAAACGTCCGGCTCCTCGATGTAATCCATCTCGTCGGCGTCCCGGATGAAGCAGCCGGCTGGGAAACGCCGATTGGCGAGGTGATCGAAGAACACCTCGTCGGGCACGAGACCGGGCACCCCGACGATGCGCCAGCCTGTCCGTTCCTTCAGCTTGTCGGAGAGCCGCTCAAAATTCGGAATGCCGCCCTCCGAGAGTTTCAGCGTTTTCGCGGCCTTCAGGAAAGCTTCGGAGGCGCGGCCGGGGAGGATGCCCATCATCCGTTCCGTCAGCGCGCCCCAGCGCGCGTGCTCCTCTAGCGTATAGGCGCTCCAGCGCTGGTCGATGGTATGGTCTACGGCGACGGGACCTGTCTCGCGCCGGGTGCGGGTCGATGCTTCAGCCATGGGTTTCTCTCCTATGCCCGTGCGAGATCATGACGCCGGCGGGATGGAAAAGGCTTTCAATCGTACCTTCGAGATGGCTGAATGCGGGGAAATCGTTCGAGATGGAGCGGATGAGCGAAGAAATTTCCCTCGATATCGCGGATCGCGCGATTCTCGATCTTCTTCAGCGCGATTCCGGCGCGACGCTCGATCGGCTATCCGAGGTCGCGCACGTCTCATCCGCTTCCGCATGGCGGCGGGTGAAGGCGCTGGAGGCGGCGGGGGTGATCACCGCCCGCGTCGCGCTGGTGAATCCGGCGAAGGTGGAGCGGAGGCTCTGTGTTTTCGCAGATGTCTCGCTGCACGACCACGATGACAAGAAACGCACGGCGTTCGAGCGTTTCATCGCCGCGGCGGACGAGGTGATGGAATGTCATTCGACCGCGGGCGGGCGCGACTATCTGCTGAAGATCCGCGTGCGCGACGTCGCCGCCTACGAAGCATTCCTGATGGAGCGCCTTCTCGCCCACCCCTCGGTCGCGTCGGCGGTCAGTTCGTTTTCGTTGCGCGAACTGAAGTTCACGACGGCGCTGCCGATCTGAGCCGTCTATTCGTTCCAGTGCGCCGCGATCATCTCATCGAGGAGCCTGAGCAGCCTGTCGATCCGTTCCGGGTCGGCGCGATCGTCGGCGAGCAGGCCGAGCCGGACGGCTTGGGCGATCGCGGCGTAATCGGTCGCCGCCGGGCTCGCCGGGTCGGCTTGCGCCGCGCGCAGCCGGGCGATGCGCGCAGCGTCCGCCGCCTCGACCTCGGACCGCGCCGCCGGCGCGGCCGCCGCCAGCCGCCGCATTCCCCGTTCGACCGCCCAGTCGTAGGGGCAGTGCGGTTTGTTCCCATCCGCAAGGCCGCGTCGCCACTCCGCCGCCAGCGCGGCGACGAAATCACCGTGGGTCGGGAAGTGATGGTAGAAGGAGCCGCGGGTCTTGCCGGCCCGCGCCGTCAGCGCCTCGACCGTAAGAGCCGCCGGCCCCGCCTCCGCGAGCGCCAGCCGCCCGAGCGCCAGCCAGTCCCGCCGAGAATACCGCGCCATTCAAGCGTCTCCGCCATCCATTCATGCAATACAATACTGTATGGTATGGTTTCATGCAAGCCGTTCGCGATTCTCCGGTGCGTGCCGCCCAGGATGCTCCGCGGGCTGCGTTGTCGCGTCGCATCCGGAGAAAGTCATTTAGTATCAATAAGATAAAAGTTCTCAGCCGACCCAATTGCGGCATTGACGCCCGCGCCTTGCGGCGCCTATTGTCCGCGCAGCCTGACGGACCCTTCGCGGCGAGGAGAATTGGAGGCGGCGCATGACACTGCGACCCCCCGACGACCCGCTGAAAGCGCTCGGCGCGAAGATCGATGCGGTTCGTGAGGCGCGCAAGCCGAAACCGGCGCCGCGGGGGGGCAAATACTCCGCCGCCGGTTATGGCTGGCGCATGACGATTGATCTCGTGACCGGCGTTCTCGTCGGCGCGGCGATGGGATGGGGCATCGACAGCCTTCTGGGCACGATGCCGCTCTTTCTCATCGTGATGGTGCTCTTCGGCTTCGCCGCCGGCGTCCGCGTGATGCTGAAATCCGCGGCGGAGTACGAGAAGGAACATGCGGGCCCGGAGCGGGACCCCGAGTGAGAGGGTGAAGATGGCGAGCGGACACGAGGGCGAGGTCGTCATCGACCCGATGCACCAGTTCGAGATCAAGCCGCTGTTCGGCGGCGATCTCGGCATGTTCTCGATTACCAATTCGACGCTCTGGATGGCGTTGGCGGTCATCTGCATCTCGGCGCTGCTGATCCTCAGTTCGCGCGGCCGACACCTGGTGCCGACCAGGATGCTTTCGATTTCGGAGGTGCTCTACGGTTTCATCCGGCAGATGTGCGTCGATGTGCTCGGGCAGGAGGGGCTGAAATTCTTCCCCTACATCTTCACGATCTTCATGTTCATCCTGTTCTCGAACCTGCTCGGCCTCATCCCCTACAGCTTCACCACCACTTCGCATGTCGCGGTGACCGGGGTCATGGCGCTCGCCGTCTTCCTGATTGTGATCATCATCGGCTTCGCCCGCCACGGGCTGAAGTTTCTCGGCCTCTTCTGGGTCACGAGCGCGCCCATGGCGCTGCGCCCGGCCCTGGCGCTGATCGAGATCATCTCCTTCTTCGTGCGTCCGCTCAGCCATTCGGTTCGACTTGCGGGCAACATGATGGCCGGTCACGCGGTGTTGAAAGTGTTCGCGGGGCTCGCCGCGATGATCGTCGCCGGCGGGCTCGGACCGCTCGCCATCCTGCCGATCGGCGCGATGGTCGGCATCTCCGCGCTGGAGCTGCTGGTCGCCGTGGTGCAGGCGTATATTTTCGCCATTCTCACCGCAATCTACCTGAACGACGCGCTTCACCTGCACTAAAGCGGGCGGAACGCATGGGATCCATCCAGAGGAGACATCACGATGGACGCTGAAGCTGCAACCCTTCTCGGCAAATATATCGGCGCCGGTCTCGCCTGCACCGCCATGGGCGGCGCCGGCGTAGGCATCGGCCATGTCGTCGGCAATTACCTCGCCGGCGCGCTCCGCAACCCGGCCGCGGCCGGCGGTCAGACCGCGACCATGTTCCTCGGCATCGCCTTCGCCGAGGCGCTCGGCATCTTCGGGTTCCTGATCGCGCTTCTGCTGATGTTCGCCGTCTGAGGACGGAACGACACGAACCGCAGTCCGCCGCGCGCCGTTTGGGCGCGCGGACCAGTGATCAGGAGGGCCGCATGGGCCTTTTGTCGAAATCGGTCGCTTCGGTCTCAGGGCCGGCCTTCGGCGGCGCGCTTCTCGCTTTCCCCGCGCTCGCGGCGGAGGAGGGCGTCGAACTGCTGGACCCGGAGCACGGCGGCGGCGGCATGCCGCAGCTCAATCTGGACAGCTACGCCAGCCAGATATTCTGGCTGGTGGTCTCGCTGGTCGTTCTGTTCCTGATCCTCAAGAACATCGCGCTGCCGCGCATCGCCGCCGGGCTTGAGGAGCGTTCCGACGCGATCGAGGACGACCTCGACCGCGCCGCCGAGTTCAGGAAAAAGGCGGAGGAGGCTGAGGCCGCCTACGACAGGGCGCTCGCCGACGCCCGCTCCAAAGCGCAGGAGATCGCGCAGAAGACCCGCGACGAAATCCAGGTCGAAGTCAACGCGGCCACCGCCAAGGCCGACGCCGAGATCGCCGCCCGCGCCGCCGAGGGTGAAAAGCGCATCGCCGAAATACGCGCCAGCGCAATGCAGGCGGTGGAGGAAGTTGCCGTCGACGCCGCCGAAGCGGTGATCGAATCCGTCGCGCCGCAGATGGCCGACGCCGAGGCGGCTCGCGCTGCCGTCGCCGAGATCGTGAAGGGATAAGCGCATGATGGGCTTTTTCGGGGACGCGAATCTCGTCGTTACGCTGTCGACGCTCCTTTTCGTTGCTTTGCTCGTCTATTTGAAGGTGCCGGGCAAGGTCGGGGCGATGCTTGATTCCCGCGCCGATCGGATCAGGCGCGAGCTGGACGACGCGAGGCGTCTGCGTGAAGAGGCGCAGACCCTCCTCGCCTCCTATGAACGCAAACACAAGGAGGTCGAGGCGCAGGCCGCCGAGATCGTCGAGCGGGCCCGCAACGAGGCGACCCGCGCCGCTGAACAGGGCAAAGCCGACCTGAAGGCCTCCATCGCCCGCCGGCTGAAGGCTGCCGAGGACCAGATCGCTTCCGCCGAAGCTTCGGCGATGAAGGAGGTCCGTGACCGCGCCGTCACCGTCGCCATCAAGGCGGCCCGCGAGGTCATCGCGAAGAAGATGACAGACAAGGCCGGAGCGGAGTGGATCGACGCCTCGATCAGGGATGTCAGCGCCAAGCTGCACTGACTTCGTCCAACTCGATGAACGGAAAGGCCCTGCGGATGCGGGGCTTTTTCATTTCTGGATACGACCCGACATGCGGCCGCGACGCTGACGCGGCGGGCTTCCACCGCGAATTTCTCCATAGCTTTTCGCCGATGAACCGATCGCGGTCGGCGTCTCCTCCGGTTCGGGCGCGGCCGTAGTCGAACTCTCTGCGCTGTCAGCGGAAGGGGGGGAGGTCCGGGCGGAACGCCCTGTTCGCCGTCGCGACGATATCCTTTTGCCACGCGCCCGGGTGAAGGAAATACGGATCTGCCGCGAGGTAGCTCGCCCGGCGGCCGAAGCTTGTGATTCGCACGAAGCTCATTATAGTCATGGTTATCCTTCCGGGAGGGATGCGGTGGATGGTGTCAGGGATTTCTGTGACGGCTGTCCGATGCTGGAACTCCACGCATTCAGTTCCGCCAGTCTGCGCCCGGTCGTCGCCCGCTACACCATAGAACGCCTGAACGCGCTGACCACAGGCGCGGGCAGGGCTGACGCCCCCCTTGCGAAGCCGCACAACGCGGGGAAAGACCAGTTCTGCGAGGTGTGCGCGTCGGTGTTTCTGAACAACGGCGACATTCGGCGCCATATCGTTACGATCAACCTCAATTCGAGCCGGATTCTCAAGTCACTCAGCGCTCAGGCGGCGAGTCTCTTGAACCTCCGCAAGCTGGGCTCCAGCGATGCGCTTGAGTTGGTTGAGCACTCGTCGAAGCTCGTCAATCTCCTGAACCGGAGCATGAAGTGAGAGGCGCCTCGATCGAGGATCACAAGAACAGCGACTACGCCGTCGTCTTTTCTGGAGGCGGCGCGCTCGGGTCTTGGGAGGTGGGGTGCCTCAAGGCGGTGCTCGACTTTCATTCCGGTAAGCCGCCCTCCATCGTTACCGGCGCCTCCGCCGGCGCGCTCAACGCGGCCGGCCACCATCTCGGTCTCACGCCGGAGGAGATCGGCGCTTTCTGGGCCGGGCTGGCGCCCACGGACATCTTTACCGAGGCCATCGACTTCAAGGCGCTCGCCGCCAGAATCGCTGGTAGCCGCGCCCACGCGTTCATCATGGGCTTTTTCGGCGACGGGAACGACCAAGGCCTCGTCGAGGCCATACGTAATGCTTTCGAGGGTAAGAAAAGCATCTTCGACACCGCGCCGATGGAGGGGACGCTCGACCGTATATTCGCCGACGAAGCGCGCTCGGAGGCGTTCTCGAAGGCGAAGAGCACGCTGGTCGTCTCCACGACACGGCTGGCGGACGGCGAATCCGAACTTCTCTACCGGCTTAAGGGAAGGAAGCGGTCTCTGCCCGCATCAGCCCGAAAGGGCCGCTACGCCGACGCCTGGACACCGGTAAGAAGCATGACGATGCTGAAGCAGGGGCTGATGGGCACCGCCGCGCTGCCGATCCTCTTTCCACCGATGGAGGGTCGTTTCGACGGCGGCGTACTTCTTAACCAGCCGATTGCGCCGGCGATTCTACTTGGCGCGCGCTTGATCTACGTATTCATCCCGAACGCCGAATCATTCGGCCGAACGACCCATTTTTTCACGCTGGCGCAGACGCTGCTCTCCACTTGGCTGACCGCGAGCCTCGAAGCGCAGATCCGTCAGGTCGGCGCCAACAACAAGATTTACAGTGAGTTGATCCGCCGATTGAAAGGTGGCCCCAACGGGGCGATCGAGAAGCTCGAATCCCGCCTGGTGCGCCTTTGCGTGATTCGTCCACAAAGCGATCTGAACGTCGGTTTGCTGGATTTCGGCAAGAACGTCGACGACATGATCGCTGACGGGGAGACGCGGGCGAAACAGAAACTCGACAATGAGTTCGACTTTCACGATTTCGAATCATGGGACGGTTTCATGGATCAGGACGGCCGGGTGCTATGACCGGCGGACCTTCGCCGCCGGCGCGGCGGCGCGGAGCGGCCCGAAGCGGCTGCGCCCCGCAGAGATAATCCGTCTCCTGAATTGCCGTCGCGCACCCTGCTGTCTGCTGTCGCTCAGAGGCTTTGCGCCACGATCGCTATCGGGAGAGCACTCCGGGCGTGCGAGGGGTTGATGTTCGATTAGCGGAATCCGGACGCCACCGTCAGGCCAATGAGTTGGCGATCTTGGCGCGTGCGATGGCGCGCGCCGATTTGCCGCTTAGAGCGCCCTCACCCTTGCGCCTTTCTCAGTGCCGGAAGTGCCGCATGCCGGTGAAGACCATGGCGAGGCCGCGCTCATCCGCCGCCGCGATCACCTCTTCGTCGCGAAGCGAGCCGCCGGGTTGGATCACCGCCGTCGCCCCGGCTTCCGCCGCCGTGATCAAACCATCAGCGAAGGGAAAGAAGGCGTCGGAGGCGACGACCGCGCCCTCGACCGGGCTCGAAGCCAGCCCCAGCGCCCCGGCCATGTCTTCGCCCTTGCGCGCCGCGATCCTTGTCGAATCGACCCGGCTCATCTGCCCGGCGCCGACGCCGACCGTCGCGCCCGCCTTCGCGTAGATGATGGCGTTGGATTTCACATGTTTGGCGACGATGCGGGCGAACAGCATGTCCTCGATCTCCGTTGACGAGGGCGCTCGCTTCGTCACGACCTTCAGATCAGCGGCGCCGATCGAGCCATTGTCGCGGTCCTGCACCAGGAACCCGCCCGCCACCTGCCGGAAGGCGAGCCCGGCCGCACCTGGGTCGGGCATCGCCTCCGTGGTCAGCAGCCGGAGGTTCTTCTTTCTTGCGAAGATCGCCTTCGCGGTGTCCGAGGCGCCGGGCGCGATCACCACCTCTGTCATGATTTCGGTGATCCGCGCCGCCGTTTCCTCGTCCAGCGGCTGGTTGAGCGCGACGATGCCGCCGAAGGCGGATGTCCTGTCACAGTCGAACGCGCGCCCATAGGCCTCCGCCAGCGACGCGCCCCGCGCCACGCCGCAAGGATTGGCGTGCTTGATGATGGCGCAGGCCGGCCCGCCCTCCGGAGCGAACTCCGCAACCAGTTCGAACGCCGCGTCGGTGTCGTTGATGTTGTTGTAGCTCAGGGCCTTGCCCTGATGCTGAACGGCGGTGGCGACGCCGGGCCGGGCCGGGCCGTCGGTGTAGAACGCCGCCGCCTGATGCGGGTTCTCGCCATAGCGCATGGTTTGACGCAGCGTCCCGGCGAAGACGCGCCGGCGCGGCGTCCCGGCTCCAATCGCGCCCGCCATCCAGTTCGAGACCGCCGCGTCATAGGCGGCGGTGCGGGCGTAGGCGATCTGCGCCAGCGCCTGGCGGAAGGCGAGCGACGGCCCGCCCGCTTCGATCTCCGCCAGCACCTGCTCGTAGTCCGCTGCGTCGACCACCACGGCGACATGCGCGTGATTCTTCGCCGCCGCGCGGATCATCGCGGGGCCGCCGATATCGATATTTTCGACGCAGTCCTCGTAGGCGCCTCCGGCCGCCACGGTGGCCTCGAACGGGTAGAGATTGACGACCAGCAGATCGATCGGCGCGATCCCGTGCGCCTCCATCGCCGCGACATGGCCTGCGTCGTTCCGAAGCGCCAGAAGCCCGCCATGCACCATCGGGTGCAACGTCTTCACCCGGCCGTCCATCATCTCCGGGAACCCGGTCAGTTCGGCGACGTCGCGCACCGCCAGCCCGGCCGCGCGCAGCGCCTTCGCCGTGCCGCCGGTGGAGATCAGTTCGATCCCCCGCGCCGCCAGCGCGGCGGCGAATTCGTTCAGACCGGTCTTGTCGGAGACGGAGATCAGCGCGCGCCGGATCGGCGTTCGTTCGGTCATGGGCGAGAGTCCTCTTCGGTTCAGGGTTCCGCACGGGAGGCGGGGGCGGTGGGCCGGGTTGGCTCCGCCCGGCGAAATGTCCATTTCACCTCGCCCCTGTAATCCTTCGCCAGCGCCCTGACCACGATCTGTTTTGTCGCGCGCGGCTGGGCCCTGCGTTCGTCGAGATAGACGCTTTCCTCGATCGAAAGCGCGCCGCCGGACTGGCGCATGACCCAGACATCGCTACCGCCCGGATTGAGCCGGATCGCAGAGCCGGCGAGAAAGACGTCCGCCTCAACATCGGGATGAAGATGAAATCGGATGGTGAAGCGGACGGCGCCATGCGTGTCGCGCGCCGCGGCCGCGTTGAATGTGGCGCGCGGCCCCGGCCCGCTGGCGACGAGCCGGTCGACGCCGCGAAGGTCGAAGCCATCCGCGGCCAGATAGAGACGACGCTGATGGATCAGACCATGGCTCCGGAGCCAGCCGTCATGCTCCGCGACAAGCCATATGCCGGTCTCGTCCTCTTCGCGCACGGCGCTGACATGCCCCGGCGCGGCCATCGGTGGCTCTTCCGTGTCGGCGAGCGTTCGGGATATCCGATCGATCGTCAGACCGCTATGCGCGGCGGCGGCGCGCGCCGCCCTGCGCCAGTCTGGGCTAAACCGGGCGCCGGGGCCGCAATTGACGATGACGGGGCGTCGTCCGATGGCCGCCTCGATGCAGAAAAGACTGGCGTGATCGGTCGCTGCGGCCCGTCGTCCTTCACCGCCGGAATCGAAGATCAGCGCAGCGCGGCCGGTGGCGAGCCGGTGGTAGCCCATCACCTCTTGCACGGGCGCGCCGGCCCGGACGCCCGATGCGGCCAGAGCGCGGTCGATCTGTTCCGGCTCGCCTGCGCCTCCGCCATGAAACCGCGCCAGAGAGCCATCGCCGAAGCGCAGCGCGCGGATCGCTGCGGCGAGCCGCTCCAGCGCGTCCAGGTGCGCCGGCGCCGGCTCACGCCGGGCCGCTGTGAGGCTTCGCGCCGTCCAGGCGAGTGTTCCCAGCGCCTCGACCAGGTCCTCGGGGTTGCGCGAGGCGAGCCCGCCATCGCCGCCGATACGGCGCGCGGCCTCCCGTCCCAGGGCGGCGACCCCCTCCGCGATCATCCGTTCGGCGCCGAGAGCCAGCCCGGCGTGGACCATCCCGGCGGCGGCCTCAAACCGCGGCAGTCCGGGCGGGGCGCGCCGCCAGCGACGGCGGAGGTAACGCGCCTGCCTGCCGATGGCGCGGAGGAACGCGCGAGCGCGATCGGGCCCGGCGTCGTCGAGGATCGCCGGCGCATGGCAGACCCAACACGTCAACCGCCTGCCGGTCAGGTCTGGGCGCCAGCCGGGTCCGTCTCCCGCGCCGTAGCGCTCGATCCACGCGAACAGCCAATCGGCGAGCCGGGCGCGGGTCGCGGCGTCCGGCGCGGCGGCGAAATCGTCAAGCCAGTCGAAGCTATGGAGGGCCGCCATCCATGCGCGGGACGGCGGCGGCTGATCCCAGGGGCTCTCGCCATGCGCCTCGACCAGCGCGCCGCCGAAGCGCAGCGCGCCGGCGGCGAGTTCCCGCGCCCTGCCGCCGTCGCCGGTCCAGAGAGGTTCGGGCGTGGCGACGAGGGTCTTCGGCGTCGCTCCGAACCGGGCGAGCCATGCATGAAAGCGGTCCCCGGCGCCGGGGCGCCAAGCTGCGACCGCGTTCGCTTGGATTTCTGTCATGATCCGCTCGACAACCGCGTTCCCGGCCCTCTCACCAGCCTACGCCGCGCTGGGCGCGCTGTCACGCGCGCCGCCGGAAGCGGGTGGCGAAGAACCCGTCCAGCCCGCCGCTCTCCGGCCAGAGGTCCGGGCGGGCGCGGAAATCCCCCGCCGAAGTCAGGAGCGCGGCGTCGCCGATCTCCGCCGGGTGGATCGGCGCCCGCTCCGCCTCGGGATGCGCTTTCATGAAGGCGTTGGCGCGCGACTCTCCCTCCGCCTTGATCAGCGAGCAGGTGGCGTAAATCAGCGCGCCGCCGGGCGCGACCAGCGCCCAGGCGGCGTCGATGAGCCGTGCCTGTAGCGTGGTCGCGGCCGGGAGGCCGGCGCCGTCGCGTATATGAGGCAGTTCAGGATGCCGACGGATCGTGCCGGTCGCGGTGCAGGGCGCGTCAAGCAGCACCAGGTCGAAAGGGTCGGCGGCCCATTCCAGCGCGTCGGCGACAATGAGTTCCGCGCTCAGCCCGGTTCGGGCGAGGTTCTCCTCGACCCGCTTCATGCGCGTTGCCGCAGCGTCGAGCGCCGTCACAACCCAGCCTGCGGCGGCGAGTTGCATGGTCTTGCCGCCCGGCGCCGCGCAGAGGTCGAGCGCGCGCCGTCCTTCGCCCGACCCGGCCAGCCGCGCCGGAACCGCGGCGGCGGCGTCTTGCGCCCACCAGTCGCCGGTGGCGAAGCCGGGCAGGTCGGTAAGTCGGCCCGGCCGCGCCAGCCGGACCGAGCCGGTCGGCGTCGCCACGCCGCCGAGCTGCGTCGCGAGCGCCGCCGCGTCGTCATTCTTCGGGGTCAGATCGAGCGGCGCCGGTCGCAGGTGCGCGGCGGCGATGGCGGCGGCGCCGACCCTGCCCCAATCGGCGCGGAGCGCGCGCCAGAGCCAGTCAGGCGCCCCGAGACGGGCGTGATCCAGCGTTTCCCAGACCTCCGGCCCTTCGGCGGTGACCCGGCGCAGCACGGCGTTGACGAGACCGGCGAGCGGTCGCGTGCGCTTGCCGGCCTTCGCGAGGCGCACTGCGGAATCGACGACGCCATGCGGCGCCTCGCGGAGCGCCAGGATCTCCGTCGCGCCGAGGCGCAGGATCGCATGCGTGTCCTTCGCCGCAGCGCGCTTCATGAAATGCGCCAGCGTGGCGTCGATCGGGCCGAGCCAGCGGATCACGCCGCGCGCCAGCGTCAGCGCGCGCGCCCGCTCCGCCGGGGCGAGCGCGGCCGGAAGCGCCGCCTCGTCCAGCATCGCGCCCTCTTCGGTGACGGACCGGATCAGAACAAGCGCCCCTTCGCGTGCGGAAAGGCCGCTCACCCCCAGGGTCCGCGCGCCGGGCGGGTGGCCGGCGACGTACGGCGGCCGAGGCTACGTCCGGCCATCTCCTCCAGCGCCTTGATCCTGTTTTCAGGGTTGGGGTGGGTGGAGAATAACTTGTCCGCCCCGCGCCCGGTCAGCGGGTTCATGATGAAGAGATGCGCGCTCGACGGGTTCCGCTCCGCGCTCGGCATCTCGATCCGCCCGGCGACTCCGGCGATCTTCGAGAGCGCGGAGGCGAGCGCGAGCGGGGCGCCGCAAATTTCGGCTCCGGCGCGATCGGCTGCGTATTCGCGGGTGCGCGATATCGTCATCTGCACCACGCTCGCTGCGATCGGCGCGAGAATCATCACCAGAAGCGCGCCGATCAACCCGCCGGCGCCGCGATTGTCGCGAAAGAAGAAGGCGAATTGCGCCAAGAAACCGATCGCACCGGCGATGGTCGCGGCGACGGTCATGATCAGCGTATCGCGATTGCGGATATGCGCCAGTTCATGCGCCATCACCCCGGCCAGTTCATCTTCCGACAGCATCCTGATCAGACCGGTGGTGGCGGCGACGGCGGCGGTCTCCGGGCTTCGGCCGGTGGCGAAGGCGTTCGGCTGCTCGGAATGAATGATGTATATTTTCGGCGTCGGTAGCCCGGCGTTCCGCGCCAACTGCTCGACCATCCCATATAGCGCCGGCGCGCCGGCGCGCGTCACGGGCTCCGCGTTGTGCATACGCAGCGCCATCTTGTCGGAGTTCCACCACGCCCAGCCGTTCATCGCCAGCGCGACGAGAAACGCGACCAGCGCGCCCCCCGCGCCGCCGAGAAGATACCCGACGGCGAGAAAGAGGCCGGTCATCGCCGCCAGCAGCAAGGCTGTCTTTGCGTAATTCATCCACTATACCCCGGAATGACGTTCAGGAGGGATATATGTCCGGAGAGCCGAAGGATAAAGAAGCCAAGACGGCAATGCGGATCGCGGAGGCGGCGACGCGGGCGCTGAAGGAGGCCGAAGCGCGCCGGGCCGCCAACAGGCAGCCGGTGTTGCCAACCGAACTTGGCGGCCGCGACGGACCCGAGCCGACGCGCTACGGCGACTGGGAGAGCAAGGGCGTCGTTTCAGATTTCTGACCTGACGACACAAATGTCTTGGTCACATTTGTCCTGTGGAGCGCCTCCCGATCGCGCGGCGCCTACCCCGCGGAGGTGAAGCTGTTGGCGCATTCTGGGCGCGAAACGACGCCGACGAAGCGGGGCGATTCGGTTGGAACCGCATGGCTGAACTCAGCCGCGATGTTCGACACGCCGGCGCCGATCTCTCTGATAAGGCGCAGGGCGGTCGTCAGTCTGCTCGCGGTGGGAATTTCATTGAGGCTGACGTTATGCCGCTATGGGCGCCGCCGGTAGGGGCGGGTTGTCGGACCGAACGCCCGTGCGGCGCGATTCGACGGGAGTTCCCCGGAGGAAATCAGTTGCGACAGGAAGCTCTCAGCGCTTCGATCGTCAAGTCTTCACCGACGCCGGCCGATCGCGCCGCGTGCGGCCAGGAGATGCTCAGACCCTTGAGGTCGTGCGCGCTGCGATCGCCAAGTGCGACGGTAAGTCCCGGGCGTGTGGGATCGGCGCGTTGCTTTCGTTGGTGAACTCCAGAACCGCATGGCGTCCGGTCCCGCCCGCCGGAAAAAGCGTATTCGCGACGGCGCGGGCCGAAACATATCCGAACAGGTCGACCACGAAGCATTCGGGCGGCTCGACGCCCGGCGGCGACGCCAATCTGGCGGCGTGAAGCGCGGCGACCGATTGGCGGAAGCCCAGATTCGCAGCCGAGCTCCGCGCCATGTTGGGCAAGCGGCGTCGGAGTCCTGCTCTCTTACGCTTAAGCCACCGAAGGATTGGTGGGTGATGTAGGGCTCGAACCTACGACCCGCTGATTAAGAGTCAGCTGCTCTACCACCTGAGCTAATCACCCGCCGGCGCTCGGATAGCGTTTTGATCGGGAAGGCGCAAGCGACTTTTGCCGCCCAGGCCCCGGCGACCCGCGGCTCGGGGGCGACGCCGGTCGCCAGTTCTTAACCAGCATGGCCTTAGGTTCGGCGACGCCCTGCGGATGGATGGCGTCCGGTAAGGAGGTCGGCGAGCGCATGATCCTGATGGTCGACGACGATCCCGCTCAGCGGCGGATGACCGGCGCCATGCTGACGGCGGTGAACCGGCGCTGGATCGAAGCGGAGGGCGGGAGCGCTGCGCTTGACGTCCTGAACGGGCCGCTCGGGCCCCGGGTTTCGCTGGTCCTTCTCGATCTCGCGATGCCGGACCTTGACGGGATGGAGGTCTTGGCCCGGCTTCGTCCGGCGCGCCGCGACCTGCCGGTGATCGCCTTGACCGCGCTCGGCTCAGTCGCTCACGCGGTCGCGGCGATGCGCGCTGGGGCGCAGGATTTCCTGATCAAGCCGGTCGCGCCGGAACGGCTGGAGACGGCGATCCGCGCGGCGTTGAGCCGCGAGGGCGCGGAGCGTTCCCGGCGCCGCGTCTCCGCGCCGCTCGCTATCGACGGCTTCGCCGCGCTCGTCGCCCGCAGCCCGGTCACGAGAGGCGCGATCCGGTTGGCGGCGCGCGCCGCGCGCTCGACGATCCCGGTGCTCATCGAAGGCGAGAGCGGCGTCGGCAAGGAGGTTTTCGCGCGGGCGATCCACGCCGCGTCCGATCGGGCGGCGGGCCCGTTCGTCGCGGTGAACTGCGGCGCGCTGCCGGAGATGCTGGTCGAGTCGATCCTCTTCGGCCATGAGAAAGGCGCTTTCACCGGCGCCGTGGCTCGGCGTATCGGCAAGTTCGAGGAAGCGGATGGCGGCGTTCTCTTCCTCGACGAGATCGGTGATCTGCCGCTCGGCGCGCAGGTCAAGCTGCTTCGCGCGGCGCAGGAGGGCGAGGTCGATCCGGTCGGCGGCGCGCGAACGATTCGGACCGATATCCGCCTGATCTCCGCCACCAACCGCGACCTGGCCGCCGAAGTCGCTGCGGGCCGCTTTCGCGAGGATCTCTTCTACCGGATCGGCGTCTTTCCTGTGACGCTGCCGGCGCTTCGCGAGCGGCGCGAAGACATCGCGCCGCTCGCTGAGCGCTTCGTCGCCCGTTTCGCGGCGCAGGAGCGCAAACCCGTCGTGGGGCTGGATACGGCGGCGCTGGCTTTGCTGACCGCAGCGCAATGGCCGGGCAACGTCCGCCAACTCGAGAACGCCATCCATCGCGCCGTGGTGCTGAGCGAAGGCGCGCTCCTCGGCGCCGCGGATTTCAGCCATATCGGCCCCCCCGCAGCCGGAGGACACGCGACGCGGACGTCCGAGCGCCAGGCGTTTTTCGACGAGGACGGTCATATCCGGCCCCTGGTGGAGATCGAGGCGGCGGCGCTGGAGGCGGCGCTCACCCGTTATGGTGGCGCCATGTCGGAGGCCGCGCGCCGTCTCGGCATCGGACGCTCCACACTCTACCGCAAAACGCGGGGCGGGACCGGGCAGGCCTGAATCCGGCTCAGGCGGCGGGCCCCGGAACCATGCCGAGCGCGTGGAGATATAGGTCGAGCATCGCCTCTTCCTCCTCGCGTTCCTCGGCCTTTTTCTTGCGCAGCCCGACGACCTTGCGGAGCGTCTTCACATCGAAACCATTGCCCTTGGCTTCGGCGTAAACCTCCTTCACCTGATCGGCGATCTCTTTCTTCTCCTCCTCGAGCCGTTCGATGCGCTCGACGATGGATTTCAGCTGCCCGGCGGCGACGGCGGTGGTCGAAAAGCCGGACTCTTCAAGGACATCATCGGCCATCAGATCTGTTTCTCCGGCATGCGGACGACGAGGCCGTCAAGCTCCGGCGTCACTTTCAACTGGCAGGTCAGCCGGCTTGTGTCTCCCGGCTCATAGGCGAAATCGAGCATGTCCTCCTCCATCGCCTCCTTTTCCGGCAGTTTGTCGGCCCATGTGGGGTCGACATAGACATGGCAGGTCGAGCAGGCGCAGGCGCCGCCGCAATCGGCGTCTATGCCGGGAATGTTGTTGTCGCGCGCTCCCTCCATGACCGTCAGGCCCAGGGGAACGTCGACGACATGCTCGGCGCCGCCGTGCTCGATATAAGTGATCTTGACCATCAGGAAGTCCCTCATGCGCGTCCTGTGACGCCCGTTTCGCGCCGTTCGGGCACGCTGTCTAGTCCAACGCGTCAGGTTTCGCCAGTGGCGCAGCGTCGCCCCTTCTCGCGTCCATCATCGCCATCGCGGCGCGGGCGGAGCCGGTCGGTGGGGGCGCGACTGGCCAGTCCGTCTTCTCCGGCGCAATGGTGAAGCCGATCGACCGGCTGAGCCGCCAGCCGGCGACGACCGCCGCGGCGCCGACCAGCACGCCGGCGACGGCTTGCGCGTAAACGACGCCGGGCGCGCCGAGCGTGGTCGGAACCGAGACCAGCGCCAGCGGGGTGACGACCGCGTCGCGCGTCCAGTTGAAGGCGGTCGACCACAAGGGACGGCCGAGATTGTTGAACGCGGCGTTGGCGACGAAAAGCGCGCCGTTGAACATGAAGCCGCCGGCGCCGACATAGCAGAATGCGAGAATGACGGAGGCGCCGGCGTCCGAGACGCCGAATCCACGGACGAGAACGGGTGCGAGCGTCGCGAGCAGCGCCCAGGCCGACACGACGTAGCAGGTCGCGAAGATCAGGGCGTCGCGATAGGTTCGGGCGACCCTTTCTCCGAGCCGCGCGCCGTAATTCTGTCCGATGATCCCGCCGATCGCCCCGGACAGCGCGAATATCCCGCCGAAAGAGAGCACGGTCAGCCGGCTCGCCACCGCCCAGCCGGCGACCGCGCTGTCGCCGAAATCGGACACCCACCAGGTGAAGAGAAGATTGGCGAGCGGGGTGGAGAGTTGCGTCGCGACCGCCGGTCCGGCGATGGCGAAGAAGGGCCGCGCCATGAGCCGCGCCCCCCTGAGCGACGGCGGCGCGAGAAGCGCGCGCCCCATGCAGAACCGGACGCCGGTGAGGGACGACGCCGCCCGGCTCACCACCATCGCCAGCGCCGCGCCGTCGACGCCCATGCCGAGCGTGAACATCAGCAGGGGCGCGAGGGCCAGCGCGACCGCTCCGCCGGTCATCGTCACGAGCATGGAGCGTCGCGCGTCTCCCTCCGCCCGGAGGATCGAGGCCGAAACCATGCTCATTCCGACGAAAGGCAGCGACGAGACGGAGATCAGGAGGAACCGTGCGGCGACCTCCGCGGCCTCGCCCTCGGCCCCGATGATCGCGCAGAGTGGCCGTCTGAGGGCGATGACGCTGATCGCGGTGACGGTGAGAACGCAGACGGTGATGACGATCGCCGACGTTGCTTCAGAGCGCGCCTTCTCCCGCTTGCGCGCGCCGATCGAGCGGCTGACCAGCGCCATCGCGGCGATCGAAAGCCCGATGCCGACCGACGCGGTGACGAACTGGATCGCCCAGGCGAATCCCACCCCCGCGGTCAGCGTCTCGTCGCCGAGTAGCGAGACGAAGAACAATGTGGCGAAATCGACGAGGAACAGAAAGAAGAGCCCGGCCGAGCCGGCCGCCGTCATCACCGCGACATGGCGCATTGTGGAGCCGGTGGTGAACCGGCCGGAGCCTCGATCCGCCAACGGTCTATTCGGCCGGTTGCGCCAGCGGCCCGCGCGCCAGTCGCGTCTCGCGCCCCTTCTCGGGATGGCGCGGCACGAGCGTGGCGAGAAAGAGCGAGACACAGGCCATCGCCGCGGCGAGGCTGTAGACGGATGCTGGATCGACCAGCCAGAGATAGCCGAGCAGCGCGGGAAGGAAAACCGCCGCGATATGGTTGATGGTGAAGGCGACCGCCGCCGTTGGGGCCTGGTCCTCCGGGTCGGCGATCTTCTGGAAATAGGTCTTTTGCGCGAACGCCATGGTGAAGAGGATATGATCGACGACATAGAGCGCCGCCGCCGCCTCCCATGGCCAGGCGAACCAGTAGAGCCCGGCATAGAACAGGAATACGGTCAGCAGCCCGGAATACTCGACGATCAGCGCGAGCCTTTCGCCGCGGCGCGCGATCACCCTGCCGATCAGCGGAGCCGCGAAGATCATCACGCAATAGTTCAGCAGCATCAGTCCGGCGACGTGATGGAGATGGAATCCGTAAAGCTCCACCATCATGAAGGCGGCGAAAACCGTGAAGATCTGCCGCCGGGCGCCGGCCATGAAGACAAGCGCGTAATAGAGCCAGTAGCGCCGCTTCACGACGAAATCCTTGCGCTGGACCGTGTCGGAGCGGAATTGCGGATAGGCGAGCCAGCAGACCAGGGCGACGGCCATGCAGAACCCGCCCGAGGCCCAGTAGATCGTGCGGTAGGAAAGATCGAAGAACTCCCAGGCGAGGACGATCGAGCCGTAGGAGACCAGCGCGCCCGCAGACGCCGCCGAAACGATCCGGCCCAGGATTCTCGGCGCTTCCGCCTTCGGCAGCCATTGCAGCTGCAGGCTCTGCGCCACGGTCTCGAAATAGTGAAAGCCGAGTGAAGAGATGAAGGTGACGACCAGAACGCCTTGAAGCGTCGGAAACTCCGCCGTCAGCGCCGAGCCGAACCCGAGAAGAAAGAGCGAGATCAGCCCGAATGTCTGCTCCTTGATCAGCGCGAAGATGAAGATCGCGAGAAAGGCCAGAAAGCCCGGGATCTCGCGCACCGTGTGCATCCAGCCATTGTCGGATCCGTCGAAATGGACGACCTCGATAATGAAATTCGCCGCCACCGCCATCCATGTCGAAAACGCCAGCATGGAGCCGAAGGCCATCAGGATCAGCATCGACTCAGGCCGGCGCCAGCGCGGCAGCGCGCGACCTTCGGCGAGGCTCATCTCCGGTCGATAGCGGGGGAGGGACATTGGGGAAGGCTCCTTCGGAGACTTCGTATACGCTATTGCGCCGCCGAGGCCACGAATTTTGCGCCGGCCCGGTCGATATGGCGGTGGGGGGAGGCGACGGCGACTCGCCCGATGGACTGAACGCGGCGCCGCCCGCCTTTTCCGGCGCGGGCGCGAAGATCGGCCGGCCGCCGCTTCGGCGCGGGCCGCTATGCCCTGCAATTTGACGACGCGCTGGTCGCGGTCGCCGCTTAAGCCGATGGCGATGGCTGACGCGCGGCGCTGACCTCGGCGCGGAACGCGCATCGCGCGCCGGAGCCCAGGCTCCTCGCCGCCGCGTTTGCGATATTCTGGCTCGATGAGGCCGATCTCGGCCCCGAACTGTCGCCGGTCAGGGCGACGGCCGGCGCTGAGCGGCTGATCGTTCCCTTCCGGACGCGCGTGGGGCTCGCCCACCAGGAATATGATCCTCGCGCCAGAGCGAGGCTCCTGAACGCGCATGAACCCATCGGCGCGTATTTCCTGAACCGGCGTGACGAGCGCGCTTTCAACGCCCGGCTCGCCTTTCCGACCGGCGGTGTTTTCGAGGGCGCGGCTGCGGCGGCGCTCTCGGGCTGGCTGCGCGACAGCGGCCGGTTGACCGGGGCGATCACAATCATTCAGGCCGAGGATATGGGCGCGCCCACGCGCCTCCACGCGGTCTCAACGGCCGAAAAGGGCGCGCCGGTCAGGGTGTCGGGCGCGACGCGACGTCTCGATTGAGCCTATCGCGCGACCGCCGGGAAATCGGCTATGCTGCGCGCCATGTCGATCTGGACCCGCATCGCCGAAGCGCTCTCCGCCCTTTCCAAGGGCGAGGGGCTTTCCGCTGTCTTCGACAGGCTGAAGACCCCGCCGGAACGTTCGGTTGGCTTCACCATCGCGGTGATCGCGCTCGGCGCGAAGATGGCGAAGGCTGACGGGCGGGTGACGCGCGACGAAGTCATGGCCTTTCGCGAGGTCTTTCAGATTCTGCCCGAGGACGAGAAGAGCGCAGCGCGCGTCTTCAACTTGGCGCGCAACGATGTCGCCGGGTTCGACGGCTACGCGCGCCAGATCGCCCGGCTATTCGGACCGGACAGCGCGGTGCTGGAGGACGTGCTGGAGGGACTGTTTCACATCGCCCTCGCCGACGGCGAGTATCACCCGTCGGAAGACGCCTTTCTCGCCGAGGTCGCGTCGATCTTCGGCCTGTCGGATGCAGCGTTCGAAGCGATCCGGGCGCGCTATTCGCCCGATCATCACGACCCTTACGCCGTTCTCTCGGTGACGCCGGAGACGCCACTGTCCGAAATCCGGAATCGCTGGCGCGCCATCGTGCGGGAGACGCATCCGGATCGTATGATCGCCCGCGGCGTGCCCGAGGAAGCGGTGAAGATGGCGACTAGGCGGCTCACCGAGGTGAACGACGCCTATGAGGCGATCAAGGCGAGACGCGCCGCCTGAAGGCTACTCAGCGAGCAGCCTCGCCACAGCGGCGCGGAGCGTCGGGATCCCTGCACCGGTTTCGGACGAGGTGGCGATGAGTGCTGGAAACGCGGTCGGGTGCCGCTTCAGGTCCTCGCCGACCCGTTCGACGACCTTCGCCAGCGCCGCTGCGCCGATCTTGTCGGATTTGGTCAGCACCGCCTGAAAGCTGACCGCCGCGCCGTCGAGCAGCGTCATGATCTCGTGATCGACCGGTTTGACGCCGTGGCGCGCATCGATCAGCACATAGGCGCGCCGCAATGTCGCCCGGCCCGCGAGATAGGTCTTCAGCAGCGCCTGCCAGCGCGCCACCACCTCGACCGGCGCCTCGGCGTAGCCATAGCCGGGCAGGTCTACCAGCCAGAGCGCGCCGGAAAGGTCAAAGAAGTTGATCTCCTGCGTTCGGCCCGGTGTATTGGAGGCGCGGGCGAGCGCCTTTCGCCCGGTCAGCGCGTTGATAAGGGAGGATTTGCCGACATTGGAGCGGCCGGCGAAGCAGATCTCCATCCGGTCGGCCGCCGGCAGCCCGTCCATCGCGACGACGCCCTTGACGAAGTCGCAGCGGCCGGCGAAGAGCTTGCGGCCGGCTTCGGCATCGGCGGCTTCCGGTTCTTTGGCGAGGGGGAAAAGGCTCATGTTCCGGCCTCATCGCGGATCGCGATTTCCCCGCCGCGCACGACCTGAGAGTAGACGCCGAAATCCGTGTGCCGGTACTGGGCGTGGAGCAGTTTCGTTACTTCGACGTCGCGGGCGCCCGTGTCCGGGCTCGCGGCCGGCGCCGTGCAGCGGGTGACGCGCGCGGTGACGCGGAGCCGGGCGGCGCCGACCGAAATCTCCCGGCCCAGCCAGTCGAACTCCTCCCACGGGGCGAAGCCGTCGAGCCAGAGATTCATCCGAAAGCGGATCGGCGCAAGTTTCCGCCCGGCGATCTCCTCCAGCGCGCGGAGCGTGGCGAGATTGCCGATGGAGACATGAGCGTCGGCGACATCGGTAAGCACGCCGCCGTTCGGCAGCCTGACCAATGTGTAGGGGCCGGGGCCGGAACCCGCGGCGACCGGCGCGATCCAATCGGCGATCCTCTCACCTTCCGCCCCGGGGTCGGCGTCGAGCGCGCCCAGCGCCGGATGCGAGAATGACAGCCGCCCGCCCGCCTCATCATAGGCGCAGGCGATCCGGGAAAGCTCGGGGCTGTTCGCCTGAACCACGAAATTCCGCCGCGCCACCCATTCGGGCTTCACGGGATCGAAGGCGGATTTCCCGTGCGCGACGGCCCAGGCGCGGTCCCAGGGAACGTGCCGGCCGGCCGAAAGGACGACCGCCTCAAGCCTCTCGTCGCCGAGACCCTTGACCGGGTGGCGGCGTATCCCGGTGAGCCGGCCCATGTCAGCCTTCCTTCGGTTTGCGCTTCAGACTCTTCTTCACATTGCCGAGGAAATCCACATCGACCCCCTGGCTTCGCATGATCAGGTATTGCTGGATGAAGGTGATGGTGTTGTTCGCGCACCAGTAGATCACCAGCCCGCTGGCGAAGCGGCCGAGCATGAACATGAAGATCCACGGCATCCAGGCGAAGATCTGCGCCTGCATCTTGTCCGTCGGGGCCGGGTTCAGCTTCTGCTGCATCCACATCGTGATCCCCATCAGGATCGGGAAGACGCCGATCGAGAGGATCGCGAGCAATGAATTCGGGTCCGGCGCCGCCCAGGGCAGAAGCCCGAAGAGGTTCAGGATCGAGGTCGGATCAGGCGCCGACAGGTCGTGAATCCACCAGATGAACGGCGCGTGCCGCATCTCGATGGTGACGAAGAGCACCTTGTACAGCGAGAAGAAGATCGGGATCTGCAGGATGATCGGCAGACAGCCCGCCGCCGGGTTGGCCTTCTCCTTCTTGTAGAGCGCCATCATCTCCTGCTGCATCTTCTGGCGGTCGTCGCCCACGCGCTCCTTGATCTTCTCCATCTCGGGCTGAAGCTTCTTCATCTTCGACATCGAGACATAGGATTTGTAGGCGAGCGGGAAGAGCGCCGCCTTGATGATCAGCGTCAGCACGATGATCGACCAACCCATGTTGCCGATCACGCCTTCGACCCAGAGCAACAGCTTGAAGATCGGCTTCGTCAGAAAGAAGAACCAGCCCCAGTCGATGCTGTCATCAAAGCGATCGATGCCGAGAGTCTCTTGATAGGCTTCGATCGTCTCGTACTCCTTGGCGCCTGAGAAGAGATAGGTGGACGCCTCGGATGACGAGCCGGCCGCGACGTTGCGGATCGGCAGCAGCGCCTCGGTCCGGTACTCGGGACCGCTCGCGCGCTTTATCAGCTTGAATGCGGCGTCGAAGGCGACGCCGGGGCCCGGCGCGATGGTGGTCATCCAGTATTTGTCGGTGAAGCCGGCGAAGCCGTCCTTGGTCGCCGACACCCGCTCCTGAAAGACGCCGGGTCCGGATGTCGGCAGATCCTCCATGTCGCCATAGTCGATCTCCTTCAATTCGCCGTCGATGACGCCGACCGCGCCTTCGTGGAGAATGAAGAAGTTCACCGTCTCCGGCTCGCCGCGCCGCGCGATATATCCGTAAGGCGCGAGGCTGACCGATGCCCCGGTGGTGTTCTCCACCGACTGGGTGATGGTGAACATGTACTTTTCGTCCACCGCGATATTGCGGCGGAAGATCAGTCCCTCGCCATTGTCCCAGATCAGCGTTATCGGCGTCTCCGGCGTCAGAACTTCACCTGTTTCAACCGACCATTCGGTGTTCGGATCCGGCGTCTTCTCGGTTCCACCCTCCGCGTTCAGCCAGCCATAGACCGCGTAATAGGGGTGCGTGGTTCCTACCGGGGCGAGTTGAACCACGGTGTCGGAGGTCGGGTCGAGCGTTTCCCTGTAATCGGTCAGATGCAGGTCGTCGAGCCGCCCGCCGCGCAGCGAGATGGTGCCGGAATAGGACGGCGTCTCGATCTTGATCCGGGCCGGCGCGGCGGCGGCGGATTCGCTCGCCGGGGCGGCGTCTCCGGGCGCGGCGCTCTGATCGACAGTCGGGGTGGAACTGACCGCCGCATCGCCTGTCGCATTGGCGGGCGCTTCGCCCGGCGCCACGACGCCTTCCGTCGCCACTGGCCCGGCGACATCTGGGTCGGGCGGCGGGGCGAAAAAGAAGGTCCAGGCGATGATCACGAGGAAACTGAGGCCGGCGGCGGCGATCAGGTTCTTCTGGTCGGACATTTCAGGCTCCTAACAGGCTGCGGCGGGTTGAACCCCCGACGCGGCCCAAGGTCAAGGGGTGCGGCGACGCCGCGTGCGCTCAGCGGCGGCGAATCCAGCGCCGATTGAGCCAGATCAGCGCGCAGGAGCCGACCACGGCGCCCGCGAGCCCGAGCAGGACGCTCGAGGCGGCGAGAAGCATGCGCAGCGTGAAACCGCCGACCAGCGCGCCGAGAACGCCGAGCGCCGCGGTTTCGATGAGCGAAAGTTCCACCTTCATCAGTTTCGTTGCGACGAACCCGGCGGCGAGGCCGATGAGGATCAGCAGGATGACCGACATGTGCGCCTCCTTCAGTTTCGCGGAAAAGCCTGAGCGCGCGGCCGCCGCGCGGCGAAGATCACGATTTGCTCTCCAACTCGACGCCAGCCGGAACCGGCCGGCCGCGCAGGAAGTCCCGCGCATCGAGCGGGCCGGCGCCGGCGCGCTGCAACCGGGTCAACCGCACCGCGCCCGACCCGCAGGCGATCGCGAGCCTGTCGTCCAGCACCGCGCCCGGCGCGCCGGCGCCCGGCGCGAGCTCCGACATGAGGACTTTCACGCGCTCGCCCCCAAGTATGAACCAGGCGCCCGGAAAGGGCGAGAGGCCGCGGATCAGCCGGTCGACCTCCGTCGCCGGCCGGCGCCAGTCTATCCCGGCCTCGCGCTTGTCGATCTTCGGCGCGTAGACCCCCTCCGCCGGCTGCGGGGTCAGCTGAAGCCGGCCTGCGCCGAGCAGTTCCAGCGCCTCGACCATCAGCGGCGCGCCGAGCGCGGAGAGCCGGTCATGCAGCGCGCCGGCTGTGTCGTCCGCCCGGATCGGCGTGCGCGCGGTCAGAGCGACCGGGCCGGTGTCGAGCCCCTTTTCCATCCGCATCACGCAAACGCCAGTTTCCGAGTCCCCCGCGATGATGGCCCGCTGGATCGGCGCCGCCCCGCGCCAGCGCGGCAGAAGCGAGGCGTGAAGGTTGAAGCAGCCATGGCGCGGCGCGTCGAGCACCGCCTCTGGCAGCAAGAGCCCATAGGCGACGACGACCGCCGCGTCGAGCCCGAGCGCCGCGAACGCCGCGCGCTCGGCCGCCTCACGGAAGTTAGCCGGCGTGCGAACCGCGATTCCCAGCGCCGCCGCCCGTTGCGCCACCGGCGTGGGCCGCGGCCGCCCGCCCCGCCCCGCAGGGCGCGGCGGTTGCGTGTAGACGGCGGCGATCTCATGGCGCGCGGCCAACGCCTCCAGCGCCGGTACCGCGAAATCCGGCGTTCCCATGAAAGCGATCCGCATCAACCGCTCCGCCGCAACCTGGCGTATCGGTCCAGCGGCCTCCGTCGCCTCACCAGCCCTCGCCCGTGTTCAGCTGCGTCCGCTGAGCGCGTCTGGAGCCAGCGCCGCGTCGGCGGGCTTCCCGCATATGTTGTGGCGAGACCGCGATTGCGCGCCGCTTTCCGACCTGTGAACGAGGAACAATTGCTCGGACCGCCATTGGCATTCATGATCCGCCGCGCGCCGGCGCCCCGGCTAGCTGCGTCATCCGGCGCCGCAAGAGCGGCGGCATCCATCCTGGCGCCGCTGCCGGCGCGACCGGGCGCGACGAAGGCCGGCGGCCACGCGCTGTTCTGGTCCGCCCAGGTCATGAAATCGTCCGCGCTCACGCCTTGGCGCGCTCGCGTTTCAGCTTCTTCATCTTCTGGGTGATCATCTGGCGGCGGACTGAACCGATATGGTCGATGAAGAGCCGGCCGTCCAGGTGGTCGATCTCGTGCTGGACGCAGGTCGCGCGCAGGCCGTCGAATCGTCGCTCGTCGGTCCCGTGCGAGGGCGTGGTCCAGCGTACGACCACTTCCGCCGGACGCGCGACCATCGCGTATTGCTCAGGGATTGAGAGGCAGCCCTCCTCATGTTCGTTCATCTCTTCCGAGATTTCGAGGATCTCCGGGTTGATCATCGCCACCGGGTCCGGTTCCTCCTCCTTCCCGGCGCAGTCCATCACAAGGACGCGCGCGTTGACGCCGACCTGCGCCGCGGCGAGGCCGATGCCCGGCGCGTCGTACATGGTCTGGAACATGTCCTCGATCAGGCCGGCGACGGACGCCGGGTCGGCGACCGGGTCGCAGACCCGCTTCAGGCGCGGGTCGGGATGGATCAGGATTGGCAGAATGCTCATGACAGCGAGGTAGGCGATGGCCGCGCGCCGGTCAACGGTGGCGCGCCATCGGCTAAAAGCAGCTTTCGATCAGCGGGCGCAGGTTCTCGCGCGTCAGTTCGATCGGGTTGCCGCCGCATGACGGATCCTTCAGCGCCGACTCGGTAAGTCTATCGATGTCGGGGGCCTCGACGCCCAGCCCTGTCAGCGTCGCCGGTATGCCGAGCGCGCCCGTGAGATCGTCGATGAAATCCGCGAACCCGTCGAAGCCGCCGGCGATGCCGAGATAGGCCGCCGCCGCGCCGATCCGCGCTTCGATCGCCTTCCTATTGAAGGCGAGCACCGGCGCCATCACCACCGCGTTCGTGGCGCCGTGATGGGTGTGATGGATGGCGCCGACAGGGTGCGAAATCGCGTGGAGCGCGCCAAGCCCTTTCTGGAACGCCACCGCTCCCATCATCGCCGCCGACATCATCTGCGCGCGCGCCTCGATATCCTCCGGGTCCTCATAGGCGACCGGAAGATTGTCCTTCACCAGTCGCATTCCCTCCAGCGCGATACCCTGGCTCATCGGGTGATAACGGGGCGAGCAATAGGCCTCCAGACAATGCGCGAAGGCGTCCATCCCGGTGCCGGCCGTGATCGCGCGCGGCATGCCGACGGTCAGCTCCGGGTCGGCGATCACGACGGCGGGCATGACTTTCGGATGGAAGATAATCTTCTTCTCTGCGGTCGCCTCGTTGGTGATGACCGAGGCCCGGCCGACCTCCGAGCCGGTGCCGGCTGTGGTCGGAACCGCCACGATCGGCGCGATGGCGTCGGCGTTCGCGCGCTTCCACCAGTCGCCGATATCCTCGAAATCCCACACCGGGCGGGTCTGCCCGGCCATGAAGGCGACCGCCTTGCCGAGGTCGATTCCCGAGCCGCCGCCGAACGCCACAACGCCGTCGTGCTCTCCGGCGCGAAAGGCCGCGACGCCGGCCTCGAGATTGGCGCCGGTCGGGTTGGCGTCGACCTCGGCGAAGACCGTCCGGCCGAGCCCGGCCGCCGCCATTGACTGAAGCGCGCTCTCGATGATCGGCAGCCGCGCGAGAGTGCGGTCGGTGACAAGAAGCGGGCGCTTCATGCCGGTGGCGGCGCAGGCTTCGCCAAGCTCGCTTATGCGTCCGGCCCCGAAACGGATGGCGGTGGGGTAGGACCAGTTGGCGTTGAAGGACATGGTCAGGTTTTCCTGAGGTAGAATGATTTCGGCCGGGTCAGGCTTTGGTAACCGATCACCGAGAGCGCGCCCCCCCGTCCGGTGTTCTTGCGGCCGGTCCAGCAGAGCGAGGGATCGAGATAATCGCAGCGGTTCATGAATACGGTGCCGGTGTCCAGCCGCGCGCCGAGCCGCTCGGCCCGCTCGATATCCTGCGTCCAGAGCGAGGCGGTGAGGCCATAGGCGCTGTCGTTCATCAGGTCCAACGCCTCCTCGTCGCCGTCGACTTTCATGACGCCGACGACGGGGCCGAAGTTCTCCTCGCGCATCAACTCCATCTTGTGGTCGACATCGATCAGGATCTGCGGCGCGAGATAGGCGCCGCCGGCCTCGGGAAACCGCGCGCTGTCGATCAGCTTTTTCGCGCCACTGTCGACCGCCGCCGCGACCTGCCTGCGGACAAGCTCGGCGAAGCGTTTCTGCGCCATCGGGCCGAGCGTGATTTCAGGGTCGAGCGGATTGCCGAGCACATGGCCCTCGACGATGCTGACCGCCTTAGCGATGAAACGGTCGAAGAGCGGCGCCGCCACATAGATCCGCTCGATACCGCAACAGCACTGCCCGGAATTGAACATCGCGCCGTCGATCAGCGCCTCGGCCGCCGCCTCCACATCCGCATCCTCGAGCACATAGCCGGGATCCTTGCCGCCAAGCTCCAGTCCGAGACCGGTGAAGGTTCCTGCCGCGGCTTTCTCGATCGCCCTGCCGCCGCCGACCGAGCCGGTGAAGTTGATGAAATCGAAGGCGCGTTTCGCGATCAGTTTCGTGGTCGTCTCGTGACTGACGAAGAGGATCTGGAAGACATCATCCGGCACTCCGGCTTTATGGAACGCCGCCGCCATACGCTCGCCGGTCAGCAACGTCTGTGCGGCGGGCTTGAGCATCACAGTGTTGCCCGCGATCAGCGCCGGGACGATCGAGTTGATCGCGGTCATGTAGGGATAATTCCACGGCGCGATGGCGAGGACGAGGCCATGCGGCTCGCGCCGGATCAGGCGGCGCAGGCCCGAATCACCGGAAATCTCGATTGGCGCCAGCGCCTCCTCCGCGATGCCGGCCATGTGGAAGGCGCGCTCCTCCACGCCGCCGAACTCGCCGCCGTAGCGGACCGGCCTGCCCATCTGCCAGGCCAGTTCCTCGGCGGCTTCGTCCTTCGCCCTGGTCAGTTCCTTGACGCCGGCCTCGACCAACGCCGCGCGTTCGTACAGCGGGCGCGCCGCCCATTCGGCTTGCGCCGCTTTCGCCCTCGTTGCGGCGGCGGCGGCCTCCCTCTCGTCCATCGCCGCGCGCTCCGCGTAGAGCGAGCCATCGATGGGCGAGATGCAGCGGATCGTGTCAGACATTTTCAGGCCCTCTCAAAACCGCGGGAAAGTTGGCAATCGGTCACTTTCCGGTCAACGTCCTCCTGCTCCTGCCGCGCGGCGTGAACGCAGTGGTCCATCAATTCGCCGCCCATCGCCTCCCGTAGCATTTCCGGCCTTTCCAACGCCACTGTCGCGTCGCGGGAATCGGGGGCGCGCTTTCGCCCGCATGGTCCTGAGCTCGGCGACGTAACGACGCATCACGACGTGACGGTCCGCGGGCTAGGGAAGTACCGGCGCGCCGTTTGTCCCGATCCGCGACTGGTGAGCGTGGCGGGAGGCCCCCGCCACACCGTCGCTGTAATTCGCCAAGGAGGTGAAGGCGCGGCCCTGAGCGCGGGCGATCTCCATCGCCGCCGCCGTCACCATCACGTGGTGGCGGGCGGCGTCCAGCGCGTCGGAATGGCGCAGGTTGGCCTCGGCCAACACCGCCGCCGCGCCCCTGGCGTTCTCGACCGGAACCCCGGCGCCCATGAGGCAGTTGCGAAGTCGCCTGCGGGGCGTACGAGACCGGAGCGCCGTGATGGTCGAGGGAGCCCGCCAGCGTCAGCGCGGCGCCTGGCGCCCGGGGAAGAAGGCGCATGTCGAGAGCTTCGGCTTCATGGCGCCGCCGTCGGCGCGGCGATCAGCCGATCGCCGTCATGCTTCCACGCGCCGCGAAGAACGAAGGTGATGCGCCGCCGCGCATGCTCCGCGAGGCCGGGCTTCTTCAGAAAACCCGGCCAGCTTCGCATCTGCCGAAGGCCCGTTATTTCCGGTAGGCGAACACGTCGTCTTGCGCCCAGGCCATGCCGCCCTCGCCGCCATCCCATTTCATCAGGAGGCAGGCGGTCTCCAGCCGCTGAAAATAGATGATCTTCAGCTCGTACCAGCCGGGTTCGGGGACCGAGACGTCCTGATAACCGGCGCTGTTGCAGGGATGCCGGCCATCATACCAAGCGACTTCCTGTCCACCGAGTTCGGCGCTGACGCCGTCATTGGAAAAAAACTCGATCTTGTGCGCTCCGGCCCGCTCGAAGCGGACATAGCCGGTGATCTCGGCGGCGACGCGCGTCGCCTTCTCGGAGGTCATCACCTTGTCGCCCTTGCGGGTGTCGATATAGTGCAGCCCGCTCAGCGGCGGGCCGACCTTTCGCGCACCGCCTAGCCAGTGCTCCGCGTCGCGGATCGATTTGACCTCTGGCGGATAGGCGTAGGTGACCGCGAGCCCTTGGGCGAGTTCCTCTGCGTTGGGCTGCGGGTTCGCCGGGCTGAGCTGTAACGTCTCCGCCTCCACATTGGCGGCGAACAACATCACCGCCGCAATCGCAGGCGCGGCCAGTCGGATTGCGCGCATTTGTCTTCTCCCCATTGTTGTCTGCGGGCCGTTCATAACATCGTGATCGCGACACTAGATCACCGCCGGCGCGAAAGTAAACGCGCGCCCTGCGGCGCGCCGGCCACTTGCGGCGTCGCTGACGCGGCACCATGCTCTCGTCGGATGACGCCCGGGCGGAGACTGGGCGAGAATCGCCGAAGGAGCGAAGGAATGACCGAGAACCTCGCCGTTCATGGCCTCGCCGCGCATGACAGCATCGTCGAAACAGCGCTGGACTGGATCGACGCCGGCAAGGGCGCCGCCCTCGCCACCGTGATACAGACTTGGGGTTCGGCGCCGCGGCCCACCGGATCGCAACTCGCGATCTCCTCGGACGCTGAACTGGCGGGCTCGGTTTCCGGCGGCTGCGTCGAGGGCGCGGTGGCGGCGGAAGCGCTGGAGGCGCTGGAGGACGGCGATTGCCGGGTGTTGGAATTCGGCGTCTCCGACGACGAGGCGTTCGCCGTCGGCCTTGCCTGTGGCGGCGAGATCAAGGTGATGGTCGAGCCGATCGGGATCGGACGCGGGCCGGACGCGGCGATGATCCGCGCGCTGGCCGAGGCGCGGGCCAAACGCAAGCCGGCAATCTATGCGGTGAAGCCTGAGACCTGGGAGCGTCGGCTGATTATGCCGGGCGCGGCGGACGACCTGGCGGACGAGGCGGCGACGGCGCGGCGCACCGACAAGTCTGGATTCGCGGGCGGAACCGGCTGGTTCCTCGGCGTGCACAACGCGCCGCTAAGGATGGCGGTGATCGGCGCCGTGCACATCGCGCAGCCGCTGATGCGGATGGCGCGGCTGACCGGCTATGATGCGCTGCTGATCGACCCGCGTGAGGCTTTCGCCACGCCGGCGCGTTTTCCCGACGAGAACATCACCCATGACTGGCCCGACGCCGCGCTCGCCGCGTTCGGGCTGGACGAGCGGACGGCGGTCGTCACCCTGACCCATGACCCGAAAATCGACGATCCGGCGATCATCGCGGCGCTGCGCGCGCCGGTCTTCTATCTCGGCTGTCTCGGCTCTTCGCGGACCCACGCCAAACGGGTGAAACGGCTTTCGGAAGCAGGCTTCAGCCCGGAGGAGATCGGCCGCATTCATGCGCCTGTCGGGCTCGATATCGGGGCGAAATCCCCGGCGGAGATCGCGGTGGCGATCATGGCGCAACTGGTCGAGCGGCTCCGAAAGGCCGCCTGATGGAGTTCGGCCCGGTTCCGGCGCGGGCGGCGGCGGGGCTCGTCCTCGCCCATTCGATCCGCGTCGCAGGGCGGCGCTACGCCAAGGGCGAGACGCTTTCGGCGGCGGACGCGGCGGCGTTGGACGAGGCGGGCGCGGCTGAGGTCTGGGTGGCGCGGCTCGGCCCCGGCGACATGCCGGAGAATGATGCGGCGGCGGCGATCGCGGCGCCGCTTGACGGGCCGGAGCTGACGGTCTCCGCTCCCTTCACCGGCAGGGCGAATGTCTACGCCGAGGCTGCCGGCGTGCTTCGTGTCGATTCGGCCGCAATCGGGGCGGCGAACGCCGTGGACGAGGCGGTGACCATCGCCACGCTGCCGGATTTCGCCCGCGTCGCCCCGCGTCAAATGCTGGCGACGGTAAAGATCATCCCCTACGCCGCCCCGGCCGACGCGGTGCGGGCCGCGGCGGAGTTGGCGAAGGGCGCGCTCCGGCTGCATCCGTTCCGGCCCCTCCGCGCAGCGCTGATCCTGACCCGGACCGAGGGCATGAAGCCGAAGCTGATCGAGAAGGGCGCGGCCGCCCTCGAGGCGCGGCTCGCCGCGCTCGGCGCAGAAGCGGCGGCCCATGTCGAGACCCCGCATGAAACCACGGCGCTCGCGGCGGCCCTCCGCGCGGCCGCTGGCGACGCCGTCCTCATTCTCGGCGGCTCCGCCACTTCCGACCGGCGCGATGTCGCGCCCGCCGCGGTCGTCGCGGCGGGCGGGCGGATCACCCGGTTCGGGGCGCCGGTCGATCCGGGAAACCTGCTCTTCATCGGCGAACTTGACGGGCGTCCGGTGCTCGGCCTGCCGGGTTGCGCGCGTTCGCCCCGGCTCAACGGCGCCGACTGGGTGCTTGAGCGGATGATCGCCGGCCTCGACGTGAGCGCGGCGGATATCGAGGAGATGGGCGTCGGCGGGCTGCTGAAGGAAATCCCTTCGCGTCCGCAGCCGCGCGACGGCAAGGCGGCGCGCGCCAAGCCGGGGCGGCCCTTCGTCTCCGCGGTTCTTCTGGCCGCCGGCTCATCGAGCCGGATGCGGGGAGCGGACAAGCTGACCGAGGATGCGGGCGGTCAGCCGCTGATCCGCCGGACGACGGCGGCGCTAATCGCGAGCCAGGCGGATGAGGTGGTGGTCGTCCTTCGTCCGGCGGACGAGGCGCGCCGCGCCGCGCTCGACGGGCTCCGGGTGCGTATCGTGGAGAATAACCAGGCGGTGGAGGGCATGGGCGCCTCGATCCGCGCCGGAATGGCGGCGATCGCGCCCGACGCTGACTGCGCCCTGATCGCGCTGGCCGACATGCCGGAGATCGGCGCGACGGAGGTCGACGCGCTCATCGCCGCCTATGACGCGGATGAGGGGCGGGAGATTATACGCGCCGCGACCGGCGACGGTGCGCCGGGCAATCCGGTGCTTTTCGGTAGACGTTTCTTCGAGCCCCTGCGCGCGCTCGAAGGTGATGAGGGCGCGCGCGCGCTGCTCGCCGCCCATGCCGATCTGGTGCGGCTCGTGAAGTTTGGAAGCGCCGCGGCGCGTATCGACCTCGACACTCCGGAGGACTGGGCGAATTGGCGGGCTGACGCCTGAAGTTCAAGCTCGGCGGCGTCTTCGTCTGCCGAGGGGGCGGGGCGGCCAACGCGCGCATCCGTCCAGCCTGCGGCGGGCTGCGCTCGGGGATGGACGCGCTGCGCGGGGATGCGGCGCATCCTCCCGGCGCGCCCGCGGCGCTGAATGGGCCGTTCCGAAACTCCACCGCGCGATGCCTGCTATTGCACGAGATCGAGGACCCGCGCCTCTCCGCCGCGGGTGATCCGCATCGAGGTCGCGTCGATCCTTGAGACCACCCAGCCCTCGACGACGGTGCCGCGGCTGACCCGCAAGACCTGGCCGTCGGCCAGCCGCAGAAGCGCGCGGCGTGCGCCGTCCGCGCCGAAGACGCCGAGAAGGTTCATATCCTCCAACTGGATCGCGCCCTTCAGCGTTGCCGCGTTGGCTACACCCGGCCCTCTAGGAGCCGGTCGCTTCGGCGCGCGAACCTCGCGCACGCCCTTCGCGCCGATCTCGACCGCCACGGGTGCGACGCGTTTTCTGATGGTGTTCGGGCGCGGGCTTGGTGAAGGCGATAAGGTCGCGATCCGGTCCGAGGGCGTCATGTCGAGCGCGTCAGGGCGGGATTTGGGGGCCGGCGCGCGAGCGACCGAGCCGGGGCCGGGCGGGCTGTCGGCCTCTTCCGGGCTGTCTGACGCCGCATCGGCCGCGGGCGGCGTCGGCGTAACTGTGGAGACGGGCGCTTCTTCCGGCGGCGGCGCGGCGTCGGAATTGGGCGCGGCGGGCGTCTCCGATCCCGGACGTGGAATGGGAAGCGGGGGGGCGTTCTCGGGCGCGACGGGCGTTCCCGAGGCGGTGAAGATCCTGGAGTCGGCCTCGGCTACGAGGGCGCCCGGCGTCTGGTCCGCCTGGTTTTCCCCGGACTCCGCCGATTCGGGCGGCGCGCTGGATCCCGGGCGGGGAGCGGGGACGGGGGGGGCGTCCTCGGCTGCGACTGGCGTTCCGGCGGCGGTGACGATCCTCAAGTCGTTTGCGGCGGCGTCCGGCGCTTCGGTTTCCGACGCCGCGTCCGTGGCCGCGGGCGGATCGGCGGGGGGGCTGTCGGGCGTCGCCTCTATCCGGGGTCCGGAGGCGACGCGCACCGGCGCGCCGGGCGGCGCGGCGTCTGCGACGGGCGGCGCCAGCGCCGTCAGTTCGTGGGGGCGTATCGGCGCGCCGCCTGCGGCCGTCAGCGGCGGCGGCGCGACCACCACCAGCGCCCGCGGCGCGTCGGAGGGGGTATCGGGTTCGGGTTTCGGCGCGCCGGTCGCGGGCGTTGACGACTTGTGCGCCGGCGCGGCGGGGCGGGCCGGGTCCGCCGGCGTCGGCGTGGAGACGCGCGCATCGAACGGGGATGCGAACGCCAGTTCTGCGGGCGCGGCGAGACGCGGCGGCGAGTCCGTTCCGAAGAGCATGGGCGCGACGAAGATCGCCAACACCGCGATGACCGCCGCCGCCGCCAGTGCCAGACCGGGCGCCATCCCGGTCGACAGACGCTTCAGGGGCGCGATCGCCGTCAGAAGGACACGCGGCGGCGCGGCGGTCTCGGCGAAGTCCGGCCCCATGGGAAAGGCCCTGAGCGCGACGCGTGCCGTCACCCTCGTCGGCGCGAAGCCCCAGCGGCGCGCATAGCGCAGCGCATCTTCGACCACGGAGTATTCGGTGATGACGACGACATCGCCCGCGGAGGAGAGATCGTGAACCAGTTTCTCCACGGGCGCCGGCGCGGCGGCGAGCGCGTCCTCGGGCGTCTCGTCCGGCTTCAGCCGGGAGATGAGAACCCGCTCGGGCGGCAGCCAGAGCTCGACCGCCGGCGCCTCCGTTCCGCTGATCGCGCGCGCCTCTTCGCCGATGCGGGAGATGGCGGCGTCGAAATCGGGCGCGGTGATCGGCGCCTCGAGCGGCGCCGCCGCCGCCTCTCGCCAGCTTTCGCCTTCGCGCTGGTGCAGCAAAAAGGCGTTGGAGCGGAATTCGAGGGCGAGCTGCGCCGCGCCCCCCTCGCCATTCGTCGCCGGGTCGTTCACCGCGCCCGCTCCTCGTCGCTTCTCGACATCGCTCGCCGGCGCGAAGTTAATCGCGCCGGCCGTCCCGCGTCGGTACGCTAGCCGGAGCTAGCCCGACGCGCCCCCGGTCGCCTTCGCCAGCCCCTGCTCGAGATCGGCGATCAGGTCGTCGGGGTCCTCGATGCCGATCGAGAGGCGGACAACCTCCGGCCCCGCGCCGGCCGCCGACTGTTGCTCCGGCGTCAACTGGCGATGGGTGGTCGAGGCGGAGTGGATGATCAGTGAGCGCGCATCGCCGAGATTGGCGAGGTGGCTGAAGATCTCCACCGAATCGACCAGCTTCACGCAGCTCTCGTAGCCGCCCTTCACGCCGAAGGTGAAAAGCCCGCCGGCGCCTTTCGGCGTGTATTTCTTCGCCCGGTCCGCGTAGGGACTGTCGTCCAGCCCGGCGTAGGAGACGTATTCGACGTCCTTGTGCTTCGAAAGCCACTCCGCGACCTTTTTCGCGTTGGCGCAGTGACGCTCCATCCGCAGGCTGAGTGTCTCGATGCCGAGCAGGGTCTGGAAGGCGTTCATCGGCGCCTGGCAGCTGCCGAGATCGCGAAGGCCGATGGCGATGCCGTGGAACGTGTAGGCCAACGGCCCGAAGGTCTCCGCGAATTTCAACCCGTGATAGGCTGGCTCCGGCTCGGTCATCGAGGGATGCTTGCCGGCGGCGACCCAGTCGAACTTGCCCGAATCGACGACGATTCCGCCCATCGAGGTGCCGTTCCCGGAAAGATACTTGGTGGTCGAATGCACGACCTGCGTCGCGCCCCATTCGAAGGGGCGGCATAGATAGGGCGTCGCCGAAGTGTTGTCGACGATCAGCGGCAGGCCGGCGTCACTCGCCAGCTTGCCGATCTTTTCGAGATCGGTGATGTAGCCGCCAGGGTTGGCGATGGATTCGCAGAAGATCGCCTTCGTATTCTCGTCGATGGCGTTCTGGATCGCCGCCGTGTCCTCGAGATCGACGAAGCGGCACTCCCACCCGAAGCGCTTGAAGGTCTGCCCGAACTGGGTGATCGTGCCGCCATAGAGCCGGTTCGAGGAGATGAAGTTGCTGCCCGGGTTCATCAGCGGGAAGAGCGACAGGATCTGCGCGGCATGACCCGAGGAGCAGGCGACCGCGCCGACGCCGCCCTCGAGCGCCGCAACCCGCTCCTGGAGCGCGCTGACCGTCGGGTTGGTCAGGCGTGAATAGATATAGCCGACTTCCTGAAGGTTGAAGAGCGCGGCGGCGTGATCCGCGTCCCGAAACACATAGGCCGTATTCTGGTAGATCGGAACCTGGCGCGCCCCGGTCGAAGGGTCGGGGCGGGCTCCGGCGTGAATCTGCAGTGTGTCGAATCCGTACTCGCGCTCGGCCATGGGACCTCCTCTTCTCGTTAACTTCTCTGATCTTTGGTCTAAGTCAGCTTCGAGGACAAGCGGCCGGTGTTGAACCCGCCCATTGAAAGCTCGCCCTTGAGCCGTTGATACTCCATCTTCGGGCAGAGGTTCATGACCACTTTCAGCCCCGCCGCGCGCGCGCGCTCCGCGGCCGCCTCGTCGATGACGCCGATCTGCATCCAGATCACCTTCAGCCCGTGATCGAGAAGATGCGCGATCGCCTCATCGACCACGGCGCCGGCCTCCTCGGAGCGGCGGAAGATGTCGACCATGTGGACCTCGGCGCCGCTTTCCGCCAGCGCCTTCAGAGAAGGCTGCACGGTGACGCCGAAAATCTCCTTGCCCGCGGCGACCGGATTGACCGGCAGAACGCGATAATCCTTCAGCCCGAGATAGCGCCCGACATAATACGACGGACGCACGGGATTGGTGGAGATCCCGACAACAGCGATGGATTTCACATCGTCGAGGATCGTTCTGATTTCACTGTCCGAATGGCGCATGCATAGCGGTGTCGCAAGGCGCGGCGCGGTTGTCAAAGCGTCGCGCACGCGCATGACGCGAGACCGGAAGCGGTGTCGGACAAAAAAATGCGCCCGCCGAAGCGGGCGCAGTCAGAACGAGGGACAGTGAGTGGATGAAGGAGACATAAGTGAGCCCGCCTTCAAAACTCATGTGGGTCTTATAGCAGAGATTATCCAGACCGCGCTCGCATTTTTGTGTCGGTTTGTTGCAGAGAGTGTTTACTTTTGCACAATCATGGCGCCCCTGCGTCGAACCCGCGAATTTAACATAAACGAATTCAGCGTGTTAGGCGTTTTCCGGATTGACCGAAGGTTGTCGGACGCCTGGTTGATGCGCGATCACAAGTTTATGTCTTCGCCGCTCGGACTGCGCCATGCTTTGGCTTCGGGGCTCAAATGCAGCGAGCATCGACTGGTGTAATATACCTTGGGTTGAGAAGATTCGCAGGCGGAGAATCAGTCGCTCAGCCCCGCGTCTCGCGCGCCCGATAAAGCGCGACGGCGGCGGCGTTGGAGACATTGAGCGAGCCGAAACTGGCGGCGGACGGAATGCGCGCCAGCGCGTCGCATGTCTGTTTCGTCTTGTCCCTGAGGCCCGGCCCTTCGGCGCCGAGGACGAGGCCGAGCGGACCGGGGGCGGCGAACGCCGCGCCGATCTCCATCTCCGCCTCGCCGTCGAGACCGATAAGCCGGTAGCCGCGCTCGCGAAGGCTCTCCATCGTCGCGGCGAGGTTCTTGACCCGCAGATAGGGCTGGCGCTCCAGCGCGCCGGAGGCGGATTTCGCCAGCGCGCCGGTTTCCGGCGCGGCGTGGCGCAAGGGCGCGATCACCGCGCGGGCGCCGAACACCTCGGCCGAGCGGAGGATAGCGCCGACATTATGTGGGTCGGTCACCCGGTCGAGAAATACGGCGACCGGGGCTGGGTCTTCATCGGTCGGCGCGCAGATCTCGGCGACGTCGCCCCAGTCGAGCGGCCGCGTCATCAGCGCCGCGCCCTGATGCACGGAGCCGGGATCGAGCGGCGCGGGAAACCGGCGGGGATCGGCGATCTCCGGGGTCAGACCAGCAGTTTCAATCGCCTCGCGCAGCTTCTCGGCGGCGTTGCGGGTGACGATGAGGCGCTCATGCGCGCGCGCCGGGTTGAGAAGCGCGTCGCGCACCGCGTGAAGGCCGAATAGCCAGACCGGGGCCGGGCCTTCGCGCCGCGCGCGTTCCTTCTCGATCACCCATGCGGGTTTCACTGGTCTCGCTCCACTCATGGCGCCTGATAGCGCGCCGGGTGAAAAAACGCCATGCTGCGCCGCTGGCCCCCGGCGCGCGGGCGGGTCATATAGGGGGTATGGCGCGCAACAGTTATCATCACGGCAACCTCAAGTCGGCGCTCGTCGAGGCGGTGCTGTCGCTGATCTCGGAGAAGGGGCCGAACGGGTTCTCCTTCGCCGAGGCGGCGCGGCGCGCCGGGGTCAGCCCGGCGGCGCCCTATCGGCATTTCAAGGACCGGGACGAGTTGATCGTCGAGACGGCGCGCCGCGGTTACGAGCTTTTCGCCGGGCGGCTGGAAGCGGCCTGGGACGAAGGGCGCCCCTCCGCGCTTTCGTCCTTCGAGCGGGTCGGGCGGGCCTATCTGGGCTTCGCGAAGGCAGAACCCGCCTATTTCGCCGCGATGTTCGAGGCCGGAGTCTCGCCCGACCATGACCCTGAGTTGAGGGTGGCGGCGGACCGGGCGTTTCGCGCGCTGGAACGGTCCTGCGCCGCGCTGGCGCTGAAACTGCCGGAGGACAAGCGCCCCCCCGTCCTGATGATGGCCTACCATCTCTGGGCGCTCAGCCACGGCGTCACCGCGCTCTTCGGCCGGGGCGACGAGGCCCGACGGCGCGCGCCGATCCCGGCCGAGGAGCTTCTTGAGGCGGGGGCGGCGATCTATCTGCGCGGGCTCGGGTTCCTTCCCGAAGAGCCCTGATGGATTTTTTCACATGAAGCGGTTGACGGCGCGAGGCGCCTCCCCCAAATATGTGAATGTGATTAACATTAACATGCCGGCAAGGAGGCGGATCAGGTGGACAAGGTTCTTCAGTGGCCGAAACGCGCGGAGACATGGCTGGACTCGAAAGGCAAGCCAGCCTGGATCACCGCGATGGTGCTCGGCTTCGTTTTCGTCTGGCCGATCGGCCTGGCGATCCTCTTTTACATGCTCTGGAGTGGCAGGATGGGATGCAACAATGGCGGCTGGCGCCGCAAATTCACGCGAGTCGATGCGACTGGTAACGCCGCGTTCGACGAATATCGCGAGGAGACGTTGCGGCGACTGGAAGAAGAGCGCTCGGCCTTTGTCGGCTTCCTCGACAAGCTGCGCCGCGCCAAGGACAGGGCGGAGTTCGATCAGTTCATGAACGACCGCAACCGGCCGGCCGAGAGCGACCCGACGACGGCCTGAGCCTTCCTCTCCAACGACGAAGGGGCGCGTGAAAAGCGCGCCCCTTTTTTCTTGCGTCGCATAGGCGAGGGTGGTGGATCACCCTGCCGGCGCCGGCTCCGCCGTCTGCGACGGGTCGACGGAGGCGAGGGTCAACTGCGGTGCGAAGAGGTCGATATTCTTCTCCTGCAACGCTTTTTGAAGCGCCGCGTAAATAACCCGACGAACGGCGAACTGCTCCCCCGGACGCGTCGTGAACTTGCAGGCGATGGTGTAGCTCTTGCCGCTGATCCCGACCGCGCCCTGCGACTTGAGCGGCTCCAGAAACTTGGATCCGACATCCGGATCCTCGAGGAGGGCCACGCCCACCTTCTTTACGGTTTTGCGAACCATCTCCAGATCGGTGTTCGCGGGGACTGCGAAGCTGAACTTCATCGTCACCCAGTCGCGGCTATGGTTCTGGATCGTCCCGACATCGGAGAAGGGGATCGTGTAGACAGCGCCGCGCGGGTGCCGCAACACGATGGAGCGAAGAGTGATCCGCTCGACCGTGCCTTTTCCGCTTGCGGTTTCGATGTATTCGCCGATGCGGAACGAATCCTCGTAAAGATAGAACATGCCGCTGATGATATCCGCGACGAGCTTCTGCGCGCCGAAACCGATGGCTAGGCCGAACACGCCGGCCCCGGCCAGAAGCGGCGCGATATTGGCGCCGAGCGCCGCGAGCGCGGTCATCGCGGTCATGAGCGCGATGAGGACGAGCGCGGTGCTGCGCAGGATCGGCATGATCGTGTCCCGGCGCGTCTGCTCCGCCTTCGTCTCTTCATTGGCGTCGCCGTCGGCCGCCGCTTCGGGCGGCGCGAGCAGGATGGAGGCGACGCGCCAGAGCGAGAGGCCGATGATCAGAACCATCGACGCCTCGACGAGCGCGGGCACGAACTTGCCGAATCCGCTGGCCGCCGCCGGCGCGAACGGATCGAGCCCCCAAGACTGCAGGAGGGTGACCGCAGCCGTCAGGATCACCGCCCCTTCGGCGATGGCGAAGGCGCCGGCGCCCCATCCTGCTCCGCCACGCTCACTGCTTTCCGCGCTCCAGACCCGGAGCCCGGCGACGGCGAGGCAGGCCATGATGATGATAAAGAGCGTCGGCCCCGACGCCCTGACCGATGCATCGCCGAGCGCGCCGAGAAGGCCCGCCATCTTGACCAAAAAGTCGAGAAGAATGACCAGCATGAAGAACGGTGTGAAGAGTCGGATGGCCAGCCTCGCCACGCGCGACGGCGCGGGGTCTTCTCCGGCGGCGCGTCCCATCAGCGCGCGAAGCGGCGTCCGGATCCAGATGAAATAAAGCGCGGTGATGACGGAGCTTCCCGCAGTGAGCGCGATCAGCGCGAGTTTGCCTGAATCGCCGTCCCCTGACGCGAGTATGACGATCACGCGCATGGACAGCACGACGCCCAGGGCGATCGCCACCCATAGCGTCGCCCGATTGACGCGGGCCGCTTCATCTTCGGTGAAGCCCATCAGGCGCCGCGCGGGCGCGCCCGGCGCGATGAGGGCGTTGACGATCGTGTATTGGGTGCGAGGAAGAACGACCGCCATGATCAGCGCGCGGGCGGATTCCATGGACCCGGCCGGTCCGGCCCCGCCCGAATCGCCGATGATGAACCGCGCGGCGAGGACAGATGCGGCGTAGAAGATCGCGATGCCGAACAGCCGGACGATGAGCCGCCGGAGGCCGCGCGGCGCGCGGACGGTGAACGGCTCCCCGATTGTCGAGCGATCTTTCTTCGCCGCGATGAGCGCATGTATGGCGTACTCGACCGCCAGCCCGATCGCGATGCAGATGAGGAAAGTCAGAATCAGCGTGAAACCGCCGCCGATCCCGCTCCACCAGGCGGCGATCCGCCCGGGAAGATCGGGCGCGGCCTCGACGAGCCGCGCGACGACGTTGTCGAGCGGAACACCGCTCGCCGCCTCAGCGTTCGCGTCCGCCGGCAGGCCGTCGATCGACGCGTCCGGAAAGGCGAGCCGGAGCCGTTCGATGAGGTCCGGCCCCGCATTCTCCGGAAGCTGGATCGTGACTGAATCTTCGGCCATCTGGCAAATTCCCCCTTCGCATGTATTCGGCGCGCGCCGCCGACCCTGCGTGCCCGCGCGCGGGGAAAGTATTAGGGTGCGAAGCCAGCCCCGTCCACCAGCAGGGCGGACGAGGGGGAGCGCCCCCGCCGCGCCCGACGCCGGGGCGCGAGTCGATCAATGTCGTTGCCGGCCGCCCGCGATGGAGCGGTCTGCAGCGCCGTGGCGCTGTCCCTGACGCCCCCGGTCAGTCGAACCCGTCGATCAGGCCCTCGGTCCAGCATCTGAGGATGACCTGCGCCACGGCGCCTTTTCTGGCCGGCGCGATGCTGTCATGGCGGCCGGCCAGCGCGGCGGCGATTTCGTCCTTCGGGACCCAGATCGCATCCTCCAACTCGTTCTCGTCGAGCCGGATCGTCGTCGCCTCGGCCCGCGCGGCGCAGCCGATCATCAGCGAGGCGGGAAAGGGCCAGGGCTGCGAAGTGACGTAGCGGACTTCGCCGACGGGAACGCCAGCCTCCTCCATCACCTCGCGGCGCACCGCCTCCTCCACCGTCTCGCCAGGCTCCATGAACCCGGCGAGAAGCGAATACATCCGTTCCGGCCAGATCGCCTGTCTGCCGAGAAGCACATTGTCGCCGTCGAGGACCAACATGATGACGACCGGATCGGTGCGCGGAAAATGCTGGCGTCCGCAGGACGGGCAGTCGAAGCGCCAACCGGCGAAGACGACCTCGTTCCGCGCGCCACAATTCGAACAGAACCCGTGCGTCAGACGCCACTCGAAGATGCCCTTCGCGGCCGCGGCGACGCCGGCGTCGTGATGGTGGATATCGCCCATGATGGCGCGAAGGTCGACGAATTTGCGCTTTTCGGAAAGGTCGAGCGTCCGGCGATCGACAAACTCCGCCGGTTTCTCGTCCGGCGGCGCGATATGGGAGACGTCGGCTGCGAAATACGCAACACCGCGCTCGTCCAGTCCCATGAAGAGCGGCGGCTCGGGGCTTTCCGTAACCAGTCTGTCGGCGGCGGAGAGCCAGGTCAGCCGCGGGCCGTCCGGCGTGAGATCGAAAAGTGGCTTGCCGCGCCAGAACGCCGAGACCTGCGAGGCGGGGTCCGCAAGCAGGCGGGCCACCTCGTCCGCGTTGCTGCGCAAACGGTCGGCGCGGTCGAGGAAGCTGCCGGCGAATGTGACTTCGGATTCGGGGATCATGACCGGGAAGATGCACCGCCGCGCGCGGGCCGGCAAGCCCCGGCTCGCGCGGTCGAGCTGGACCTCTCCGCGCGCCTTGGACGCCGCCGCGTCGCGCAACAATTACGTCGGCCTTTCGGTCGGCCTCAAAGAAGGAGTCGCGTTGAACATCAACGCTTACCCGGAGATTGAAAGGGGAAGAATTGCAGGGGGGCGGCCGCCGCTGAGGGGCGATCGAAAGGCTTTGTGCGTCACCGCCTGCGACGCGACGCGCTAAAGCGGGCTCGGCCCTGATCATGCCGGCGGGTCGGACGGCGGCGGCGCCCATACATTGTATGAGCATAGTTTCGTGTCCTCTCTTGCGTCGAAATGTGGCTGCGTCGGTTTCAGCGTTTCGGGTGGGTCCCTGCTACCGGGGTCCGCATGATATCGCACGGCAAGGCGCGTCGACGCTTTAGCGAAGGTTGTCGGAGGCGCGGCGGAGCGAGAGCGCGTCGCTCTGCGTCGGGTCTGTGTGGATACGGCTGACATAGGTGGCGTAATCGCCGAACGTGCGCGCGCGGCCGCACCGCAAAACCGGGCGCGGCGGGCGGCCGCCGCGCCCGGCGGCGTCAGATTTCGTTTTTCGCCATCATCCCGGAGATCGCGTCGGCCTGACGGATCGCCAGCGCGACGATGGTCAGCGTCGGGTTCTCCGCCGCGCCGGTGGTGAACTGCGAGCCGTCCGAGACGAAGAGATTGGCGATGTCGTGGCTCTGGCCCCATTTGTTCACCACGCCGTCTCGAGGCTTTTCCGACATCCGGTTGGTGCCGAGGTTATGGGTCGAAGGATAGGGCGGCGTCGGGAAGATCCGCGTCGCGCCGACCGCGTCATAGATCGCGGCGCCCTGCTTGTAGGCGTGGGTCCGCATCGCGACGTCATTCGGGTGGTCGGTGAATTTGACGTTCGCCACCGGCACGCCATGCGCGTCCTTGACGTCGTGATTGAGTGTGACGCGGTTGGTCTCTTGCGGCATGTCCTCGCCGACGATCCAGAGGCCGGCCATGTTCTCGTAGCCGTCGAGCGCGGTCGTGAACTCCCTCCCCCAGGCGCCGGGATCAAGGAAGGCCGCCATGAACGGCAGGCCGAGGGACAGCGTCTCCAACTCATACCCGCCGACGAAGCCGCGCGACGGATCGTGCCGCGCCTCGTCCTGGACGATGCCGGCCATGGTTGTGCCGCGCCACATCCGCACCGGCTTGTCGAACACCGCGTAGACCGAACCGGTCATGTGCCGCATGTAGTTGCGTCCGACCTGACCCGAGGAGTTGGCGAGCCCGTCCGGAAACATCGACGAGGCGGAGTTGAGAAGAAGGCGCGGGCTTTCGAAGGAATTGCCTGCGACGCATACGACGCGCGCCGCCTGACGCTGCTCGGCGCCCGATTCATCCGCGTAGACGACGCCGGTCACCTTGCCGTCCGCGTCATGCTCGATGCGGAGCGCCATGCATTTCTCGCGCACCTCAAGATTGCCGGTCGCCTCGCCCCGCGGGATGTCGGTATAGGCGGAGGACCATTTCGCCCCCCATTTGCAGCCCTGAAAGCAGAAGCCGGTCTGTTGGCATGCCATTCGGTCGTCATTGTCGACCGAGTTGATCGCCATTCGGCCGGTATGCACCTCCTTGTAGCCGAGCGCTTTCGCGCCCTTCTCCAGCACCTTGTAGTTGTTGTTGCCGGGAAGGCCCGGCCAGCCATTGGTGCGGGTGACGCCGAGCTTCTTTTCGGCGAGATCGTACCAGGGCTCCATCTCCGCCAGATCGATCGGCCAGTCGAGCAGGTTGGCGCCCTGCACCGACCCGTAATTCGTCGCCGCCTTCCATTCATGCTCCTGAATCCGCAGGCTGGCGCCCGCCCAGTGGGTGGAGGTGCCGCCGACCGCCTTCACGATCCAGGCCGGCAGGCCGGAAAAGTCCTTCGCCACCCGCCAGTCGCCTGAAGTGGTGCGCGGGTCTGTCCAGGCGAGCTGGCCGAAGCTTTCCCATTCGTCGTTGACGTAATCCTCCGGCAGATAGCGCCCGCCCGCCTCAAGCGAGACGACGGAGACGCCCTTTTGCGCAAGCTCGTTGGCGAGAACCCCGCCGCCCGCTCCGGTGCCGATGATGACGACGACGCTGTCGTCGGTGAGTTCAAATGGCGCAGTCATGGCTGATCCTCCCTCAGAGCCAGGCGATGTCGTCGAAGCCGCGGTCGATGTAACCGCCCTTCGAGTAACTCTCGCCCTCGTAGCCGAAGATCGGCCAGACCTCCTTCTGGTTGTAGAGCCCGGTGACCAGCCCACCACGAATAGTTTGGAAGAACGCGCTTTTCTCGATCCCCTGAAGGATCTTCACGCGGTCCTTTTCCCAGCCGATGCTCAGGTAATCGGCGTGGCCCCGGCCCGTCGCGGCGGCGTCGAGCGCGGCGATCCCGGCTTCGACGGCCGGCGCCGCTTCGGCGGTGTCGTAGCCTTTCATCGCGACGGCGTAATATTCGTCGCCGACGCGATCGTGCGGATAGATGTCGCGCGCCATCTGGATCAGCGTCGCTATGGTCTTCGGCTCCAGCGCCGTGGTCTCCATCGCCCAGGCCGCGTCGCGCCCGGCGACGAAGCCGGGGCCGGTGACGAAGGCGGCGCCGATCGCCGCGCTTCGGGCCAGCAACTCACGTCTGCTGAGTGTCGCTTTCGAAATTCGGTCGCTCATCTTGCTCCCTTTCTTTGTTGTTGTGTCGTTGTTGGGGTTCGCTCACTTGAACCGGCCGGCCCTTTCCAGAACCTCGATCTCGTAGCCGTCCGGGTCGGCCACGAAGAAGAACCGCCCGACGAGCTTTCCGTCGGGCGCGAACTCCACCAGCTTGCGGGGATTGAGACCCTCGGCGGCGAACCGCGCATGTTCGGCCGCGAGATCCGCGACCGAAACGGCGAGATGGCCATAGCCGTCGCCAAGGTCGTAAGGCTGCTCGCGGTCCTTGTTGATCGTCAGTTCGATCTCGAACTCCGTTTCCGGGTTCGACAGATAGACCAGCGTGAACTTCTCGAAATCGAGGCGGTCGGCGACGCGCAGGCCGAACGCGCGCCCGTAGAAATCCACCGAGCGCGCCTCGTCGAGCACCCGGATCATGCTGTGGATCGCCTTCGCCATCTGCGTCTCCCTCTCCTGGGCTCCATGCGCCTTTCAGGGGAGTAAACGGCGCGCGGGGCGGCGCGGGGTAGTATGGACCTACTACATCGCCCGACTCTCCGGCCGCCCGGCCGTCCGGCGCGTCATTCCGCGGCGATCGCCGCCGGGGCGGCCTGACCCTCCATGTAGATCATGCAGCTGCACCGCAGGAGCGAAGTGAAGTTCGCCGGCTCGCCGCGAAGCTCCAGCACTTCCGAATGAAGTTTCGAGACAAAGGCCGGCGTGGAGACGCCCTCGCCCGCGGCGATCTCATCGAGAATCCGCCAGAAGGCGTTCTCGAGGCGAATGCTGGTGCTCTGGCCATTGAGGCGGATGTGTCTGGTTTCGCTGGCGTATCGGGCGGGATCCTGTCCCGCGAATATCCTGCACATGGCGGCGTTCCTTCCCCGGGGCGCGGCTTCGGAGCCGCGCCTGTCTTTCAATGGCGACGCGCTTGCGGCGCGCGCTTGCGGCGGGGAAAGCATAACAGCGTGCGCGCGAATGGCCTACTCGACCAATTTCCGCGCGAAATCACGGGACTTTAGGGCCGGGTGAGGCGAATCGCCTCGCCCGGTCCGCTCCGTCGTTCAGCCCTTCTTCAACACCCTGCGGCCCAGAAGCTCCGCGATCTGGACCGCGTTGAGCGCGGCGCCCTTTCGGAGGTTGTCGGAGACGCACCAGAGCGAAAGCGTGTTGTCCTGCGTCGGGTCGGTGCGGATTCGGCTGACATAGGTGGCGTAATCGCCGACGCAATCGACCGGGGTGACGTAGCCGCCGGCCTCGCGCTTGTCGACGACGAGGATACCCGGCGCCTTCCGCAGAATTTCACGCGCCTCTTCCTCGTCCAGCTCTTCCTCGAACTCGATATTGATCGCCTCGGCATGGCCGACGAAGACCGGAACACGGACGCAGGTGGCGTGAACGCGGATTTTCGGATCGACGATCTTCTTCGTCTCCGCCACCATCTTCCATTCTTCCTTGGTGGCGCCGTCCTCCATGAAGACGTCGATATGCGGGATGACGTTGAAGGCGATCTGCTTCGGGAAATGCTTCGGCTCGACCTCCTGCCCCGGCACATACATACCCTTAGTCTGGTTCCAGAGCTCGTCCATCGCGGCCTTCCCGGCGCCGGAGACCGACTGGTAGGTCGAGACCACGACGCGCCTGATCGTGGCGCGGTCGTGCAGCGGCTTCAGCGCGACGACCATCTGCGCGGTCGAGCAGTTCGGATTGGCGATGATGTTCTTTTTCGCATAGCCCATCACCGCATCCGCGTTCACCTCAGGCACGATCAGCGGCACGTCGGAATCATAGCGGTAGAGTGAGGAGTTATCGATCACCACGCAGCCGGCCTTCGCCGCTTTCGGCGCGTATTTCTTCGTCGCCTCGGAGCCGATGGCGAAGAGCGCGATGTCGAATCCTGTGAAGTCGAACCTGTCCAGGTCCTGCGCCTTCAGGGTTTTCTCGCCATAGCCGCATTCCTGGCCGAGCGATTTGCGGCTGGCCAGCGCAACCACCTCGTCCGCCGGAAACTCCCGGTCAGCTAGGATGTTCAGCATTTCACGGCCCACATTGCCGGTGGCGCCGACGACGGCGATACGGTAGCCCATGTCTGGTTCACTCCAGTTCTGATCCGGCGCGCTCATACCGCCTTCGCTGCGCCGGCGCCAGTGCGCCGGGGATTGCCGTCGACGAACGATGGGATAAGTTCAGGCGATGAAATCACTCGTCATCGCCGCGCTCATTTGCTCTCTCACCACGCTGGCCGTCGCCGGCGAGGTCGCCGTAATCGACGCGAAGGCGGAGAGATCAGGCGCCGCCTGGCGCTTCGATGTGACGGTGAATCATGCCGACGAAGGCTGGGATCATTACGCTGACGCGTGGCGCGTCATCGGACCGGACGGGACGGTTTATGGTGAGCGCACGCTTCTGCATCCGCACGTCGATGAGCAGCCCTTCACCCGGTCGCTCTCGGGCGTGGCGATTCCGGACGGCGTGGAAACCGTGCTGATCGAGGCGCATGACAGCCGGCACGGATGGGGCGCGAAGGTGCTGGAGCTTCGCCTGCCGCGCTAAAGAAAGCCCCCGATTTTTCTCAGGCGCCGCGTCGAACGGAGCGCCCGTGGCCGGCGTCACACCCGCGGCGCGCGGGAATGTCGCGCCTGCGGCGAGGGGAAGAAACAGCGCCAAAGGCGCATCGGCCGCGGCGCGCCGCGGGCCCGCTGGCGCCGGGGGCGGGAGGGTTGCTGCGGCGCCTCTTTCATTCCTGCCGGAACAGGATTCGCCGGGCCTTGTCGTCATGCGGCCGGCTGGGCCGAGATTCCTTGCCGAGCGCGACGCCGCGCCGCACCGCTGGGCGGGCCTTCACCCGCGCGCGCCAGTCCGTGACGCTTGGATGCCGGTCGAGCGGGATCTCCATCGCCTTCATGATCAGCGCCCAGGGAAAGCACATCATGTCGGCGATGGAGTAGGCCTCGCCCGCCAGCCAGTCGCGTCCCTGCAGCCGCCGCTCCAGCACGTCGAGGCAGCGGATCGTCTCGCGCCGATAGCGTTCGAACCCGTAGCCCTGCCTGCGCTCGGTCTCCGGCGCGTAATTGAAGAAATGGCTGTGCTGCCCGGCCATCGGCCCCTGATTGCCTGTCTGCCAGAACAGCCATTCGACGGCTTCCTTCCGGCCGAGCTGGTCCTGGGGGAGGAACCGCCCGGTCTTTTCGGCCAGATAGAGCAGTATTGCGCCGCTCTCGAAGACCGGAACCGGCGGCCCGGCGACGTCATGGTCGAGAATGGCCGGCATCCGGGCGTTCGGGCTGATCGCCAGGAACTCCGGCGCGAACTGGTCGCCCTCGCCGATATTCACCATGCGGACCCGGTAGGGCAGGCCCAGCTCCTCCAGCAGGATCGCGACCTTCCAACCGTTCGGCGTCGGCCAGTAGTGAAAATCGATCATCGGATCAGCGCCCTGATCTCGGCTTCCGGAAGCCCCGCCTCGCGGAGCGCCTCGCCGGTGTGCTCGCCGAGGGTGGGCGCCGGGCGGCGGATCGCGGTCGGCGTTGCTGAGAATCGCGGCGCGGCGCGAGCCTGACGGAGCCGCCCGGCGATCGGGTGGTCAGTTTCGATCACCACGCCGTTGGCCGCAATTTGCGGATGCCGGATCATCTCCCGCCGCGTCAGGACCGGCGCGCAGGGCACGTCATGCGCTTCGAAATGGGCGAGCCAGTCGGCGGCGGTCCGCGCCATCAGCGCCTCCTGCGTCAGCGCGAGGCGAGCGTCGATATTCTCGCCGCGGAGCGCGGCGGAGGCGAAGCGTGGGTCCTCCAGCCATTCCGGTTTGTCGAGCGCGCGGGCGAGGGCGGCCCATTCCTTGTCGGACTGCACGGCGACGGAGATATAGCCCTCTTTCGTCTCGTAGATCAGATCCATGAAGCTTTGCGCGCGTTCCGCGTCAGGCTCATCGCCCACGAAGGTCCGCCCGCCCATGTCGGAGCCCCAGAGGAAGGCGACGACGGCGTCCAGCATCGAAAGGCGGACATGCTGGCCCTCGCCGGTCTTCAGCCGGTGATAGAGCGCAGCGGTGATCGCCTGCGCGGCGACGAAGCCGGTGAGCTTGTCGGGAAGAATCGTGCGCACCAGTTTCGGGCGTTCAGCGTCCGAACCGGCCTGCACCGAGGCGAGGCCGGAAAGCGCCTGGATCAGCGGATCGTAAACCGGCTTCTGCGCATAGGGTCCGTCCTCGCCGAAGCCGCTGATCGAGACATAGACGATATCGGGCCGCACAGCGCGGAGCGCGGCCTCGCCCAGCCCCATCCGCTCCGCAACGCCGGGGCGGAAATTCTGCACCGCGACGTCGCAACTCGCCGCCAGCGCCAACGCCGCCTTCAACGCCTCCGGCTGCTTCAGGTCGAGCGCGACTGAGCGCTTGTTGCGGTTGTTGTTGACGAAGCTGGCGGAGACGCCGTTGCGATGGGTCGAAACGGCGCGAGTATGGTCGCCGACAGACGGGCGCTCGACCTTGATCACGTCGGCGCCCTGATCGGCGAGCACCATGGTCGCCGTCGGACCGGAGATCATCGCCGTGAGGTCCAGCACCCGCACGCCTTCAAGGGGTCCGCTCGCGTTCGTTCCGTTCATTGGCCGCTCCTTCATGTCGGAGCGCGACCCTAGCCCGGCGTGGGGCGCGGGGGAAATCAGCTAAGCGCGAGGTCGCCGTAACGCCTGCGGATCCGGCCGGCGACGCCGGCCCGGTCGAGATCGTGAACGGCCAGTTCGGCGTCGGTCATCGCCTCGTAGCGGCGTCGGTCGTGCGCCGCCCAACGGCGGTTCAGCGCGGCGCGGACGCCGCGGCGCACAGCCCCGGCGAGGGCCGCAAGACTCAGTCTGGGGAAGTCGGCCGGCATGACGGCCTCCGTCTTTGTTGCGTTGCAGCATATATAGGGTGCTGCTCCGGGCGCTGCAGCATGACGTGGCGCAACCCCGTCATGCGGGCCGGGCGGCCGCTCAGGCGGCGCTCGCGGCGTAATCCCAGTAAAGTTCGCGCGCACGGCGCGAGATCGGCCCGTATTGCAGGTTCCGATCCTCCAGCTGCGTCACATGCATGACTTTCAGAGCGTTGCCGGTGGTGAATATCTCGTCTGCGGCCATGAAGTCCTCCATGACGAGCGTCTGCTCGCGTACGGTGACTCCGTCTTGGCGCAGGAGCTTGATGACCCGCTGGCGGGTGATTCCGTTCAGGAAGCAGCCGGAGGGAATCGGCGTCAGCACCTCGCCGTCGCGCACCATGAAGATGTTCGAGGTCGCGGTCTCCGCGATATTGCCGATCGCGTCGCGGACGATGGCGTTCTGGAAGCCGCGCGAGGCGACCTCGCGCAGCATTCGGGCGTTGTTGGGGTAGAGGCAGGCGGCTTTCGCGTCGACTGGCATGCAGTCCGGCGTCGGGCGACGATAGCGCGTCGCGCCCATGGTGATCCCGTCCGGCGCAGGCATCGGCCGCTCTTCGAAACAGAGCGCGAAGCATGTGCTTTCCGGCTCCGGCAGAATCATGAACATGCCGCCGGTCTTCGCCCAGAGCATCGGGCGGATATAGAGCCCCGTGCCGGCGGGGAACTTGGCGATTCCCTCACGCGCCAGCGCCGTCACCTCCTCGTCCGACAGCTTCGGCGCGAGGCCCATGCGCCGCGCGCTCTCGTTCACCCGCGCGCAGTGGAGGTCGAGATCGGGAACCATGCCGTCGAAGGCGCGAGCGCCGTCGAAGACCAGCGAGCCGAGCCAGGTTCCGTGATCCGCCGCGCCGAGGATCGCCGTCGCGCCCTCGCGCCATTCGCCTTCAAACCAGGTCCAGATCCGCCGCCCGCTCATCGCTCTCTCCCGCCATTGCGCGAAAAACCCCTAGAGCGCGGCGGCGGCCGGGGCAAGTGCGGCGCTCAGAGGAGGAGCGCGTCATCGACGGCGGCGAAAGCGCCGCCCCCGTCATCCCCGCTCCCGTCGCCGGTCAGGTTCAAGCCGCCATAGGTCGTGTTGCTGATGAGGCGGTGAAAGGGAACCGCCGGATCCGCGACCCCGTTCGCCGCGTCGTCGTCTCCGGCGAAGCTGTAGAGCGTGTCGTTCCCGGCGCCGCCGACGGGGATGAAGTCCGTTGCCGTCGGCTGGTCGCCCTGGACCGTGTCGTTGACGATGCGGTCGAAGGGAGCGGTCGCAGCCGTATCTTCGATCTCCATCGCGGGGCTGGCGACAAAAGCGAAGCTGTCGCCGCCGGATGACGCGGTGGAGGAGGTCGACGCGTCGCGCCCGTCGTCTGAATGGATGCGATCATATGGCATGACTTGTCTCCTGCGTGGGGTTTCAAGGTCTGCACTTTGCAGATGGAGCCGCCCCGGCGCGACGCAATGGCCCCGCCCGGCCGGATGTGACCTGGCTCACAAGGTCCGGCGCGGCCGGGTGAGATTGTTCACATCGAGGCCCGCGCGCGTGCTCCGCCGCCCGTCAGCGCGTCAGCCCGACCCCGCCGGTCCGGATCGCCGGCGCCGGCCCGGCGTCGCGCGCCAGACGCGCCGCGATCAGCGCCGCGACCTCGGGCGGAAATGGCGCCGCCGCCGGCCCCGCCGCCTGATCGACATGAAGAAGCACCGCCTCGACCGCCGCCAGCGCCGCCCCGGTCGTCTCGTTGCGGATCATGGAATGCAGATGCAGCCGCTTCGCATCCGCCGCCAGAAGCCGCATCTCCACCAGCAGCCGGTCGCCCCGATGCGCCTCCTTCAGATAGCGCACCCGCATGTCGAGATTGTAGAGTGTACGCCCCGTCTCCCGCAGGTAACGCGGCCCCATGCCCAGCTCGTCCATGGTCCGGTCATTGGCGAAACTCACGAGGAGCATGTAATACGCGTCCCGCATATGCCCGTTGAAATCGACCCACGATCCCGGGCAGGTTCGTCTGAGTTCGAGCATGTCGCGGCGGTCCCTTTCGCGTCAGCCCTTTCTAATCGGTCAGCGCAATTGACGGAATGCCTTCCCGGCGAGCGCATGCCGGGTTTCGTCAACTACAGCCGCCAGGGCGACGCCGCGGCGCATTGCGGCGGGGTGGTTTCTGTCCCGCAGCGGGCGCGGGAGGCAGGCTGGCGTCGAGAGAAAGCGCGACTTGCTTCGAAACTGCCCGCGCGCTGGGGTTATTTCCCTTAATAGAGAATTCATCAGTGATCTTAGTTGTGACTGCACAGTATCTTGAACCTTAGAACATTGGTTGCGCCCGCTGGCCCCCTCGCGTTGCAATCCGTCGCCCCGCGGATTATCTCTCGCCGGCGCGCCAGAGCGCCCGAATGGGGCGACGGGGAACCCGATGAACTGGATCTCGAACTACGTCCGGCCGAAGATCAACTCGCTCTTTTCTCGGCGCGAGATGCCGGAGAATCTTTGGGCGAAATGCGACGAATGCGGCCAGATGATCTTTCATCGCGAGCTGGCCGACAACCTCCATGTCTGCCCGTCCTGCGACCATCACATGGCGATCACCCCGCGTGAGCGTCTGACCGCGCTCTTCGACAACGGGGTCCTCGTCGAGGTGAAGACGCCGGAGGCGAAAGCCGACCCGCTCGCCTTTCGCGACCAGAAGAAATACCCCGACCGCCTCCGCGACGCCCGCCGCGCGACCGGCGAGCAGGAGGCGATGCTGGTCGCCCGCGGCGCGATCGGCGGCGTCGAGGTGATCGCGGCGGCGCAGGATTTCAGCTTCATGGCAGGCTCGATGGGCGTCGCCGTGGGGAACGCGATGATCGCCGCCGCGCAGGCCGCGGTGAAGGCCCGCGCTCCCCTCATCGTCTTCGCCGCAGCAGGCGGCGCGCGGATGCAGGAGGGGATCCTCTCGCTGATGCAGATGCCGCGCACCACGATCGCGGTCGAGATGGTGAAGGAGGCCGGGCTCCCCTTCATCGTCATCCTCACCCACCCGACCACCGGCGGGGTCACCGCCTCCTACGCCATGCTGGGCGACATCCAGATCGCCGAGCCGAACGCGCTGATCTGCTTCGCCGGGCCGCGGGTGATCGAGCAGACGATCCGTGAGAAACTGCCCGAAGGTTTCCAGCGCGCCGAATACCTGCTGGAGCACGGCATGCTCGACATGGTCGTGGACCGCCGCAAGATGCGCGACGAGCTGGCGACGGTGCTGCGGCTGCTCCTGAACATGCCGCCTCGCATATACGGCGACCTGCCCGCGCCGACCCCCGCGCCGGAGGAAGAGGCCGATGCGCCGGCGCCCGAGACCCCCAAGGCGCAGGACAAGAAGAAGTGAGCGCCGGGCCGCCCGGCTCGGACGTCATTCTCGAAAGACTTCTCGCGCTCCATCCGAAGATCATCGACTTGACGCTGGAGCGGCTTGAGCGGCTGCTCGCCCGGCTTGGCCATCCGGAGCGCGACCTGCCGCCTGTCGTCCACATCGCCGGAACCAACGGCAAGGGCTCCACCCTCGCGGTGATCGACGCCGGGCTGGCGGCGGCGGGGCTGAGTGCGCACGCCTACACCTCGCCGCATCTGGCCCGGTTCCATGAGCGGATCAGGATTGCCGGCGCGCCGATCGGGGAGGACGCGCTGGCGGCGTTGCTGGCTGAATGCGAGGGCGCCAATGGCGGCGCGCCGATCACCTTCTTTGAAATCACCACCGCCGCCGCGCTTCTGGCGTTCGCGCGCAACCGGGCCGATTATACGCTGCTCGAGGTCGGGCTTGGCGGCAGGCTTGACGCCACGAATGTCGTCGCGCGCCCGGCGTTGACGGTAATTACGCCGGTCTCCATCGACCATCAGCAATATCTCGGCGAGACCATCGCCGAGATTGCTGCGGAAAAGGCCGGCATCCTGAAAGCCGGCGTTCCCTGCGTCGTCGGTCCTCAGGACGAGGCCGCGCTCGGCGTGATCGAAGCGCGGGCCGCCGCGTGCGGCGCGCCGCTCAGTCTGTATGCGCAGGACTGGATGGCGGGGCTGGAGGCGGGACGGTTCGTTTTTCGCGACGCGAATGGACTGCTCGACATGGCGCCGCCGGCGCTGCGCGGCGCGCACCAGGTCGACAACGCCGGCGCCGGCGTCGCGGCCCTCCGCGCCCTTGGCGTCGACGATGCGGCGGTTGAGGTCGCGCCGGCGCGCGCGGTCTGGCCTGCGCGCATCCAGCGGTTGACGAAAGGCGCGCTCGCCGAAGTCGCGGCGGCGGCGGAAGCCGAGCTCTGGCTCGATGGCGGGCACAATCAGGCGGCGGGCGTCGTGATCGCCGCGCATTTCAAAGCCATGCCGAAAGCGGAGACGCATCTCGTGTGCGGGATGCTCGACACGAAAGATCCGGCGGGGTTCATCGGTTCGTTCCGGGGCGTCGCCGCGCGGCTCCACGCGGTCGCCATCCCCGACAACCTTTCGGCGGTGAAGCCCGCCGCGCTGGCGGCGTTCGCCGAGTCGGCCGGCGTGCCGGCGACGGCGGAGGCGAATGTCGCTGAGGCGCTCGCCCGCGCGCTGGACGAGGGGGCGAAGCGGGTGCTGATCTGCGGCTCGCTCTATCTTGCGGGCGCGGTGCTGAAGGCCGGCGCCGGCTGAACGGGCGGGGCGGCGATTGCGCGCCGCGCCGCCGCAGCCTAAAGCAGGCCATGGCCACTGATCGTCCGCTTCTTGGCGTCCTTCTGATGCTCGGTTTCTGCGCGCTGGCGCCGATGGGCGATTCGATGGCGAAGCTTCTCGGCGCGACGATACCGCTGCTCCAGCTGCTTCTCGTCCGCTTCGCCATCCAGGCCGCGCTCCTCGCGCCGCTGGTGCTGGCTGGCGGCGGGATGCGGCTTTCGAACCGGGTGCTCCGACTGTCGGCGCTCAGAACGGCGCTGCATATCTCCGGCATCGGCGCCATGTTCGCTTCGCTCCGCTTTCTGCCGCTGGCGGACGCGGTGGCCATCGCTTTCGTCATGCCATTCATCCTGCTGCTGCTTGGGCGGTTCTTTCTCGACGAGGAAGTCGGGCCGCGGCGGCTTTCGGCCTGTGCGGTCGGCTTCCTCGGAACGATGCTGGTCGTCCAGCCGAGTTTCACGGAGGTCGGCGCGCCGGCGCTGCTGCCGCTGGTCGTCGCGGTTGTCTTCGCGCTTTTCATGCTGGTCACGCGACGGATCGCGAAAGAGGCGGACCCGCTGGCGCTGCAATTCGTCTCCGGCCTGATGGCGAGCGGCGTGCTCGCGCTGGCCTGGGCCGTGCTGGGCGGCCTCCATCCCGATCTCGACGTGGTCTGGCCGGCCGGACGAGAGGTGGCGCTGCTTGTCGCGATCGGTGTTCTCGGCACCGTCGCGCATCTCTTGATGACATGGTCGCTGCGTTTCGCGCCATCGGCGACGCTGGCGCCGATGCAGTATCTTGAAATTCCCTTCGCGACGCTGATCGGCTGGCTAGTGTTCCGCGATCTTCCTGACGGGCTCGCGGCTCTCGGCATCGCGGTTACGGTCGGAGCCGGACTCTACATCATCTATCGCGAGCAGATGACGGCGCGCGCGCTGACCCGGCCGGCCCCGCCTGCGATCTGAGGGTTATTTCGGGCTGCGCTTGGCGAGGATCCGTTGAAGTGTGCGACGATGCATGTTGAGCCGGCGCGCGGTTTCCGAGACGTTGCGGTCGCAAAGCTCGAACACCCGCTGGATATGCTCCCAGCGCACCCGGTCGGCGGACATCGGATTCTCCGGCGGAGGCGGCTTCACTGCTTTCTGAGCCAGCAGCGCCGCCGTGACGTCGTCGGCGTCGGCCGGCTTCGAGAGGTAATCCGTCGCGCCGACTTTCACCGCGGCGACCGCGGTGGCGATGGCGCCGTAGCCGGTCAGCACCACGATCCGCGCCGTGTCGCGCCCCGCGCGCAGCGCTTCGACGACATCTAGACCGTTGCCGTCCTCAAGCCGGAGGTCGACCACGGCGAATGCGGGCGGCGCGCTTTCGACAATGCGGAGCCCTTCGGCGACGCTTTCCGCCATGACCGGCTCGAAGCCGCGTTTCTCCATCGCGCGGGCGAGGCGACGGCGAAACGCTTCATCATCGTCGAGGATCAGGAGCGATCTGTCTGGCCCGATTGCGGCGGCTACATCCTCAACCATCCGGTTTTCCCATTCAATGCGGCGGGGCTGCGTTTTTCAGCTTCATAACCTGATGAAGTCGCGCGCGCAAACCGGCCGGCGGGCGGCCGGACCGTGCAATCGTGCACTTGGCGTTCGCGACGCGCGCGCCCACTCAGGTCTGTCCTGCAACCGTCTCCAAAAAGGCCGAGAACATGGGAGAAAGCCACGGCATCAGGCAGATCGCGGCGCCTTTGTTTGTGTTCCTCTGGAGCACTGGGTTCATCGGCGCGAAATACGGTCTGCCCTACGCCGAACCAATGACGTTTCTCACGCTGCGCTTCGCGCTGGCGGCGGCGGCGCTCGGCCTCTGGGGATGGATGGCGGGGGAGTTGCGCGATGGCGGACCAGTAGATCCTGTCGGCGCCGTCATCGTCGGCGTCCTGATGCACGCGCTCTATCTCGGCGGGGTGTTCACCGCGATCTGGCTCGGCGTCGGGGCGGCGCTGACGGCGCTGATCGTCGGTTTGCAGCCGATCGCCACGGCGCTGCTCGCCCGACCGATGCTTGGCGAGGCGCTGCGACCGCGCCAATGGGCCGGCATGGCGCTCGGCCTCGGCGGGGTCGCGCTGGTGGTAGGGCGGAAGCTTGAGTTGGGCGCCATCGACGTCACGAGCGTCCTGCTCTGCTTTCTCGCGCTGATCTCGATCTCATTCGCCTCGATCCTGCAGAAGAAACGCGCGGTCACGGCGGGGCTGGTCACGGACAGCGCGATCCAGTTCGCTGCGGCCGGTCTTGTCACCGGCGCCGCCGCCATGTTTTTCGAGGAGCGCGTGATCCACTGGACGCCCGAGTTCGCCCTCGCCCTCGGCTGGATGGTGGCCGGGCTCTCTCTCGGGGCGATTTCGCTTTACTATCTCTTGCTGCGCAAAGGCGAAGCCGCGGCGACGGCGAGCCTTTTCTTTCTCGTGCCCGGCGTCACCGCGCTGATGGCGGTGCTGGTGTTCGACGAGGGGAGCGGTTGGGCCGAACTCCTCGGCGTTGGCGCCGCGACGCTGGGCGTTCGGCTGGTGACGCAGCCGGCTCAGGCGCCGTTGGCGACCGCGTCGAGATAGCAGGCGGTCTGTTCGGCGATCGTCTCCGGCGCATCGCCGTGACGGAAAATCGCGAGGTAGCGGTCGCCCTTCGTCATCAGGTAGATGAATGCGCTGTGATCCATCAGATAGTAGTCGGGGTCCTCGGAATCCTGCTTCGCGTGATAGGCCTTGTACGCGTCGGCCGCCGCCGCCACCGCTTCCGGCGAGCCGGTGAGGCCGAGCATCTTCGGATGCACGTTGGCGGTGAAGTCCGCCAGCACTTCGGGCGTGTCGCGTTCAGGGTCAATGGTGACGAAGACCGGCTTCACGTCGTAGCCGCGCTCGGCCAGAAGGTCGGTCGCCTGCCCCATGATCGCGGCGTCGACCGGGCAGACGTCGGGGCAGAAAGTATAGCCGAAATAGATCAGCGTGGGGCCGTCGATCACCTGCTTCGATGTCACCGTCTCACCGGTTTCGGAAACCAGCGTGAAGGGGCCGCCGATCGAAGCGCCGCCGGTGGAGATCCCACCGCCGCAATCCGCGAAATCACCGCCGGAGAACATCGCATACCACGCCCCGGCGCCGAGTCCGGCTGCGACGAGAAACGCCGCTGATATCGCGTAGGTTCTGGTGCTGGGCATCGGCTGATCTCCTGTCGATTTTCACTGGGGCGAGATACGCCTCCCGCGCGCGCCGCGCCAGACCGGCGCGGCGATATGCGGCGGTGCGCGCGGCGTCTAGGCGGCGTCTCGCGTCAATGTTACCTGTTCGAAATGGCGAACTGGCTTTTTCAGGAGATGACGCGCGGCGAAGCTTCGGGCCGCTGGGTGCGGCTGCAGACGCTGACCACGCTTCGCTGGCTCGCCGTCATCGGTCAGGCGACAGCGGTGATCGCCGCCGATCAGGTCTTTGGCGTTCAGCCGCCGCGCGCGCTCTGCGCCCTCGCCATCGCCGTTTCGGTCATCTTCAACGTGATCGCGATGCAGGTCTTCCCGGCGACGATGCGGCTCAGCCAGCGGGCGGCGACTTTCTCCATGCTGTTCGATCTTGGGCAGGTCTCGATCCTGCTGATGATGACGGGCGGTCTCGCCAATCCGTTCGCCATGCTCATGCTCGCCCCGGTGACGATATCCGCGTCGGCGCTGACGCTGCGTTCGACTCTGGTCGTCAGCGCGGCCGCGCTTGGATTGATCGCGCTGATGTCGCAGTGGAGCCTGCCGCTGATCCTCGCCAGCGGCGAGCGGCTGACGGCGCCGCCGATCTACATTTTTGGCATATGGGTGGCGCTGACGATTTCGGTTCTGTTCATGACCTTCTACGCCCGCAGGGTCTCGGTCGAGACCTACCGGATGTCGAGGGCCCTGCGCGAGGCGGAGGCGGCGCTGGCTCGCGAACAGCGACTGACGGCGATCGGCGGGCTCGCGGCGGCCGCGGCGCATGAACTGGGCACCCCGCTCGCCACCATCAAGCTGGTCTCCGCCGAGCTCGCCGGCGAACTTTCCGACCAGCCGGAGCTGCGTGAGGATGCGGAGCTGATCCGGGCGCAGGCCGACCGGTGTCGCGACATTCTCGCCGACCTGGCGCAAGGCGGCCGAGCGGACGCGCAGGTCAGGAGCGCGCCGGCCTCGGCGGTGATCCATGAAGCTGCGGAACCCCATGCCGATCGCGGCCGCCGGATCATTCTCAGGATCGACGGGAGGCTGGCCGAGACGGTCGGCGACGCGCAACCGATCCTGAGGAGGACCCCCGAATTGGTGCACGGGCTTCGGAATCTGGTGCAGAACGCCGTGGATTTCGCGGCGACGACGATCTGGATCGACGTCAATTCATCGGGCGCCGCTCTGCGCATAACCATTGGCGATGACGGGCCGGGTTTTCCCGAAGAGCTGTTGCAGAGGCTGGGCGATCCTTACGTCACGTCGCGTGCGCGCGCCGCGAGTCGGCCGGGCCGCTCCGGCGGGGCGGGGGAGCCGCATACCGGCATGGGACTCGGGCTTTTTATCGCCAAGACGCTGCTGGAGCGCACCGGCGCGCGACTCTCGTTCGCGAATTCCGACCGCGCTCAGCGGCGCGGGAATCGCGGCGTGCAGCTGGAGCGTCAGCGACCGCCCGGCGCGGTGGTCGCGGCGGTTTGGCCCGAGGGCGCCATCATCGCCCCGAAGGTCGAGGCGCGCAGCGCGCTCGGCCGTAATGAGCGCTTCACGCTCGACAATATCTGAGCTCCGCGCGACGCGCGATTTGACAGCGAACGTATTCGCCCATAGGTTTAACTTTGGATGTTGAGCAACCGAGGGTCGCAGCTCGACATCAGTTGGGTGGGGGCGCTCAATGAACGATCTGACAGGGCTGGAACTGCTTGGGCTGGTGTGTCTTGCATTTCTGGTTGGTGGAGGAACGCTTACCCTGGCGGCGATGCGCGGATCATTCCGCGCCCGGGCCCCGACAACAAGGCGCACGCCGCTCGAACTCGCGGCTCCGGTTCTGAGAATCACGAGTGAAGGTCACGTAGAGGCGACGCCGGAAGCGCGCGCGTTGCTCGGGGTCGGCGAAGAGGTCGCGCTCCGCCGTGACGCGCTGCTCGCCGGGCTGAAGGCCGGGCGCGACGCGCTTGAGACCGCTTTGACGCGCCTCGTTGCCAAAGGCGCGGCGTTCCGGGAAGTGGTCGAAACGCGCGACGGCCGGATTCTGGAGGCGTCGGGCGCGCCGCTCGGGATCGATGTTTCAGTGACGCTTCACGATCAGACCTGTCTTTGGCGCCGGCTCGATGCGGCCGAGCGTCGCGCCGACGCGGCCGAACGCGCGCTCGCCGATCTCGCCGCCGCGCGAGAGGCGGCCGGCCTTGTCGCCTGGCGCGCCGGAGACACCGAATACGGCGCCGCCGCGCTTGACCCGCATGTCCGCGCCGCGCTCGAAGCAGCGGCGGAAACGCTGGACACGGTCGGCGCGCGCGAACGGGTGATCGTCGAGCCGCAATCGGATTCGGCGGAAGCCGTCTACGCCGTGATCGCCGCTAGGGGCGGGCTTTTCGTCGCTCTGGACGACAGCAGCGCGCTCTCAGCGGAGCGGTCGATGAGCCGATTCGTCGACACGATCTCCGAGACCTTCGCGCATCTGAAGGTCGGGTTGATGATCTTCGACGCCGAACGAAGGCTATCGCTGTTCAACCCGGTGATCTCCACGCTTTGCGATGATGATACGGAGTGGCTGGCCCGGCGACCCAGACTCCGCGATCTGCTGGACCGCATGCGGCGCGCGCGCGCCCTGCCGGAGCAGCCTGACTACGCCGCCTGGCGCGCCCGGCTTCTGGGGCGGGTCGGCGCCGAGATCGCGGCGCCGATCGAGGAGACCTGGCATCTGCCCGACGGCCGGACGCTGATCGCGAACTTCCGCCCGCATTTAGCCGGTGGGCTCGCCTTCGTCCTCGAGGACGTCACCGATACGCTCGCGCTCCGGCGCATCAACGCGATCGAGCGTGCGGCGCGCGATGCGACCACCGAGATGCTGGAAGAGGGAATCGCGGTGTTCGGCCCGGACGGGCGGCTTCGCATGGCGAATGGCGCATTTCGCCGGCTCTGGGGGTTTGAGGACGGCGCGCTGCGCGCCGGAGACCATGTCGACGGCGTGATCGCGGCCTGTCGCGCGGCGTCCGGACCGCATCCGTTCTGGGAGGAGATGAAAGGCGCCGCAGCCGGTGGGCTGGAGCGCCGCGCGACCGCCGAGTCGGTGGAGCTGAAAAACGGCGGCTTTCTCTCCGCCCGCGTCTCGCCGATGCCGGATGGGGCGACGCTCGCGGTCTTTTCCGATGTGACCGCGAGTGAACGGGTCGCCGCCGCGCTGAAGGAGCGCAACGAAGCGCTCGAACAGACGGAGGAGATGCGCGGCGCGCTGGTCGACCAGATCTCGCACCAGATGCGAACTCCGCTAAACTCGATCTTCGGCTTCGGCCAGCTTCTCGAGGATGGCCGCATCGGCCCGCTCAATGCGCGGCAGGCGGACTACGTTCGCGGCATAGTCGCAAGCTCCGGCGATCTCATTGAAGCGATCGACGCGATGGCCGATCTCATTTCCGTTGGCGCCGACGCGCGACGAGAATCACGATCGTTCTTCAACCCCGCCGTCGTGGCGCGCGAGGCCGCCGCGCTGGCTGAGCGGCGAACCGGACGATCCGTGGGCGACGTCGAGATCGTCAACGACGACACGCAGGAGGAGACATCCGGCCATCGGGCGCGGTTCCGGCAGATCGTTTTCAACATGGCGATGGACGCCCTGGAGAAGACGTCGCTAGGCGGCCGGATCAAACTTTCCGTCTGGTCCGAGGGGCGCGACGTACTGCTCGAGTGCAGCCATGAGATCGTGGAGGAACTGGTCGAGCAGGGCGTGGCGCTGACGTTGGTGCGGCGGTTTGCGAGGCTTGACGGCGGTGAGGTGAAGGTCGGACGCGGGCCGGACGGGCGGCGCGTCGTGCGCTGTCGCATCACCGCCGACGACACGATGAATAACGGCCGTGAGCATCTGACGGAGGCTCTCGCACAGCGGGCGCGAGCGGGTTAACAAGGGCGTTCAGACCAGCCGGGACGCCAATGCCTAATATAAACGCCGAATCGCCGGAACTTGAACTCGCCGGCGTGGTTGAGCTTGCAGATGACGCCGCTACCGCGCGCATCGGCGCCGCGCTCGGCGCCGCTCTGGCGCCCGGCGACGCCGCGCTGCTCCTTGGGTCGCTCGGCGCCGGCAAGACCGCGCTCGCCCGCGCTGCGATCGCCGCGCGGCTCAGGATGGCGGGGCGACCGCCCGAGGACATCCCCTCTCCGACCTTCACGCTGATTCAAGTCTATGAGGCCGACGCGCCGATCTGGCATGCGGATCTCTACCGGCTCGATGGCGAAGACGAGGTTCTGGAACTTGGCCTCGATGAGGCTTTCGCGGACGCGATCGTTTTTGTCGAATGGCCGGAGAAGCTAGGCGCGCTTGCGCCGACGCGGCGTCTGGAGCTCTCGCTCACAGCCCCGGCGAAAGGCGGACGCCGGCTGGACTGGCGCGGGAAAGGCGGCGGCTGGGGCCGGGTCGCGGCGGTGTTGGAGCGCGCGTCGTGACCGCGGAGCGCGCGGCGCTGAAGCGCGCGTTTCTGGAGCGGGAGGGGTGGCGCCGGGCGCAGCTCCGCCCCCTGTCCGGAGACGCGTCGAACCGGCGGTATGAGAGGGTGGCGAGCGCGGGTCGGCGGGCGGTCCTAATGGACGCGCCCGCGGAGCGCGGCGAGGATATCGGTCGCTTCCTCGCCTTCACCGCGTATCTTCGCGGGCTGAACCTCAGCGCGCCGGAGATTTACGCCGCGGACATTCCCGCCGGCCTGGCGCTGATCGAGGATCTTGGCGATGCGCTTTTCACGCGCGTCGCTGCCTCGCATCCGGAGATGGAGACGACGCTCTATTCAGAAGCGGTGGAGCTTCTGCCTCTCCTCTCCGCGCCGCCTGCTTCGGTATCGTATTCGCGGACCGAGGCGCGCGTCGCGGCCTATGACGGCGTCGTTCTGGAGCGTGAGGCGATGCTGGCGCTCGACTGGTGGGCGCAAGCCGCCGGCGCCGATGTCTCACCGGCGCTCAGGGCGGAGTTCGCGGGCCTGATCGCGGCCGCCTGCGCCCCGGTGGCGGCGATGCGCGGCCATCTCGTCCTCCGCGACTACCACGCCGAGAACCTGATCTGGCTGCCGGAGCGACGCGGCGCCGCGCGTGTCGGCCTGCTTGACTACCAGGACGCGCTGGCTGGCGCGTCGGCCTATGACCTCGTCTCGCTGCTGGAGGATGCGCGCCGCGACACTTCAGCGGAGCTGCGTGCGGCGATGATCGCGCGCTATATCCGGGTGAGCGGTGCGGAGGAAACCACGTTTCGCGCCGGATACGCCGCCCTTGGCGCGCAGCGGAACCTCAAGATCGTGGGTATCTTCGCGCGCCTCTGGCTCCGCGACGGCAAGCCGCAATATCTGGGTCTGATCGACCGGGTCTGGGCGCATCTGGCGCATGATCTCTCCCATCCCGCGCTCTCGCCCCTGGCGGAGTTCGTGGCGCGGCGCATCCCCATGCCCGACACAGCTACGCTTGCGCGGGTCCGGGCGGCGCGCGCATGACCGGGCCTGCGCGCGCGATGGTCCTCGCCGCCGGGTTCGGCACGCGGATGGGGGCGCTGACGGCGGAGGTCCCCAAACCGCTGCTGAAAGTCGCCGGGCGGGCGCTGATCGATCATGCGCTCGACCATCTCGCCGTTTCCGGGGTCGAAAGGGCGGTGGTCAATCTCCATTACCTCGGCGGAAAGATCCGCGAGCATCTGGCCGGCCGGACTGCGCCGCAGGTCGAGTTTTCGGAGGAGACGGCGATTCTGGAGACCGGCGGCGGCGTCGCGCAGGCGCTGCCGCTTCTTGGCCCGGCGCCGTTCTACTGCGTGAACGCCGATGCGATCTGGACCGGCCCGGCGCCCCTGCCGCCGCTCGCCGGCGCGTGGGATGGCGGGCGGATGGGCGCGCTCCTGCTGCTGGTCGCGCGCAAGGACGCGGTAAGCCACAGCGGCCCCGGCGATTTCTTCGCCGACTCTGACGGCCGGTTGTCGCGGCGCGGGGCGGCGGAGAGCGCGCCGTTCGTCTACACCGGCGCGCAGATCATCGCCCCCGGCGCCTTCGCCGACGCGCCGGAGGGCGCGTTCTCGACCAATTTCATATGGGACAGGCTGATCCGCGAAGGCCGGCTTTTCGGCGTCGTCCATAGCGGCGGATGGGTTGATGTCGGAACGCCGGAAGGGCTTCGCCTTGCTGAAGGGATGTTGAGGTGATCCGGCTGTTCGACACTCCGGGCCCGCGCGTCTTCGCCCTTCCGCCCGGCGCCGACTTCGTGTCCGGCCTCGTCTCCGGCCTGCGCGACAGGTTGGCGGGTCAGCCGCCCGAAGCTGTCGCCGGCGTCGAGGTTGCGCTCAATACAAGGCGCGCCGAGCGCGCGGCGCGTGAAGCGTTCGAGGCGGCGGGCAAGGCGGTCTTCCTCCCCCGTCTCATCAATATCGAGGACCTCGCCACCGGGCGGACGGACGCGCCGGCGGCGGTCGGTCGTCTTGATCGGCTGCTTGCGCTGATGAAGATGGTTGGCGCGCTGCTTGCCGCGCGACCTAAGCTTGGCCCGGCAGCAGCCGCAGGGCCGTTGGCGGAATCGCTCGCGGCTCTTCTTGATGAGTTCCAGCGCGAGGGGATCGCGCTCGCCGCGCTGGACCGCGCGGTCGATGTGGATCAGGCGGCGCACTGGCGCCGGGTTCTGGAGTTTCTCCAATTGGTGCGGGAGCTCTGGCCGGCGCAACTGGCGGCCGGAACCGCCGCTAGCGATCCGGAGGCGCGGCGGCGCGGTGAGGTCGAGGCGCTGGTCGCGGCATGGCGGACGGCGCCGCCCGATCGGCCGGTCATCGCCGCCGGGTCCACCGGCTCGACCAGAACGCGGGCCGATCTTCTGGTCGCGGTCGCCGGAGCGCCGCAGGGCGCGGTGGTGCTTTCGGGTTTCGATTTTGCGCTCGACGCCGAAGGCTGGGCGGGGGTGACGCCGGACCATCCGCAATACGGCCACGCGCGGCTTCTGGACCGGCTTGGCTTGACGCGCGACGACGTTCGTCCGTGGTCGGGAATGGCGGAACCCGGCGCGCGTGCGGCGCTCCTCGCCGAGACGCTGCGCCCGGCGCCTGTCACCCATCGCTGGCGCGCGGCGCTGCCCGCGCTCGCGCGCGACGCGGCGGCGGCGACTGAAGGGTTGGAGCTGATCGAAGCGGCGAGCCCGGCGCGCGAAGCGGACGCTATCGCGCTGGCGATGCGCGCGGCGCTCGAGCGGCCCGGAGGGCGGATCGCGCTGGTGACGCCGGATCGGAATCTCGCTCGCCGGGTGACGGCCGCGCTTGGGCGGTGGGGGCTGAATCCGGACGATTCGAGCGGTCCGCCGCTGGCGCAGACGCCGCCGGGCGTTCTGGTCACGATGATCGCGGAGTTGCTTTGCCGGCCTTTCGACCGGGTGACGCTGCTGGCGCTTCTGAAGCATCCGCTGACCGCGGCCGGGCCAGAACGGAAGGAACATCTTCAGGGCGTCTGGCGGCTGGAGCGCGCCGGACTTCGCCGACGCCAGATCGCGCTCCGTCTCGATTCCGTTGCGGCGATCGAGGCGATGAACGTCAAGGAGCCGGCGGGAGGGGAAGCGCCGCTCGCCGATGACGCGCTCCGCGCCGCCCTGACCGCGCTCAGGCCGTGGGGCGCGCGGAAGCCGCTGGCGGCGATGGTCGCGGACCACCGGCGCGCGGCGGAGGCGTTGGCCGGCCCTGCGCTCTACGAGAAGGAGGCGGGCGAGGCGCTGAAGGCGGCGTTCGATCGGTTCTCTGAGGCCGCCGGGAATTTCGGCGAAACCGCCCCCGGCGATTATCCGGAACTCCTCGCCGCTGCGCTGGCTGATGCCGGCGAGGTGCGCGAGGAGCCCTGGGCGCCGCATCCGCGGCTCAAGATCTGGGGACCGCTCGAAGCACGAAGCCAGATGGCGGAAACGGTGATACTGGGCGGGCTCAACGAAGGGTCATGGCCGGCGCCGCCGGCCATCGATCCCTGGCTCAGCCGACCGATGCGCGAGAAGATCGGCCTGCCGTCGCCGGAGCGGCGCGTCGGCCTTTCCGCGCATGACTTCATGCAATGCGCCGCCGCCCCCCGCGCCATCTTGAGCCGCGCGTTGAAGGCCGAGGGCGCGCCGACCACGCCGGCGCGTTGGCTTTCGCGACTGACCGCGCTTCTGGGCGCCGTCGATGGCGGCGCGCCGCTTGCCGCGATCCGGGCGCGGGGCGCGCGCTGGAGCGGGTTGGCGGAGCGGATCGGGACGCCGGATTTCGAGATTCCGCCTGCCTCGCGCCCCGCTCCGCGCCCGCCCGTCGCCGCGCGTCCGCGCCGACTGTCCGTCACGCGGATCGAGACGCTTATCCGCGACCCGTATTCGATCTACGCTCGTGAGATCCTGCGACTGCGGGCGCTCGACGAGCCGGGCGCGGCGGCCGATCAGCGCGACCGGGGCGAAGTGTTGCACGAGGTCGTCGAACGTTTCATCGTTGCGACGAAGGCGGCGTGGCCGGGCAGGGAGGCGGCGGCGGCGCATTTTGACCGGATCGCGGCAGAGGTCGTCGCCGCTTCGGTCGCCGCGCCGGTTCAGGCCCTCGCCTGGGAGGCGCGGCTCGCTCGCGTCAGGGACTGGTTCCTGGAACGGGAGGAAGCGCGCCGCGAGGGCGGGGCGCCGCTGGCGCTGGAGGCGTCCGGCGCGCTCGATTTCACCACTGCGGGCGGGAGATTCACGCTGCGCGGGCGCGCCGACCGGATCGACGCGCTCTCAACCGGCGGCTACGCGATCTATGATTACAAGGCGCAGTCGATCCCCTCGGAAAACCAGATGAGGATCTTTCAGAAGCAGCTTCCGCTTCTCGCGCTGATCGTCTCGAACGCCGGTCTGGACGAGGTTCCGGCGGGGCCGGTCGAACGGCTCGCCTATCTCAGCCTGTCGGGCGACGGCAAGGGCGGGCTGGAGCGCGATGCGCCGCTGGAGGCGGACGCGCTGGCGCGGCTCGTAGCGTTGCTCGAAGCCTATGAGGAGCCGGATCGCACCTATCCGCCCCGAGCCTATCCTGAAGTGATGAACTACGCTTCAGATTACGACCATCTCTCACGCTATGGCGAGTGGGACGACGCGCCGCCCTCCGCGCCGCCGCCGGGGACGCCCCCGCGGAGCGCGTCATGACTGTGGTCGAGCACCCGGCCGCCGCGGCGCAACGGCGGGCGGCCGACCCGTCCGGTTCGGCCTGGGTCGCGGCGAACGCCGGGGCGGGAAAGACCAAGGTGCTGACGGAGCGCGTCGCGCGGCTGCTGCTGGCGGGCGCGCGGCCGCAGAAAATTCTCTGTCTAACTTACACCAAGGCCGCCGCGGCCGAGATGCGCAGTCGCCTCTTCGCGATGCTCGGCGGGTGGGCGATGGCGGATGACGCGACGCTGGCGGCGGATTTGCGGGATCTGACAGGCGGCGAAACCCCGCCCGACTTCGAGCGCGCGCGGCGGCTTTTCGCGCAGGCGCTGGAGACGCCCGGTGGCCTGAAGATTCAGACCATCCATGCGTTCTGTGACAATCTTCTGCGCCGCTTCCCGCTCGAAGCCGGAGCGCCGCCCGGTTTCCGGGTGATGGAGGAACGCGAACGCGCGGCGCTGATCGAGGAGGTGCTCACCAGGATCGCATCGGGCGAAGCGCGCGGCGCGATCGCGGCCGTCGCGGAAGAGAAGAACGAGAGCGGCATCGTCGAACTGGCGCAATTCGTCGCGGCTCACCCGGCGCTTTTCCCGGATCCGGCGGATGAGGTCGGGCTTTGCGCGCTGTTCGGCGTCCCCGATCCACCAGATGAAGGCGCGGCGCTGGCGAGAGCGATGGATGCGCTCGATCCGGCGGCCTTGTCGCGGATGATCATCGCCTGGGGCGCCGGCGCCCCAGGCGATCGGGAGAAGGCCGCGAACCTGACCGCCGCGAAGCCGGACAGCGCCGCCGTCGCGGCCGAGCTTCAGACCGCGCTGCTGAAGAAGACCGGCGAGCCGCGAAAGAACCCGGCGAGCAAGGGCGCGCAGGCGGCGGAGCCGGACTGGCGCGCGCTCTGCGACCATCTGACCGAAGTCGCGCTGGCGGCGCGGGAGGCGCGACTGGCGGCCGCGGCGGCGGCGCGGGCGATCCGGCTGGCGCGATTTGGCGCGGCGTTCGGCGCGGAATACGAGGCGGCGAAGGCGGCGCGCTCACTGCTCGACTTCAACGATCTCGTCGGTCGGGCGCGCGCTCTTCTCACCCGTTCGGAGATGGCGGCGTGGGCCCTCTACCGGCTCGATGGCGGGATCGAGCATATTCTTGTGGACGAGGCGCAGGACACCTCGCCAGGTCAGTGGGACGTGATCGACGCTATCGCAGCCGAGTTCCGCGCCGGCGCTGGAGCGCGGGCGGAGGCGCGCACCAGCTTCGTCGTCGGTGACGAAAAACAGTCGATCTACTCCTTTCAGGGCGCCGCGCCGCGCATGTTTGAGGAGATGCGCCAGCGCTTCAGAACAGGGCTCGAGCCGGTCGGCGGATTGAGGGAGGAGGCGCTGGACGTCTCGTTCCGTTCCGCTCCGGCGATCCTGCGGGCGGTGGATGCAGCTTTCGGGGGGGCGCGGGCCGAAGGGCTGACCGCCGCCGGAACTCCGCCGCGTCACAGCGCATTTCATGCAACGCGCGCAGGGCGGGTCGAACTCTGGCCGCTGGCGCCGCCCGACCCGAAAGCCGAACCGCCCGAGCCTTGGTCGCCGGTCGATATGCCAGGGCGGCGCGATGCGCGGGTGAAGCTCGCCGACGTGGTCGCGGCGCATGTCGCCGCGCTCTGCGCCGGCGCGCGAATGCCGGGGGAGGGGGGGCGTCCGGTCGAGCCGGGCGATATCCTCATTCTCCTGCGCTCGCGTACGCAGATGATGGCGCCGCTCGTTCAGGGGCTGAAACGGCGCGGCGTGCCGGTGGCGGGGGCCGACCGGCTGGACCTGAACGCTTCGCTCGCTGTGCGCGATCTTCTGGCGCTGATGCGCTTCGCCGTGACGCCGGATGACGATCTGACTCTGGCGGCGCTGCTTCGCTCGCCGCTTTTCGATGTCGACGAGGGGGGGCTTTTCGATCTCGCCCATGGCCGGAAAGGGACGCTGTGGCGTAGTCTTAGAGACGCCGCTGACCGCTGGCCACGGGAAGTCAGGCTGCTTTCGGAAGCGATGCGGGACGCGGATTTTCTGCGCCCCTACGAGTTCCTCGAAAAGGCGCTGCTCACGCCGGAGAGTCCGGGCCGCGACGGGCGGCGTCGGTTCATCGCCCGGCTCGGCCGGGACGCCGAAGACCCGATCGACGAGTTGCTGGCGCAGGCGCTGAGCTATGAAGCGACGGAAACCCCGAGCATCGAGGGTTTTCTCGGCTGGCTTGCGAACGGTTCGGTCGAGATCAAGCGCGAGAACGAGAGCGGGCGCGGCGAAGTCAGGGTGATGAGCGCGCACGGCGCGAAAGGGCTGCAGGCGCCCATCGTTATCCTGCCCGACACGATGGCGAAGCCGGATGCGCACCGGCGCGATCCGGTCGCGGAAATCGAAACCGCCGCTGGGCCGCGGGCGGTCTGGCGCGGGGTGAAGGGGCAGGAGCCGGAGATTCTGGCCCGGCTTCGCGATGCGGAGAGCGCCGCCGAAGCGGCGGAGCATCGGCGGCTTCTCTATGTCGCGATGACCCGCGCCGAAGACTGGCTGATCATCGCCGGCGCGGGCGAGGATGACCCGGTCAAGACCGATGGGACCTGGTACGGTCAGGTTCGCGACGGCTTCGCCGAACTGAAGGTGAGCGAAGTGGATGCTCCCGGTGGACTTGGCCGGATGCTGCTGCATCTGGGCGCCGGCAAAAGTCGGAGGAAAAGGAAAGAGATCGCCGCGGCCGCGTCTGTCCCGGCCGAATCCTGGATGGAGGTTCGCCCGGCGGCGGAGCCTCTTCGGACGCTAAGGCGCCGGGCGGCGAGCGCGCTTGGCGAAATGACCGAAACTGGCGGCGCCGGCCTCGACCCGGCGGCGGCGCGGCTTCGCGGCGAGGCGATTCACGCGGCGCTTGAGCATGGCGCGACGGACCGGGACGCGTTCCGCCGGATTGTCGCCGGGATCGCGAAGCCCGATGCGTTCGACGATGCGGCGCTCGACGAATGGCTTGCGGAGGCCGCTCGCGCCCGTGCGTTGCCGGAGGCGGCGACCTTCTTCGCTCCGGACGCGGTGGCGGAGGCGGCGGTTTCCGTGGAGATCGGCGACGCCCGCGTCTCCGGGCGGATCGACCGACTGCGCGTGACCGCCGATACGGCGGCGTTCGTCGATTTCAAATCGGACGCGGCTCCCCCCGCTACGGCGGCGGATACGCCGGTCGCCTATCTCGCGCAGATGGCCGCCTATCGTGAGGCGTTGCGCGGAATCTATCCGGGCCGCGCTGTCGCGGCGCATATCCTCTGGACCGCCGCGCCGCGGCTCGACCGGCTGCCGCCGGCGCTTCTCGATACGGCGTTTGCGGGCGTCCGGCGTGACGCCCAGGCGTCTTGACCGGTCGGCGGCGGCTGCATATTTTCCTTTTCCGCGCCGAGAAAGAACTAGCCCCCGAAGGCGCTGCGTTTTGAAAGAGAGGCCCTTATGGCTACCGTCGCTGTTACCGATGCGAGTTTCGATACCGACGTTCTGAAGGCCGACAAGCCAGTCGTGGTCGACTTCTGGGCCGAATGGTGCGGTCCCTGCAAGCAGATCGGCCCGTCGCTGGAAGAGATCGCCGCAGAAATGGGCGATGATGTGATCATCGCCAAGGTGAATATCGACGATAACCCGAATGCGCCTTCCCGCTACGGCGTTCGGGGGATTCCGACCATGATCCTGTTCAAGGATGGTCAGGCCGCCTCAACCAAGGTCGGCGCTGCGGCGAAAACCGCGATCGAGAGCTGGATTCGCGAGACGATCTGACGTGAATCGGCGGAATGATTCAGGCCCGGCGGCGACGCCGGGCCTTTTTCGTTCCGGGGCGGGCCGGTCAGAGGATCTGGCTGAGGAACTCCCGCGTGCGCGGATCGGAGGCGCGCTCGAAAAACGTCGCTGGCGGCCCGTGTTCGACGATCACGCCGCGATCCGTGAAATAGATATGATCGGCGATCTCGCGCGCGAATCCCATCTCGTGCGTCACCAGGATGCATGTCATTCCCTCCGCCGCGAGGTCCTTGATCGTCACCAGAACCTCCTTCACGGTTTCCGGGTCGAGCGCGGCGGTGACCTCGTCAAAGAGCATCACGTCGGGCTGCATGGCCAGCGAGCGGGCGATCGCCACGCGCTGCTGTTGGCCGCCCGACAACTCGCCGGGATAGCTGTCTTCCTTCCCTTCCAGCCGGACCTTGGCGATTAGCGCCCGCGCCCGCGCCTCGACTTCCGCCCGGTCCTGTTTCAGCACTTTCAGCGGCGCCATCATGACATTCTCTAGCGCGGTCTTGTGCGGAAAGAGATTGTATTGCTGGAACACCATCCCGACCTTCCGGCGTAGGGCCCGCTTGTCGAGTTTCGGATCGTGCACCGCGATTCCCTCGACGGTGATCGAGCCCTGCTGGATGTCGTTCAGGGCGTTGATGCAGCGGATCAGCGTCGACTTACCGGAGCCGGACGGCCCGATGATGCAGATCACCTCGCCCTTCATCACGTCGATGCTGACGCCCTTCAACACTTCGAGATCACCGAAGGACTTGTGCACGTCGCGGATCGAGACGATGGGGGCGTCGGGCGTCCAGTCGGTCATGGCGCGAACCTCAGAGTTTGACGGCATATCGCCGCTCCAGCCTGATTGTCAGGCGCGCGATCGGATAGCAGTAGAGAAAGAAGCAGACGAGCGCGAACCCGTAAAACGGGACCAACAGCTCCGGCTGGTTGTTCTCCGCCTCCATCGCCTGGCGCGAAAGGGTTATGATCTCGCCGACGCCGAGAAGTGAGCAGAGTGGCGTCGCCATGGTCAGGATGGCGTACCAGTTCATCCAGGGCGGGATCATCCGTCTGAAGACCTGAGGCAGAATGATCTGCCAGAGCGTCTGGTGACGGGAAAAGCCTAGCGCCTCGGCCGCCTCCCACTGCGCGGTCGGCGCGGACTGGATCGCGCCGCGGACGATCTCGGAGATATTCGCCATGACCGGCAGGCTGAGGCCGAACACCGCTTTCATCCAGGCCGGGATCTGGATGACAAGGCCGAAGACCCTGATTTCGAACGGCAGCGCCAGGAGAACGATGAAGAGAATCACCAACCAGGGCGAGTTCCGGAAGAGTTGGGTGAAGAACCAGGCGAAACGGCGAACGACGCCGGTTCGCGATACCTGCCCGAGCCCGAGCATGACGCCGATCAGCGTTCCGATCAGCATCGCGAAGAGAGAGATGATGACGTTGAAGAGAAATCCGCTCTCCAGAAGGAATGGAATCCAGCGCAGAAGCGCCGCGAACGCGTCCGCCGTCCCGTAACCGCCCTGCGCTGCGGCGAGCGCGGGCCAGAGCGCCAGAAGGGCGAGGGGCGCCCAGAGCGGAAGCGCGCCGAGCCAGCGGCTGAAACCCAGTTCCGGCGGCGCATGCGCCGCTACGTCGAACGGCAGCAGGATCGGCAGGTCGGTACGCGCGCCGGCCGTCACGCCGGGGATCGCTCTATACGCCATAGCCGGGGATCTTCATGCGCCGCTCCCAGCCGTTCATCCCGAGGACGAGGATTCCGACGAGCCCGATATAGACGACGAACAGCAGCAGCATCGTCGGGTATTGCGCCGAAGGAAAATCGTTCCAGACCGAGACGGATTCATAGAGAAGCTCTGGCACCGCGATGGCGTAGGCTTGCGTCGTCGTCTTGACCAGATTGACCAGATTGTTGTTGAGCGCCGGGATCGAGACTCGGAGCGCCAGCGGAAAGACGATGTAGCCATAGGTCTGCGCGCGCGACATGCCGAGGCTTTCTGCCGCCTCTTGCGTCGCGTCAGGGACCGCTTCGATGCCGGCGCGGAAAATCTCCATATTGAAAGCGGCGGCGAAGAAGGAGAGCGAGATGATCGCCCAGCCGACATTGGAGATGATCGGGATTTCCAGCCAGCCGTCCGGGCTGTAGCTCGGGGTGAATTGGCCGAGAGCGAAATAGAAAAAGAGCAACTGGACGAGCGGCGGCGTGTTGCGGAAGAACTGGATATAGCCTTGCACGACGGCGCGGACCCATCGGCTCCGCGCGCCCTGCAGCCAGGCGCCGAGCACGCCGAGGACGACGCTCAGAATCACGCAGGCGATGCTGAGCCTGATCGTCATAAAGAGGCCGGACAGGATACGTCCGGCCTGCTTCTCGTCATAGAGCCAGATGAAGTTCCAGCGCGGGTATTCCTCGGCGAGATGCCTGAAATACTCCTCGATTCCGGTCACCTGCTCCGACCGCCGCTATTCTGAGGCGAGATGGTCGGCCATGCGTTCGTGCATCTTCTGGAGGAAGCCGGAGGGCTTCACGCCCCATTTCTTCTCAAGCTCGATCAGCGTCCCTTCGCTGTGCCATGCGTACTGCATGCCGGACATGAAACGCCCGAAAAGGCAGTTTCTCTCGGCCAGAGGCACCGCGAGACCCCAGGGACTGTCATCCTCGGATGCGAGCGGCATCTCGAAATCGTCCCAATTGCCCGAGGCGATGTCGGAGCCGATGGCGCTATCGTCATAAATATAGGCGACGCATTTCTTGTCGCGCAGCGCCTGCTTCGCCTCGGCGGTGCCGCCGAAGGCGACGATCTGGACGCCGTAGCGATCCTCGACGATCTGGTTGTAGAAGGCGCCCTGGATGCCGCAGACCGGCTTGCCGCGCAGGTCCTCCCATTCGGTGAAGCCGAGCGCCTTCGGCGACATGATGTTGGTGCCGGAGGTGTAATAGGCCGGGCCCGGAATGCCGACGATGGCGCGCCGGTCGGGCCGGTCAGTCATGGTGGCGATCATCAGGTCGATCTGACCCTGCTCCAGGAACTGCATGCGGTTCGAGGAGACGACCGGCATCAGCTCAAGCTCGACCCCCATGGTCTCCGCCACGTCGCGCGCCATGTCCGGCTCCATGCCGATGATGTCGCCGCTCGTATCGCGAAAGCCCCAGGGCTTGTAATCGGCTTTCACGCCGACGACGATCTTCCCGCGCTCCATGATCTTCTTCCAGGTGTCGTTCGAACACTCGGCCGCAATGGCTGACGTGCTGGACATCAACAGTGCGGCCGCCGCTAGGCCGGAGAAGAATTTCAGCATGCGAAGCCTCCCTTGTTATTTCTCGTAAAGGCGAAGCCTAACCGCGCTTTCCGGTCATGACCAGCAAAGCTTGGACGCAGGCGGGACGCCCCAGGGTGGGGGAGGGAAGCCGCAGGAAGGGTTTCGTCAGAGGCGAGAGAACTGTTCCGTCGCCGGGTCCATGCCGTACATGTCCGCATTCGCGATATCGATCCATGCGCCGTGCAGCGTCAGCATGCCGGCCTTCACCGACTCCTCCACGAACGGGAAGGTTGCCAGATTGCGTAGCGACGTGCGGACCGCCTCGTGCCCGAGCGAGACCAGCGCCACTTCGCGTTCCTCCTTCTCGTCGTGCACCCGGTCGTAGCCGGGGCGGAGGATGTCCATCCAGCGGCCGATGAAGCTCGTTGACTTCTCGAGCTCCGGCGCGGCGCCGGAGCACATGTCATGGCAGGCCTCGACGCCGCCGCAGTTCGAATGGCCGACGATGACGATATGCGCCACTTTGAGCACATTGACGGCGTACTCGACTGCGGCGGAGGTGCCGTGATGGTTCTGGTCAGGGGCGTGGGGCGGGACCAGATTGGCGATGTTGCGCACAACGAAGAGATCGCCCGGCTCCGCTCCGAAAATCGAGACCGTGTCCAGCCGACTGTCGCAGCAGGAGATGAGCATCGCCCGCGGATGTTGCCCCTCCGACATCAGCCGCGCGTACCAGGCGCGCGAATCGTCGTATTTCGCCAATTTCCAGGCCCGAAAACGATCATGCAGATAGTTCGGGAACGGTTGTGCGAGCATCGCCATGAGCCGCCCTTTCCGCTGACGGGCGGCCTTCGCCCGCGTGACAAGACTGCAGCGACATGCCAGACCCGGAAGGTGAGGTAAAGGGGGCAGTGGGGTGATGCGACGGCAGGGCGCTACTGTCTCCGATGTCGCATGTCGCGCGCTCCGGCTTCGGCATTGCGACCGGATAAGCGCCGATCTGAAGGCGCCGCGCGGGGCGATGGCTCAGCGGCTCATCGCCCCGGCGATCATGGCGGCGAAGGCGACGAGATGGACCAGGATGAGCGCGCGGTCGCCCCAAAGCAACCCGACGGTGAACCACCCGAGCACGCCGACCAGAAAAAGCAGGATATTCCAGGGTTCGAGGCCGAGTCCGGTCGCGCCATAGCCAGCGATCTGGAAGAGCGAAGCGACCCATTTGATGACGAAGGCGGCGCGCGCCGCGTCAATCCGCGTGCGGCCGGAAGCGGCGGCGCCGTTCGCTGTCGCCAGGGTCTGGTTTTCTATTGTCATAGCGGGGCGCTCCTACGAAGCTGGGTTAATGCGTCCGGCTGCATATATGCGGGTCTCATGTTGTTTTCGCACGTCAGGTATTCTGCGTCATGGCAGTAGAAAAACGATTGACTACAGCGCAAAGGGCCCTGCCGCCGTTGAATGCGCTTCGGGCGTTCGAAGTCGCCGGGCGACGGCTGAACTTTCGGCTGGCGGCGGAGGAGCTTGGCGTCTCTCAAGGCGCGGTCGCGCAGCATGTGCGCGGGCTGGAGGCGCGGCTTGGGCTGAAGCTGTTCGAGCGGTTGCCCAAAGGGCTTGCGCTCACCGACGCCGGGCGCAGCTATCACGAGGAGGTGGCGGAGGCGTTCGTCCGGCTCCGCGAGGCGACGGTGCGGCTGGAGCCGCAGGCCGCGCGCGTAACGATCACCGCGACCACGACATTCGCGTCCAGATGGCTGATACCCCGGCTTACCGCTTTCACCGGGCGTCACCCTGACATCGATCTCAGGGTGCTGGCGACGGACAGCGTGCTGAACTTTCAGAGCGACGGAGTCGATCTGGCGGTGCGGCAGGGTCGCCCGCCCTTCGGCGCCGGCGTGGAGGCGGAGCGGCTTTTCCGCACCGAACTGGTCGCCGTCGCGGCGCCCGACTTCCTCGACGCGCGGCCGAAGGCGGCCGGCCTGGCGGCGCTTGAAGAGGCGCCGCTTCTTCACGACTCACACAACCTCTGGCCAGTCTTTCTGGATGCGCTTGGCGGGCGGCGGGAGAGGGCGCTGCGCGGTGGGCTTCGCTTCAACCAAACCACGCTCAGCGTCGATGCGGCGATGGCGGGGCAGGGGGTCGCGCTTGTCGCCCGCTTTCTGGTGGCGGAAGATCTACGCTCCGGCCGGCTTCGGCTCGTCGTCGCGGATTCGCTTGCACGGGAGCCGGATTACCATCTTCTCGCGCCGCGAAGCCTGCGCCGCGCGTCGGCGACGGAGATTGTCCGAAGCTGGTTGCTCGAGACGGCCCGCGCCGTGGAATGAAGCCGATCTGGCGGGAAGTCAGCTCGCGCGACGGACCATGCCGAACAGGTCGCGCGGATCGTCCGGGTCCGCGAGCATGTCGAGTTCGATGTAGGCGCCGGTCCGCTCCAGTTGGTCGCGGATATAGCGAAGCGCGGAGAAATCCTCGATGGCGAAGCCGACGCTGTCGAAAAGCGTGATCTGCGTCTCGGTGCGGCGCCCAGGCTCCTCACCCATGATCACCCGCCAGAGCTCGGTCACCGCGTGGCCGGGGTCGAGCTGCTGGATCTCGCCCTCTATTCGCGTCTGCTCCGGGTATTCGACAAAGATTTCGGAGCGAAGAAGTATGTCGCGGTGCAACTCGGTCTTGCCGGGACAGTCGCCGCCGATGGCGTTGATGTGGACGCCGGCGCCGACCATGTTGTCGGTGAGAATCGTCGCGTACTGCTTGTCGGCGGTGCAGGTGGTGATAACCTCCGCACCCGCCACGGCCTCCTCTTTCGATCTGCAGGGAACGACGCGGAGGCCGCTCCCCGCGAGGTTCCTCGCCGCCTTGGCGGTCGCCGCCGGGTCGATGTCGAAAAGCCTGACTTCCTCGACGCCGACCAGCGCCCGAAAAGCGATCGCCTGAAATTCGCATTGAGCGCCGTTGCCGATCATCGCCATCGTGCGCGCGCTTTTTGGCGCGAGATATTTCGCCGCCATCGCTGAGGTCGCGGCGGTGCGCAGCGCAGTGAGGACGGTCATTTCGGTCAGGAGAACCGGATAGCCGTTATCGACATTGGACAGAACGCCGAACGCGGTGACGGTCTGGTAGCCGTCGCGCATGTTTTTCGGGTGGCCGTTGACATATTTGAAGCCGTAATTCTCGCCGTCCGAGGTCGGCATCAGCTCGATCACCCCCTCGTTGGAATGGGCGGCGACGCGCGGCGTCTTGTCGAAGCTTTCCCAGCGGCGGAAGTCGCGCTCGATATATTCGGCCAGTTCGGTCATCATTTTCGCCGAGCCGATGCCATTCACGATCTCCATCATGTGAGCCACCGAGACGAACGGCACCATCGCGAGACGCGAGGGAGAAGGTTTCTGTGTGGTCATCAGTAGCTCCTCGTCATGCGGTCGAGAACCTTGCGGCCCATAAGCGAGGCGGCAAGATCGACCATCAGTTTCGCGGTCCGCCCGCGCTCATCCAGAAACGGGTTCAGTTCGACCAGATCGAGTGACGAGGCGAGGCCGCTGTCGTGGACCATCTCCATGATCAGATGCGCCTCGCGGAAGGTCGCGCCGCCCGGCACCGTGGTGCCGACCGCAGGGGCGATGCCGGGTTCGAGGAAATCGACGTCGAGGCTGACGTGGAGACGACCGTTCGCCGCCTTCACCCGCTCCAGGAACGCCCGGAGCGGCGCGGCGACGCCATGCTCGTCGATCGAACGCATATCGCGGACCTCGAACCCGTTGGCGGCGATGCGGGCGTTCTCCGCCGGATCGACGGAGCGAAGGCCCATCATCATCACGTTTTCGGGCTCCACGCGCGCGGCGAGCGGCGGGTAGTCATCAAAGCCTTCCGCGCCGGTGACATACGCCATCGGCGCGCCGTGAAGATTGCCGCTGGTCGTCGTCGCCGGGGTGTGCAGATCGGGATGCGCGTCCAGCCAGAGGACGAAGAGTGGGCGCGCTTCGCGCGCCGCCCGCTCCGCCATCGCGGAGATCGAGCCCGCCGCGAGGCAATGGTCGCCGCCGAGGAAGACGGGGAACCCGGCCTCACTCAGCCCCGCATCCCGGATCGCTCGCGTCCATGCGACGGTCTCGCCCAGATTTTTCACCACCTTGTTGCTGTGGGGGATTCCACCCGCGTCGCCGGGGCGGATGTCGCCCCGGTCTTCGACCACATGGCCGAGGGCGCTCAAGGTTTCCGCCAGCGCGGCGGTGCGATAGGCTTCCGGCCCCATTTGGCAGCCGCGTTGCGCGGCGCCGGCGTAGGTCGGAACGCCGATCAGAGCGATGTTCGTCATGGCTGCGTTTCTCCTTTTCCGTCACCCGCGAAGATAGGGGGGCGGAGTGGACGACGCATATCCTAAGAAATGACCGGTTCGGTCGAAGCGCTGGTCGAATTGAAAGGTGGGTTGGCCGATCTGTCGCCGGGAGGGTCAACCCCGAAGCGTATCCAGCAGCAGGCTCGTCTGGCTGTTCGAGACGCCCTGGATCGCCCTCACTTCGCGCAGCACCCGATCGAACGCGGGGAGCGAGCTTGCGTTGATCTCCGCCACGAGGTCCCAGGCGCCGTTCGTGGTGTGGATCGCAGTGATCTCGGGAGTCATTTCGAGCGCGCGGATCACCTGCCGCGTCATCGAACCCTTCAGTTCGATGGTCATCACCGCGCGCACGGTCTCCGGTTCGAGCGCGCCGCCGATATCGATCGTGAAGCGGCGAATCACCCCACGCGCGCGCAGGCTTTCGATTCGAGCGCGCACCGTGCCGCGCGCGAGTCCGAGATTCGCGGCGAGGGCGGAAATCGACGCGCGCCCGTCCTCGCGAAGCACGGCGACGAGCCGGCGGTCGGTCGCGTCGAGCGGTTCTCCGCTCATGCCTCGCGCCTTGGATGCGCGGCCTCATACACGGCCATCAGCCGAGCCTGATCGACGGAGGTGTAGACCTGCGTCGTCGCGAGCGAGGCGTGACCGAGCAGCGCCTGGATCGCCCGGAGATCGCCGCCCGCCTCCAGCAGATGCGTCGCGAAGGAGTGCCGCAGCGCGTGCGGAGTCGCGGTGGCCGGCAGGCCGAGCGCGGCCCGCGCGCGCGCCATCGCGAGGCGCACGAGCCGCTGGTCGAGCCGCTTGCCGCGCGCGCCGAGAAACAGCGGGTCCTCCGGCCCGGTCTCGTAGGGCAAGAGCCGCAGATACTCCTCCACCGCCGCACGCGCTGCCGGAAGCACCGGCGCGATCCGCTCCTTGCCGCCCTTGCCGCTGATCCGCAGCGTCTCCGGCAGCGGCGCGTCAGCGCGGTTGAGCGCCAGCGCCTCGGAGACGCGGAGGCCGGCGCCCCAGAGCAGCGTCAGGACGGCGGCGTCGCGGGCCGCGATCCAGGGTTCGGGGTGGCTGTCGGCGGCGTGCGAGATCATCGCCCGCGCCGCGTCCGCTGCGACCGGTCTGGGCAGGCGGCGCGGCGCTTTCGGGGTGCGGGCGGCGAGCGGCGCCGCGGCCTCCACCCCCTCGGCCTCACCCAGCCAGCGGTGAAAGGACTTTACGGCGGAGAGCGCCCGCGCGGCGGAGCGGGCGGAAAGCCCGTCGGCGCGGAGCCGGGCCTGCCAGGCGCGCATGTCGCGCGGGTTGATCGCGCCGAGCGCCTGTCGCCCCATCGGGCCACCCCTGTGTCCCGCGAGGAACCCGAGATAGCCGGCGACGTCGCGCCGATAGCCGGTGATCGTGTGCGGCGACGCCGCGCGCGCGCCGCTCATCGACGCCAGCCAGCGCCGGAGAAGATCGGCGGCGCCGGCGGACGCCTCCGTCATCAGCTTTCGGGCGCCAGCCAACGGCGGAGCGCCCGCTCCACCACGCCGCCAAAGAACTCCAGAAGGTCGCCGCCATGCTCCGGCCCGAAGCGGCGCGCGTCTTCGGCGCCGAAAACCAGCAGCCCTTCGCGGCCGTCGCCAAGATCGAGCCGGACCAGCGCCTCGGAGCGGATCGAATCCGCCGTGTCGCCAAAGACCGCGTCGGCCTCCGCTACCGCTGGGCGCAGGCTGATCGGTCGCCCGGCGGCGCCGCCAAGCGCGAAATAGGCGTCGACCCCGCCCGGCGGCAGGATCACCAGACTCTCGCTGAGACTCTCGTCGAGTCCGGTCAACGGGCCGGGGGCGGCCTCGTCTGTCTCGATGCAGAGCCGGGCGCAGTCCACTGCGACCATCTCCGGCGTCTCCAGCGTCAACGCGCGGAGGAAATCCACGAAGCGGTTCTGCGCCAGAAGCAGAAGCACCGCCTTCTGAATCTGTGTCGTTCCGGCGAGGTTCTCATAGGCCGCGGCGATGACCGAGCGATGCGTCGTCTCCAGCCGGTCGAGCCGGGCTTCCAGCCGCGTGACCAGCGCGCCGCGCAGATCGACCACCTTGCGCCCGCCAGGCGCCGGCTCGGCGTCGATCAGCGCCTGCATGACGACGCGATCCTCAAGCACGATCGCCGGATCGGCGAGGATTTCTTCGCGAAGATCGCGGGGTGCGGCCGCCGCCTGCGTCTCAGCCAAGGATCTTCTGCCCGGTTTTCGCCCAGTCCTTCAGGAACGCGTCGAGTCCCTTGTCGGTCAGCGGATGCGCCGCGAGCGCCTTGATCACGTTGGGCGGCGCCGTGATGACGTCGGCGCCGATCAGCGCCGCCGCCTTCACATGGTTCACGCTGCGGATGGACGCGGCGAGAATCTCGGTGGAAAAATGGTAGTTGTCGTAGATCTGGCGAATCTCCTGGATGAGATCCATGCCGTCCAGGGAGATATCGTCGAGCCGTCCGATGAAGGGCGAAATGAATGTCGCCCCGGCCTTGGCCGCGAGCAGGGCCTGATTGGCGGAGAAGCAGAGCGTGACGTTGACCATCCGCCCCTCGCCCGTAAGCGTCTTGCAGGCCTTCAGCCCCTCCCAAGTCAACGGTACTTTGATCGCGATATTGGGCGCGATCTCCGCCAGCTTCTTGCCTTCGGCGATCATGCCCTCGGCGTCCGTCGCGACGGTCTCGGCGCTGACCGGGCCGTCGATCAGGTCGCAAATCTCCTTGGTCACATCGGTGATGTCGCGACCGGATTTCATGATCAGCGACGGGTTGGTGGTGACGCCATCGACCATTCCGGTCTCGGCCAGTTCGCGAATCTCGGCGATTTCCGCCGTGTCGACGAAAAATTTCATTGGGTGTTCTCCTGCTTCTCGCCCGCGCTTCTCTCCGCTCATGCGGGTATGGCGCTTTTCGGGCCCACCTCTTCGGGCGAAGCATAATGCAAGGCGCGGCGCGTCGCCATGGGAAATGGCGTGACGGACGTCGCTGAACGCTTCGCGCCGGGCGCGCTGGTGGCGGTGCTGACGCCGCTGCCGGTGGAACGCGCCTATGATTACCGGACGGGGCCAGACATGGCGTTGGCGCCGGGTGATTTCGTCGAGGTGGAGGTTGGACCGAACGTCGTCATCGGCGTGGTCTGGGGGAAGGGCGCGGGAGATGCGGACGCCGCGAAGCTGAAAACCGTGCTCCGCCGGCTCGACCTGCCGCCGGCGACGGCGGCGCTGCGGGCGTTCCTCTCTCGCGCCGCCGACTACACGTTGACGCCGCTCGGCGGCATGTTGCGGCTCGCGACGCGCGCCCCCGATCTCGGTCGCCCGCCGCGCCCGCGCGTCGTCTATCGCCCCGGCGCGCCGGCTGCGCGTGAGACCTCGGCGCGAAAGCGCGTTCTCGCTGCGCTGGCGGAAACCGGCGGCGCCATGTCTGCGGCTGAGCTTTCCGCCTTCGCCGGGGTGTCTGCGGGCGTCGTCAAGGGGATGGCTGCGCTTGGCGCGCTGGTGGCGGAGGAACGCTCCGGCGGACGGCCCTTCGCGCCGCTCGACCCGGCCGTCGCGCCCGCCGCGCTATCGGAGGATCAGGAGGCCGCGGCGGCGCGGCTTCGCGCAGCGGTCGCGGCGCGAACCTTCAGCGCGATTCTCCTGCGGGGCGTCACCGGCTCCGGCAAGACCGAGGTCTATCTCGAAGCCATCTCCGAATGTCTGAAGCAGGGGCGCCAGGCGCTGATCCTATTGCCGGAGATCGCGCTGACCGCGGCCTTTATCGACCGGGTCGAACGGCGCTTCGGCGCGCGCCCGGCGGAATGGCATTCCGGAATCGCCGGGGCTGAGCGACGGCGCGTCTGGGTTGGCGTCGCGACCGGCGCGGCGCGGCTGGTCGTGGGGGCGCGCTCGGCGCTGTTCCTTCCCTTCGCCGATCCAGGCCTGATCGTCGTGGATGAGGAGCACGACGGCTCCTACAAGCAGGAGGACGGCGCACTCTATAACGCGCGCGACATGGCGGTGCTGCGCGCCTCGCTCGAAGGCGCGGCGATCGTGCTCGCCTCCGCCACGCCTTCGCTGGAGACATGGGCGAACGCCGAGGCGGGGAAATACGCCCGTGTCGAGTTGTCGGAACGGTTTGGCGTCGCCGAACTGCCGGAGGTCCGGCTGCTCGATATCCGCGAGGAAGGCCCGCCCGCCGGACGCTGGATCGCGCCGGCGCTTGCACGCGCCGCCAAGGCGCGAATCGATGCGGGCGAGCAGGTGCTGTTCTTCCTCAACCGGCGCGGCTACGCGCCGCTCACCGTGTGCCGCGCCTGCGGGCATTTCTTCGAATGCCGGGATTGCGACGCGCGCATGGTCGAGCACCGTTTCCGCAAGCGCCTCGTCTGCCATCAGTGCGGCCGGACGGAGCCGATCCCGACCGCTTGCCCCGCCTGCGGGCGCGAGGACCGGCTCGCCGCCACCGGCCCGGGCGTCGAGCGGCTGGCGGAGGAGGCGGAGCAGATCTTCCCCGATTCGCGAATCGCGATCCTCTCCTCCGACATCGCCGCCGGCGCGATCAAGGAGGAAATCGCGCGGATCGCCGCCGGCGGCGCGGACCTGATCATCGGAACGCAGATCGTCGCGAAGGGGCATAATTTCCCGCTTCTGACGCTGGTCGGCGTGATCGACGCCGATCTCGGCCTTCAGGGCGGTGATCTTCGGGCGGCGGAGCGGACATTCCAGCTTGTGCGCCAGGTCGCCGGCCGCGCCGGACGGGCGGAGCGGCCGGGCGTCGCGCTGGTCCAGACGGCGGCGCCGGATCACGCCGTGATGCGGGCGTTGGTCTCAGGCGACGCGGAGGCGTTTCTGAACGAACTGGCGGCGGAGCGCCGCCGCGCCGGGGCGCCGCCCTACGGCAGGATGGCGGGGGTGATCCTGTCCGGTCGGAACGAGGCGCAGGTCTGGGCGACGGCGGAGGCGCTGGCCAGGGCGGATGAGCCGCTGCGCGCGGCGGGGGCGGAACTGTTCGGCCCCGCCCCCGCCCCGATCGCACGAATCCGCGGCAAGGCGCGGGTGCGGCTGTTGGTGAAGGTGGCGAAGGGCGCGCCGCTTCAGGCTGCGCTCCGGCGCTGGCGCGCGGCGGTGAAGACGCCTTCCGCGGTGCGCGTCGCCATCGATATCGATCCGCAGAGCTTTCTCTGATTCCCGCGACCGGAGGGCGGGAATCGCTCGGGTTTCCCCGCATTGCAGCAAAAAAACTGCGCCGCCCGCGCGGGGCGCCTTCCGATTTTCCACAACATGTTGAAAGAGCTGCGATCAGCTTCCCCAAGATGATCGCAGCGGGCATTGCAAAGCTTGCGAGGCCCATGATAGGCAACGCGCGGCTTCGGGGGCCGCTGCGCCCGGGAAGAAATCGCCATGCCGTCTGGCCGGAACACCCGGCTCGAAACTGACGACGACGAGGGAATTGGATGAGCGACAGGTCAGCCTCGACCGCAGGGATCGCCGGGCGCTATGCGGCCGCGATTTTTGAGTTGGCGGAGGAGAGCGACAAGCTTGAATCCGTCGAAGGCCATCTTGGCGCGCTGAAGGCCGCGATCGGTGAGAGCGACGACTTCGCCGCCCTGATCGCAAGCCCGATCGTGTCGCGCGAGGATCAGGGCGCCGCGATGGCGGCGATCTGCAAGGCGATGGAGATCGGCGCGCCTGTCTCCTCGCTGGTCGGGCTGATGGCGGCCAAACGGCGGCTTTTCGCCTTGCCGCAGGTGATCGAAGCATTCAGCGCGCTTCTCGCCAAGAAGCGCGGCGTTGTCGCCGCCGAGGTGACTGCCGCGACGCCGCTGACGGCGGCGCAGCAAGAAGAGCTGGAAGCCGTTATCAAGAAATTCGCGGGCGCGGACATCGCGCTCGACGTCACCGTGGACGAGGCGCTAATCGGCGGTCTCGTCGTCAAGGTGGGCTCGAAGATGATCGACACCTCGATCCGCTCGCGCCTCGCCTCCCTTGAAACCGCTATGAAAGAGGTCGGATGATGAGCATCCAGGCTGCTGAGATCTCCGCGATCCTGAAAGAGCAGATCAAGAATTTCGGACAGGACGCGGAAGTGGCCGAGATCGGCCGGGTGCTTTCCGTCGGCGACGGCATCGCGCGCGTCTATGGCCTCGACAATTGCCAGGCCGGCGAAATGGTCGAGTTTCCCGGCGGCATCCGCGGCATGGCGCTGAACCTCGAGGCTGACAATGTCGGCGTCGTGATCTTCGGCGACGACCGGACGATCAAGGAAGGGGACACCGTCAAGCGCACGGGCAACATCGTCGACGTGCCTACCGGCGACGAGCTTCTGGGCCGCGTTGTGGACGGGCTCGGCAATCCGATCGACGGCAAGGGGCCCCTCAACGCCTCCAAACGCTCGCGCGCGGAGGTGAAGGCCCCCGGCATCATTCCGCGGAAATCGGTGCATGAGCCGATGGCGACCGGGCTCAAGGCCGTCGATGCGCTGATCCCGATCGGCCGCGGCCAGCGCGAGCTGATCATCGGCGACCGCCAGACCGGCAAGACCGCCGTCGCGCTCGACGCGATCCTGAACCAGAAATCGGTGAACGACGCCGCCGGCGACGATGAATCGAAGAAGCTCTATTGCGTCTATGTCGCGATCGGGCAGAAGCGCTCCACCGTCGCGCAGCTTGTGAAGAAGCTGGAGGAGACCGGGGCGCTGGCATACTCCATCGTCGTCGCCGCCACCGCGTCCGACCCGGCGCCGCTGCAGTTTCTCGCGCCCTATTCGGCCTGCGCCATGGCGGAGCATTTTCGCGACAACGGCCGTCACGCGCTGATCATCTATGACGATCTCTCTAAGCAGGCTGTCGCTTATCGCCAGATGTCGCTTCTGCTGCGTCGTCCGCCGGGGCGTGAGGCTTATCCGGGCGACGTGTTCTATCTTCACTCGCGGCTTCTCGAGCGCGCGGCGAAGCTCAATGACGACAACGGGGCCGGCTCGATCACCGCCCTGCCGATCATCGAGACTCAGGGCGGCGACGTTTCCGCCTTCATCCCGACCAACGTCATCTCGATCACCGACGGCCAGATCTTCCTTGAAACCGAGCTGTTCTACCAGGGCGTCCGGCCGGCGGTGAATGTCGGTCTCTCGGTCTCCCGCGTCGGTTCTTCGGCGCAGACCAAGGCGATGAAATCCGTCGCCGGTTCGATCAAGCTGGAGCTGGCGCAGTATCGCGAAATGGCGGCCTTCGCACAGTTCGGCTCCGATCTCGACGCGGCGACGCAGCGGCTTCTTAACCGCGGCGCTCGGCTGGTCGAACTTCTGAAGCAGCCGCAATACTCGCCGCTCACCAACGCCGAACAGGTCTGCGTCATCTATGCCGGCACCAAGGGCTATATCGACGAGATCAGGGTGGATCAGGTCGGCCCGTTCGAACGCGGGCTGCTGGAGCATCTTCGCGGCGAGCATCAGGATCTCCTGAACGAGATCCGCGACAACGATCAGAAGATCGCGGGCGAGATCGAGGAAAAGATCAAGGCCGCCGTCGACGATTTCGCGAAGACTTTCGCCTGAGCAAAAACCGGAGGGGGATAGCGCCCGATGGCGAACCTCAAGGTACTGAAGAACCGGATCGCGTCGGTCACGTCGACCCGGAAGATCACCAAGGCGATGCAGATGGTCGCCGCCGCCAAGCTGCGCCGGGCGCAGGAGGCGGCGGAGGCCGCGCGCCCGTTCGCCGAGCGTATGGACGAGGTGCTGGAGAATCTGGCCCGCGCCACCGCTGGGGCGGCCAACGCGCCGAAGCTGATGGCCGGAACCGGCGACGACAAGGTGCATCTGCTGATCGTCGCGACGGCCGAGCGCGGGCTATGTGGCGGATTCAACTCCTCCATCGTTCGCCTCGCGAAGCAAAAGGCGGACGAGTTGATCGCCGCCGGCAAGACGATAAAGATCCTGACCATCGGCAAGAAGGGTCGTGAGCAGCTACGCCGGAAATACGGCGATTATTTCATCGACCATGTCGATATGACCGAGGTGAAGCGCGTCAGCTTCAGCGATGCGCGCGGCGTCGCCGCTGAGATCCTGAAGCGGTTCGGCGCCGGCGAATTCGACGTGGCGACGATCTTCTTCAACCGTTTCCAGTCGGTCATCAGCCAGGTGCCGACAGCGCAGCAGCTTATCCCGGCGGTGGTCGAAGCGAGCGACGACAAAGACGCCGGCCCGGCCAAGGCCTATGAATACGAGCCTGACGAGGATGAGATCCTCGCGGAGCTTCTGCCGCGCAATCTCGGGGTGCAGATCTTTCGCGCGCTCCTCGAGAACGCCGCTTCCGAGCAGGGCGCGCGGATGTCGGCGATGGACAACGCGACCCGCAACGCCGGCGAGATGATCGACAAGCTGACGATCCAGTACAATCGATCGCGCCAGGCCGCGATCACCAACGAACTTATTGAAATCATTTCGGGCGCCGAGGCGCTCTGACCCGCTCGGAGAGAGAGAACATGGCGAAATCAGGCAAGATCACCCAGGTCATCGGCGCCGTCGTCGACGTGCAGTTCGACGGCCATCTGCCCGCGATCCTCAACGCGCTGGAGACCGACAATAACGGCCAGCGGCTGGTGCTCGAAGTGGCGCAGCATCTCGGCGAGAACACGGTGCGGACCATCGCCATGGACGCGACCGAGGGGCTCGTGCGCGGCGGGGAAGTGAATGACACCGACGCCCCGATCTCCGTGCCTGTCGGCGACGGCACGCTCGGCCGGATTCTCAACGTCGTCGGCGAACCGGTGGACGAGGGCGGCCCTGTCGAGACCGAAGAGCGTCGTCCGATCCACCAGCCGGCGCCCGACTATGTCGATCAGTCGACCGAGTCGGAGGTTCTGGCCACCGGCATCAAGGTCGTCGACCTTCTCGCGCCCTACGCGAAGGGCGGCAAGATCGGCCTCTTCGGTGGAGCGGGCGTCGGCAAGACGGTGTTGATCATGGAGCTGATCAACAACATCGCCAAGGTGCACTCGGGCTACTCGGTTTTCGCCGGCGTCGGCGAGCGGACGCGCGAGGGGAACGACCTTTATCACGAGATGATCGAATCGGGCGTCATCGTGCCGGACAACCTGACCGAATCGAAAGTGGCGCTCGTCTACGGCCAGATGAATGAGCCGCCGGGCGCGCGCGCCCGTGTCGCGCTGACCGGCCTGACGCTGGCCGAGCAGTTCCGCGACCAGTCCGGCACCGATGTTCTCTTCTTCGTCGACAACATCTTCCGCTTCACCCAGGCGGGCTCCGAGGTCTCGGCGCTTCTGGGCCGCATTCCCTCGGCGGTCGGCTACCAGCCGACGCTGGCGACCGACATGGGCGCGCTGCAGGAGCGGATCACGTCCACCAACAAGGGCTCGATCACCTCGGTGCAGGCGATCTACGTGCCGGCGGACGACCTCACCGACCCGGCGCCCGCGACATCCTTCGCCCACCTCGATGCGACGACGGTGCTCTCGCGCGCCATTTCGGAGTTGGGCATCTACCCGGCGGTCGATCCGCTCGACTCGACCTCGCGCCTGCTCGACCCGGCCGTGATCGGTGAAGAGCATTACGCCGTCGCGCGTAATGTTCAGGAAATTCTCCAGCGCTACAAGGCGCTGCAGGACATCATCGCCATTCTCGGCATGGACGAGCTTTCCGAGGAGGACAAGCTGGCGGTGGCGCGCGCCCGGAAGCTGCAGCGCTTCCTCTCGCAGCCCTTCGACGTCGCGCAGGTCTTCACGGGCTCGCCGGGCGTTCAGGTGCCGCTGGAAAAGACCATCGACGGGTTCAAGCGGGTTTGCGCCGGTGAGTTCGATCACCTGCCGGAGGCGGCGTTCTATATGGTTGGCGACATCGACGACGTGATCGCGAAGGCCGAACGGCTGGCCGCGGACGCGGCCTGATCGCGCCGACAGGGAGGCTGAGATGGCCGACAAGATGAACTTCGAGTTGGTCTCGCCCGAGCGCCGGTTGGCGGCGGGCGAGGCGGACATGGTGACGATCCCCGGCATGGAAGGGGATATCGGCGCGCTGCCCGGCCACGCGCCGTTCCTGACGACGCTCCGCCCCGGCGTCCTGACCGTGACCGGCGGTGAGGCGGAAGGCGAATACTTCGTCACCGGCGGCTTCGCCGAGATCACGCCTGAGGGCGTCGCAATCCTCGCCGAGGAAACTCTCGCGCGCGCCGAGTTGGACCGCGAGTTTCTCGATGAGCGGATCACGAAGGCGCGCGCCGAGCTTGACGAGATCGACAGCCAGGATCATCATGGCCAACGAACCGCGAGCCAACGGCTGAACGACCTCCTCACAGCCGTCGAACATATGTTCTGAAATTTCGGACAATTGGCGGTACGAAAAATGACCGCCCTTCGCCATTCGGCGGGGGCGGTCTTTTGATGCCGGCGATCGGTTGGCGTCCTTGAGCAGAGATACGACGAAAGAGGCCGTCGCCTGGCCCACGACGCGCAAAAGGCGTGAAGCCGCCCCGGATTGCTCAGGAGCCGAGGGGCGCCGGCCCCGTAGAACACCCCTACCGCGGAAGATGCGAACCCGTTGAGAACGCGTACTCCGGCGCAGATGAGCCTTGCCAGTCATATTCGTCCTCTGATCGCGAATCGCGATGCGGCGATGACGCCGGCAATGTGGGGATAACCCGTCGAAATCCGAATTTGCGCCAGAACCGGCGAGATTGGGGTTGTTCGGCCCCGGCGTTCGGGTGGCCGATGCCGGAGTTGCGGTCAATCGATCTGAGCCTCGAGCGGCGCCTGGATCTCCACCGGGTCAAGCGGGCTGAACCGACTGGATGATCTCACGGCGCGAACCTCTCTCAAGCGCACATGGATAGGTGTTCGTGGCGCGGCGTATCGCGCGTCATGTGCCTGTCGCACAGGACGTAGACGGAATCAGGCCGAAAGGCGTCGCGCACGCGCCAACGCCGCGGCCGGACTGGACGCATCTTCCGACCGAGGAACGCACGGACCGACCGAGGAGCCTAGGATGAGAACCCACGCCCGCGCCGTCGTCGTCGGAGGCGGCGCTGTCGGCGCCTCCATCGCTTATCATCTGGCGAAGGCGGGCTGGACCGATGTCGTGCTGCTGGAGCGGGACGAACTGACCTCCGGTTCGACTTGGCATGCGGCCGGATTGCTGCCGCTCTTCAACATGTCCTACGCGACGAGCCACATCCACGACTACAGCGTAAAATTCTACAAGGAATTGGAGGCCGAGACCGGGCTCGACGCCGGATTCTCGGTCGTTGGCAATCTGCGCATGGCGCAGACCGATGCGCGGATGGACGAATACGCGCTTTACGCGGCGACGGCGGAGAGCGTCGGCATCCCCTTCGAATGGCTGACGCCGAAGGAGATCGGCGCGCGATGGCCTCTGGTCAGAACAGATGATCTGAAAGGGGCGATCTTTCATCCGACCGACGGTTACATCAACCCGGCGGACGTGACGCAGGCGATGGCTAAGGGCGCCCGCCAGCGGGGGGTGGAGATCATTCGCCGCGCCCATGTCACGGGGTTCGAACGGCGCGGCGACGAGTGGGTGGTGAAAGCGGCGAAGATGGTCGAGAAGGGCGGCAATCTTGTCACCTCCGACGAGACGTTCGAGATCGCCTGCGAGCACGTCGTCACCGCGACGGGAAACCACGCGCAGGCGACGGCGGCGATGGTCGGCTGCTACATCCCGGCGATGCCGGTCGAGCACCAGTATATCGTGACCGAGCCAGATCCGGCCTTGCTGGAATGGCGCAAGGCGAATGGCGAGCATCCTGTCCTCCGCGACGCCGACGCGAAATGGTATGTGAGGGAAGAGCGCGGCGGGTGGATTCTCGGCCCCTATGAGCGCGGCGCCCCGGCGCGGTTCCAGTTTGGCGTGCCGGAAACATTCCGCGCCGATCTCTTTCCGCTCGATCTCGAGCGGATCGAGACGGAATACCTCTCGATGATTCACCGGCTGCCCTCCTCCGAGAACGCCGGTCTCAAGGACGATTTCAACGGCCCGATCTGCTACACGCCGGATGGAAACCCACTGGTCGGCCCGGCCCCGGGGGTGGAGAATTTCTGGTTCGCGGAGGGGTTCTCCTTCGGTATCACCGCCGCCGGCGGAACCGGCCACTATCTTGCGCAGGTGATGACGGAGGGCGAGGCGGAGATCGACATGTGGTCGCTCGACCCGCGCCGCTACGGACGCTGGGTCAACCGCGAGTACGCGCGGCGCAAGAACGAAGAATGCTACGAGCACGTTTTCATTCTTCACCATGCCGACGAAGAGCGCGAGGCGGCCCGCCCGCTTCGCACCGCGCCCTGTTACGAGCGAATGAAGGCGGCCGGGGCGCAGTTCGGGCAGGTGAACGGTTGGGAGCGGCCGAACTACTTCGCGCCCGAAGGGTTCGACGACCATGCCAGCCGCAGCTTCCGCCGTGGCGGCTGGTGGAAATATGCGGTTGAGGAAGCGAAAGCGGCGCGCGAGCGCGCCGGGCTCTTCGATGCCACCGCATTCACCAAGCACCGTATCGCCGGTCCGGGCGCGACGGCGTTCCTCGACTGGCTGACCTGCAACAAGCTGCCGCGGATCGGGCGGATCAACCTCACCTACGGTCTGACGGAGGCCGGCACGATCCGGACGGAGCTGACCATAGTGCGCGAGGGCGAGGATGAATATTACGTTGTCACCGCCGGCGCCGCGCAGGCGTATGATCATGATTGGTTGGTGAAGGAGGCGGCGGCGAAGCGCGCTGATCTCGGTTGGATCGAGGTGCAGGACGTCACGTCCCAATGGGGTGTCTTCGCGCTGGCGGGGCCGCGCGCGCGCGATATCCTGAAAGAGATCATTGTCGACGCGGACCCGGCGACCGCGCTTACAAACAAGGCGTTCCCCTGGCTTTCGGCGAAGAACATCGACCTCGGCATGGTTCCGGTGAAGGCGATCCGCGTCGCCTATACCGGCGAGTTGGGGTGGGAGCTCCATCACCCGATCGAGATGCAGAACCATCTCTTCGATCTTCTCGTCGCTGCTGGCGCGAAACACGGCATGAAGCTCTGCGGGGCGCGGGCGCAGAACTGGCTCCGACAGGAAAAGAGTTACCGCGCCTTCGGATCCGATCTCGGCCGCGACGCGACGCCGCTCGAGGCCGGGCTCGACCGGTTCGTTGATATGGAGAAGGTCTTTCGCGGCAAGGAGGCGATGGCGGCGACCGGCGTGCGCGCCCGATGCGTGACGCTTCTGATCGACGGACCGGAGGACGCCGATCCCTGGGGCCGTGAGGCGCTCTCACTCGATGGCGAGACGGTCGGCCGCCTCACCTCCGGCGGCTATTCCGTGCATTTCGGCAAGCAGATCGGAATCGGTTACGTGCGGCCCGATCTCGCGGCGGTCGGAACGAAGCTGAAGGTCAGCATGTTCCGCGCGCTCTGGGACGCGGAAGTTGTGGAGGACAGCCCCTATGACCCGACGAACGCCGCGATCCGCATGAACGGTTAAAAAACCCCCGGCGTGGAGGCGCCGGGGGTCAGTGAGAGAGAGTTCGCCCCGAAGAGCGACGGACTGCGAGGCGGAACAGGCGGGGGCGCTCCCCCCTCCTGTCCGGCGGGATCTTTCCGGCGCCTCGGTCAGGACGACGCAAACGAAACTGCGCTCGTCCGGTGCCGAAGAGATGGCCCGCCGTCCAATGATCATCTGAACTGCGATATTTCAGTCGGGATCAATGTTCCGATGAGAGGAGTCCTACCCGCGCGCCGTGACCTGCGCGTGAGACCGGTCGCGCGCCAGCGTCAAATCGAGTGATCTATTGTACATCGGCGGCGGATTCCGGCGTCGCGAAGAAAAACCCCCCGGCCGAGACCGGGGGGTGCGCGGGAGCAACGCCCCACGTCTCAGTTCGATCCGGCGCGCGAGGCCTCCCCCGACGCCGTGCGCCTGTCTGATGACGCCGCCAGCGAACGCAATTCCGCCGACGCCGCCGACGCGCGGCGGCCCGATCAGATCACAATAAGCGAGTAAAACCCCTTCGGCCTTTTCTGGCCCGATGCCGCGATAATCAATTGGCGGGCGTGACTCGCGCGTGACAGGGGCTGTAAAACAAGAAAAACTGACGTTTTTGTTGAGAAATTGCCGGCAGACGTTAGCGCGAATCACCGGCGGCGGAGCCTTTCTATGCTGGACCAGGCGAGTGCGGAGATGATCATCGCGCCGCCGATCAGCGTCGTGTCGCCTGGATATTCGCTGAGCGCCCACCAGACGAGCAATGGGCCGATCACCGCTTCGATCAGCATCAGAAGGCTCACCTCGACAGCCGGTATATGCCGCGGTCCCATGGTGAGGCACCACGTCGCGACGGGCATGACCAGCAGGCCCATTGCGAGGAGCGGCGGGAGCGCCGCCGCCGGGACGGTGAAATCGGCGACAAAAACGCTGGCCACCACCGCGCTCATCAGCGCCGCGGGGCCAAGCATCGGCGTCATGTCGAGCGGGCGCACGCTCCGTGAAATCACGAAGGACGAGGCGAGAAAGAACGCGGCGCCGAGCGCGGCGAGGTCTCCGATCAGGGAGTCTGGACCGCCTTCGTTCGCGCCGCCGAAGGCGATCAGGGCGATGCCGGCGAGCGCGATCGCTATCGTGCGGATGGTGCGCCGGTCCGGCCGTTCGCCGAGCGCCGCCCAGGAAATCAACGCGGAAAAGACCGGTGAGGTCGAGACGATGAAGAGCGTATTGCCGACGCTGGTTTCGCGCACCGCGAAAATGAAGCAGAACGATGTGGCGACGAAAGCGGTTGCAAAGGCGAGACCATAGCCGCGAAGCGCCAATATCTTCGCTGGATAGCCCCGGCCATACATGAGGATCAGGACGAGTGTGACCGCACAGCCGCCGATCAGCCCGCGCCAGAACATCGTCGGCCATTGCTCCATCGCCATCAGGCGCAAAAGCAGGCTGTCCGGCGAATACATCAGCGCGCCGAACGCGACCGTGATGACGCCGCGTCGGTAGTCGGCGCTGTCGATCGTGGCGGGTCTCAGGGCGCGTCTCCGTAATCCGACAGCGCGGCGGCGAAGACGCCGGGGTCTACATTTCCGCCGGAGACCGTGCAGATCACCGCGTCGCCCTCGATCTCCTCGCGCCGGAAAAGCACCGAGGCGAGCGCGACCGCGCCGCCGGGCTCCGCGACGATTTTCAGATGCTTCCAGGCGGTCGCCATGGCGCAGCGCGCTTCTTCGTCGCCGACCACGAGGCCAGGCCCGCAAAGGCGGCGCATGACGGGAAAGGTCAGCTCGCCCGGCTGCGGCGTGAGTATGGCGTCGCAGATCGAGCTACCGACGCCGTCGTTCCGCTCACGCCGTCCGGAGCGAAGAGAGCGCGCGGCGTCGTCGAAGCCGGCGGGCTCCGCCGGGCGCACGCGAAGCCTGGGCGCCGCGGCCTCCAGCGCCAGCGCGGCTCCGGCGGTGAAGCCGCCGCCGCCGCAGCAGATCACGACATCCGCTTCCGCCACTCCGACGGCCGCCGTTTGCGCCGCAATCTCCAGCCCGCACGTTCCTTGCCCGGCGATCACCATCGGCTCATCGAACGGTTTGATCGGCGTCAGCCCGCGCTCCGCCGCGAGGGTGGCGCCGAGCGCGTCGCGATCCTCCGACCGACGGTCGTATAGGACGATTTCAGCGCCGTAGCCGCGCGCGCCTGCGATCTTCGCCTGTGGCGCGTCCGATGGCATGATGATCACCGCCGGCGCGCCGTGCAGCTTCGCAGCGAGGGCGACGCCCTGCGCGTGATTGCCCGATGAGAAGGCGATGACTCCCTTCGCGCGCGCCGCAGGGTCGAGCGCGGAGAGCGCGCTCCAGCCGCCGCGGAACTTGAAGCTGCCGGTTCTTTGCAGACATTCAGCCTTCACCAGCACACGGCGCCCTGCGATGACGTTGAGGGTGTCCGATTCCAGAAGCGGCGTCACCCGCGCCGCGCCCTCCAGGCGGCGCGCAGCCGCGCGGATTTCGGCGATGCCGACCGAATCAGTCATCGAGCCCGTCCAGAAAACCGTTGATCGCTTCGAGCGCGGCGGGCTCGTCGAGCCGGGGAATATGGCCGCGGCCGGGGATCTCGGCGGTGATGAGGGCGGGTATTTGCGCCGCCATCTCGACCAGGGTGGCGGCGCTCAGGAGGTCGGAGTTCGCGCCCCGGAGCGCCAGTGTCGGTATCGGCTTCAGCGCCGCGAAGAGAGGCCAGAGATCACCGCCTTCCGGGCCGGCCGCGGCGACCTGCGCCAGCGTCGCGTCGCGCAGCTTCGGATCATAGGCGAGCGTCAGCCCTTCCGCCGTCACCACATAGCTTCGCTCCGCCCAGTCGGACCAGAAGCCCGCATCGACATCGGTGAAGGCCGCGCCGAACAGCGCCTTGAGGCCCGCTGCCGCCTCCGTCATCGTCTTCGCCTCGGGCGGGATGCCGAGATAGCCGATGATCTTCGCGATCCCGTCCGCCTCGATCACTGGGCCGACATCGTTCAGAACGATGCCCGCGAGCCGTTCGGGCCGTGTCGTCGCGATCATCGCCGCGAGGATGCCGCCACGCGAGGAGCCGACGACCACCGCGCGTTCGACGTCGAGATGATCGAGTAGCGCCAGCGCGTCGCCGGCCTCGACCATCGCGTTGTAATGGCTGAAATCCGGGTCGAAATCCGATGCGCCGCGCCCCCGGCAGTCGAGCCGGATGAGTCGCCGCCGCGCTTTCATCGCGGTTGCGAAATGGTCGAAATCACGACCCGAACGGGTCAGCCCCGCGAGGCACAGGAGAGGGGCGCCCGGTCCGCCCGGCTCATCCCGATAGGCGAGTTGCAACCCGTCGGCGGTGCGAAAGCGCTTCATCGTCCGGCCTGCGCCAGCTCCGGAATCCTGGTGAGATCTTCAAGTGTCGTCCGGGGGCGCCAGGGCAGCCGTTCCTCCGGCTCGCCCGCGCGGTTCACCCAGACGGTCTGAAAACCGTAACCCGTGGCGGCGGCGGCGTCCCAGCCGTTCGAGGAAACGAAGAGCACGTTCTCGGGCCTGGTCATGAATTTCTCGCCGACCAGATCATAAACCCTGCGATGCGGCTTGAAGACGCCGACGCTTTCCACCGAAAGCACGGCGTCGAGGAGCGCGCCGAGCCCGGCGCTCCTGATCGCCGCTCCCAGCATCTCCGGCGAACCGTTGGACAGGATCGCGGTGGCGAAGCCCGAAGCCTTCAGCGTCGAGAGCATTGCGGGAACCTCGGCGAAGGCGGACAACTCCCAGTAAAGCGCGAGGAGCCGCTCGCGAAGCTCGGGGTCGTCGATCCCTTCCGCCGCCAGCGCGTAGTCGAGGCCGTTCTGCGTCACCTCCCAGAAGTCCACATGCGCGTCGGCCACGGCGCGGAGCCAGCTGTACTGAAGTTGCTTCAGCCGCCATGTGGCGGCGATGGCGGGCCATTTTGCGGCGAAGCCTTGGCGTCCGGGTTCGCCGGCTGCGGCCCGCGCCGCCGCGGTCACGTCGAAGAGCGTGCCGTATGCGTCGAATACGCAGGTCGTGATCGTCATCGGAACATCCTCTCAGCGCCCGAGCGCATCCTGTTTCAGCCGGAAGGCGACCGGCTGGCCGGCTATGCGGCTGCGGTAGATCTGCAACCCCTCCAGCACGCGCTGGACGTAGTTGCGGGTCTCGTCGAATGGGATCGTCTCCAGCCAGTCGATCCAGTCGATGGCGCCGGTGCGCGGATCGCCATAGGAGGCGATCCACCGGTCCACGCGGCCGGCGCCGGCGTTATAGGCCGCCGCCGCCATCGCCACCGAGCCGCCGAACTGCTCCAGTCGCCGTGCGAGATATGTTTGACCTAGCGTCGCGTTATAACGCCAGTCGCCTGTCAGCCGCGCCAGCGAATAGGGCTGATCGATCCAGCCTGCGACCTTTCTTGCGGTCGCTGGCATCACCTGCATCAGTCCGCGCGCGCCGGCCGGGCTGATCGCTTCGGGGTTTAACTCGCTCTCCTGCCGGCCGATCGCCATGGCGAGCGCGGGCTCGACGCCGGCGTTGAAGCGCGCGAGTTCGGTGACGGGATAGTAATCGCCCCTCAGGACATGGCCTTTTCGCGCCGCGATCTTACCGATCCGGATAGCGGCGTCGGGCCGGTTCAGCGTGATCGCGAGATTGGCGGCCCCGGCGAGGTCGTCATAGGTGGAGAGGGTCGAGGCGAGATGGGTCAGGAACCAGTGCGCGCGGCGCCGGTCGCCGGCGGCGGAAAGGAGTTGCGCGGCGCGGACGATCGAGCGTCCGGCGAAACTGGCGCGCCGCCAGTCGCCATCCGGTCCGGCCGCGAGCGCGCTATCGGTCGGCACGCCGGCGCGTTCCGCCGCAAGCTGGCCGTAGAAGCTGGTCTGATGCTGGGCGCCGGTTCGATAGGCGCGCATCGCCCCGGACTCGTCCCCGCCGGCCTCATAAGCCCGGCCAAGCCAGTAATATCCCCGCCCGAGGCTGATCGGCGTCTCCACCGCGGCGATGAAACGGCTGAAATGCGTCGCCGCCCTGCCGGGATCGTTGAGCCGCCGGAGCGCGATCCAGCCCGCAAGCCATTCGAGATCGGAGTAATCCGAGCCGCCGACCATGTGGTTCTGATTGGCGAGGTTGTAGGCGTCGACAAAGCGCCCCTGCCGATAGAGCCTGCGCACCAGAAGCCGGCGGCGGTGGCCCCAGACCTCTGGGCGGCCGAGCGAGTCGACGCTTCCGGTGCGCGACTGGAGAAGAGAGCCGGCGCTGTCATAGAGATTCTTCTTCATCCGCCAGCGGAATCGCTCCCATGCGAGGCCGGGATCGTTTGCGAGTGACGCGGGCACCGCGGCGATGGCTTCGTCGACGCCATTGCCCATGGCGTGGACGCGGGCCCGGGCCTCTATCAGCGCCGCCCAATCCGCCGAGACCAGCGGCTTCATCGCCTGCGCTTCGCCGGTCAGGCCGCGCCACAACAGTTCGTCCGCCCGCGCGGCGTGATGCGGCCGGATCAGGCCGCTATGCTCCGCGCGGAACGCGGCGGTCTCGCCGGGCGTCAGCGAGAAGCTTCGCCATGCGCGAATGATCTCCTGGTCCGCTTCGGCGTTTCGGCCCGCCGCCGCGAGCGCCTCCGCCCGGCGGAGCGCGCCGGCGCCCGTTTGCGTTCCCTCGACGCCGAGGAAGGCGTCGATTTCGCCAAGCGAGGCGCCGGGCGGGATCAGCGCCTCGCCCTTCGCCCTGATCCGCGAGAGATTTGGCCAGTCGCCATTCGTCGCGACGAAATCGCGATAGGCGCGCCAGTCGCCGTCGCCGGCCGAAAGCAACCGCCATTGATAAAGGGTGAGCGCGACCGGATCGCCCGCGGCCGCGGCGCGGCTTCGCGCTTCGCCCCAGTCCCGTTTGTCCGCCGCAGCCATCGAGGCGGCGACCTCGCTCGCCGCGTCGGATCGCGCGGCTTCGGGCGAGGCGGTGATAAGCAGGATGGCGGCGAAGGCGGCGGGGCGAAACATTGGCGGCTCCGTTGCTGGTGCGGATCGTCGCGGCGGACCTTATCATCCCGTCCGCGCCGCGCCAGCCTCGTTTCGGGCCTTGCCGACGCCCGGGGACGGGCCGGGCGTTCTTGCGGAGGCGGCGCGCCGCGTATAATGTCCGCCCGCCGCAGCGGCGCGATGGTCGCACCGCCGGCCATCCTGAGGTCAGACCCATGTTCAGAGGCTCTCTTCCCGCGCTCGTCACCCCGTTTCGGGACGGAGCGGTGGACGAGAAAACCCTGATCGAACTCGTCGAATGGCATATCGACGAAGGTTCGCACGGCCTCGTCCCGGTTGGCACAACAGGGGAGAGCCCGACGCTGAGCCATCAGGAGCACGAGCACGTCATCGAACTGGTGGTGAAGACCGCTGCGAAGCGCGTTCCGGTGATCGCCGGCGCCGGCTCGAACAACACGGACGAGGCGATCCGCTTCGTCACCTTCGCGAAGAAGGTCGGTGCGGACGGCGCGCTCGTCGTGACGCCCTATTACAACAAGCCGACGCAGCGCGGGCTCTATGCGCATTTCAAGGCGCTGAACGACTGCGCCGACATTCCGATCATCATCTACAATATCCCGTCGCGCTCCGTCATCGACATGACCCCGGCGACGATGGGGGATCTGGCCAAGTTGAAGAACATCGTTGGCGTGAAGGACGCGACCGGGGATGTCTCGCGGGTCTCCGACCAGCGCGCGACCTGCGGCCATGACTTCATCCAGCTTACAGGCGAGGATCCGTCGGCGCTCGGCCACTGGTCGCAGGGCGGCGTCGGCTGCATCTCCGTCACCGCGAACGTCGCGCCGCGCGCCTGCGCAGAGTTTCAGGACGCGCTGGCGGCGGGCGAACGCGACCGGGCGCTGGCGATGCAGGATCGGCTTCTGCCTCTCCATCGTGCGATCTTCCTTGAGCCGGGAGTGGTCGGCGCCAAGACCGGACTTTCGCTCCTCGGCAAGTGCTCGGATGAGGTGCGCTCGCCCATCACCCCGGCGCTGCCCGAAACGAAAGAGGCGATCCGCTCCGCGATGGTCCACGCCGGGATTCTGAACGGCTGATGGCCCCATCGAAGGAGCCGAAGCGGAAGATCGTCGCCGAGAACCGCAAGGCGCGGCACAATTATTTCATCGAGGCCGAGGTCGAGGTCGGCATCATGCTCGAAGGGTCAGAGGTGAAGGCCCTGCGCGAAGGTCATGCGCAGATCGCCGAGAGTTACGCCAATGTCGAAAGTGGAGAACTCTGGCTGATCAACAGCTACATCCCGTCCTATGACAAGGCGCGCACCTTTGGTCACGACGAGCGGCGGCGGCGCAAGCTTCTCGCCCACCGGAAAGAGATCGCGAAGTTCTGGCAGGGTATTGGGCGCGAAGGCGCCACGCTGGTGCCGCTGAAACTCTATTTCAACGAGAAGGGTGTCGCGAAACTCTCGCTTGGAATCGCGAAGGGCAAGAAGATGTCCGACAAGCGCGAGACGGAGAAGAAGCGCGACTGGGCGCGCGACAAGGCGCGACTGTTGCGAGAACGGGGTTGAGACCGGAGCCGACGCGGCTGTTTGCGGCGCTGGAGGCGACATGGCCGCCGGCGGAGACCGTCGATGAGGCCGGCTGGCGGCTCCGGCGGGGCGGCGGCGGCGGCCGACGCGTTTCCGCCGCGACGAGGCTGCCTGACGCGCCGCCGGCGGATCGTGAAGGCGTTGCGGCGGCGGCGGCGGCGATGGCGAAATGGGGCCAGGCGCCGCTCTTTCAGGTTCGCGCGGGCGACGAGGCGCTCGACGCTCTGCTGGCCGAGGAAGGCTATCATTTGGCTGACCCAACCCGGATTTTCGTTTCCGACGCGGCGGCGTTGCTGGATGACAAACCGGAGGTCGGGCGCGTCTTGCGGGGCGCCTGCCGCGTCGCGCTGATCGAAGAGATCTGGGCGGCGGGCGGAATCGGCGCCGAACGGTTGGCGGTGATGGAGCGCGCGCCGTCGCCGCGCACATACCTGATCGGCCGGCTCGGAGACCGGCCCGCGTCCGTCGCCTTCGCCGCCACCGATGGCGAGATCACGATGATCCACGCGGTGGAGACGCTCGCCGCCCAGCGCCGGAAAGGGGCGGCGCGCATGCTGATGGCCGCCGCCGCGCGCTTCGCCGAAGAAACCGGAGCGCGCTGGCTGGCGCTCGCGGCGACAGAGCGCAACGCCGCCGCCGGGGCGCTCTATCATCGCTTGGGCATGCAGGTCGCGACGCGCTATCATTATCGTGTGAAACCCGCCTGAGAGGCGGAGCCTGGGAGAGATGCTATGAGTGACGCCAAGCTGACGGCGCTGGACCTGCCGCCCGAGACGCCGACGCCTGACGATATCAAGCGCTATTTCGAGGTCTGCGAGGAAAAGCTGGGGATGATCCCCAATGTCCTCGCCGCCTATGCGTTCTCGTCGGATCGGCTGCGCGCCTTCTCGCAGATGTATAACGCCCTGATGCTGGGCGAGAGTGAGCTTTCCAAGGCTGAGCGCGAGATGATCGCGGTCGCGGTCTCGGCCGAGAATCACTGTTTCTACTGCCTCGTCGCGCATGGCGCCGCGGTTCGGCAACTGACCGGCGATCCCGCGCTCGCGGAAACGATCGCCGCCAATTACCGCCATGCCGATCTGGAGCCGCGCCAGCGCGCGATGCTCGATTTCGCGGTGAAGATGACGAAGGCGAGCAACACGATCGAGGAAGCGGACCGCGAGGCGCTGCGCGCCGCGGGATTCTCCAATCGCGCCATCTGGGATATCGCCGAGGTTGCGGGTTTCTTCAACATGACCAACCGGGTGTCCTCTGCGGTCGGCATGCGGCCGAACGAGGCGTATCACGGCATGGCGCGGTGAGAGCGCTCGCCTTCGCTCTTGTCGCCGTCCTGACCTTCGCCGCCGCCGCCGGGGCGGCGGAGGAGGAGTTCACGCCTGAATTCGGCGCGCTCGAAGGCGCGGAGCTGAGCCATTTCCTGACCCGGAATTTCGACGCCTACAAGCTGCCTGTCGGTCAGTTCACCCGCGACGAGCAGCCGGTGAACGTGATCGAAGGCCGGATTCGCGAGTTCGTCTACCGGGCCGAGGATGAGACCTCGACGCTGGAGGCGGTGCGGAATTACCAGCGCCGGTTCACCGAGCTCGGCTACCGGACACTTTTCGAATGCGCCGGCGACGAATGCGGCGGTTTCGATTTCCGTTTCAACGCCTATCTGGTGGAGCCGCCGGCGATGCGGTTCGATCTCGCTGACTTCCGCTATCTCGCGGTCGAGGACGAAGCGCGCGAGCGCCACGCCTCCGTGATCGCGTCGCGCCAGGGCGGGCGGCTCTTCGTCCAGATCATCGCGGTCGAGGGGGAGACCGCGCCGGAGCGGATGACTGCGGCGGGGGAGGCGCCGCCGCCGCGCGTCAAACCGGGACAGGCGCGGCTCTTCGCGCTTGCGCGGCGTTTGACCGAACAAGGCCACGCGCCGCTCGACGGGGTCGCTTTCGAGGCCGGCTCGGCGAAGCTGACCGATGACTCGGCTCCGGTGTTGACCCAGGCGGCGGAGCTGTTGCGCGCACGCCCCGACCTGCGTTTCTTTGTCGTCGGCCATACCGACAATCAGGGCGGGTTCGATGGCAATCTCTCCCTTTCCCGCGCGCGGGCGGAGACGGTGGCTACGCGGCTTGCGGCGGAGGAGGGCGTGCAGCCCGGCCAACTTGTTCCGAAAGGCGTCGGCTATCTCGCACCCCGCGCGTCGAACGCGACGCCAGAGGGGCGCGCCGAGAACCGGCGGGTCGAACTGGTCCTGGAATAGGGTCGAATCAGGCCGCCGAACGCCGTCGTTCACGCGCGATCACGGTCGTGGGCCGGACCGAAGCGGGGCCGATGTGGCCCCCGCTCAATCGCGGCTGAACCGCGCGGCGATTTCGACATGCGGCGACCAGCGGAACTGATCGACCGGCTGCACCCAGTCGAGCCGGTAGCCGCCGTCGATAAGCAGTCGCGCGTCGCGGGCGAAGGTCGCCGGATTGCAGGAGAGCGCGGCGACGCGCGGCGGGCCGCCCTTCGCCAGCTCCGCGCTTTGCATCGCCGCGCCGGCTCTCGGCGGGTCGATCACCACCGCGTCGAGCCCTGTGAGTTCGTGCGACGTGAGCGGCCGGCGGAAAAGGTCGCGCCTTATCGCGACGAGTTTCTTCAATCCCGCGGTGTTGCGCCAGCCGGTCTGCATCGCGTCGAGCATCGCCGCCTCGCCTTCGATGGCGAGCACTTCCGCGCTGTCGGCCAGCGGCAACGAAAACGTCCCGCACCCGGCGAAGAGGTCGCCGATGCGTTTGGATCGCCCGATTGCCTCGCGCGTCGCCGACAGGAGCGCCGCCTCGCCTTCCTTCGTGGCCTGAAGAAAGGCGCCTGGCGGCGGCGTCACAAGCGCCGTGCCGAAGCGCTGCGTCGGCGGGCGACGCTCAGCGATAATCTCGCCGTTCCACGAAAGCCGCGCGAGATCGTGATCGGCGGCGAGCGCGGCGGCCGCGAGCAGCCCCGCGCGGTCCAGCGGTTTCGCCTCCGCGATGGCGAGATCGACGCCTGCATCCGCGAGCGTCGCCACGCCCCGTATCTCGCCCTGTCTCGACGCGCCGAGTCGCGCCGCCCCGCGCACCGCGCCGAGCGCGCCGAGCAGCGCGGGCGCGACGACTTCGCAGCGTTCCACCTCGACGATCACATCGCCGGCGCGTTCGTGAAAGCCGGCGATTACGGTTTTCCTGGTGCGTCGCGCTGAGAAACCCGCGCGTCGACGGCTCCGCGGGGGCGAGGTGATCGTCTCCCTTATCTCAACGCCGCCGATGCCGCGCGCGCGCAGCGCTTCGGCGATCCGGTCACGCTTCCAGGCGACCAGCAGCGCGTCGTCGGCATGCTGAAGGGCGCAGCCGCCGCAGGCGCCGAAATGCGGGCAGGGCGGCGTCGTGCGATGAGGCGATCGAGTCAGTATTTCGGGCGTCGCCATCCTGCCGTCCGTCACCGCGCCCCGCACCCGCTCTCCCGGCAGGGTGAAAGGTGCGAATACGCCGTCGCCCTGGCCGTCGCCTTCGGCGGCGAGGCGGTCAATGATGATCGTCTTCATTGGAACGGCATATCTCCAACGTCACCGCGCCGAAAGAGTGGCAGGACGCGTCGAGACCGCCGCTCCGGCGACGTTACGACCCTTGACCCCGGTTCGGCGATCGCGAATGTGAACGCCATGCGCCTCACCATCCCCAACACGCTCACGATCGGTCGCGTCGTCGCCGCGCCCCTGGTCGCATTCGTTTTTCTGGTGCTGGCGCGTCCGCTGGCCGATATCGTCGCTTTTCTTCTGTTCACCATCGCCGGGCTCAGTGATTTCCTCGACGGTTGGCTCGCCCGGCGGTGGGGTCAGGTCAGCGCGTTCGGCCGGATGCTGGACCCGATCGCCGACAAGGCGATGATCGCGGTCACCGGCGCGGTTCTGGTCGGGCTTTTCGATCTTTCAGCCGGGGTCACGATCCCCGTTACGGTTATCCTCGTGCGTGAGACGCTGGTTTCGGGGCTTCGGGAATATCTCAAGGGCGCGCGGGTGCTGGACGTGACGCAGCTTGCGAAGTGGAAGACGACGGCGCAGATGATCGCCTTCGGCGCGCTTCTGCTCGCCGGCGCGGTCGAAGCGCCAGACAACTGGATCAGCGTCGCCGGAATCGCGCTTCTGTGGCTTGCAGCCGCGCTGACGGCGCTCAGCGGGTGGGATTACTTCTCCAAGGGTCTCGCCTATATGAAGAGCGAGGAGGAGCGGATATGAAAGTGCTCTATTTCGCCTGGCTGAGAGAACGGATCGGGGAGAGCGAGGAGATCGTGGACGCGTCCGGCCTCGCCACCGTCTCCGACCTGGTCACAGCGCTTCGCGCGAAGGGCGAACGACATGAGGCCGCGTTCGCGGAGCCCGCCGCCGTGCGGGTCGCGGTGAACCGCAAGGTGCGGGATTTCGACGCTCCGCTCGATGGCGCGACCGAAGTTGCGTTCTTCCCGCCGATGACGGGGGGTTGACAGGTTCGCGATGGCGGTCCGGGTCCAGACAGCGGATTTCGACCTCGGGGCGGAGGCCGCGGCGCTGGCGACGGGCGCGGGCGCTGTGGTGACGTTCACCGGGATCGTGCGCGGCGAAGATGTCGAAGCGATGACGCTGGAGCATTACCCCGGCATGACCGAAGACGCCCTGACCGGAATCGAGGCCGAAGCGCGCCGGCGTTGGGCGCTCACCGACGCCCTGATCATCCACCGTGTCGGGCGGCTCGCGCCCGGCGAGCAGATCATGATGGTCGGCACAGCCAGCCGTCATCGCGCCGAAGCGTTCGCGGCCGCCGAGTTCATGATGGACTATCTCAAGACAGGCGCCCCCTTCTGGAAGATGGAGGAGACGGCGGCCGGCGCCCGGTGGGTCGATGCGCGCGAATCAGACGACGACGCCGTCCTGCGCTGGAGGCGGACTGACTGACCCTCAGACGCTGTCACGCGTCCCGTTCCCTCCCGCCAAGGCGCGCCCGGTCGAGGCAGGCGTCGATTTCCGCGAAAAGCGCGTCGCCCTGGATCGGTTTGGCGACATGGCCGTCGAAGCCGCTTGCAAGATAATCGGCGACCTGGTGCGTTAGCGCGTTGGCGGTGATGGCGATCGCCGGAACTCGCGGGGCGCCAGCCTTCGCTTCTTGATCCCGGATCGCCGCCAGCGCCTCGATACCGTCCATATCCGGCATTGAAATGTCCATCAGGATGAGATCGAAACCTGCGTCGCCGTTCACCATCCGGTCTCGTTCGTCGTTGGCCGCGGCCACCGCATCCCGTCCGCTTTCAACGACTGTCGAGGCCGCGCCAACCCGCTTCAGCAGGAGTTCGATCACCATGCGGTTGGTAGCGTTGTCATCCGCCGCCAGAATTTTCAGCCCTTCCGGAAGCGCGGCGACGGCGGCGGGCGCGGCTGGCTCGGACCGGGTGTCGACGATGGGCAACGGAAGCGAGACGCGTATCTCGGCGCCGGCGCCCGGCGTGCTGTCGATGGTGATCTCGCCCGCCATCGCCTCCACGAGGCTCTTCACGATCGACATGCCGAGCCCGGTGCCGCCGAACCGCCGCGTCGTGGAGCTGTCGGCCTGACGGAACCCCTCGAATACGCGAGCGATCTCCGCCTGGTTCATACCTACGCCCGTATCGCGGACCGCTATGGTGAGCGGCCCTCCCGGCTCGCCGCCGAATGTGACGGTCACCTCGCCGGTCTCGGTGAACTTGACCGCGTTGCCAACGAGATTATGGAGGATCTGCGACACCCGATGCGGGTCGCCGCGCCGGGTTCGCTCCGCCGCAGGTTCGACGACCAGCGTGAAGTCGAGGCCCTTCTCCCGGGTCTTCATCTCGTGAAGCGCGGCGGCGCGCCGGGCGATTAGCGCCGGTGAAAAGTCGGTCGTCTCCAGATCCAGCTTGCCCGCCTCGATCTTGGAGAAATCAAGGATGTCGTTGATCACGTTCAACAGCGTCTCGCCGGATTCGCGGATCGTCGCGACCAGCCGCCTTTCCGCAGGCTCGGTGACCCGGCGCCCCAACTCCTCCGCGACCCCGAGGACGCCGTTCATCGGCGTTCGGATCTCATGGCTCATCGTGGCGAGGAAAGCGGATTTCGCCTCGCTCGCCGCTTTCGCCCTGCGCAGCGCGTCATAAAGGGTGGTCACGTCGGAGCCGACGCCGCGATAGCCGGCGAACGCGCCCGATTCATCATGGAACGGCGCGCCGCTGATCCGCACCCAGCGCGGGCCGTCCGTGTCGCCGAACGCCCGGTAGACAAAGTCGGAGAAGGGCGCGCGCGCCGCGATCTTCTGTGCAAGCCAATCCCAGTCGGCCCCCTCTCGCGCGGCGCGGTCGGACTGTAGCAGCTCCTCCCTCGTCCGGCCGATATGCGTCTCCGGGTCGCCGCCGGTGGTGCGGGTGTAGCTGTCGGAGATGAATGTGAAACGGAGATCGCGGTCCTGCTCCCAGAACCAGTCGGTGCTGACCGCCGCGATGTCGAAAAAGCGCCGCTCGGCGCTGGCGCGACCGGCGATCGCGGCGCGCAGCTCGTCATTCGCCGCCTGGAGCGCGGCTTCATGGCGTTTCTGTTCGCTGATGTCCTGGATGACGCCTTGCAAGCGCACGATTTCGCCGCCCTCGCGGTCCGCTTCGCCGAGAATGCGAACCCAGGCGCGCCGGTCGCGCGCGGTGATCAACTCGGCCTCGACATCGAACGGCGTCGCGTCATTGAGGCAACCTGCGACCGCACTCGCCACCCGCTCACGCGACTCGGGCGTAAAGAACTTGATGGCGGACCGGAAGTCCGGCGAGAAGCCGGCGTCGGCCTCGTGAATCCGCCTGGTCAACGGATCCCACCACACGGCTTTCGTCTGCGCGTCCACTTCCCAGCCGCCGATGGCGGAGAGGCGGATGATCTGCTGGAGCCTGTCGCTCTTGATGCGCAGATCGGCTGCGACGTCCTCGATCCGCATGCGCGCCGCCGCCAGAGCGTCCCGCTGCCGTCTCAGCTCGGTGATCTCGATCCGGATGCCGACGAGCCCGCCATCGCTCGTTACCCGGTCGTTGGCCTTGAACCAGCGCCCGTCGGGCGTCCGGAACTCGGAATCGACGCCTTCCGGCGCGCCGTCTATCCGCGTTTCGACCCAATTTTCGAGATCGGCTTCCCCGTCGGGCGCATAGCCGCTCTCACGCGCCGCGAGCAGGATCTCCCGATAGGAGACCCCGGGCGTGATGCGCTCGCGTGGCAACGCTGTAAGGTTGCGATAGGCTTCGTTGCAGAAGATCATCTTGCGCTCGCGGTCGAACGCGACGAAACCGCCGGGCAGGGCCTCCACCGCCTCGCGCAGCCGGAGCTCGGCGCTTTCAGCGCGCTCGAGCGCCGCCGCGCTCTCCGTCACGTCGACGATGACCGCTCCGACGCCATCGACTGCGCCTGTCCGTGAAAAGATCGGGAACTTGACCGATTGCAGCGAGCGTGGCCCCTGTGAGGTCTCGAGCCGCACCCGCCTCGTGGTAGCGACGCCGGTCTCCAGGACTTCGAGATCATGGGCGCGGGCGTCTTCGTCCCCGGGGCCGGGATTGATATCCTCCGGGGTCAGGCCGACGCATTCGGCGTTGGTGAAGCCGAACAGCGCTTCGCAGGATTTGTTGATCTCGAGATATCTCCCCTCGCGGTCCTTCAGAAGAATCGCGGCAGGCGCGTGATCGAAGATCGCCCTGAGCCATTTGCGATTGCCGTCGAGTTTCGCCTTCATCCGGCGCAGGCGACGGCGCTGGAGAAGAATGACGAGCGCCGCGCAGGCGAGACCGGCGCAGGCCAGCGCGAGCCAGAACCCGTCGCCCGCAAGCGCCGGATCGGAAGCGCTCGCCGCAGACGCGGCCGGCGACCCGGCGAATAGGAGCGCCGCCGGCGACGCGGCGAGATGCAGCGGATGCCGGCTCTTCGGGCGTCTTCGCACGATGCGCGCCATTCTCTTTCGCACAGAGTTTCTCCGCGGGGCGAATGTTCTGATGCTTATTTGCCCGCAAACCGAAAGAATTCGCAAACCCGGAACGACGCACGCCAAGGTTGCGTCGTCTGAAGGGGCTTCGCAGCCACCCTCTTCGGCGCGCCGCGCGCCATGCTTCTCCTCAGTTTTCTTGAGCGAGAGAGGGATTCCGGAAGCCGGCATGACCGGCCGCCCTCAGCGAAATGCGATGCATGGCGTGCATCGCGTCACATTTTTCCCGACGGCGGCCCGGTGTCAAAAGAGGAAATCGGCCGCGGTGAAATCGCTCCGTTCGGCGTCCTCGATGGTGATCGTCGTGGCGCGGAAAGAGATGAGAACATCGTCGCCGTCAGGCTTGATCGAGAGGGCGCCGATGCCCGGAGCTGCCGCGATTTCGATCAGGTCCCGACCCTGTTGAAAGTCGCGGATGACGTTCTCGCCGTCATTCGGGTCGAAAACGAAGGTATCCGGCCCGTTTCCGCCTTTCAGCGTGTCATCGCCGCCGCCGGCGATCAACCGGTCGGCGCCGCCGCCGCCCTTAAGCATGTCGGCGCCGCCGCCGCCGACAAGCATGTCGTTCCCGCCGCCGCCGGCGATGATGTCGCCCGAAGCCTGCCCGAAGAGCCGATCCGCCCCGCCGCCGCCGACGATCCGGTCGGCGCCGCCGCCGCCGCGGATGAGGTCGGCCCCGGCCTGCCCGCTCAGGCTGTCCGCACCAGCCGCGCCAACCACGATATCGTCGCCGGCGCCGCCGTTCAGAGCGTCGTTTCCGCCGCCGCCGTTGAGGGTGTCGCTCCCCGCGCCGCCGGCGACGACATCGTCCGACGCCTGTCCCAAGAGCATGTCGTCGCCGCCGCCGCCAACAATCCGGTCGCCGCCGCCGCCGCCACGGATAACGTCGTCGCCCGCCTGTCCGCTCAGCCTGTCGCCGCCCCCGCCGCCGATCACGGTGTCATTCCCGATGCCGCCGGCAAGCGTATCGGCGCCGCCGCGACCATCGAGCCAGTCGTTCCCTGCGAGCGCGCTCGCCTGGTCGCCGGCGCCGGAGAGAATGAACCTGTCCCCATCGGAAAGGAGAAACGACGCCGTCGCCGCATCATTATCCGTGGAGATCAGCGCAGCGAACCTCCCTGCGTCGCGGTTCACCTGGGTTGCGGTGAACGTGAGCCGCCCGGAGTCGAACACCGAAAAAGAGTTCAGCGTCCCATCTACGCTGTTTGCGCCCGTTTGAAAGTTTCCACGGTAATCCCCACGCAGGGAATCGTCGATCACCCGGATCAGTCTCGCAGTCGAGATAACGACGTTTTCGTCAGGAAGATCGACGTCGCGCTGGATGAATCGAGATCGGGCGACAATACGTGTCATGACTTACCCACTCCAAATTGCGATATCCGGTAAAACAGAAATATGCCCGATAAGTTAACATTTGTTAAGGTAGAACATTACTCTGAGTGGCTGGCGCTCAGGCCGCTTCGTTAAGCCCGCGTTGCTTCAAGAGCGCGTCAACCTTCGGCATGCGGCCGCGAAATGCGCGATAAGCGTCTTCCGGATCCTGCCGTCCGCCCGCCGCATAGATCACATCCGAGAGCCGCCGGGCGATGGCGGGCGCGAACGCATCGCCCGCTTCTTCGAACGCGGCGAATGCGTCGGCGTCCATCACTTCCGACCACATGTAGCTGTAGTACCCGGCCGAATAGCCGTCGCCGGCGAAGACATGGGCGAAATGCGGCGTGCGGTGGCGCATGACAATCTCCGCCGGCATGTCGAGTCGATCGAGGGTCTCGCGCTCGAACGCAGCCGGGTCGAACCCGTCCGCGTCAGTCAGCAGATGCATCTCCAGATCGACCAGCGCCGAGGCGACATATTCGACCGAAGCGAAGCCCTGGCCGAAATTTCTAGCTTTCCGCACCCTTTCGATCAGAGCTTCCGGCATCGGCGCGCCCGTCTCGTAGTGCCTGGCGAAACGGGTCAGAACCTCTTTCTCCGTCAGCCAATGCTCAAAAAGTTGGCTCGGCAGCTCCACGAAATCCCGCGCGACTGAAGTGCCCGAAATCGAGGGGTAGGTCACGTCCGAGAGCATGCCGTGGAGCGCATGGCCAAATTCGTGGAAGAGCGTGCGCGCGTCGTCGAAGGTCAGCAGCGTGACGTCTTCACCCCGCGCGAAATTCATCGCATTGGAAACAATCGGCCGAACCCGCTCGTCGAGATTATGCTGCGTCCGGTAGGCGCTCATCCAGGCCCCCGAGCGTTTCGAAGGCCGGGCGAAATAGTCGCCGATGAAGACCGCGACATGCGCGCCGTCCTTCGTCGCTTCCCAGACGCGCGCGTCGGGATGCGGGCGGGGCGCGTCATACAGTTCTGAGAATTCCAGACCGAACAGCCGCTTTGCGCAGTCGAACGCGGCCGCGATCATCGCGTCGAGCGGCAGATAGGGCTTCAACTCCTCTTCATCGAGATCGTGCTCGGCCTTGCGTTGTTTCTCGGCGTAATAGCGCCAGTCCCACGGTGCGATCTCGATATTCGCGCCCTCGGCCGCGGCGATGGCGGCGAGAGAGTCGCGCTCCTCCAGCGCCCGCGCCTTCGCCGGCCCCCAGACCGCCATCAGGAGCGCGCGCACCCGTTCCGGCGTTTTCGCCATCTGGTCGTCGAGCTTGAAGGCGGCAAAATTGGGAAACCCGAGCAACTGCGCGCGTTCGAAGCGGAGCGCGACGGTTTCCGCCGCGAACGCCCGGTTGTCGGTCTCCGCCCGCATCTCGCCGCGGCCCGTCCAGGCGCGCCAGGCTTCCTCGCGCAGCGCGCGATTGGCGGAAAACTGGAGAAAGGGTGTGATCAGCGAGCGCGAGAGCGTGATGACATGCCCCTCGAGTCCGCGCTCCTTCGCCGCCGACGCCGCGGCGTCGATCAGGAAAGCCGGAAGCCCGTTCAGAGCGTCTTCGCCCTCCAGCTTCAGCATCCAGTCCTTTTCGTCGCGAAGCACGTTCTGGCTGAATCCGGCGCCGAGAGTCGCTAGCCGGCCCATGATCTCGGTCATGCGCTCGCGATCGGCGCCGCGAAGCTGGGCGCCGGCGCGGATGAAATTCGAGTAGGTCAGCTCCAGCACCCGGTCGTCCTCCGCGTCCAGGCCGAGATCGTCGCGCCGGGCCATCAGCGCGTCGATCCGTGCAAAGAGCTTCTCGTTCATCACCATTTCGGCATGGTGTCGTGAGAGGACGGGCGCTATCCAGCGCTCGATTTCCTGCATGGCGTCGTTGCTGGCGACGCCGGCGAGGTTGAAGAAGACGTTGGCGACCCGTGTCAGCGCTGCGCCCGAGCGCTCCAGCGCAACGATGGTGTTGGCGAAGCTGACGGCGGCGGGGTCGTTCGCGATCGCGTCGATCTCGGCGCGGTCGGCTTTCAGCGCAGCCTCGAAGGCCGGGCGGAAATGCGCGGGCTCGATCCTGTCGAAGGGCGGCAGCCCGAAAGGGGTGGACCAGTCTGTGAGAAGCGGGTTCGTCATGGACGCCATCCTTGGAGACAGAGGCGAATCGCGGACGCCCAAGCGCCCACTTCAGCTCGTCATACCATCCCAGAAATTCTTTACGCGCGAAAAGAAATCTTCAGTCTCTGGGCTGTTCTTCTCGCTCTCCTGCTCGAAGAGCCGCAGTAGCTCTTTCTGGTGGGCGGAGAGATTGACCGGGGTTTCCACCGCCAATTCGAGATAGAGGTCGCCGAAGCGCCCGCCTCTCAGTTGCGGCATGCCCTTGGCGCGAAGCCGGAGCTGCTTGCCGGACTGGCTGCCGGCCGGGATCTTAACTCTCGTGCGGCCGCCGTCGATCGTCGGCGCCTCGATTTCGCCGCCGAGCGCCGCGGTGGTCATCGCCACAGGTATCCGGCAGTAGAGATCCAATCCCTCGCGGGCGAAAATCTCATGCTCTGCGATGTCGAGGAAGATGTAGAGATCGCCGGGCGGGCCGCCGCGCCGACCGGCCTCACCCTCGCCGGCGAGGCGGATGCGGGTGCCGTTCTCCACGCCTTCCGGGATGCGGACGGAAAGCGTCCTCTCCTTCGCCGTCCGGCCCTGACCGCCGCAGGTCCGGCAGGGGTTCTTGATCACCTGGCCGCGCCCGCCGCAGGTCGGACAGGTCCGCTCGATGGTGAAGAAGCCCTGCTGCGCCCGAACCTTGCCCAGCCCGGAACAGGTCGGACAGGTGCCGGGCTCCGCGCCGCCCTCGGAGCCGGTGCCGGAGCAGGATTCGCACGTCACCGAGCCGGGAACGGTGATCTCCGTCTCCTTGCCGAGATAGGCGTCCTCAAGCGATATCTTCAGATTGTAGCGCAGGTCCGAGCCCCGCGTCTGCGTGCGCCCGCCGCCGGGACGGCCGCGCTGGCCGCCCATGAAATCCCCGAAAAGATCGTCGAACACATCCGAGAAGGCCGAAGAGAAATCGCCGTTCTGCGCTGCGCGCGCGCGCGCGCCGGCCGCCCCGGCTGCGCCGAAACCGCCCGCCTCGAACGCGGCGTGGCCGAACTGGTCGTAGGCGGCCTTCTTTTCAGGGTCCTTCAGGACGTCATAAGCCTCGTTGACGGCCTTGAACTTCTCGGCGGCCTTGGGGTCGCTCTTGTTTCGGTCGGGATGGAGATCGCGCGCGAGTCGGCGATAGGCTTTCTTCAGATCGCCTTCCGATGCGCCGCGCTCGACGCCCAGAGTTTCATAGAAATCTCGCTTAGCCATTGGGTTCCGCCGCGAACTGAGACTGTTCTGAATAAGCCGCGCCGATCCCGGGGCCAAGGGGAGAATTCATGGCCCCGGGAATGTCTATAGGCGTCGGACGCGATGCGCAGGTCAGGACTTTTTCTCGTCGTCCTTGACCTCTTCGAAATCGGCGTCGACGACATCGTCCTCCGCTTTCGCTTTGGGCTCTTCGCCATCGCCCGCAGGCGCGGCGGATTCGGCTTCCGCCATCTGCGCCTTGTAGATCGCCTCGCCGAGCTTCATCGACGTTTCGGTCAGGGCCTGGGTCTTCTCCTTGATCGCGTCGATATCGTCGCCATCGGCGGCTTCCTTGAGCGCCGCCACCGCCGCCTCGATCTCCGCCTTCACGTCGGCCTCGACCTTGTCGCCGTGTTCGGCCAGCGACTTTTCGGTCGAATGCACAAGGCTTTCGGCGTGGTTCTTCGCCTCGACCCCAGCGCGACGCGCCTTGTCGGCCTCGGCGTTCTCCTCCGCCTCCTTCACCATCGCTTCGATATCCTCGTCGGAAAGCCCGCCCGAGGCCTGGATGGTGATCTTCTGCTCCTTGTTGGTGCCCTTGTCCTTCGCCTTGACGGACACGATGCCGTTCACGTCGATATCGAAGGTCACCTCGATCTGCGGCATGCCGCGCGGCGCCGGGGGGATGTTCTCGAGATTGAACTGGCCGAGCAACTTGTTGTCCGCCGCCATCTCGCGCTCACCCTGGAAGACCCGGATGGTGACCGCGGACTGGTTGTCCTCGGCGGTCGAGAACGTCTGGCTCTTTTCCGTCGGGATCGCCGTGTTGCGGTCGATCAGCCGGGTGAAGACGCCGCCCAGCGTTTCGATGCCGAGCGAAAGCGGCGTAACGTCAAGAAGCGTGACGTCCGTGACGTCGCCCTTCAACACGCCGGCCTGAATCGCCGCGCCCATGGCGACGACCTCGTCCGGGTTCACGCCCTTGTGCGGTTCCCTGCCAAAGAACGACTTCACCGTCTCGATGACCTTCGGCATCCGCGTCATGCCGCCGACGAGAATGACCTCGTCGATATCGGCCGCGCTGACCCCGGCGTCCTTCAGCGCTTTCTTGCAGGGCTCGAGGGTCCGCTTCACCAGATCCTCGACAATGCTCTCCAGTTTCGCCCGGGTCAGTTTCAGCGTCAGATGCTTCGGCCCGGTGGCGTCGGCGGTGATGTAGGGCAGGTTGATTTCGGTCTGCGACGCCGACGAAAGCTCGATCTTCGCCTTCTCCGCAGCTTCCTTCAGGCGCTGGAGTGCGAGCTTGTCATCCCGCAGATCGACCGAGTTCTCCTTCTTGAACTCGTCGGCGAGATAATCGACCAGCCTGAGGTCGAAATCCTCGCCGCCGAGGAAGGTGTCGCCATTGGTCGACTGAACCTGGAACAGACCTTCGCCGATTTCGAGAATCGAGATATCGAAGGTGCCGCCGCCGAGGTCATAGACCGCGATGCGCTTGTCGCCTTCCTTGTCGAGCCCGTAGGCGAGCGCGGCTGCGGTTGGCTCGTTGATGATACGCAGCACCTCAAGTCCGGCGATCTTGCCGGCGTCCTTGGTGGCCTGCCGCTGAGCGTCGTTGAAATAGGCGGGCACCGTAATAACGGCCTGGGAGACAGTCTCGCCCAGGTAGCTTTCAGCGGTCTCCTTCATCTTCTGCAGGATGAAGGCGGAAATCTGGCTCGGGGAGTATTTCTCGCCCCGGCTCTCGACCCAGGCGTCGCCATTGCCGCCCTTGACGATGGCGTAGGGCACCATCTTCTTGTCCTTCTCGACGGCCTTGTCGTCATAGCGCCGTCCGATCAGGCGCTTGACCGCGAAGAGCGTGTTCGCGGGGTTGGTGACGGCCTGACGTTTGGCCGCCTGACCGACCAGCCGCTCGCCGCTCTCGGTGAAGGCGACGACGGAGGGCGTGGTGCGCGCGCCCTCGGCATTTTCGACGACTTTCGGGCTCGCGCCGTCCATGATCGAAACGCAGGAGTTCGTGGTCCCGAGATCGATTCCGATAACCTTGGCCATTATCTAAGTCCTTTCTTTCGGCGATGTCCGGCCGTCGGGTCCCTGAAGGCCCCCGCAGCCTATCCCTTTGGTGATCTTTGCGCAGGTCCCGTCCCGCGTGTTCCGCCGCTATATAGTTGTGACTTTTTTGCCTCGCAACGTGTTGAAGAGAGTTTGTCGCGGATTTCTGGCCGGGAGAGGCGATATTCGCGCCTTTCCGCGAAACGCGGGCTTTCTCGCCGCTGCGAAGCAAGCATATGCGGCGCGATTCGGGCTTGCCCCGCGCGGAGGAAATCCGCCGAATGGCGTCATGCTTCCGGATGGCGTCACGCTCCATGACGGGTTCCTCGACGCGGTTGCGCAGATCGCGTTGGTCGGCGCGCTTCGCACGGTCGCCGCCGTCGCGCCGCCGCGACGCATGGAGGCGCCGAACGGACGGCGCATGTCGGTTGCGATGACCTCGGCCGGGCGGGTCGGCTGGGTCACGGACCGCAAGGGTTATCGCTATGAGCCTCGCCAGATGAACGGCGCTCCCTGGCCGCCGATCCCGGCGGAGGCGCTGGCGATCTGGCGCGCGGTGTCCGGGTGGGATTCGGACCCCGATTGCCTTCTGCTCAATCACTATGCGGAGGGCGCGAAGATGGGGCTTCATCGCGACGCCGATGAAGGCGAGTTCGCGGCGCCCGTCGTCTCGGTCTCGCTCGGCGATCCCGCGCGTTTTCGTATCGGCGGGCTGGCGCGGCGCGACTCGACGAAAAGCTTCGAGCTGCGCTCGGGCGACGTTCTTGTGATGGGCGGCGCGTCGCGGCTCATCTGGCACGGCGTCGATCGGATCCGCTACGGCGTCTCGCCGTTGCTGGCGCGGGGCGGACGGCTCAATCTGACGATGCGGGTGGTGGCCGGCTGAGCGCGCGGTCGCGAAGCAGGTGAAGAGCGCGCTAATACAGCCTGTCCGCATAACGCCGGTCGAGTTCATCGGGCGTGAGCTGAGGCACGTCTTTTCGGGAATGATCCCTGATCATCTCGCCCATGCTTGGCAACTCGTCCCGCTGCGGCCATGACTCCGGCGCCCACATGCGCGCGCGCAGAAACGACCGCGAACAATGGAGAAAGACCTCCTCGACCGCGATCCTCAGCACCGTGATCGGCAACCGGCCCTTCGTTTCGAAGAGCGCGCGCAGCGGCTCGTCGTCGTGGATCGAGGCGACGCCGTTGACGCGCAGGGTCTCCTTCACGTTCGGGATCAGCGAGAGCAGGCCGACATGCGGATGCCGGACGATGTTCGTGAGCCCATCAATCCGGTTGTTGCCGGGCCAGTCGGGCACAAGTAGATGTTTGTCGTCCTCAACCTTGCAAAGTCCCGGCGCGTCGCCTTTCGGCGACACGTCGAGCTTGGCGCCGTCGGAGGTCGCGATCAGCGCGAAGGGAGACAGCTCGAACCAGCGACGGCAATGCCGGTCGAGATGGTCAATCTCCTTCGCCGCCGCGATCTCCATCGGTTCGCCGTAGATCGCGCGCAACGCGGCTTCGGTCGTTATCTGCATTCGAGTTCCCCCACGGGCCGCAACACGGACGCCGTGGGCGGCGCCCGCCGGTTCACGTGTCTGTCGGTTCGGTTGGCGCGCCGTCGTTCTCACGGCTGTCGTTCTCCGCGCCTTGCGCCGGCGCGCCGTTTTCCGGCGCCTTCGCCACGCCGACCATCGCCGGGCGCAATAGCCTGGAGGCGATTGTGAAACCGGATTGCATCACCTCGATCACCCCGCCCGGCGGCGCGCCCGGAACCTCGGCCTCGAACATCGCCTGGTGGAGGTTCGGGTTGAATTTCTCGCCGATCTCGGGCTCCACGACCTCGATCCGGTGCTTGGCGAAGGCTGCGAGCAATTCGCGTTGAGTCAGCTCGACGCCTTCGATCAGCCCCGCCGCCTGTTCGCGCGCCTTATCGTCGGCGGCGGCCAGCGCGCGGGCCAGGTTGTCATGCACCGAGAGAAGGTCGCGCGCCAGCTTGGCGCCGCCGAAGGCCTCGGCGTCTTTGCGGTCGCGCTCGGCCCGGCGGCGGATATTCTCCGCCTCCGCCAGCGCGCGCATCAGCTTTTCGCGAAGCTCATCCCGCTCCGCCGTCAGCGCGATGATCTCGGCGGCCTGCGGATCGGTCGGCTCGCCGTCCTCACCGAGTCCCGCCTCCATCGCCGTTTCCGCTTCATCCGCTTCCGTGGCCCCAGACATCGCCGCTTCCTCGATCGCGGCGTCACGCTTACCTGCAGTCATTTACTTCACCCTTTCCGCCGGTTCATCTCGGTGCGGTCTTGCCGCGCCCGGCGAGCACCTCGCCCATCATCCGGGCGGTGTAATCGACGATCGGCACGATCCGTCCGTAATTGAGCCGCGTCGGGCCGATCACGCCGATCGCGCCCACGAGCTTCCGGTCGGCGTTCATATAGGGAGAGATCACCAATGTGGAGCCGGAAAGCGAAAAAAGCTTGTTTTCCGACCCGATAAATATCCTGACGCCGTCGCCCTCCTTGGCGAGGTCGAGGAGTTGCGCGATGTCGCGTTTGCGTTCCAGGTCGTCCAGAAGATGGCGTATCCGGTCGAGATCGGCCGCCGCCTCGGTCAGGAGATTCGCGCGGCCGCGCACCAACAGCCGGTCAGGCTCTATCTCGCCCTCGCCATCCCAGACCGCCACGCCTGCCTCGACCAGCGCGCGGGCGGTGGCGTCAAGCTCCTGCCGGCGGCGTTCGATCTCGCGCGCGATCGCCTCTTTCGCATCGCCGAGCGTGCGCCCGACCAGCATGGCGTTGAGGAAATTCGCCGCCTCGCGCATCGCCGAGGGAGTCATGCCGGCGGGGGGTGCGATCATCCGGTTCTCGACCGCGCCGTCCTCGGTCACCAGGACGACGAGCGCGGCGCCGGGATTGAGCGAGACGAATTCGACATGGCGGATCGGCGCTTCGCGTTTCGGCGCGAAGATCAGTGAAGCGCACTGGCTCAACCCGGAGAGGAGCGAGCCGGCATGGTCGAGCGCGTTCGCGATGTCGCCGTCGCGGTCGCCGTTCAATTTCTCGATCTCGGCGCGCTCCTCGGCCGAGATCTCGCCGAGCTCCAACAGTCCGTCGACAAACATCCTGAGGCCGCTATGCGTCGGTATCCGTCCGGCCGAGGCGTGCGGGCTTTCGAGAAAGCCGAGCTGTTCGAGATCCTGCATCACGTTGCGGACCGAGGCGGCCGAGAGCGGCGCCTCCAGCCCGCGCGATATGGTGCGCGAGCCCACCGGCTCGCCGGTTTCGATATAGGTCTCCACCAGCCGGCGAAATATCTCGCGGCTGCGGTCGTTGAGTTCAGAGAGCGGGGCGGCGTCAGGCATATGTAGACTGGTAGGAAGCGCCAGGCGCGCGGTCAACCGGCTTGCGCCGTCTTCCCGCACGCCTGGCGCGCCGTCCCGGGACGCGCTTTACATCAGGCGGCGCGGAGCCGCGCGGCCGAGCGGAATCCGGCCACGGCGGCCACCCGGCCGAACCAGCCGCGGCGCCGCCGCTTTCCGCGAACCGCGAGCAGCAGGACCGCAGAGCCAAGCGCGAGCCCCGCCGGCGGCAAGGGCACTGTCGTGATCGGGCTCAGATCGAGCGAGCCTTCGTTGTCGATGAAGCCGTAGTTGACGGTCGGGTTCGTGGTGTAGAAGAAGAAGCGCAGATCCGTCAGCTCGCGCTGAGCATCGGTGGTTCCCGCATCGTCGTCGATCAACAGCGTCCAGACCAGTGTTTCACTTGCGCCCAGCGCCAGGAGCTGCGGCGGTGTGACCAGGTGAGAGGCGCCGGATTCGGTGAATCCGAAACCGGGCGTCAGGGTCAGTTGCGCCGGGCCGTCAATATCATCGTAGTCGACATCGACGGAGACCTCGACGGCGGAATCCGGCGCAAAAATCTGCGGCAACGCCGACGAATACGACACGCCGTCAATCGTCAGGTTGGACAGCGTGAGCGCCATCGAGGCCGATGGCGCGGCGAGGATGGCGAGAGCCAGCAGAGATCGAATGAACAACATACATCCCCCAGAAAATAGATCGGTCACCAATTGACCCACGAAGAGTCATCTTCGCCGCCAACATTCCATCGGGTCAACCTTTTTTGATTCGGGAGATGTTCCGAAGTGAGGAGACGCACATGCAGAAGCGGCCGCGCGCGCGGCCGGATATTCGCTTGTCCTCAAGCGCGGGAGACGGGGGGAATCCGCCGGCGCCGGACGGACGTTGCGCTTCGGGTTCGTGCTGTTGGGAGGCAGCCGATGATCGGTCTCTTCCTAGCGCCTGAAAACTTCGCCACGCTGGCGGCGCCGATCGCGATGGAGGTCGTGCTCGGCGCCGGCAGCCTGCTGTGCATCTCGATCGTGGCCAACAGGCTCCGGGCGCCGATGCGACGGCGGGCGCGCGTCCGGCGCGGCTGAGGGGCATTGTCGCGGCGGAGCCGAGGGATTAAGGCTCCGCGCGAACCAGAGAGAGGGATACCGATGCGCCCATCAGGCCGCGCGCGCGACGAGATGCGCGCCATTTCCATCGAAACCGGCGTTTCCCGCCATGCGGAAGGCTCCTGCCTGATCCGCTGCGGCGATACCCATGTGCTCTGCACCGCCACCGTCGAGGATCGCGTCCCACCCTTCATGCGCAACTCCGGTCTCGGTTGGGTGACGGCGGAATACGGCATGCTGCCGCGCGCCACCAATACGAGGATGCGGCGGGAGGCGAAAACCAGCCAGAGCGGCAGGACGCAGGAAATCCAGCGCCTGATAGGCCGGAGTTTGCGCATGGGGGCCGACAGGGTGGTGCTCGGCGAGCGGCAGATCACCATCGACTGCGACGTGCTTCAAGCCGACGGCGGCACGCGCTGCGCCTCGATCACCGGCGGTTGGGTCGCCTTGCGGCTGGCGGCGGACAAGCTGATCGCCTCCGGCGCTCTGAAGGAAAACCCGGTCGAGGAGCATATCGCGGCGATCTCCGCCGGCGTTCACCAGGGGCAGGCTGTGCTCGACCTCGACTACGCCGAGGATTCGGACGCCGGAACGGATGCGAATTTCGTGATGACGGGATCAGGCGGGCTGGTCGAATTGCAGGGTTCCGCCGAGGGTTCGCCATTCACCGAAGCGCAGTTCATGGAAATGCTGACGCTGGCGCGCAAGGGCGTCAGCGAGCTGGTCGCGGCGCAGAAGGCGGCGGTCGCGTGAGCCGGAAACTCGCGCCCGGCCAACTTGTCGTCGCGACGCATAACGCCGGCAAGGTCCGCGAAATGGGCGCGCTGCTCGCGCCCTATGGGATAGAAACAGTCTCCGCCGGCGATCTCGGGCTGCCCGAGCCGGAGGAGACGGAGGAGACTTTTGAAGGCAACGCGCGCATCAAGGCGCACGCGGCGGCGAAGGCCGCTGGGCTTCCGGCCTTGTCGGACGACAGCGGCATCGCGGTCGACGCGCTCGGCGGCCGGCCCGGTGTCCATACCGCCGACTGGGCGGAAACCGGTCAGGGGCGCGATTTCGAAATGGCGATGACTAAGGTCTGGACCATGCTGGAGGCGATGAACGCGCCCGAGCCGCGCCGCGCTCGTTTCGTCTCCACGCTCTGTCTTGCCTGGCCCGACGACCACGACGAGGTTTTCCGCGGTGAGGTTCCGGGCCGCGTCACATGGCCGATGAGAGGCGAACGCGGCTTCGGCTTTGACCCGATCTTCACACCGGACGGTGAGAACGAAACCTTCGGCGAAATGGACCCCGTGAGAAAGAACGCCATGAGCCACCGGGCGCGGGCGTTCGAGAAACTGGTGGAGGCGTGCTTCGGGTGAACGCGGCCGGAGACTGGAGAGCGGCGGGGTTCGGCGTTTACGTCCACTGGCCGTTCTGTCTCGCCAAGTGTCCCTATTGCGATTTCAATTCGCATGTGAGCCGCGATATCGACCAAGCGCGCTGGCGCGACGCGCTTCTCGCCGAGATGGCGGCGACGCGCGCCCTGACCGGGCCGCGCCGGGCCGATACGATCTTCTTCGGCGGTGGCACGCCCAGCCTGATGCCGGCGGAAACCGTCGGCGCGCTGATTGAGGCCGCCGACCGGCTCTGGGGCCTCGCGCCCGACGCCGAGATCACGCTGGAGGCGAACCCGACCTCGGTGGAGGCGGCGCGGTTTCGCGCCTATGCCGCCGCCGGCGTCAACCGGATCTCGATGGGCGTTCAGGCGTTGAACGATCCCGACCTTCGTCGGCTTGGCCGGATGCACAGCGCGGCGGAGGCGCGCGCAGCCTTCGACATCGCACGCGAAGCCTTCGCCCGCGTCAGCTTCGACCTGATCTACGCCCGGCAGGATCAGACAGCGACCTCATGGCGCGCGGAGCTTGAGGTTGCGCTGGAAATGGCGGTCGACCATCTCTCACTCTACCAACTCACGATCGAGCCAGGCACCCGCTTCGGCGAGTTGCACGCGCGCGGCGGTCTTCGCGGCCTTCCGCCGGACGAACGCGCGGCGGACATGTACGCGATCACGCAGGAAACATGCGCGGCGGCCGGCGTCCCGGCTTACGAGATCTCCAACCACGCGCGGCCGGGTGCGGAAAGCCGGCACAACCTGATTTACTGGCGCTACGGCGATTACGCCGGGATCGGTCCCGGCGCGCATGGGCGGCTGACGCTGGACGGACGGCGCATGGCGACCGAAACGAAGCGCGACCCCGCCAAATGGCTGGAGGGCGCGCCAATCGCGCCGGAGCCGCTCCCCGCGGGCGCAGAGGCCGACGAGTACGCGCTGATGTCTATGCGCCTCGCCGAGGGCATGGATCTCGACCGCTACGCCCGGCTCGCCGGCGCGGCGCTTCCCGAAGCCGGGCTGGCGGTGCTGGAATCCGACCGTCTGATCGCCCGTTCGGGCGGCGCGTCGCGGCGACGGCGAAGGGGCGGCCTGTGCTTAACACGCTTCTCGCGGCGCTCCTCGCCTGAGCCGGGCAGATGGGGAACGGGCAGATGGGGAATGTGCGCGAATATACAGATCGGTGCGGCGCGGACTCCGCGCGACACTCGCTTCATGGTATCATCGGCTTGAAGTCGTTACTTCAGAGGTTGCGCCATGAACGAGATGAGTCCGCCGGAGCCGGTCGCCCGCGCCGAGGGAAAATGGTGGCCGTCGGCGCTTGAACCCGGCGAAAAAACGAAATGGCTGATCTTCAGAATCTGGGACTGGCTCTCGCTTTCGCTGCCGAGCACGTCGAAGGTCATGTTCCGCCAGAAGCTGACCGGGCTGGAAGTCGCGCGTCTCGTGCAGCCCGATTCCGAGGGCAAGGTCGATAGGGCGCTGATCGAGCGACGCATCGCATCGCTTCGCGCTAAGGCGGAATCGCCGATGCACCGCGGCGAATGGCGGCTAGTGAACGAGATCGAGTTGCTAGTCGTCGGCCTCTGGGATCTGCCGACGATGCGGGTGGAGGCGAAACGTCAGCTTTTCGACGCTCAGGCGCTCTGCCTGCCGGGAGCCGCGGAATACGCGACGGAGATCGAAGCCAGCCACGATGACGAAGATGCGATGCGCGCCACGCTTTTCCGGCTTGTCCTCGACGTGCAGGACCGCTTCCGAAAGCGACATCTCCTGCGCGAATATGTCGCGGCTTACACCGCGCGGGTCAGTCTGATCTTCGGCCTCTCCACAACCTTCTTCATGGCTCTCATCATCACGCTGGCCTGGATGGCTCAGGCGCATATCACCTCGCTCTTCTTCGCCGAGCAGACCGGGATCGGCCCGCCGGCGCCGCCGCCTCCGGGCGGGATGCGGGCGTTCTCGAGCTTCTATGTCGCGCTGGCGGCGGGGCTTTTTGGCGCCGCCTTCTCGATGATGGCGCAGACCAAGAAACGCGTCGAGAAATCGACGCTCGAGAACATGCGCACCAACGCGCGGTTTTCGATGCTGTTTTTCCGGCTCGGCGTCGGCATCGGCGCGGCGATGATACTGTATTTCGTTTTCGACACCGAATTTCTGGGGCAGGGGGCGCTGACGCCGACGCTGACCGAGGTTGGCTTCGAGGTGTCGACGCAGACGACGGCGCTTTTCACATCGATCGGCGGCTTGTCGCCGAATCGCGATCTTTCGCTTCTGATGCTCTGGAGTTTCGTCGCCGGCTTCTCCGAGGTTCTGGTGCCGTCGATCCTCAAACATGCGGAGAGTTCGGTGAATCGAGGCTGACTTCGCGATCGACGCCGCAGCGTCCGATGATCCTCTGCGACCGTTCATCCTGCGCTGCGCGACCAGTCGCGACACGCCGATCATCTTTGCGCAGGGCTGCGCGAATCGACTGACGTCGGCCGGGGCAAGGCGGCTCAAGTTCTTCAACCATAAGTTGATTTGCGATCTTCCCTCGGTTCCGTGGCCGGGAAACGGCCACGGAACCCGGGTCCAATCCATCGTCTGGTCCCGACGCGCGCTTCGAGCGCGCCGTCAATTGCGGCGCAAAGGCCTCAGTGGATTGTTTCAGCCGCCCCGAGGCGGGTGATCTCATCTTTTAGTCGTAGCTTTTCTCGTTTGAGTTCAGTGATCTGCAGGTCGTCTGCCGCCGGGCTGCGAAGTTCCTTCTCAATTCTCTGCTCAAGGCTGGCGTGCTTTCTGCGAAGCTCGACCAGGTGGGATGACAGGCTCATGCGAGACCTCCATGGCATATGATCCGAACGTCAAAAGTAGAGCATTGAATGTGGTGACTGTCACGGATTAGTTGAAGAGGCTTTTCGTCGGTTGGCGCGTTTCAGAACCTGAGCGGCGCCCCCCGGCGCAGAACCGCGTCGGCCGCGGTGCTGAAATCGTCGGCGTCGCGACGGTGCGTTTCGCCATCGTGGATGATCAGCGGCGGCGCGATGCGAAACGGGCCGCGCGCGCCCTTTCGCGCCGTGACGATCACGCGCTTCGCGTCCCGGCCCGCGCGCGACTGCAGGGGCAGGACCGCGATGTCGCCGGCCCCCGCGAGCCCGGCGAGGATCTCCGGAAGTTTCGCCGCAAGGTGAATCGTCGCGAAGCGCCCGCCGGAGCGGAGCCGGGCGACCGCGGCCGCGGTCCATTCCGCGGCGCTTCGTCCCCCCGTGGCGCGCCGCGCCGCATCGCGTCCTGGATCCGGCGAGGGCGCGCCGAAGGCGTCAAAATACGGCGGATTGGTCATGACGATATCGAAACCGATCCGCCTGAGCTCTGCAGGCGGCCCAAAGAGATCCCCGTCCCAGATCGCCGCGGCGACGCCGTTCAGATCGGCGTTGCGGCGGGCCAGCCCGGCATAGGGCGGCTGCAGCTCCAGCCCATGCGTCTCCAGCCCGGGAACGCGCGCGGCGAGGCAGAGCATCGCCGCGCCCGCGCCGCAGCCTGCGTCCAGAACGCGCGCGCCGGGCTTCGCCGCCGAAGCGGCGGCGAGCAGAACCGGGTCGGTCGCCGCCCGATAGCCTGCCCGCGGCTGCAGGAGCCGGACAAGACCACCGAGCAGCGCGTCTTCGGTCAAGGCGCTATCCGCGAATCCCGCCGGCGTCGTCACGCCCGCTCGCTGAGAGAGATTCCGTTGTCGTCGAGAATCGCGCGCGCCATGAACAGATCGCGCCGCGCCACCATCAGCCGACGGGGCAGGACACCGAGAGAGCCCTCGAGGATGCTCGTGTGGACGTCGAATACGAAGCAGTCTATATCCTCCGCGCGCAGGAGGGCGGTGGCGAAACTGATGACCGTCGGGTCGTTGGTTTTAAGCAGCTCTTCCATGGGCTCCGAGAGGTATAGGCGCGCGGCGCGGTCAGGGTCGAGAGCGCCTGTTGCGACAAGGTGAGTTTTGCCCCGATCCGACAAAAGCGCCAGAGCGAACCCGGATTCGACCGAGGACGCTTTCGTCCGTCTCTCCGCCCTTGTCCGGCCGGAGCTGGAGGCGGTGAACCGGACGATCCGCAAGCGGATGGAATCGGAGCACGCGCCGCGTATTCCCGAGCTTTCCGCGCATCTGATAGAGGCTGGCGGAAAGCGGCTGCGGCCGGTGCTGACGCTCGCGGCGGCGAAACTCTGCGGCTACGAGGGCGATCATCAGATTCGACTGGCGGCGGCGGTGGAGTTCATCCACACCGCGACGCTCCTTCATGACGACGTGGTGGATGAAAGCGCCAAGCGCCGCGGCCGACCGACCGCCAACATACTGTTCGGCAATCAGCAGAGCGTGCTCGTCGGCGACTATCTCTTCGCGCGCTCGTTCCAACTCATGGTCGAGACGGGAAGCATCCGCGTTCTCGACATTCTCGCCGGGGCCTCGGCGGTGATCGCCGAGGGCGAGGTTCTGCAACTGACCGCACAGCACGACCTCGCCGGCGGCGAAGCGCGCTATTTTCAGGTGATCCGCGGCAAGACCGCGGCGCTTTTTGCGGCGGCGGCCGAGGTCGGCGGCGTCGTCGCAGCGGCGACGGAGGCGGAGATCAGTGCGCTTCGCAACTATGGTGACGCGCTCGGCATCGCCTTTCAGCTGGTGGACGACCGGCTTGATTATGGCGGCGCGGCTGCGGCGATGGGGAAGAATGTCGGCGACGACTTCCGGGACGGGAAAGCAACGCTTCCGGTTCTGATCGCGCATCAGGAAGGTGGGCCGGAAGAGCGCGATTTCTGGTCCCGCGTGATCGAGGATCACGACCAGAGCGACGGCGATCTTGAGGAGGCGCATCGGCTTCTCGGCGCGCATCGGGCGCTCGACCGGACGACCGAACGCGCCGCGGAGTGGGGCGAGCGCGCGATCGCCGCGCTCGACATTTTCGCCGACAGCGAGATGAAGCGCGCGCTGACGGATATCGTCGGTTTCGTCACTGCGCGCGCGCGGTGAAGCGGTTCCGAAACGGATTGATCGCCGCTTGCGCCAAATGGCGTTTCGTCGGATCGGGTGGCGTCGCCACCCCGATCAGCGCCGTGGATGCTGCGAATTCATCTTCGGCCCTTCCAAATCTCCGCCATTCACGGAACACTCGCTGAAAAGCGAGGGAAGCGGATGAAGGCGGATATCGGACTGATTGGCGTTGGGGTGATGGGCGCCTCGCTGGCGCTTAATATGGCGGAGCATGGATACCGCGTCGCGGCGCATGACCGCGATTTCGACAAGATGCAGGGGGCGCGCGACGCCGCCGAGGGCATGTCCGGTGTCATCGAGGTGGCCGAGGCGCCGGAAGCGCTGATCGCCGCGATCCGCCCGCCGCGCGCAATCATCATACTTGTTCCGGCCGGCGCGGCGGTCGATGCGATCATCGCGCAGTTTCGCCCCCTGCTCTCCGAGGGCGATCTTCTGATCGACGCCGGCAACGCCAATTTTCACGACACGAGGCGGCGCACGGCGGCGCTGGAGGCGGAGGGGCTGGCCTTTCTCGGTATCGGAGTCTCAGGCGGCGCCGAGGGCGCTCGCCGGGGCCCTTCGATCATGGCTGGCGGTTCGCCCGCGCTCTGGGGCCGGGTCGAGGAGATGCTGAAGGCGATCGCCGCGCGCCACGACGATACACCCTGCTGCGACTGGTTCGGCCCCGACGGCGCCGGCCATTTCGTCAAGACCGTTCACAACGGGATCGAATACGCCGACATGCAGATGATCGCCGACGGCTATGGCGTGATGCGCGATGGGCTCGGAATGGAGCCGGGCGCCATCGCCGACGTTTTCGAGAGCTGGCGTGGAGGCCCGCTCGCCTCATATCTTGTCGACATCACCGCCGAGGTGCTGGCCACCACGGACGCCGGAACCGGCCGGCCGCTCGTCGATCTCGTACAGGACCGCGCCGGGCAGAAGGGCACCGGCGGCTGGGCGGCGCTGGAGGCGCTGCGGCTCGCCGCGCCAGCGCCCGCGATCGAGGCGGCGGTGGCGGCGCGCAATCTCTCGGCCCGCAAGACCGAACGGACGCGGCTGGAGGCGATCTTCGGCCCGGCCGCGCGTCCGCTCGGAGACGCCCTGGGGACGGAGCGCGAGGCGGTGGCGGATATCCGCGACGCGATTCTCGCCGGCAGGATCGCAGCCTATGCGCAGGGCTTCGAAATCCTGCGCGCGGCCTCCGTCGAGTATGGCTGGGCGATGAACTTCGCCGCGATCGCCCGGGTCTGGCGGGCGGGCTGCATCATTCGCGCGGCGCTTCTCGACGATATCGCGGTTTCGCTGGAGGCGGCGCCGGAAACGAACCTGATTGGCGCGCCGCTTCTGTCGGAGATGATGCGCGGTGCCGAGAACGGATTGCGCCGCACGGTCTCCGCCGCCGCGGCGCGCGGGTTGCCTGCCCCGGCGCTCGCTTCGTCGCTCTCTTATTTCGATCAGCTCAGGACAGCCCGGGGGACGGCGAATCTCATCCAGCTTCAGCGCGATTTCTTTGGCCGTCACGGGTTTGAACGGCTGGATCGCGACGGCGCCGGCCTGCACGGGCCGTGGGCGTGAGCGTCCTGCGAGTCGTCGCAAATCTCCCGGCCGCCGATCCAGCGGCGGGGCGGGCGTTTTACTGCGGGGTCCTCGGCATGGAGGCGCCGATGGACATGGGCTGGATCGTCACCTTCGCGGCGCCGGGGGTGGAACAAGCGCCGCAACTCAGCCTCATGAGCGAGGGTGGCGGCGGCGCGCCGGTCCCGCCGCTTTCAGTCGAGGTGGATGATGTCGACGCCGCGTATGAGCGCGCGGTCGCCGCTGGGTTCGAGATCACCCGCGCATTGGCCGATGAGCCCTGGGGCGTCAGGCGCTTTTTCGTGCGCGGCCCGGCCGGGGAGATCGTCAACGTCCTCGCCCATATCGACGCGGGGTTCAGCCGGCCAGAATGATCCGCGCGGTCGTCTCGGCGCCCGAAAGATCAACGAGTCCCGGCGGCGGGCCGGGCGCGGCGGCGGCGGTCTCCACGGCGGCGGCGAGGGACGGGGGATCGGACGCGCAGAGACGGTGAAATCCGGGCAGGCGGGCGAAGGCGGCTGCGCGGATCAGCTGTTCCTTCTCGCCGCCCTCTTCCATCGGCGCGATCACCGCCGGGGTTCCTGCAGTAAGAAGATCGGTCGCCGTGTTGTAGCCAAGGAGGCTGACCGAACAGGCGGCCACGGCAAGCCGGGCGCGGTAATCCGCCGCCGCCGGCTCCACGATCACTGGCGCGCCTGCGGCGAGCGCCTGCAGCCGCGCCGCCTCCACCGCCGCATCCGCGCCGCCGACGCGCAGCCGCCAGCGGCGCCGTCCGCCCCGCGCGGCTTCGATCGCGCTCTCCAGTATCCCGCGCCCGATCACCCCGCCGCCGACCGCCACCAGCACGTCACCGCGGCCCTCGGGGGCGGGCGCAGGGGCGGGCGCGGCGACATAGCCGGTGTGGCGTATCATCGACGCGAACGCATCGGCTGGCGGCCAGGTTTCGGCCAAAGGAATCAGCGCGGCGTCGCCATGGACAAGCACGGCGTCGTAGAACGCGCGGAGACGCGCGGCGGTTTCCGCCGCTCGGCCGGGTTTGCGTTTCGGCTCCAGCACGTCCCGGATGGAGGCGTAGATCCGCGCGCGGCCCTTGGCGCGGGTCAGGAGCGCAGTAAATTCACCCGCCAGCGCGCGGCGGCCGAAAGGGAACAGTTCGGTCACCAAGGCGTCCGGCGCGAATGCTTCGAAGAGCGCGACGAGTTTCGCGGCGCGGGCGTCGAGGTCCGCGGCGCTCGCCACCCCGTCCGGCGTCAGCAGCCGGCTGTAATCGACGCCGTCGGACCAGACTGGCGGCAATTGTTCGACCCGTACGCCTGAAGCGTCTAGATGATCGATCGCCCGTCCGCCGGAGACGACCAGCGTCTCCGCCCCCGCCGCTCGGAGGGCTTGCGCGATCAGCAGGATGCGCGCGAGATGCCCGGCTCCCATCAGCCCGGTGACGACCAGCATCACCCTCATCGCGCGATCAGTCTCGCCTCCGGCCCATGCGCGACGGGAACGCCCGCTTCGTCGAGCGTCACGGGATAAATCCGCTCTCGTTTAATCCGGAAAGGCTCGACCCTGTCGAAATTCCATCCCCAGGCCTTGGCGAGAATCACCCGCATCACCCCTCGGTGCAGCACCATAAGGGCCGGCTGGTTTGCGGCGGCGATGCGCGCCAGCGCCGGCGCGATCCGCGCCCAGGCGTCTTCCGGGCTTTCCCCGCCCGGCGGACACTTGCCCCATCCCCAAGTCTCGACATGGGCGTAGCCGGACGAGGCGTCCGCGAGCAGGTCTGCGCCGCGCCGGCCCTCCCATACGCCCCATGAAAGCTCGATCAGCGCGGGCTCGATCTCCGGCGCGGCGCCGGTCAGGAGTTTCGCGGTTTCCTCGGACCGGGCGAGCGGCGTCGCGATCAGCCGCGCCCCGGCCCATTCGGGGGGCGGACGCAGCGCCGCCGCGCGCGCGCGCGCCGTAGCGGTCAGCGGCCGGTCCGTGCGCCCCTGTAGGCGTTTCGCGGCGTTCCAGTCGGTTTCGAAATGTCGGGTGAGGCCGATGGTTACGTTCAAATCAGCGGCTCCAGCGCTTCGTTCAGCCGCGCCGCCGCGGCGTTGACGCCGTGGCGCGCCTTCATGTGCGCGCGCGCCGCCGTCCCGGCGGCGGCCAGGCGCGCCCGATCGTCGCTCATTTCCAGGATCGCGGAGGCGAAACCCGCGGCGTCGCCGGGCGAGCAGAGGCGGCCTTGCGGGCCGATCACCTCTCTCACGCCGTCGCGGTCCTCCGCGACGCAGGCGAGCCCCGCCGCCTGCGCCTCCAGATAGACCATGCCGAAGGCCTCGTTGACGCCCGGCCAGACGAACAGTTCCGCTCTTTCATAGGCTGCGCGAATCGCGTCCCGGTCGTCGATCTGTCCATGAAACGCGATCCGCGCGCCGAACGGCGCGAAGAGCGCCTCGACCTCCGCTCGCGCCGCGCCGTCGCCGATGATGTCGAGCCGCCATTCGCCTTCCAGCGCCGCCAGCGCAGCGGACAGAGCGCGATAGGATTCGAGCTTGTCGCCCGGTCGCATCATCGCAACGCACAGCAGCCGCAGCGGGCCGTCGCCCGGCGTCTTCGCGGCCGGCTCCGCCCCGAGCGCGGTGAAGGGCGGCAAGGCGATCAGACGCTGGTTGTCAGGCCTGTCGCGCTCAAGCGCGTCGAGTCCGCGCGGCTGGAGATGGAAGATGATCCGCGCCTCGTCCAGAGCGCGCTCGGAAGCCTGCGAGAAGCGCGCGTAGGGCCCGTCGAGACGTTTTTTCGCGCGATAGCCTTCGGCGATGACGTAGGGGATCGCCAATGCGCGCGCGACCGCCGGGCCGATCAGGTCGGGCGCCTTGTAATAGCAATGATAGGTGAACCAGAGGGCGGGCGGCTCTCCCGTCCGGGCGTAGTCGGCGAGGAGCTTCACCACGATCCGCTCCGCTTCCTGAAAGAGCATGTCCTGCGCGGCCTTGTTGCCGTCGCGCTGATGCGCGCGGAGGCGCGAGGCGAGACGCACATCCCATCCCGCGCGGTCGAGCGCGCGCATCATTAGCCGGGCGATCCTGCGGTCGCCGGACGGGCTCGGATGGTCCGGCGCCTTCATCGGCGCATAAAACGCGACGCGACGACGCGAGGTCGTGCTCATGCGACTTGCGCCGCCGGCGGCTGGCTGAGCGCCGTCCGCAACAGTTCTTCGAGCATGTCTATCCCCCGCTCCATGCCGAACTCCCGCGTGAGCCTATCATATGCTGCGCCCGCCATGGATGTGCGAATCGCAACATCGCCGATTACTTCGGCCAGCCCTTTCGCGAGGGCGTCGGGCGCGTCGGGTGGAACCAGCAGCCCTTCCAAGCCGTTTCCGATGAATTCGGGAATCGCGGAAACCGTGGTGGAGACGATCGCAACGCGCTGGCTCGCCGCCTCCATCAGCACGTTGGGCAGGCCGTCGCGGTCGCCATCGCCGGCGATCTTCGACGGGAGGACGAAGACATCCGCCGCGCGCAGGGCGGCGATCACCTCGGTCTGATCGCGTTTGCCACGCCATTCGACCCGATCGGATAGACCGAGCTGCGTGGCATGTCGCGCCAGCGCGTCCTTCAGCGGCCCGCCGCCGATATGGATGAAACGCCAGTTCACCTCCGCAGGCAGGCGGCCGAGCGCCGCGAGCAGATCATCATAGCCCTTTTTCGCCACCAGCCTCCCGACGGAGAGGAGGATGACCGGCTCCGTGCGCCCGTCGCGCGCGGGGCGGCTTTCGGGCGGCGGGGGGAACCGCGACAGGTCGAGCCCGTGATAGACGAGTGAAATCTTCGCCGGATCGGACGCGAGGGCCTTCAGATGCGCGGCTCCGGAGCCGGTGCAGGTGACGCCGAAGCGGCAATCCGCGAGCTTCTCCGTCTTTTCCCACTCGGGGATCGTCCAGATGTCCTTGGCGTGCGCGGAGACCCCCCATTCGACGCCCCGGATCAGCGCCGCATAGCGGGCGACCGAGCCCGGCGTATGCAGGAAATGCGCGTAGTGAAACTGCGCGGCGGGATCGATCTCGGCGGCGAGAACCAGCGCCTGGCCCCAGCGGCGCACCCGGTTCGGCGTGCGATCGCGCGCGAGATCGCGCAGCCAGACCCGGCGCGCGGCGGCGTAACCGGGCATCGCGCGCGCGGCGCGCCAGCCGTTGAGGACGCGAAGCGGCTCCTGATACAGATATTCTGGCAGGTAGCGCGCCCTGGCGCGGATCAGGTCGTGTATCGGGTGGGTCCGGTCGTCATAAGGTTGGCGAAGCGACCAGATGTCGAACACGAAGCCGCGATCCTCCAGCGCCTTCAGTTCCTGCGCGATGAAGGTTTCGGAAAGTCTCGGGTACCCCTTCAGCACCACGGCGAGCCGCGGCGCCGGCTGCGATTCGTTCATCCGGCGGCTCGGATCGACCAGGTCGCGGCGGCGCGCTCGGTAATGGTGTCGAGCCCGCTCATCAGCCCGGGGACGGAATGCGCCGAAGGCGGCGGTTGGTCCCTGAGCCCGCGGATCGCCCGCGCCATCACCTCCGGGCTGTCGCCGTCGCGCGGTCGATGGAGCATCCGCACGAGGCCAAGGCGTTCCGCCGCCTCGGTGCGGATATACTGCTCCAGCCGTGGCTTGATCCGCGGGGCGATGACCGCAGGTTTGTCGAGGCTGAGAATCTCGCAGAACGTGTTGTAGCCGCCCATGGCGATCACTCCGGCGGCGTCGGCCAGGAGGCGCTCCATTCGCGGATCGAAACTGAACGCCGTGACCCGTCCTTCCATCGCCGCCGCGCGGCGGTCGAACTCGGCGCGCCGGTCGGCGTTCAGAAACGGCCCGTAGACGAGAACGCCGTGGAACGGGATTCCGGGATCGGCCTCATAGGCCGCCAGCGCCCAGTCGATCAGCGCCTCGCCATCGCCGCCGCCGCCGGTCGTCACCAGCACGTAAGGCTCCGGCGGGGGCGTCCCGGTCAGCGGCCAGTCCGGCGTCTCGCGCCTCAGATATCCGGTGTAGCGGATCTTCTCCGTCACGCGCCGGGAGAGCGGGAGTCCTGCGAGGGGCTCGCAAATCTCGGGCAGGCCGTAAACCCAGATTTCGTCATAATATCGCTCAATCGCCGCGACAGCGTCCTTGCGCGCCCATTCCCGGCGCAGCGTCTCACGTTCGTCCAGCACGTCGCGCACCCCGAGCACCAGTCGCGCGCCGCGCGATTTCGCGGTCTCCAGCGTCGCCGTCAGTTCGTTGCGAAAGCCCCACGGCTCCTTGTCGACAATGACGAGATCGGGATCGAAGCTCTCTTCCGCGGCGGACAGCAACGCCGCGCGAAGGTGAACCGTATCCTCGATATCGAGTCCCAGATTATGCGAGGCGTAGGTGCCGTCCGGCATCTTCACCACGCCCGGCAGGCGGACATGGTCCACCCGGTCGGCGAAGTCGAACCGCCCGGCGATCGGCGATCCGGTCATGATAAGCGCGGAAAGCGTAGGGTCGTCAGCCGCCAGTGCCTGCGCGATGGTGCGCGAGCGACGGAGATGGCCTAGGCCGAATGTGTCGTGGCTGTAAAGCACAACCCGACGCCCTTGGCCCCGGCCCGCGCCGCTCCCGGCGAAATCAGTCATCCCTCTGCTCTCCCTGCGTCGGGATTTTGCGGTCTGGCCGCTTCGTTACCAACTTTACAAGGCGAAAGTCCGAAACGCCAGCCTGCGGCGCCGCGCGGCGCGTCGGTTCCGGTCGGTTCTGTCGCGATGTCGAAATTCCGGTGAATTGAGCGGCGACAAGGGTTAGAGTCGCGCGTCCGACGCCCGAAGCCAAGCGGAGCCGCCCATTGACGCCCCAGATCCGAAATCTGCTCTCGCCGATCCTCGCTCTGATTTGCGCTTTCGTGCTGTGTGTTTCTTTCGCTGACAGGGCGGCGGCGCAGAGCGCGGCGGACTATGGCTCCATCGCGGGCGCGGCGGCGGGTGGAGCGGGCGATCCGCCGCCGGCGCCGTCCGAGCAGCCGGCGGCGGACGACGGCCCAGATATCGCCGCCTACGGCCAGGTTGCGGAAACCTACAAAGCCGCGTCCGCGCTTGAAATGACCCAACAGCAGGTCGGGGTCTTCCGGCAGAAAACCCGGCGCATTTTCGGCGCGACCGGCGAATATTTCGAACGTATTGGCCGTACACTGGATGAGGCGAGTCCGACGGGGCATCGGGGATATTTCCTCGGCGTGTTGCTTTTCACCCTGATCCTCCTCGCGATCGGCAGGGCGGGAGCGCAGATCTACGCCCTTTACGTCGCGCTCCCGGTGATGCGGCGACTGCAAAAGCCGAATCCGGTCGGCATTGTCGAGAAGCTGCCGGTTCTCGCGGCCCGTGTCGGGTTGCAGATCCTCGGCGTGCTGATCACGCTGGTGATCGCGGTCGCGGTCGGGTCCGGTTTCTATCAGGAGGACGAAGCGACGCTGAAGACGGCGATCGCGATCGCCTCGGCCTTCGCGACGCTGCAGTTGATCGACGTGCTCTGGCGCATGGTCGTCTCGCCCTATCTGCCAGACTACCGGATCCCGACGCTTTCCGACGCGGAGGCGCGAAGGCTTTATCGGTGGCTGTCGTTCAGCGCGCATTTTGGCGTCGCGACGATCTTTTTCGCCGTCTGGCTGAAGGAGGTGGGCGCCGACGAAGAGGTGATCGCGCTCACCCGTATCGGCGCCAGCGGCGTATCGGTGCTGCTCGTTCTCGGCCTGATCCGGCAGTGCGGCGGCGCGGTCACGACGGCGATGCTTGGCGGAGCGAAACGGTCTGAGGCGACGTGGATCGCGGCGATCGCGTCACTGCTCTGGCGGCCGGTCGTCGCCCTGTACATGGTCTTCGCGTGGGCCGAGATGAGCTACCGGTTGATCATGGGGCTGGAGCTCGGCGTGGCGCTTCTTGTCGGCGCGTTCACGGTGCTTCTGGCCGGGATCGTCGTTTATGCCGTCACGATCTACGTGATCGAGCGCCTGTTCCAGCGGGCGCGGGCGATCCGTGCGGCGAACGTGGCGGCCGTCCGCGCCGAGCGCCTGGAGAATGAGGCGGACGCGGCCGATATTCGCGACGCGCTTCGTGATGTCGACGATGGCGACGACGGCGATGAGGAGGGGGGCGCCGGCCCGATCGCGTTCCGCGCGGAGCCGCCGCCGCGCCGGCGGGAGATGCGGACCTTCGAGGACCTCGCCCGGCGCACGGCCAGCCTCTTTGCGCTCGGCGCGGGACTTTACGCCATGGTCCGCGTCTGGTTCGGGGCGGAGGTGTTCGCCGAGGGTGCGCCGCTCGATACCGCGCAGGACCTGATCGATGTCATGCTGATCGGCTATCTCGCGTTCCACGCCGCCCGCATCTGGATGGACCAGAAGATCGAGCAGGAGGGTGGATACGACGTTCCGGCCGAGCCGGGCGACGAGGGCGGCGCCAAGGCGGCGGCGTCGCGTCTCGCGACGATTCTGCCGCTCTTCCGCTCCTTCGTGCTGCTCGTGATCCTGGTGAGCGTGCTCTTGATTCTTCTGATGAAGCTCGGCGTCAACATTGCGCCGCTTCTCGGCGGCGCCGGCGTCGTCGGTCTCGCTATCGGTTTCGGCGCGCAGAGCCTGGTGCGCGACATCCTTTCGGGAGTGTTCTTCCTGTCCGACGACGCATTCCGGAAGGGGGAATACATCGATATCGGCGAGGTGAAAGGGACGGTGGAGAAGATTTCGCTCCGCTCGTTTCAGCTTCGCCATCACCTCGGCGCGCTCAACACCGTTCCCTTCGGCGAGATCAAGCATCTGACGAATTTCAGCCGCGACTGGGTGATGATGAAACTGCCGCTGCGGCTGACCTACGACACCGATGTCGACAAGGTGAGGAAGCTGATTAAGAAGCTTGGGGAGCAACTGCTCGAACATCCGACCGAAGGACCGAAATTCGTCCAGCCGCTGAAATCGCAAGGTGTCTACATGATGGAGGACAGCGCGATGATCATTCGGGTCAAGTTCATGACCCGTCCCGGCGATCAGTGGACGACGCGAAAACTGGTCTATCAGGAGATCCGTTCGCTCTTCGCCAAGGAGGGGATCAAGTTCGCGCACAAGGAGGTCACCGTGCGGATACCCGAGCTCGACGACCCGGCGCGCGAAGGCCAGATCTCGCATCAGGAGCGAACGGCGATCGGCGCCGCGGCTCGCCGCGCGCTGGATGAGGATACGCCGGCGAAAGCGATGGCCGACGACCGGTAAGACGATGCGCGCGCGGCATCCGCCGGCGGAGGGCATTTGCCTTTCCGGTAGCCGCGAGGCCGCCATTTCCGGCCAACCCCGCGACAGGGGCTCCAGGCGAGCGGCCGCGCGGCTAAGGGGCCGCCATACGATCGCTTCGGGCCGGGAGTTCAGCGAGAAACCGAAGGATCGCCTTCGCCGTCGCCACTGGCGCTTCCTGCTGCACCCAGTGACCGGCGCCGTCGATCAGCGTCGCGCCGCGCCAATCCGCGCAGGCCGAAGTCTCCATGGCCTCCAGCGCCCCGGGAACCTGCCTGACGCCCCAATCCCGCGCCCCGGCGATGAAGCCGCAGGGGACTTCGATCCGACGCCCGGCGAAGAGCCTCAGCTCCGCCACGCCGGCGGCGCTGATCGCGCGACGATACCAGTTCAGCCCGCCTTGAAACCCGGTGCGGCCAAATTCGCCGGCGTAATGCGCCAGGTCCGCCTCATTCATCCAGCTGCACGCCGCGGTCTCGGCCGCGTCGGGCGCCATCGCGGCGACAGTGGCGGCCATCCCGACGCCCGCCTCCATCACGTAATAGCGCGGCAGCGCCGCCAGCGATGCGGCGCTCCAGTCCTGAAGCTTGAAGGGGCGGTTGCCGGCCCAGTCGCCGCTCTTGCAATGGAAATACGCGCGAAGAAACGCCGGCAGGCCTTGCGGCGCCCGCAGCATGTCGTCGTTCGCGCCGGGGTCCGCGAACCAGTGCTGATAATGCCGGCGTGGCGGATCTAGCGCGCGAAGCGCGGTGTGAATGTCGGACGCCGTATCGGCGCGCCAGCCGGGCGGCCCGGCGAACGGCGCGCTCATGCAGAGCGCCGCCCGAAACACGTCGGGCCGGATCAGCGCGCACCAGGCCGCGACGGGCGAGCCGAAATCATGGCCGATCACCGCGTCGACCCGCGCGACTTCCAGCGCGTGGAGCAGGGCCAGCGCATCACGAACCAGCGCCGGCACGCCAAACCCGGCGAGGTCGGCGTCGTAGCCTGCCTCCGCGCCCGTGGTCCCACCGTAGCCGCGTTGATCCGGCGCGATCACTCGGTAGCCGGAAGCGGCGAGCTGCGGCATGACATGGCGCCAGCTATAGGCGAGTTCGGGAAAGCCGTGGAGGAGGAGGAGCGCCGGCGCGCCCGGCTCCCCGGCGCTCAGCACGCGCATCCGTAGCCCGCTCGGCGTCTCGACGAATTCGGTTCTCATCTCTCTCCTCCCCTGCGGGGGCATGGTGATCACACGAACGCCGGGATCAACGAAATTCGAGGCCGAACGCGCTCAGGCGGGAATTTATTCTCTGAGGAGTCGCTTTTGGTCCAAATCGCTCCGATTTGTCGCATCTGGCGCTATGGATTTGGCGCCTGCGAAGCGTAGAACCCTGCAACGCCAAGCGTGGGGTCGAGATGCAGATCTACCTCCCGATCGCCGAACTTTCGGTCAACGCCTTTTTCCTTCTGGGTCTGGGCGGGGTGATCGGCTTGCTTTCCGGTCTCTTCGGGGTTGGCGGCGGGTTCCTGATCACGCCGTTTCTGATTTTCATCGGCATCCCCCCGGCCGTCGCGGTTGCGACCGGCGCGAACCAGATCGTCGCCTCGTCCTTTTCCGGCGTTCTGGCGCATCTGAGGCGCCGCACGGTCGACATCAAGATGGGGCTGGTGCTTACGATCGGCGGCGCCCTCGGTTCGGTCATCGGCGTCTATGTATTTTCGATCCTGCGCGCGCTCGGCCAGATCGAGCTGCTCGTCTCGCTCTGTTACGTGGTGTTTCTCGGCATCATCGGCGGGCTGATGTTCATCGAAAGCGTGAACGCGCTTCGGCGCTCCAAATCCGGCGCGCCGCGCCGGCCGCGAAAGCATCATGGCTGGATCCACGGGCTGCCGTTGAAAATGCGGTTTCGCACCTCAAAGCTCTATATCTCGGCGATTCCGCCATTCGTGATCGGGATCGGCGTGGGCGTCCTCGCGGCGATCATGGGCGTCGGGGGCGGGTTCATCATGGTGCCGGCGATGATCTATCTCCTTGGCATGCCGACGGCGGTCGTGGTCGGCACCTCGCTCTTCCAGATCATCTTCGTCACCGGGCTGACGACATTTCTGCACGCCACCGAGAACCATACGGTGGACGCGCCCCTCGCGGTTCTCCTTCTTCTCGGCGGCGTCGTCGGGGCGCAGTTCGGCGCCCAGCTTGGCGTCAGGATGAAAGGCGAGCAGCTGCGCATCCTCCTTGCGGTGATGGTGCTGGCGGTCTGCTTCAAACTTGGTTTCGACCTGATTGCGCGTCCCTCGGAGTTGTTCTCCATCGGCGGTGTGGTCGTGGGATGATCAGACTACGCCATCTTCTCGCGATTCTCGTCGCAACGGTCTGTTCGGCGGCCTCGGCGGAGCAATCTCCGAACGAACGGGTGATCGCAGCGCTCAGCCAGAACGCGGTCGGCATCACCGCGGATTTCACCGGCTCGGAGATTTTCGTCTTTGGCGCGATCGGGCGCGACCGATTCCCGGACGCGCGTGACGACAACCTCAATGTCATCGTCACTGTCTCGGGGCCGAAGGAGCGGGTGACGATTCGCAAGAAAAGCCGTGAACTCGGAATATGGATCAACACTCAGAGCGTCGAGATTGACGAAGCGCCGAGCTTTTACGCCGTTGCGACCACCGGCCCGCTGGACGAGATCCTCTCGGACACCGACGATCTGCGCTACCGGATCAGCGTCGACCGCGCCGTGCGCCTGGTCGGGGAGGCCGGCAATGTCGACCGCCCGGAGGATTTTCGTGAAGCGGTGATCCGGCTCAATCGCGCCTCCGGCGTGTATTTCGAGAACATCGGCGATATCGAGATGATCGAAAGGACGCTTTTCAACACGCATTTCGAACTTCCCTCGAACATCGTCGAAGGCGATTACGTGGCGCGCGTCTATCTGCTTCGGAACCGCGCGGTGGTGGACATGTTCGCCACCGCCATCGAGGTGAGGAAAGTGGGGATCGAGCGCTGGATCTATTCCCTCGCGCATGAGCGCGCGGAGATCTACGGGCTTCTCTCGATCCTTGTGGCGCTCCTCGCAGGCTGGGGCGCGTCGGAGGCGTTTCGCCTGCTTCGGCGTTGACTTTTCGGCGGAATTGGCTTCATTGAGACTATTGTTTCGAAACATGCGCCGCCATTCACTCGGCGTCAGGGACACATCGATGCTCGCCGCTCTTCGCGCCGAAACCCCGACATGGGCGGCGCTCACAACATGTTATGCACTGTTCGTCGGTCTAACGCTGGCGGCGCCGGAAATCCCGTACGGGTTGGCCTATTTCGCGCTTGCGATCGTGATCGCCTTTCACTCGTCGCTCCAGCATGAGGCGATCCATGGCCATCCCACGCCCTGGCCCGCCGCGAACGAGGCGCTGGTCTGCCTCCCGCTCAACCTCGTCTATCCGTACCGGCGCTACCGCGACACCCATCTCTCGCATCACCTCGACGCGCGGCTGACCGATCCTTATGACGACCCGGAAAGCTGGTACCTCGATCCCGAAGCCTGGGTCCGCCATCCGTGGTGGCTGAAGCGCCTGCTGGTTGTGAACAACGCCGCGATCGGCAGGATGCTGATCGGTCCCGCGTTGGGTTTCATCCGCTTTTTCGCCGCCGATGCGCGGCGCGCGGCGTCCGGCGACAGGGGGGTGATCGCGGCATGGGCGCTGCATGGCGCCGGTCTGGTTTTTCTCATCGCTTGGCTCCGCTTCGCTGGCGTCTCGCCCTGGGGCTATGCGCTGGCCGCCTATGGCGGGCTCTCGCTTATCAGTCTCAGGAGCTTTCTCGAACATCGCGCCGACGAACGGGTGAGCGGGCGCTCCGTGATCGTCGAGGATCGCGGGCCGCTCGCCCTTCTCTTTCTCAACAATAACCTCCACGCGGTGCATCACGCCCATCCCGGCATCCCATGGGCGGCGCTGCCGAAGTATTATCGCGCACATCGTGAACGCTTCGTCGCGCTCAACGGCGGCTATGTCTTCCGCTCCTACCGCGAAGTGCTGGCTCGCCACGCGTTCCGGCCGAAAGAGCCGCCGGCGCATCCCTTGATGGGGCCGCGCCCTTGATTGCGGCGTTGCCGATGTATGACTGGCCAGAGGTTCGCGCCGCGACCGATACGCTCTGGTCGCTGATCCGCGAGCGGCTTCGCGCCGCCGCGTTCCCGGCGCCGGAGGTGCTTTCCCGGCCAGACAATCTATGGCTGCACTGGCGCGAGCCTGCTCTCCTCCTGTCGCAGACCTGTGGACTTCCCTACGCGGCGCAACTTGCCGGCGCGGTGTCTCTGGTGGGTGCGCCGAGTTACGATCTGCCCGGCTGCCCGCCCGGTTTCTATCGGAGCGAAATCCTCGTGCGCGCGGACGACCCTGTGGCGGATGTGGATGCGCTGAAGGGCGGTCGTTTCGCCCGCAACGGGCGGGAAAGCCAGTCCGGGCACGCGGCGTTCGCGGCGGCTTTCGGGCCGCCGGAAGCGTACTTCAGCGAGATTGTCGAGGCTGGCGCGCATCGCGCCTCGATCCGCGCCGTCGCTGAAGGTCGCGCAGACGCCGCGTCGGTCGACGCCGTGTCCTGGCGTCTCGCCAGGGCGCACGAACCCGCTTCAGCCCGGTTGAGGGTTCTCGCATCGACACCCCCAACGCCCGGCCTGCCGCTGATCACCGGGAAGCGATCATCGTCTGAGGTTCAGGAAATCGCGAAAGCGGTCGACGCCGCCATAGCGGAACTGCCCGACGCATGCCGGGCGACGCTCTTTCTCAATGGTTTCGAGTATTTGGCGCCGGCCGACTACGCGCCCCTCGCGGCCGGATGGCCTTCGACCGCCGAGGCCTGAACGGCTTTCGGTCTGACGCCGGATCCTCCAGCTGTGCGTTTCGCCGCCTAGCGGGCGCGCCGTTTCCAGAAGAAGAATAGCCCCTCAAACCCGATTGCGAGCGTGAGAAGCAACAACACCAACTGCGGGTCGCTCCGCTCGCCCAGCAATGTCTCTGGTGACGGGTGGGCGAGGAACAGAACAAACGCGCTCACCAACACCGCGACGGATACGACTTCGTGTCTCATGCCATGCACCCCACTGGAACAGTTCACCTTACCGCTTTTGGAACGCAAGTCGCGTGCCATTCAACACAAGCGCGAGTGAGATCGCGGTCATTAAATCATAAGAAATTGAAATAAAAAGATTATTTAGGGCCGCGGGGTCAGTCTCAGAGCGGGTGTGCGTACGTGCATTTCGCAGCCCAGGCGATTTTCAGTTTGCGAATCTTCGCAGTTTGCAATTTGGAAATGCGAAGCGCCGCGCTTGGCGCCGGGAGCGGCGCTCGATCTGCCGCGACAGGCGCCGGTTCGGACCAGCTGCATCCCGCAGACGGAGGCGCAAGGGGGCGTTGACAGCGACGCGCGGCGGGCGCATTTCCGCCGCATGAAAAACGATCACCGCTCCGTCACCCGCCGCTCATCCGCTCCCGTTTCGGTTTCGCGCCCGGTTTCGTCTCCGATCCATACGTCGGTGGTCTACCGGTCCACGGACGCGGACGAGCTCGATTCGCAATATGAGGGGCGGCTCAAGGGCTACACCTATTCGCGAGAGGGGCACCCGAACGCCACCATCATCGCGGAGAAAATCGACTGGCTCGAAGGCGTCAAGCCGGAATGGGGCGGCGGCGTCGTCACCGGCTCCGGCATGGCGGCGGTCTCCACCATGCTGCTCGGGCTGCTGGAGAAGGGCGACCATATCGTCGCGGGCGACCAGCTTTACGGCCGCTCGCTCAGGCTGATGACCGACGATCTGCTGCGGCTCGGCTTCGAGGTGGATCTCGCCGATCCGACCGATGCGGCGGCGGTGAAGGCGGCGATCCGGCCGGAGACGAAGCTGATCCTGGTGGAGACCGTCTCCAACCCCACGCTCCGCGTTGCGGACATGGCCGGGATCGCGGCGGCGGCGAAGGCGGCCGGCATTTTGCTCGCGGTCGATAACACTTTCACCACGCCGCGCGGCTGGAAGCCGTTCGAGAACGGCGCGGATATCGTCATCCATTCGCTGACCAAGCTTCTCTCCGGGCATTCCGATTCGATGCTCGGCTATGTCGCAGCGCGGGATGCGGCGATGAACAAGGCGCTCTACGACGCCGCCGTCACATGGGGATTCACGCCTTCGCCCTTCGACTGCTGGCTGGCGGAGCGCGGTATCGCGACGTTCGAGCTGCGCTACGACAGGGCGGAGGCGACCGCCGCGCGGCTCGCGGACGCGCTCGGCGGGATGAAGGGGGTGAAACGCGTGCTTTACCCCGGCCGCGCCGATCACCCGGACCACAACCGCGCCGGCGACCTGCTGAAGGGGCGGTTCGGCAACATGGTCTCCTTCACGCTCGATGGCGGGCGTGAAGTGGTGAACAGGTTTCTGCGCGCGGCCGAACATATCCCCTTCGCGCCGACTTTGGGTGATGTTGGTACCACGCTATCCCACCCCGCGTCGTCCTCGCATCGCGCGCTCGCCGCCGAACGGCGCGCGGCGATTGGCATCGAGGAGGGGTTCATCCGGGTTTCGGTCGGGATCGAGGACCCGGATCAACTGATCGGTGAGATCGAGGCCGCGGTCGCAGCCTCCCGCGCCTAAGCTGCGGCGCCCGGGGGCGCCTGGCGGAAAAGCCGGCCCGGCGCCCCCGGCGCGGGCGCCACCCCGGCGAGGGAGAGAAGCCGCCAGCAGAACGCTAGGTTGCTGGTCATCACCGGCTTTCCGAGCTGCGACTCGGCCTCTTCGATGATCCCGAAACCGCGGATATTGGTGCAGGCGACGAAGACCGCGTCGACATCCGCCGCCACGCCGACTTTCAGCGCGGCCTTCAGCGTCGAGGCCTCGGTGATCCGCGCGACCACTGCGTCCTTCTCCTCTTCGAAGGTTCCGAATGCGGCGATTTCGATTCCCGCCGCCTCAAGCGCGCGTCTGAGGGCGGCGGACACCTCCGGCAAATAGGGCGTCACGAAGCCGAGCCGTCCGACGCCGAGCGCCGCGCAGGCTTCGATGGTCGCCGTCATCGGGTCCGCGACGCCGACGTCCGGATGCGGGCCCCGGATCAGCGCCGCGACCCGCTCCGCGCCGATTACGGTCGCTCCGGAGGTGCAGCCATAGCCGATCGCGCCATACGGCCGTCGTGGCAAGAGCCCGGCGGCGCGCGGCAGGTCCTTCGCCATCCGCGCCAGGGTCTCCGGCGTCACCTCGGGCGCGAAGGGGATGCGCGCGTGATAGAGCGCGACGCTCGGCGGGATCAGCGAAGCGATTTCCGGCTCCAGCGTCTCGTCGGTTTCAAGGACGATCAGGCCGATCGCGCCGCCCGCGCCCGCGCCTTCGTCGGTCTCGAACTCGAGCTTCATGATGGGCCTCCTCAGATGACCGGCAGTTCCGGCGCCGCGCGATGCGTCAGTAGCCGCGGCTTGTCCTCGGTGACAAGGATGTTCTCCTCCTGCACCAAGATCGCGCCCGCCGCGACCTCGATCGAGGGCTCCAGCGTCAGCACCATGCCCGGAAGGAGCCGGGTCTTGTCGAACGGTGCGAGCGAAGGCGGTTCCGTCAGCTGCATGCCGAGCCCGTGTCCGTAACGCCCTACCGCGCCGCCCGCCGGCGCGCCGAGCGCGTCGCGCATGGCGCGCCAGAGCTCCGCCGCGGTCGCGCCCGGCCGCGCGGCGGCCAGGCCAGCCTCGGTCGCCGCATCAAGCCGGCGATAGGCGCGCTTCACCGCGTCGCCGGCCCGGCCGATAGCGAAATTGCGGTCGAAATCGCAGAAATAGCCGTCGCGCGCGGCGCCGGTGTCCAGCATCAACACGTCCCCCTCCCGGAGTTCATCGTCGCCCGGCGGCGAGATCACATCGGCGTAACCTTCCGGCCCCTTGCCGCCGACCAGATAGGAGACATCTTCAGCCCCTTCCTCCATGAGCGCGATGCGGAAATCGCGGAACGCCTCACGCATTGTCAGACCCTTCCGAAAGAGCGCCGGCGCCCGCGCGAAACCAGCGGAGCCGATTTCACAGATCGCCGCGATCTTCTCCTGCTCGGCGTCGGATTTCACCATCCGAAGCGAGCGGATCAGAGGCGTCGCGTCTTCGAATTCGGCGCCGAGCCGGCGAAAATCGGCGAGCGGCATCCGCAGCGCGCTTTCCGGACCCATCGGCAACCCGATGCGCCCAAAGGGCGCAAGCGCCTCCCGAAGCAGGCTCACGCCCTCATCTTCGGGTCGCGGCGCCGGCCAGGTCTTGATTTCGCCGACCCAGGACGAAGCCATCAGCGCGGCGCCGATCGCAGGGATCACCGCGACCGGGCGTGCGCCGCGCGGCAGGACCAGGAACCAGGGCCGCGTAGGGCTGCGCCAGAAAGCGGTGCGAAAACCGGTGAAATAGCGGATTTCCGCTTCGGTGGTGAAAAGCAGCGCGTCAAGGCCGGCGGCGGCCATGGCGGTGGACGCGCGCTCCGCCCGCGCTTCGAACTCCGCTGGCTGGAAATCAGCCATGGCTCGCGGCCGCGGCGGGGCCCGTTTCGCCGTCGTCGCGGGGACAATCGCCCATGAACGCCATCGCGTCCTCATCTGTTCGCCGCAGGAACGCCGCACGAAGGGTTATCATTCGCCGATCCAACCGGGAACCCGCGATCATTCCACGCGCCATCCCCGCGCCGACGCCACGCGGCGCCGCCTGGGCCGAGACCGACCCGAAGGCGGCGCCCCATGCCGGTGACGCGAATGGCGTGGCGCCGGCGCAGGCGGGAGAGGGGCCGGGTGGTTTCGCGCGCCAGCGCGTCCGGCTTCGAGGCCCCTCGCTCTCTGCGGCTTTTGTGCTAGATAGCGTCGGAATGCGGGAGACTGCCGATGAACGTCGAAACTCCACCCATCCTGTTGCGCGAGGAGCGCGCCGGTGTCGTCACACTGACGTTGAATCGCCCCGGCGCGCGGAATGCGCTCTCGCGCGGACTGATGGCCGCGCTGATCGAGGCGCTCGATGAGCTTGACGCGGATCAGACGGCTCGCGTCGTTATCATCGCCGGGGCCGGTCCGGGCTTTTGCGCCGGGCACGATCTTCGCGAGATTCGCGCCGAACCAGGCCGCGCTGCCTATGAGGCGCTGTTCGCGCAATGCTCGAAGTTGATGCTGCGCATCCAGACGCTGCGCCAGCCGGTGATCGCGCAGGTTCACGGCGTCGCAAGCGCCGCCGGCTGCCAGCTCGCCGCGACCTGCGATCTCGCGGTCGCCGATCCGGGCGCGCGTTTCGCGACGCCGGGCGTCAATATCGGGCTTTTCTGCTCGACGCCGATGGTGGCGCTGACGCGCGCCGTCGGCCGCAAGGCGGCGATGCGGATGCTGCTGACCGGCGAGATGCTGGACGCGGATGCGGCGCTTAGCACAGGGCTCGTCAGCCATGTCTCCGCGCCCGGCGCGCTGGCGGCCGAGACCGCCGCGCTGGCCGCCCGGATCGCCGCGAAATCCCCGCTCACCCTCGCCATCGGCAAGCGCGCGTTCTACGAGCAGGCCGAAATGCCGGTGCGCGACGCCTATGAACACGCCAGTGCGGTGATGACGACGAACATGCTGGCGCGCGACGCGGAGGAGGGAGTGGACGCCTTTCTCGAAAAGCGTGACCCGGTTTGGGAAGGACGGTGAGAGGCGCGCGGGTCAGAAGCTCCGCGGCAGACCGAGCGCCTTTTCCGCAAGGAAGGAGAGGATGAGGTTCGTCGATATCGGCGCGACCTGATAGAGGCGGGTTTCACGGAACTTGCGTTCGATATGATACTCCTTCGAAAACGCGAAGCCGCCGAAAGTCTGCATCGCGGCGTCGCCGGCGGCCCATGAGGCTTCGGAGGCGAGGAGTTTCGACATGTTCGCCTCCGCGCCGCAGGGGCGCCCGGCTTCGAAGAGGAGCGCGGCCTTCTCGACCAGCGCCGCCGCCGCCTCGACCTGGGCATAAGCGCGGGCGAGCGGAAACTGGACGCCCTGATTGGCGCCGACGGGGCGGCCGAAAACCACTCGCTCCTTCGCATAGGCCGACGCCTTGTCGAGAAAATAGCGCCCGTCGCCGACGCATTCGGCGGCGATGAGGATGCGCTCGGCGTTCATGCCCGTCAGGATCACCGGCCAGCCGCCGCCTTCCTTTCCGATCAGGCTCTCGGCGGGAATTTCGAGATCGTCGAAGAAGAGCTCGCAGGCGTGATGGTTGATCATCGCGTCGATGGGCCGGACGGTCAGCCCCTTCCCCCGCGCCTCGCGCAGATCGACGAGAAAGGCCGAAAGCCCCTCAGTCTTGCGTTTCGCGTCATAGGGCGCGGTGCGGGCGAGCAGCACCATCAGGTCGGAATGTTCGACCCGGCTGATCCAGACCTTCTGGCCGTTGATAACCCATTTGTCGCCCGCGCGCTGCGCCGTGGTCTTGAGCTGCGTCGTGTCGGTGCCGGTGGTCGGCTCGGTCACGCCGAAGCTCTGGAGTCTGATATCGCCGGCGGCGATCTTCGGCAGCCATACTGTTTTCTGCGCCTCCGAGCCGTGGCGGAGGATCACGCCCATCACGTATAGCTGCGCATGGCAGGCGCCGGCATGGGCGCCGCGACGGGAGATCTCCTCGAGTATCGCTGCGGCTTCGATCAGGCCGAGGCCGGTTCCTCCGTATTCCTCCGGGATCAGCGCCCCGAGGAAGCCGGCTTCGGTCATCTCGGTGACGAAAGCGGTCGGGTAGCCGCCATCCTTGTCGAGATTGCGCCAGTACTCTTCTCCATAGCCGGCGCAAAGCGCGGCGACGGAGGCGCGGATATCGGCGATGGCGGTTTCGCGGTCATGATCGATCATGGCCCGGATTTGACGGTATGGCGCGACGGAGGGCAAGGGGCCGACCGTCGCTTCGTCCGAGCGTGCTTGACGCGGGCAGGGCGCGAGGGCTCTATCCTGCGCGATGACCATCGCCGACCTTCCCCTTCCGGTATTCCTCGCCATCGCCGCCGCGATCTTCGTGGGCGTGGTGGTGCAGCGCATGAGCGGCCAGGCCTACGGCATGATCTCCGCGCCGGTGGTGGCGCTTGTCGCGCCACAGCATCTCCCTGCTTCGGTGATCCTTCTCGGCGTCGTCGTAGGGGTGGGCGCGCTCTCGATGGACTTATCCGCCGTCAACTGGCGCGAGGCGGGGCCGGGCTTCGCCGGGCGTGCGGCGGGGGCGGGCGTCGGCGCCGCGGTGGCGGCGGCGCTCGGCGATGGGACGGCGTTCGGGATCGTGGTCGCGCTGCTTGTTCTCTTTGGGGTCGGGCTCTCAGCCTCCGGGCTCAGGGCGCCGATCCGGGCGGCGACACTCGGCGCTGCGGGGCTTGCGGCGGGGGTGATGGGGACGATCACCGCCATTGGCGCGCCACCGATGGCGCTTCTTTACGCGCATGAAGAGGCGCAGCGCGCCCGCGCAATGCAAAACCTCTTTTTCGTCTGGGGGACGATCTGGTCGATCGGCGCGCTGGCGCTGGCCGGGCTGGTGAGCGCGGTCAACCTGCTTCTGGTCGCGGCGCTCCTGCCGGTGGCGCTGTTCGGGCTTCTGGCCTCGCGTCCGGCGGCGCGGGCGCTGGAGGGGCGGCCGATACGGCCGGTCGCCCTCTCGCTCGCCAGCCTCGCCGCGCTGGCCATTCTCGCGCGGTCGCTGGCGTGATCGCCTCGCTCGGCCTTTCCTCGGGCGCGCTGGCCGCGATGGGCGCGGTGGTGCTGGCCGCTTCGGCGCTGCACCGGCTTGGCGGTCAGGGATTCGGCACCGTGCTCGCGCCGTTCGCCGCGCTTGTCGCGCCCCATTACACGCCGGCGACGGTGCTTTTGCTGGGTGTTCTGGTGACGGCGATGGGCGCCGGGCTGGGGGTGCGCGGCATTCGCGCGCGCGAGATCGCGCCGGCGGTGGCGGGACGAATCCTCGGCACGATTCCGGCGGTCTGGCTCGTCGGCGCGGTGGTCGGCTCGCCCTTGCTCGGGCCGGTGGTGGCGGGCGTGATCCTCCTCGGCGTCGCGCTCTCACTGGCCGGGCTGAAGGTCGCGAAAACGCCTTCGACGCTGGTCGCCGCGGGCGCGCTTTCGGGTTTCATGGGAACGCTGACATCGGTCGGCGCCGCGCCGATGGGCCTGATCTATCAGCATGAAGCGGCGCGGACGGCGCGGAGCACCCTCAACGCGTATTTTCTCGTCGGCGTCCTCTTCTCGGTCGCCGGCCTCTTGGCCGCCGGTTTGATCGACGCCGGGCATCTCCTTCTCGCCGCGCTGATGGCTCCGGTGGTGCTGGCCGGCTTCTGGCTGGCGGGGCCGCTGACGCGACGGAGCGAAAGCATGCCCTTGCGTCCGATCTCGCTCGGGCTCGCCGTTCTCGGCGCCGCGCTTCTGATCGGGCGGAGCCTGACATGATCGGCGGGCTCACCTGGATCGGCGCGCGCGCGCGGTGGATCATGCTGGTCGGGGCGTTCGCGGGACTGGCCTTTCCGGCGGGCGCGGAAGCGCTGCGCCCGCTGCTGCCGTTCCTCGTCGCCCTCGTCTATGCGATCGCCATGCTCAGGATCGACCCGATCGCGGTTCTGAAAGGGCTGGCGGCGCCGCGCCACGCCCTGCGCGTGGCGTTCGCCGTGATTGCGATGATGATCGTCGCGCCCGTCATGGCGTTCTGGGCGGCGCGGGCGCTCGGGCTCGGGCCGGATCTCGAGTCGGCGCTGGTCTATACGATGGCCGCGCCGTCGATCGCGTCATCTGCGGCGATCTGTCTGATCATCGGCTTTCAGGGCCGGGTGGCGCTGGAGCTGACGGTGGTCTCCTCACTCGTCATGCCGGTCGCGGGGCCGGCGGTCGCCGGCGTGCTCCTCGGGAGCGCACTGGAGATCGACCCCGCGGCGCTGGGGTTTCGGGTGGCGTTGATGATCTTCGGCGGCTTCGCCGCGGCGATGGTCGGGCGGCGGATCATGGGCGAGGCGCGCATCGAACGCCATGCGCCGGCGCTCGACGGACTCGCCGCCATCGCGTTCTTGTTATTCGTCATGCCGCTCTTCGACGGGGTCGGGCCGAGCATCGCCGAGGCGCCCGTGATGAGTCTTCTCTATCTTGGCGTCGCCACGCTCATCATCCTTGGCCCGGGTGCGCTGGCGCTTCGGCTGCCGGGCGCGCCGTCGCGCAACGGCGCCATCGGAGTCGCCTTCGGCGCGCGCTCGGTCGCGATCTATCTCGCGGCGCTGCCGCCCGATCCGGTCTTCACGCTCTATGTGGCGCTCTATCAGTTGCCAATGGCGGCGATCGTCCTGGCGTTTCGCCGCTCAAGACCGCCCGATGGCGCCGGCAATGGCGCCATCAGGTGAGGCTCGGCGTTTCATGCGCCTCTCTCGGCGGCGATGGCTTTCCGGACCGCGGGCCGCTCCGCCATTCTCGCCCTGTGCTCGATTATGCGCGGAATGCGCGCCGGGTCGACGCCGTCGCCTTCAATCCATTCGGCGACGGTGAACAGATAGGGATCGGCGATTGTGTAGGTCTCCCCCATCACCCACGGTCCCCTGAACATCGTCGTTTCGATGAGGTCGTAGCAGGCGCTGATTGCGCGCGGCGCGTTCCGCTTCATGTCCTCGAAAGACGCGTCTTCGCTCGCCCAGCGTGAGCCGCGCATCCGGTGCGCGTGCGCGACGTGAAGCGTGGAGCAGAGATAGCTGTTGATGGCCTGGATCTCGGCGAAGGCGAAGGCGTCGTCGAGCGGCGCGAGCCCAGCGTCCGGGTTGATCTGCGCGATATAGGCGAGGATCGCAGGGGTTTCCGTGAGGACGCCCCTCGGCGTCACGAGGGCGGGGACCCGGGCTTTCGGGTTCACTTTCAGATAGTTGTCCGACTGCTGCTCGCTCGCGCCGAAGTCGATCTTGCGCAATTCATGGTCGACTCCCGCCTCCTCCAGCGCGATATGGGACGCGAGCGCGCAAGTGCGCGGGGTGTAGTAAAGAACGTGCATGATCCGGGCCTTTCAAACGTTTGCGGAGCGGGTTTCCGGATGCAGCATTCACCGCCCGCCGCCGCCGGCGCAAGCGGCGTTCGGGCGGGTGCGCCGCCTCTGTCCCATCGAATCGCATGTTTCTGGTTCTATCCATCTCGCGTGCGAAGGGACATTGAACACGCACGCGCGATCAAGAGCCTGAGAGGACCGACCCATGAAGATGACCACCGAAGAGGCTTTCGTCAAAACCCTGCAAATGCACGGGATAGAACATGCGTTCGGGATCATCGGCTCGGCGATGATGCCGCTCTCGGACCTGTTCCCGAAGGCGGGCATCCGGTTCTGGGACGCGGCGCATGAATGCAACGCCGGCTACATGGCGGACGGCTACACCCGCGCCACGGGCAAGATGTCCATGATGGTGGCGCAGAACGGGCCGGGCATCACCAATTTCGTCACCTGCGTGAAGACCGCATACTGGAATCATACGCCGCTTCTGCTGGTCACGCCGCAGGCCGCGAACAAGACCATCGGCCAGGGCGGGTTCCAGGAAGTCGAGCAGATGAAGCTCTTCGAGGACATGGTCGCCTATCAGGAGGAGGTGCGCGACCCGACGCGCATGGCCGAGGTCCTGAACCGCGTGATCCTGAAGGCGAAGCGCGCCTCCGCCCCGGCTCAGATCAACGTGCCGCGCGATTTCTGGACCCAGGTTGTCGATATCGAACTGCCCGCGATCGTGGAGTTCGAACGTCCGGGCGGCGGCGAGGCGGCGCTGCAGGAGGCGGCGAAGCTGCTCTCGAACGCGAAATTCCCCGTCATCCTGAACGGCGCCGGAGTCATCCTTGCGGGGGCGATCCCGGCTTCGATCAAGCTCGCCGAGGCGCTCTCGGCCCCGGTCTGCTGCGGTTATCAGCACAATGACGCCTTCCCGGGCTCTCATCCGCTCTTCGCCGGTCCCTTGGGCTACAATGGCTCGAAAGCGGCGATGGAATTGATCGCGAAGGCCGATGTGGTCCTCGCGCTCGGCAACCGGCTCAACCCGTTCTCGACCCTGCCGGGCTATGGGATCGATTACTGGCCAAAAGACGCCAAACTGATCCAGGTGGATCTGAACCCGGACCGGATCGGGCTGACCAAGCCGGTGACGGTCGGCATCGTGGGCGATGCGAAGAAGGTCGCGGTTTCGCTCCTCGATATGCTGAAAGTGCCCGATATCGCGGGCGAGTCTCAACGCCGCCGCGACCTGATCGCCGAGACGAAATCCGCCTGGGCGCAGCAGTTGACCTCCATGGATCATGAGGAGGACGACCCCGGCACCACCTGGAACGAGCGCGCCCGCAAGGCCGAACCGAATCGGATGAGCCCACGCATGGCCTGGCGGGCGATCCAGGCGGCGCTGCCGAAGGAGGCGATCATCTCCTCCGACATCGGAAACAACTGCGCGATCGGCAACGCCTATCCTTCGTTCGAGGAAGGACGGAAATACCTGGCGCCCGGGCTTTTCGGCCCCTGCGGCTACGGGCTGCCGTCGATCACCGGCGCGAAGATCGGCAAACCCGACGTCCCCGTCGTGGGCTTCGCTGGCGACGGCGCCTTCGGCATCTCCATGAACGAGATGACGGCGATCGGTCGCGGCGAGTGGCCTGCGATCACCATGGTCGTCTTCCGCAACTACCAGTGGGGCGCGGAAAAGCGGAACACCACGCTCTGGTTCGACGACAATTTCGTCGGCACCGAGCTCGACAAGAGCGTTTCTTACGCCGGGATCGCGAAAGCATGCGGGCTGAATGGCGTGCAGGCGGCGGGAATGGACGAGCTGACCGCAGCACTTTCCGGGGCGATAGACGCGCAGATGAAGAAGGGCGAGACGACGTTCATCGAGGTGCTTCTGAATCAGGAACTGGGCGAGCCGTTCCGGCGCGACGCGATGAAGAAACCAGTTGAGGTCGCGGGGATCGATCCGGCCGACATGCGAAAGCAGGCCGGAGCCTGATCAGGCGAGCGCCATGGTGACGGCGGCGGCGGCGACGATGTCGTCGACGCCGGCGCCGCGCGAGAGATCGCAAACGGGACGCCGGAACCCCTGAAGGAACGGGCCGACGGCCTGCGCGCCGGCGAGTTCCTGCGCGAGCTTGTAGGCGATGTTGCCGGCGTCGAGGGAAGGGAAGATGAGTACATTCGAAGCGCCGCCCGATACGCCCTTCGCCGCCGCGATGACGGGGTTGAGCGCGGCGTCGGCCTGTATCGGACCATTGAGAGGGCTGTCGAGGTCGGAAAGCAGCGCGGCGGCTTCGCGGACCACCTCCACCGTCGGGCCGGCGCCGGACGCGCCGGTGGAGAACGAGAGAAGCGCGGTCCGGGCTGTCCCGAGCAGAAGCGCGCCGGCTTCGCAAGCGGCGCGCCCGATGGCGGCGAGGGTCGCGGCGTCGGGCGCGAGATTGACCGCGCAGTCGGCGAAGATGAACTCCCGTCCATCGGGAAAGATCATCAGGAAGAAACTGGAGGGAACGGCGCCCTCGCCGGCCGGGCCGATGGAGAGCGCGGCGGCCTCGATCACCCTGCGGGTCGGCGTCGCGGCGCCGGCGATCAGGGCGTCGGCTTCGCCGGCGGCGACCATGGCGGCCGCCCGGACCATGGGTTTCGCCAGCAGGCGTGCGGCGATCGCCGGGCGCGTCGTGGGCCGGACCGCGAGGATATGCTCGACATATTCCTCGGCCGGGCGCGCGGCCTTCAACGTTATAATTTCGGCCAAGCCTTCGGCCTCGATCCGGCGAGCGGCGTCGGCCATGCGCGGATCGTCGATTTCGGGCGCGAGGATGCGCCCCTGGCGGGCGCGGGCGGTTTCGAAGGCGCGGTCTAGCGCGGATATCATTTGCGGCGAACTCCGATAGCGGATGGGAGACGGGACATGAGCGATGAAATCAGGATCAATCGCGGGCTGAAAGGGGTCTATTTCGAAAGATCCGGCGTTTCGCATATCGACGGCGCGAAGGGTGAGCTTTCCTATCGCGGTTATTCGATCCACGATCTCGCCACGCAATCGACATTCGAGGAGGTGGCCTGGCTGCTGATTCACGGCGAGTTGCCGACGAAGGATGAACTCGCCGCGTTCACGGCGAAACTGGTCGCGGCGCGCGAGTTGCCAGGCGCGATCCACGATGTGATCCGGGCGACGGCCTCGGGGCATCCGATGGACGTGCTGACGGCGTCGGTCTCGGCGCTCGGCGCGCTGGAGCCGGAATCGCGCGACCGGTCGGAGGCGGGCATGCTGGCGAACGGGATCAGGCTGACCTCGCAGATCCCAATGATCGTCGCGGCGCATGAGGCGATCCGGAACGGGCGCAAACCCGTTGAGCCGGACCCGAATCTTTCGCATGCGGCGAACTGGCTCTGGATGCTTAAGGGCGAGAAACCCTCGGATGACGCCGCGCGCCTGGCCGATGTCGATTTCATCCTCCATGCCGAGCATGGCGCCAACGCTTCCGCCTTCGCGGCCCGGGTCGTTATCGGCACCGAAGCGACGCTGCACGCCGCCTTCGCCGCCGGCCTCGCCGCGCTCTCCGGGCCCGCCCATGGTGGCGCGGCGGAGGATGTGATGCGCATGGTCGAGGAGATTGGCGACGCCTCGAACGCCGCCGCCTATGTGAAGGCGAAGCGCGCGGCGCGGGAGCCGGTCACAGGGTTCGGCCATCGCGTATACCGCGCCGAGGACCCGCGCGCGCGGCACATGCGCGACGGGGTCGAACGGCTGTCGAAGGAGATGGGTCAGCCGCGCTGGTATGAGATCCTCCAGGCGGTGGTCGAGGCGATGAAGCCCTATGCGCGCCACGGGCTGAACGTGAATGTCGATTTCTATTCCGGCGTGATCTACCAGCTTCACGGGATTCCCATGGACCTCTATGTGCCGATCTTCGGCATCGGCCGGGCGCCGGGCTGGGTGATCCAGTGTATCGAGCAGCAGCGGCGCAATATTCTTATCCGGCCGCTGACGCTCTATGACGGGCCGGAAATGAGGGATTACACGCCCATAGATCAGCGTTGAATGGAATGGCTCGCCGACACGCTCGCGCTGACGAAACCGCAGGCGGCCTATATGGTCCGCGTTTTCTTCGTCGCGGGCGTGTTTCGGGGGTTTTCGGGCTTCGGATCGTCTGCGCTGGCGATGGGGGCGACGGTGTTCATCCTGCCGCCGGTCGCGATGATTCCGGTTTGCTGGGTGCTGGAACTGGTCGCGAGTCTGGCGATGCTGCGCGAGGGGGTTCGCGTCGCGGACCGGAAAATGACCGTCGCGCTGACCGTCGGCCTCTTCGTCGGCGGTGGCGTCGGACTTCATCTCACCACATCGATTCCGGTCGAGATGTCGAAGCTGGTCGCGTTGTCGCTGATCTTCGCACTGGCGATCATGCTGCTGGCGAAGATCAAGCCGCGGTTTCTGGCGACCGGGCCCGGGCTCTCTGCGTCCGGCGTCGTTTCGGGGTTGGCCTATGGGCTGGCGGGGGTCGGCGGGATGGTCGTCGCGCTTTACGTTCTGGCGCGGGACATGCCGGCGCGCGTCGCGCGCGGCTCGCTCGTTCTCTACCTTCTGATCAGCGCGCCATTCGGCGGCGCGCTGCTCTTCGCTTACGGAATGCTTTCGGAACTCGCCATGACGCGGGGCGTGGTGCTGACGGTTCCGGCGCTCGTCGGCGTCATCGCCGGACGGCGATTGTTCGTTCCGCGATACGAGCCTTACTACCGGCCGTTATGTCTCGGCTTCATTCTCATCACCGCCGCTGGCGGCGTCATCCGGCTTGCGGCGTGACGCCGCGTATGTTTTTTGCCGGGCGCCGGTGTGGAAACACCATGCGCACCGGCCTATCGTCGGCGGCAGGGCGAGTCGGTTGGCGCGTCGCATCGCCGAATCTGGGGGACTATGAATTGACGCGCAGGCATAATCTCGATCTCAGCCCCAAGGTCTCTGACGAAATTCGAAAGACCACCTGTTACATGTGCGCCTGTCGCTGCGGCATCGACGTGCATATCAGGACGGGTGCGGATGGCGCGCCGAAGGTCCGTTATATCGAGGGCAATCGCGATCATCCGGTCAATCGGGGCGTTCTCTGCGCCAAGGGCTCGGCAGGGATCATGCAGCATTACTCGCCCGCTCGGCTGCGCAAGCCGCTGAAGCGGGTCGGCGAGCGCGGCGCGGGCGAGTTCGAGGAGATCGAATGGGAGGAGGCGCTGGATCTCGCGGCCGCATGGCTGGGGCCGGTGCGTGAGCGCGACCCGAAAAAGCTCGCCTTCTTCACCGGGCGCGACCAGAGCCAGAGCTTCACCGGCTGGTGGGCGCAGCAGTTCGGAACGCCGAATTACGCCGCGCACGGCGGATTCTGCTCGGTCAACATGGCGGCCGCCGGCATCTACACGATGGGCGGCGCGTTCTGGGAGTTCGGCGAGCCGGACTGGGAGAAGACTCGGCTCTTCATGATCTTCGGCGTCGCCGAGGACCACGATTCGAACCCGATCAAGATGGGCCTTGGCCGTCTCAAGGCGCGCGGCGCGAAAGTGATCGGGGTGAACCCGATCCGGTCCGGCTACAACGCCATCGCGGATGAATGGGTCGGAATCACGCCGGGGACGGACGGGCTCTTCATCCTCGCGCTGGTTCAGGAATTGCTGAAGGCGGGCAAGGTCGATCTCGACTACCTGATCCGCTACACGAACGCGCCGTTCCTCGTGAACCGCGACCCGGAATCGGCCGAATTCGGCCTCTTTATCCGCAGCGAGAACGGCAAGCCGCAAATCTGGGACAGGGTCGCGGGGCGGGCGGTCGATCATGACGCGCCGGGCGTGAAGCCGGCGATGAAGGGCGATTTTGCGACCCCGAACGGCGGACGGGCGACGCCTGTTTTCGAACTTCTGGCGCGCAAATACCTGGCAAGCGACTATGCGCCCGAAGCGGTGGCGGAGAAATGCGGGATCAGCGCGGAGACGATCCGGCGGATCGCCGCCGAACTGGCGCATGCCGCTTTCGAGGAGGAGATCGTCCTCGATCAGCCCTGGACCGACTGGAAGGGCGAGCGTCACGAGACGATGATCGGGCGTCCCGTCTCCTTTCATGCGATGCGCGGAATCAGCGCGCATTCGAACGGCTTCCAGACCTGCCGGGCGCTGCATCTGCTGCAAATCTTGCTCGGTTCGGTCGAGGTTCCGGGCGGGATGCGCTTCAAGCCGCCATATCCCAAACCATATGAGGCGCACCCGGCTCCGCATCACAAGTCGACGCCGGGCGAGGCGCTGGACGGCCCGCATCTGGGCTATCCGCGCGGGCCGGAGGATCTGGCGCTGGAGCCGGACGGAACGGCGAAGCGGATCGACAAGGCCTTCACCTGGGAGCATCCGCTTTCGGCCCACGGGCTGATGCACATGGTGATCTCCAACGCCCATGCCGGCGACCCCTACGGGATCGACGTCCTGTTCATGTACATGGCGAACATGAGCTGGAACTCGTCGATGAACAGCGGCGCGGTGATGGACATGCTGCGCGCGAAACGCGAGGATGGCGAATACGTCATCCCGAAGATCATCTATTCTGACGCCTATTCGTCGGAAATGGTGGCGTTCGCGGATCTGGTGCTGCCGGACACGACCTATCTGGAGCGCCACGACTGCATCAGCCTTCTGGATCGGCCGATCTGCGAGGCGGACGCGGCGGCGGACAGCATCCGCTGGCCGGTCGTGGAGCCGGACCGCGACGTGCGCGGGTTCCAGTCGGCGCTGATCGACCTTGGAGTGAAGTTGAAGCTGCCGGGGTTGGTGAACCCGGACGGGACGCGGAAATTCAAGGACTACGCCGACTACATGGTCAACCATCAGCGGCGCCCGGGCGTCGGGCCGCTCGCGGGATGGCGGAACGAGGATGGCTCCGGCGACGGGCGGGGTGAGCCGAACCCGAGGCAGATCGAGCGTTATATCGAGAACGGCGGCTTCTGGATCAGCCACATCCCGGACGAGGCGAAATACTTCAAGCCGTGGAACGCCGCCTATCAGGACTGGGCGGTGGAGAAGGGGCTCTTCGACAAACCGCAGCCCTATGTCTTCAACCTCTATCTGGAGCCTCTGCGGAAATTTCAGCTTGCGGCCGAAGGCAAGGGCGAGCGTCAGCCGCCGGACCATCTGCGCGGGCAGATACGCGCGACCTACGATCCCCTGCCGATCTGGTATCAACCCTTCGAGGAGGCCTCGGTGGAGGCGGGGAATTATCCGCTTCACGCGCTGACACAGCGGCCGATGGCGATGTATCACTCATGGGGTTCGCAGAATGCGTGGCTGCGGCAGATTCACGGGATGAATCCGCTCTATGTCTCCGGCGACGTCTGGCGCGAACACGGGTTCGAGGATGGCGACTGGGCGTTGCTGACCTCGGTCCATGGCGAGATCAGGGTTCCGGTGGCCCTGATGGAGGCGCTGAATCCGAAGACGGTCTGGACCTGGAACGCCATAGGCAAACGCAAGGGGGCCTGGGCGCTGAAGCCGGATGCGCCGGAGGCGACCAAAGGCTTTCTGCTGAACCATCTCATCAACGAGCTTCTGCCGCCGAAGGGCGACGGGATGCGCTGGGCGAATTCCGATCCGATCACCGGGCAGGCGGCCTGGTACGATCTGAGGGTTCGGATCAGAAAGGCGGATCCGGCCGAGCATTCCGAGCCGGCGATCCCGGCCCAGGTCTCTCCGGTCGGCGAAGGGCCTGACGAGATCGCTTACGGAAAGGAGTGGACATGACCGATCTGCCCGCCTGCGGCGACGTGAAACTGGGGCTGGTGATCGATCTCGACACGTGCGTCGGCTGCCACGCCTGCGTCGTCAGTTGCAAGGAATGGAATACCGGCGGCTACGGCGCGCCATTGTCCGAGCAGAACCCCTACGGCGCGGGGACGATCGGAACCTTCCTCAACCGCATCCATACATTCGAGTTGAAAGGCGAGAGCGGGCCGGCTCAGGTCACGCATTTCCCGAAGTCCTGTCTCCATTGCGAGGACGCGCCCTGCGTCACCGTTTGCCCGACGGGCGCGTCCTACAAGCGCGTCGAGGACGGGATCGTGCTGGTGAACGAGGACGCCTGCATCGGCTGCGGGCTCTGCGCCTGGGCCTGCCCCTACGGCGCGCGGGAAATGGACGCTGCGGCTGGGGTGATGAAGAAATGCACGCTTTGCGTCGACCGCATCTATAACGAGAACATCCCCGAGGTGGATCGCGTGCCGTCATGCGTGCGCACCTGCCCAGCCGGGGCGCGGCATTTCGGCGATCTCGGCGATGCGGAGAGCGACGTCTCGAAACTGGTCGCCGCGCGCGGCGGGTTCGATCTGATGCCGGAGCAGGGGACGAAGCCAGTGAACAAGTATCTGCCGCCGCGCCCGAAGGCGGACCGCGCCGAAGAGCCGTTCAATCTCGCGTCGCTGGCCGAACCGGAAGCGAAAGGCTTCCTCGGCTGGCTCGATCGCGCGCTGGAGCGTCTCTGAATGCATCCCGCGCCATCGATCATACTCTTCACCACAGCCTCTGGGCTGGGCTTCGGCATCATGGCGCTCATGGGCGTCGGACTGGGCCCGGAAGGGGCGGTCGCGGGGCCGCTTACGGCGCTGATCGCGCTGGCGCTCGTCGCCGGCGGGCTCATGGCCTCGGCCTTTCATCTCGGCAATCCGCAGCGCGCGCTCCTTGCGTTCACGCAATGGCGCTCGAGTTGGCTGAGCCGCGAGGGATGTGTCTCCAGCGTGGCGATGGCGCTGTTCTTTGTTTACGCCGCGCACTGGGCGCTGACCGGCGCGCCGCTGCACGCGCTCGGGTGGCTCTCATCCGCGCTGGCGGTTCTTGCGGTGATCTGCACGGCGATGATCTACGCCCAGCTCAAGACGGTGCCGCGCTGGTCGAATGCACTCACTGCGCCGATGTTCCTCGGGGCGGCGCTCGCCGGCGGCGTCATCTCGATCTCGCTGGCGGAGGTCCTGGCAGGTGAAACGCCGCCGCTCGGCTTGGGTTTCGCGCTCCTGGCCGCCAGCGCCGCAGTTCATTTTTACCGCCGCGCGTCGCGCGGGATCACGCTCGAGAGCGCGGGATCCAGTCCGGAAAGCGCCACCGGCCTCGGCGCCCTCGGCCGGGTCAGGCTGCTTGAGGCGCCGCACAGCCAGCCGAATTACCTGATGAAGGAAATGGTTTTCGCTGTCGGGCGGAAGCACGCCGAGAAACTGGGACTGGTTTCGGGGGTTGGCGGGCTGTTCGCGCCGCTTTTTCTCTTCATCCTCTGCCGTGATCCGTCGGCCTACGGGCTGCCGGCCGTGTTCGGGCCGATCGGCCTCTCGCTTGCGCTCATGCTTCATATCGGCGGGGCGCTGGTTTCGCGCTGGCTGTTTTTCGCCGAAGCCGAGCATGTCGTGGGTCTTTACTACGGCCGGCGTTGAGCGATGGGAACGAGCTGAATCTCGAAATGTGCTGATCGGCGCGGTTTCAGAGCCGATCCTCGACCCTCCCTGTTGGTTTCACTTGCTCGACGCCAACTTGGCGTCAATATGAGGCGAGGCGGCGGAGTTCGCTGTCACTGAAACCTCAAGGGAGGATCGAATGAACACCCTGACGACGCTCGCGGCCGCAGCCGCCCTCACGTTCAGCGCCGGCGCGGCGCTTGCGTCCTGTGAAGATGGCGAGATCGAAATCAAGTTCAGCCATGTCACCAATGTCGACAAGCACCCAAAGGGGCTGGCGGCGGCGCTGCTGGAAAAGCGCGTCAACGAGGAGATGGACGGCAAGGCCTGCATGACGGTCTTTCCGAATTCGCAACTCTATGATGACGACAAGGTGATGGAGGCGCTGCTGCTCGGCGACGTGCAGATGGCGGCGCCGAGCCTTTCGAAATTCGAACAGTTCACCAAGCAGTTCCGGCTCTTTGATCTGCCGTTCGTCTTCGCAAATATCGACGCGGTGGACGGCTTCCAGAATTCCGAAGACGGCCAGAAGATGCTCGATTCCATGCAAAAGCGCGGGATTCAGGGACTCGCCTTCTGGCACAACGGCATGAAGCAGATGTCGGCGAACAAGCCTCTGCTGCTGCCCGAAGACGCCAAGGGGCTGAAATTCCGCATTCAGCAGTCCGATGTTCTTCAGGCGCAGTTCGAAGCGTTGGGCGCCAATCCGCAGAAGATGGCTTTCTCCGAGGTCTATGGCGCGCTTCAGACGGGCGTCGTCGATGGGCAGGAGAACACCTGGTCGAATATCTACGGCCAGAAATTCTTCGAGGTGCAGGACGGCGTGACCGAAACCAATCACGGCGTGATCGACTATCTCGTCGTGACCTCCACCGAGTTCTGGGAGGGGCTTCCGGACGACGTGCGAGAGCAACTCGACACGATCGTCAAGGAAGTGACCCGGCAGCGGAATACAGAGAGCTTCGAGGTCAATGAAGGGGCGAAGGCGGCGATCGTCGAGGCCGGGGGCGACGTGCGCGAACTCACCGCCGAACAGCGCGCCGCCTGGGTCAACGTGATGAAGCCGGTCTGGAAGAAGTTCGAAAAGGACGTGCCGGCCGAGCTGATCGAGGCCGCGCAGAAATATAACCCGACCAACTGACGACGCGATGCGGGCGGCCCGGCCGGGCCGTCCGCGACGCCGAAGAGGCGCGCATCAGCGCCCGGCGCACCGGGGGGGGGAGCGACGCCATGTCATATCGGCCCGAAACGCGTCTTGGCCGGCTTGTGAATGCGCTTGAGGAGACGCTCATCGCGTTCATTCTCGGCGCGATGACGCTGATTACATTCGCGAATGTGGTCGCGCGCTACGTCTTCAACTCCAACATCCTCTGGCAGCTTGAGGCGACGGTTTTTCTCTTCGCCTGGCTGGTGTTGTTCGGCGTCTCCCACTGCGTGAAGGTCACCGCGCATCTGGGCGTGGACGTGGTGATCGACAGTGTCGGGAGCGGAACGCGGCGTGTGCTGGGCCTGGTTTCCGTCGCCTTCTGTCTCAGCTTTTCCCTGTTGATGCTGAAGGGCGGCTGGGACTACTGGTGGAAATTCGCATCGACCGCCTCGTTCCTTGAGGTGAACGATATACCGATGCCGGGATTTTTGCAGTTTCTCGCCGGTCTAACCAATGATGGCGAGCCCTATGAGAAGATGCCGCGTTATCTGCCTTACGTGATTCTGCCGGTGGGCATGGCGCTGCTGATCTTTCGGTTTCTTCAAGCCGGCTGGCGGATCGTCACCGGCCGGAGCGACCGCGTGATCGCCAGCCATGAGGCCGAGGAACTCGTCGAGGAAACCGCGGCCAGAACCGCGGGGGGGACCTGACCGATGTTGGCGGCGATTCTTTTCGCGGCGATTATCGTCCTCCTCCTGATCGGCGTTCCCATCGGCATCGCGCTCGGATTCTGCTCGATCATTTTCCTCCTCGTCTTCTCCGACAGTTCGCTGGCTTCGATCGCCCAGACGCTGATGTCAGCCTTCGTCGGGCACTACACGCTCCTTGCGATTCCGTTCTTCATCCTGGCGTCGAGCTTCATGTCGACGGGCGGTGTCGCAGCGCGAATCATCCGGTTTTCCATCGCCTGCGTCGGCCATGTGCCGGGTGGGCTGGCGATCGCCGGGGTATTCGCCTGCATGATGTTCGCGGCGCTTTCCGGCTCTTCGCCGGCGACGGTGGTCGCTATCGGCTCAATCGTCATCGCGGCGATGAAGCAGGTCGGCTACACCAAGGAATTCGCGGCTGGGGTGATCTGCAACGCCGGGACGCTGGGCATCCTTATTCCGCCCTCGATCGTCATGGTGGTCTATGCGGCGTCGGTCGACGTCTCCGTCGGCCGGATGTTTCTCGCCGGCGTGTTTCCGGGAATTCTGGCGGGCCTGATGCTGATGACCGGCATCTATCTCTACGCGCGTGTGAAGGGGCTGGGCGCGCAGCCTTTCGCCGGGTTCCGGGAGATATTCGAGAGCGGGATGAGCGCGATGTGGGGCCTCTTGCTCATTGTCATCATTCTTGGCGGCATCTACGGCGGCGTATTCACGCCGACCGAAGCAGCGGCGGTGGCGGCGGTCTACGCCTTTCTTATCGCGAATTTCGTCTATCGCGACATGGGGCCGCTCCGCGTCGAAGGGGAACCCAACCGGACGCTTCTCGACCGGCCGCTGGCGCTTGTCACGGCGTTCTTCCACGCGGATGTCAGGCGGGCGCTGTTCGACGCCGGCAAGCTTACCATCATGCTTCTGTTCATCATCGCGAATGCGCTGATCCTCAAGCATGTTCTGACCGAGGAACAGATTCCGCAATCGATCGCGAAGGCGATGCTGGGCGCCGGGTTCGGACCGGTGATGTTCCTCGTCGTCGTCAATCTGATCCTGTTGATCGGCGGTCAGTTCATGGAACCTTCGGGGCTCATCGTCATCGTCGCGCCTCTGGTCTTTCCGATCGCGATCGAGCTCGGCGTCGACCCGATCCATCTCGGCGTCGTCATGGTGGTGAACATGGAGATCGGGATGATAACGCCGCCGGTCGGTCTCAACCTCTTCGTCACTTCCGGAATTGCGGGAATGTCGATGATGGCGGTGGTCAGGGCGGCCCTGCCGTGGCTGGGTATCCTCTTTCTCTTCCTGATCATCATCACATATGTTCCGATCATCTCCACATGGTTGCCGACGGTGGCGATGGGGCCGGAACTGATCACGAAATAGCGCCGCGTCGGGCCGGGCGCCCGCGGCGTGGAAACGCGCGCGGCGCGCCGCATGTGTTTCTCTCGCGGCAGAGGGCGCCTGGCCGCGAGAGCCGCTCGTCGCAGCGCGCCGCGGGCAAGACCGTTCAGACAGTAAACGGCCCGACGCGGCGCACGCTACGGATCCGGGTGGAGAGTGAGGTCGCAGGTGATGAGGAAAGCGTCATGATGCGCTATTTTTCGATGTTTCTCGACATGGCTGCGCAGCATCCGCCGCCGGTGGCGCCGGACCCCCGCGACGAGTTTGCATTTCTGGTTGCGGCAGGGATGACGCCGGCGGCGCGTCACATCGCGTTTGAGGTTGCTTTGAATCCGGTGGAAACGAGGCGCGCAGCAAGCGCCTGAGACCGGCGGGGTCAGATCTTCTTGCTCCAGTTCGGGCCAAAAGCGTCGTCGCCTGTGAACGCGACCCAGGATTCCTGCTTGCGATAGATCGTCGAGGGAGAAAGTCCGAGCGCGCGTGCGGCTTTCGGCGCGCTTCCGAAACGCTCTATGGCGGCGACGATCACCAGGCGTTCGATGTCGTGGAAGGGGAGCCCGATGAGCGCGGTCGCCGCCCGTGCGGCTGGCGCGCTCGGTATGGGCGGGGGCGCCGGAGCGAGGCCGAGAAGCGCCGGGCAGACGCGTCCGCCGTCGCCCATCACCGCCGCCTGACGGATCGCGTTCCGCAACTAACGTACATTTCCCGGCCACCGGGCTGCTTCGAGAGCCGCCCGCGCGTCCGGTGTGAAACCCTCGAAGCGCTTGCCTTCCTCCAGTGCAAAACGCGTCAGCAACACCTCTGCGATCGTGGTGATGTCCTCCTTGCGTTCCCGGAGTGGCGGCGCGTGAACCGGAAGGACATGCAGGCGGTATAAGAGATCCTCCCGCAGCCGCCCGGCGGCGACTTCGGCCGTAGGGTCGCGATTGGTGGCGGAAATGATCCGGACGTCGACCGGGCGCGACGTATGATCGCCGACCGGAGCCACTGCGCCTGTCTCCAGAAAGCGCAGCAGCCGGGGCTGCAGACCCAATGGCAACTCGCAGATCTCGTCGAGAAAGAGCGTGCCGCCATCGGCGGCGGCGGTGGCGCCCTTGCTGTCGGCGACGGCGCCGGTGAAGGCGCCGCGGCGATGTCCGAAGAGCGCCGCTTCGATCAGCCCTGCAGGGATTGCGCCGCAGTTAATCGCGATGAACGGGCCGGTGGCGCGCGACGACGCGGCGTGGATCGCCTCTGCGCAGAGATCCTTGCCCGTTCCGCTCTCGCCGGTCAGAAATACGGCTGCGTTTGACCGGGCGACGCGCGCCAGGCGGCGTCGTAGCGCGCGCATCGGCGCCGAGCCGCCGATCAGGCGGGCCGCGCCGGCTTCCTCCGGCGCGGGGCCGAGATGCGGTTCCGGTTTCATCGGGACAGACTCTTTATGCGGATAGACATGAAGCCGACCTTTCCGGTTCACGCTTAAGGCGAGCTTAACGGGTTCGAGTTTTCGTGTTGACGAGTGCGCGCCGCGGTGGGTCCAAGCTGACGGTTTTCCATTTGGTCGCGATATTTCATGCAAAAGAGAAGGGTCCGGCCGCCCCACAGCGCCGGACCCTTCGGGAGGCTTCTCGACGGGGCGAAACACACACACCCCGGAGACAGCCTGAGGCTTACATACGCGCCTCGCTCCACACCCACACAGTCAGTCCCACAATTCGGCAGCTTCATCGCCGGGCCACACCCCGGAAGAAGCCTCAGGCCTTGCGCACGCGGCCCAGATACACGAACCCCAGCACGCCCGTGCCAAGCAGCAGCAGGGCGGGCGGCAGCGGAACCTGGCTCGGCGCCTGGAACGCGCCCTCGGCCGCGTTCGGGATGTCCCGCCCATCGAAACCGTTCGACGGCGTGAAGACCGCGTAGCGCAGATCCGCGCCATGCGTGAAGTTCAGGGCGAGATAGAGCGAGCCGGTGAACCGTTCGTTGAGGCTCAGGGTGAGCGTCTGGCGCGGCGAACGGTAGTCGATCTGGACTTTCTTGTTCAGCTTCTTGCCGTCCCATTCGTGGTCGAAGGGCGCGTTGTCGAAGAGCACCGTCCCGCCCGCCGAGTAGGAATAGCCGTATTTCTCGGGAGCGAAGAAGCTCAGCGTGATGTCCTGCGCGCCCGAGGGGAGCCCGGTGAAGACGAAGTAGTCGTCGCTCTTTGCCCCGCCGGTTCCCTCCAAGGCGACGATCCCGGCTTCGATCACCGTCGGCGCGCGGAAGTCGGCGCTGTACTCGCCCCCCTTCACATCCGCTTCGAGCAGCGTCGTCGCCTGCGCGGCCCCACCCATGAGAAGTCCGACCACACACCCCAGAACACCAACTGAACTTTTCATGATCCCGTCCCGATACAAGGTTTCGATACAGGGTGTGTTGCAAACGCCGTGCCAAAACCTGAGCGGGCATTGAAATTCGTCCATCCACCGGGGCGTGTGCCGCCTAAGGGTTTGCAATGGGACGGTAATTTTACCTGAAGGCGATCAACCTGAGCGGGCGCCACGCCGCCGTCCGGATATTGGCGATTTGCAAATCTGAGCGCTTCGCAAATGCGAAATGCGACTATGGCGCAGCCGCCGCACCATCGCCATCCGAGCGCCATAATGACGGAAAGAGCGCACGGTGCGCCGATAGCAGGCAGAATTATATTGCAAAAACAAACATATGCATCAGTTTCGGTTTGGCGGCACGTCATCTGCGCGGCGCGCGGCGCTGGAGGCCGGCCTTGTTCGCCGACGCACACCGCGCGGCGAAGCGGGAGCCAGTCGCAAGCCGGCGAACCCGGTTCGCCCTCAACCCGGAGGCGTGTCCAGCTTTCTGTTACCGGACCTCGCCCGCTTTCGCGCGGCGCAGCAACTCCACCGTTTCCGGCCACGCCCCGGCGTCAGCGACAGATTTGTCGCGGCAGAAACGGTTGCAATAGCCGACAATGACGCCGTCGATCTCGGCGAGGCTGTCCTCGGCGACGGGCTTGCCGGAATAGGGGCAGGAGTCGTTGATGGGCCGCACGCCCGCAACCGCCCGCGCCGGGAGCGGCGTTTCGCCAGGACCGAAAGCGCCGGTGACCGGCAGGTCGGCCACGTCTTCGACGATCACGTGCGGATTGGCGAGCGCCATCGCCCGCCAGCGCCGGAACGACGGAACGCGGTGCAAGGCGTCGATATATGCTTCGTCGTCTCTTCCCATCGGCAGATTGAACGACGCGAAGCGCGAGGCGACCGGCGTGAAGAACGCGTCCGCCGCCGTGAAGCGATCGCCGAAAAGGAAGGGCCCGTCGCCGCCGAAATTCTTGCGCGCCCACGACCAGAGTTCGCGGATCCGCGCGACATCGGCGAGCACCGCCTCGGACGGCTCGTATCCGGCGTAGACCGCCTTGAGATTCATCGGGCATGCCGCGCGAAGCGCCTGGAAGCCGGAATGCATTTCAGCCGCGAGCGCGCGCGCGGCGGCGCGCGCCGGGGGCGCCTTGGGCCAGTGGCCGGCCAGCGGATGACGTTCGGCCAGAGTTTCGGCGATCGCGAGGCTGTCCCAGCAGAGGAATGTCTGACCCGATTCCTCGATCTCCAGAGAGGGCGCGGTGCGTGACGGCGCGATGCGCGCCAGAAGCGCGTCCCATTCCGGGCCCGGCCAATTCGCCTGCACCGTTTCGTGCGCTATGTCGAAAGCCGCCAGCATCAGGTGGCCACGCAGCGACCAGCTCGAATAGGCGCGGTCCATGATGAAAAGCCGATAGGTCATCGCCGATCCTCCCGGCTTTCATAGTCGTCGTCGGAACCGTTTCTGGCAAACGCCGTTTTGTGCGCCACGCGATCACAGAGCACGATCATCGGGACACAACTATGTGAAAAACGAGGAATTCGAGCCGGAATTGGGAACCGAACATGCGGTTCGACCGTAATGTTCCAAATGTGATCCGGAAGCTGACGAAGGAGATGATGCGATGGCGAGGCTGGATACGCAGGCCGACGCGTCCTTCACCCGGACGGCGATGCGGGCCGAGTTGCTGGACGCCGAGACCGAGCGCGCGCTCGCGAGCGCGTGGCGCGATCAACGCTGCGCGCGATCGCTGCACAGGCTGATCGTGGCCTATATGCGGCTGGCGATCTCCATGGCCTCGAAATACCGGCGCCACGGCGCGCCGATGGCCGACCTGATCCAGGAGGCGAGCGTTGGCCTCATGAAAGCGGCGGAAAAATTCGATCCGGATCGGGGCGTTCGATTCTCGACCTACGCCAGCTGGTGGATCAAGGCGTCGATCCAGGATTACGTGATGCGCGACTGGTCGATGGTGAGGACCGGCTCGACATCGTCGCAAAAGGCGCTGTTCTTCAACTTCCGCCGCGTTCGCGCGCGACTCGAGCGGGAAAGCGGATCGGCGCTTGACGGGCGCGCCGCGCACGAGATGCGCGAGGTGATCGCGGCTGAGGTCGGCGTCCCGCTGCGCGATGTCGAGATGATGGAGGCGCGGCTGTCCAGCGCGGACTTCTCGCTCAATGCGACGCAATCGACCGATGAAGGCCGCGAGTGGATTGAGACGCTGGAGGATGCGGCGCCGCTCGGGGCCGAAACCGTGGCCCGCGCTTCAGACCTTTCCGCCGCGCGCGACTGGATCCGCGACGCGCTGGACGGGTTGACCGAACGAGAACGGATGATCATTCGCAGACGCAAACTCAGCGAGGAGCCCGACACGCTCGCGCGCCTCGGGGACGAACTCGGCCTCTCGAAGGAGCGCGTGCGTCAGCTTGAGGCGCAGGCGTTGCGTAAGATGAAATCACGTCTGGAGACCCGGCACGGCGCGGCGCCCGCGGCGCTCGCCTGTGAGATTTGAGACATACGAACCGGGCGAACATTGTTCCCCTCTTGCGCTCCGTTTATAGAGCCGGGCGACAAGGACGAGGACACGATGCGCTATACCTCCACCAGGGGCGGCGGCGCGCCGCTGCATTTCGAAGACGCGATGCTCGCCGGGCTGGCTCGCGACGGGGGACTTTTTGTGCCCGAAAGCTGGCCGCGAATGAACGCGGACGAGATCGCAGGGCTGGCCGGGCTCGCCTACGAGGAGATCGCTTTCCGCGTCATGCGCCCCTTCATTGGCGGCGCTTTCGCCGACGATGCGTTTCGCGTGCTGATCGAACGCGCCTACGCCGGGTTTGATCATCGTCTGCGCGCGCCGCTTCTTCAGGTCGGCGAGGAGACCTGGGCCCTGGAGCTGCATCATGGTCCGACGCTCGCCTTCAAGGACGTGGCGATGCAGTTGATCGGGCAGATGTTCGAAGCGGCTCTGACGCGGCGCGGCGCGCGCGTCACCATCGTCGGCGCCACTTCGGGCGACACCGGGTCGGCGGCGATCGAGGCGTTTCGGGGCATGGAGGCCGCAGATATCTTCATCCTCTATCCGCATGGGCGGGTCTCGGAGGTCCAGCGTCGGCAGATGACGACGCCGGCGGAAGCGAACGTTCACGCCATCGCGGTCGAGGGTGATTTCGACGATTGCCAGGCCGCCGTGAAGGCGATGTTCAACGATCACGCGTTCCGCGACAAGATGCGTCTCGCAGCGGTCAATTCGATCAACTGGGCGCGGGTGCTGGCGCAGTCGGTGTATTACTTCACCGCCGCCGTCGCGCTCGGCGCGCCCTCCCGGCCGATCAGCTTCGCCGTCCCGACCGGCAATTTTGGCGACATATATGCGGGATATGTCGCGAAACGCATGGGGCTGCCGATCGACCGACTGATCATCGCGACCAATCGCAACGACATCCTGCATCGGACGGTGCAGACCGGCGCGCATGAAAAGCGCGGGGTCGCGCCGACCACCTCGCCTTCGATGGACATCCAGGTCTCCTCGAATTTCGAGCGGCTGCTCTTCGATCTGCATGACCGGGAGGGGGAGGCCGTCGCGCGGCTGATGCGTGATCTCACCGGGAACCAGGGCGGCTTCACGCTGTCCCAAGGCGCGCTGGACCGGCTTCGGGCGGAGTTCGATTCGGCGCGTTTCGACGAGGATGAAGTCGCCGCCCTCATCGGCCGCTTCGCCGCCGAGACGGGTCATCTCTTCTGTCCGCACTCGGCCATCGGCCTCGGGGCCGCGATCGCTCACTCCGGGCCGACCGTCGGTCTCGCCACCGCGCACGCCGCGAAGTTTCCCGACGCGGTCGAGGCTGCGACCGGTCGCCGCCCGGCCCTGCCGGAGCATATGGCGGACCTTTACGAACGCGAGGAACGGATTACGGTTGCGCCTGCCGATACCGATTTCCTGAAACGACTGATCGTCGAGAAAGCCCGCGCATGACAATCCGTCTTTCTACGCTTCCCAACGGGCTCCGTGTCATAACAGAGTCCATGCCCGGTCTCGGATCCGCCGCCATCGGCGTCTGGATCGCGGCGGGATCGCGTCATGAGGAGGAGGCGGAAAACGGCGTCGCGCATTTCCTCGAACACATGGCCTTCAAGGGCACCGGCAAACGGTCCGCCCTCGCCATCGCCGAGGCGATCGAGGATGTGGGAGGTCATCTCAACGCCTATACCAGCCGCGAGGCGACCGCCTATTACGCGCGCGTGCTCAAGGAGGACGCGCCGCTCGCGTTCGATCTGATCGGCGACATTCTGACCAACGCCGTCTTCGCGCCCGACGAGATTGAGCTGGAGCGCGGCGTGATCCTGCAGGAGATCGGCCAGGCGCTCGATACGCCCGATGACGTGATCTTCGACTGGCTGCAGGAGACGGCCTATCCCGGCCAGCCGCTTGGCCGGCCGATCCTGGGGCCGGCGGAGCGCGTGCGTGGCTTCAGCGAGGACGACCTGCGTCGTTTCACCGCCCGCCATTACGCCCCGGGGAGCATGATCCTATCCGCCGCCGGCGCTGTCGATCACGACGCGCTGCTGAAGGAGGCGGAGCGTCAGTTCGGCCATCTCAAACCCGTTCCCGTTCCCGTTCGCGACGCCGCCGCCTATCGAGGCGGCGAGAGGCGCAAGGTGAAGAAACTCGAACAAGCGCACTTGGCGATGGCGTTCGAGGCGCCGTCATGGCGCGATGACGGCTACCACGCGATGCAACTGATGAGTGTCGCGCTCGGCGGCGGCATGTCTTCGCGGCTGTTTCAGGAGGCGCGGGAGAAGCGTGGGCTCTGCTACACAATCTTCGCGCAGGCCGGGGCCTATCAGGACAGCGGTCTGCTGACGATCTACGCCGGCACCGGCGGCGGAGAGGCGAAGGCGCTGGCCGAACTCACCATCGACGTGATCAAGGAGGCCGCTGACACGCTACGCCAGGATGAGCTTGACCGCGCCCGCGCGCAGATGCGCGCCGGCATCGTGATGGGGCTGGAGAGCCCCTCTGCGCGGGCCGAGCGGCTGGCGCGCTCGCTCATGATCTGGGGCGAAGCGCCGGACCTCGAAAAGACCATGGCGAAGATCGATGCGGTGACCGTCGCCGATATCCGCGCCGCGGCCGCGCGGCTCGCGAATCCGACATTGGCCTGGTACGGGCCGGTGAAGACGGCGCCGGGTCTGGATGCGCTCACCGCGCGGCTCGCGGCCTGATCCGGCGATCCGGTGTTCGGCGTCAGGCGCGAGACCCGGCTGCCGACCGAAAGGCTGATCCTGCGCCCGCCCCGGCTCTCGGATTTTCCCGCCTGGGCGCGGGCGCGGCGTGATAGCCGCGAGCATCTGAAACCCTGGGAGCCGACCTGGGCGCCCGATCATCTGACGCGCGCCGCCTTTCGCCAGCGCGTTCACTGGGCGCGGAAAGCGATGCGGCTCGGCCGGGCTTGGCCGTTCATGATCTTCACGAAGGAGGATGGCGCGCTCGTCGGCGCGGTGACGCTTGACCATGTGCGCCGCGGCCCGGCGGAGGCGGCGACGCTCGGCTACTGGACCGCGCTCGCCCATGCGCGGCGCGGCTACATGCGCGAGGCGCTGAGCGAAGTGCGCCGCTTCGCCTTCGACGACCTGCGTCTCAGCCGGCTGGAGGCGGGCTGCCTGCCGGAAAACGCGGCCTCGCGCGCGCTGCTGGAGACTGTCGGCTTCAAATACGAGGGGGTGGCGCAGGCCTATCTGCAGATCGACGGGCGGTGGCGCGATCATGTTCTCTACGCGGCGCTCCGTGGCGACCGGCGGGGCAGGGTCGCGGACGCGGCGGAGATGAGAGACACCTGAGTATCGGCCCCGAGGCGCCCTCAGGCTGAGCCGCCCGAGGCCGAAAGCAGCGCCGGATCGATCCCGAGCTTGGTCAGCGCCGAGCGCCATTTCGCGCCGTCATTGTGGCCGAAGACGATTTCTTCGTCCGCGTCGCAGGTCAGCCAGCCGTTCCGCCGCAATTCGCCTTCGAGCTGGCCGCCGCCCCAACCGGCGTAGCCGAGCGCGATCATCGAGAGTCGCGGACCGTCGCCCGCGGCGATCGCCTTCAACACGTCGATGGTCGCGGTCATCGAGATCTCGTCATCGACCTCCAGCGTCGCTTCGGGCAGACCCCAGTCTGCGGAATGCAGGACGAAACCGCGCCCTGTCTCGACCGGGCCGCCATAGTGGACATGCTCGCCGCTGGTTTCTTGGGCGCATTCGATCTCCAACTGCCGGAAGAGATCCTCGCGGCTGACATTGCCCACCCGGCGATTGACGACGATGCCGAGCGCGCCGTCCTCGGAATGGGCGCATAGATAGACCACGGTCTTTTCGAATCTGGGATCGCCCATCGCCGGCATCGCGATCAGCAGCTTGCCGCTCAGACCGGGCTCTCCCGCGTCCGCATCCTCAGCTTCGTCATCCATTGCGACCGCCTCGCGCTTTTCATCATCGCTCGACATACCCATAAGGTGCGGCCTCGGCGGGGCGCGATCAAGTCCTCCGTCGCTGAGACGTGACAATCCGTAACGTGGCGAGGGGCTATGGTGCCGCATGCCCACCCGTGATTCGCCAAGGGGACTGTATGCCTGGCCGAAAGAACCGATCGAAATGCGTCTTCGGGCGTGGCCTTCAGATATGCGCCGTCGCGCTCGCGCTGCTCGCGCCGGACGGTCGGGAAGCGACCGCCGAGGGGTTCTTCGTCGACACCGGCCCGGCGAAGTCCGAGGCGCGACTCGTTTCTGGCTGGGCGGCGTCGGACGGAACCCGTATCGCCGCGCTCCGGGTCGATCTCGCCGAGGGCTGGAAAACCTATTGGCGCAATCCCGGCGAGGCTGGAATCCCGCCAACATTCGATTGGTCAGGGTCGGAGAACCTGGCCGCGGTGAAGATCGCCTGGCCGGCGCCGATCGTCTTTGACAGCTACGGGGTGCGCACCATCGGCTATGAGCACGAGATGATGCTGCCTTTACAGGTGACGCCGGACGACCCGACGCGGCCGGTGCGGCTCTCGCTCGCTCTCTTTTACGGCGTCTGCGACGATATCTGCATTCCGGCCCGGGCCGATATCGCGCTGAATATCGAACCCGGCGCCCCGGCGGAGGGGGAAGCGGAGATACGCGCCGCGCTCGAAGCGACACCCGCGCCGGCGTCCGGCGCCGGGCTGAAAGCGGCGCATTGCGCGATCGAAGGGGTCGGCGAGGCGCAGCGCCTCACCGCTCGCCTCGCTTTCGCCGCCGCCCCCGTCCATGCCCCTCTTGTCGTCGCCGAAGGACCGGAGGGCGTCTGGTTCGGGCCGCTGGAGACCCGGCTGGAAAAGGGAGAGATAGTCGCGACGGGCGAGATGCGCGCCGCGCCCGGCGAATGGATCGACCGGTCAGCGCTGCGCCTCACCCTGCTGGATCGGGCAGAGGGACCGGCGCTCACGGTGGCGGGTTGCCCTGCGAGTTGATCCCGGTTTGCGCCCACAGGCGCGCGAGCAGAGGCTGCGTTGCGCCGCGCCGCCATGCCGCCCATATTGAAGCCATAGAGCGGATGTGGGCGAGGACCGGGCGATGGTGCGTTTATTCGATTGGCTGGTCGAGTTTTGGGACCGGATTCGCGGCTTTCTGGGCTTTCACCGGCTGACGAAGAAGGGTCGCCGGGACGATCTCGCCGGGCGCGGGCTCATCCGCCGCGTCTTCTATTTCGTTCGCCCGCTCCTCATGCTCTTCGTGCTGATCTATCTCGGGACGATGATCTGGCGGTTCTCATGGGTGAGGGGGGAAGATCTCTCCTATCCGCAAACGGTGATCGGGGACGCCGCGCCGGTCTCCGCCGGGGCTGAAACAGAGCCTGAAAGCGGAACGGCGGGGGTGAAGACCTGCGCGCCGAGCCAGATCGTGCGCGTCGAGCAGGCGCTGATCGACATGCTGGTCAACCAGAACGATTGGACGCCCGCGACTCCGCAGTACAAGTTCGGCTTCTTTTTCGTTCTGCCGTGGGAAGCGACGCCGTTCTTCGACAACAAGGCGAGTTTCCAGAAGGGCGTGCTTGGCGCGGTGCGACGTTTCTCGCTCGAACTGACCGACACGCTCGGCCGGGTCCGCGGCACTTCGGGCGCCGATCCCGATCTCGAAGCGGCGCGCGGTCTCGTGCAGCTTGACGAGCGGACATGGTTGTTCAACCCGTTCGACGCGCGGCTGCCGCTTCTGGCCACGAGCGCCGCCTCTTCCTATCGAAACGCGATCCGTCAATTTGACGCGTATAATGCGCGGCTGGCGGCGTGCGATGCGCTCTTCGACGCCCGCGCCGACAATCTTTACCAACTCCTCGACCGCATCACGAAGGAGATGGGCTCCACCGTGGATCAGATATCGCAGCGCAGCCAGAGCCGGTCCTACGACGTCAAGACGCATGAATTCATCGAGGCGACCGGCAACAGCCGCGGCTGGTTCGATTTTCGCGCCGACAATTATTTCCACGAGGCGCGCGGGCGGATGTACGCCTATCACGGGCTGATGCAGGCGGCGCGGGTCGATTTCGCCGACGTGGTGAAGCAGCGCAATCTGGACGATGTCTGGGACCGGATGGAGGCGCATATCGCCGAAGCCGCCGCGCTTTCGCCGCTGATTGTCTCGAACGGGCGGGAGGACGGCATGTTCACGCCGGCGCATCTCTCGGCGATGGCGCAGAACATGCTCCGGGCGCGGGCGAACATGACCGAACTGCGGGATATCCTCGCGCGCTGAGGCTGGCCTATTCAGCCGGCAGGCGCCGCTCGCTCAGCCCCTTACGCGCCAGCCGCGTCATGCGCCGGGCGGAGCGGAGCGCTGCGGTGATGTCGTGCTGAATTGCGACCAGCGCCGGCGTCACCAGCAAGACGAGGACCACCCCGAAGGAAAGCCCGAAGACCAACGTCACCACGGTCGGCTTGAGGAACTGAGCCTGCTGGCTCTTCTCGAAAAGCAGCGGCGTCAGCCCCGCGACGGTCGTGAGCGTGGTCAGCAGAACAGCGCGCAGCCGGTCCGAGGCCGCCGCCGCCAAGGCCGGAATGATCGCCCGGCGCTTCGCGTATTCGTCCGCCGTCGTCACCAGCACGATGGAGTCGTTGACGATGATCCCGGCCATGCCGAGCATCCCGACGATGGAGAACATGGTGAGCGGAATGGCGAACCAGTGATGACCCCAGAGCGTGCCGACGATTCCGAACGGTATCGCCAGCACGATCACCAGCGGCCGGGCCCAAGAGGCGAAGATCCACGCCAGCACCAGATAGACCCCGGTGACGCAGAAAATGAAGCCGATCGTCGCTTCGGAGAGGAAATCCCGTTCCTGCTCGGCGAGGCCGGAAAGCTCCGTTTTTACGTCGAACCGGCTTTCGATATCCGGAAGGATCAGGTCACGCAGCGTCGCCTCCGCCGCCGATGCGGCGGCTGGGTCGTCCTCGGAAATGTCGCCGGAGACGCGGATCGTCGGCAGCCCGTTCTCGCGGCGCACCGCCGAGAACCCGTATCGGGTCTCGGTCGTCACCACTTCCGAGAGCGAAAGAAAACCGCCCCCCGGCGCCCGGATCAGCGCGCGATCGAGATAATCCGCCGTCAGTTCCGCTTCCGGCAGTGAAACCTCGACCGTAGCGGTGCGCCCGTCCAGCAGATATTCCGCCGCCTCGACGCCGGATAGCCGGTTGCGCAACTCGCGGCCGATGCTCTCGGTCGAGAGCCCGAGCGCCTCGCCTTTCGGGGTCAGCTTCAGCGAAAGCTCGCCCTTGTCATAGGCGAGGCTGTCTTCGAGAGCGGAGACGACGGGTATGTTCGAGAGCGCGAGCTTCAACGCCTCCGCCGCCGCCTTCAGCGTCGCGGCGTCCGCCCCGGCGAGCTTGACGTCGATGGAATCCCCGCCGGGTCCGCTCCGCCCGCCGCGGAGCGCCAGCGTCTCCAGCGTCGGCAGGCGACGGATCTCTTCTTCCCACGCGCCGAGAAACGCCCATTGCGTGTACGGCCGCAGATCGGGGTCGATCAGCGTGACCGAAAGCCCGCCGAGAAGATCGGGATCCTTCGCGTCCGCCCCGGCGAGCCCACGCCAGCCGGCGCCCCCGCCGATCTTCGCGATGGCGTAGTCCACCGCGGCGACGCCGCGTTCGGATTCGAAACGGCGGTTAACGCGCTCCAGCGCCTCCTGCATCTCGCGGATCTGCGCCTTGGTGTCAGCCCGCGTCGCGCCTGGCAGCATGGCGATGTTGGCGTTGACAGTGCTGATCTCGGGCGAGCCCCAGAACCGCCATTTCACCGTGCCGTCGAGAAAGAGCGTCGCCGAGACCAGAACCGCCGCCACCGCAGCCGCGAGAACCGGATAGCGGGCGCGTAGAACAAGGAGCATGAACGGGTGGAAAAGCCGCTTTTGAAACCAGCCGAAGCCCCGGTTGAACGCCCGGCTCGGCGCGTCATACCAGGGCGCGCCCGCCTTGCCGGCCAGCGCATGGCGCATATGCGCGGGCAGGATCACGAAACATTCGACCAGCGAAGCGGTCAGAACCGCGCAAACGGTCAGCGGCACGTCGAGGATCAGCGAGCCGAACCGGCCGGTGACGAAGGTGATGCCCGCGAAGGCGATCATGGTGGTGATGGTGGCGGCGAAGACCGGCGCCGCCATTCTCAGCGCACCCTGCTCGGCGGCACGCGCTGCGCTGAGGCCGGATGCCGACAGATGGTCCGCGTGCTCACCGACGACGATGGCGTCGTCGACCACGATGCCGAGGCAGATGATCAGCGCGAAGAGCGAGACCATGTTGAGCGTGATACCGGCGACCCACATGAAGCCGATCGCGGCGGCGAAGGAGACGGGAATGCCCATGGCCACCCAGAACGCCGTGCGCGCAGAGAGGAAGATGAAGAGAAAGCCGAGGACGAGCGCAAGGCCCAGCAAACCGTTGTCGAGCAGGATCGCCAGCCGGTCGCTGATCTCCTCGGCCCGAACCTGCGTCAGGCGGATCTTCACGCCATCCGGTAAAGTCGCCGCCATCTTGTCCGCGATCCGCTGCACCTCATGCTGGATCGCGATCGAATCGCCGAGGTCGGCCCGGTCGACCCGAAGCGACACCGCCGGGTTCCGGTCCCAGAAATAGGCGACGCCTTTCTCCACCCCCTCGATCTCGACGTTCGCGACATCGCGGACGAGCAGCCGGTCGCCGCCGGTCCCGGTGCGGATCGGGATCGCGGCGATCTCCTCGGCGCCGCGCCGCTCCTCACCAGTCCTGATCCGCATGGCGCCGGAGGAGACCTCGCCCGCCGGGCGGCTGTCGGTCTCGGCCCGGATCGCCGCCGCGATCTCGGCCAGCGTCACGCCATGGCGGATCAGCATCGCCTCCGGCGCCGCCACGCGGATGACCGGGTTCTCCGCTCCATAGAGCCGCGTCCGGGTGATTCCCGCCTGAAAGAGCAGCGTCTGCAATTCACTGGCGTAACGGGTGAGCTGCGCCGCGCTCACCGGACCATGAATCACAACGTCGGTCACCCGGTCGCGATACGCGCCGCGCGTCACCACCGGCTCTTCCGCCGAATCCGGGAAGGTGTCGATGGCGTCCACCACCGACTTCACATCCTCGGTCGCGCGGCCCATGTCCCAGCCTTCCTCGAATTCGAGGGAGACGGTCGCGCGCCCCTCTCGCGCCGTCGAGGATGTTTCCGTGACGCCCTCGACCGTCAGAAGGGGAGGGTCGAGCAGCGCGATGATGGCGCGGTCGACGTCCTCGGGTCCGGCGCCGGGCCAGAGGACGGTGACGCTCACCCGTTCAATGACGAAATCCGGAAGATATTGGCTTCTGAGTTGCGTCGCGGAGAAAAGCCCGCCGACCAGCATCAGCAACAACAGGAGATTGGCCGCGGTGCGGTGGCGGACGAAATAACCAATGAGCCCGGCGCCAGCGCCGCCGCCGGCGGGGCTCATCCGGACCGGCCCATCCGCGCTTCGAGCCGTTCGACCATCCCGGCTGGCGCCCGGCCGGAGCGGATCGCCTCAAGCAGCCGGTCGCGGGTTTCGATCGGCATTTGCGCCGCGCCCTCGACATAGACGATCAGCCGGCGCTGGCGGTCGGGGTCGAGACTGACCAGAGGCTCCGACTTGTCGCCGTCGATTCCATCGAGCGCCTTGACCCGGACGCCGGCGCCAAGTTGCGGCGCTCGCGCGCGAAGATAGCGCGCGCCCTCCGGCGCGCCGCCGACAAGCACCTCGTCGCCCTGACGGCGCAGCACCTCCACCATCAGCGGGCGCAGCCGGTCCTCGCCATCGATCAGCAGTATCTCGCCGCCCTGATTGACCGCGCTCGCCGGCAACCGCGCCACGTCGGCGAGTTCCGGCTCCCGGATCGCGACCGAAACGAAATCGCCCGGACGCAGCAGCGCCGCGGAAGAAAGATCAAGCCGCGCATAGACCAGGCGCCCCGTCTCGCCGGCGCCGATCACTGCCCCCGCGCGCTCGATTACGCCGGGCGCGGTCAGCGGTTTCTCGTCCAGATTCAGCCGTATCTCGACCGGCAGGTGAAGGATGCGTCCGTCGTCATCGAGCAGCCGCGTGAACTCGGCGTTGGAGACGCGGAACACGGCTTCGAGTGCGCCTGGATCGATCAGTGCGCCAAGCTTTTCGTTGGCGGCGACGAGTCCGCCAAGCACGACGGAAACCTCGCTCACCAACCCGTCGAAGGGCGCCCGATGCGCGGTCTCCGCCAGGATGCGGCGCGCGTCCGCCGCGGCGATCTGCTCGCGCTCCAACTGAAGCGCGGCGCGTTCGATGCGGATCTCCGCCGCGATCAGCGCCTGCGACCGGCTCGCCACGACCTGCGCCATCGCCGCGAGCGCCATTTCCGCCTCCTCCACCTCCGCGCGCGTCGCGACGCCGCGATCCAGTAGCGTCCGCCGCCGCTCCAGGCCGCTTTCCCGGAGGGTGCGCTGGTTTTTGGCGGCCCTCTCCTCCAACCGCGCGACTTCGACCGCCTGGCGCGCTTCGGCGAGATCGGCCTCGGCGACGCGGATCGCCGCTTCGGCGTCGGCGACGCGCGCGGCGTAGTCCTCAGGGTCGATGCGAAACAGAAGATCGCCGGCCGCGACCTCGGCCCCGTCGCGGAAATGGTTGGAGAGCTCGACGACGCGCCCGGCGACGCTGGCGCGCAGTTCCAGCGTCCGCCAGCTTCTGATCTCGCCGTAGGCGGCGATGACGGGCTGCTCCGGTCCAAGCGCGACGCGACCGATATCGACGGTGAATACGCGCTCCGCCGCCGCGCCGCGCGCTGGTGCGTCGGTCTTCGCCGTCATCACCTCCGCGAACCGCCAGCCGCCCCAGGCGACGAGGCCGATCGCCGCGGCGAAAAGCGCGAACCCGGTGAGGCTTCGCATCAGAAACCGCATTCAAACATCCCCAATACGCTCAGGCGCGCGCATGATAGCGCCAATCACGCAAAACGCGCACCGCTCAAACACGGCGGCGGGCGGATTCCGGCGATCCCGGCCGCGTCAGGGTGGGATCGTCCCGCGCAGGGATGCATGATACGCGACGAGCGTCAGATAGGCGAGCAGCGCGGTCGCCAGCGCGACGCCATAGGGAAACCGCCCGCGGGCCGACCAGACCGCCCAGGTCCCGCCGCCCAGCGGCGTCAACCGCAAGAGCGAGATGACGGCCAGCCAGATGAGCGCGGAAGCGGCGAGAAAGACCAGCGCCACCCCGGCGTCGCCGGGCGCGATCATTGGCGTGAAAGCCGCCGCCGTCTTGGCGTCCCCCCCGCCGAGCGCGCCGGAGAGATAGAGGGCAAATCCGAGCGTCAGAACCAGCGCCGCGCCCGCGAGTCGCCAGAGCGCGGTCTCGAGCGGCAGCGTGAGAAAGACGAAGCCGAGAAAGACGGCCGCCGCGGCGCCGGTCAACCAGTTCGGAATGATGAGCAGCCTGAGATCCCAGAGCGCCACAGCAAGCGCGAAGGGCGTCGCGATCAGCAGCGCGGCGAGGGCGGCAAAAAGCGTCATCGCCGCTCAGTTTATCACATTGGCCGAAAGCGCGGCGAGTTTCTCCGCCGCCTCCGGATAATATCGCGGATGCGCCGCGACCGCCATGGTGAAGAGACCCTTCGCCTGCTCCCGGTCGCCGCGCCGGAGCGCGATCACGCCGATATTGTGCAGGACAATCGCCCGCTCCTCTTCGCTCATCGCCACCAGCGGCAGGCGGTATTCGCCCCGCAGCGCACGGCTGACGGCGAGATTATTCTTCGCATTGAAGAGCTGCGGGTCGTAGGACAGCGCCTCCTCGAACGTCTTCTCAGCAGCTCTGAACTCACCTCGCGACATTCGGCTTACGCCCCAGTTGTTGAGGATCGTCGCCGGGTTCGCCGCACCGCGCCGCGCCCGTTCATATTCGGCGTCCGCCGCGGCCCAGTCGCCGCGCTGATCCGCGAGCATCGCTTCGATCAGATGGCGGCGCGGCCCCCCGGCGGAGCCCGAAACGCGGTCCATGACCGCCTCCGCGTCCTCCCAGCGCTTGAGCCGCGCGAGACTGTGCGCTTCTTCAATCAGCGTTCTGTCGGTGGCGAGTCCTTCCTGATCAAGCTCTTCGAACGCCCGCACCGCCTCTTCGTGACGGCGCGCGCGCGCCAGCGCCAGCGCATAGCCGCGGCGGAACTCCGCGCGTCCGGGCTCCTCCGTCAGCGCCCGCTGGAAATAAGCGATCGCGTCCTCAGGATCGGAAAGGGTGAGCATCAGGTCGTTCAGGCTCGACTCGTCGATCACGTTCACGCCCTCGTCCTGAGGCGCGGAAAGCGCTGGCGGTTCGTCGAGCGCGCCCGCGCATCCTGAGAGGAGCAGGATGATGAGGGCGCCCGTCCGAAGAGGGATCATGAGCTGTTTTCCTCCCGGGTGGTTTCCGCCGCCCGCGGCACAAGACGATAGACGCCGTGGCCGTATTGAATCACATCATAGTCGAACGCGTCCAGTTTCGGCTTGTCGCCGGCCCGATCCTCCAGAGCGGCCGCCGCGACGCCGATATTGAGGGCGATCACCGGGTCCGCGCCGCCGGTCAACTCGTCCGCGCGGCGGAACTCGGCCAGCGCTGCGGCGTAGCGCCCGGCCTCGTAGTGATAGACGCCCAGCGCGTTCCGGGCGACGGCGAGATCGGGGTCGCGCGCCAGCGCGGCCTCTAGCAGCCGCCGCGCCTCGCCGCCTCGCCCGAGCTTCAGTAGCGAGACCGCCGCTCCTGTCAGCGCCTCGGCCCCTCCGACGTCGGAGATCCCGCGCTCGAACGCATCGAGCGCCAGGTCAGGCCGGTTCTGGGCCAGCAAACGCTTGCCGAGCTCGACCGGATCGCTCGGTTGTGGCGGCGGCGGCGCGGCTGCGTCGATCTGCGCGCATCCCGCCACGATCGCGGTCGAGAGCCAAAAGGCGGCCGCTGCTCTCATCGGCTGTTGAAATTCGCTAGCGCGCGAAGGATCTCGATCACCGACGGGCCGATGAGGATCAGCATCAGGGGCGGAACCGTGAAGAACATCGTGCCAAGCGTCAGTTTGGTCGGTAGGGTGTTCGCCTTCTCCTCGGCCCGCATCAGACGCTTGTCGCGCATCTCCGCCGCGTAGATCCTGAGCGCGGAGGAGACCGAGGTGCCATAGGTCGCCGATTGCACCAGAACGGTGACGAAAGCGGAAATGTCGGAGACGCCCGCCCTGTCGGCGAAATCCCTGAGCACCTGCGCCCGGTCCTTGCCGGCCCGCATCTCCGTGGCGATGATGTGCAGTTCCTCCGCCAGCGCGCCGTGCGACTGTCTGATCTCGGATGAGACGCGGAGAATCGACTGGTCGAGCGACTGTCCCGCCTCGACGCAGACCAGCATCAGGTCGAGCGCGTCCGGAAAGCCGTCCGCGAGCTCCCCTTGACGGCGTTGGCGCTGGCGCGCGATCCACCAGGGCGGCGCGAGATAGCCGAAGATGCCGGCCAGGCTGGACGCCACCACCAGCCGCACCGGATCGGGCTGGGGCTGCGCGATGGAGATCACCAGAAGAACGAAAGTGACCATGCCCACGGTCAGCGCGGCCCGCGTCAGGTAGAACACCCGCACGGCGGAGCGCGATCTGTAGCCGGCCCGAAGAAGCCGGGCGCGGACTTCGGAAAGCTGCCCCTCGTCCGAAGGTTCGAGATAGGGCGCAAGCGCTTCGAAACGCACTTTTTCGCGGTCGAGCCGGAGCGATTCCGCGCCGCCTGAAAGTTCGCTCGGCTCTTCGCCCCCGTCCAGCCGGTCGAGCCTCGCCAACGGATCCACAGGGCGGCGGAACAGAATCGCCAGCGCCGTCAGCGCCAGGATCAGCCCGAGCGCGGCGATTGCGTAGAACGGCCCGGAAGGGCCGAGAAGATCGACCGCGCGATCCCAGGCGAGGTCGAAGAACGCGCGCATGTCAGACCCTGATATTCACCATCCAGCGCATGAAAAAGACGTTCACGACCAGAAGGATGGTGACAATTGCAGCGCCGGGCGCGAAGAGCGGATGATCTGACACCCGGTCATAGTAATCCGGCTGCACGATCTGCACCAGCAAGAGCGCGATGATTGGAAATATCGAGAGAAACCAACCCGACCAGCGCGCCTCCGCGGTGATCGCGGCGACTTTGCGGAAAAGTTTGAACCTGGCGCGCACAACCTGGCTGAGCCCGTCGAGGATCTCCGCGAGGTTGCCGCCCGATTGCACCTGGATCGTGACCGCGACGGCGAGATAGCGCAGATCCGGCACATCCACGCGCGCCGCCAGCCTGTCAAGGCTTTCGGTCACCGGCATGCCGTAGGCGTTCTCGTCGGAGATCACGCCGAATTCTGTCCCGAGCGGGTCGGGCATTTCCTGCGCGATGATGCCGATGGCGGCGGTGAACGGATGGCCGATCCGAAGGCTTCTGACGATGAGATCGATCGCGTCGGGCAATTGCTCCTCGAAAAGCTGCAACCGCCGCTTGGCGCGGTTGCGCAGCCAGAGGAAGACCGTCGCATAGCCGAGCGCCAGCGCCACCGCGAGGCGAACGACGAGCGACGCCGAAGTGCCGATGGAGAACACGATGAAGGCGACGGCGGCGATCGCCGCCATGATGGCTACGATGGTTGTCGGCGCGATGGCGATATTCGCCTGCGCCGCCTTGTGAAAGACGATGGAGAGGAGAGGAACTCCGCGCGCGTTCTGATGGCGCTCGCGCTCCTTCCTGAGCTTGACCAGCACCTCCTCTCGGTCCGCGCCCTGCTGAAGCATCCTGAGCCGCCGGTTCACCTTAGACTCGCGGCTGTGGCTCTTGCCGTAGATCAGCAGGTAGACGCCCTCGACGATCATCAGGACGCCGATGAAGATCATCGCATAGAGAAGCGGGCCCAGCATCGCTCCTCAGCCCGCCTTGCGCCCGGCGGGGATGAAAATGTCTTGCGGGAGCTTGATGCCCCACCGCGCGAACCGCTCCGCGAAATGCGAGCGGATCCCGGTCGCGGTGAATTCGCCGATCACGCTGCCGTCGTCGCCGATCGTCTGCTGGTCGAAGCGGAAAATCTCCTGCATCGTGACGATGTCGCCGTCCATCCCGGTAATCTCCTGTATCGAGACCATGCGCCGCGCGCCGTCGGACAGCCGCGAAACCTGGACGACAACCTGGATGGCGGCGGCGATCTGCGTGCGCACCGCCTTCATCGGCATGTCGATCCCCGACATCGAGACCATGTTCTCGACCCGGCCGAGCGCGTCACGCGGGTTGTTGGCGTGGATCGTGGTCATCGAGCCGTCATGGCCGGTGTTCATCGCCTGCAGCATGTCCAGAACCTCGCCGCCGCGAACCTCGCCGACGATGATCCGATCCGGTCGCATCCGGAGCGCGTTGCGCAGAAGGTCGCGCTGGTTGATCTCGCCTTTGCCCTCAATATTCGGCGGCCGGCTCTCCATCCGTCCCACGTGCATCTGCTGCAACTGCAACTCGGCGGTATCCTCGATCGTGACGATGCGCTCGTTGTTGGCGATGAACGCCGAAAGCGCGTTCAGGTTCGTCGTTTTTCCCGACCCGGTTCCGCCCGAGACGAGGACGTTCAGCCGCGTGCTGACGACCGCCTGAAGATACTGCGCCATGTGGCCGGAGAGCGTGCCGAACTCGATCAGTTTTTCAATATCGAACGGTGTGCGCGAGAATTTGCGAATCGAGAGGAGCGGTCCGTCCACGGCGCATGGAGGGATCATCGCGTTGACGCGGCTTCCGTCCTTCAGGCGCGCATCGACCCAGGGCTGGCTCTCGTCCACCCGTCGGCCCACCGCCGAAACGATCTTGTCGATCACCCGCATCAGGTGCCGCTCGTCCTTGAACTGCACTTCGGTCAGCTCCAGCCGGCCGAACCGTTCGACGAAGCACTGCTCATGGGTGTTCACGAGTATGTCGGTGACGGTCGGATCCTTCAGCAGCGGTTCCAGCGGGCCGAGCCCCGTGACCTCGTCGACCAGCGCGTTCACCAGCGACTCGAACTCCTGCGCGTTGACGACGACGCCGATATCGGTCAGCGTTTCGCGGCTGATCGCGGCGATCTCCTGGCGCAGATCGGCGATTGGCGCATCCTCGATCGCGCCGAGATTGAGGCTCTCGAGAAGCCGCTGGTGGATCGTGACGCGAAGATCCAGAAGGCGCCGCCGTCGCCGCGCGTCGGCCTGCTCCTCGCTCGTCGGGCGCCGCGCCGCGGGCGGTTTCATGGCGACCGCAGGGGTGACGGGCTCCGGCTGTGGCCGCGCAGGCGGGGTCTGCGTCGTGCGGTATTTCTTGAACATCGCTATTTCGCCCCTCCGGTTTCGGCGCGCGCGGCGGCGGCTGCGGACTTGACCAGCCCGCGCGCGATGCGCCGGATTTCCTTTCTGAGCGCGTTCCCCTTGGCGGCGCGCGCCAGCGGCGCGCCTTGATCGCAGGCGGCGGTGATCTGCTTGCCGCCATCCGGCAGGCGGGCTGCGAAATCCACGCTGAGGCTCTGCTCCAGCCGCCGCGCGCGGGACCGACCGCTCATGTCCGTGAAGGTCGGCGCCCGGTTGAGCACGACCGATATGTTCTCGACGGGAAGATCCTCCGCCTTCAGGGCGCGCAGAAATCTCAGCATGTTCTGCGCGCTGCGCATGTCTGTCTGCATGACCGCGAAAAAGGTTTCCGCTTCAGTAAGCACCAGGTCCGACCAATGGGTCAGCGTCTGCGGCAGGTCAATGAATATGAAGTCGTAATTCGCGCGGGCGAGGCCCAGCATCGTGCGCACGTCGTCCGGTCCGATGATGTCGAGCGGCAACACATCCATCGGCGCCGTAAGCACCGACATCCGCCCGGCGTATTCCGCCAGCGCCTGACTGAAGCCTTCCTCGTCGAGCGTCGAGGTGTCCGACAAAAGCTCGTAAATCGCTTCGCGCCGCGGCAGGTCGAGATAGGTGGCGACGGTGCCGTACTGGAAATTGAAATCCAGCAACGCCACCTGCTTGCCCGCCTTCGCCACTTCCAGCGCCGTCTCCCACGCGAGATTGACGCAGAATGTCGTCGCGCCGACGCCGCCGGCGGCGCCGTAGACCGCGTAGACCGAACCGTGGCGCGAAGATCCGCCGCCGAACGACGCCGAACCGCCCGAACGCAACCGCGCGACGCTTTCGGCGAGCGCCGTCGCGGGCAGCGGCAGCGGCGCGAAATCATCCGCCCCGGCGCGCATCAGCGCATGCATTGCCGAAGGGCTGAGGCTTTCCGCGAGGAGAATCACCTTCAGTCCCACGGCCTTCGCCTGGGCGATCAACTCGCGCGCCGCCTTGATCTCCGCCTCGGCCTCGGATGTCACCCCGATGACCAGAAAACGCCCGCCCTCGGCGGCGATCTCCCGCACCGGGGCGGCGGCCATCCGAATCTCCGCCGCGATCCACGCGTTGCGCCCGAACGCCGCATCAAGTTGCGGCTCAAGCGCCGCCGGGCCGTCTCCGCCGATGAAAGAGACGACGGCGTCCGCCTGCGTCTCCCGGTTTCTTCTCAGCAGCACATCCGCTCCTTCGGGTCCGCCGTTTCCACGATAGCCGATTTGTCTCGCTTCAGTTCGTCGAACTGAGGTCTTCGGCGATCGCGGAGGCCGCCACGGCCGGCAGATTCAATTCTCGCGACGTATCTTCGCCCGAACCGAAGGCGAGATTAAAGAAGAATTGCAGAAAAAACGGTCGCTCCCGAATCGAAACTTCGACGATCGGGGTGAACGGCCCGCCGGCGAATCCCAGCGCGCCATAGGAATAGGTGACCGTGAGGTCGCTCGGATCGAGCAGATAGGCGACCCGGGCGACCTCGTCGAAGACTTGCGCGAAGGCCGTGGCGTCGCAGTCGCCGGTGAGATTGTCGCCGGAGCAGGTCCACGGGCCGTCTGCGGGCGCAAGGCAGGCGCCGAGCGCGCAGGGGTCGCCGGCCGAGAAGCCGGAGTCTGGCGCGAGCTCGTTGACCGCCGGCAGGGCCGTGTTGACCGGATCGCGCACCGCCGCGATTCGCGCGCCGAGTTCGACGGCCTTCTGCGCGGTCAGCGCGAAATGATAGGCGAGGGCGATCTGGAAGGAGAGGAACACGAGCGCGATGAGCGGCAGCAGCAGAATCACATATTCGATCGAAGCCGCGCCCGCGACATTCCTCAGGAAGCGCCGCGCGCTCATCGGCCGAAATACCTGACTGTATCCGCGGATGTGACGATCAGGCCCTCGATCTCCTTGAGCGCTAACCCGTCCGCCGTCTGGCGCGGCCCGCCGCCAAGCGAGAAAAGGCCAAGGATCGGGGAAGCGACGCCCGCTGCCGCGGAAAGCCCGACGGTCGCGAACCCGCCGGCTTCGTTGCTGGCGGCGCCGATCACCGGGTTCGAGATGGCCACATAAGACGTGTTGAGCCGCGATGTGATCAACTGATTGGCGACGGAGACGACGCTCGGCGGAAAGGCTTCCCCGGTTTCATCGAGCGGCGCGCGACTCAGATAGCGCGCCGCGTCGGCCACCGCGTTGTCGAGGGTCGCGCGCATCTGCAGCACGCGCCCGTATTCCGACGTCAGCACCAGCACTGCGAGAAGGATCGGAATCGAGATGACGAAATCGACGGTGACGCTGGCCGATCGATTTGCGAAGAAGCGCCGCAGCGTGCGTCCAATCCGGGCGCGCGCCGACGATTTCCGACAGCCTTCAGCAAGCGGCATCGCGAATCTCCAGTCAGCGCCGGCTGTGGGGCCGACGCGCTCGCGCCCTGCTCACCCGCCTCCGCTCGCGCTTACCGTCGTGGTGTTCGCACTGGCCGGCGGCTCGACCGTATCAGACGCGTAACGGCCATACATCAGATTCGCGCGTTCGCCATCCAGCCCGTCGCCGACATAGCCGCGCATCAGCCCGGTGATTTCGGTCACCGCCCGGCGGTTCAGCCGCTCCGGCGTCTCGCTTGGCACGATCGGCGCGTTTTCGCCCTCGCTTTCGACCGCGTCGATGCGTCCCGGCGCGACGCCGCGATCAATCAGAACGCGCGCGGCCGCGCGGGCGCGGGTCAGGCCGAGGCCCTGATTGTAGCGTTCGCCGCCAATGAGATCGGCATGGCCGCTGATTCGCACCCTCACATCGGGATGAGCGATGAGCCACGCCGCCTGTGCGGCCAGCGCCGCGCGGGCGGGAGGGGCGAGCGCCGCACGGTTAAACGCGAAATACACCGTATCTGGCGCCGCCGCCATGAAACGTGCGCGCTCCTCCTCGACATATCCGGCCTGACGCAACGCCGCCGATTGCGCGATGGCGTTGTTGTGTTGCGCCGCGCCGAAGCTCGTCGCGCCGGGGGTGCGGCCGGCTTCCGACGCGCAGCCGACAAGGAAAGCGAGCATCGCGAGGCCCGAAACCGGGATGGAAAGGGGGAGCCGCATCGCCGCTATTCCAGAACGTACCCGATAGCGCCGTCAAGCCCCTGCGCCGCAACTTCGTGCGTGGGCGAGTCGCCTTCCAGCTTGCCGAGGAGGAAGAGTTCGTCCTCGTTGGGGAGCTGCACCCTGTCGGTCGGCAGTTCAAGCTGCTCGCCATCGACCGGCGTCACGAGGACCGGGGTCACGATGATCACGAGTTCGGTCTGGTTGCGCTGGAAGTTGGCGCTGCGAAACAGTGTCCCGAGCACGGGAATGTCGCCAAGGAACGGCACCTGGCTCTTGCCGTCGGTGAAGTTCTCCTGAAGCAGTCCGGCGATCGCGATGCTCTGCCCATCGCGAAGCTCAACCGTCGTGCTTGCGCGGCGCGTCGTGAAGCCGGAGACTGAAATGCCGTTGGTGACGACCTGGATGGAGGTGTCGATCGCCGAGACCTCGGTTTCCAGCTCCAGATTGATCAGATCGTCATCGACCACGGTCGGCGTGAACGAGAGTCCGACGCCGAAGGGTTTGAATTCGACCGTGATCTCTCCGTCCTGACCGGCGATCGGAATCGGCACCTCTCCGCCGGCGAGAAACTGCGCGGTGTCGCCTGAAAGCGCCACGAGATTCGGCTCCGCCAGCGTTCTCGCGACCCCCTGCTGCTCCAGCGCGTTGAGCAATACGTCGAGGAAGACGCCGCCGGCCGAATAGATCAGGCGGCCGAGCCCGAACGCCTCCGACGGCACGCCGACGGTGTTGCCGACCGCCCTGTCGATCGTCGTGCCCAGATTGGAGCCGGACCGGGCGACGCCGCGCACGTCGCCTCCGCCGAAGACGGCGTTGATGTTGAAGCCGAGGCTCTTCGAAGCCGAGCGCTGCATCTCCGCGAAGCGGATCTTCAGCATCACCTGCTGTGTTCCGCCGACATTCATGAGGTTGGCGACATTGTCGCCGGAATAGGCGCGGGCGAGGCTCATCGCCGTTTCGACCTTGCGCGCGCCGGAAACCGCGCCCGAAAGCACCATGCCGCCATTCGCCTCGCGCACCTCGATCGGCTCACCCGGAAGAACCTCGCGCAGACGTTGCTTGAATTCCGAAAGATCGGGTGTGACCCGCACGTCGACATTCGTGATCAGCCGGCCATTGTCGCCGAGCAGCGTCAGCGTCGTTGCGCCGGGCGCCTTGCCGAGAATGTAGATGGTCTGATCCGAGAGCGCGGCGACATCGGCGATCTCCGGGTTCGCGATCGAGACTTCGACGAAGCGCTGCGCGCTTTCGAGAACGATGGCGCGATTGATGTAAACCTTCACGTCGCCCGAAGCGGCGCCGCGGGCGACCCTCAGAACATTGTTCGCAGCCTGTGCGGAAACGGCGCTGGGCGCGGCGCTCGCCAGCGCCGTAACCATCAGTATCGTCGTGACAATTCCGCGAGCGCGCATGGCGCAGACCCCGTTTCCCGCACGCCCGATGCGCGCGCCTAACGGCCACTCTACGGATAGAAAGATAAAACGCAAGCAAAACTATGAGTTAGGATGCGTTCTTAATGTATCTATTCAGTTTTCGGCGCGGGAGCGACATCGTCGCAGATCAGGTCGATTCCCTTCCGCACGCACAGATTCTTCACCGGCGGCGCGGGCTGGCTGGCTGCGCTTCGCGTGACGATGTCATCGATGTCTATCGGCTTCGACTCCACCGTCGTCGCGTCTTCGTCGATCTGGCGCAGGCTGAGTGAGATGCGGCCGAGTTGCTGCGCGAGCGCCAGCTTCTGCGCGTCATCCAGCGTTACCTCCACCGTTGCGGTGCGGGCGACGCGTGCGCGGTTCGAATCCTGCCCGGCGAACTGGTCGACCGCGATCACCTTGACGTTCTGCATGATGAGGTTCGTCGTAAGCCCATCCTTGTCGCTACGGGTCAGGAACACGTCGACCCGATCGTTCGGCAGCAGGAATCCGGCGACGCCTGAGACCGTATCGATACGGAGAGTGAAGGCCCGCATTCCCGGCGTAAGCTGGGCGGAAATCATCGCCTGCTCGCCAAACCCCGTTACCTTGGTTCTGAGAACCGGATCGCTCGGCTCCATCGCGCGCAAAACGATGCGCGCGCCGCTGTCCTCCTCCGCGCCGAAAAGCTCTTCCATCGTGGCGAAGCCGTTGGCGGGCGCTGCTTCCTGCGGAAACTTGACCACTTTCACCGCGTCCGCGTTCAGCGTTTCACCATAGCGCAGCGCCCTGGCGGCGACGATTATCGGCGTGGTCTCGATCTGTGGCTCTGCGACTGGCGCAGCCGCATCGGCTGCCTGCTGCGCCAGCGCAGCTTCGATTGCGGCGTACCGTTCCGAAGCGAAAAACACCGCGCCGCCGGCAAGGGCGACACCGAATATCAGGATGATCAGCGCGACAACTCGCATGGAACGCCCCTGCTTCCTCTTAACCCAAAACACCGTGATCCTGAGCCGCCACCGGCGCCGCAGAATCCCGCAAGTCACTCCTCATGCGGTTGCATTTTAAACAAAATTGTGGCAAAAAGACGAGCGAAACCTCGGGTAATGAACCGTGCCGCGCTATCGGCCGTCATGGTTGAGCAGTGACGCCATGGCTTGCCGCCTGGTCACAAGCCGCGTCCCTAACCGCCGCTGCCGCCGCCATTGCCATTGCCGCCTGCCGGATCGGGCAGAGACGTCGCGACGGCGCCGTCGATATTGGTCGCCGCCTGGGAAAGTTCGTTGGTCAGGTTGGTGACCAGGCCGCCGATCCCGCTCGTCTGATTCCCGAAGACGGCATAGGTCAGGCCAATACCGATCACCACGACCGCAGCGGTCAACGCGACCCAATCGACCGTCACCGCGCCGCTTTCGTCGGCGGCGAACCGGAGGACTTTCTTCACAGACTTCCGCATGTCATTCTCTCCACATGCTCTATCGTCGCGGGTCAGGCAGGACGCAAAGCGCCAGATCGGCTGGCGCGGACCACGCGACAACCAGCTTCGTCGTCGATCCAACCATTAGGTTCATTCATTGAACGTCAAAACGTCAGATAGCACTTCGCTGGCGGTCTTGAAAGGAAGTTATACATATCAAGAAGCGTAACTGGAATGGGCGTCATGTCTAACCGGTGGAGTGGTGGGAAAAATAATACAATATTTTCATATATTTGTAGGAGCATTGTGCTGCCTCGGCGTGGGATATCTCCATTCATGCATTCACGCCAAATGCATGAATGGCGGCGAGTTTGCGTGCTTGAACGGCATGCGAGGGTCTCGTTTGCCGCCTCCGTCTTGGCGCGGCGCGGTGATTCTGCGATGATTCGGATGAGGATTCCCGTTGCGCTCGCGCTCGCCGCGAGCCTTCTCGCCGTATCGGCGCCGCCGACAGTCGATGCGGCCGAAGTTCGGACGCGGAGCTTCAAACTGGTGAAGCCGCCGAAACTGGGGGTGCGCAGGCGCCTTACGATCACCACGACAAGGAGCGTGACGCCGCCGGGCGCGATCCGGCGCGTGGCGCGTCACGGGTGGTTCTGGCGTCAGGCCTCCGCCGACCTGAAGGCGGCTGATCCGGCGCGGCTTGTCCCGCTCGCCGCGACCGCCGGCGGGCGGCTCGGCGGGTTGTCGCGGCGCGCGCTGGTGGAGGAGGTCAGCGAAACATGGCGGGCCGAGATCGCTGCGGCCGCGCAGGGCGCGCAGATATCGGAGGCGCTGCTGATCGCAGTGATCGCCGCCGAAAGCGGGGGCGATCCGCGCGCGGTGAGCCCGGCCGGGGCGCTCGGTCTCGGTCAGCTCATGCCGGCGACCGCCCGCCGTTTCGCCGTCTCCGACCCGTTCGCGCCGGGCGACAACCTGCGCGGCGCCGCCGATTACCTGTCGACGCTGCTGACGATGTTCGACGGCGACGGCCTTCTCGCGCTGGCCGGCTACAATGCCGGCGAGAACGCCGTGCTGCGCCACAAGGGCGTGCCGCCTTACCCCGAGACGCGGGACTATGTGCCGATCGTGCTCAGCTATTATAACGAGGCGCGGACGCTCTGCCTGATGGCGCCGACGGACCCGCGCGCGCCTTGCGTCGTGGCGGCGCTTCCGCCGGTCGAGTGAGGCGCCGCCCCTGGCGGCGGCGTTCAGTCGACCAGGCTCGCCTCGGTCTTGCTGCGGATTTCGTCGATCGTCACGCCGTCTGCGATCTCGACGATTTTCAGCCCGCCTGTCACGACGTCGAAAACACCGAGATTGGTTATGATCCGATCGACGACGCCCTTCCCGGTCAGCGGCAGGGTGCATTCCTTAAGGAGTTTCGACTCACCCGCCTTGTTGGCGTGATCCATGATGACGATGACCCGGCCGACGCCGGCGACGAGGTCCATGGCGCCGCCCATCCCCTTCACCAGCTTGCCGGGGATCATCCAGTTGGCGAGGTCGCCGTTCTCCGCCACCTCCATCGCGCCGAGGATCGCGGCGGCGATCTTGCCGCCGCGGATCATTCCGAAGCTGGTCGCGCTGTCGAAATAGGCGGTGCGCTGCAATTCCGTGATCGTCTGCTTGCCGGCGTTGATCAGGTCCGGGTCCTCCTCGCCCTCATAGGGGAAGGGGCCCATGCCGAGCATGCCGTTCTCGGACTGGAGGGTGATGTCCTTGTCGCCGACATAGTTCGCCACCAGCGTCGGGATGCCGATGCCGAGATTGACGTACCAGCCGTCTTCGAGCTCTTCCGCGGCGCGCGCCGCCATCTGATTGCGGTCCCAGGGCATGGTTCAGGCCTCCTCGCGCTTGCGGCTGGTGACTTTCTCGATCCGCTTCTCGTGCTCGCCCTGGATCAGGCGGTGCACATAGATGCCGGGCAGGTGGATCTTGTCGGGATCGAGGCTGCCGCGCGGGACGATCTCCTCCACTTCCGCCACGCAGACCTTGCCGCACATCGCGGCGGGCGGGTTGAAGTTCCGCGCCGTCTTTCGAAAAACCAGATTGCCGGTGTCGTCCGCCTTCCACGCCTTCACGATGGAGAGGTCGGCGACGATGCCGCGCTCGAGGATATAATCCTGGCCGTCGAAATTCTTCACTTCCTTGCCCTCGGCGATCACCGTGCCGACGCCGGTCTTGGTGTAGAAGCCCGGGATGCCGGCGCCGCCGGCGCGCATGCGCTCGGCGAGCGTCCCCTGCGGGTTGAATTCGAGCTCCAGCTCGCCGGAGAGATACTGGCGCATGAATTCGGCGTTTTCACCGACATAGGAGGAGAGCATCTTCTTCACCTGCCGGGTCTGAAGCAGCAGGCCGAGCCCGAAATCGTCCACCCCGGCGTTGTTGGACGCGATGGTGAGATTCTTGACCCCGCTGTCGCGGATCGCCGCGATCAGCAGCTCCGGTATCCCGCAAAGCCCGAAGCCGCCGGCGGCGATGGTCATGCCGTCGAAGAGCAGCCCGTCGAGGGCGGAAGCCGCGTCATCATGGACTTTCTTCATCGGGGAGATCCTTTTCCTTCCGCAGCGCAGCAGTTCCTCTTCTCCCGCTTCCGCGCCTCGCTGTCAAACCTTGGCGCCGGCTGGACGCTGCAGGGGGCGCGGTTCGCGCAAAAAGTGCGTTATCGCACGCGATAAGGGGGTCAAGACGTTGGTATTAAAGAGAAACCAGAAAATTAGTGTTCTGTTAACCTGCGGCGGTCGCGCGAAAACGCGGCTTCGCCGCGTCCGGTCCGGGGCTCAGCCGGGCGCGCGGGCGAGGAAAAGATGGCCGTCGATCGGCGCGCCGGATTCGCGCCTGACCATGATCGAAGTCGCCTCCAGCACCTGAAAGCCGAGCGTGGTCAGGAGCGTCTCCAGCGCGCCGCGCGGGTGTGCGAAGCGCTGGTGCGGGGTGACGACCCAGCCCTTTCCGGCGATGGCCGCCTCCGGCAGCGTCTCGGTGCTGAAGACGAAGAGCGCGCCGGGCGCCGCCTGCGCCGCGACGCCGCGAAAGAGCGGCGCGACGTCGCCGAGATAGGGAAGCGTGTCGGTGGCCACGATCAGGTCCCATGCGCCGCGCGCCGCCTCCAGAAACCCTACGGCGTCGCCGACGAAAAGCTCGTCATAGAGTTCCTTCTCGTCGGCGATCTCGATCATGCCGGGGGCGAGGTCGACGCCGGTGCGCGCGCCGGTCATGTCCTCGAACGCCTCCGCCGCCAGCCCGGTGCCGCAACCGAGATCGAGCATTCGCCCGAACGGGCCGAGTCCTTTCGCCTGAACCCGTTCGCGCGCCAGCAGCGGCGCGCCGTATTCGAGCTGATCGACGAGGATGCCGTCGAACACCTCCGCGTGCTGGTCGAAGAGCGTCGCGACATAGGCGGCCGGGGCGCGGTCCGGGAGCGGCCCGGCGCGGAGCGCGGCGAGGCGGAGCGCGGCGCCGCCCGGATCGGCCGCGTCGAGCGCCAGCACTTCGGCCCAGGCGGCGGCCGCGGCGCCGTCGCCGGCCTTCTCCAGCGCCAGCGCCCGCTCATAGGCTTCGGCGAGGGCGTCTTCTTCGGCCCCCGTCTTGTCAGCGGCGTTCATGCGATCACCTCCACCTCGTCTCGCGCCGCCGCCGGCAGGGCGGCGAGCATCTCCGTCACGTTCCGCCCGGTCAGCGGGTGGCGCCAGTCCGGCGCGATATCAAGGAGCGGGGCGAGAACGAAGGCGCGCTCGTGCAGCCGCGGATGCGGCAGGATCAGCTCATCGGGCGCCGGAACCTCGCCCGCTTTCGGGCCGAGCGCCATCAGGGCGCGTAGCGTCTCCGCGTCGGGCGCGATGCGGTCGCCATGGGCGATGAGATCGAGGTCGCAGACCCGCGGCGCCCAGCGCCGGCGGCGCTCGCGCCCGAGCGCCCGCTCGACTTCGTGCAGGAGCGAGAGAAGCGCCTCGGGCGAAACGCCCGTTTCAAGCAGGGCGGCGGCGTTCACGAAATCCGGGCCGGCGCCGGGCGGGAACGCCGGCGAGCGGCGCCAGCGCGAGAGCGCCGCGACGCGCACGCCAACGGACTCGAGGCGCGCGAGGGCGGCCTCCAGCGTCGTTCTGGGCGCGCCGCTGCGCGAGGGCTGGTTCGCCCCCAGGGCGAGGATCACGCGGCCGTCAGCCGGGGGATTATTCACCGACGCCGCCATTGCATTCGTGTGACATTGACATAGGTTGCGCGGTGCTGGTGGTTATCCGGGATTTCTGTCACGCGCAGACTTATCCGAGGCCGCATTACATTTCGAGGTGTGAGAATGTTTTATCGTGACGAGCGACTGGCGCTATTTATCGACGGCTCGAATCTATACGCTGCGGCACGTTCACTCGGTTTCGATATCGACTACAAGCTTCTGCGTAGCGAGTTCATACGGCGCGGCAAACTTGTCCGGGCTTTCTATTATACGGCTTTGCTTGAGGATCAGGAGTATTCCCCGATCCGGCCGCTGGTGGATTGGCTCGATTACAACGGCTATTCTATGGTCACCAAGCCTGCGAAGGAGTTCATCGACTCGATGGGCCGGCGCAAGGTGAAGGGCAACATGGACATCGAACTGGCGGTCGACGCGCTGGAGATGGCCGAACGGATGGATCACATGGTGCTGTTTTCCGGCGACGGCGATTTCCGGCCGCTGGTGGCTGCGGTGCAACGTCGCGGGGTGCGCGTCTCCGTCGTCTCCACGATCCGTTCCCAGCCGCCGATGATCGCCGACGATCTGCGCCGTCAGGCCGACAACTTCATCGAGCTCGAAGAGCTGAGGGATGTCATCGGGCGCCCGCCCCGCCCGGCGCCGGACGGTGAATACGAGAGCGTGGAAGCGGAAGTCGAAGTCGCCGGCGAGTGAGCCCGGCGGCGGAAGCGCCGCGCGATTGCCGGCTCTGCCCGCGCCTCGCCGCGTACCGCGACGAGGTGGCGGCGGCGCACCCGGACTGGTTCAACGGCGCCGTCGCCAGCTTCGGGGACGAGGAGGCGGAGCTTCTCGTCGTCGGGCTGGCGCCGGGCGTCACCGGCGCGAACCGCACCGGACGGCCCTTCACCGGGGATTACGCCGGCGATCTGCTCTATGCGACGCTGACGAAGTTCGGCTGGGCGAACGGCGCGTTCGACGCGCGCCCGGATGACGGGTTGCGGCTGAAGAGCGCGATGGTCACCAACGCGGTGCGCTGCGTGCCGCCCCAGAACAAGCCGGTCGGGGCGGAGATCAACGCCTGCCGGGATTTCCTGAAGGCGCGCATCGCCGCGTTGCCCAATCTCAGGATGATCGTCGCGCTCGGCGTCATCAGCCATCAAAGCACGCTGCGCGCCCTCGGCGCGCGCGTCGCGGCGCATCCGTTCAGACATGGCGCGCGCTACAGCATCGGCGGGCTGACGCTGCGCGACAGCTATCATTGCTCGCGCTACAACACCAACACGCGGCGTCTGACGACGGAGATGTTCGAAGCGGTTTTCGCCGCCGCGCGCGAGGATCTCACGTCCGGCGCCGCCTGAGCGCGCGTCAGCGCCGCTCCGCCAGCGCGTCGGTCAGAACGGCTTTCACCGCCGCCATCGGAACTTCGGGCGCGATGAACGCGTCGCCGATGGCGCGGGCGAGGATAAAGACGAGCCGGCCGTCCTTTACCTTCTTGTCCTGGCCCATGAGTTCGATCAGGTCGTCCGCGCCGGGGAGGTCGCCGTCGATATCGGCGAGCGCGGTCTTCAGCCCCATTTCGCGAAAATGCGCGCGCACGCGGCTCGGCTCCTCCTGCGGGCAGAGGCCGAGGCGCATCGAAAGCTCGAAGGCGAGCGCGACGCCGATCGAGACGCCTTCGCCGTGGAGAACGCGCTGCGAATAGCCGGTCGCCGCCTCCAGCGCGTGGCCGAAGGTGTGGCCGAGATTGAGCAGCGCGCGTTCGCCTGTCTCGGTCTCGTCGCGGGCGACGATCGCCGCCTTCATCTCACAGGCGCGGCGGATCGCGGCGATCCGCGCCGCCTCGTCGCCGGCGGCCAGCGCCGGGCCGTCGTGCTCCAGCCGCTCGAAGAACGCGGCGTCGCCGAGCAGGCCGTATTTCACCGTCTCGGCGTAGCCCGCGAGAAACTCGCGCTTCGAGAGCGTGCTCAGCGCATCGGTGTCGGCGAGGACGAGGCGCGGCTGATGAAAGGCGCCGATCAGGTTCTTGCCCTGGGGCGCGTTGATCCCGGTCTTGCCGCCGACCGAGCTGTCGACCTGCGCCAGCAGCGTGGTCGGGATCTGGATGAAGCCGACGCCGCGCCGCAGCGTCGCCGCGGCGAAACCGGCGAGGTCGCCGATCACGCCGCCGCCGAAGGCGAGGATAATGTCGTCTCGCGCGATCTTCAGATCGAGCAGCGCCGAGAGCAGGCGCTCGAACCCGGACATGGATTTCGTGGCTTCGCCGGGGGGAAGCACGATCGGCTCCGCCGTCACGCCGGCGTCCGCCAGCCCGGCGCGGAGCGCGTCGAGATGCAGGGTGGCGACGGTCTCGTCGGTCACGACGGCGACGCGTTTCCGGGCGAGATGGGGGGCGACCTCCGCCCCGGCGCGGGCGATCAGGCCGGGGCCGATGCGGATGTCGTAGGCGCGGGCGCCGAGGGCGACGCGCAGGGTCTCGGTCGAAGTCTGTGCGCTCACGGTCGCGTCTCCATCAATCTGAGCGCCGGGGGGCGCGTGGCGTCATAGGCGAGAATGGCGTCGAGCGCGTCGCGCGCCACATCCTCCGCGCGTCCGGCGTTTGTGCTCTCGACGCGAATCTCCGCGCCAGCGTAAAGCGGATAGCGCGCGGCCATCAGTTCGGCGAGGATGGCGCGCGGCTCGCCGGCGTTGAGGAGCGGGCGATGCTTGCGCCTCGCGGTCCGCTGCACCAGCGTCTCCAGATCGGCGTGGAGCCAGATCGCAGCCCCCGCCGCGCTGATCGCGGCGCGGGTCTCCGGCGCCATGTAAGCCCCGCCGCCGGTGGCGAGGACCATCGGCCCGGCGGCCAGAAGGCGGGCGATCACCCGCCGCTCGCCGTCGCGAAAGGCCGCTTCGCCGTATCTGGCGAAGATTTCGGGCACGGTCATGCCCGCCGCCGTCTCAATTTCGGCGTCGGCGTCGCGAAACGGCGCGCCGACCAGGTCGGCCAGCCGGGCGCCGACCGTGGTCTTGCCGCATCCCATCAGCCCGATCAGGGCGACCGGACGGCGGAGCCGGAGCTTTGTCGCGTCGTCCAACATGCGCTGGCGTTTCTCCTCGCGTTGCGCCGCAGGCCCCGGCCCGTTAGATTCGCGATCAGGAACAGGGTGGCGCGCCGGGGTTTAACCGCTCCCGTCGACGCTGGCGAGGGCCAAGCGGGGTGATCGAGGCGATGCGATGTTGCGGCGGCTGTTCGGATTTCTCCTGATTCTTGCTGTTCTCGCGGGCGCGGGACTGGTTGGTTACGCTTATCTCGCGGACCTGCCGCCGAAGACCGGGCCGATCGAGGCGCCGGCGGTCGGCGTCGGCTTCAGCGACTAGATGGCGCCAGCGCCGGAAACGCCGCCGCGCGCGGAGCGCCTGATCGCGCTTTTCCTTGATTCAATGCGCGCGGAGCGGGGCGCCGCCGACAACACCGTGAGCGCTTACGCGCGCGATCTCTCGGCCTACGCCGCGCATGTAGAGGCGGCGGGCGGGACGTTGCTCGACGCCGGGCGGGACGCGCTGGAAAGCTGGCTGGCGGCGCTGGAGGCGGAGGGCCGCGCCCCGGCGACGCGGGCGCGACGGCTTTCGGCGGCGCGTCAGCTCCATCGCTTCCTTTATGACGACGGGTGGCGCGAAGACGACCCAGCAGCGCGGATGACGGGGCCGCGAAAGCGCCGGCCGTTGCCGAAGACGCTGTCGATGGCGGAGGTCGAAGCGCTCATCGAGGCGGCGCGCGAAGACGGGCTTCGGTCCTGTTGCCTGATGGAGCTTCTCTACGCGACGGGGATGCGCGTGAGCGAGCTCGTCTCGTTGCCGGTGGCGGCGGCGCGGGGCGATCCGCGGATGATCCTTGTGAAAGGCAAGGGCGGGAAGGAGCGGCTGACCCCGCTCTCCGCCCCCGCGCGCGACGCGCTCCGCGCCTGGCTGGCGCTGCGGGACGCGGATCCGAAGCTGAAGAAGAGCGCGTTCCTCTTTCCAGGCGGCGGCGCTTCGGGGCATCTGACGCGGGTCCGGTTCTACCAGATGGTGAAGGACCTGGCGGCGGCGGCGGGCATCAGCCCGAAGCGGGTCTCGCCGCACACGCTGCGGCACGCCTTCGCTTCGCATCTGCTGGCGAACGGCGCCGACCTGCGCTCCATACAGGAGCTGCTGGGTCATGCCGACATCTCCACGACGGAGATCTACACCCATGTTCAGGAAGAGCGGCTGAAGGCGCTGGTCACGGAAAAGCACCCGTTGGCGCGGGAATGACGCGGGTCGTCTTGACGCCCGCGCGCCGCGCCGCATGTCGAGGGTTTTGAGGAGCGCGCCTGATGACGAACGACCAGATCATCCTTTTCGTCATTTTCGGCGGGGTTTTCGCGCTTCTGATCTGGGGGCGCTGGCGTTATGATCTCGTGGCTTTCGGGGCGCTTCTGGTCGGGGTTCTCGCCGGGGTCGTGCCATCGGAGAAGGCGTTCGAAGGGTTCGGCCACCCGGCGACGCTGGTCGTCGCGCTGGTCCTCGTCGTCTCCGCCGGGCTGGTGCGCTCGGGCGCGGTCTTTCTGATCACCCGCACGCTGATCGACAGCGCCCGGCCCCTCGGCCAGCACATCACCATCATGGGCGGTGTCGGGGCGGTGCTCTCGGGTTTCATGAACAATGTCGCGGCGCTGGCGCTGCTGATGCCGGTCGATATCCAGACCGCGAAGAAGGCGAAGCGGAATGTCGCGTTGAGCCTGATGCCGCTTTCCTTCGCGACGATCCTCGGCGGCATGGTGACGATGATCGGAACGCCGCCGAACATCATCATCGCGACGATCCGGCAGGAGCGGCTGGGCGCCCCCTTCAGGATGTTCGACTTCGCCCCGGTCGGCGCGATCGCGGCCATCGCCGGGCTTGTCTTCGTCGCATTGGTGGGCTGGCGGCTGATCCCGAGGCGCGACGACGCGAGCGCCGGCGAGAGCCTCATGGATCTGAAGCAGTTCGTCGCCGAACTGAGCGTGCCGGAGGAGGCGGGGATCATCGGCAAGCAGGTCCGCGCGCTTTACGATGAGGCGGAGAGCGCCGATGTCGCCATCATCGGACTCGTGCGCGACGGCAAGCGCCGCTACGGCACGGCGCGCGACATCGTGATCCGCGCCGGCGACGCCCTGGTGATCGAAGCGACGCCGGAGGCGCTGGAGGAGTTCCGGAGCGCGCTTTCCCTCACCTTTTCCGAGGGCGAGAAGCAGGAGCGGCTCGACGCCGCCTCCGAAGGCGTGGAACTGTTCGAGGTGGTGGTGCCCGAGCAGGCGCGCATCGCCGACAAGACCGCGCAATCCATCGGGCTTTCATGGCGGCGCGACGCGGTGCTGATGGGCATATCGCGGAGCGGAAAGCGGATCACCGAGCAGGTCAGGAAGACCGTCGTGCGCCCCGGCGATATTCTGCTTCTTCTCGCCCCGGCGGAGACGGCGCGCGACGTTACGCAATGGCTTGGCTGCTTGCCGTTGGCGGAGCGCGGGCTGGCGGTGACGCAGGACGGCAAGACCTGGGCCGCGATCGGCATCTTCGCGGCGGCGGTGGCCGCGGCGAGCTTCGGTCTCGTCTACATGCCGGTCGCGCTGGGCGTCGTCGTCGCGCTTTACACGATCACCCGGATCATCCCGCTTTCCGAGGTCTATAATCACATCGAATGGCCGGTCGTCGTGCTGCTCGGCTCGATGATCCCGCTCGGCGCGGCGCTGGAATCGTCGGGCGGGACCACGCTGATCGCCGGCTGGCTCACGCAACTGACGGCGGGGGCGCCGGTCTGGGTCGCGCTCACGGTGCTGATGGTGGTGACGATGTCGCTCTCGGACGTGCTGAACAACACCGCGACCGCGATCGTCGCGGCGCCGGTCGGCATCTCGATGGCGGAATCGCTGGACGTTTCGCCCGACCCCTTCCTGATGGCGGTGGCGGTCGCGGCCTCCTGCGCCTTTCTCACTCCGATCGGGCACAAGAACAACACGCTGATCCTCGGCCCCGGCGGCTACGCCTTTGGGGACTACTGGCGCATGGGGTTGCCCCTAGAAGTGCTGGTGATCGCGGTTTCGATTCCGTCGATTCTGGTGTTCTGGCCACTTTGAGGGCGAGCCAACTTAGGAGGCTGCATAGATGCGAGACATCAATGAGGATGGTCAATTGCAGATAACCGCTGGAGCGGTGCTTGTACATCGATCCAGACTGGTGCGATGGATTCCTGATCGCTTAAAATTCGTCCCGGTGCCACGTGAGTGCTTCGAATATTCTTGGAAAATGGATATAGACCCGACCTTTGGACGCCTGATCTGTTGGATTCAGTTCTCTGCTGGAATGGAGTTTTGATTGAAGGGCCTGTGTCTCTTGAACAATATTGATATTCGTAGGTCAATATGTGTGGGGCGCTACCCCGACGCAGATATTGAGGAATGGGCGCGAGAATATAACACGTGCTGGCGCAGTTGTGGGACGGTTTCGGTATCCAGTTATAGGACGCTTGGCGATATTACGAGAATGTCGGGGAACCCTCCGACCTCTTTTCTTTCCCAGTTAATGGAAATTCGGGAATTTAGAGAAGACGATCGACAGATCGTCCGGGCAGCCTTCCATTTCCTGACAAAGACCATTCGAAACAGAGATGCCCATGGCTACGTGCCGAACGTCCGAGATTCGCACCACAATCTGGTCCCGAAGCTTTTTGTACGGTGCCTTAACATAACCTCGGCTTTGATTCCTGAAGGGCCTTCATCTCTGGATAAGTGGATTAAGGAACAAAATGAGTTGGTGGCCTCAGTTCGCAACTAATTAGTATGGAGACACAATGTCTCCCGTGGCGGTTGTTGTGCGACATCAGACAAGAACCATAATGTGGATACATATGGGGACAGCCGACATCATGCGGTCAGCCGCTTCGTTCGCAGGGCCACTGTTTCCTCGTCAAGATGAACGCTGACGGTGGCCGCCCTCAACATCTCACAAACGTCAGATAACACGGCGTCCGGCCCTCCCTGAGCGCCTTCGCTTCATAACGGGTGCCGGGCCAGTCGGGCCAGGGGCGGCGCCAGTCTTCGGGGCGCTCGGCCGTCCAGCGGAACTGGGGGAAGGGGCGCACCGCCTCCAGCGAGTGGCGGATGTAGTCGGGAATGTCCGAGGCGATGTGGAGCCGGGCGCCGGGGGCGGCGATCCGGGCGAGGTGGGGCAGGTTGTCCGGGCCGATGAAGCGGCGATTGTGATGGCGCGTCTTCGGCCAAGGGTCGGGGTAGTTGACGAAGATGCGGGTGAAGGCGCCGTCATGCGCGACGTCGAAAATCTCCCGCGCGTCGCCGGCATGGAGGCGGATATTCGTCGGGCCGGCGCGCTCTATGGCGGAAAGGCACATCGCGACGCCGTTCACGAAGGGCTCGCACCCGATCAGCAGGACATCCGGGTTCGCCGCCGCCATCGCGACCAGATGCTCGCCGCCGCCGAAGCCGATCTCCAGCCATGTCTCGCGCGCGCCGGGGGCGAGGGCCCTGAAGTCGACCGGGTGACGCTCGGGGTTTTCCGCCCAGGCGACGCCGGGCGGGGCGAGTTCGGGCAGGCGTTCGTCCAGAAGCGCCTGCTGGTGCTTTCGCAGGGTCTTGCCGTGGCGGCGCCCGTAGAAATTGCGCCAGGGCGCGCCGTCCTCACGCGGGGTGAGCTTGCCCATGCCGGTGCGGGAGTCGACGCCGGGCCCGACTCAGAGCGCGGCCCGCAGCGCCTCCGCGAGGTCGGTCCGCTCCCACGAGAAGCCGCCCTCGTTATCCGGCGCGCGGCCGAAATGGCCATAGGCGGCGGTGCGCTGGTAGATCGGCCGGTTGAGTTCGAGATGGGTGCGGATGCCGCGCGGCGTCAGGTCCATCGCCTTCGCCACCGCCTTTTCGATGGCGGCTTCGTCGGCCTCGCCGGTGCCGTGCGTGTCGACATAGATCGACAGCGGCCGCGCGACGCCGATCGCGTAGGAAAGCTGGAGCGTGCAGCGCGCCGCGAGGCCCGCCGCGACGACGTTCTTCGCCAGATAGCGCGCGGCGTAGGCGGCCGAACGGTCGACCTTGGTCGGGTCCTTGCCGGAGAAGGCGCCGCCGCCATGCGGCGCGGCGCCGCCATAGGTGTCGACGATGATCTTGCGGCCGGTCAGCCCGGCGTCGCCGTCGGGGCCGCCGATGACGAACTTGCCGGTCGGGTTCACGTGCCAGACCGTCTCATCGACGATCCAGCCCTCGGGAAGCGCCTCACGGATATGCGGCTCGACGACGGCGCGGACATCCGCTGAGGTCATCGACGAGTCGAGATGCTGGGTCGAGAGCACGATCGAGGAGACGCCGACAGGTTTGCCGTCGGCGTAGCGGACGGTGATCTGCGATTTCGCGTCCGGGCCGAGCGTCGGCTCGGCGCCGGATTTCCGCACCGCTGCGAGACGGTGCAGGATGGCGTGAGCGAAGTGAATCGGGGCCGGCATCAGTTCCGGGGTCTCGTCGCAGGCGTAGCCGAACATGATGCCCTGGTCGCCGGCGCCCTCGTCCTTTTCGGCGGCGCTGTCGACGCCCTGCGCGATGTCGGAGCTCTGCGCGTGGAGATGCTGCTCCACCTCCATGTTGGCCCAGTGAAAGCCGTCCTGCTCATAGCCGATGTCGCGCACGCACTGGCGGGCGATCTCCTCGACCTGGCGGAGCACGGTGGCGGGGCCGCGCACCTCGCCGGCGATCACGACGCGGTTGGTGGTGGCGAGCGTCTCGCAAGCGACGCGCGCCTCGGGGTCTTCGGCCAGAAAAGCGTCGAGCACGGCGTCGGAGATGCGGTCGCAAACCTTGTCCGGATGGCCTTCAGAAACGGATTCAGAAGTGAAAAGATAGTCACTGCGCGCCATCGCGTCGCCCTCCGAGGTGATGCGTCGATCCGGTTAGAGGGATCGGATGAAAGTCCCGCGCGGGTTTATGCGCGCGCCGAAGGCGGGTCAACCGACGAGGCTCACGATTCGCCGGCGACGGAACGCACGAGTTCGGCGAGATGCCGGCGCGTCGCCTGGTCGGTGATGCGGTGGAAGGAGCGATTCAGCTCCAGCCCCTCGGCGGTGGCGACGTAGTCGGCGACGCGGATATCACCGGGTTGTTCGGCCTTGCGCTTCGGCGCGTCCTTGGCGAGCCCGGCGGCGGCCTCGTCGGGCAATTCGTCGAAGAAGAACTGGATCGGCGCGTCGAGCACCCGCGAGATCGCGAAGAGCCGGCTGGCGCCGATCCGGTTCGCGCCTTTCTCGTATTTCTGGATCTGCTGGAATGTCAGGCCGAGCAGGCGGCCCAGCCGTTCCTGGCTCATGCCCAGCGTCATTCGGCGGAGCCGCACGCGCGAGCCGACATGAACGTCGACCGGATTCGGCGTCTTCAACACAATAATCCCCTTCAATTCTTCGGCGCGTCCACGTCGCCGGCGGCGCGCCGGCCGAACGGGGCGTGCGCTCACCCAATATTCGCCGGCGCCGGTCGTCGGTCCGGTTATTGCGGCCGGCAGCTAAACGCGACGAAAACAGGTTTCCAAACAGTTTCTCGCGTCGCTCGCCTTCTAGTCGTCATGGCGCCGACCCCGAGTTGAAATGAGGAGCGCGGCGCAGAGCATGAGAGTTGTAAATAGTTCATCGTGACGAAAATAAGGCGGCGGGGGAATCGAATCAGGTAAGCGCACGTTGAACGCGCCGTCGCGACCACGCCCGATTGCGGCGAGAGCGCGGCCATAGGGATCGATCATGGCCGAGCGGCCCCGGTTCGCGGAGCGGGCGACGGGCAGCCCGGTTTCGATCGCACGCATCCGCGCCATGGCGAAATGCTGCGCCGGCCCGGCCCAGCCGCCGAACCAGCCGTCATTCGTGACGAGCACGAGCCAGTCGGCGCCCGAAGCGGCGTGCGCGGTTTCACGCGGGAAGATCATCTCATAGCAGATCAGCGGCGCAAAGGGCGGGACGCCCGCGGCGCGCATCGGCGCATGGCCATCGCCCGGAACGATGCCGCCGCCGATCCCGGCGATGCTGGAGAGCCCGATCCGCGAAAGCAAGTCGCCGAGCGGCAGGTATTCGCCGAAAGGCACGAGGTGCACCTTGTCGAACGGCTCCGAAAGGCCGTCCGCGCCGAGAACGAAGAGGCTGTTGCGCCAGCGCGCGCCGCGTTCGATCTTCGCTTCGGGGCCCTTGTCGAGCCGGAGCGAGCCGAGCGCCAGGGCGCTCGGCCCCAGCGCGGCCCGGATTGCGACCTGCGCGCCGGGGGCCATGTCGATCGGGAAGGTCACCGCGCTTTCCGGCCAGATGACGAGCGCCGGCCGCTCCCCTTCGGGGTCGACGGAGAGCGCGAGAAGCCGTTCAAAGATCGGCTTCGCCTGATCCGGCGCCCATTTCTCATTCTGGTCGATGTCGGTCTGGAGGATGCGGATCAGCGGGCGCGCCCCGTCCGGGGCGGGGGCGGGGACGGGCGGGCGCGCCCAACCCCAGACCCAGAGGAGAGAGAGCGCCGGAAGTGTCAGCAGCGCCGGCGCGAAGGCGCGCGGCTTTCGCAGCAGCGCGCCCGGCGCAAGCATCCCGGCGAAGGTCAGGAAGCTCAGCGCGTAAGGGCCGATCAGCGCCGCCGCCTGCGCGAGCGGCGTCTCGACCCAGCCATAGACGGGCAGCGCCCAGGGAAAGCCGGTGAGAACGTAGCTCCGCGCGAACTCCGCCGCCGCCCAGGCGGCGGCGAGCGCCAGCGGCCCGCCGATGAAGCGCCCGAGCCGCCAGGCGAGCCAGAACCCCGCCGCCCAGAAGAGCGCGAGGCCGCCGGCCATGAGCAGGAGCGCGAAAGGGGCCATCCAGCCGTGGCGGGCGGCGTCGACCAGGAAGGGCTCGATGATCCAGTGCAGCGCCAGCGCGAAATGCGCCGCGCCCGCCGCCCAGCCGGTGAAAAAGACCGCCCGGCCGGGGCGTTCGTCCGCCCGCGCCGCGCTCCAGAGGAGATAGAGCAGGGGGCCGGCGAGGAAGAAGGCCGGCCAGAACCCGAGGGGCGGTTGCGCGAGCGCCATCAGCGCCCCCGCGAGCGCCGTCAGGGCGAGCCGGAGGCGCGGCGCGCGCGCGTCCAGTGCGCCGCCGACGCGCATGGCCGGAGCTACTCCGCCGCTTCCGTCGCGGCGCGCTCGGCATCGAAGAGCCGCACCCGCAGCCGTTTGATGCGCCGCGGATCGGCGTCGATCACCTCGAATTCGTGGCCGTCGGGGTGGCGGATCACCTCGCCACGCTCCGGCACCCGGTTTGAGAGCATGAACACCAGTCCGCCGAGCGTGTCGACCTCCTCGTCGAGATCGTCGGGCAACAGGTCGACGCGGGCTTCCGCCTCAAAATCGGAGAGCTCGGCGCGGGCGTTGGCCGCGTAGACGCCAGGGGCCTCGCGCCGCCAGGCCTCCTCGTCCGCCTCGTCATGCTCGTCCTCGATATCGCCGACGATCTGCTCGACGAGGTCCTCGATCGTGACGAGCCCGTCGACGCCGCCATATTCGTCGACCACCAGCGCCATGTGGATGCGCCGCTGCTGCATGCGCTGCAGCAGCCGGCCCGAGAGCATCGACGGCGGAACGACCAGCATCTGGCGGATGATATCCTCCAGCCGGAACGGCTTCGCCGCCTCCGCTTCGGCCGCGTCCCCGCCGGCGAAGCCGCGCGCCAGCGCGACGTCCTTCACATGGACGAAGCCGACCGGGTCGTCGAGCGTCTCGCGGTAGACCGGGAGACGCGAATGGGCGCCGGCGCGAAACGCGTCCGTCAGCTCCGCCAGGCTCGCGTTGACCTCCACCGCGACGATATCGGCGCGGGGGATCATTATGTCGTCGACCCGCTGGCCGCGCATCATGCGGACATTGGTGAGAAGGGCGCGCTCATTCGCGGTTTCGGCGGTTTCGGCGGCGCCGACCTCATGGCCGTTGCTCAGACCGAGAAGACGCGCCAGAAATCCGCGTTGTCGTCCGTTTTCGTCCTCGGGCGCTTCGTCGCCGCGTTCCTCGCCCGCGGCCGCGTTCTGGTCCCTGGCGCCCGTTTCGGGCGATCTGTCCTCTGCCATCGTCTCCAATCCGCCGCGGCGCGCCGCAGGCTTCAGCAGCGCGCGACCGCGTAGGGATCGGCGATCCCCATCGCGCCGAGCGCCCGACGCTCCAGCCCTTCCATCAGTTCGGCGTCCGCGTCGGTCTCGTGGTCATAGCCTAAAAGATGGAGAACGCCATGCGCAAAGAGGTGCGCGAAATGTCGCTCGACCGAGAGATGTTGCTCCCGCGCCTCGGTTTCAATGGTCTCGCGCGCCAGCGCGATGTCGCCGAGGGTGGCGTCGGGCGGCGGGGCGGGGTGCGCGCCGGGGCGCGGCGGGGCGAGGGCGTGCGCCGGCCAGCTCAGCACGTTGGTCGCCGCCGCCTTGCCGCGAAAGCCCCGATTGAGTTCCGAAATGCGCGCGTCGTGGCAGAGGAGAACGCTGATCTCGGCCTCCGGCGGCGTGCGCCCGGCGGCGATCAGCGCCTGTTCGGCGGCGCGAAGCGCGACTTCGCGATACCAGGGCGCGGCGTTGTCCCAGGCCGGGTCCTCGACGTTGAACTCGATGGAGATCGTCATGCCCCGCTCATGCCTCGCGCGGCGCCGCCCCGCGTTCCCCGTCCGCATCGTAAGCCTTGACGATCTTGGCGACGAGCGGATGGCGGATCACGTCCTCGGCGGCGAAGCGCACGAACTCGATGCCGGGAACGCCCTTGAGGACGCGCTCCGCCTCGACGAGGCCGGAGCCGACGCCGCGCGGCAGGTCGATCTGGCTCGGGTCGCCGGTAATCGCCATGCGCCCGCCTTCGCCGAGGCGGGTGAGGAACATCTTCATCTGCATCTCGGTGGCGTTCTGGGCCTCGTCCAGCACCACGAAGGCGTCGGAGAGCGTGCGCCCGCGCATGAAGGCGAGGGGAGCGATCTCGATCACCTTGTCCTCGATGTATTTCTGCACCTGGCGGCCGGGCAGCAGGTCGCCCAATGCGTCGTAGAGCGGCTGCATGTAGGGGTCGATCTTCTCCTTCATGTCGCCGGGCAGGAACCCGAGCCGCTCGCCCGCCTCGACGGCCGGGCGCGAAAGCACGATGCGGTCGACCTTGCCCTCCGAGAACATCGAAACGGCGGCGGCGACCGCGAGATAGGTCTTGCCGGTGCCCGCCGGCCCGACGCCGAAGACCAGTTCGGACCGGAAGAGCGACTGGACATAGGCGCGCTGCGTCGCGGTGCGCGGCTCCACCACCTTTTTCCGGGTGCGGATCTCCACCTTGCCGCCGCGGAACATCTCGAGCTGGCCGGGATCGGGCGGTTGCGCTTCGCCGCGAAGCCGGATCGCCGCGTCGACATCGCCCTTCTCCACCGGCCGGCCGGCCTCCAGTCGCTGGTAGAGCGCGGTGAGCGCCGCCTCGGCGCCCTCCACCCCGTCGGCGGGCCCGTGCAGCGAGAGCTGGTTGCCCCGCCGGGCGATGACGATGTCGAACCCCGCCTCGAGCGCCGCGAGATTGCGGTCGAAACCGCCGCAGAGGTCGATCAGGAGCCGATTGTCGGGAAACTCGATCAGGCGCTCGGCCGGGCTGGCCTCCGCCTTCGTTGGGTCGAAATTCGCGCTCGCCAAGACCTCTCCCTTGGAAGGGTGTGTTCGACTGATCGTGACGGAGCGGGCGCCGCGCCGCAAGCGATTTTCGCGCGGCGCCGCCGGTTATTTGCGCGGCCGAAGCGGGTCGCCGGGGCGCGCGGGCATGGACGGTGGGCCGGAGCGCCGGTAAGAACCGGGCCGGATAGGCCGGAACCGGGGAGAGATGCGTCGATGTCGGGAGCAGGAGAGGCGAAGCCGATGACGGCCCGCCGCAGCGGGCCGCTGCGCGGCGCGGCGACGATTCCGGGCGACAAGTCGGTTTCGCACCGCGCGCTGATCCTCGGCGCGCTGAGCGTCGGCGAGACGCGGATCGAAGGCCTGTTGGAGGGGGGGGACGTGCTCGACACCGCGGCGGCGATGCGCGCCTTCGGCGCCGAGGTGGAGCGGGTCGGGCCGGGCGCCTGGCGCGTTCACGGCGTCGGCGTCGGCGGGTTCGCGGAGCCGGATGACGTGATCGACTGCGGCAATTCGGGCACCGGGGTGCGGCTGATCATGGGCGCGATGGCGACGACGCCGATCGCCGCGACCTTCACGGGCGACGCGTCGCTTCGCTTGCGACCGATGGGGCGCGTGACGCGGCCGCTTTCGCTCTTCGGCGCCGCCGCGCATGGGCGGAGCGACGGGCGGCTGCCGCTGACGGTGATCGGCGCGGCGGACCCGGCGCCGATCGAATACCGCTCTCCCGTCGCCTCGGCGCAGGTGAAGTCGGCGGTGCTGCTCGCCGGGCTGAACGCGCCGGGGATCACCACGCTGATCGAGTCGGAGCCGACCCGCGACCATACCGAACGCATGCTGCGCGGCTTCGGGGCCGAGGTGGAGACGGAGGTTACGGCCGCCGGCCGCTATATCCGCCTGGTCGGGCAGCCGGAATTGCGCCCGGCTTCGCTCACCGTGCCGCGCGATCCCTCCTCGGCGGCGTTTCCGGTCGCGGCGGCGCTGATCGTCGAGGGTTCCGACGTGTTGGTTCCGGGCATCGGCCTGAACCCGACCCGGGCCGGGCTATACGCGACGCTGCGCGAAATGGGCGCCGATCTGACCTTCGAGAACGAGCGTGCGGAAGGGGGCGAACCGGTCGCCGATCTGCGCGCCCGGTTCTCGCCTGACCTCAAGGGCGTCGAGACGCCGCCTGCGCGCGCCGCCAGCATGATCGATGAGTTTCCGATACTCTCCGTCGTCGCGGCCTTCGCCGACGGCCGCACGGTGATGCGCGGAGTGAAGGAGCTCAGGGTGAAGGAGAGCGACCGGATCGACGCCATGGCGCGCGGCCTGGAGGCGATGGGCGTGCGGGTCGAGGAGACCGAGGACAGCCTGACGGTGCACGGGCTGGGCGCCGGCGGCGTTCCGGGCGGCGGGGTGGCGGCGGCGCGGCTCGATCACCGGATCGCGATGGCGTTCCTCTGTCTCGGGCTTGGCGCAAGGGACGGCGCGTCGGTCGATGACGCTTCGCCGATCGACACCTCTTTCCCGGGGTTCGGGGCGCTGATGGCCGGGCTCGGCGCCCGTTTCGACGCGGCGACGGCGGCGGCGTGAGGTTCACGGTCGCCATCGACGGGCCGGCGGCCTCGGGCAAGGGCACCATCGCGCGGGCGCTGGCGGCGCGCTTCGGCTTCGCGCATCTCGACACCGGGCTCCTTTACCGCGCGACCGGGCTGCGGGCGGCGGAGGCGGGGATCGACCCCGCCGCCGCCGCGGCCTCGCTGCGCGAGGCCGACCTCGCGCGGCCGGACCTGCGCGGCGCGGAGGCCGCGGAGGCGGCCTCACGGGTCGCCGCGCTGCCGGAGGTGCGGGACGCGCTGCTTGTCTTTCAGCGGAACTTCGCGGCGCGCGAGGGCGGCGCGGTCCTCGACGGGCGCGACATCGGCACGGTGATCTGCCCCGACGCCGAGGTGAAGATCTTCGTCGTCGCGTCGCCGGAGGAGCGCGCGCGCCGCCGTCACGCCGAATTCGTCGCTGCGGGCGACCCGAGGACGCTGGCCGAGGTCGCGGAGGATCTTCGCATCCGCGACGAACGCGACGCCGGGCGCGCCGCGGCGCCGCTGAAGCCCGGCGCCGGCGCGCGCTTGCTTGATACGACAGAAATGTCTATAGACGCGGCCGTCGCCCAGGCGGCGCGCTGGATCAACGAACAACTTCCCGAGGCCTGAGGATTTCCCCTGGGCCTCTCGTCGTTTTTCCTGAACGTCACGCGACGACCCGACGACAGACCGCCGGAGACAACCGGCAGGCCAGTGAAACGAAACCGGAGATGCGATACATGGCGAAAGCCACCATGGAGGATTTCGAAGCCCTCCTTGAAGAAAGCTTCGAACTTGAGACCCCCGAGGAAGGCGCCGTCGTGCGCGGCACGGTTCTGGCCATCGAGGCCGGACAGGCGATCATCGACATCGGCTACAAGATGGAAGGCCGGGTCGAACTGAAAGAGTTCGCCCAGCCCGGCCATGACGCCGAGATCGCCGTCGGCGACACCGTGGAGGTCTATCTCGACCGGGTCGAGAACGCGAAGGGCGAGGCGGTGCTCAGCCGCGACAAGGCCCGGCGCGAGGAGGCGTGGGATCGCCTCGAGAAAGCCAACGACAAGGGCGAGCGCGTCGAAGGCGCGATCTTCGGGCGCGTCAAGGGCGGCTTCACCGTCGATCTCGGCGGCGCCGTGGCCTTCCTGCCCGGCTCCCAGGTCGACGTGCGCCCGGTGCGCGATGTCGGCCCGCTGATGGGCCAGCCGCAGCCTTTCCAGATTCTCAAGATGGACCGCCGCCGCGGCAATATCGTCGTCAGCCGCCGCGCCGTCCTGGAAGAGAGCCGCGCCGAGCAGCGCGCCGAGATCGTCGGCAAGCTGAAAGAGGGCGACGTCATCGACGGCGTCGTCAAGAACGTCACCGATTACGGCGCTTTCGTCGATCTCGGCGGCGTCGACGGCCTGCTGCACGTCACCGACATGGCCTGGCGGCGCGTCAACCACCCCTCGGAGATCGTCAATATCGGCGAGACCGTGAAGGTGCAGGTCGTCAAGGTGAACAACGAGACCCAGCGCATCAGCCTCGGCATGAAACAGCTGATGGCGGACCCCTGGGACGGGGTCGAGGCGAAGTACCCGATCGGCTCCAAGTGGACCGGGCGGGTCACCAACATCACCGATTACGGCGCCTTCGTGGAACTGGAGGCGGGCGTCGAGGGGCTCGTCCATGTCTCGGAGATGTCCTGGACCAAGAAGAACGTCCATCCCGGCAAGATCGTCTCCACCTCCCAGGAGGTCGAGGTCGTGGTGCTGGACGTCGATCCTTCGAAACGCCGCGTCAGCCTCGGTCTGAAGCAGACCCAGGGCAACCCGTGGGATCTCTTCGCGGAGAACTTCCCGGCCGGCACCCCGGTTGAGGGCGAGGTGAAGAACATCACCGAATTCGGCCTCTTCATTGGTCTCGAAGGCGATATCGACGGCATGGTCCATCTTTCCGATCTCGACTGGAACCGGTCGGGCGAAGAGGCGATGGCCGACTACAAGAAGGGCGACATGGTCAAGGCCGTGGTGCTCGACGTCGATGTCGAGAAGGAGCGTATCTCTCTCGGCGTGAAGCAGCTCGACGGCGATCCGTTCGCGGACGCGACCGCCGGTGTGAAGCGCGGCTCGATTGTGACCGTCACGGTGACGAAGATCGAGGATGGCGGCATCGAGGTGGAGCATGACGGCATGAAGGCCTTCATCCGCCGCTCCGATCTCAGCCGCGACCGCAGCGAGCAGCGGCCGGAGCGGTTCTCCGTCGGCGACAAGGTGGATGCGCGCATCACCAGCATCGATCGTTCGGCGCGCCGGCTCGGCCTTTCGATCAAGGCGTTGCAGATCGCCGAAGAGCGCGAGGCCGTGCAGCAGTTCGGCTCGTCCGATTCGGGCGCGTCGCTCGGCGATATCCTCGGCGCCGCGCTGAAGGAGCGGGGCGGCGAGGACTCGTGAGCCCGCCGCCGGCCGGTCGCGGCGCCCGGGTTTTCGGACCCGGCGCGGCGTGAGGCGGGCCGGTCAGATGTGAAACTATTGTCGCCGCGCGATTCCCATCGCGCGGCGACGTTTCGTTCGGGGGAGGCGGAACCAGCCGCCGCTCGCCGGCGCCGCTCCGCCGCCGGCCAGAGCAGAGGCCGCGCGCGCTTCTCATCAGGGCGCCTGGGTTGAAAGACGCTTTCATCCCTTCCGACGCCGCCGCCATGCCGGGGTGGAGCGGTCGGCCGCAGTGAATGAGCGGGAGAGCGGCCAGAACGCCCCTGATCGCTCCGGCTTGGCCAGCGCTCGATCTTCGGCCCGAATACCGCGCCGAGCGGCCGGAAGGGGCGGACGCGGATAACCACGGGAGTATGCCGCGCCATTGGGGCCGGCGGGCGGGGCGCGTCAGGTTCGGCGGCCGCACTGGCGGCGAGGGACGGATGGCGGGAACGGCGGCCGCGCAATCCAGATGCGGCGCCCTTCGATTCGAAGAGACTCGCCGTCTACGCCTTCGTCCCGGGCGGTCAGATCACGCCGTTGGCGCGCAGCGCCGCGCGCTTCGCGACGTCGAGGCCGAGGAGGTCGCCATAGACGTAATCGTTGTCCTCGCCGAGTTCGGGGCCGACATGGCGGACCGCGCCGGGTGTCTCGGAAAGCCGTGGCGCGACGTTCTGCATCTTCATCTTGCCGAATTGCGGATGGTCGACCTCGACGATCGCCTCCCGCGCCTTGAAATGCGGGTCGGCGATCATGTCCTCGGCCTTGTAGATCAGGCCGCAGGGCACGCCGTGCTCGTTCAGCTTCTCCTCCAGCGCGCCGATCGGGATGGTCCGCGTCCAGTCGTCGATCAGCCCGTCGAGTTCCGCCTGATGCTCGCCGCGCGCGGAATGGGTCGCGTAGCGCGGGTCGCTCGCCAGCTCCGGCCGGCCCATCGCCTCCGCCAGCCGTTTGAAGACGGTGTCCTGATTCGCCGCGATCAGCAGCAGCTTGCCGTCAGCGGTGTTGAACACGTTGGACGGTGAGACATTGGGCAGGATCGGGCCGGTGCGCTCGCGCACATAGCCGGCGATGTCGTATTCCGTGACCAGGCTCTCCATCATGTTCAGGACGGATTCGTAGATCGCGCTGTCGACGATCTGGCCGCGCCCGGTGCGCTCGCGCGCGTGAATCGCGAACATCGCGCCCATGCAGGCGTGAACCGCCGCCAGCTCGTCGCCGATCGAGATTCCCATCCGGCTCGGCTGCGTCGAGGGGTCGCCGACGACATAGCGCAGCCCGCCCATCGCCTCGCCGATCGCGCCGTAGCCGGCGCGCTTGGAATAGGGGCCGGTCTGGCCGAAGCCGGTGACGCGGACCATGACGAGGCGAGGATTTATCTCGGAGAGTTTCTCATAGCCGAGATTCCAGCGCTCCATCGTGCCGGGGCGGAAATTCTCGATCAGGATATCGGTTTCCTTGATCAGTTCGTGGATGATCGCCTGACCCTCTTCCTGCCGAAGGTCGAGGGTGATCGAGCGCTTGTTGCGCGCGACGACCGGCCACCAGAGCGATTTGCCATGCGGCTTTTCCCGCCCCCACTGGCGCATCGGATCGCCGACGCCCGGCGCCTCGCACTTGATCACCTCGGCGCCGAAATCGCCGAGAAGCTGACCGCAGAACGGCCCGGCCAGAAGCTGGCCCATCTCGATCACCCGTAGATCGGAAAGCGGCCCTTCGCGCGCCTCGCTCACATCCGTCGCCGTCATGAATCCTCCATCGCTTTTCATGGCAGCCTTGCCAGATCGTCCAGGGAAAATCTATAGTGTTTAGGATACGAAATTTTGTCATGGAGGCCATAAAGTGGCGGATTCCGTCGAGATAGTAGAGGTATCGCCCCGAGACGGGATACAGAATGACGAGACGATTCTCTCGCTTGAAGAGAAGCTGGAGCTGATCCGGCGGGCCGAATCGGCCGGGCTGCGCCGGCTCGAGGCGACGAGCTTCGTGAACCCGAAACGCGTGCCGCAAATGGCCGACGCGGACGAACTGGCGGCGCGCCTGCCGCGCCCGCGCGAGAGCGCCTATATCGGCCTCACACTCAACGCTCGCGGCTTCCAGCGCGCCGTCGCCGGCGGGATGGACGAGGCGAATTTCGTCGTCGTCGCGACCGAGACATTCAATCGCAAGAACCAGGGCGTCGGCACATATGAGAGCGTCGCCGCCTTTCGCGAAAGCGCCGCCGCGGGCGCGCCGATCCGCGTTGGCGTCACCGTCGCGGCGGCCTTCGGGTGCCCCTTCGAGGGAGAGACGCCGCTTGAGCGGCTGATGGAAGTGGTGGACGCCTGCGCCGAGGCGCGCCCGTTCGAGATCACCCTGGCGGACACGATCGGCGTCGCGACGCCCCGCGACGTGAAGGAGCGCGTGGGCGCGGTGCGCCGCGCGCATCCCGACATTCCGGTGCGGCTTCATCTGCACAACACCCGCAACACCGGGTTCGCCAACGCCTGGGCCGGGATCGAGGCCGGGGTGGCGACGCTCGACGCCAGCCTGGGCGGCGTCGGCGGTTGTCCTTTCGCGCCGCGCGCCACCGGCAACATCGCGACGGAGGACCTGATCTACATGCTGGACCGGGCCGGGATCGCCACCGGCGTTTCGATGGAGCGCTGCGTCGAGGCGGCGGAGTGGTTGCAGGCGCGGCTCGGGCGCGAGCTGCCGGGACAGGTGATGAAGGCGGGCGGCTTTCCCGCCGCCGCCGCATGACGGGCGAGCCGGGGCGGCTGGCCGCGACGGAGCAGGCTTACGCCAGCATCCGCGGCGACATCATCTCGGGCGCGCTGGCGCCGGGCGAGCGGCTGACCGAACAGCGCCTCGCGGAGGAGCTTGGCCTCAGCCGCACGCCGGTCCGTCAGGCGATCACCCGGCTGACACATGAAGGCTTCGTCGAGCGCGGCCGGGGCTACGACACCCGCGTCGCGCCCTTTCCTGTCGACGAAGCCGAACAGATATTCGAGATCCGCAAGCAGCTCGAATGCTACGCCGCCCGCCGCGCGGCGCAGAACGCGACGGAGGAGGAGGTGGCGGCGCTTCGTGAGGTCTGCGCCCGGACGCGGCGTTTCACGCCGCCGCGCACCGAAGCCGATTTCGAGGAGATTTCGCGCGCGAACGAACGTTTTCACCGCCTGATCGCGGAGGCCGCGCGCTCACCGCGCCTCATCGCGCTGCTGGCGGTCGCGGTCGATGTCGGCATGGTCGCGCGCACATACCGCATGTATTCGGAGGCCGACCTCATTCGCAGCGCCCGCCATCATGACGAGTTGACCGACGCCATCGCCGCCCATTCGCCCGCCTGGGCCGAGGCGGTGATGGCGGCCCATGTGCTCGCGGCGGCGACCGCGACGCGGGAGATGCCGATGGCGCGCGACGACGCGGCGAAGGAGAGCGGGCGGGCCTGACCGCCGCCGCCTTGCGTGGGGGCGACCCCCCGCCCCGCCGCCATCGCGACCGAGGTTCATGATCCGGTCTTCCCTGATTTCCGCACCATGGGCCTCAGTGGAAGGCTTTCATTTTCCGCGAAAGACGGGCGGGCGCTTTTCGACAAAGGCGGCGACGCCCTCCTTGTAGTCGTCGCTCACCACCGCCTGCGCGCCGAGGGCGGCGATCTCCGCGTGTTCCGCCGGCGTCGGTTCCGGCTGCACCGCGCGGATCACCCGCTTGGCGCCGGCGATCGTAAGCGGCGCGGAGGCGCGCAATTCCTCGGCGCGCGCCTTCGCTTCCGCGACCGGATCCCCCGCGCAAATCTCCGAGAGCAGCCCCATTTCCAACGCCTCCGGCGCCGGGTGCCGGCGACCGGAAAAGAGCACGCTCTTCGCACGCTCGACGCCGACAGCTGCGACCAGCGCGCGCGTCTCCGCCACGCCATAGACGAGGCCGAGCTTCGCGGCGGGGATGCCGAGATAGGCGCTCGCGTCGCCGATCCGGAAATCGCAGCAGAGCGCGAGCCCGCAGCCCCCGCCCATGGCCGCGCCGGAGATCGCGGCGAAAACCGCCTTCGGGCACTCGAGTATCGCCGTATTCGCCCGCTCGACCGTTTCCGAGTAGCGGCCGCCCGCCTCCGCGCCGGTGCGGGCGGCCGCGAATTCCTTGATGTCGGCCCCGGCGCAAAACGCCCCGCCCGCCCCGGTGAGGATCACCGCGCGGATCTCCGGCTCCGCCGAGAGCGTGAGGAACGCGTCGCCGAGCGCGCGCCACATCGCCAGCGTCATCGCGTTGCGCTGTGCGGGCCGGTCGATGGTCACGACTGCGATAGCCGGGTCGGATCGATCGACGACGATAGCGGCGGCGTCGGACATGCGGGTCTCCTTCGGACGGCTGATTTGTCCGTATCAATTGCAACATCATCCGGCGCGCGATAGCAAGGTTGCGCATGTTGCGCGCCGGCCGTCAGAGGCGCGGGACAGGAGGGAGAAGCGCCATGTGGTCCAATCCCCGCATTCCCTTCCCGCTGGCGAGCGCGGACGTCCCCTCGCGCCGCCCGATCGTCGCCGAGATCGCGACCGACATCGAACACCAGTCTTTCGAGCGGCAAGCGCCGCCCGGTCGCCCGGCGGCGACGCTCACGTTGCTTGTCCGTATCGCCGGCGTCGCCGCGCTGGCCGTTTCTTCCGAAGGTTCACCACAGGAGGGCGTATGATGACCTCGACCGCGCTTTCGCATCTTCGCGTTCTCGACCTCACGCGGGTGCGGGCCGGGCCGACCTGCTGCCGCGTCCTCGCGGATTTCGGCGCCGACGTGATCAAGGTGGAGGCGCCGGCGGGGGTCGACCCGAACGCGGGGCTGGGCGGGCCGCGCGACAGCTCCGACATGCAGAACCTCCATCGCTCGAAACGGTCGCTGACGCTCAATCTGAAGACCGCGGACGGGCTGGCGATCTTCCGGAAGCTGGCGGAGACCGCCGACGTGGTGGTGGAGAATTTCCGGCCCGACGTTAAGGACCGGCTGGGCGTCGGCTACGACGATCTCCGCGCGATCAATCCCCGGATCGTGCTCGCGTCGATCTCCGGGTTCGGCCAGACCGGCCCCTATGCTTCCCGCGCCGGCTACGATCAGATCGCGCAGGGCATGGGCGGGCTGATGGCCGTCACCGGCCTCCCCGGCCAGGGGCCGGTGCGCGCCGGGGCGGCGGTCGCGGATTCCGCCTCAGGCCTCTACGGTTGCCTCGGGATCCTCATCGCGCTGGCGGAGCGCGAGCGCTCCGGCGAAGGGCAATGGGTGCAGACCTCGCTTCTGGAGGCGCAGATCGCGATGATGGATTTTCAGGCGGCGCGCTATCTGGTCGATGGCGTGACTCCGGGCCAGGCGGGGAACGATCATCCGGTCTCGACCCCGATGGGGGTGGTGGAGACCCTCGATGGCCATCTCAACCTGGCGGTTGGCGGCGACGGGCAGTGGCGGGCGCTCTGCGCGGCGTTGGAGATGCCGGAACTCGGGGACGACGCGCGCTTCGCGACGGACAAGAAACGGCTGGAGAACCGGGAGGCCTGCTGGGCCGCGCTTCGGCCGGTCTTTCGCGCCCGCACCACCGCCGAATGGATCGAGACGCTCGCCGCCGCTTCGGTGCCGGCCGGGCCGATCTACCGGATGGACGAGGTTTTCGCCGATCCGCAGGTTCGCCATCTCGGCATCGCCGCAAGCGTGCCCCATCCGACCCGTGGCGAGGTTCGGCTTGTCGGGCAGCCGGTGCGGCTTTCGCGGACACCGGCGGCGATCAGCGGGCCGGCGCCCGAGGCCGGAGCGGAGACCGAGGAGATTCTCGGGGGCCTGGGTTACGGGGCCGATGATATCGCCCGTCTTCGGGCGGCTGGCGCGGTGTGAGCCAGCGAGGAAGCGGCGCTTGACAGGCGGAGGCGGCCGGGTAGTCCTGTCCGGACAAATACCGCGCGCCAGCGACGCCTGCTGAAGCGCCGATCGAAAAGACGATCAGGAAACCGTCCGATGCGCTGCGCCCGCCGATCTGCTCTTCCTGCGCCCGCGACGCGGCCCGAGCGGGCGCTCCGTGTTGGGCGGCGGAAGTCGAGCGCCGGTTTGCGGGGTCGCAGGGCGGGCGCGCCATGACCGGCCTGCCCCTCGACGGCGTTCGAGTCCTTTCCGTCGAGCAATACGGCGCGGGGCCGTTCGCGTCGCTCTATCTTGCGGACATGGGCGCGGAGGTGATCAAGATCGAACCCCCGACCGCGCCGGGCCGGCCCGGCGGCGACAGTTCGCGCCGGTCCGGGCCGCATTTCCTTGGCGAGGGCGACAGCCACTTCTTCCAGACCTTCAACCGCAACAAGCGCTCGCTCACGCTCGACCTGAAGCGGGCGGAGGGGCGGGAGATCCTGCATGCGCTTCTCCCCGGCGCCGACGCGGTGATGAACAATCTCCGGGGCGATCAGCCGGCGAAGCTTGGCGTCGACTACGACGCGCTCGGTGGGCTGAAACCAGCGATCGTCTGCGCGCATCTTTCGGCCTATGGCCGGACCGGCGCGCGGGCCGGCTGGCCGGGTTACGATTTCCTGATGCAAGCCGAAGCCGGGTATCTCTCGTTGACCGGCGAGCCGGGCGCGCCGCCGGCGCGGATGGGGCTTTCGATCATCGACTACATGACCGGCGTGACCACCGCCTTCGCGCTGGTCGCCGCGCTTCTCGCCGCCGCGCGGACGGGGCGCGGGCGCGATGTCGACGTCTCGCTCTTCGACGTCGCGATGCATCAGCTTTCCTATCCCGCGACCTGGTATCTCAACGAAGGCGACGCGATCGGCCGGCGGCCGCGCTCCGGCCACCCTTCGGTCGTCCCCTGCGAGACGATGCCGACGAAGGACGGCTGGATCTTCGTCATGTGCGTGCTGCCGAAATTCTGGGAGGGGCTGGCGGCGGCGCTCGGCCGCCCCGATCTGCCGCGGGATCCGCGCTTCGCCGACCCGGCGGGCCGGCTCGCCAACCGGGATGCGCTGATGGCGATTCTCGACCCGTTGACCAAGACGCGGACGACGGCGGAATGGATGGAGGTCTTCGCCGGAACGGTGCCTGCGGCGCCGGTGCTCGATTTCGGCGCGGCGCTCGACAATCCGTTCTTTCGCGAGCGGGGCGGCGTTCGGACGGTTCCGCATCCTGTGCGGCCCGGCTTCGGGATGGTGGCGAACCCGATCCGCGCCGGCGCGGCGCCGGACGACCGGCCGGCGCCCGCGCTCGGGGCGGACACCGACGCGCTCCTGCGCGAGATCGGCGTCGCGCCGGCGCGCATCCGCGCGCTCCGCGCCGCCGGCGTGATCTGAGGGGGCGGGCGACGCGAAACTCGACACTGCGCGCCGTCCCGATCCCGCGCCGCCGGGTCTCGGCCGACGCGCCGTCGAAGCCCTGCGCGAAGCGGGATGTTGGGAGCAGGAGACCGAGGCGGCGTTGAAAGCGGCGCGAAAAGGTTGGAGTCAGCTCTCCTCCGCGTCGTCCCGCTTGAAGCGCATGAAATAGGTGAATCTCTCCGCCGGATGCCAGTCGATCGAAACGATCAGCGGCCGGTCGGCGTCATCGAGATAGCGCCCGGTCACGCGGATCGCCATCGCGCCCGGCGCCGCGCCGAGGGCGGCGCCGGCGTCGGCCGGGAAAGGCTCTGCCGCGATCTTTCGCGTCACCTCGACGATATTCGCGCCGTAGCGCGCCTCCAGCATCCGGTGGACCGGCGCGGAGAGCCCGGGCAGGTCGGGCGCCGCCGCGAGATAATCCTCGTGGAGATAGATTCGGGAGAAATTGATCGGGTCGCCGTCGCGCGCGCGGCGCACACCTTCTGAGATCAGCCAGGAACGGCCGGGCGGACGGCCCAGAAACGCGGCGAGTTCTGCGTCCGCCTCGACGATCCTGATGTTCTCGAGCGTGAGCCGCGTATCCGCGCCGTATCCGAAAAGCTCGCTCAGGGAGCGCACGCCGAGATGGTAGCCGCCACGCGGGTCGGCCGAGATCACCTCGGATCCGGAACCCTGCCGGCGGCGCAGATAGCGACGCGAAGAGAGAAGTCGCAGCGCCTCTCGGATGGTGAAGCGCGAAACCCCGAATTCGGAGCAGAGTTCCTGCTCGCTCGGAAGCGACGAGCCGACGGGGTAGACGCCCCGCTCGACCCGTTCGATCAGCGTCTCCGCCAGATGCCGGTATCTCGGCTTGCCCGCGCTCTGATCCTTCATCAGCGGCCCTTCCCTGACGTCGTTCCCGCGCCTTACATCGCCCGGCGCGCCGCGTCCCAGGCGTTCGCCAGTTCGTCGCGATGCTCGGGCGCCGCGATCCCGATAAGCGCGGCGGCCCGCGCGTCGATGTCGAGCCCGCCGATATCGGCGACCCCGTGCTCCGTCACCACGATCCCGGTATCCGCGCGCAGGATGGAGGCCGGCGCGGCGGCGTCGAGCATGGGGACGATGCGGCTGGTCCCCGCCCGGCCCGCGGTCGCCGGCAGCGCGAGGATCGCCCGCCCGCCCTTCGACGCGCGTCCGCCGCGCTGGAAATCCGCCGCTCCGCCGATGCCGGAGACCTGCCGCCCCGCCAGCGTCTCGCAACTCGCCTGGCCGAAAAGATCGACCGAGAGCGCCGAGCCGATGGCGATGAAGCGCGGAATCGCCGCCAGTCGGGCGGCGTCATGCGTGACCGATACCGGCGCGAAGCGGATCACCGGATCGCGCCGCAGCCGCTCGTAAAGCGCGGGCGAGCCTATCGCGAAGCCTGCGGTGACGCCTTTCGTCAGAACCCCGGCGTCGATCAGCGCCGCCGCGCCGTCGGTTATCATCCCCGCGTGATAGCCGAGGTCGCGGTGATCCTTCAGCGCCGCGAGAACAGCGTCGGCGGCTTTGCCGATGCCGATGCTGACGATGTCGCCAGGCCGGATCATCGCCGCGATCCGCGCCGCGATCGTCTCCAGCGCCGCGCCGGCCGCGCCGCCCTCGAGGCGGGGGAGGGGGGTCTCCGCCTCGATCAGGGCGGCGAAGCGCCCGACAGGCGCGCGCGGGGCCGAGGGCGGCGCCGGCATCGCCGGGTTGACCTGCCCGATCAGCACTGCGCCGGAGGCCTCGAGCGCATCGAAGAAATCGCAGGCGACGCCCGGCGTCACCATGCCCGCTTCGGGGGGCGAGATCTGCATCACCGCGCCTTTCAGCCCGGCGGCGTCCCGCGCCCAGCCGGGGATATGGCAGTAATGGCTCGGATGAAGGCGCACGCGCCCGGCGGCGAAACCGTCCCGGAGCGCCGGTGTGACGAAGAAGGCGCGCGCGGTCGCCTCCGGCGCCAGCGCCGAGGGGTCGCGCCGGTTCACGCCGGGAATCCAGACGCCGCAAAACTCCAGCCCGCGCCCGATTCCCGGATCCGCCGCGAGCGCGTCGAGCGCCGCCGTCGGCTCGCCGGTCGCGCCCGCGATCCAGACGCGGTCGCCCGGGCCGAACATCCGGAACGCTTCGGCGAAACCCTTGCTCACCATTCTCAACTCCCCTTCGCCGCGTTTTCCCGCGGGGGCGCCGGTGCGCCCCGTGAAACCGATGCTAGAATATGTCCGGACAAATCGCATCCCAAATCAGACATACGGGTGCGTGAAAGCGTCGCCCGTCTTCTGAACCGACGCTTCCGCAGCGCGCCGAGGGCGCGTCAACCCGGCGGGAATGTGCGCCGTTCAGGCGTCCAGCGCCGCGCGCGTCCGGTCAGCGGGCGGTTGGGCGCGACTCGCCCGACGCTCATGAGACCGTTCCGAACCGCCGAAGGCGGGCGAAGAGCGGTCGCATCAGGAGTGGCGCGAAATAGATCGGCAATTGCGCGGTGATGACGACGAGCGCGATGCGCGGCTCCACCGCGCCGAGGACCGCCGCCACCATCACCGCCATGTTCTTGACGCAGGCGCAGAGCCCGGCGGCGAAGGCCTCGTCCCGCCCCGTCCGCCAGAAGGCCGCAACGCCGAGCAGGAGCGACCCGGCGCTGACCGCGGCGGTGAGCGCGAAGATGCCGAACCATGACGCCGGATCGGCCCGCAGCGCGATACCGATATCATGCATGACACCGATGCTGATGAGGACGACGAGGGCGACAGTGGCCGCGTCGAGCGGAACCGCCCAGGTCCTGACCCGCGCGTCGCCGGCGACGCGCCTGAGAAGAAGCGCGAAGGCGAAGGCGCCGAGAATGATCGCCGAAAGCCGGATGACGAGCGCGCTGACATCGACCCCTTCGCCCAGTCCCGGCGCGGCGCTGGTCACCAGCCAGACCGTCGCCGGCGCCATCAGCGTCGCCGGTAGCGACACCCCGGTGGCGAGCGCCGGATCGATCCGGACGAGAATCGCGAAAGCGGCGGCCGAACTCAGCGGCGGCGCGGCGGCGGCGTAGGTGAGCCCCGTGGCGAGCCAGCCCGGCGCGCCGAACGCCCAGGCCAGCAGGGCGACCGCCAGCGGCAGGACGATCAGAGCGAAGAGCCCGGTCACACAGACGAAAAGCGGCCGCCGCAGCACGGCGACCAGCCGCGTCGGCTCGATCCGCAGCATCGAGATCACCACCATCGCGACCGAAATCGCGACGACCGCCGGGCGTACGAACTCCGCCAGCGCCGGCGCCGCGAGACCGAGCGCGACCCCGCCCGCCATCAGGAACGGGGCCTGGGCCGTCATCAGATTCATGACAGCGCGCATCGATCAGGACCCCGCCGGAACGCGGGCGGCGAAACCCGCGCCGATCGTCCGGCGTGTCGCGATGCGGGCGCCTTCCGCCGCCGCGACATGGGCGAGGAAAGCATCCGGCGCGCCGGTCCGTCCCGGGCGGCCGGCGATCCCCGGCCACAGTCCGGCCGACATCGCCTTCGGCGCCGCACGGACGGTTTCCGTCCTCTTCCTGTCGCCCTCGGCGCCGCTCATCCCTGAGCGTTCCTCGCCATCGGGCCAGGACAGGTCGTCAGTCATCCGCGCGCTTCCCGCATCCGCTGATTTGTCCGGACAAATTGAAGAGGCGGCCCGCGCCTGTCAAGCGGCGTCGCCTTCAGCCGCCGCCGCTTCGGGAGAACGCCCGTTCGCCCTTCGGCTGGCGCAGCCTGAAGAGCCAGAGAAGCGCGAAGAGGAGGCATCCGGCGGCGTTGAGCCAGATCGCGCCGGAGATCACGCCATGCGGCAGCAAAACCACGAGGCCCGAGAGCGCCGCGACCGCGCGCTCCCGGCCAGAAAGCGAACGGCCGAGGAACCCGACGATCCCCGCGGTCACGAGATAGACGCCGGCTAGCGCCGTCGCGAGGGTGAGGCCGATGTCGAGCGGCGGCCCGTCGAGCAGCAGCGCCGGCGAGGCGGCGAAGAGAAACGGGATGAGATAGGCCGGCCAGGCGATCCTGACCGCCTCCCAGCCCGTGGCCATCGGGCTCGCCCCGGCCATGTTCGCCGCCACAAAGGCGGCGATGGCGACCGGCGGCGTCAGCATCGAGAGCATGCCGAAATAGAGAACGAAAAGATGCGCCGCCATCGGTTGCAGCCCTAGCTCGACCAGCGGCGGCGCGGCGAGCGACGCCAGGAGAAGATAGACCCCGACCGTCGGCAGCCCCATGCCCATCACGATGCAGACCGCCGCGGTGACGCAGAGAAGAAGAAGGAGGCTGGATTTCCCGAGTTGGACGAGAAAGAAACCGAGCCCGAAGGAAAGCCCCGACCGGGCGATCAGCCCGATGATCATTCCGGCGATGGCGCAGATCAGGATGATCTCAACCGCCGATTTTCCCGCCGCGACCAGCACTTCGCCGACCGTCCGGAGGGTGATGCGCCGCCCGTCATAGGTGTGAAGGAGGGCGAGCGCGAAAAGAACGAGGATCGCGATCAGCGCCGCCGTTTCAGGCCGAAGATTGAAACGGAAGAGCCCGATCAGAAGCGCCGCGAAGGGCGCGAAAACCACCCAGCCGCGTCGAAGCACGCCGGCGAGCGCCGGAATCCGGCTTTCCTCGACGCGCGCGATGCCGCGGCGTCCGGCCTCCAGATCCGCGAAGATGAAGAGGCTGAGATAATAGAGCAGCGACGGCGCCGCGGCCGCCAGCATCACTTCGGTGTAGCTGGCCTGAAGGTTCTCGGCGAGGAGGAACGCCGCCGCGCCCATGATCGGCGGCATCAGCTGCCCGCCGGTCGACGCCGCGGCCTCGATCGCCCCGGCGGTCCTGGCGCTGTAGCCGCCCTTCTTCATCATCGGGATGGTGATCGCGCCGGTGGAGGCGACATTCGCGACCGCGCTGCCGGACACCGAGCCGAAAAACGCCGAGCCGAGGATCGCGATCTTGCCCGCGCCGCCGCGTTTGCGCCCGGCCAGAGCCAGCGAGAGATCGGAAAAGCAGAGCGACCCCCCCGTCGCGGTCAGAAGCTGGGAAAGGATCAGGAACGGAACGACCACCGCGACCGCGATGGAGAGCGCCGCGCCGGCGAGCGAGGCGCTGTCGAGGATGAGAAAGGTCAGCAACCGGTCGGGCGCGATCGCCCGGCTCTGGAGCGGGCCGGAAAACTTGTCGGCGAAGAGCGCGTAGAGGCAGACGCAGCCGAGAATGATGATCAGGCTCCACCCCATCGTCCTGCGCACCGCGTCGATAAGCAGGACGAAGCCGATGATGGAGACGATCAGCGCCTCGACCGGATGATAGAAGACGTTCTCGGAAAGAATAGTGAAGCGCGCCGCCAGCCAGCCGCCGAAGATCAGCGACGCCGCCGCGCACGCCGCCGAGATGAGCGGCGCGCGCCCCGGCCGCGTCAGGAAGGCGATGGCCATCGCCAGCGCCAGCGCGACAATCAGCACCTGTTCGGAATAGAGCCGCCAGCCGATCCAGAGCGGGGCGCCCGACGACCAGAAAATGGCGACGACCGCGGTGAGCCCGGCGAGCAGGGCGGCGATGGCCGCCCCGCCGCCCGTGCGCGCCGTCATCGCCGGCGCGCCTTCGCGGCGCCCATTCGGACGATCATTCGGCCCAGACGCCCATCTCCTTGTAGAACCTGATCGCGCCCGGGTGATATTCGACGCCGAGATCCTTGCCCATCCGCTCCCTTGCGAAGCCGCTCCAGACCGGCCCCTGCGCGACAAGATCGGCTTGCTTCTCCCAGAGCGCCTTGGTCGCCGCGTAGACCATATCGTCCGAGACATCCTTGCCGGCGAAAAGCGTATAGTCGAAGACGTTCACGTTGGTCGGCTCGTCGATGCCCGGTATTTTCGCGTCCGGGCCGACTTCGGCGAGGTAGCTCTGGGGCATGTATTCGTTCATGCGCGCGACTGCTTCCGGGCTATCTTCGAACGAGAGGTATCGGATGCCGAAGCTGGCGTCGTATTCGCGGCTGTTGCCGGCCCCGACGACGACGATGGCGACATCGACGGACCCCTCGGCGAAGGCCGCCCACATCCGCGGGAAGTTCGGCACCGCGACGCCCTCGACCCCGTCGAGCCCGAGCCCGGCGTTGGCGAAATAGCCGCGCGTCACGTAATCGCCGAGCGCGCGCTCCGCGAATACCGGCACGCGCTTGCCTTCGAGATCGGCGATCGTCTCGATGCCGCTGTCGCGGCGCACGACATAGGCGTTCCGGAACGGCATCAGCGTCGCGACCATCCGCAGATTGGGGTTCGGCCGGCCCTCCGACATGCCGGTTCCCGAGACGGCGTAGCCGAGCTGAACGATGTTCGAGATGCCGAACTCCATCTCGCCGGCGTTCACCAGCGGAATGTAGTCGGCGGTGTTGGCCAGCTCCTGCGGCCGCATCTGGAGATCCGAAGCCTCCGAGATCGCGGCGGCGAGCGAGCGGCCGACCTGGCTGGTGCCGCCCTTCTGGGTCGAGCCGAGGGCGGCGACCTCAGCCGCGACCGGCCCGGCCGACAGCACGGCGGCGAGCGCGGCGGCGATCAATCCTGTGTAACGCATTTCAGAAGTCTCCCTGTCTTGTTTCTTAGTGTCTCTCGAAGAGCGGTCCGTGACCTTTGAACTGGTCCCTGACGCCCATCGCCCGCAGCGCATGCCAGTAGGTCGCGGCGTTGATGGCGATGAAGGGCTTGCCGTATTCGGCCTCCAGCTCGAGGCAGAGCGACACCATCGAGAGATTGGTGCCGACCTGGACGAAAGCGTCGATATCGTCGCCATCCATTTCCGCGACATGGGCGCGAAGCTCCTCCGGCTGAACCTCGGCGATGGCGACCGGGCTGGCGCATTTCAGGCCGCGAAAGCGCGCGACCTCGAAGCCGCAATCCTGGAAGAACCGGGTCACGTTCCGGTCGGATATCGGGAAATACGGCGAGATCACCGCGATCCGCTTGGCCCCTGTCAGGTTCAACGCCGCCTCGCAGGCGAAGGAGCCGGCGGAAACGCCGAGCCCGCAACGCTCGGAAAGCTCCTGCATCCGTTTTTCGGAGGCCGCGCGCCCGTCCCAGAACATCAGCGCCGACATGCCCATGATCAGATAATCCGGCTGGCAGGTGAGGCAGCGGTCGACGGCGTCGTTCAGCGTGCTGCCGATCGCCTCCACCAGAGCGACGAAATCCTCGTCATTGCCGACCTTCATGTTCGGCACGTAGATGCGGCCGAAGTGATTGGTGACGCCCTCGACGCGCAGATCGTCCATATCCGGCTGCACGATGGTGTTCGTCGACGGCGCCACTACGGCGAATTTGCAGCGCCATCCGCGCGCGTCTCTGGACATGGGCTACTCCCTTCGTCGAACATCGGTCGTCACAACACAATGCTTTCAGGCGGCCGTCAAGAATTTGTCTGGACAACTCGCCATGCGGTTGACCGGGCGCGGCGGTGGAACCTATGCATCGTCGTCCTGTATGGACAAATTCACCACGAAGGGAAACATCCTGGCCGGCCCGCGGCACCGAAGCATGATCGCAGCGGGCGAGCTTGTCATTGCGCCGGGGGGCTTCGACATGATCTCGACGCCGCCCGGCTGAACCGGGTTCAGGCCACGGCCTCCAGATCGCGGAGCGACTGGATCATCGAGGAGCGCATGACGTAGGCGAAATGACGCTTCGGGTCGTCCACGGTCGCGCGAAGATCGTCATGGAAGGCGCGGCGCTTCGCCGGATCGGCCTCATTCAGCATGGCGCGGTTTCTGAGCGCCTGCGCCTGCACCGTCTCGATCGCCACCTTGCGGCGCTGGCGCTCATAGCGCCCGAGCGTCTCGATCGGCGCGCCGCGCCAGACTTCGGCCAGCCGCGCGGAAAGATTCACCGCGTCATGGATGCCGCCGTTCATCCCCATGCCGCCCAGCGGGTTGTTGAGATGGGCGGCGTCCCCGGCGAGAAAGATCCGGCCGTGGATGTATTTCTCCGCCACCCGCTCATGCACGCGATAGGCGGTCTTGTGCGCGATTTCGTAGGGCGCCCCCGGCAGGACCGCCTGCATCCGCCGCTCGATGAAATCCGGATCTAGGATCGCCGCGTCGCTCAGGCCGGGATCGGTGGGGAAGAGCACCCGCCAGAGCGTCGGCGTGCGCAGCAGCACCAGCCATTCCTCCGGGTCGGAGATGTAGCTGATGTCCGCAAGGCCGTCGATCGCCAGATCGTAGCGGAAGGGCGTCGAGAGCGAGAGGAATATCTCCGGGATCGTCATGCCCTCGAAGGCGACGCCGGTCGCCCGGCGCACGGCGGAGCGCGCGCCGTCGGCGCCGATCAGGTAACGCGCGCGGAATGTCTCCGCGGCGCCGTCGGTCCGCCGCGCGGTCACTTCGACGCGGTCGGCGTTCTGCGTCGCGTTCTCGACCACGATATCGGTGATCAGCGCCGCGTTCGGGTCCGCCTCCAGCCGGGCGCGCGCGGCTTCGGTCAGCTTCCACTGCTCGCACTGGAGCCGGTAGGGATGGTCGGTCTCCGACGCCAGAAGGCCGAGATCGAATGTCGCGATCTCGCCCTCCTTCCGGTCGCGGAATTGCCAGTAGGGGCATTTGCGGCCGCGTTCGATCAGCCCGTCGGCCAGGCCGAGACGGCTGAGAAAGTCCAGCGTGGGCGGATGAAACGTCGAGGCGCGCAGATCGACCGCAAGGTCGGACGACGCCTCCAGCACCGTCACCGGCACGCCCTCTTCGAGAAGCGACACCGCCGCCACCAGACCGACCGGGCCGGCGCCCGCGATCAGCACACCCTTTTCCATATCGCTCGCCCGCTGCTTCCGCTCGATTGCGAAGGTATCGGCGGCCCGGCTCCGGTCAAGGGTATTTGTCTGGACAAATCCGCGCGAAATTCCAGAATACGCCGATGCGCGCGACAGAGGCGGAAACGAGATGAACGACGCTTCCCTCAACGGCCGGGCCGTTCTGGTCACCGGCGGAACCCGCGGCCTCGGGCGCGTGATGGCCCGCGCGCTGGCGGGGGCCGGCGCGCGCGTCGCGATCACCGGCGTTTCGGACTCCGCCCGGCTTCGCCGCGCTGCGGGCGAACTCTCTGCGGCGGGCGCCGGCGACAGTCTGGCCATCGCGGCCGACGCCGCGGACCCCGATCAGGCCGCGATGGCGGTGGAGCGGACGAACGCCGCCTTCGGCCGAATCGACGTACTGGTGAATAACGCCGGGCTTGGAATGCGGCTGGTTTCGGAGAGGTTCAACCTTGAACCGGCGAAGTTCTGGACCGCGCCGCCCGCGTCCTGGGCGCGGATCGTCGGCGCGAATGTCAACGGCCCGTTCTTCACCGCTCGCGCGGCGGCGCCGCTGATGATCGCTCAGGGCTTCGGCAAGATCGTCAATATCTCGACCTCGGCGCAGACGATGGTGCGGACCGGCTATTCGCCCTACGGGCCCAGCAAGGCGTTCCTCGAAGCGGCGAGCCGCGCCTGGGCGGCCGACCTCGCGGGCGCCGGCGTCGACGTCAATGTCCTGCTGCCCGGCGGCGCGACCGACACTGACCTGTTGCCGCCTTCGCCGAAAAAGCGCGGCGCGGACGGCAACCTACTGGATCCGCGGATCATGCGGGCGCCGATCCTCTGGCTCGCCTCTGACGCCTCGAACGGCGTCACCGGCGGGCGCTTCATCGCGCGGCTCTGGCCCGACGCGCCGCCCTATCCCGGCGCGGCGCGAGACGCCGCGCCAGCCGATGAAGCCGCGCCGCCGCGGATCATGTAGCGGCGCACGTCTCCATATAAGCGCTCGCCTCTCCGGTGGTGACGAGATCGGCGTATTTCGCGCTCATGTCGAAGAGATTGGCCTCATGCGGGCCGGGTTCGCGGTCGCCGCACGCCTCTTTCGCGATCAGGGTCACGAAACCGGACGAGATGCTGTCGATACAGGTCGCGCGGACGCAGCCGGAGGTGGTGAGGCCGCCGATGATGAGGGTGTCGACCTTCATGAACTGGAGCGTCGCGGCGAGCGACGTGCCGAAAAACGCGCTTGGGTATTGCTTGGTGATCATCAGGTCGCCCGGCCCGACGCTCAGCCCTTCGACCAGCCTTTGCGTGTCTTTCCCGGCTTCGAGATAGGCGAGCGCCGGCACCTTCGCGTAGAACGCGCCGCCATCCGCGCCGCCGGGCTGGTATTTCACCTCGGTGAAAATGACCGGCGCGCCGGCCGCGCGGGCGGCGGCGGCCAGCTGAATCGCATGGCCGAGCGCCGCGCGGCATCCCTCGCCGCCGAAAAGCGGCGAACTCTCCTCGAAATAGGCGCGCGCGAAATCGACCAGGACCACCGCCGGACGGGCGCCCCAGCGCTGACGCGCGTGATATCCGGCCCGCGCGTAATTCTCTTCCAGGGTCTCGTTCATGAAGGCGCCTCCGTCAGATCGCCCGCGCAGTATGGGTCAAGCTCCGGCCTTCGCAAGGTCGCTGCGCGCCCGCGCTGCGCAGCGAGGTTACATGAGCAGCGCCGGCAGGGCGAGCGAAAGGGCGGGGATGGAGATCAACAGCGCGACCCGCACGAGGTCGGCGGCGAGATAGGGCAGGACGCCGCTCGCGACCGTCTCGAACTTCAGATCGTCCGAACTCGCGGCGATCACGAATAGATTCATGCCGAGCGGCGGGGTGATAAGCCCGATCTCCACCACGGAGACGACCAGAACGCCGAACCAGATCGGGTCATAGCCGAGCGAGGTGACGAGCGGAAAGACGATCGGCAGCGTGATGAGCATCATCGACAGGCTGTCGAGGAAACAGCCGAGCACGATGTAGATCGCGACGATCAGGATGATCACGCCGATCGGCGGCAGGCCGAGGGTTTCGATCCAGTCGACGAGAATCCGCGGCAGGCCGGATGTCTCGATGAAATACTGGAGCACCGACGTGCCGATCAGGATCATGAAGAGCATGCCGGTCGTGCCCGCTGTCTCGATCAGCGCCTCGCGGAAGATGGCCTTCGTGAGGGCGCCGCGAAAACCGGCGAGCGCAACGGCGCCGAAGGCGCCGACGCCGGCGGCTTCGGTCGGCGAGAAGAAGCCGAGATAGATGCCGCCCATGACGACGCCGAACAGGCCGAGCACCGGCCACATCTCGCGGACGGCGCGCGCCATCTCGCGCCCGGAGGCGCGCGGCACATCCGGCGCGCGCACCGGTTTCAGCCGGACGATCAGCCAGGTCGTCAGGATATAGAGGACGGCGGCGAGGATTCCCGGAATCAGCCCGGCGAGGAACATCCGGCCGATGGATTGCTCGGTCAGCAGGGCGTAGATCACCATGATGATCGACGGCGGAATGAGGATGCCGAGCGTGCCGCCGGCGGCGAGCGCGCCTGAGGTCAGCCGCCGGTCATAGCCGATCCGCGTCATTTCCGGCATCGCCACGCGCGACATGGTCGCCGCCGTCGCGAGGCTGGAGCCGCAGACCGAACCGAAGATCGCGCAAGCGCCGATGGTCGCCGAGGCGAGGCCGCCGCGCCAGTGCCCGATCAGAGAATGGAGCGAAGAATAGAGCGCCGAGGAGAGGCCCGCGCGCGAGGCGAAGGCCCCCATCATCACGAAAAGCGGGATCACCGAGAGCGCGTAGCCCGAAGTCGTGGTGAAGGGCTGTGAGCCGAGGACGAAGCCGAGGCTGAACCAGCCGTTGAGGATGACGCCGCCGACGATACCGACGACGCCCATGGCGATGGCGACCGGCACGCGGATCGCGATCAGCCCGAGCAGCGCGACGATGCCGAGAAGCCCGACGACGGGCGCGGATATCATTCGCCGTCTCCGGGCTCGCCGGCGAGGGCGCGCCCGATCAGCCAGAGATTGACAAGCGCGGCGATGGCGAGGCCGGCGACCAGCGGGATCCAGTAGAGCACCATCGGGATGCCGATCGACTGGCTGCGATCGCCATAGCCGTATTCGGTCAGCATCTGCATCGCCCCGAACCATGCCGCGCCGGCGAGAAAGAGAAAGCCCAGCACCGCCGCGAATACGCCGAGACGGCGCTGCGTCGCCGCCGACATCCGCAAGGTGAAGACGTCGATCGAGACGTGTTCGCCATGCGTGAAGCCGAACGGAATCGCGAGCAAAGCGCCGAACATGGTGCAGAGGGTCACGATGTCGGTCAGCCCGTGGACGGTGTTGCCGCTGAACGTGCGCAGCACGATGTCGGCCACCGTCAGCACGACGGCGACCAGGAACGCCATCGTGCCAAGCAGCGCGAGGCCGGTCGTGAATTGCTTCATGTCACGGTCCTTCGGGCGAAGCGCGGGCGGCGCGCGCCGCCCGCGTTGCGGTTCACTGGCAGGTTTCCACCGCCTCGAGCATCTTGGCGTAGAGCGCGTGCGCGTCCTCCGCCGGCATGTCCGCGTTCTCGGCGAGGTAGTTGTCGATCACCGGCTGCAACCGCTCCCGCCAGGTCTCGCGCTCCTCGTCCGACATCGGAATGATCTCGTTGCCGTTCGCCTTCGCCGCGTCGATGGCTTCCTGGTCGGTTTCCTTCCACCAGCGCCCCCAGTTCGAGAAGACCTTGGCGCTCGCGTCATCGACCACTTTCTTCAGGTCGTCGGGAAGCGAGTCGTAGCGCCGCTGGTTCATCAGCGTGTACATCGCGACCGGGTTGATGCCGGCGTCGATATGATAGTGCAGCACCTCCCAGAGCTTGAAGGCGCCGACCGGACCCCAGGGCATGATGTTGCCGTCGATCACGCCGCGCTCCACGCTCTCGTAGATCTCCGTCGGCGGCATGCCGACCGGGGTCGCGCCGATTTCCTCCAGCATGGCGGTGATCGCCGGGGTGGGCGTGCGGATCCGCATACCCTTCAGCCCGTCGAGCGAGTCCACCTTGGTCTTGGTGTGCGCGCCGCTCGGCTGCGTCACCGTGAGCGAGAGGATATGCGTGTCAGGGAAGTCAGGTTGCAGTTCGTCCGCCATCGCCGTTATCGCGCAGGTTCCGACTTCCGAATCCGGCACGGTGAACGGCAATTCGATCAGGACGGAGCGCGGATGGCGCCCGCGCGGGATCGCCGGGATGCCGACCGCGAAGTCGACGACGCCGGCGCGAACCTGGTCGAACTGCTTGGTGGCGTCGCCGAGCGCGGAGCCGGCTGAATAGAAGGTGATCTCGATCCGCCCGTCGGATTTCTCGGCGATCTCCTCCGCCCATGGTTCAAGCGCGAGCTTCTGCACGAAATGGGTCGATGGGAACATCGACGACATCTTCAGGTCGAATTCCGCCGCCCCGGCCGCGCCCGCGGCCCCCCAGGCGGCCGCGACGGCGACCGCGCCGGCGATACCAGTAAGCTTGTTCATTGGTCTCTCTCCCTTGGTTATGTCAGTTTCAGTCGAATTTCACGCGCCGGATCATTCGGCGTCGGACCAGTCCACCAGTTTCGACTTGTAGTCGGAGCGCGGCAGCGTACCCGCCGGCGCGAGGGTGATTTCCGTGGTCACCACGAGCGTGTCGCGGACGCGTTTCCTGATCTCCTCCGCGAGGCCCGACGTGATCTCCACGCCTTCCGCGACCTCGACCGTGACCGGCAGCGGCGGCGCCTGTCTCGGGCCTTTCGCCCTGGGTTTCACCGCGAGCACGCCCGTCACCTTTGGCGCGAAGAGCCCGACCACCTCCCGCAGCGCGGAGGGGAAGAGGTTCACGCCGCGGACGATCAGCATGTCGTCGGTCCGGCCGATGCAGCGGACGCGCGGCGCGCTCCGCCCGCATGGGCAATCTCCGACGGAGACCCGCACATGGTCCCGGCTCCGGAAGCGCAGCAGCGGTGCGGCGCGGTGGCGCAGATGCGTGTAGACGAGTTCGCCTTCGGCGCCGTCCTCCAGCGGAACGGGAGCGAGCGTCTGCGGGTCGATCAGCTCGAAATGGACGATGCCGCCGCCGGAGAAATGCATCCCGGTCTGCGCCTCGCATTCACCCCAGAGCGACACCGAAATGTCGCCGATGCCCATCGCTTCGGTCATCTTCGCGCCCCATGCCGCCTCGATCTGCGCGCGGAGCGCGGGCTCGCCGCCGCCGGGCTCGCCTGCGACCAGAAGCCGGCGCACGGATGATCCCTTCGTGTCGATCCCGCGCGCCGCGGCCCATTCCGCGAGATGGAGCGCGTAGGAGGGCGTCAGCGCCAGAGTATCCGGTTTCAGAAGCTCAACCGCCGCCATCAGCCGCTCGGTGTTCCCGGAGCCGACCGGGATGTGGCAAAGGCCGAGCTTCGCGAACGCTTCGAGCGCCGCGCCGGCGGCGAACGGGCCGGCGTTGTAGGTCGAGACGATGCGGTCGCCCTTCTTCACCCCGGTCGCGCCATAGGAGCGCGAGGATATCTCGATCCAGTTGTCGAGGTCGGACTGCGTGAGCGGAATGTAGCTCGGCGCGCCCGTCGTCCCCGAAGTGGAGAACACGCGCACCACGTCCGTCATGGGCGCGGCGAGATGCGCGCCGACCGGGCGCTCGGGCGTCCGCGTCTTGCGGAGGTCGTCCTTTTCGGAGAGCGGAAGCTCCGCGATCCCGTCGATCCCGCCGACGCTCCTGGCGTCCGAAAAGCCCGACTTCGTCAGAAGGTCGCGATAGAAGGCGGAATGCGCGAAGAGATATTCGATCTGGGCGCGATAGAGCGCGTCGTCGCCATCGGCGCGGAACACGCCGCCCGCGGCCACTTCCCCGGCCGCGCTCATTCGCCGGTCTCGGGTTTGTAGCTGATCGCCTCTTCCGCGACGCCGGCCATGAAAAATCCGATCGGCTTCTCCTGCTCCTCGGCGATATGGGCGAGTAGGCTGGCCGTGCGCGCTAGGATCGGGATCGCCTTCAGCATCGCCGATGGAAAGCCGAGGTCGAGGAGCACGGCGGCGATCGCCATCGAGACGTTCATCGGCAACGGTCGGCCCCAGATTTCCGGAACCAGCCGCTCCGCGGCGCGCGCGAGCGCGACGTGGCCGCCCTTCACCCCCTTCGCCTCCGCCAGCGACAGAATTCGCTGCGCGCGGGGGTCGATCGGCTTGTGCAGCGGATGGCCGAAGCCGGGGGCGGGGCCGCGCGCCGCCCTGATCGCCTCCAGCTCGGCTTTCAGCGCCGCCACCGTGTCGCCGCCGTCAGCGGCTGCGCGGTTCCGCGCGGAAGTCAGAAGGTCGCCGCAGGACTGCGCCGTGCCGAGGACGACCGTGCCGCACCCGAGAATGCCGGCGGCGACGGCCCCCTGGATCGAAGAGGGGTCGGCCGCGAGCGTCATACGCGCCGCCTGGTTCGTCGGCACCAGTCCGTGTTCCGCGATGGAGACGAGCAGAAGATCGAGAAAGTAGCGCTGCTCTTCGGTCGGCTCGTGACCGGTGACGAGCAGGTAGAAATATTCGGTGAACCCCACCCTGCCCATCAGATCCGAGCAGAGATCGCGCCCGCGAACAGTCAGGCTCGCGGCGTCCGCGGTGCTGATGGCGGTGACCGTTTCGCCGGTTTTTCCGATCATCATGATCGCATCTCCTCCATTTATTGGCCGACACGATTGTCGGACAAAATTGTCGTTGTCAAGCGGTCTGGCCGCCGGTATCGTCAGCCCATGCCGCGATCCAGCTCAACCGGGACAGATGCGACGACGCTCGGTGCGCGCCGGGCGGAACCGCGCGGCGAGCGCGGCGATTCGGTCGTGGAATATCTGCGCGAGGGCGTGTTTCGCGGGCGTTACGCCCCCGGACAGCGATTGGTGGAGGCGGATCTGACGGCCGAGCTTGGCGTCAGTCGCAGTCTGCTCCGCGAAGCGTTCCATCGTCTCGCCGCGGAGGGGACGATCGAACTCGTGCCGAACCGCGGCGCGCTGGTGCGGCGGATGTCGCTGACCGACGCCACCGAGCTTTTCGATATCCGCATGGAGCTGGAGGCGCTGGCGGCGCGGCGCGCCGCGCGGAACGCCGCCGACAGGTCTGTGCGCCGCACTTTTCTGGCTGACACCGCGTTCATATACGATGACATGGCGCGCCTGTCCGCTTCCGCCTACATCATGGAGAATCAGCGCTTTCATGGCGCGATGTTTGTCGCCGCGGACAATCGGCAGCTGATCGAACTCAACATGCGATTGCAGCTTTCGCTGATCATGGCGCAGATCAGCAGCGCGATCACGCCGGACGTGATCGCGACGTCGCTCGCCGAGCACCGCGCGATCGCCGAGGCGATCGCGGCGGTCGACGAGGAGGCCGCCGATGCGGCGATCCGCGCCCACCTTGCGCGGGCGAAGGACATGATCGTTGCGATGCCTGCCGAAGCCTTCAGGCGCGATCCAAACGAACTCGCGTCGCTCCCCCGCGCGGAGGCGACAAGGAAGCCGGAGGCCTGATTCGCACCTGCGGCGCGGACCCTTTCACGATCGCTGTTGACGCGGATCGGGGGCTGGCGTCATCTCGGGAGGCGACGCGCGCGAGGCTCCGCCGGGGGCGCCCGGCGTTCTGGAGAGGAGAGGCCGGCGATGGCGACCGAACCTCTGGTCGCGTCTTCACCCGATCGTGGCGCCGGGGCGCTCCGGCGTCGGCTGCGCGGGCCCGCATCGGCGCGACGCATCGCTGTCCTTCTGCATGGCCGGGACGGGTCCGCCGACTCGGACCATATGCGGTTGCTCGCGGACGCCTATATCGGGAGAGGGTGGAGCGTTCTGGCGCCCGATCTCGCGCATTCGCGCGCGACGCCGGGCTCGGGCGATCCGGAGCGCTTCTCGATGACAGGGCACGTTCGCGACGCCCGCGCCGCGATCGGGTGGGTGCAAGCGCGGGGTCCCGAGCGCCTCGCACTCGCCGGGCATAGCATCGGCGCCTACGCCGCCGCGGAGCTGGCGGAGGAGGCGCAGGTCGATCATCTCATCGCTGTCTCGCCGGTGCTCTCCGGCGCAGCCTTGCTCGCTGCGCGGCGGGCGATGGGGCCGGATGCCGTTGCGGCGCTGGCGCGCGAGGCGCCGGAGATGCGCCGGGAGATGGAGGCGCTCGACGCGGCGCCGGCGCTGGCGCGCTGCTTGGCGCCCGTGGCGGTGATGACAGGGGCGCGGGATGCGCTGACGCCGCCGTGCGACGCGCTGGCCTGGTTTCGCGCGGCCCGCGTTCCGCGGTTCTTTTCCGTCCTGCCGGGCGAGTCGCATTGCCCGACCGGCCCCGTCTATCGCCGCGCCATCGAGGCCGCGCTCGACGCGCTCGAAGCCTGACATGGCCGGCGCGCCGGGCGACTGGATCGAGGAGCGCGCCGCAGGAGCGATCCGGTCGCTCCGCCGCGCGGTCTCCGCCACCGGAAGGGCGCGGCGGCGCGCCTCCTTCGGTTGGAGCGTGACGCCCGCGCCGGGCTCGGTGCTCGCCTCGCCGCGCTTCGGCGCCTGGGACCCGGAGCCGGATTATTTCCACCACTGGGTGAGGGACGCCGCCGTCACGATACGGGCGCTGTCCGCGATCGTCGCGCGCTCCGAGGCCGAAGACGCGGCGTTGTGGAGCGCTGTATAGGGCGCCGGTAAATCCAGCCACGGAGGCGTCGGCATTTTCCCGGCGCGGGCGGCGTAAAACCCCGCCAGGTGGAAGTCTCGGAATCGGTGAAGCGGTTTCGAGGCGATGATGCGGCAAACCGATGACGGCCTGTTGGTCCAAAGGCTGCCGCAAGCCCTATGCCTACTACCTCTGTGACACGCGCGGCTGTCCGTCGAAGCGCAAGTCGATTCCGCGCGCGAAGATCGAGGACGGCCTTGCGGACATCCTGAGAAGCCTACAGCGCAAGCGGCAGCTTTTCGAGCTGGCGCGGGCCATGTTCAAGGACGCTTGGAACATGCGGCTCGTTGAGGCTCAGAACGCCAAAGAGGCGGTATCTAAGCAACTCAGAGGCGTGGAGAAGCAAATTGAGAACCTGCTCGACTGGATTTTCGACGCGACAACGCCGAGCGTTGTGACGGCTTACGAGAGCCGGATCGCCAAGCTGGAGCGGGAGAAGATACTTCTCGCGGAAAAAGCGGAGCGGATCGTGCCGCCGAAGGGAAGGTTCGAAGAATTTATCGAACTATCCCTCGAATTTTTGGCAAGGCCCTGGAATATCTATGAAAATGGCAACTTGGCACTCAAGCAAACGGTGCTCAGACTAGCGTTTTCGGAGCCCCTGCGATACTCGCGGGAAAACGGTTATAGAACTACAGAAACCGCCTTTCCCTTCAAGGTGTTAGCAGGATTCAACAACCTCAAAGGCGAGATGGTGCTGCGAGAGAGGATTGAACTCTCGACCTCTCCCTTACCAAGGGAGTGCTCTACCACTGAGCTACCGCAGCCTGCGCGGGGCGCCTTTTGAGCGAATCCGGAGTGGAATGCAAGAGCCTCGACTATGCGATCGGGGATGAAGGCAGCGGCGATCCGCCTCACGGCGCATGTCGTGACGCGCTCCTCCTCATGGCGTTCGCCCGCCGCGCCGGGCCCGGGCGGGGCGCCGCGAGACGCGTTTGCGGACCCGCCCTCTTCCCGGGGCGGGGCGGAGGCCGGGAGAATGCGCCGGCGCAGGACGGATGACGCGGGGCGCTCGCCGCTGGACGGGCGCGCGAGCGGCGGATAAAGACGCGCGATGGCCGGCAAGAGGGATGAAGAGAAACAGGCGGAGCGCGCTGGGCGGCTCGCCGCCGCGCTGCGGCGGAATCTCCGGCGCCGGAAGGCTCAGGCGAAGCGCCGTGAGGATCTCTCCGGTCTCGATCCGAATCGCACGGACACGCCCCTCAATCGCCTTGATTGGGCGAAAGACCGCAGCGACGACTGACCGGGCCGGCCGGGCGGCGAAACAGGGGGGCGAGCGAAGATGGACAGGATCGTAGTGAGAGGCGGCGCGCCGCTGCAGGGTCGCATTCCGATCGGCGGCGCGAAGAACGCCTGTCTCGCCCTGATGCCGGCGGCGCTTCTGTCCGAAGAGCCGCTGACGCTAACCAACGCGCCGCGGCTCGCCGACATTCGCACGATGACCGCGCTTCTCACCTCGCTCGGGTGCGAGGTGGCGGCGTTGCAGGGGGGAAGAGTCCTGGCGCTCGGCGCGGCCTCGATCGCCAGCCATGTGGCGCACTACGATATCGTGCGGAAGATGCGCGCGTCGATCCTGGTGCTCGGGCCGCTTCTGGCGCGTGAAGGGCGCGCGGTCGTATCGCTCCCCGGCGGGTGCGCGATCGGGGCGCGGCCGGTCGATCTCCATCTGAGCGGACTGGAGGCGATGGGCGCGGAGATGACGCTCCGCGACGGCTATGTCCACGCCGAGGCGAAGGGCGGTCTGAAGGGCGCGCGCTTCGCCTTTCCGTTCGTCTCCGTCGGCGCGACGGAGAACCTGATGATGGCGGCCGTCCTCGCCAAGGGAACGACGGTGCTGGAGAATGCGGCCCGCGAGCCCGAAATCGTCGATCTCGCGCGCTGTCTTCGCGCGATGGGCGCGGAGATCGAGGGTGAGGGAACGGCGACGATCACCATCGAGGGGGTCGATCGCCTGCACGGTGCGACGCACCGGGTGGTCGCGGACCGGATCGAGCTCGGAACCTACATGATCGCCCCCGCCATCGCCGGCGGCGACGTGTTGCTGGAGGGCGGGCGCCGCGACCTTGTCGCCGCCTTCGCCGACCGGCTGGAGGCGGCCGATATCGAGGTGGCCGAGGAGACTGACGGGCTCCGGGTGCGGCGCCGCAACGGCGTGGTGCTGCCGGTCGATGTCTCGACCGCGCCATTTCCCGGTTTTCCGACCGATCTTCAGGCGCAGATCATGACGCTCCTGACGCTGGCCGAAGGGGAGAGCCGAATCGAGGAGACGATCTTCGAGAACCGCTTCATGCATGTTCCGGAGCTGTCCCGAATGGGCGCCAGTATCGAGATAGACGGCGGCGTCGCGCTGGTGCGAGGCGTCGAGCGCCTGAAGGGCGCGCCGGTGATGGCTTCGGATCTGCGCGCCTCCGCGTCTCTTGTGCTCGCCGGGCTTGCGGCGGAAGGTGAAACCGTGGTCAGCCGGGTCTATCATCTGGACCGGGGCTACGAGCGGGTGGAGGAGAAGCTTTCCGCCTGTGGCGCGCGAATAGAAAGAGTGAGCGAATAGATCATGGGGCGTGACGCGACATTCGGCGATGGCGGCGAGGCGCCGCTGCGTCTCCGGGCGGAGAGCGCGGAGGATCTTGCGGTGATTTCCGCGCTGGCGCAGGACGCGGTCGGCAAGGTCGCGAATGTTCACTATGCGCCGCGCCGGCGGCGGTTCTCCGTGCTGGTCTATCGATTCCGCTGGGAGGATCGCGACCGCGCCGAGCGCGAGAAACGCGCCTACGAGCGGGTGGCGGCGGCGCTGACCTTCGATGACGTGCTGCGCGCCCGCGCCGCCGGCCTCGACCCGCGCGAAAAGAGCGCCGTCTTCAACATCCTCGGCATCGATTTCCAGCCGGGTGAGGAGTGCGGCGGCATGATCACCCTGACCTGCTCGGGCGGCGCGGCGGTGCAGATGCAGGTCGAATGCGTGAATGTCGCCCTTGTGGACCTCACCCGCCCCTGGGCGGCCGGCGGCCAGCCGCAGCATTTCTAGGCGCGGCGTCCCGTTGAACTCCGGCGCCGCTGCGCATAAACCCCCGGGATCGACCGAGGGAAAACCAACTCCATGCCGTTTCGCCTTTCGCATGACGAGCCGGATTTCGAGGGCCGCTTCGGCGCGTTCCTGGACACGGCGCGCGCGGCGGACGCCGATGTCGACGAGGCCGCCGCCGGAATCATCGCCGATGTAAGGGCGCGGGGCCTTGCGGCCGTACTCGACCTCACCCGCCGTTTCGACCGTTTCGGCGCCGACGAAAACACGCTGCGGATTTCCGAAGCGGAGATCGACGCCGCCATCGCCGGGATTGGCGCGCCGGAGCGCGAAGCGCTGGAGCTCGCCGCCGGGCGCATCCGCGCCTATCATACCCGCCAAGCGCCCGCTGACGCGCTCTGGACCGATGAGGCCGGCGCGACGCTCGGCTGGCGCTGGCGCCCGGTGGAGAGCGCCGGGCTCTATGTGCCGGGCGGGCTGGCGAGTTATCCCTCCTCCGTGCTGATGAACGCGATCCCGGCGCGGGTCGCAGGTGTTTCCCGGCTGGTCGTCGCGGCGCCGACGCCGGACGGGCGCGCGAACCCGCTCGTCCTTCTCGCCGCGCGGCTGGCCGGAGTGGACGAGATCTGGCGTGTCGGCGGCGCGCAGGCGATCGCCGCGCTCGCCTACGGGGCCGGGCCGATCCGGCCGGTGGACAAGATCACCGGTCCGGGCAACGCCTGGGTCGCGGCTGCGAAACGGCGGGTCTTCGGTCATGTCGGCATCGACATGATCGCCGGGCCGTCGGAAATACTGGTCATCGCGGATCGCGACAACGATCCGGACTGGGTCGCGCTCGATCTGTTGAGCCAGGCCGAACATGACGAAAGCGCGCAGGCGATCCTGGTCACCGACGATCCCGGCTTCGCCGACGCCGTCGCCGCGGCCGTGGAGCGGCGGCTGGAGACGTTGGCGCGCCGGACGATCGCGGGGGCGAGCTGGCGCGCGCATGGCGCGCTGATTGTCGCGCGCGACCTCGATCATGCGGTGGAGCTCGCCAACCGGGTCGCGCCCGAGCATCTGGAGATCTGCGCCGCCGATGCGGAGGGATTGGCCGAGAGAATCCGCCACGCCGGGGCGATCTTCCTCGGCGCGCATACGCCTGAAGCCATCGGCGATTATGTCGGCGGCCCCAATCACGTGCTGCCGACCGCGCGCTCGGCGCGGTTCTCCTCGGGCCTTTCGGTGCTCGACTTCATGAAGCGGACGACGCTGGCGCGCATGAGTCCCGGCGCGCTCCGGGCGATCGGCCCGGCGGCGGAGGTTCTGGCCCGGGCCGAGGGGCTGGAGGCGCACGGGCTTTCGGTGCGCAGCCGCCTCGATGCGATGAATGAGTGAAGCGATGGACACCGCTCTCCCGCCCGACCGCCTGATCGACATCAAGCTCGACGCCGCCGGACTCGCCGCGCCGACGCCGGAGGTGGAGCAGGAGCGGAAGGTCGCGATGTTCGATCTGCTGGAAGAGAACGTGTTCGCGTTACCCGGCCGCGCCGCCGGCCCCTACCGGCTCAACCTCGCGATGCGTGAGCGCCGGCTGGTCTTCGAAGTCAGGACGGAGGCGGACGAAGCGGCGGCGGAGTTCCACCTCTCGCTCTCGCCATTCCGGCAGATCATCAAGGACTATTTCCAGATCTGCGAAAGTTATTTCGACGCCGTGAAGCGCCTGCCGCCGAGCCAGATCGAGGCGATCGACATGGGCCGCCGCGGCATCCACAACGAGGGCGCGCGGGTGCTGAAGGAGCGTCTCGAAGGCAAGGTGGAGACCGATGACCAGACCGCCCGTCGGCTGTTCACGCTGATCTGCGTCCTGCAATTCCGGGGCTGAAGTGGCCGGCCATATTCCCGGCTCGGTCCTTTTCTGTTGCGATCACAACGCCGTTCGCTCACCGATGGCGGAGGGGTTGGCGAAACAGCTTCTCGGCTCTTCGGTCTATATCCAGTCGGCGGGCGTCAAGAGCGAGATGGAGGTGGATGGGTTCGCGGTGGAGGTCTGCCGCGAGATCGGCGTCGACCTGACCCGCCACCGCGTGAAGAGTTTCGAAGATTTCGAGGATTGGGGCGAGGATATCGAAAGCTACGATCTGATCATCGCGCTGTCGCCCGCCGCGCAGCGCCGCGCGCAGGAATACACCCGCCACCACGCGCTGGACGTCGAATACTGGCCGACGCTGGATCCGACCGGCCTTGCGGAAGGGCGCGAGGCGAAGCTCGCCGCATACCGTCAGACGCGGGACCAGCTACGCGACCGGATCCATGAGCGTTTCGGCGCGGCGTCCGAGGATTCCTGACCGGCGCGCCGTCGCGACGGCGTCCTGCGCTCAGGACGCGGATTCACCCTGCTCGCGCGAGAGCCGCCTTTCCACGAGGTTCGCGAAATAGGAGGCGCCGATCGGCAGGATATCGTCGTTGAAGTCGTAGCGCGGGTGATGGAGGCCGAAATCGTCATCGCTCTTTCCGCCGCCGATATAGAGGAAGGCGCCCGGTTTCACGGCCAGCATCTCGCTGAAGTCCTCGCCGCCGGTGACCGGTTTTTCGTTCCGGCGCACGTTCTCGACTCCCAGCACATCCGCGGCCGCCTCCGCCGCCATCTCCGCCTCCGCCGGCGTGTTGATGGTCGGCGAGACGGACCGCCGGTATTCGAGATCGATCTCGACGCCATAGGCCTTGGCGAGGCCGTCGCAGATCTCCCGCACCCGCGCCTCGATCCGGTCGCGGACGCCGGGGTCGAGACTGCGGATCGTCGCCGCGATTCTCGCACGCTGAGGCGCGACGTTGATCGCGGTGCCGGCGTGGAACTGCGTGACGTTGATCACCGCAGGCTCCAGCGGGCTGATCGACTTGGTCGCGACATGCTGGAGCGCAGTGTGCAACTGCACGCCAACCGAGATCGGGTCGTTCCCTTCATGCGGGCGGGCGCCGTGCGCGCCCTTGCCGGTGATCGTCACGATCATCGCGTCCACCGCGGCCAGCATCGGCCCGGCATGCACTGAGGCGACCCCCACCGGCAGTTTGGGCGTGTTGTGGATCGCGAAGACCTCGTCGCAGGGGAATTTCTCGAACAACCCGTCTTCGATCATGCGCTTCGCGCCGCCGCCGGCCTCCTCCGCCGGCTGGAAGATGAAATGAACGGCGCCGTTGAAATTCCGCGTCTCCGCCAGGTAGCGCGCGGCGCCGAGCAGCATGGTCGTGTGTCCGTCATGCCCGCAGGCGTGCATCTTGCCCGGAATCGTGGAGCGATGCGGGGTGTCCGCCTCCTCCTGCATCGGCAGTGCGTCCATGTCGGCGCGAAGCCCGAGCGAGCCCGTGCCGTTTCCGGCGCGCAGCACGCCGACGACGCCGGTGCCGCCCAGACCGCGATGAACCTCCAGCCCCCAGGATTCGAGGCGCTCCGCGACGAGGTCCGATGTCCGGGTCTCCTCGAAGGCCGTCTCGGGATGGGCGTGGAAGTCTCGCCGCCAGGCGGTGAGTTCCTCGTGACGCGCGGCGATGGCGGGCTGAACCGGCATGAAAACCTCCTGGACGGATTCGCGGGAATTCGAAACGATCATCGGATCGATGCCAGCGTTTCACCATGCGATGCAATAGCTTGGAGTCCGACGAATCTGTGAGGCGTGCGCGAGGGACGTCTGGCGTTCGGACGGCTCGGTCAAAGGCTGATGATCCGCGCCGGCGAACTGGGCGACTGGTGTTGACTTCTGCGCGACGCGCCGTTGTGTTCCTGTCTAGCGGCTGGCGCGCGCTTGCGCCGGGAATCTTCCCGATCTGCTCGTCAGCGGCGCAGCGACAGGGAGTCTATGAAATCCATGACCATGAAACGACGATACATATCGGCCGCAACCGCGATCCTCGCGGCATCCGCCTTCGCGGCGACGCCGGCGAGCGCCAAGGAATTGCGCTGGGCGTTCCAGACCGACACGACCTCCCTCGATCCGATGGGCCACAATGTCACCTTCACCTTCTCGGTGATGGGCAATGTCTATGAGGGTCTCGTGCGACGGAGCGCGGATCTCGAGATTGAGCCCGCGCTGGCGACGAGTTGGGAGATTCTCGAGCCGACGCGCTGGCGCTTCCATCTGCGTGAGGGCGTCAAGTTCCACAACGGCAACGATTTCAACGCCGACGATGTCCTGTTCAGCTACGAGCGGATCAACAACAAGGACTCCAATCTGCGCGATCGCGTGGGCGGCGTCACCGAAGTCATCAAGGTGGACGACTACACCGTCGATTTCGTCACCGAAGTTCCGAACCCCATCCTGACAGCTCAGTGGGAGAGCTTCTACATGATGGACAAGGAGTGGTCGGAGGAGCACGGCGCGACCGTTCCGACGAGCACGACCAAGGGAATCGAGAGCTACGCCGGGCAGCACTCCAACGGCACCGGCCCGTTCAAGATCACCGAGCGTGAGGTGGGCGTGCGCACGGTCTTCGTGCCCAACGAAGACTGGTGGGGCGAGGTGGAGCACAACCTCACCAAGGTCACGATGACCCCGGTCACGCAGGCGGCCACCCGCGTCGCGGCGCTGCTGTCGGGCGAGATCGACATGATGTATCCGGCGCCGTTGCAGGACATCAAGCGGATCGACGACAACGACGGCACCCGCGTCATCAGCGGGCCGGAGCTGAGGACGATCTTCCTCGGCATGGATCAGTTCCGCGATCAGGCGCTGGGCACCAATGTCGAAGGGAACCCGTTCAAGGATGTGCGGGTCCGCAAGGCGATCTATCAGGCGATCGACATCGACCTGATCAGCAAGAAGGTTATGCGCGGCCTGTCCTACCCGACTTCGCTGATGATCTCGCCGACTCTCTTTCCGGCAGGGGAGCAGATCGAGCGCTATCCCTACGATCCGGAGGCGTCGAAGGCGCTGTTGGCCGAGGCCGGCTATCCTGACGGGTTCGAGACGCGTTTCGATTGTCCGAACGATCGCTACGTCAACGACGCCGATATCTGCCAGGTGATCACGGCCATGCTCGCCCGCGTCGGGATCAAGCTGAACACGCGCGCCTATCCGAAAGCGCAGTTCTTCGCCGACATCAATCGCGGCAAGCAGGATTTCGCGATGTATCTGCTGGGTTGGACCCCGTCGAGCTTCGACAGCCACAACGTGCTCTACAGCCTGATGTCGACCTGGAACGAGGACACCGGACGCGGGCGCGTCAACTATGGCGATTTCAGCGATCCGCGGCTCGACGAGATTACCGACCTGGTGCTCACGGAGACCGATCAGGAAAAGCGCGACGCCCTGATCCTGGAGGCTTTCCAGATCGTCAAGGACAAGGTCTATTACGTGCCGCTGCACCAGCAGTCGGTCGTGTGGGCCGCGCGCGACAATATCGAGCTCAAGCAGCGCGCCGACAACCAGTTCCAGTTCCGTTTCGTAACGGTCAACTAAGGCTGGAACGCTTTCCGGGGGCGCGCGTCGCCCCCGGGATCTCCTTCCCGCGCACGCTTGTCAGGATAATTACCGCGGATGCTTAGATTCATCGCCAAACGACTGGCGCAATCCGTCCTTGTGATGCTGTTCGTCGGCGCGATCGCGTTCGCCCTCTTCCAGTTCGTCGGCGACCCGATCAACCAGATGGTGGGCCAGGACACCAGCCAGGCGGAGCGCGATGAGTTGCGCGAACGTCTCGGGCTCAACGACCCGCTCCCAATACAGTTCATGCGTTTCGCCTCCAACGCCGCGGTGGGTGATTTCGGCTTTTCCTATCAGCACAAGCGGGCGGTGTCCGAACTGATGCTGGAACGGATGCCGGCGACGCTGGAGCTGGCGGGGCTGGCGATGGTCATCGCGCTTGTCATCGGCATTCCGATGGGCGTCTATACAGGACTCCATCGGCACGGGTGGCTCTCCAAGAGTTTCATGACTCTATCGCTGATCGGCGTGTCGCTGCCGACATTCCTGATCGGCATTCTCTTCATCTATTTCTTCGCCGTGATTCTCGGCTGGTTCCCTTCGTTCGGCCGGGGCGACATTGTGGATGTCGGTGGCTGGACGACGGGCTTTCTGACCGTTTCCGGCTGGAAGGCGATCATCCTGCCGGCGACCACGCTGGCGCTGTTCCAGATGACCCTCGTCATGCGCCTTGTCCGCGCCGAGATGCTGGAGGTCATGGCCACCGATTACATCAAGTTCGCGCGGGCGCGCGGCATCGTCAGCCGTGCGATTCAGTTCAGCCATGCGCTCAAGAACACGCTGGTTCCCGTCATTACGATCATCGGGCTGCAACTCGGCACGCTGATTGCGTTCGCGATCATCACCGAGACGGTGTTCCAGTGGCCGGGCATGGGCCGTCTTTTCCTTCAGGCGATCCAGACGGTCGATATCCCAATCATGTCGGCCTATCTGGTGATGATCGCGTTCTTCTTCGTGGTCATCAATCTGATCGTCGATATCCTCTATTACGTCGTCGACCCGCGTCTGCGCGCCGACAGCTCGAAGGGCCGCGTCTGATGCCAGTTAGCGAAACCACCCCCGGCCTCGGCGCGCGTTTTCTCGACGGGGTCCGCAGGGCCATGGCCAGTGATCTCGTCTACAGCTTCCGGACCTCGCCGGCCACGATCATCGCGACCGTCATCACCCTCGGGATGATTCTGGCCGCGCTCTTCGCGCCCTACGTCGCGTCGCAGAACCCTTTCGACGTCGCGACGCTTAGTCTGCTCGATTCCGAGTTGCCGCCCGCCTGGGTGGAGGGGGGGATGGCGGCCTATCCGCTCGGCACCGACAATCTGGGCCGGGATGTCCTCTCCACCATCCTCTACGGCGGCCGGGTGTCGTTGCTCGTCGGCTTCGTCAGCGTCATCCTCGCCATGGTGATCGGCGTCGCGCTCGGCCTGATCGCCGGCTACAAGGGCGGCATGGTCGACGCCTTCATCATGCGCGTGGCCGAGATTCAGCTCAGCTTTCCCACGATTCTCGTCGCGCTCCTGCTCAATGGGATCATGCGCGGCGTTCTGCCGCCATCGCAGCACTCGGAACTGGCGATACTCGTGCTGATCCTTTCGATCGGGCTCTCTCACTGGGTGCAGTTCGCGCGCACGGTGCGCGCCTCCACCTTGGTGGAGCGCAACAAGGACTACATCCTCGCCGCCCGTCTGATCGGATTGAGATCCTCGCTGATCATGATTCGCCACATTCTGCCGAACGTCATGGGGCCGGTGCTTGTCATCGCGACTCTTGGTCTCGCCGTCGCGGTGCTGACCGAGGCGACGCTGAGCTTCCTCGGCGTCGGCGTGCCGCCGACCGAACCCTCGCTGGGCACGCTCATCAAGATCGGCAGCGATTACCTCTTCTCCGGCGCGTGGTGGATCACGATCTTCCCCGGCGCGGCGCTCGCTATACTCATCCTCTCCGTCAACCTCGTGGGCGACTGGCTCCGCGACGTAATGAACCCGAAGCTGAGGTGAACTGATGTCGCTCCTTGAAATCAGGAATCTGCACATCCGGTTTCCCAGTCGCTGGGGCGATGTGGAGGCTGTTCGCGGCATAGATCTGGACGTGCGCGGCGGGGAGATCGTCGGCGTCGTCGGCGAGTCCGGCGCAGGTAAGTCGACCATCGGCAACGCGGTGATCGGGCTTCTAGAGGCGCCCGGAAAGATGACCGACGGAGAGGTCAAGCTGGAAGGCGAGCGGATCGACAAGCTGCCGCCCCAGGCGTTGCAGAAGATCAGGGGCCGCAAGATCGGCATGATCTTTCAGGACCCGATGACCAGCCTCAATCCGCTCTTCACCGTCGGCCAGCAGATCGTCGAGACCATACGCACGCACCTGGACGTCTCCGCATCGGCGGCGCGGAAGCGGGCGATCCAGATGCTCGATGAAGTCGGAATCGCCGACGCCGAGAACCGGATCGACGAATATCCGCACCAGTTCTCCGGCGGTATGCGCCAGCGGGTCGTGATCGCGCTGGCGCTCTGCGCCGAACCGGACCTCGTGATCGCGGACGAGCCGACCACGGCGCTCGACGTCTCGATCCAGGCGCAGATCCTCGATCTCATCCGCGACCTCTGCAAGACGCGGAATGTCGGGGTGGTGATCATCACCCATGATATGGGCGTCATCGCGGAGATCACCGACCGCGTCGCCGTCATGTATCACGGCAAGATCGTCGAGATCGCGGCGACGAAAGACGTGCTTGGCCATCCGAAGGAGGATTACACGAAGAGCCTGATGGCCGCGGTGCCGCGCTCGGACGTGAAGCTCGACCGGTTTCCCCGAGTCTCCTATTCCGAGGACGGGCTGGAGAAACACGACCAGGTCGATCTTCGCTCACACTGGCTCGGCTCCGCGCAAAAGCAGGCTGAGGAGGTTTCCGACCCGCTCGTGCGCTGCGAGAACCTCTCGATGAGGTTCACCAGCCGCCATTCGATGATACCGGCGTGGCGGCGCTATTTCACCGCTGTCGACGACCTGTCCTTCGAAATCAGGCGGGGCGAGACCTTTGGCGTCGTGGGGGAGAGCGGGAGCGGAAAATCCACGCTCGCCCGCATGATCGCCGGGCTCTACACGCCGTCGGCGGGCCGCGTCTGGTACAATGACGTCGCGGTCAGCGACCTGCAGGGCGAGAAGGAACTCGCCCCGTTCCGTCGCCAGATCCAGATGATCTTTCAGGACCCGTTTTCCTCGCTCAACCCCCGGATGCGGCTCTTCGACATCATCGCGGAGCCGATCCGCCATCACCGGCTGGCCGGGAGCAACGCCGAGATCGTCCGGATCGTTGAGGACCTTCTGGAGCAGGTGGAGCTTGGCAAGCAGGCGGCGTGGAAATACCCGCATGAATTTTCCGGCGGCCAGCGTCAGCGCATCTCCATCGCCCGCGCCTTCGCCACCCGTCCGCGCTTTCTGATCTGCGACGAGCCGACTTCGGCGCTCGATGTCTCGATCCAGGCGCAATTGCTGAACCTGCTCAAGGATCTGCAACAGGAGATGGGGCTGACGATGCTGTTCATCAGCCACGACCTGCCGGTGATCCGCCAGATGTGCGACCGCGTCGCGGTGATGCAGAACGGCCAGCTGAAAGAACTGGCGGAGACCGAGACGCTGTTCGAGTCGCCGCAGAACCCCTACACGCAACACTTGCTCAAGCTCATGCCGAAGCTCGATTTCGAGCTGACACCGGTTGAGGCGAGCGTGTGATCGGAGGCGCAGGAGATCGACACGAACAGGCTTCGGGCATCGCCGGATCGCCGCGCGGCGTTCCAGCGACAGTCGCCGTTTTCGGCATGAGCGATGAATCCGCCCTGGCGGTTATCGTACGATTGAAACCGACGTAATTTCATCGTGCTCGAGCGGTTCCGAAAATCGGGAGCAACGCGCGCGGCGTTCTTTATCGCGCTTGGCGTTCTCGTCTATTTCTCACTCTACCCGGTTTTCTTGCAGGGCAAGGTCGTCAGCCATGACGATGTCGCCCTGTTCGAAGTTTCGACAAGATATTCGCCCTCCTACTGGTTCACGGTCGGATATGCGGAATACTTCGCGCGTCCGGGTTTTGCGTTCATACGTCCATTCAGCAACGCCTTGATGGCCGCAGACCATGCGATTTTCGGCGACGCCTACGCGCTCTACTATGTTCCGTATTTCGCGCTGCTCGGCTGTGGCGCCGCCGCCTGCGCCGCGCTTGCGCTGCGGCTCGGCCTGCCTGTCCTCACCTCCTGCGCATGCGGCGTCTTTGTTCTTCTGCAGCCGGCCGCTATCGCGTCTAGCGTGCAGGGAGTGGCGTTTCAGCAGGACGCGCTCAGCGGGGTGTTCTGTCTTTTCGCGGCGCTCGCCTGTGCGCGGCGGACCTGGCTCGTCGCCGCAGGCGTTCTTCTTGTCGCGGTTTTCACCAAGGAGATCGCTCTCTACGCGCCGCTCTCCGCCGCGCTCTGGGCGCTGGTCTATTTGCGGTCGCCCCGCGTCGCACTCTTGCTTGTCGTCCCGTTCGTTGTCTGGGTCGCCCTCCGCATCGGTGTCGTCGGTTCGCTGGCGGATAACGCCTACGCGGTTTCAGGCGGGGTTTCAGGGTTCGCCCGGAACCTGCTGCGCGGGTTCGCCGTCTGGCCGACCGCACTTGCGAACGGTAACGAGATCAAGGAGATGGTGGGTGACATCCTGAGGACGGGACCAGCGGCGCTGGTTGATCATCCCGCGGCTGTCGTCGCGGTCATGCTCAATCTCGCGATTGACGCTCTTGTCGCGATTGCGGTTATCGGCGGCCTTCGGCGGCTCGTTTTCGGCGGCGAAGAACGGCGTGAGGTCGATGGGCTGGTGCTCTTGATGGCTCTCGGCGGTTTCGTTCTGCTCGCGGTCGCAGCCAATAGCGCCCGGTTCGCCCCGGCTTTTCATCCGTTCCTGCTTCTCCTGCTTGCAAGAATGGTTCAGGCGCCAGCGTTCGCGCCGCGGATCGTTCGACCGGCGGCCGCCGCTGTCACCCTTGGATTCGTCGCTGCGATGGCGTTCTCCACGGTTGGAGGCGTCCGCGCGATGCTGGCCGATGTCGAACCCGCCTCTTTCAAGGCGCTGGCGCGCGCCGTCCAGGCGGAGCCGCCGGTTGAGAATGGGCGGATACTGGTCATCAACGGCCCCACCACCGGCTCCGCCCCGCACTGGCTCATGGAGCACTGGGGACGCCCGGATGAGGCGCTCGTTTTCCTGAGCCGGAGCTATGGCTGCCTCCGCGCATCCGGCGCGCCCGCACCCGACTACGTGACCGCGCCGAGCGGGCGGCTGCGCATCGAGATTTCTTTGCCAGACTGCGCGGAATTCTTCGTCTACTGGAATCAGGATCCGAACGCATTCCTCGAGCTGCGGACGCCGCGCGTACTCGGCGGGGGAGGGACGATCTATTATTCGTTTCCTGAAGCCCGCGTCGGGGAAGGGTTGCTCGCCGGCGCGACCCCGGATGTCGCTTTCGGACGCCGGATCGTGGCCGAGATCGACCCGGCGGATTTCGACCGGATACTCGCGCTCGACTGGAACACCGGCGCTTTCGTTCCATTCGGGCCGCCCGCGGAGTGAGATCGGCGTCCCGGCGTGAGCGATGGGGCCCGGCGGCTCCTTGCTTTCACATGCGTTTGGAGTCATTAACCCCCGCGCCCGGCGCGTATTTGCGCCGCGATTTTTGGAGACGGCATGGCCAAGGAAGAAACCCTCGAATTCCCCGGCGTCGTGACCGAGCTTTTGCCCAACGCGACATTCCGGGTTGAGCTCGAGAACGGCCATGAGATCATCGCTCATACTGCGGGCAAGATGCGCAAGAACCGCATCCGCGTCCTTGCGGGCGACAAGGTCCAGGTGGAAATGACGCCCTATGATCTGACCAAGGGCCGCATCACCTATCGCTTCAAGTAATCTCGTGCGCCTGATCCTCGGCTCCGCAAGCCCAAGGCGGCGCGAGCTTCTGGCGCAGATCGGCGTGACGCCTGACGAGGTTCGCCCGCCCGATATCGACGAGACGCCACGCAAGTCCGAAACCCCACGACCCTATTGCATTCGTATGGCGGCGGACAAGGTGGCCGCGGTGAGCGCCGGCGCGGATGAACTGGTGCTTTGCGCTGACACGACCGTCGCGGCGGGGCGGCGCATACTCGGAAAACCCGCGGACGAGACCGAAGCGGAGCGCTTTCTGCGCCTGCTGTCGGGACGCCGCCACACGGTGATCACCGCGGTCGCGCTCAAGCTCGGCGCGCGGGTCTGGGCGCGCGAAGTCGTGACGGCGGTGAAATTCAAGCGGCTGTCGGATGAGGAGATCGGGGCCTATCTCCGTTCCGGCGAATGGCGAGGAAAGGCCGGCGGCTATGCGATCCACGGGCTGGCGGGGGCGTTGATTCCGTGGATTTCTGGCTCCTTCACCGGCGTTGTCGGTCTGCCGCTGACGGAGACCGCCAATCTTCTGCGCGCCGCGGGCTATCCGGTGAACTTGCAGGGGCCGGCGAAATGAAAGGCCGGCTGATCGCGCTTCACTCCGGCCCGCCTGGCATGGCCGCGCTGGTCGTCGACGGCCGACTGGAGGATCTTCTGGTTGACGCGCCGGAGGATGGCGCGCCGCGGATTGAAGAGATCCATCGCGTCCGTGTGCGGCGGGTGATGGCGAAACAGGGCGCCGCGCTTGTCAAGCTCGCGGGCGGTGGCGACGGCTATCTCCGCGAGGCGCCCGAGGTCGCGGAGGGGGATCTGGTGCTCGCCGAGGTCACGGGCTTCGCCGAGGATGGCAAGGCCGCGCCCATGACCGGCCGCAGGCTCCATCGAGGCCGCCTTGCGATTCTGACTCCGCTTTCGCCGGGCGTTAACGTCGCGCGTGGAGTGAAAGACAGGGCGGAGCGCGAGCGGCTGGCCGGCATCGGCGCGGACGCGCTCGGCGATTCCGGCACCGGGCTGATCCTGCGAAGCGCGGCTTCCGGCGCCGATGCGGAAGCGATTACGGAGGAGGCCGCGCGCCTTCTCGCCCGAGAGGCGGAACTAGCGGCGGGAGGGCCGCCTGGCCGGCTTCTGAGCGCGCCGGATGTCGCGGCGCTCGGGCTTCGCGAATGGGACGCCGAGAATGTGATCGGCGAGCCCGATGCGTTTGACCGGCTTGGTCTTTGGGAGGAGATCGAACGTATTCGGGGCGCGCGCGCCCCCCTTGAGCGCGGCGCCTGGATGGCCGTCGAGCCGACCGCCGCGCTCATCGCCATCGATGTGAACACGGGGGCGGACACCGCGCCTGACGCCGCCGCCCGCGCCAATCTGGCCGCCGCCGCTGATCTGCCACGGCAATTGCGGTTGCGCGGTCTGGGCGGACAAGTGGTCGTCGACTTCGCGCCGATGCGCAAGGCGGACCGCAAGGCGGTCGAGGTCGTGCTGACGCGCGCGCTCGCCGCCGATCCGGTGCGGACCACGCTCGCCGGCTGGACCCCGCTTGGCCATCTCGAACTGATCCGCAAGAGGGAGCGCCGCCCGGTCGCGCCGCTGTTGAAAGATGTCTGAATGCCCGATCTGCGGCGCCCCGACCGAGACGCGATGGCGCCCGTTCTGTTCGAAACGCTGCGCCGATATCGATCTCGGCCGCTGGTTGACCGGCGCCTATGCGGTCCCCGTGGACGAGACGGAGGATGACGAGCCGGACAGAGAGCGCGAGCGATAGGCGACGGTCGCGCGATGCGCACGCCATTCGCACGAATTCGCGACCCTGCTCGCGTCGCCGGCTGCGTCGAAATGATCCGGCTCGCGCTTCAACCCGGCCTTGCGCGGTCGCCTGTCGCTGATACGCTTCGGTAATTCACCGATTTCTTTGACGCTGCAGCGCCGGTTCGGGAGTCCGGACGCTGCGTGATGTGGCGTGAGGGAATCGTGGCGACGCCTTCGCCGCAGCTTCGTTGCGGTTGAACGTGCGCGGCGGCGCGCTAGTGAATTGATGAGCGGAAGTGCGACCGAGTCGGGAGAGACCAGGTGAACATGATGAGACAATGCGCGGCGCTGACGATGGCGCTTGTTCTGGCTGCGGGCGGCGCGCTCGCCGACGGAAACCCGGAGAAGGGCGAGAAAGTATTTCGGAAGTGCAAGGCCTGCCACATGGTCGGGCCTGACGCCAAGAACCGGGTCGGCCCGATCCTGAACGGCGTGGTCGGCGCGAATCCCGCCTCGCATGAGGGTTACAAGTATTCCTCCGCGATGGAGGCGTTCAGGGATAGCGGCGCGGTCTGGGACGAGGCGACGCTCGACAAGTATCTGACCAAGCCGCGGGATCTTGTCCCAAAGACGAAAATGTCCTTCGCGGGGCTTCGGAAGGAAGAGGATCGACAGAATGTCATCGCCTATCTCAAGGCGCATGAATGACCGAGGGGGCGTCTTCGCGATGAGCCGTCGAATCCGCCCTGTTGCGGGATGCGGCGCTTCAGCATGTAGCTGAACGCCTGCGGCGGGGCCGCTTCAGCGGCGCCGCCCATGCCGCCCCGGGCCGGTCGATGCTCCGGTCCAAGTTCCGCCGCCATCCACAGCGATCAAGACCGGATGCGCGGCGCAACGAGCGCCGCCGCTCAGAGCCGGTCGGCGTGCCAGCGGACGTGATCCTCCATGAAACTGGCGATGAAATTATAGGAGTGGTCGTAGCCCTCCTGGGCGCGAAAGACATGCGCCGTGCGTGTCTCGACCAGCGCGGCGGCGAACGCGTCGGGCCGAAGCAGGTCGAGGAATTCGTCGTTCAGCCCCTGGTCGATCAGGACGTCCCGCGCCCAGCCGCGTTCGCGCAGGAGGAGTGTGGCGTCATGCGCGGCCCAGGCGCTTTCATCCGTCCCCAGATAGGCGGCGAACTGCTTGCGCCCCCAATCGGATTTCGTCGGATGGGCGATCGGCGCGAAGGCGGAGAGCGAGCGGAAGAGATCGGGATTCTTCATCGCCAGCACCAGCGCGCCATGACCGCCCATCGAATGGCCGGTGACGCCCATGCGGGCGCTGTCGATCGGGAAATTTCCGGTCAGAACGTCCGCCAACTCGTCCGTCAGGTAGGACGCCATGGCGAAATGCTGCGACCAGGGCGCCTCGCTCGCGTCCAGATAGAACCCCGCGCCCTGACCGAGGTCGTAGGCCTCGTCATTCGCCACGCCTTCGCCGCGCGGCGAGGTGTCGGGAAAGACCAGCGCCAATCCGTGGCGCGCGGCATGGGCCTGCGCCCCGGCCTTGGTCATCGCGTTCTCGTGGGTGCAGGTCAGCCCGGAGAGGAACCAGAGGCAGGGAACCGGCCCTTTCTTCGCCGCGGGCGGCAGATAGACCGCGAAGGTCATCTCGCAGTTCGTCTTGCCGGACCTGTGGCGATGCACCGTGAGCCGGCCGCCGAAGGACCGCGATTCCGAAACCTGTTCCACCGCCCGTTCTCCCCGCCCGGTCAATACAGCACGACGCCTCTGATGCTTTCGCCCTTATGCATCAGGTCAAACCCCTTGTTGATGTCTTCGAGCGGCATCGTGTGCGTGATCATCGGGTCGATTTCGATCTTCCCGTCCATGTACCAGTCGACGATCTTCGGCACGTCGGTGCGCCCCCGCGCGCCGCCGAAGGCGGTGCCTTTCCAGGTGCGTCCGGTCACCAGCTGGAAGGGTCGGGTCGAAATCTCCGCCCCCGCCGGCGCGACGCCGATGATCACGCTCACCCCCCAGCCCTTGTGCGCGCATTCGAGCGCGTCGCGCATCACCTTCACATTGCCGGTTGCGTCGAAGGTGTAGTCCGCGCCGCCCTTGGTGAGGTTGACGAGATAGGGGACGAGATCGCCCCCGACCTCTGTCGGGTTGACGAAATGCGTCATTCCGAAGCGCCTCGCCATTTCCTCCCGGCCGGGGTTCAGATCCACCCCGACGATCATGTCCGCTCCGGCGAGGCGAAGCCCCTGGATCACGTTCAGGCCGATCCCGCCGAGCCCGAAGACCACGCAGCGCGAGCCGATCTCCACCTTCGCGGTGTTGATCACCGCGCCGATCCCGGTCGTGACTCCGCAGCCGATATAGCAGACCTTGTCGAAGGGCGCGTCTTCGCGAATCTTCGCCGCCGCGATCTCCGGCATCACCGTGTAATTGGAGAAGGTAGAGGTGCCCATGTAGTGGAAGACCGGCTTCCCATCGAGGCTGAACCGGCTGCTCCCGTCCGGCATCAGGCCCTTTCCCTGCGTCTCGCGGACAGCCTGGCAGAGATTGGTCTTCGGATTGAGGCAATATTCGCATTCGCGGCATTCGGGCGTGTAGAGCGGGATGACGTGGTCGCCCTTTTTCAGCGATTTAACGCCCGGCCCGACTTCGACGACCACGCCGGCGCCCTCATGTCCGAGGATCGCCGGAAAGATCCCCTCCGGGTCGGCGCCCGAGCGCGTGAACTCGTCCGTATGGCAGAGCCCCGTCGCCTTGATCTCGACCAGCACCTCGCCTTCGCGCGGCCCCTCGAGATCGACATCCGCGATTTCCAGGGGCGCCCCGGACGCCATCGCAACCGCCGCACGTGATTTCATGACGCAACCTTTCCAGACTGTTGGCTCCGACCGGCGCCGGATTTCCGGGCCACGATAGCCCGCCGCCGCGGTATCCGAAACCCGCAAGAGCGCGCCGCGACAGACCGTCCTGAACCTGAATGCGCGGGACGCCATGTAACTGTCGTCCGCATCGCGTGGGTCCGGTTCGATACCGAACGGAGCCTTCGCGACGGCGCCGGATCGCCAGTGCCTGATGGAGGAGTCGATGCTCGCGGCGGGACTCCGCTCCGAATCCCTCGCCCTGGAAATTCTTCCAGCCGCGGCTGGAGGGTGAAATGGCGGTTTCGATCCGGCCAATCCGGCTTTGACGTGACGAGGATGCCGCAAATGCGGGCAATGTCGCGGTCAGCGCAGCCCCTGCGCGCTCCAGCCGCACGTGTCGGCGACGGGTGCGGCGCGGGCCGGGGCGCGCGGCCTGATCGGCGCAGCTATCGACAGTCCAACCCCCTGGCGCGTTCGGGTCCATGCGCCTCCGTGCTGGGCGGGGCCGAGGGTCGGTCAACGGCGCGGCGCGTATCGTCCAGCCGCCGCCTCCGGTGTTTGGGCCGAACGCCTCAACCCGGCGCGACGCCGAGCGGATCGCCCGAATCGAGCGTGATGGAGGGGCGGTGCAGTTCGATCCCGTTATTGCGGAACGCCTGTTGCAGCGCGGCGTAGGCCTTGCGTCTGATCGTGAACTGTTGGCCGGGCTTGCACATGTATTTCACGCCGATCTCGAAGCTCTGGCCCTTGATCGCGACCGCGCCCTGGCTTTTCATCGGTTCGATGAACTTGCCTTCGAGTTCCGGATCCTCCAGCAATTCGACCCCGACCCTCTTCACCAGTTTGCGGACCTTCTCGACATCGGTCTCGACGGGAACGTGGAATGTGAACTTGATCTTCACCCAGTCGCGCGAATGGTTCTGGACTGTGCCCATCGAGGAGAACGGCACCGTGAAGACCGGACCGCGATGATGGCGAAGCCGGGTCGGACGGATCTAGATCTGCTCAACCACGCCCTTGCCCTCATCGGTCTCGACATATTCGCCGACGCGAAACGCGTCCTCGTGGAGGTAGAAGAACCCGCTGATCATGTCGGCGACGAACTTTTGCGAGCCGAAGCCGATGGCGAGTCCGAATATGCCGGCCCCGGCGATCATCGGGCCGATATTCACCCCGAGCGAAGAGAGTGCGATCATCACGGTGATGGAGAAGATCAGCACCAGCAGGAATCCGCGCAGCACCGGCAGCGCCGTGCCGAGGCGGGGGCCTTCCTTGCCCAGCCCCTCGCCGTCTTCGTCACCGTCTCCGTCGGCTTCGGCGGGTTGATAGGCCGCGATGAAGGATTTCACCACGCGCTAGGCGGAAATACCGATGATTACGACGCAGGCCGCCGACACCAGCGCCGGCGCGAGGCCTGCGATCCCGGTCGCGCCGGAAGAATCGAACGGGTTGATGTTCCAGCTTTGAGCAGGAGCGCGGCGGCGATGATGATCGCGCCGCCCTCGGCCAGCGCGAACCATCCCTCCAGCGCCGGGCGGCGCTCGGGCGCGGCGCCCGCCAGTTTTTCCTTCTTCAGCGCGCCGATTCCCCCGACGACGAACGGCGTCAGAAAGAAGATCAGGAGAGAACCGGAGAAGCCGGCGTCGCGCTCCAGGCCGAGGATCAACCCGATGCCCGCGACCGCGGATGTCAGCGCCAGCGCCGAAGCGAGAAACGGCCAGAAATGGGCGAGGTCCGCGATGGGGCGTCCGAAGAGCTTCAGGTGGCTCCACGTTCTGGAGATCAGCGATGTGAATTCGTCCCTGACATGGAAGAACGCCAGAGTGTAGGTGAGCCACCAGACCAGCATCATGCCGATATTGAGCAGGTCGTCCTCCGGCCCGCTCACGATGAGCGTCTCTACAATGCTCAGCACGCCCCTGAGCGCGCCGATTAAGTAGAAGAGGAGAATGAACGTGGCTCCGATCTTCCTCGCCGCCGCGTTGTCGATCGCCGCCAGCCGTCGCGGCGGGTCATACGATGCGAAGATCAGGTCCGCGAATGTGTACATCGCCCGTTGAACGAGGACGATCGCCAGGACGCCGGTGAAGAGATCGCGGGCGCCGCCTTCCGGCAGGAATATGCGCGAGAGGGCGACGGCGATGAGGACGAACGCCCCGATGGATACGACGCGGCCCACCAGCCGACCAACGCCGCCATCAGCCGGCTCGAGAATGCGGGGCTCGCCGGCGCGCCGACACGCGGCGTGATCTGGCGCAGGATGTGTTCGGCCGCATACGCCGCGGCGAGGATCGCGATCGCCGTCAGCGCCAGAGATATCACCGTGGAGCCGGTCTCCGCCCGCAGCGGCGCGACGCCGGACCGCAGCGCCGCCGGCAGGATGTGCAGATCGGCGACGGCCCGGTCCAGCGCCCCGGCGAGCCAGCCGACCGTCTGCTCCGGTCTGGCGTCCGCCGCGCTTTCGACCACGGTTGCGGGGCCGGCGGCGTCCATGATCGCCTTCAGTCGCACGGGCGAGATATCCGCGGGCGGCACTATTGAAATCTCGCCGGCCATCAATATCACCTTCGGTCTGCACGGCGTGTCGATTGCCGAAGCGCCCTTCGTTCAATCTATACGATAGGGATTCGCCATTTTTATTGTCTTTTTCCCGCTGACGGCGGCCTTTTCGCGCCTCATGACGCATCGCGCGCCGCCGGAGGCGGAGATGGCCCGGGCCGGGCGTCCTTGAAGCGCGCGAGCGAAGCGCCTGGAAGCGCATCGGCCCGTGGATCCACGGGCCGTGATGGAACGGGTTACGTCGCGCTGTTCACTCCGAAGGCTCGTAGGTGATCTCGATTTCCATGAGCGAGGGGTCGGGCGCGTCCGCCATCAGCGCCGCCGCCGCCGTCTCCATATCGAGCGGATGGTCGGCCTGGAGGCGCACCTTGATGACTCCGGGGCGACCGAGATCGCCGAGCCGGGCGGCGATCGCATCATGGAGCCGCGCGCGGGGGCTGCCCGGCGTGAGCGGGGCCAGCGCGGCCGCCAGTTCAGTCAACCCCGCCTGGATCATCTCCTCCGGGGGCTGGTCCGTTTCGGCGGCGAATCCTTCGAGCGCCGCGCGGAGATACCCCATGTCGTTGATCTCCATCGCCAGCATCTCCGGCTCGACCAGCACCGCCGCGCCGGCAGCGCCCATGGCGCCCACGCCTTCCGGCCAGAGCATCAGCGCGGTGAGGCCGAACGCGATCTGGTTCTCGAATCCCAGGCCGATCTTCAGTTCGCGCCGCTCGTTGTCGACGCCGGCGCCGTCGGTGGGCGGCAGCAGGCTTACGGAGACCGAGAGCGGCGGCGGGTTTTCGATCTTGGGCAGCGGCGCGGCGCCCGCCGCGGCCGCCTCGCGCGACAGCGCGGCGTAGTCGATCCCGTCGAGCGTGACTGAAAAACGCTCCGGCGCGCCGTTGGCCTCAAGCCCGACGAGGTCGAGATGTGTGACGCGGATCGCGTCGATTCCGACCGGCGGTCGCTCGCCCGTCGGATCGTGGATCATCACGCCGGTCAGTGTGAAGCCGTCGGGGTCGACATCCTCGCGCGTCTCAAATCTCAGAACTTCGGCGAGACCCATATCGCCGAGCATCAAATCGAGCGCCTGGCCGGCGGTGCTCATTTCAACCCCGGCGAAGGGGTTGAGCCGCAACTCGCCGCCATCGACCGTCGCGCCGATCTCCGGCCCCTCGCGCGAAACCGCGAGCGCGCCGGGTGCGCCGCCGCCGCCGCCAAATGCGCCGACCCAGATCGCGTAATCTCCGGGCTGCGCGTCCGAGAGCCCGATTCCGGCGTTGGTTCCGTCGAAATCGTCGTTGCAGGTGATCGAGCCGTCCGGCGCGCTGACGAGCAGCGTCGTATCGGCGAGGGCGGAGCGCGCGAAAATCCAGAGAACCGGCTCGACCGCCGCAAGGCTGAGCGTCGCATCGGGACGCGAAGGCTCGATCAGGCCTGAGCAGCTATCGTCGAACTCCGATGCGAATGTTTCGCCGATGATCGCCACGTCCAGTTCCGCCTCGCCGCTTTCCGGCAGCTCAAGCCGTCCGAAAGCCGGCTCGGCGGCAGGGTCAAGCGCGGCGGCGCTCATCGTGTCGTCTCGTCCGCCGTCTTCGGGAGCGGAGCGTCCGACGAAGAGCGTCGCCGGCGCGCCTTCGCCGCCGGGGTACACCCCGAGCCAGATCGCGTAATCGCCGGCGGGCGCGTCGCCATAAACCAGCGCGGGGTCGTAGTTTACGGCGTCGTCATTGCAGGAGACGACGCCATCCGGACCGATGACCAGTAACGTGGTGTCGACATCCGCCGTCGCGCGAATGGCCAGCACGGGCTCCGGCGCCTCCAGCGTCAGCACCACGTCGGGGCGGGTCTGGTCGATCAAGCCGACGCAGTTCTGCCCGGCTTCGTCCGCCGGAACTTTCCCCGCCAGCGTCATCGGTTGCGCGGCTTCACCCTCGGCCGGCAGCGCGATCCGGCCGGACGCCGGTTCGGCCGCGGGGTCGAGGGGCGCTTCGCTCAACAGGGGCGGCAGGATCGACGGGTCGACGGTCAGACCGGCGCGGCCGGCGATCTCGCGTAGCGAAAGCTCCGCTTCCGCGATCAGGACCACGCCGTCGAGCGCGGCGCCCGCTTCCGCTGCGAGCGGCCAGACCTGAATCTCGCCCTCCAGGGCGCGCGCCATCGGGAGGCGCGCGATGCCGAGCTGATCGGCCACGGCGCAGCCAAAGACGCCATCGGGACCGGCGACGAGCAGCCCGGCCGCGCCCTCGGCCACGCCATAGACGATCGCCGGCGCGCTCGGGTCGGACACCGCGATCAGAACCGCCGGCTCCGCGGGCGCGAAACCCGGACAGCCGCGGACGAAACCGGCGGCGGGCTCAGCCCCGGTCACGCTGAACCCGGCCTCGCCCGGTTCGGCCTGATAGGCCCCGGCGTAATCGAGTCGCTCCGCGGCCGTCGCGACGGCGGCGAGGGTCATGGCGACGAAAATGGTGAGGGCGCACTGGTACGGCTTCATCTCGACAACACCTTTTGGCTGGTTTCGAAACGGCACGTCGTCCGCGCAGTATCCCTCATACGCCATCGGGGTGGAAGGTTTTCCTTCGTGAATGCAAGGCGGGCGCGGAAAGCCTCGCTTTCCGCGCCCGCCCGTCGCCGTCGAGGCGTCCTTACGCCGCCGCCGCTTCGGTCTCTCGCGGGGCGGCGTGGTCCTGGGGCTCGCCGATCAGCGTGTGGTGGAGCGTCCTGATTGTCTCCTCCATCTGGTCCTTGGCGACCATGAACTGCACATCGACGCGGCGCGTACCCTGCTGCATCGCCATCGGCGCGATTCCCTCGCTCCACAGCGCGTCGAGCGAACGGCGCATGATCCCGAGTTCGGATAGATCGCTGCCGATCACCGACACCAGCGCGACATTGCGTGTCGTGATCTCCGCGTTGGGAAAGCGCGCCGCAAGGTCCCGTTCGACCCGCTTGATCGCCTTCAGCGACCCGCTGAGCCAATGCGTAATGCAGTTGGCGTTCGAGGTCTTGGAGACGATCCAGACCTTGTGCCGCGCCAGCGCCTCCAGAATCGCGGAATCGTACCCCTTCGCGCCGACCATGTCCGGCTCGAAAAGCTCGAAAGCGTAGACGCCCAGCCCTGTGACCATCTCGACCCGGCCCTTTTCGCCGGCGTCCGGGCCGATGAACGTGCCGGGATCGTCCGGCTCGAATGCATGGCGCACGCGAAGCGGCACGTCGGCCTGGCGCAGGATCTTCGCCGCGTTCGGATGGATCGCCTCCATCCCGAGATTGGAAAGCTGGTCGGCGACGTCATAGGAGGTGCGGCCGATCTTTCGCACCGCGTCGAGACCGACGATCTTCGGATCGGCGCTGGAGAGGTGGAACTCCTTGTGGATGATCGCCTCGCGGGCGCCGGTCAGGGCGGCGAGCCGGGCGAAGACCACCTCGGTGTAGCCGCGGTCGTATTCGCGCATCAGCCCCTCGCGGCATTGCGCGTAACCGGTGACGATGGGCAGATCGCGCGAGAGGTCGATCCCTTCCATCGCTTCGCCCAGACGCTCCTCCAGCGCCGGCTGCCGGTCGTCGCGCCAGCCGGTGAGATCGACGAAACGCGCGTTCACGCCGCGCCGGTTCAGAAGCAGCGAAGCGACGAAGGCCGAATGCGCTTCGCCCAGCCCGGAAAGCAGCTCGCGCAGCGTCTGGAGCTGCGGTTCAATCCGGAAATGCCCGTAGGAGCAGAGCCGCTGCAGGTCGATCATGCAGGCGCGCGCGCCCTCGATCCGGTCGCGCACGAAGGCGTCGGCGCGCTGGCGGTCGCCGATGTCATCCAGCAGTTCGCCATGAATCCCGATCATCTTCGCGCCGACCCGCGACAGCGCGTCGGACCAGCCCTCATGCCCGCCATCATTGGTGCCGGCTTCGGCGAAGAGCGCGTAGACCCCGGACTGGCCGGATTTCTTGTGCTCCAGAAGAAGGTCGGTGATCCCGCCGAAAGCCGAGACCACGAAGATCCTGCCATAGATGGCGTCGCTCTCGCGTTCGCCGACGAATATCGTTTCAACGAGATCGCCGGCGCGGCTCATCGACGAGCCGCCGATCTTCTCAACGGTATGATTGCTCATGTCCTCGCACGCCGCCTTCCGGTCGCGCGCCCTCTCAAGATATATCGTTGTCATTCATCCGCGGACGCATAGGAGCCGTCCTCGCGGTGGACCTCCGCGCCCGTGACCGGCGGATTGAAGCAGCAGGCGAGCACCAGTTCGCTCTTCGCTGTCAGCGTGTGCTTGTCATGCAGGTTGAGCGCATAGACCACGCCGGGCCGGATCGCATGCGTCTCGCCGGTGGCGAGATCCTCGATCGAGCCTTCGCCCGAGATGCAGTAGACGCTCTCGAAATGGTTCTTGTAGTGGAATGTGTGAGCGCTTCCCGCCTCGATCGTGGTGATGTGAAAGCTGAAACCCATGCCATCCTCGGCGAGCAGCAGGCGCACCGAGTTCCAGCGCTGATCAGCGACCTTGCGATCGGTCTGCTTGGCTTCGTGAAAATCTCTTACAATCATGGCTTTACTCCGCGGCGATGCTGTTGGTGGTCGAAAGCCTGTGCGCCGCGGCCTCAAGGATGTCGAGCCCGCGCGCCAGTTCCTCGCGCGGGATGGTCAGCGGGGCCAGCACCTTAACCACTTCGTCATGCGCGCCGGAGGTCTCGATGATCAGGCCGTTCTCGAAGCACGCCGCGCAGATCCGCGCCGCGAGTTCACCCGAGCCCATATCGACGCCGCGCATCATGCCGCGGCCCTTGGTCCGCGCGCCCGGAACCACGGCCGCGATCGCCTCCAGACGATCGGCGAGATAAGCGCCCTTCAGTCGAGTTTCCGCCTCGAACGCATCGTCTGACCAGAATTTCTCCAGCGCGACGCGGGCGGTGACGAAGGCGTGATTGTTGCCGCGGAAGGTGCCGTTATGCTCGGCCGGCTTCCAGATATCGTGCTCCGGCCGGATCAGCAGTGCGGCGAACGGCAGCCCCATCCCCGACAGCGATTTCGCCATCGTGACGAGATCGGGCGTGAAGCCCATCCCCTCGAAGGAGAAGAACCCGCCGGCGCGGCCGATCCCGGCCTGAATGTCGTCGACGATGAAGAGCGCGCCGAGCCGTTCGGCCAGCGCGGCGACGCCGCTCAGCCATTCGGGAGAGGCGGCGTTGAGCCCACCTTCGCCTTGCACCGTCTCGACGATGAAGGCGGCCGGAGCGTCGACGCCGCTGGAGGGATTGTCGAACATCATCTCCATCTGCGCCAGCGTGTCGGCGTCCTTACCGAACGCGCCCTCGTAGGGCATATGGGTGACGCCGGTGAGCGGCGCGCCGGCGCCAGCCCTCTTGCCGGCGGCGCCTGTTCCTGAAAGCGCGCCCATGGTCATGCCGTGAAAGCCGTTGGTGAAGGCGACAATGTTCTGGCGGCCGGTGACCTTGCGGGCGAGTTTCATCGCCGCCTCGACCGCGTTGGCGCCGGTCGGGCCGGTGAACATCACCTTGTGATCCATTTCGCGCGGCTTCAGGATGAGGCGCTCAAAGGTTTCCAGGAACGCCGATTTGGCGCTCGTGTGCATGTCGAGGCCGTGCGCCACTTGGTCGCCGGCGATATGGTCGATCAGCGCCCGCTTCATGTCCGGGTCGTTGTGGCCGTAGTTCAGCGTCGAGCAACCGGCGAGGAAGTCGACATAGTCGCGCCCCTCGGAATCCGTCATGACCGCGTTGCGCGCAGAAACGAACTCCACGGGGAAACTGCGGCAATAGCTGCGCGCTTCGGATTCCCGACGCGCATAGAGCCCGGCGAAGCCGGGTCTTGTCTCGATAGTCATGTCATGCCTCTTGGGGTTTTGGGGCCAGACCTGGAATCGGGCGCGGCTCAGGCCGCGCTGCGCTCGGCCTCGGCTTCAAGCTCGATGCTCACCAAGTGCTCGGTGTCGTGAGCGCCGTCGAAATGCGCGCCGCGTTCGAAATGCGGCTCGTCGCTGATCTCGGCGTCCGACTCGCGGGCGAATTTCCGGAACAGCGCCCAGGACGCGTCATTTTCCTTGGTGATGGTGGTTTCGATCCGGACCACCGCGTCGCAGACCGGGCGCTGGATCAACGCGTCCAGCATCTTGTGCGCGAGACCCATGCCGCGGGCGCGACCGTCGACCGCGACCTGCCAGACAAACAGCGTATCCGGTTTTTCCGGGGGGATGTGGCCGGAGATCCAGCCGATGAGTTCACCGTCCTGCTCCGCGAGGATGCAGGTTTCGGCGAAATGATCGCATTGGACCAGGTTGAAATACATCGAGTTCTCATCGAGCGGCTTGCAGCGACCGATCAGGTCCCAGACGTTCGAGCCGTCCTCGACCTTGGGCTTGCGCAGCCGCACGGCGCCTTTCGGCGTTTCGATGATCATTCTGAACTCTTCACTCATTGGACGCTCGGTCTCACTTTATTTTTCGATCACCTAAACATATATCGTATCAGGATGAGATTACAACCCTAGCGGCGAGGCCATAGCCTCTCCATTTTTTCTATTAAAAACAATATGCTATTAATAGCTTTCGGAGAAAGTCTTGAAACCTTCATAATTAAATTACTTCATTAAGCGAAAAGGTAACGGGACATCTTTGTTCGAGGGTCGAATGAAATTCTTGCCAACAGCCGGAACCCGCTCCAATAGGGTTGGAGGAAGCATCGGGGGGGGATCGAGATGACGAGACGCGCCGACACCGCCCTGATCGCGCTGCGTCAGATCCTGCATGCGACGGGCATGAACGCCCGCGCTCTTGCGCGACGCACCGGGCTGACGGCGGCGCAACTCCTCGTCCTCCAGGTCGTCGCCGAGACCGAGAGCACGACGCCGAAAGAAGTCGCCCGCCGCACTGGCGTCTCGCAGGCGACGATCACATCCCTGGTCGACAAGCTGGAGGCGCGCGGCTACGTGACCCGCCAGCGCGGCCAGCAGGACCGGCGCCTGATCCTCATCGTGGCGACGATGGCGGGGCGCGCGCTTCTGAAAACCGCGCCGGACCCGCAGCGTGACGCGTTCGTGCGCCGTTTCGAAGCCATGGCGGACTGGGAGCAATCGATGCTGATCGCCGCGCTGGAGCGGCTCGGCGGCCTGCTCGACGCGGAAGATGTCGAGGCGCTGCCGGTCCCGGAGGAGGGCGTCGCCGGCCGCCATTGAATGGGAGGCGATCGGGCGGGGTCAGTCCGGCTCCAGCCCAATCTCCCGCAGCACCGCGCTCGTGTCGGCCCCCGGCGCCGGGGGCGGCGCGGGCGCAGGCGCGGGCGTGCGCCCGAATCGCGGCGCCGGGGCCGCCTGCACGACGCCGCCGACAGATTCGAGTGCGCCCCGCGCCTTCATGTGCGGATGCTCCGGCGCTTCCTCCCAGTCGAGCACGGGCGCGACGCAGGCGTCCGATCCTTCGAAAAGCGCCGCCCATTCGTCGCGCGTGCGGGTGCGGAAGATCGCCTCGTAGCGTCTGTGCCGCTCGGGCCATGCGGCGGCGTTCATCTGGTTCGCGGCGTCCCCATCGGGCAGTTCCGCGATCCGCACCAGCTCGGCGTGAAATTGCGGCTCGAGCGCGCCGACGGAAAGAAACTTGCCGTCCGCGGTCTCGTAAGTCCGGTAGAAGGGCGCGCCGCCGTCGAGCAGGTTGGCCTCCCGTTCGTTCTTCCAGGCTCCTTTTGCGAGGAAGGAGTGAAAGAGCGACATCAGCGCCGCGGCGCCGTCCACCATCGCGGCGTCAACGACCTGGCCGACGCCGGAGCGCGAACGCTCCCAGAGCGCGGAGAGGACGCCGAGTAGAAGGAACATCGTTCCGCCTGCGTAGTCCGCGCCTATGTTCAACGGCGGCGGCGGCGGCGCGTCGCGTCGGCCGATGGCGTGGAGAACGCCGGTCAGGCCGAGATAGTTGATATCGTGCCCCGCGGTCGGCGAAAGCGGCCCTTCCTGGCCCCAGCCGGTCATTCGCCCGTAGATCAGGCGGGAGTTGAGCGCCGACATCGGGTCCGGGCCGAGTCCGAGCCGCTCCATCACGCCGGGTCGGAAGCCCTCGATCAGGATATCGGCGCGCGCGATCAGCAGCCGCGCCGCCTCCAGCCCTTTCGCGGATTTCAGGTCGAGCGCGACGGAGCGCTTGCCACGATTGACGATATCCGTCGGGTCGGGCGGGCCGGCCTTCCTGACGATCACGATCACGTCGGCGCCGAGATCAGCGAGGAACTGCCCGGCAAGTGGGCAGGGGCCCAGCCCCTCCATCTCCACTACGTTCAACCCGTCGAGCGGACCGGCCACGCCTCAGACCCCGCGCCGATGTTCGGTCATTTCGGCCCCCTCTTCGAGCCTCTGCCGACGGTTGGCGGATCCAGCGCGGATTCGCATGGCGGCGAAAGGGACGGCTGCGCCGCTCAATAGGAAAGCCCGCGCGCCGTGACCGGCCAGAGCGCCTCCACCCGGCCGTTCCGCACGCCGACATACCAGTCGTGGAGATTGCAGGTCGGATCACAGTGTCCGGGAACCAGTCGCAACCGGTCGTTGATCTTCAGCGCGCCCTTGGGATCGGCGATCACGCCATGCTCGTCCGAGCATTCGACATATTCGACATCGTCGCGCCCGTAGATCACCGGCAACCCGCTATCGACGGACTGCGCCTTCAGCCCGGCGTCGCAGACCGCCTGATCGGATTTTACATGGCTCATCACCGATGTGAGGATGAAGAGCGAGTTCTCCCATTCTCCCCTGTCGAGCCGCGCCCCCTTGCTGTCGAGGACGCGGCCGTAATCCGCATCCATGAAGGCGTAGGAGCCGCATTGCAGTTCGGTATAGACGCCGGAGCCCGCCTCGAGCGCGTAGGAGCCGGTGCCTCCGCCGCTTACGGTCTCGCAGGCGATCCCTTCGGCTTTCAGCGCGGCGATGGCGTCCGTCACCATGGCGACCGCGATCCGGAATTTCGCCTTCCGGTCCTCATGGCGCTCCATGTGCTGCATGGCGCCCTGGTAGGCCTGGATCCCCGAGAACTTCAGCCCTGGCGCGGCTTCGATGGCTTTCGCGATCGCGACGACGGCGGAAGGCTCCGTCACGCCGCACCGCCCTGCGCCGCAGTCGATCTCGACCAGCACCTCGATGGCGACGCTCGCCGCCGTCGCCGCGGCGGAAAGCTCCGCCACATTGGCGATGTCGTCGCAGCAGACGATGAGACGGGCGATTTTCGCGATCTCGGCCAGTCGGGCGATCTTCGCCGCGCCGCGCACCTGGTTGGTGATCAGGATGTCGTCGACGCCGGCGCGGGCGAAAGCGTGCGCCTCGGCGGTTTTCTGGCAACAGATCCCGGTGGACCCGCCGAACGAGATCTGGTGTTTCGCGACATCGGCGGATTTGTGCATCTTGCCATGCGCGCGAAGGCGCACGCCCGCCGCGGCGCAGAAATCGCGCATCTTCACGATATTGCGCTCGAACGCGTCGAGGTCGACGATCAGGGCGGGCGTCTCGATCTCCGTTTCGGCCATTCCCACCGTCGCGGGAATGTCGTAGCCGACTTCCGGCGCGCTCATGCGTCCACTCCCGTCGTCAACCACGGAAGGCGGTCGAGATCGACATTGCCTCCGGTGAGGATGACGCCGACCCGTTTGCCGCTGAAACGGTCCGGGTTGGCGATGATCGCCGCAAGCGGAACGGCGCTGCTCGGTTCGATCAGAATCTTCATGCGCATCCAGATCAGCCTCATCGCCGCGACAATCTCGTCCTCCGTCGCGGTCAGGATATCGGAGACATGGGCCTTCACAAAGCCCCAGGTCAGCGGTTTCAGCGGCGTCTTCAACCCATCCGCGATGGTCCGGGGCGCATCGTCCGCGATGATCTGTCCGGCGCGGAGCGAACGGGCGGCGTCATCGGCGTTCTTCGGTTCCGCGGCGATGATCTCGACCTCCGGCGCGAGGGCCGAGAGCGTGAGGCAGGTTCCGGAGACCAGGCCGCCGCCGCCGATCGGCGCGGTGACGATCTCGAGCCCTTCGGCCTGTTCGATCAACTCGCGCGCGCAGGTGGCCTGCCCGGCGATCACTCGGGCGTCATTATAGGGATGGACGAATTCGGCCCCCGTTTCGCGCTGTACCTCGGCGCAGACCGCCTCGCGCGTCGTCGCGTTAGGCTCGCATTCCACGATTCGCGCGCCGTAGTCGCGCACCGCGGCCTTTTTCGGCTCCGGCGCGTTTCGCGGCATGACGACGGTCGCCGGAACGCCGCGCCGCTCGGCGGCGTAGGCGAGAGCGCCGGCGTGATTGCCGCTGGAATGCGTGATGACGCCATTGGCCGCCGCGGCGTCGGAAAGGCCGAATACGGCGTTGCACGCGCCGCGCGCCTTGAACGCCCCGCCTTTCTGGAAATTCTCGCACTTGAAGAAAATCTCTGCGCCGGTCAGCCGGTTCAGATAGGCGGAGGTCAGGATCGGCGTGCGGTGGATATGCGGTCGGATCCGTTCGTGCGCCTCAACCATGTCGGCGAATGCGGGGGGCGCAGGCGTTTCTTCCATGTTGTCCTCAGGCGTTATGCGACGAGGCCGATTCTGCGGCGCCCACGCGCCGGCGCCAAGTGCGAAAGGCGCTGCCGCGGACTCCCCGGATGCGCCATTCTTCACAGGCCGGGCGCCTGGCCGCAGGCGCGCGCCTTTTCCTCGCGTCGCCCCTTCCCCATAATAGGGTGATGAAAATGCGGCCCCAGACCAGGAAAGAGATCGCGGCGGACGCCGTCGTGCATGGCCTCGGCGTCGGATTCGGGCTGATCGGCGGCCCGATCCTGATCGGCTATGTCGCGGCGCGGGGCGACTCCGGGTCGCTGATCGCCGTGTCGATCTACGTTGCGACCCTGATCGCGATGTTCTTGCTTTCCGCCACCTACAACCTCATCCCGCTGGAAGGAGCGAAGGACTGGCTGCGCCGGCTCGATCATTCGACGATCTATCTGAAGATCGCCGGGGCCTATACGCCCTTCGCCGCGCTGTCGGTCGGTGGGCTGGTGGGGAACCTTCTACTCACGGGGGTCTGGCTGGCTGCCTGCGTCGGGATCTTTCTCAAGATGATCTATCCGCGGCGGTTCGAGGCGCTCTCCATCGTGCTCTACCTGATGATGGGATGGGCGGCGGTGGTCGTCGCAGGCGATGTCGCGGCCAGCATTGATGCGGAAACGATGAGTCTTATCCTGATCGCGGGCGGACTCTATTCAACCGGCGTGTTCTTTCACCTCTGGGAGCGGCTGCCGTTCCAGAACGCGATCTGGCACGTCTTCGTGCTGGCGGCGACGGTGGTGCTCTACGGCGCCGTGGCCCTGGAATTCGCCTGAGACCCGGATGCCGTGGCCCCGTGGCCCAGGGATCGCGCTATTGACCAAGGTGAGGGCATTCCGGCGTCGAAGCGGGCCTCGTCGATGGCCGCGTTTCAGCGGCGGATGCGGAAGAGCTGGCGGGCGTCAGGTGAAGCGGTTGTCGCGCGGAAAGCCGCGCGGCGCCATCCGTCCCGCGCTCGCGCGCTTCGAAAGCCAGTCGTCGAGCTGCGTCTCCGTGCGGGTCCGCCCGGCCGGATCGAGCCAGGCGAGCCCGTCCGCCAGATTGAACGTCGTCGCGTCCGCCAGCCCGCCATCCTTGTATTTCTGAAGCCGCACGCCCTTGCCGCGTGTCATTTCCGGTAGCTCCGTCACGGGAAAGATCAACACTTTCCGGTTTTCTCCCGCGACCGCGACATGATCGCCCACGATCCGGCGGCAGACGCGCATCTTCGCGCCGTCCTTCAGGTTCAGCGCCTGCTTGCCGCTTCGGGTCTGGGCGATCAGATCGTCCTCGGCCGCGACGAACCCGTCGCCGGCCGAGGAAGCGAACAGGATCTTTCCGCCGGGGCGATGGAGGAGCAGCGCGACCATCGCCTCGTCATTCGCCATGTCGATCATCAGGCGCACCGGCTCGCCCATGCCGCGCCCGCCGGGGAGCTTGTGAACATCGAGGGTGAAGACCCGCCCGCCCGAGGCGGCGAGCAGCAGTCGGTCGGTCGTCTCCGCGTGCAGGATGAACCGCCCGGAATCTCCGTCCTTGAATTTCAGTTCGCTGTCGAGGGGCAGATGGCCCTTCAGCGCTCGGATCCAGCCCTTTTCCGAGCAGACCACCGTCACCGGTTCGCGCTCGATCATCGCCTCCAGGCTCACTTCCTCGACATCGGGGGCGTCGGCGATCTCCGTGCGTCGCGCGCCGCCGGGGGCGGAGCGGCCGAACGTGGCGCGGATTTCGCGGATTTCTTCCGCCACCCGCGCCCACTGGAGCACATCGTCGCCGATCAGCGCCTTCAGCCCGGCCTGCTCCTCGATCAGCCCGTCGCGTTCGCGGCGGAGCTCCATCTCCTCCAGCTTGCGCAGGTTGCGCAGCCGCATGTTGAGGATGGCCTCGGCCTGCGCGTCCGAAAGCTCGAATTCGGCCATCAGGATGCGTTTCGGCTCGTCCTCGTAACGGATGATCTCGATCACCCTGTCGAGATTGAGGAAGGCGACGATGTAGCCGTCGAGAACCTCCAGCCGCTTCGCGATCTGCTCCAGCCGGTGTTTGGAACGGCGGACCAGCACTTCTTGCCGGTGACTGAGGAAGGCCAGAAGCACCTCTCGCAGACCGCAGACCACCGGCGTGCGGCCGTCGATCAGCACGTTCATGTTGAGGCTGAAGCGCGTCTCGAGATCGGTCAGGCGAAAGAGGCTCTCCATCAGTTGCGCCGGGTCGACGCTGCGCGAACGCGGCTCCAGCACCAGCCGGATATCCTCGGCGCTCTCGTCGCGGACATCGGCGAGGATCGGAATCTTCCGGGCGTTCACAAGTTCCGCGATCCGCTCGATGAGCTTGGATTTCTGCACCTGATAGGGAATCTCGGTGACGACGATCTGATATTGGCCGCGCCCGAGATCCTCCACCACCCATTTTGAGCGGAGACGGAATGAGCCGCGCCCCGTTTCATACGCCTTCTGGATCACGTCGGGCGGGTCGATCAGCACGCCGCCGGTCGGGAAATCCGGGCCGGGGATCAGGTCCACCAGTGTCTCCACCCGCGCGCCGGGCGCCTTGATGAGGTGCAGAAGCCCGTCGCAGATCTCGTGCACGTTGTGCGGCGGGATCGAGGTCGCCATGCCGACGGCGATGCCGGACGAGCCATTGGCGAGAAGGTTCGGGAAGGCCGAGGGCAGCACAACCGGCTCGCGCTCGGAGCCGTCGTAATTGTCGCGAAAATCGACGGCGTCCTCGGAGAGCCCGACCATCATCGCCTGCGCCGCCGCCATCAGGCGGGCTTCCGTATAGCGCTGGGCGGCAGCGTTGTCGCCGTCGATATTGCCGAAATTTCCCTGCCCCTCGACCAGCGGATAGCGCTGCGAGAAGTCCTGCGCCAGCCGCACGAGGGCGTCGTAGATCGCCTGGTCGCCATGCGGGTGATAGCCGCCCATCACCTCGCCGACGATCTTGGCGCATTTGCGAAACGCCGCGCCCGGCTCCAGCTTCAGGCCGCGCATGGCGTAGAGGATGCGCCGGTGGACCGGTTTCAGCCCGTCGCGCGCGTCCGGCAGCGCCCGGTTGGTGATCGTCGAGAGCGCGTATTGCAGGTAGCGGTCGCCGAGCGCGCGGCGCATCGGCTCGGATACGATCTCGCCAGCCATTTTGTCATCTTCACGTTCTTCCACCATAGATGCCGTATAGGGGCGGGGCGGCCCCCGGGTCCAGAGAGGACGGCATGACGGCGCGGACAATCCTCATCACCGGATGCTCTTCCGGCATCGGCCTCGCCTCGGCGCGGGCTTTGAGGGCGCGCGGCTGGCGGGTTTTCGCGACCTGCCGGCAGGCGGCGGACGCGGCGCGGCTTCGCGATGAGGGCTTTGAAAGCTGGCGAGTGGATTACGCGGACGAGGCGTCGGTCGCCGCCGGCGCGACGCGGGCGCTGGAATTGACGGATGGTCGGCTCGACGCGGTTTTCAACAACGGCGCCTGGGCGGTTCCAGGGCCGATGGAGGACATGCCGCGCGCCGCGATGCGGGCGATCTTCGAGGCGAATGTATTCGGTCCGCAGCAACTTTCCGCGGCGCTGATCCCGGCGATGCGGAAGGCGGGGGGCGGGCGCATCGTGATGTGCTCCTCTGTCCTCGGCATGGTCGCGGCGCCTTACCGGGGGCCTTACAACGCGACGAAATTCGCGCTCGAAGGGCTGACGGACACGTTCCGGCGCGAGCTTCAGGGCAGCGGGATCGCGATGATCCTGATCGCGCCCGGCCCGATCCTGACCCCGTTCCGCCGCAACGCCCGCGCGCCCTTCGAGCGCTGGCTGAAACCGGCGCGCGCCACCTCCACCCACCCGGCGGAGATCTGGGACCGGATCGAGCGGCGGCTCTACAAGGACAAGGAGGGCGGGCGCTTCGATCTGCCGCCGGAGGCGGTGGCCGAAAAGCTGATCCGGGCGCTGGAGGCGCGGCGCCCGGCGGCGCGCTATTTCGTGACGACGCCGACCTACGGCGCCGATCTCCTCCGCCGGCTGCTGCCGACGCGGGTGTTGGACCGGATCATGGGTGGGCGGTGAGAGGGTGCGTTATCGCACGCGATAAGAGAGCCATGTCTTTGATTAGTATTGGCTATCGGGATTCCGTTAACCGGATTTAAAGGAAATATCGCGCGACAGATGCTGTTTTGCGGCCTGCGGACGGGGGATTGAGCGGGTGCTTGCTGGAGGGCGGGCCCCGCCCTGAACGGGGGGCGTCAGCTGCAGACACACGACGCGCTTTCCGACGCATTCACCGTCGAATCCGATCCAATTATCGGGTCACCACTTGCATGTCACAAGAATTCTCGTCCATTTGCGCTGAGAAAAGGTGGCTTTTTTGGCCAAGAGAGGTTGTTGGGTATGGATTCGCCGGAAAACCTCAAGGAATATCTCGCGGCGATCGTCGAGAATTCCGACGATGCGATCATCACCAAGAACCTCGACAGCATCATCCAGACCTGGAACAGGAGCGCCGAGCACATGTTCGGGTTCACCGCCGAGGAGGCCATAGGTCAGCCGATCACGATACTCATCCCCGACGATCGCCATCACGAGGAGATGGACATCATCGCAAGGCTGCGTCGTGGCGAGCGTATCCGTCATTTCGAAACTGTGCGGCGCCGCAAGGACGGGTGCGTGGTCCCGATCTCGCTGACGGTCTCGCCGGTCCGGAACGCGTCAGGGGATGTAATCGGCGCATCGAAGATTGCTCGCGACATCAGTCTGCAGAAAGAGGCGGCCGAGCGCCAGCGCATGCTTCTCGCCGAAATGCGGCACCGGGTCGGCAACTGCTTCGCCGTGGCGGGGAGCCTCATCACCGTTTCGGCGCGTCAGGTCGAGACCGCCGGCGAGCTCGCCATTCTGATGCGGGGACACCTGCTGGCGCTCGCGTCAGCCCACAAGCTGGCGGTCGCCGACCCCACAGGAGAAACAAGCGGCAGCACATCATTTCGCGAACTCGTCTCCTCGATCATCGAGCCCTTTGTCGGCGAGAAGGTCCACGACCTCGACATCGAGGATGTCCGCATCGCGCCGGCTTCGATCACGCCACTTGCGCTCATCTTCTACGAACTCTGCACGAATGCGATCAAATACGGCGCTTTCAGCCAAAGCGACGGCCATCTCTCCGTTGCTGCGCGCCGGAGAGGTGATCGTTTCATCATTGACTGGCGGGAGCGCTGCGACATCGACCCAGAGACGGCGCATGGCAAAAGCTTCGGGACGGAACTGTGCCACGACGTCGCAAAATCCGCTCTCGGCGGCACGATCACCAAGCATTTCGAGGCGACCGGCATGCGCGCAAGAATTGATCTCGATCCAGCGCGCTTCGCGGCTTGACCGCTTCCGGCGCAAGTCATCCGGTCTGAATACGCCGCCCGCCCCTACAGCAGCGTCTGCAACTGCATCGCCACCGAGAGATCGCCGTCGACCTTGATCTTGCCGGTGAGGAAGGCGGTCATCGGGTTCAGGTCGCCCTTCAGTAGTTTTTCGAGGTTCTTCTTCGAGAGCGTGATGGTGCAGTCCGCCTCCATGTCCCGCCGCGTCACCTCGCGCCGGTTGATGACGACGACGCCGTCGTCGCCGCAGTCGAACTTCATCACCTTGTCGAAATCGGACGCGGCGACGCGGTCGCGCATCTCCTGCGGAATATCGTCTTCTTCGGCCATCGATAGGAAACCCCTGCTGTTCAGCGCGTGAGCGCCGGAAAGGCGGCGCATCGACGCCCTCAGATAACGAAAGGCGCGGGGCGGCGATAGGCCTCCGCAGCCTGACCGTCGCGCATCGCCCGACGGGGAAGGGACGAGGCCGCCGGGGCTTGACCCGCGCGCCGGGCGGGCCGACCCTCGAACGAACGGAAAAGGGAGCGGGAAATGGCGATCAGGGCGGCGGTGTTCGATGTGTTCGGAACGGTGGTCGACTGGCGCGGCGGCGTCGCGGCGGAGATGGCGGCGGCGTTCCGTGCGAAGGACGTCGACCATGACGCCGCGGCCTTCGCCGATGCCTGGCGGGGCGAGTATCAGCCGGCGATGGAGCGCATCCGGACCGGGGCGCGGGGCTATGCCCGGCTTGACGACCTCCACCGCGAGAATCTCGACATCGTTCTGAAGGCGCGCGGGCTGGACGGGCTGTTCGACGCCGCCGAGCGCGATGCGCTGAACCACGCATGGGAGCACCTGCCGCCCTGGCCTGACAGCGTCGCCGGGCTGGCCGCGATCCGCGAAAGGATGCCGGTCGCGACATGCTCGAACGGCTCGATTTCGCTGATGGTGGCGCTGGCGCGGTTCGGCGGGCTGGTCTGGGACGCGGTGCTGGGCGCGGAGATCGCGCAGGGGTTCAAGCCCGACCCGAAGGTCTATCGCGCGAGCGCCGCGGCGCTGGGCCTGGCGCCGGACGAGGTGGTGATGGTCGCCTCCCACAACAGAGATCTCGCGGCGGCGCGGGCGGCCGGGCTGGCGACCGCCTTCGTCGCGCGCCCCGATGAGAAGGGGCCGGGGCTGGGCGAGAGCCGACCGGAATCGGACTGGGAGTTCGCCGCCGACGACCTGATCGACCTCTCGCGTCGCCTCGGCTGACCGCTCAGCCCGCGCGCGCGTCCGCCAGCGCGCCGGGAAGCGCGGCTTCGAACGCATCGAGGTCGGCCGGCCGGCCGGCGCTGACGCGAATGCAGCGGTTCTGCGGCGCAACGAACGGCATGCGGACGAAAATGTCGCGGGCGATCAGCCCGTCGAGCACGGCCTTTGCGAAGGCGCCGTCGCCGCCGCAGTCGATGGCGACGAAATTCGTCGCCGAAGGCAGCGTGGTGAGCCCGTTCGCCTCCGCGATCTTGGAGATGCGCGCGCGGGCTTCCGCCACCCGGCGCTTCACTTCCGCCAGCCATTCGCGATCCGCCAGCGCGGCGAGCGCGCCCGCCTGCGCCACGCGGTTGACGCCGAAATGGTTGCGGACCTTGTCGAAGGCGGTGACGAGCGGCGCGGCGGCGATGGCGTAGGCGACGCGGGCCCCGGCCATGCCGTGCGCCTTGGAGAAGGTGCGAAAGCGGATGACGCGCGTGTCGTCAGGGTCGATTTCAAGCGCCGCGCCTTCGGGCGCGAAGTCGATATAGGCTTCATCGAGGCAGAGAAGCGCGCCGTCGGGAACGCTCTCGATCATACGCTTCATGGCCGCCGCCTCCCAGAACCCGCCCATCGGATTGTCGGGATTGGCGAAATAGATCAGGCGCGCGCCCTCCGCCTTCGCCAGCGCGATCAGGCTTTCGGGGTCTTCGCGATCATCGACATAGGGGGCCGTCACCAGCCGGCCGCCATAGCCGGCGACGTGGAAATTGAAGGTGGGATAGGCGCCGAGCGAGGTTGCGACGGTTACGCCCGGCTCGACCAGCATCCGGTTGAGATAGCCGAACATGCCGTCGATCCCTTCGCCGACGGTGATGTTCTCCGGCTTCACGCCGTGATGCGCGGCGAGAGCGTGGCGAAGATCGTGGTTCTCCGGGTCGCCGTATTTCCAGATTTCGGCGGCGGCGCGGGTCATCGCCTCGATCGCCTTCGGCGAGGGGCCGAAGACGCTTTCATTGGCGCCGATTCGCGCGGTGAATTCGCGCCCGCGTTCGCGCTCCTGCGTCTCCGGGCCGACGAAGGGCACGGTAGAAGGCAGGCTCTCCACGAGAGGGGTGTAGATCGGTCCTGTCATCGGCTTTCCCTGATGGTGTTCGGCTTGCGCGGATTATCCGCCGGGGCGCGGGGCGGGATCAAGAGCGCTCAGAGTCGGTCTTCGGCGCGCGCCCAGGCCGCCATGTCCCTCAATCCGTCGGCGAGCGCGATCCGGGGGCGCCAGATGGCGGCGGGAGGGGCCAGCGCCGGGTCGCCAGACCAGTCGGCGTGCAGGATCTCGCGCGCCTTGCCGGGGGTCAGCATTTCCGCCGATCCGGTCAGAAGTTGCGCGGCGGCGCCGAAGGCGCCGATCAGCCGCAGAAGCGGCGCAGGCAGGCGCAGCGGCCGGGGCGCGCGCCCGAGCGCGGCGGCGGCGGCGGCGGTCAGCTCCGGCCAGGAGTACCCGTCGGCGCGCGCGTCGGTCAGTTCGTATGTCGCGCCGTCGCCCGGATGCGCGGCAAAGGCGGCGATGGCTTCGGCGGCGTCGCGGACATCGATCATCGCGACGCGCGCGGCGGCGCCGTTCAGCATGACCTGAACCGGGGCGTCGGCCAGTTTCAGGACCTTCAGGCTTTCGGCGTCATGGGCGCCGTAGATCGCCGCCGGGCGAAGGATGCGCCAGTCGGCGGCGGCGTCGGCCGCGAGCGCCGTCAGTTCGGCCTCTCCGGCGCGTTTCGAAGCGGCGTAGGCGGAAAGCGCCGGCTCGCGCGCCGCCATCGAGGAGACGAGAACGAAGCGCGCGTCCGGCGCATGGCCGCGCCAGGCGCGGGCCAGCGCCCGGGTTCCCTCCGCGTTCGCGGCCATGAATTCGGCTTCGCCGCGGGCCTTCACCAGCCCGGCCATGTGGATCACGACCTCCGCGTCCTCGACGAGACGGGCGAGCGCGTGCGGGTCGGAAAGCCGGCCCGGAATCAGCTCGATCGGCGTCGCGGCGAGTTCGGGAAGATCGGGCATCCGCCGCGCCAGCATCCGTAGCCGCCAGCCCTGCGCCGCCAGCGCCGCGGCGGCATGACGGCCGAGAAAGCCGGTCCCGCCGGTCAGGGCGGCGAGGCGGCTCACGCCGGCGGAGTCTGTGGCGGGGAAGACGCTGGAAGGTCGAAAAGCCCGTCGAGATACATCAGCCGCGCTTTCGCCCGGCTCAGCTTGCCGGAGGAGGTGGACGGCAACTCACCATTCTTCGCGAAGGCGATCCGGGCGTCCACGCCGTGCGACTCGCGCACCGCGCCGTGGATTTCGGCCCGCAGCGATTCGCGCCCGGCAGGGTCGCGAAGACGACATTCCACGACGACCACGATTTCCTCTTCGATCTTCGGGCCGCTGTCGTCGACCGTCGTGGAGAAGGCGGCGACCCCGCCCTCGCGCGCGTGCTCGACGCGGGTCTCGACCGTCCACTCGAGGTCCTGCGGCCAGATGTTGCGGCCATTGACGATCATCAGATCCTTGGCGCGGCCGGTGATGACGATCTGGCCGGCGTGCTCGCCGGTGGTAAGATAACCGAGATCCCCGGTGTCGAGCCAGCCGTCGGAAAGACAGGCGGCGGTCTGCGCGGGATCGCCGAAATACTCGCGCATCAGGCTCGGTCCGGCGGCGAAGATCCGCCCGACCCGCCCGTCGGGAAGCCGCTTGCCGGTCTCGTCGCGAATCTCCATCGCGTGATCCGGCAGGGGCGGGCCGCAGAGAGCGAAATCCCGCGCCTTGCCGCCCGCGACAGCCGGTTTCGCGATCAACTGGCGTTCCAGCGCGTCAAGGTCGAGCCGGGCGGTCCTGAGCCCCTGGCCGAGCGGCGCGAAGGAAAGCGCCAGCGTCGTTTCGGCCATGCCGTAGGATGGGGTGAAGGCGTCGGGATCGAACCCGGCTGCGGCGAAGGTTTCCGCGAAGGCGCGAATCACCGGAGCCTTGACCATATCGGCCCCGATCCCGGCGACGCGCCATGAGGACAGATCCAGCCCTTCGGGCGCGCGCCCGCGCGCCCGACGATGAGCCAGATCGTAACCGAGCGTCGGGCCGAACGTGACCGTGGCGCGGTTGCGGTCGATCAGTTCGAGCCAGAGCAGCGGGCGGCGGATGAAGTCCTTCGTGGCGATGTAATCGGCCGAGAACTGCGTCGCGATCGGCGTCAGGAAACAGCCGACGAGCCCCATGTCGTGATAGAGCGGCAACCAGCTCACCCCGCGATCGCCGGCGCGAAGCTTCAGCCCGTGCTCGGCGATGGCGTTCAGATTCGCCATCATCGAGCGATGGGTGACGGCGACGCCCTTCGGCGAGCCGGTGGTGCCGGAGGAGAACTGCAGATAGGCGAGATCGTCCGGGCGCAGCGTCGGATGCGGGGGCGGCGCGCCTTCGGCGGTCGGCAGGTCGCCGAGCCGGCCGCAGAAAAGAAGACCGACGTCGCGCATCGCCTCCGCCACCCAGTTTTCATACTCGGCGGGGGTGATCACCGCGCGGGCGCCGGCGACCGCGACGATGCGGCGGAGCTGGTCATTATAGGCTTCGCGGGCGCTGAACGCGACGGGAAGCGGCAGCGGCGCCGGGACGAGCCCCGCGAGCATGGCGCCGGAGAAGGCGCGGGCGAAATCGGCCTCGGTCTCGGCCAGGATCGCGACGCGGTCGCCGCGAGTGAGCCCGAGCGCGAGCAGCCGCGTGGCGGTTTCCGCCGCTTCCTCCTGCAGGCGCCGATAGGTCAGCACCTCGGACACTTCGCCGCGGCTGTTGTAATAGGTGAAACCGGTCGCTCCGGTTGCGGCATAACTCAGCGCTTCCGCGAAATTCGCGAAATTCGCCGGACGGAACTCAACGCCGCTTATCGTCGGCGCCGGCGCTGATATCTTTGCTGCGACCTGCATCTGTGGGGTATTGCGGCCGTTCTCTTGTCTTGCGGACGATCAGGGCTTGGCGTCTAGCACTTTCACCTCAGAGGCGGAAGCCCCGCTTGGGTCGCTCTTCCCAAATCGCGTCTGCATGTGTCGGTCGCTCACATTGGCTGGCGCGGCTCTTGAGGCTGTGTCAGAGCGGAGGCCGGCGCGACGGAAAGGGGAGAAACGCGATGGACCGGCCGAATATCCTGATCTTCATGGTGGATCAGCTGTCCGGGACGCTGTTCCCGGACGGGCCGGCGGGCTGGCTGCGCGCGCCGGCGCTGACAGCGCTCGCCGCGCGCTCGACCCGGTTCGCGAACGCCTACACCGCCAGCCCGCTCTGCGCGCCGGGGCGGGCCAGCTTCATGTCCGGCCAGCTGCCGCGGCGCACGCGAGTTTACGACAACGCCGCCGAGTTCGCCTCCGACATCCCGACTTACGCCCATCATCTGCGGCGCGCTGGCTATTACACCTGTCTGTCAGGGAAGATGCATTTCGTCGGGCCGGACCAGCTTCATGGATTCGAGGAGCGGCTGACGACCGATGTCTATCCGGCCGATTTCGGCTGGACGCCGGATTACCGCAAGCCCGGCGAGCGGATCGACTGGTGGTATCACAACATGGGCTCCGTGACCGGCGCCGGAGTGGCGGAGATCACCAACCAGCTCGAATATGACGACGAGGTCGCGGCGCATGCGAAACAGAAACTCTATCAGCTGTCGCGCGGGGAGGACGCGCGGCCCTGGGCGCTGACCGTCAGCTTCACCCATCCGCACGACCCTTACGTCGCCCGGCGGAGATTCTGGGATCTTTACGAGGATTGCGAACATCTGGAGCCGGTCGAGCCGACCTATGCGTTCGATGATCTCGACGCGCATTCGCAGCGCATCATGCGGGCGAACGACTACACCGCGTTCGAAATCGAACCGGAGGATGTCCGCCGGTCCCGGCGCGCCTATTTCGCCAATATCTCCTATCTCGACGCGAAGATCGGCGAATTGACGCAGGTGCTGGAGGAGACGCGGCAGGCGGAGAACACGATCATCGTCTTCACCTCCGATCACGGCGACATGCTTGGCGAGAAGGGGCTCTGGTTCAAGATGTGCTTTTATGACGGCGCGGCGCGGGTGCCGATGATGATCGCGGCGCCCGGCATGGCGCCGGGGCGGATCGACGCGCCGGTCTCGACCATCGACCTCGCGCCGACGCTGGCGGAGCTCGCCGGGGTCTCGCTGGCCGAAGTCATGCCGTGGACCGATGGCGAAAGCCTTGTTCCGCTCGCGCGCGGCGCGGCGCGCGGCGCGCCCGTGCTGATGGAATACGCGGCCGAGGCGTCGGAGGCGCCGCTGGTCTCGATCCGCGAGGGGCGATGGAAATACAATCGCTGCGCGCTCGACCCCGAGCAGCTTTTCGACATGGTGGCCGACCCGCAGGAGCGCATCAACCTCGCCGCCGATCCGGCCCACGCGGAAACGCTGGCCCGCTTTCGCGCGAAGGCGGAGGCGCAATGGGATCTCGCCGCCTATGACGCGGAGGTGCGCCAAAGCCAGGCGCGCCGGCTCGTGGTGTATGAGGCGTTGCGCCAGGGGGGCTATTACCCCTGGGATCACCAACCGCTGCAACAGGCTTCCGAGCGCTATATGAGGAACCACATGGACCTCAACGTGCTGGAAGAGCGCCAACGCTTTCCGCGGGGCGAGTAGACCCAACCTTGCCGAAGGAGCGTAAGATGCCGGATGATCTGATCTTTTACACCAACCCGATGTCGCGCGGCCGAATCGTCCGCTGGATGCTGGAGGAGGTCGGCGCGCCCTACCGGACCGAAGTGCTGAATTATGAAGGCGCAATGAAGACGCCGGAATATCTGGCGATCAATCCGATGGGCAAGGTGCCGGCGATCCGCCACGGCGACGCCGTGGTGACGGAATGCGCGGCGATATGCGCCTGGCTCGCCGACGCCTTTCCCGAGGCCGGTCTCGCGCCGCCGCCCCCGCAGCGCGCCGCCTATTACCGCTGGCTTTTCTTCGCCGCCGGCCCGCTGGAGGCGGCGGTGGTCAATCGCGCGCTCGGCTTCGAGGCGCCGCCCGAGAAGAAGCGCATGGTCGGCTATGGCGATTTCGGCGCGGTGATGGACGCGCTGGAGGGCGCCGTTTCCGGCGAGGGCTTCGTGGCGGGCGATAGATTCTCTGCGGCTGATGTCTATGTCGGCTCTCAAATCGGCTGGGGGCTGCAATTCGGCTCGATCGAGACGCGGCCCGCTTTCGAGGCCTATTGGAAGCGGGTCGGCGGACGTGCGGCCTGGCGCCGCGCGACTGCGCTGGACGACGCGGCGGCGGGGGAAGGCGCGCCGCCGGATTGAACGGGAGGCGCCAGACGGGGCGCGCAGCCGGGTCTTTCCGCGTGTGACGGGATCACGCCTCTGGGCCGGGCGCTGCGCCCCGTCTGGCGTCGAGCAGCAGATCGACGACTTTCGCCGCCTCGCGCCGCGCCGTCGCCGGGTGGAGCGGGCCCTCGGATTGCGCCGCTTCGAGCCAGACGCCGTCCATATAAGCCTGAAGCGCGGCGCGCGCGGTCTCTCGCGTCAGGGGCGGCGCCAGCGGCCGGAGCGCGGCGCGGAACTGGCTTCTGACCCGGACGCGGTTGATGCGGTGAAGCCGGGCGAGCGTTTCGCTCTGGGGCGCGAATGACCAGAACTGCATCCAGACGCTGCATTGCGCCCGCGTGAAGAGCCGATCGTCGAAATTCGCCGCGACCACGGCGTCGAGACGGGCGCGCGGGGTCTTCGCCTCGGCGTAGCGTTCCAGCAGCGCGGCGCGGAGGACGCCCAGCATCCGGCGCATCGTCGCCGCCAGCAGCCGCTCCTTCGAGCCGAAATAGTAGTTGATCGAGGCGGCCGAGGCTCCGGCCTCGGCGGCGATTTCCTGCATCGTGGCGGCGGCGTAGCCGCGCCTGTGGATCACCCGGATCGTCGCGTCGATCAGTTCCTGATGCCGGATCTCGCTTATGCGTTTACGCGCCATGTTCCCGCCCCGGCTATCGTTGTGATAGTTCGTCAGAATTGTACGAACGTATCAAAGATTAAACGCGTATTCAAAATTTGTTCAGTGAGTCGCCGCGCTGTGCTAGTATGGGGAGAGCGGCCGGAAAAGCGCCGCCCGGAACAGGGAAAGCGGATGACCTATATCCTTTCGGCGGGGGTCCTTCTCGCCTTCGCGCTGGTGATTTTCTGCGTTGTCAGGTGGTGGAACCTGCGCTGCATCGGCGTGACGCCGGTGCCGCTCTTCACCTTCATCGCCATTCTCTTCACCTCCGGCCTCGATGTCGGGCTGATCATGTTTCCTCTCAGCGAATTTCCGACCTACGCCGACACGGCCGCGAGTCCGGAATACGGCTTCACCAACCCGCTGGCGATCGAGTTCGGGTTCTGGGGCTTCCTGATCTGGGCGTTCTATTTCCTCACCAGTTTCTATTTCTGCGTGATCGAGCCGAGGGTGAGGTTCTTCGAGATTCCGTTGGTGAAGATCGTCAACAACATCGTCATCATCGGCACCTGCGCCTTCACCGCCAGTCTCTTCCTGGTCTATCTCCCCGGCTATATCCCCGAGATCGGCGATGGCGAGAGCGTGGTCGCGACCTTCTACCTGATCGTCTTCGTTGTGATCCTGGCGGCGGCTTATTCCTCCACCGACATCAAATACGTGAAGGTGCTCAGCGTCGGCTCGACCTGGCTTTTCGCGGCGCTGATCGTCGGTCTGGCGATCTATGGCGGGGTGGGGCCGGGGGCTTTCGGCGAGAGCCTTTCCAATATCGGCGGCTATTTCGCGAATCTTCACCGCTTCGTGCTGCCGTTCAACGATTATCACGCTTTCTACCTTTTCTGGTGGTTCGCGTGGTCGATCATGATCGGACAGTTCACATCTCGCTTCGTCGGCGGGCTGAGGACCTGGCAACTGCTGGGCGCGCTTCTGGTCTTTCCATCGATCCCGCTCGCGATCTGGTTCTCGGTTCTCTATTTCTACCACCAGAACGGGATCAGCACGGAGGGCGCGGTCAACATCGCGATGATCGTCGTCGGCGTCACCTTCGTCATCAATTCGCTCGACAGTCTGATCCGGCTCTATTCCGACAATCTCTCGATCACCGTCGCGCGTTTCGGCAAGGCGCCCTATGTCGTCGGCAATGTCGCGGTGCTCTTCGGGCTGACGCTGCTGTTCCAGAACCAGTGGCTGCAGATCCAGTGGATCGGCGCGGTCGTCGTCGGCCTCTATTTCGCTTGCCTGATCTTCATCTTCGTGACGAAGGGCGGGGAAGTGATGGCGATCGAGGCGTCGCCGCCGGAGCGCGAGCTCGACTTCACCCGGATCGAGAAGGTCCACTGATCCCCTCGGGCGGGGCCGCGCGCTCCGCCCGAATCTGATTGCGGAGTCATCACATGATTACTGTCTATGGCCGCGCCTCCTCCTCCAATGTCCAGATCGTTATGTGGACGCTGGCGGAGATCGGGCTGGATTATGAGCGGTTCGACTACGGCTTCGGCTTCGGCGGCGTTGATACGCCGGAATACCTGGCGATGAACCCGAACGGGTTGATCCCGACCCTGCGCGACGGCGATCTCGTGCTCTGGGAAAGCGCGGCGATCATGCGCTATCTCTCGGCCCGCTACGCCGATGACGGGTTCTGGCCGCGCGATCCGGCGGCGCGGGCGCCGCTCGACATGTGGGCGGAGTGGTGCAGGACGACGCTCGCCCCGGCGCTGAACGGCGGGGTCTTCATGCCGCTGGTGCGCGTTGCGCCCTCCAAGCGCGATCCGGCGAAAATCGCCCGCTCGGTCGAGGCGCTGAAGCCGGTCATGCGCCGGCTCGACGCGCGGATCGGCGACGGACCCTGGATGGCGGGCGAGACGCTCACCTTCGCCGATATCATGGTCGGCAACCTGCTCTATCGCTACTACACCGTGGAGTTCGACAAGGCCGAGACGCCGGCGCTCGACGCCTATTACGCCCGTCTGGTCGATCGTCCGACCTATGCGGAGCATGTGATGGTTTCCTACGAGCCGCTTCGCGCGCGCGACGTCTGAGCGGGAGATGGAGGCCGATTTCGTCATTGTCGGCGCGGGCTCGGCGGGTTCCGCGCTCGCGGCGCGGCTTTCCGAGGATGGCCAGCATGATGTTCTGGTGCTGGAGCATGGTGGGACCGACTGGGGGCCGCTGATCCGGATGCCGGGCGCGCTGTCCTATCCGATGAACATGGCGCGCTATGACTGGGGCCTGAAATCCGAGCCCGAGCCGCATCTCGGCGGCCGGGTGCTGGCGGCGCCGCGCGGCAAGGTGATCGGCGGCTCGTCCTCCATCAATGGCATGGTCTATGTGCGCGGCCATCCCCGCGATTACGATCACTGGGCGGAGATGGGCGCCGCCGGTTGGGCGGGCGCCGACGTCCAGCCCTATTTCGAGCGGATGGAGAACTGGGACGGGCGCGGCGAGGGCGACCCTGACTGGCGCGGCGCCGAGGGACCGCTCCATGTGACTCGCGGCGCGCGGGAAATCCCGCTCTTCGACGCGTTCATTCGCGCCGGAGCCGAGGCGGGGTTCGAATTGACGGAGGATTACAACGGCGAGAAGCCCGAAGGCTTCGGACCGATGGAGCATACAATTCGCAACGGGCGGCGCTGGTCCGCCGCCGACGCCTATCTCAAGCCGGCGCTCGGGCGCGCGAATTGCCGGTTGCACCGCTGCCTGGCGCGCCGCGTAGTCGTGGAGGCGGGGCGCGCCGTCGCGGTCGAGGTCGAGCGCGGCGGGCGGATCGAACGGATCGGCGCGCGGCGCGAGGTGATCCTTGCGGCGTCGGCGTTCAATACGCCGAAGCTGCTGATGCTGTCCGGGATCGGCCCGGGCGTGGAGCTCGCGGCGCACGGGATCGACATTGTCGCCGACCGGCCCGGCGTCGGCGCCAACTTGCAGGATCATCTGGAGGTCTATGTGCAGCAGGCCTGCACCCAGCCGATCACGCTTTACAAGCACTGGAATTTGTTCTCGAAAGCGTTGGTCGGCGCTGAGTGGCTTTTCTTCGGGACCGGGCCCGGCGCCTCCAACCAGTTCGAGAGCGCGGCTTTCCTGCGCTCGCGCGCCGGCGTCGAATACCCTGACATCCAGTATCATTTCCTGCCCTTCGCCGTGCGCTATGACGGCAAGGCGGCGGCGGAGGGGCACGGTTATCAGGCGCATGTCGGGCCGATGCGCTCGGTCTCGCGCGGGGCGGTGACGCTGCGCTCAAGCGACCCGAAGGCCGCGCCGGTGATCCGCTTCAATTACATGAGCGATCCCTCGGACTGGCGTGATTTCCGCCATTGCGTCCGGCTGACGCGCGAGATTTTCGCTCAGCCCGCCTTCGCCCCCTATCGCGGCGCGGAGATCCAGCCGGGCCCCGATGTCCGGAGCGACGACGAACTGGACGATTTCATCCGCGCGCATGTCGAAAGCGCCTATCACCCCTGCGGCACGGCGCGGATCGGCGCGCGGGACGATTCGATGGCGGTCGTGGACCCCGAGTGCCGGGTGATCGGGGTCGATGGGCTCAGGGTTGCGGACAGCTCGATCATTGCGCGGATCACCAACGGCAATCTCAATGCGCCTGCGATCATGGTCGGAGAGAAGGCGGCGGATCATATCCTCGGCCGCCCGCCGCTTCCGCCTTCCAACCGCCGGCCGTGGATCAGCCCCCGCTGGCGCGAGAGCGACAGGTGAGCGTCCGCCCGTTCGGCGTCACGGCGAAGGGTGAGCGGGTCGAAGAAGTGCGCATCGCGGGCGGCGGGCTTTCGGCGGCGTTCCTGACCTGGGGGTGCGTGACGCGGGAGATCCGGCTCGACGGGTTGGGCCGGTCGTTGGTGCTCGGCCTCGCGGATATTGGCGAATACGAGCGTCACGGCCAACAGCATGTCGGCGCGATCGCCGGGCGCTGCGCCAACCGGATCGCCGGCGGGCGGTTCGTCATCGATGGCGTCGAATATCAGGCGGCGCGCAATGTCGGTGGAATGACGACGCTGCATGGCGGCGATGGCGGGTTCGGCCGCTCGCTCTGGCGGCTGGTCGATCATGGCGCCGATCACGCCCGCTTCGCTATCCGCCATGAGGACGGGGAGGAAGGCTTTCCCGGCGCAATCGAGGCCGAGTGCGCTTATCGGCTGGCGGAGGGCGGGCTGAATATCGAGTTGACCGCGCGGGCGGAGGCGCCGACGCTCTGCAATCTGGCGCAGCACAACTATTACAACCTCTCGGGCGCGGCGCGCATCGACGAGCACGAGCTATGGCTCGCCGCGGAGACCCTGACGCCGCTCGGGCCGGAGATGACGCCGACAGGGGTGGTGGAGCCGGCGGAAGGCGGGCGGGACTTTCGCCTGAAGCGCCGGGTCGGCGCCGCCAGAATCGACGTCAATTACATCCTTGCGGAGGCGCCGCGCGCCGCGCCCGTCCTCGCCGCGCGGCTCAGCGCCGGCGGCGTCGAGATGGCGCTCGAGACGACGGCGCCCGGTTTGCAGCTGTACACCGCCGACGGGCTCGACCCGCCGGCGGGCGGCGCGGAGGGCCGGCCTCTCGGGCGGCGCGCCGGGCTCTGCCTCGAGCCGCAACTCTGGCCGGATGCGCCGCGCCACGCGCATTTTCCAGGCGCGATCCTGCGGCCCGGGGAGGTCTGGCGACAATTGACGCGGCTGCGTTTTTCCGCGCGCTGAGGCGCGATTTCGGCCGCTCTTGCCGATAATCAACGCCTGTTCGCGCCGCGGGGTGGACGATTTAGCTTGTCTGGACGGCGATCGTGGGATCAATAGGCCCGCGCTGCGATGGCGCCTTGTTTCAGGATGCTGTTCAGGATCAACCGGGAGGGTCCCATGATCAGAAAACTTTGCGCCGAGGCGCTCGGAACATTCACGCTGGTCTTTGGCGGTTGCGGCGCCGCCGTGCTGGCGGCGGGGGTGCCGGAGGTCGGCATCGGCTTCGCCGGCGTCGCGCTTGCGTTCGGGCTGACGGTGCTGACCATGGTCTATGCGGTCGGTCCGATCTCCGGCGGGCATTTCAATCCGGCGGTCTCATTCGGGCTGGCGATCGCCGGCCGTTTCGGCTGGGCGGACCTGATCCCCTACTGGATCGCGCAGATCGTCGGCGGCGCTGCGGGGGCGGCGGTGCTGTATCTGATCGCCTCGGGCGCGCCGGACTGGGTGGCGGGCGGCTTCGCCTCCAACGGCTATGGCGCGCTATCGCCCGGCGGTTACGGCATCGTCGCGGCGCTGGTGGCCGAAATCGTCCTCACGGCGTTTTTCCTCATCGTCATTCTTGGCGCGACGCACACCACTGCGCCGGTCGGCTTCGCGCCGCTGGCCATCGGTCTTTCGCTGACGCTGATCCACCTGATCTCGATCCCGGTCACCAACACCTCGGTCAATCCGGCGCGCTCGACCGCGGCGGCGCTGTTCGCGGAAACCGGGGCGATGGGTCAGCTCTGGCTGTTCTGGATTGCGCCGCTGGTCGGCGCGGCGATCGGCGCGGCGATCTGGGTGGGGTTGCTGGAGCGCGGGACGGAGCCGGATATCGCCGGCGAGTCGCGCTGAACGGGCGTTCCAGCGCAAGAGAGGATGTTAGGCGCGCGGACGGCGTTTGCGCGCCTCACGCCGCTCGGGCCGCCGCGCGCCGCCGCTCGGGCGAAAATCCCGTTTCATCTGTCCGGCGCGCCCGCCTAGGGTCCGGGTGATGAATATTCGGCATCTCCGGACCCTCGTCGCGGCGGTCGAGCGCGGCTCTTTCGCCGCGGCGGGCGAGGCGGTCGGCGTATCTCATTCCGCCGTCAGCCTGCAGATCAAGAGCCTTGAAGACGAGCTTGGCGTTTCGCTCTTCGACCGCTCGAAACGCCCGCCGGCGCCGACCGCGCGCGGCAGGGCGCTGGCCGATCACGCGCGCAAGACGCTGGAGCATTTCGACGCCGCCCGCGCCATCGCGACGGGCGAACTGGTCAAGGGCAAGCTGACCGTTGGCGCGGTGCCGACCATGCTTTCCTCAATCCTGCCGCATGCGTTGGCGACGCTGCGCGACCATCACCCCGAACTGCGGATCGAGATCCGTTCCGACAGTTCCGCCGGGCTGGCGGCGCGGTTGCAGCGGGGCGAACTGGATATTGCGCTCTGCACGCGCCCGGACCCCTCGCCGCCCGGGCTTGAATGGCGCCATGTCGCGACCGAACCCTTCGTGGTGATCGCGCCGGCGCACGCGCCGGGCGAGACCGACGCCGACCTGCTGACCGGGTTGCCCTTCATCTGGTTCAATCGCAAGACCTGGGCCGGTCGCGGAATCGAGGCGGAGATGCAGCGGCGCGGGATTCCGGTCAGCGCCGATATCGAGATCGACTCGCTCGATGCGATCTCTTCGCTGGTCGGCGCCGGGCTGGGCGTCTCCATCGTGCCGGTCTGCAAGGGCGCGCGGCCTTTCCCGCGCCGGCTCCGCTCGCTGCCCTTCGGCGACCCGCCCTATTGCCGTGAAATCGGCGCGCTCGTGGCGCCCGAGGGCGCGCCCGAAGACCTGATCGAAACCTTCATGGCGGCGCTTCGCGCGGTTTAGCGTGTAATTTTCTTACGGTAACCGTTTGCATATATCGCTTTCATGAGGATGACTTGAGGAATACCCTCCTCACGGCGGCGTGAGTCCGGCGGAGGGAAGAAAATGTATGACGCGGAGGGCGGGCGCGGCCCGTGGTTCGATCTGAGCGAGGATCAGGCGGCGCTGCAGACGCGCGCGCGGCGTCTGGCCGAAGACATCGCCGGCCCGCAGGCCGCCGAGACCGACCGGACGGAGACCTATCCCCAACCCGTCGTGGATGCGCTGACCGAGGCCGGGTTCATGGGCCAGACCGTCCCGGTGGCGCTGGGCGGCCGGGGCGCGAGCTATTTCGATACGGTGCTGGTGATCGAGGAACTTGCGCGCCATTGCGGCGTCTCCGGGCGTATCGTCGTCGAGGGCAATATGGGCGCCGTCGGCGCGATCCTCGCCTATGGAACGGAGGCGCAGCGCCGGCTGGCGGCGGAGCATGTGCTTTCCGGCGACAAGCCGGCGATCTGCATCACCGAGCCCGGCGCCGGCAGCGCCGCCACCGAGATGACCACGACGGCGCGGCGGATCGGCGACGAATGGGTTCTCGATGGCAAGAAACACTGGATCACCGGCGGCGGGATCTCCCGCCTCCACCTGATCTTCGCGCGGGTGGTGGAGGACGGCGAGGACAAGGGCGTCGGCGGTTTCATCGCGCTTCAGGGCGAGGCCGGGCTGAAGATCGGCGAGCGCGAGCCGGCGATGGGGTTGCGCGGCATCCCCGAAACGGAAGTGATTTTCGACGGGCTGCGGCTGCCCGCGGACCGGCTTCTGACGCCGCCCGCCGGACTGAAGCGCGGCTTCGCGCAACTCATGGACGCTTACAACGCGCAGCGGGTCGGCGCCGCGACGGTCGCGCTCGGCGTCGCGCGGGGCGCTTTCGAGACGGCGCGCGCCTACATGAAGGCGCGGGAACAGTTCGGCCGGCCGCTGGCGGAGTTCCAGGGCCTCCAGTGGATGCTGGCGGACATGGCGATGAAGATCGACGCGGCGCGGCTGATGGTCTGGCGCGCGGCGCTTTCGGCCGAGGCGAGCGGAACCGGTTTCCCCGACCCATTGCTGGCGGCGGAAGCGAAGATCGTCACCTCCGAAATGGCGGTCGAGGTGACGAACGCCGCGCTTCAGCTTCACGGCGCGGCCGGCTACAGCCGACGCAACCCGATCGAGCGCATGGTCCGCGACGCACGGATGTTCACAATCGGGGGAGGCACCGCGCAGATGCTGAGAAATCTGGTCGCCGGTCGCATATTGGAGATGAAGACGCCGCAAATCCGCGGCGGGTATCTGCCGCGAGCCTCGGGAGGGGCATGATGAAGGACAGCGCGCCGGCGATCATGACCGCCGCCGATGTGATCGCCCGGCGCCTGGCCGAAGCCGGCTGCGCGCATGCGTTCGGCATCCCCGGCGGCGAGGTTCTGGCGCTGATGGAGGCGCTGGGCCGCGCCGGGCTGCGCGTCACGCTGGTCAAGCATGAGAACGCCGGCGGCTTCATGGCCGAGGGCGCATGGCATGCGACCGGCGCGCCGGGCGTTCTTTTCGCCACGATCGGGCCGGGCGTCGCCAACGCGGCCAACGTCGTCGCCAACGCGTATCAAGAGCGGGTTCCGCTGATCGTGCTGACCGGTTGCGTTCCGGCGGTGGAGGCGATGACCTACACCCACCAGGTTTTCGACCATGTCCGCTTCTTCGAGCCGATCACCAAGGCGGCGATCCGGGTCGAGGCCGGCACGGCCGCCATCGCCATCGACAAGGCGCTGAAGATCGCGACCTCCGGCAGGCCGGGGCCGGTCCTCCTCGACGTGCCGATCGACGTGCAGCGCGAAGCGCCGGAGATCTTCCACCGTTCGGCGCATCATGCGGAGGCGCCGATGGCGCCCTCGGGCGCCGAGCTGGAGAAGGCGCGCGCATGGCTGGCGGAGGCGGAGCGGCCGCTGGTGATCGCCGGGCTCGACGTGCTGACGCAACGGGCAGGCGAGGCCGTCGCGGCGTTCTGCGAGCGTCATGGCGCGCCGGTCATCGCCGCCTACAAGGCCAAGGGCGTGGTGCCGGAAGGCGAACCGCTCGCGCTTGGCGGGGCCGGGCTCTCGCCGATCGCCGACAGGGAATTGCTGCCGCTGGTGAAGGCGTCGGACTGCGTTGTCCTCGCGGGGTACGATCCGATCGAGATGCGGGTCGGATGGCGCGACCCCTTCGCGCCGGATCAGCGGGTGATCGATATCGCTGCGGATCCGAACACCCATTACATGCATCAGGCGCCGCTGAATTTCACCGGCGACGTGGCCGCCTCGCTCGGCGCGCTGTCCAAAGGCGTCGCGCCGCGCGAGACCTGGGCGGGCGGCGAGCCGGCGGCTGCGAAGGCCCGGCTGCGCGCGCTCTTCCAGCGCGACGAGGCCTGGGGACCGGCCGCCGTGGTGGATGAGGCGCGCCGCGCCTCTCCAGCCGGAACGGTGGCGACGGTGGACAGCGGCGCGCACCGCATCGTGCTCTCACAGGTCTGGGAGAGCGATCATGCCGGGGGGCTTTTGCAGTCGACCGCGCTCTGCACCATGGGCGCGGCGGTTCCGCTCGCCATCGGCCGGAAATTGGCGGAGCCGGATCGGCCGGTCATCGCCTTCGTCGGCGATGCGGGGCTTGAGATGGGGCTGGGTGAATTGGCGACGATCCGCGATCTCGGGCTCGGGATTCCCGTCGTGGTCTTCGTCGATGGTCAGCTTGGGCTGATCGAGCTGAAACAGCGCGGAATGGGGATGGAGACGCTCGGCGTCGAGTTTCCGGGCACGGATTTCACCGCCGTCGCCAACGCGATGGGCGGGGTCGGCGCCACCGCCGCCGACCGCGCGTCGCTCGGCGCGGCGATCGATGCGGCCTGGCGGCGGGAGACCTTCACGCTCATCTCCGCCATGATCGGGAGAAACGCATATGATGGACGGATCTGAGGGTCGCCGCGCGCCCCGCGCGGGCGCGGACCCGCGCGGGGTTCCTGTCTCCTACGCCAACGCGGACGCCATCGACGGGCTGGAGCGGGCGTTGGAGATGTCGCTCGCCTTTCGCGGCGACGCCATCGCCGAGATCGACGCGGTGCTGGCCGCGCACCCGGATTTCATCATGGGCTGGCTCTTCAAGGCCGGCTGGCTGACGCAGGCGATGGAGACGCGGATCTACGGCGAGATGGTCGCGGCGCTCGACGAGGCGGAGAGGCGCGCCGCCCACGCCAATGATCGCGAACGCGGGCATCTCGCGGCCGTCCGCGCCTGGGTGCGCGGCGACTTCTTCGGGGCGGTGCAGGAGTGGGAGAAGGTGCTCGTCGCCTGGCCGATGGACCTTTTCGCGCTGGAGCTGGTTCATCTCACCGATGTTCTGCTCGGCGACGTGGTGGGACAGCGCGACGCGGTCGCGCGGGTCTTCAACCTCTGGGACGAGAGCGTGCCGGGGTACGAGTTCGTCCTCGGCTTCTATTCCTTCGGGCTGGAGGAGAACCGCGATTTCGGCCGGGCGGAGGAGCTGGGCCGGCACGCGCTCAGCATCCGGGCGGACAACCCCTACGCGGTCCACGCGGTCTCTCATGTCATGGAGATGAAGGGGCGTCAGCAGGGCGGCATCCGGTTCATGAAGGAATATGAGGACCGCTGGGGGACCTCGAATTTCTCCAATCATCTCTGGTGGCACACTTCGCTCTATCATCTCGACATCGAGGAGCGCGGCAAGGTGCTGGAGATCTACGACGCGCATCTCAGCTCCGAAGGCAAGGCGCATGACAAATACGAGGAGCTTGACGCCGCCTCGCTGCTTTGGCGCCTGAAACTGGCGGATGTCGATGTCGGCGAGCGTTGGCGGCACCTCGCCGACAAGTGGGAGCCTGCGGCGCAGGACACGCTCTACGCCTTCAACGACGTCCATGCGATGATGGCCTATGTCGCCGACGACCGAAAAGACGCGCAAAAGGCGCTGCTCACCGCGAACGAACGCTATGTCGAAAGCGCATCGGACGCCAATGTCGCGATGAGCCGTGAGATCGGGATGCCGTTCTGCCTCGCCATCCAGGACTTTCAGGCCGAGCGCTACGGCGCCTGCGTCGATCGGCTGCTGCCGGTGCGCTACATGACGCATCGCCTCGGCGGCAGTTACGCGCAGCGCGACGTGATCGGCTGGACGCTGCTGGAGGCCGCGCTCCGGGCGAAACGCTTCGACCTCGCGCTGGGGCTCGCCAATGAGCGGACCGCGTTGAAGCCGACTTCGGCGCAGAACTGGCGCTGCGTCGCGCGGGCCTTTCGCGGGTTGGGCCAGACCGGCCGGGCGGAGCGCGCGGAAGCTAAGGCCCAGTCGCTGATCGCCGGCTGAAGCGCCTGGCGGGGTCAGATCGCCTCCCGCCAGAAGGCGCCGGTGAAGAGCACGTAGACGGTCAGCATCTCCAACCGTCCGGCGAACATTCCGAAGACGAGGAGGAGTTTCGCGTCGTTGTCGAGCGACGCGAAATTGCCTGCGGGGCCGATCACCTCGCCGATGCCGGGGCCGACATTGGCGAGCGCGGTGAGCGCCCCGCTGATGGCCGTCCAGTTGTCGAGGCCGGTCAGGCCAAGCGCGAAGGCGAGGAGCGCGAACGTGCCGACGTAGAAGGTGAAGAACGAGATCACGCCGCCCAGCACGTCGTCGGCGAGTGGACGCCCTTCATAGCGCAGGCTGAGGACCGCATGGGGTTGTCGGACCCGCCGCGCCAGATTGGCCGCGCTTCGCGCCAGGACGATCCAGCGCATGAACTTGGCGCCGCCCGCGGTCGACCCGGTGCAGCCGCCGATCGCGGTCAGCGCGAAGAAGGCGGCGACCGCGAAAGAACCCCAGAGCGTATAATCGTCACTCGCATAACCCGTCGTCGTCACGACGGAGACGACATTGAACGCGGCGAGCCGGAGCGCGATCAGCGAGGGAATGTCCTGCGCGACCGAAAGCCATATCGCGAGGAGGACGATCACCGCGCAGAGGCTGACGCACATCACCGCGACCTGTTCGCTTCGATAGAAGCCGCGGGTCCAGAGCCGGATGTACCAGACGAACGGAAACGCGCCCAACAGCATGAAAAGCGTCGCCGTCCAGTGCAGGAACGGGTTTGTGAAATGCCCGAAAGAGGCGTCGTAATTGGCGTAGCCGCCGGTCGAAACCGTGGTCATGGCATGGGTCAGCGCGTCGAAGAAGCTCATCCCGCCGATGGCGTAGGCGATGCAGCAGAGCGCGATCAGGAGAAAATAAATCAACAGCGTCGCCGAGGCGACCTTGGCGGCCGTGCTCAGCGCCTTGTCGCCCTTGTCGGAGCTCTCCGTCCGGAAGAGTTGCATGCCCCCGACGCGGAGGAACGGAAGGAGCGCGATGCCGGTGACGATGAAGCCGACGCCGCCAAGGCATTGGAGAAGCGCGCGCCAGAAAAGGACGCCATGCGCCGCGCCGTCGAGCCCGGTCATCACCGTCGACCCGGTCGTGGTGATGCCGGACATCGCCTCGAACAGGGCGTCGACGGCGGGGAGGGACGAGAGATGGAGCGGCAACGCCCCGGCCAGAGCGGCGGTCAGCCAGACGGATGTCGTCAGCAGGAACCCGTGGACGCGCCCCGTCGTGGGCGGCGCCTTCGCCGTCGCCAGCGTGATGAGGAGGCCGAACGTCGCGGTCAGGAACGCGCTCATCCCGAAGACATAGGCGTCCTGCGGGAAGATCAGCGCGGTCAGTCCCATCAGGGCGGCCGCGAAGATCAGCGTGACGCCGTTGACGAATACGACGAAGGGCATCTCAGCCCGGGGGCGAGCGGCGTGAAGCGGAACTCACTGGTTTCAAGACCTCCTCTGTACGGGATGGCGAGACGCCGTCTCCCGCAAGCGGAGTATCGGAGAATCCGTGCGGCGCCGCCATGGGTGAACGCAGGTATTTTACCCGTCCGACGCCGCAGTTCGCACCCCCGGCCGCCCGGGTGCCGGCGACGTCAGGCCGGCCCGGCGCCCTGCGTCGCGAGATATACCGCGTAGATCGACTGGCTCGCGGCCATGAAGAGCCGGTTCCGCTTCGGCCCGCCAAAGCAGATATTGCCGCAGATCTCGGGAATGCGGATGCGGCCGAGAAGTTTCCCCTCCGGACTCCAGCAGGTGACGCCGCTATAGCCGACCGCGCGGCCGGCGTTGCTGGAGCACCAGATATTGCCGTTCACGTCGGCCCGAACGCCATCCGGCCCGCACTTGACCCCATCCACCATGCAATCGGTGAAAAGCCGCCGGTTGGAGAGCGTGTTGTCTGGGTCGACGTCGAAGGCGTAGACTTCTCCCTTGCCGCCCGGACCGGCGTCGCCCGGCCCCTTGCCGGTGCTGACGACATAGAGCGTCTTGAAATCGGGTGAAAAGCAGATGCCGTTCGGATCGGGCGCTTCCTCCTCGGTCACGACGCGCGCCACGTCGCCGTTCGGATCGATCCGATAGCAAGCGGTCGGCAATTCGCGCCGGGCTTCGCCGATTTCCGGCGGCTGGCCGAGCCGGTTGTTGATCAGGCCGTCGGGATTGGTCGGGCCGCCGGCCGCATCGACCGCGCCCTCGTAGAGCTGGCCGCCATAGGGCGGATCGGTGAACCAGTAGGAACCGTCGGGATGCGCGACGACATCGTTCGGGGAGTTGAGGCGTTTGCCTTCGAACCGGTCGGCGAGGATGGTCACGGCGCCGTCCAGCTCATACCGCACGACGCGGCGGGTCAGATGTTCGCAACTCAGCTGCCGGCCCTGATAGTCGAAGGAATTGCCGTTCGAGTTGTTGGAGGGCGCGCGAAACTCGCTGACATGGCCGTCATCCTCCAGCCAGCGCATCTGGCGGTTCTTGGGGATGTCGCTCCAGACCAGATAGCGGCCGACGGCGCTCCAGGCCGGCCCTTCGGCCCAGAGCGCGCCGGTCCAGAGCCGCTGCACCGGCGCGTTCGGTTGCGCGAGGCCGTTGAAGGCGGGATCGGCCGCGATCACGTCCGGGTCCCAGAAATAGACGTTGGGCGGCGCGTCGGTCGCGAAACTGCGCGGCGGGGTGGTGACGGTGCTCGGCGGCTCCGCCGCGCCGGCCGCGCCCTCCGCCCGCGCCGAGGCGGAGCCGAGCGCGAGCCCGGCCGCGCCGACGCCGAGCGCTCCGAGCGCCTGACGCCGCGAAAGCGGCGAAGCCGCAGCATTCGATGAACACGAAATGCCAGCCATAATTTCCTCCCTAGGTTGTTTTCACGCAGGGAGGCTACAGCCTATCAGGTGCGAATCGGAAGGATTCTCTGGCCAGTCAATCTTTCGGGCGAAGGGCGGACATGATGTAGTTGACCCGCATGTTCCCGTCGCTCAGCCGCCAGCCGCCGCGGGCCAGGTCGGGGACCATGCCCTTTGCGTCGACGACATCCAGCCCGGCGGCGCCAAGCGCGGATTCGAGCTCTTCGGGCGTCGGAAACTTCCGCCAGTCATGGGTGCCGGGCGGGAGCCAGCGAAGGATGCGTTCGGCCCCGACGATGGCCGCGGCGAAGCTTTCCGGCGTGCGGTTCAGTGTCGAGAGGATCGCCATGCCGCCCGGTTTCAGCAGTGCGGAGAGGGCGGCGAGAAAGCCCGGAACGTCGGCGACATGCTCGACGATCTCCAGCGCGAGAACGATGTCGAACCGCGCGCCGCGCGCCGCCGCCGCTTCGGCCGTCTCGGCGCGATAGTCGATCTCCAGCCCGCTCTCACTGGCATGGGCGCGGGCCACGCCGAGGCTTTCCTCGGCGGCGTCGAAGCCGGTCACATCGGCGCCGAGGCGGGCCATGGGCTCCGCGGTCAGGCCGCCGCCGCAGCCGATATCGGCCAGCGCGAACCCTTCCAGCGGCCGCCGCGCGCGCCGGTCGCGGCCGAACTCCGCCGCGATCTGTTCGGCGATATAGTCCAGTCGGCAGGGATTCATCGCATGGAGCGGCCGGAATTTGCCCTCCGGATCCCACCACTCGGCGGCCATCGCCTCGAATTTGGCGATTTCGGCGGAGTCGACCGTTCCGCTGATGGACAATTTACGCTCCCGCTATAGGCTTCCACCGTGCTTCGCCCTAGAACATGGGGGCATGAAGGGCAATCGAAACGATGACGAAGACCAGATGACCCCGCCGCGCCGTTCGCTCTACCCGCAGATCGAACCGTTCAATCGGTTCCGGATGGAAGTGTCCGGCGGGCATGATATTTATGTCGAGGAATGCGGGACCAAGGGCGCGCGCCCGGTCGTCGTTCTGCATGGCGGGCCCGGCGGCGGGTGCAGCCCGGGGATGCGGCGTTATTTCGACCCGGAAGCCTGGCATATTATCCTCTTTGATCAGCGTGGTTGCGGGCGTTCGCGCCCCCATGCCAGCGTAGAGCGGAACACCACCTGGGATCTGGTCGAGGATATCGAGGCGATCCGCCGGCGCGTCGGCGTCGAACGCTGGAGCGTCTTCGGCGGCTCATGGGGCGCGACGCTGGCGCTGATCTACGCCGAGACGCACCCGAAACGCGTGGTCGAGCTGACGCTGCGCGGCGTTTTTCTGATGATGGAGCGCGAGCTCGACTGGTTCTATGGCGGCGGCGCGTCCATCTTCTGGCCCGATCTCTGGGAGGAGTTCCTGCGCCCGATCCCGGAAGATGAGCGCGGCGACCTGATCGGCGCCTATCACAAGCGACTGATGGGTGGCGATATTTCGGTGCAAACCGAGTGCGCGCGGATCTGGGCGCGATGGGAAGGGGCCACGGCGACGATGAGGGCGGATGACGGCGCGCTGCCGGGATACGCGGCGGCGTCCTATGCGCGCGCCTTCGCGCGGATCGAATGCCACTATTTCCGCAATCGCGGGTTCCTGGCCGAGGACGGGCAGATCCTGCGCGATATCGGCCGGATCCGCGACATTCCGGGCGTGATCGTGCAGGGCCGTTACGACATGGTCTGCCCGCCGCTTTCGGCGTTCGAACTGCACCGCGCCTGGCCCGGATCGGAGCTGCGGATGATCGGCGATGCGGGACACGCGTTATCCGAGCCCGGAATCACCGCCGAACTGGTGGCGACGACAGACGCCGCGCGGGCCCGGCCGCTGGCCGCCGAATAGCGCGGAAGCGGAACGGCGCAAGGGCTGCCGGCGCGGCGGACGGGACGGAAATGTCCGCCCGCGACGAGAATGGAACAGGCGTCGCGCGCCGAAATGGACGCTTCGCTCAGGCGCCGATCCGGCTGCGGAGCGCCGCCAGCACCGCGGCGTCGGCGGCGTCGGTCGGCGCGGTCAGCGAGCGGCAGAGCCGGGCCTCGGAGGCGAGGATCAATCCGTCCGCCAGCGGTTTCAGGTGATTCGCGCGCAGCGTCTCGCCGGAAGAGGTGATGTCGATGATCGCCTCGGCGGTCAGGTTGAGCGCCGTCGCCTCGGTCGCGCCCTGGCTGTCGACCAGCCGGTAATCGGCGACGCCCCTGGCGGTCAGGAACGAGCGCGCGAGGCTATGGTACTTCGTCGCGATGCGGAGGCGGCGCCCGTGCCGGCGCCGGAACTGCGCGGCGGCGGCGTCGAGATCGTGGAGCGTCTCCACATCGACCCAGATCGCCGGAACCGCGACGATGAGATCGGCGTGGCCGAAGCCGAGCGCCGGGCCGAGGTCGACCTTCGCCTCCCAGCCGGGGATCGTTTCGCGGATCAGGTCCTCGCCGGTGACGCCGAGATGGATGCGCCCGGCCGCCAGCTCCAGCGGAATCTCGGCGGCGGAGAGAAGCTGAAGCTCTACGCCTTCGACGCCGGTGATCCGGCCGGCGTATTCGCGGCCCTCGTCGGCGCGCTCGACGTTGACGCCGCGGGCGGCGAGCCATTCGACGCTCGCCTCCTGCAGGCGGCCCTTGGAGGGGAGGCCGAGTTTCACGCTCATGCCGCCGCCCCCGCCGCCAGCAGCGCCTCGGGCCGCACAATGCCGCCGACCGCCGGCGCGCCGGCGCCGCCGCCGAGGATCGCGGTCAGCGCGTCATAGCGCCCGCCGCCCCCGAGCGGCGGCAGGCCGGCGCGCGCGCTCCGAAATTCGAAGACGAAGCCGTCGTAATATTCGAGCCCGCGGCCGAAGGCGGCGTCGAAGGGGAGCGCGCCGGCGTCCACGCCAAGATCCGCGAGCGCGTCGAGGCGCCGCTCCATCCGGTCCAGCGCCGGATGCATTGGCGCGCGCGCCATCGCGCGCAGCCGCGCGAGGGCTTCATCCGAACGGCCCTTCACCGCCAGGACCGCTTCGATCATCGCCTTCTCGCCGGCTTCGAGCGGCGGCGTCGCGGCGTCCTCGGTCAGCGCGTCGAGCCGTTCGAGGATCTCCGCCTCGCCCCGCGCCCCGATGATGCGGCCGGCGGCGGCGATGGCGTCAATCCGGCCGGCGCGGTCGGCGCCGAGCAGCGCGGCCCGGGTGGGCGAGGGAGCGGGCGGATCGGCGTAGCGCTCGAGAAGGGCGTGGAACCGCGCCGGGCGCCACACGTGACGGCGGAGGGCGGCGCGGCGCGGCTCGGTCGTCTCCATGGCGGCGATGGCGGCGAAGACCACGCCGAGATCGCCGGTAAGCGGCGCGGCCTCTGCCCCTTCGAGCGCGGCGGCGATCAGGGCGAATACCTCGGCCTCCTCCGCCGCCGGGTCGGCGCCGCCGATCAGCTCGATCCCGGCCTGCAGATACTCGCTCGGCCGGTCGGAGCCGGGCGGCTGGCGCCGCCAGACCAGCCCCTCATAGGCGTAGCGCGCCGGATCGGCGCCGCCGGCCATGTGAAGCCGGGCGACCGGCACGGTGAAATCCGGGCGGAGCGCCAGCTCGCCGGCGCTCGGGTCCTCGACGATATAGGCGCGGGCGCGGATGTCCTCGCCATAGAGATCGAGGAGGAGGTCGGCGGGCTGCAGCGTCTCCGGCTCGACCCGCGCGGCGCCGGCGCCGGTCAGCCGGGCCATGATCCGGGCGCGGAGGGCGGAGAGCCGGTCGAGATCCGCGCCGATGCGCCCGCCGGTCAGGTAAGCCCGCGCCGCCGCCATTTCAGGCTCCGCGCGCCAGCATCGCGCGCACTGCTTCGACCAGCCCGTCGCGCGGCGCTTCGATCTGGGCCGGTTGCGCCTTCCATTCCTCGTTGGTTTCGATCTCGGCGGCGAGGCGCGCGCCGAGCGCGAGATCCTTCAATTGCACGATCCCGGCCGCACGCTCATCGCCGCCCTCGATGATCGCGACCGGGGCGCCGCGCTTGTCGGCGTATTTCAACTGCTTGGCCATGTTGCCGCCGCCGAGGAACATCTCGGCGCGAATGCCGGCGGCGCGAAGTTCCGCCGTCATCGCCTGGTAGTCGGCGAGCCGGTCTTTCTCCATCACCGTCACCAGAACCGGGCCGGACGCTTCCGCCGCGCCGCCGCGTTTCGCCTGAAGCGCCGCGAGCAGCCGGTCGACGCCGATCGAGACGCCGGTTCCCGGCACCCGTTGGCCGGTGAAGCGCATGACCAGATCGTCATAGCGCCCGCCGCCGGCGACCGAGCCGAACTGGCGCTTCCGGCCCTTCTCGTCGGTGATCTCGAAGGTCAGTTCGGCCTCGTAGACGGGACCGGTGTAATAGCCGAGGCCGCGGACGATGGAGGGGTCGATCCTGGTCCGGTCGGCATAGCCGGCGGCTTCAAGCAGCGCCCCGATGCGCTCTAGTTCGCTCACGCCTTCAAGCCCGATAGTTGAGGTTGAAACCAGTTCGCGCAGCCGCGCGCAGGTGAGCGTGGCGCTCTCGCGCTCCGCGGTGACGAAACCCATCACGATCTCGGCCTTCTCGGCGCCGAGGCCAGCCCCTTCGGTGAAATCGCCGCTCTCATCCTTCCGTCCGACGCCGAGAAGCGCGCGTACGCCGGTTTCGCCGAGCCGGTCGAGCTTATCGATGGCGCGCAGGACCGTGCCGCGCGCCGCCTCGCCGGCCTCGGGGGCGGCGGGGTCGAGCAGGCCGACCACTTCCATCACCCCGTTCAGCACCTTCCGATTGTTGATCCGGATGAGGTAGTCGCCGCGCGCGATCCCGGCGGCCTCCAGCGCATCCGCCAGCATCATGCAGATCTCGGCGTCGGCGGCGGGGGAGGCGCTGCCGACCGTGTCGGCGTCGCATTGATAGAACTGCCGGAACCGGCCCGGCCCCGGTTTTTCATTGCGCCAGACCGGCCCGACGGCGTAGCGCCGGTAGGGTGTCGGCAGGGAGAGGTGGTTCTGGGCGTAAAACCGGGCGAGGGGGGCGGTCAGGTCGTAGCGGAGCGCCATCCACGCGCCCTGATCGCCATGATCCTCGTCCTGCCAGGCGAAGACGCCCTCGTTCGGCCGGTCGAGATCGGGCAGGAACTTGCCGAGCGCCTCGACCGTCTCGACCGCCGAGGTCTCCAGTGGGTCGAACCCGTAACGGTGATAGACGTCCGTGATCGCCTTCAGCATCGTCGCGCGCTCGGTCACCTCGGCGCCGGCGTAGTCGCGAAAGCCGCGCGGCGTCTCCGCTTTCGGGCGGCGGGGTTTCTGAATCTTGGCCATGATTGCTTCCGGAGGTTCGGGCGGCGCTCGTCGGGCCGGGGGATAGCGGATGCGCCGCCGGATGCCAAGCGGGCGGCGCGGCGCTTGGCTTTCGCGTGTCAGCCGCTAGGCTCTCGCGAAAAACTGGGAGCGGCGGAATGGCGCGGGCGAAGAACATCCTTTTCATCATGTTCGACCAGTTGCGGTGGGATTATCTCTCCTGCTACGGCCATCCGCATCTGAAGACGCCGCATCTCGACCGGCTGGCGGCGCGCGGTGTCCGGTTCACCCGCTGCTATGTGCAGTCGCCTGTCTGCGGCGCCTCCCGCATGTCGACCTATACCGGGCGCTACGTGCATTCCCACGGCGCGAGCTACAACAATTTTCCGCTGCGGGTCGGCGAGCAGACGCTTGGCGATCATCTGAGAAAGATCGGCGTCGAGTGCTGGCTGGTGGGCAAGACCCACATGAAAGCCGACGCGGAGGGGATGGCGCGGCTCGGCCTCGCCTCCGATAGCGTGATCGGCGCCCGCGTCGCGGAATGCGGGTTCGACGCCTGGGTGCGCGAGGACGGGCTGCATGGCGAGGGGCCGGCCGGCCTCTACGATACGAAGCGCTCGCCCTATAACGAGTATCTGAAATCGCAGGGATACGGGGGCCACAACCCCTGGCACGACCACGCCAATTCCGGGGTGGCGGGGGGCGAGGTCGCCTCCGGCTGGCTGATGAAGAACGCGCCGCTCGCGGCCCATATTCACGAGGAGGATTCCGAGACGCCCTGGCTCACCGACCGGGCGATGGAGTTCATGGCGGCGAAGGCCGGCGGCGCGCCCTGGCTCTGCCATCTGTCATATATCAAGCCGCACTGGCCCTATATCGTCCCCGCGCCCTATCACGACATGTTCGGGCCGGAGCATGTCTCGCCGGTGGTGCGGGACGCGCGCGAACGACAGGACCCGCACCCGATCTACCGCGCCTTCATGGAGAACCTGATCGGCCGCAGTTTCAGCCGGGACGAGGTGAGGGACGCGGTGATTCCCGCCTATATGGGGCTCATCAAGCAGTGCGACGATCAGATGGGCCGGCTTTTCCGGTGGATGGAGGAAACCGGCGCGATGGAGGACACGCTGATCGTCGCCACCTCGGATCATGGCGATTATCTCGGCGATCACTGGTTGGGCGAGAAGGACCTTTTCCATGAACCTTCGGTGAAGGTTCCGCTGATCGTCTATGACCCGGCGCCGGAGGCCGACGCGACGCGCGGAACGGTTTGCGACGAACTGGTCGAGCAGATCGACCTCGCCGCGACATTCGTCGACCATCATGGCGCCCCTGTGCCCGATCATGTGCTGGAGGGACGCTCGCTCCTGCCGTTTCTGCGTGGCGAGCAGCCGGAATGGCGCGAATTCGCGATCAGCGAATACGACTATTCGACCGCGCCGATGGCGGATGAGCTTGGCGTCGCGCCACGCGACGCGCGGCTCTTCATGGTGGCGGACAAGCGTTGGAAGTTCATGCACGCGGAGGGCGGATTCCGCCCGATGCTCTTCGACATGGACGCCGACCCGCAGGAGTTCCGCGATCTCGGCGGCGATCCCGAATATGCGGATATCGTCGCGATGATGCGCGCGCGGCTGGCGAAATGGGCGCGGCGGATGTCGCAGCGCACGGCGCTGTCGGATGCGGCGGTTCTGGCCATTCGGGGAAAGACCATGGAGAGCGGCATCCTGATCGGCGTCCATGACGGCGAAGAGATACCGGCGAAGTTCCACGCCGCCTATCATGGCCCCGTTCGGCCACTGCCCGAGCGGGAGTGAGGCGGGGGCCGGCCGCCCCCGTTTCTTCGTTGCGGCGCCGGTGAGCGCCGTTGCGGAACGCGCCGGGCGTCCGGTTCAGCCGATCTCCGCGACGAAGTCGGCGGGAAAGCGCGAGGCGAGAAAGGCGCGGTGGCGCTCCATTCTGTCCTTCAGCCGGTCTTCGAACCAGTCGGGAAGCGGAACTCCGGCGGTACGATTGACCTTGCGCCGGATCTTCCCGTAGCCGGCGTAGGGACGCAGCCCAAGGAAGGTCTCAACTTCGCGGAGAAGCAGGACGGGACGGGTCTTGATCGCGCCGAAGGGCAGGTAGAGCAGCGTTTCGCCTTCGACGCGCCTCGCGTCCCAGCGCGGGATGAAATCGGCGTATTGGCTTCCAAGCCAACCGCGCTTTGCGTCCCAGTTGCGCGCGAAGGCGTCGATGCGGACGGGGTCGGCCGGATCGACGCCGCCGTGCCGGACCGCCATCCGGAAACTTGAACGCGCGCGGGCGACCGGGTCGCGGATCAGATAGATCATTTTCGCGTGGGGGACGAAGGCGATCATCTCGTCAAGGGTCTTCTCCGGCAATGTCGAGTAGCGCGGCGTGAATTCGCCGGCGATCTTGCCCGGCGGCTTGCGCGAGAAAATCAGCCGATACCAGTCCGGCGTGAACATCGCCGCTTCGTCGGAAAGCCCGCGCAGATACGCGATCCGCCCGGCGGGCGCCCGGTTCGCGACGGCGCCCTTCATCGCCTCGGCCAGCTTGGCGACATGGCGACGGCGAAACGCCGCGAGCGTGCCGGTGACCGGCGCGTCGAAATAGTGCAGTTCCTTGGTGAACGGAGTCCAAATCTCCGGATGCTGGGCGAGATTGGCGTAGAGCCAGGATGTTCCGGCCTTCTGGGCGCCGATACAGATGAAATCCGGAAGCCCCATGAGCGTGCCCTGCCGATCGCGAACGGGCGCGCAGGCCCAGAAGAGAGCCTAATCGGGGCGCCGGTCGAGGTAAACGCCGCGGTGCGCGGGCCGCGCGATTTCGCGCCCGGAATTAGCTGGCCCCGGCATGACATTCCCGGTCGGGCCGGATAAGATGCGGCAACAGAAAAAGAGGCGGCGGGCAGATGGCGGACAAAGAACAGGAACCTGAGGTCTATGGGGCCGATTCCATCAAGGTTCTCAAGGGGCTGGAGGCTGTCAGGAAACGTCCTGGCATGTATATCGGCGACACTGACGATGGCTCCGGCCTGCACCACATGGTCTATGAGGTGGTCGACAACGGCATCGACGAGGCGCTGGCCGGACACTGCGACACGGTTTCGGTGACGCTTCTTGCCGACGGGTCGGTCGCGGTGTCGGATAACGGTCGCGGCATTCCGACCGATATCCACGCCGAAGAGGGGGTTTCCGCCGCCGAAGTGATCATGACCCAGCTCCACGCCGGGGGTAAGTTCGACTCCAATTCCTACAAGGTTTCGGGCGGGCTGCATGGCGTTGGCGTTTCGGTGGTCAACGCGCTCTCCAAATGGCTGGAACTGCGCATCTGGCGCCACGACAAGGAGCATTTCGTCCGTTTCGAGGGCGGCTTCACGACCCAGCCGCTTCGGGTCGTCGGCCCGGCGAACGGCAGGAAGGGGACCGAGGTGCGTTTTCTCGCATCGGAAGAGACCTTCACCAATCTCGATTACAGCTACAAGACGCTGGAGCACCGGTTGCGCGAACTCGCCTTCCTGAATTCCGGCGTCCGCATCACGCTGCGCGACGAGCGGCCGGCCGAACCGCTCGAGGAGACGATGGTCTATGAGGGCGGCGTCCGCGAGTTCGTGAAATACCTGGACCGGTCCAAATCGCCGCTGATCCCCGCGCCGATCTATGTGAACGGCGAGCGCGACGGGATCGGCGTCGAGGTCGCGATGTGGTGGAATGACAGCTACCACGAGAATGTCCTCCCGTTCACCAACAATATTCCGCAGCGCGACGGCGGCGCGCATGTGGCGGGCTTTCGCGGCGCGCTGACGCGAACGATCAATTCCTACGCCACCTCCGCGCTCGCCAAGAAGGAGAAGGTGACGCTTTCAGGGGACGACGCGCGCGAAGGGCTGACCTGTGTGCTGTCCGTCAAGGTTCCGGATCCGAAATTCTCATCCCAGACCAAGGACAAGCTGGTCTCCTCGGAAGTGCGCCCGGCTGTCGAGGGGCTGATGAACGAGAAGCTCGCCGAATGGTTCGAGGAGAACCCGGCCGACGCGCGGGTCATCGTCGGCAAGATCGTCGAGGCGGCCCTGGCGCGCGAGGCGGCGCGAAAGGCGCGTGAACTGACCCGCCGCAAGACCGCGATGGATGTCGCGTTCCTGGCCGGAAAGCTGAAGGATTGCTCTGAAAAGGACGCCGCGAAGACCGAGCTGTTCCTTGTCGAGGGCGACAGCGCGGGTGGTTCGGCGACGCAAGGGCGCGACCGCGGCACACAGGCGGTGCTCCCCCTTCGCGGCAAGATCCTGAACGTGGAGCGGGCGCGGTTCGACCGGATGCTCTCTAGTCAGGAGATCGGCAATCTCGTCATGGCGCTCGGCACCGGGATCGGGCGAGACGAGTTCGACATATCGAAACTGCGCTATCACAAGGTTGTGCTGATGACCGACGCCGACGTTGACGGCGCGCATATCCGCACGCTTCTGCTCACGTTCTTCTACCGGCAGATGCCGGAGCTGATCGAGGGCGGATACCTCTATATCGCCCAGCCGCCGCTCTATAAGGTCGCGCGCGGCAAGTCGGAGGTCTATCTGAAGGACCAGAAGGCGCTGGAGGATTACCTGATCGCGCAGGGGCTCGACGGCGTGGCGCTCCGCCTCGCTTCGGGCGCGCAGATCGCCGGCGAGGATCTGCGGCGCGTGCTGGAGGAAGCGCGCGCGGTCAGGAGCGCGCTTTCCGCCTTTCCGACGCATTTGCCGCGTTTCGTGCTGGAGCAGTCGGCGATCGGTGGCGTTTTCCGCCGCCGTCCGCGCGAGGAAGCCGAGGCCGGCTGGTCCGGTCAGCTTCTGCGCCTGCCGGCGGGCGAGGCGGCGGCGCTGGTCGCGGCCCGGCTCGACGCCATCGCGCCGGAGACCGAGCAGGGCTGGGTCGGGCGCGCGGCCCAAGATGGCGGAATGATCTTCGAGCGCACCGTGCGCGGCGTCACGGAGACAAGGGTGATCGACGCCGCCGCCTGCCAGTCGGCCGAAGCGCGCCGACTGGCCGGGTTCGCGGAAAGCCTGCATGAGATCTACGACCGCCCGGCGGCGCTGGAGCGCAAGGATCGGTCCTCACCGGTCCGCGCGCCGACCGAACTGCTCGATCTGGTGCTGGCGGAGGGCGAGAAAGGGCTCAGCCTGCAGCGCTACAAGGGGCTGGGCGAAATGAACCCGGACCAGCTCTGGGAGACGACGCTGGACCCGAATGCGCGCACGCTTCTGCAGGTTCGGATCGACCATATCGACGAAGCGAACGAGATTTTCACCACCCTGATGGGCGACGTGGTCGAACCGCGGCGGAAATTCATTCAGGACAACGCGTTGAGCGTGGTGAATCTCGACGTATAGGAGGCGGCTCCACAACAGGATCGAACGCGCGAGGCGGCTGATTCCAGCCGCTCGATGACGCGCGGCCGAACAGCTGGCGACCATCGCCAGTCGCGACCGACGGCTTCGATCCGACCCTGAGGCGGTTGTCCGGAATGCTTTTTCGCCAAGCGGGCGATGATCGACAGTGGTGGCTGCGTGAATACTGATATTGCAACGGCTCAACGAGCCAACATTCGCGGCGGGATCTGGATGACCGCCTCAATGGCGATTTTCGCCATCGAGGACACCTTCGTCAAAGCGGCGTCGACGACGATACCCGTTGGCCAGATCCTGGTGCTCTTCGGTTTGGGGGGCGCGTTGGTGTTCGCCTGCCTGCTCCTCTACCGTGGGCAGCCGTTATTCGTTCGCGGCGTTCTGTCCCGCCCGATGCGGTATCGCGTGCTTTTCGAGATCATCGGCCGGCTGTTCTATGTCCTGGCCATCACGCTGACCCCGCTTTCGGCGTCGACGGTGATCCTGCAGGCGACGCCGCTTGTCGTCGTGGCGGGGGCGGCGCTTGTGTTCGGCGAAAAGGTGGGCTGGCGAAGATGGACGGCAATCCTCGTCGGATTGACCGGGGTCGTGATTATCGTTCGGCCGGGGACCGAAGGTTTTTCCATGCTCTCGATTCTGGCCGTTATCGGGATGTTCGGATTCGCCGGTCGCGATCTGACCAGCCGCGCGGCGCCGGCTTCGGTCAGCACGTCGATTCTGGGTCTCTATGGTTTCCTGTCCGTCGTCGTCGCGGGCGCCCTGTTCCATGCATGGCGGCCGGAGCCGTTCGTCATGCCGGATGTGGAGGCGGCGTTACAGTTGCTTGGCGCCATTCTGGCGGGCGTCATGGCCTATTCGTGCCTGATGAAAGCGATGCGCACCGGCGAGTTGTCCGCTGTAACGCCTTTCAGATACACGCGGCTGCTTTTCGGCGTGGCGCTCGGCGTCGTCCTGTTCGGAGAGAGTTTGAGCGCGCCGATGCTGATCGGTTCTGGTCTGATCGTCGTCTCGGGCATTTTCATTCTCTGGCGCGGCCGACGGGCGCGTATTCAGCACTAGCCCGGATTTCCCCGGCGCGCCCGCGCCCGTCAGAACGTCGCTGCGGCGGCGTCAGTCCCTGGCCACTGCTTCCTTTGCGAGGCGCAACGCTTCGCGCAACGTCGCGCGGTCGCCGATATGATTGGCGAGGATCAGGACAAGCCGCGCGGTGAGCGCGTGGCTCTCCGCTTCCTCAAGGCCCTCATGCGCGCCGAGCAATTCGGCGTAGAATCCGTCATGATCGGGAATGTTCGGCGTCAGGATCAGCGCGGCCATCTCAGCCTCCTTTCGCGACGGCGAGCGCCGCTTCGGCGTCAGCCTTGCTCGCGTCCGTCCAGCGGCCGACGACATGCTGGTCGGGGCGGATCAGGTAGACCGCCGCCGGGGCGTCGCCGAGATAACGCTGCGTGAGCAGGCCGGACGCGTCGAGCCGCAGCGCCGCGGCCCCTTCGATTTCGGGTGGATCGGTGTTCAAGCCCAGCATCGTGAATCGGCCGCCGAGCCGGTTCAGCAGCCACGCGCCGCCGACGGGCGCATCCGGGCAGGGGCGGCCCGGCGCCGCGCCGGCGGGAAGCGTCGCGTCGTCCGGCCCATCGGGCGCCGTCCCCTGATAGGAACAGGGGAGGGAAAGCCGGCCGGAATTCACCATCCCGCGCGCGAAGGGCGCATGCGCCGCGAGCGCCAGAACGCTGTCGCGAAAGATCCGCTCCACGCCTTCGGCGGGCGACATGAACTTGGTGGCGCGGGCGGAGTTGCGGATATTCTCGTCGGCCGCATGGGTCCGCTCCCGGTCGTAGCTCTCCAGCAGCGCCGGTCCGCTATCGCCTTTGACCACCGCGGCCAGCTTCCAGCCGAGATTGTCGACATCCTGCACCCCTCCATTGCCGCCGCGCGCCCCGAAGGGCGAGACGACATGGGCGCTGTCGCCGACGAAGATCACCCGGTCATGGATGAAACGCTCCAGGCGTCGGCACTGGAACGTGTAGATCGAGACCCAGTCGAGCGCGAAGGGGCGGCCCTCCACCACTTTCTCGATCCGGGGGATGACGTTTTCGGGCTTCCTTTCCACCTCCGGGTCCGCGTCCCAGCCGAGTTGAAGATCGATCCGGTAGATGTTGTCGGGTTGCTTGTGTAGTAGCGCGGACTGGCCCGGATGGAATGTCGGCTCGAACCAGAACCAGCGCTCGGAGGGGAAATCCGCCTCCATTTCGATATCGGCGATCAGGAAGCGTTCCTCGAACAGCTCACCGGCGAAATCGAGGCCCATCATGCCCCTGATCGGGCTTCCGGCGCCGTCGCAGGCGAGAAGATACTCCGCCTCGATCCGGTAGTCGCCGTCCGGCGTGCTCACCGTCGCGGCGGCGTGGTCGTCATGGCGCTCCACCCCCGTCACGCGGTTCCGGAACCGGAGGTCGATGAGATCGGGGAAATCGCGACAGCGCTCAACGAGATACTGCTCGACGTAATATTGCTGCAGATTGATGAAGGCGGGCATCTTGTGGCCGTCCTCGGGCAGCAGGTCGAAATTGAACACCTCCCGGTCGCGATGGCGGGTGCGGCCGATCTTCCAGGTGACGCCCTTCGTCACCATCCGCTCGCCGATGCCGAGGCGGTCGAAAATCTCCAGCGTCCGTTTCGCCCAGCAGATCGCGCGTGAGCCGCGCGAAACGACGTTGTTGTCGTCGAGGACGACGGAGGCGACGCCGTGAAGCGCGAGATCGACGGCCATGGCGAGTCCGATCGGCCCGGCGCCGACGATGACGACCTTGTGGCGCGCTTCGGGCTTTCCAGCCAGCGGGCCGGGGGTCAGATAGGGGAATTCCTGATATTCGTAGGGCACATGCGGCTCACGGGTTCATCGCTGGGCGGGCCGGGGTCCTCTTGCGTTCGCGCGGCTCCCGTCCATGCTGCCGTAGCGCCCGGCCGGCTGCAATAGCGTTAACTGTCGCGATGACATCATGAAGCGGCGCGCGAAATCGGGGGAGTTTCCGGATGAAGGACCACGGCCTGAGCTTCGACGAGTTCGACGAGTTGGTGAACCCGCGCCCCGAAGGTTGCGCGTTCGACGCGGTGGTCGAGCGGGCGCTGAGCCGGCGCGGTTTTTTCGGCGGCGCGATCGCCTTTGGCGGCGTCGCGATGCTCGGGTCGGGCGCCGCTGCGTCGGCGCAAGACGGGGGCGGGCGCTTCGCCTTCGCGCAGGTCGCGGCGAACACAAAAGACGAGGTGACGGTTCCGGACGGCTATCGCGCCGAGGTGCTGATCCGCTGGGGCGATCCGATCAGCGCCGATGGGCCGGAGTTCGACCCCGAGACTCTCGGAACGGCGGAAAGCCAGGCGCGCGCCTTTGGCGCCAACACCGATGGGATGGAGATGTTCGTCATCGACGGCCGCATCGTGTTGGCGGTCAACAACGAATACGCCAACACCCGCGTGATCTGGTCGAACCGCCCGAGGGCGAAACCGGCTGATGACGACGATATCGCCAAGGCAATGATGGCGCATGGGTTGAGCGTCATCGAGATCGCCGAGGCGGATGGCGGCTGGCGCGTGGTGCAAGACAGCATGCTGAACCGCCGCATCACGCCGCAGACGCCAATGGAGATCACCGGCCCGGCCCGCGGGCATGATCTGCTCAAGACGGCGGCGGACCCGGCGGGGGTTCTGGTGCGCGGCGGCTTCAACAATTGCGGCGCCGGCAGGACGCCATGGGGCGCCTATCTGACCTGCGAAGAAAACTTCAACGGGTATTTCTCAGCCGCCGACCGCGCGTATGAGGTCTCGCCCGCGCTGCGGCGCTACGGGGTCTCTGCGCGCGACTGGGGGTATCGCTGGGCGCGGATCGACGAGCGGTTCGATGTCTCGAAACATCCGAATGAGCCGAACCGGCACGGTTACGTCGTCGAGCTTGATCCGGCCGACCCAGAGTCGACGCCAAAAAAACGCACAGCGCTTGGCCGGTTCAAGCACGAGAACGCGGAAGTCGTGGTGAATGGCGATGGCCGGATCGTCGTCTATATGGGCGATGATGAGCGGGGCGAGTTTCTCTATCGCTATGTCTCGGACGGAGTCTATGCGCCTGGCGGCGAGACGGCGATGCTGCTGGAGGAGGGAGCGCTTTTCGCCGCGAAGTTTCACGATGACGGAACTGGCGAGTGGCTGGCGCTGACGCCGGAGACGACCGGGATGGCGGATTTGGCGGAGATCTGCATCCACACGCGCCTCGCCGCCTCCGCTGTCGGCGCGACGACGATGGACCGGCCGGAATGGGTCGCGCTCAACCCGAAGAAACCGGAGGTTTACTGCGCGCTGACCAACAACAAGGCGCGTGGCAGGAAGCCGAACGCTGGCGGCGATGAGACGCCGGTCGGCGGTCCGAATCCGCGCGAAGCGAACAAATACGGCCAGATCGTCCGTTGGCGTCCGGCGGAGGGCGACCACGCCGCAGACCGGTTCGAATGGGACCTTTTCGTCATCGCTGGCAACCCCGCGGTGCATCGTGGCGCCAACGCCGGTTCTGAAAATGTGAATGAAGGCAACATGTTCAACGCGCCGGACGGGCTGGCCTTCGACGAAACCGGGATGCTCTGGATACAGACCGACGGGGGCGATCCGGAGAAGAGGGACTTCGCCGGCCAGGGCAACAGCCAGATGCTGATCGCGGACCCCGCGACCGGCGAGATACGGCGCTTCCTCGTCGGTCCGAAAGGGGCGGAGGTGGCCGGGCTTTGCTGGAGTCCGGACCGGCGCACCGCTTTCGTCGGGATCCAGCATCCGGGCGGGGAGGGCGGTCACTGGCCGGAGGGCGGCGACGCGCCGCCGCGTTCGGCCATCATCGCGATCCGTCGCGAGGATGGCGGCCTGATCGGCTGATCTTCGGGGCGCGGAACCTTTCGTTCATGCGGCGTGTTGTTTTCGTAGGGAAAGCGAAAGGAGGCGCGCCGTGCGCGATGTCTATGAAATCGGCGATATGGTGGAATGGGACTCGGTGGAGGGCGGCGGCTGCGGCGTCGTTCGCCGGGTCGAGCCCGCCACGGCGCCGATCAGGGTCGCCGGCGTGACGATCGGCGACGCGGCGCCCTGTTCCGCCAGGCGCTATCGCATCGAACGCATGGATGGCCGCGTGGTGGTGAAATCCCATTTCGAAGTGACGATGGCCTGAGCGCGGGATGGAGGATTTCAGAATGGCTGAACCGACGATCAAGGACAAAGACACATATCAGGCGCTTCGTCGCGACGGCGCCTCGAAGGAGAAGGCGGCGCGGATCGCGAACGCGAAGGCTAATCCGAACATGCATCCTTCAAAAAAGGGCGGCGAGGCGGCCCCTTACGAGCAATGGTCGAAGGCTGAGCTGTATGACCGGGCGAAAGAACTCAACGTCGAGGGCCGTTCGAAGAAGAACAAGAATGACCTGATCCGGGCGCTGCGCGCGCGGTAGACCAAGGCACGCGGGGCGCCCACCCCGGCCCGAGCGGTCAGTTCACGGTTTCAGCCGGCGCATGCGCGGCGTGGTCGGCGATCTGGTCGTCCAACGCCTTCCTGAATGCGGGCCGGGCGAGGCAGCGTTCCAAATAGGCGGCGGCGACGGGATAACGGGTGAGGACAGCCTCCTCCCTGAGGTCGCGCAGAACGGTCGCCATCATGATGTCCGCGACGCCGAAGCGGCCGGTGAGCCATTCGCGATCTTTCAGCCAGGCGGAAAGCGATTTCAGCCTGAGATCGACCAGCTTCTCGGCGTGCGGACGGAAACCCTCCACCCAGGGCTCACCGGCATGGAATAGAGCGGGAAGGGTGAGGTTCATCGTCATCGGCTCGATGGAGTTCAGCGCGGCGAAAAGCCAGGCGCTGATGTCGGCCTGTTCCTGCGCGGTACGGGGGCGGAGCGTGTCGGATAGCGACGCGATGCGAAGCAGTATCGCGCCGGATTCGAAAAGCCGCACCTCGTCGTCGCGATAGGCGGGAACCTGCCCGAATGGCTGCCAGGCGCGGTATTCCCGGGTTTCCTTCTCTTCGAACGTGAGAAGCCGGACCTTGTAGACGAGCCCCGCCTCCTCCAGCGCCCAGCGGGGGCGAAGGTCCCTCACATGACCGGAAGCGAACGGCGGGACCCAGGCGAAGGCGCTGATCTCGATAGCCATCGCGAAGCCTTCACGCCGAGCGGTCGAGGGTCACGAGCGGTTCGAACCCGCCCCACATCATGCGCATCCCGTCGAACGGCATCTCACCCATCTCGGCCATGCGCGGGTCCTTCATCATCGCCTCCCACGCCTTGTCGCATGTTTCCTTGTCGGGCCATTCCATCCACGAGAAGACGACGGTCTCATCCTCCTTCTTCTTCACCGCCATCGGGAAGGAGGTAACCTTGCCGTCGGCGACGTCGACGCCCCAGTTCTCGCGGAGCGAGAGGCAACCGTAGTCCTTGAATATCGCCCAGCCTTTCTCGGCCATCGCCTTGTAGGCGGCCTTGTTGGCGTTCGGCACGGCCTGCAGGAATCCGCTGACATATGACATGACATGCTCTCCTTTCCGAGAATCACCCCAGAAGCTTGACTCGGATATAAGTTGATATCAACATAAATTCCATGATGGATCCCGACCTGCCGCTCTCCACCACGCTTGAGGTGCGCGACCGATGCCTCTGCCTCTCGGTTCAACGCGCAGCGCGCGCGCTGGCGCGGCGGTTCGATGAGGCGTTCAGGCCCTTCGGGCTGACCAATGGCCAATTCTCGCTCATGATGGCGCTGAACCGCCCCGACGGCCCACGGATCGGCGATCTGTCTCCGCTCCTTGGGATGGACCGGACCACGCTGACGGCGGCGTTGAAACCGCTGGAACGGCGCGGGTTGGTGAGTTCGGCGCCCGACGCGAAGGACGCCCGTGCGCGGAGATTGCGGCTAAGCGACAAGGGCCGCGCCCTGCTGAAAGAGGTGGTCCCCGTATGGCGCGAGACGCATGATGCCGTGGACGCCGTGCTTTCCAGCCTCGGCCCCGAGGATCTGCGGCGTGGGTTGCAGGAGCTTGGGTGACGCCGCCAGCGGCGGGTCAGAGCGCGAGGGCGTTTCGCGCCGCCTCCGTCCGCCCGTGATCAAGAAAGAAATCGTCGAGCTGCGGCGGAGGAACCTTTGTTCCGGCGAGCATCGCGTGGGCCTGCCCGCGGTGGTGGACATCGTGCAGCATCAGGTGAAGGAGGAGGGCGTCGATCCGCTCCGGAACCGGCGCGCCCCTGTCGGTCGGAACGGTGCGGGCGAGGTCGGACTCGGTCAGCCGGTCGCAAAAGGCGATGAGGCGCATGTCCGCCGCCTGCTGCGCTTCGACGAGGGCGGCGGGATCGGCGAAATGGGCGAAATCAAGATAGGCGGCGCGGCCGACGCCGCCTTCCTCCAGCGCGTCAAGATAGTAGAGATCGATGGCGAGGATGTGATTCAGCGTCGCCCCGATCGAGGGAAAGAAGCTGGTTCCCGGCGCATTGAACCCCGCCGCCCCGAGGCGGATCACGGCCGCGCCAAGCTCGGCGTTGGCGTAGCGGTTGTTGCGAGCCATGAGGCTGAGAGCGGGGCGGAGGGACATCACGAAGTTCCTTGTCCGGCGGCGGCGGCCCACCTTAGCAGGACGCGGCGCGAAGGAACCGGGAAATCGAGCGAATTTCCGCCGTTCGCCTCCGCGCCGCGCAGGCGAATGTTCCGGCCTCTCAGCCCTGCAGCGCCTCCCACATCGCGATGTCGCGCTCGGCGGTCCAGATGCGGGGCGTGTCGACGCCGCGCGCCTCGTCATAGGCGCGGGCGACGTTGAAGGGGAGGCAGTGCTCGTAGATCGCGTAGTCCTTGAACTTCTCGTCGCAGGACGCGCGTACCGCGTCCCAGGCGTCCTTCAGTGTTCCGCCCTTCGCGGCGACGCGGGCGACGGGGCGGTAGGTGCTCTCGATGAAATCGCGGGTCGCTTCGAGCGCGGCGTCGACCATCTCGCGGCCCTGAAGCGCGTCGCCCCGGCCCGGCGCGATGGCTTCGGGGTCGAAGTATTTCACCGCGTCGAGCGTATCGCCCCAGTCGCCGAAATGGCCGTCGCCGCAATAGCAGGCGGAGTGGTATTCGACGATGTCGCCGGTGAACATGACGCCGGAATCGGGCACATGGATCACCGCGTCGCCAGCGGTGTGGGCGCGCCCGACATGCATGATGTCGACCCGCCGCTTGCCGAGATAGACGGTCATCGAGTCGGAGAACGTGGTCGTTGGCCAGGTGAGGCCGGGGATGCTTTCATGGCCCTCGAAAAGCCGGGGAAAGCGCTGGAACTCGCTGTCCCAATCCTCCTGCCCGCGCTCCACCACCATGGCGCGGGCGGCGTCGGACATGATGATCTGGTCGGCGTTGAAGGCCGAGGCGCCGAGCACGCGGACAGCGTGATAATGGGTGAGCGCGAGATGGGTGATCGGCTTGTCGGTCACCTCGCGGACCTTCTCGATCACCATGTTGGCGAGGCGCGGGGTCGCCTGCGCCTCGACGATCATCACGCTGTCATCGCCGATGATGACGCCGGAATTCGGGTCGCCCTCGGCGGTGAACGCCCAGAGCCCTTCGCCGATCTCGGTGAAGCTGATCTTCTTTTCAGTGAGGTCGCCTTGCGACGCGAATTTTCTGGCCATGTCGTTCCCGTTTCTCAGCGGGCGGCGCCCGCCGGATCGCCTGTTTCACTCGCCTTCCGCCGCGGGCGCGGCGCGCTCCGTCAGCCCCAGTTCCTCTCCGCAGGCGCCGGAAGGATCTTCCCGACGCAGTCCCCGAAGCCGATGCGGTAGCCGTCGCCGCTGGCGTGGCCCTCCAGGGTCATCTCGTCGCCATCCTCGAGGAAGCTGCGCGTCTCGCCGGTGTCCAGCGTGATTGGCTCCTTCCCGCCCCATGACAGCTCCAGGAGGGAGCCGCGCTCCTCCTTCGTCGGGCCGGAGATCGTGCCGGAGCCGAGAAGATCGCCGGTGCGCATGGCGCAGCCGCCGATGGCGTGGTGGCAGAGTTGCTGGGCCGCGGAGTAGTACATCTCCTTGTAGTTCGTGCGGCTGAGCGTGGTGGCGCTCGCCGCGCCCTCGGGCCGCATCCGGACGCTGAGGTCGATGTCGTAGAGCATCGGCTTCGGCTCACGCAGATAGGGCAGAAGCTCATGCTCGCGCTCGGGGGTGGAGCAGCGGAACGGCTCCAGCGCCGCGCGCGTCACCACCCAGGGGCTGATCGAGGTGGCGAAGGCTTTGGCCTGAAACGGGCCGAGCGGCTGATATTCCCAGGCCTGGATGTCGCGCGCCGACCAGTCGTTCAGCAGGACATAGCCGAAGATCATCTCGTCGGCTTCGGAGACGGTGACGGGTTTGCCCATCGGATTCCCGGTTCCAACGACGGCGCCCATCTCCAGCTCGATATCGAGCCGCCGGCAGGGCCCGAAGATGTTGGTCTCGCTCCCGTGCGGCTTCATCTGGCCGAGCGGACGGTGAATGTCCGTCCCGGAGACGACGACGGTGGAGGCGCGGCCATTATAGCCGATCGGGATATGGAGCCAGTTCGGCGGCAGGGCGTTCTCCGGCCCGCGAAACATCGAGCCGACATTGAAGGCGTGGTTCCGGCCAGCGTAGAAATCCGTGTATTCGGCGACCTTGAACGGCATGTGCATCCGCACGTTCTTGAGCGGAACGAGGGCCGCATTGGGCAGCACACGGGTCTCGCCTTCCGCCAGAAGCGCCTGCAGGCGCGAGCGGACGCGCGCCCAGTAAGGCTTGCCAAGGCCCATGAACGCGTTGAGAGACGGCTTGTCGAAAACCGGCTTGCCTGCGCCGGCGTTGAGCAGCCCCGACCCTTCCAACGCGTGAAGATCGACCACCTTATCGCCGAGCGCGACGCCGCAGCGCGGCGCGGCCGAACGGGTGGAGAAAACGCCGTAAGGCAGGTTGTTGAGCGGAAAGGGGCTGGTCGGATCGTTCGCGCTGGCGACACGGCTCGGCAAGAGCGGCATGGGAACTCCTGATGCGGCTGCGGGCGGGGGTCGCGCGACCCCCGCCCGTCACTCGGGTATTCCGAGGTTTACTTCAAGCCGGGCGTTCCGTCGAATTTCTTCTCCAGCCCGTCCCAGCAATCGATGTAGTCGTCCTGCAGCGGCGCCTCCTTCGCGGCGAATTCGGTCAGTTGCTGGGGAAAGCGGGTCTCGAACATGAAGCTCATGGTGTTTTTCAGCTTCATCGGCTCCCAGCTGTCGGTCGTCGCCTTGTCGAAGGCGTTGCGATCCGGGCCGTGCGGCAGCATGCAGTTATGGAGGCTGATCCCCCCTGGCGCGAAGCCCTGCGGCTTGGCGTCATACTGGCCGTAGATGTTGCCCATCAGCTCCGACATGATGTTCTTGTGATACCAGGGGGGGCGAAACGTGTCCTCCTGGGGGAGCCAGCGCTCGGGGAAGATCACGAAGTCGATATTCGCGGTGCCTTCCTCCGCGGTGGGCGCGGTGAGGACGGTGAAGATCGACGGGTCCGGGTGGTCGAATGTGATCGAACCGACAGCGGCGTAGGTTCTGAGATCGTATTTGTAGGGCGCGTAATTGCCGTGCCAGGCGACGACATCCAGCGGCGAATGGTCAATCTCGGTGACGTGGAACTGGCCGCACCACTTGATCCAGACGCGAGAGGGCGTCTCCTTGTCCTCAAAGGCGGCGACCGGCGTCTTGAAGTCGCGCGGATTGGCGAGGCAGTTGGCGCCGATCGGTCCGCGATTCGGCAATGTGTACTTCGCGCCGTAGTTTTCACAGACGAAGCCGCGCGCTTCCCCGTCCGGCAGCGCGACCTTGAAGACCATGCCGCGTGGCAGGACGCAGATCTCCAGCGGTTCGAGGTCGATACGGCCGAATTCGGTCGAGATCGCGAGGCGGCCGTGTTGCGGGACGATCAGAAGCTCCGAATCGGCGGAGTAGAAATAGTCGTCCACCATGTCGGCGTTGGCGAGATAGACATGGCTGGCCATGCCAACCTGGGTGTGCACGTCGCCGGCGGTGGTCATCGTCCGCATGCCCTCGATGAAGGTCAGTCTCTCCTTCGGGAAGGGAACCGGGTCCCAGCGATACTGGCCGAGCGACGTGACGTCCGGGATGACGTTGGGCGCGGTCTTCCAGTGCGGCAGGTCGATCTTCCTGAACCGGCCGACATGTTTCACCGAAGGCCGGATGCGGTACATCCATGATCGCTCCAGCGAGCCGTGGGGCGCGGTGAACGGTGAGCCCGAGAGTTGCTCGGCGTAAAGGCCGTAGTTCACCCGCTGGGGCGAGTTGCGGCCCACCGGAATCGCGCCCGGCAGGGCCTCGGTTTCGAAATCGTTGCCGAAGCCGGGCATGTAGCCCGGCGTCACGCCGTAGCGGCTGTCATGCGCGGAATCGGTGTGGGCGAAGGCCGCGGGCGGTTGCTGCTTGTTCATGGATTCACCTCGGGTTGCACGCCCGCATTATTCGTTGCAAATGCAATGAAATCAAGATCAGGCGCTCAACCCCCGCTCGATTCGCGCGTAGTGCCTCATGCGGCTCCGGTCCGTTTCCCGCCTCTGGCGGTGCAGGATCTTCGCCCTGTCGCTCAGCGTGCCGGCTTCCCGGTGCTCGATTTCTCCAAACCGTTTCAACACACTGGCGTTGAGCTGTTCGGTTCGGTCGTCGATGATGTGTCGGGTCATTGGCTTCTCCTGCGTTTCATTTTGCTACGCGGGGCGACTCGCCCTCGGAAGGCGACGCCACCGGCAATATAGGCTCGATCCGATAGATTTTGGACCGCCTCCTTGCGCGGAACACGGGAAATTTCGCGTGGGGGACGAGCGCAAGACGCCATGCATGCCCGGCGCGACACCGAATCCGGCCCGCCATCGGCGCGCGTTGGCGGCGAAGCGGCGGCCCTTTCGCAACTCAGGCGCGGTGGCACGGCGCGCGGGCGATAGCGGACGGCGCTTCTTTCTCTGCGAGCGCCGGAAACACGGCTGCGGGACGATCGCAGGCGCGGACATGCGATCTTCTCCAGTCCCGAGCGCGGCACGCAGGCCTTCGTCGGGTCGAGACGACGTTTCCATGGTTGCGCGCCACCCATTGCGCTTGCAATGATTGCGCATGGCCGGTGGTTTCGAATTGGACAGGTTTCTGCCCTACCGCCTTTCGGCGCTTTCATCTCGCGTTAGCCGGGAGTTTTCTGTGATCTATCGCGACATGCTGGGTATTTCCAACGCGGAATGGCGTGTTCTCGCGCATCTGAGCGCCTCCGGCGCGGTCTCCGTGCGGGACATTCACCTGCGTGCGGGTCTCGAAAAATCGAAAGCCTCTCGCGCCGCGGCGCGGCTGGAGGGGACCGGGCTGGTCGAAAAGAAAGCCGATGAGCGTGACGGCAGGCTGGTCGCGCTCACGCTGACCGAAGCGGGCGAGGCGGCGATGGCGGAGCTGATCCCGCTGGCGCGCGCTTACGAGGCGGAGCTTCTGGCCCGGCTCGACGCGGAGGATCGCGCTGCGTTCGACCGGATCGTATCCCGGCTGGGCGGACCCTGACGCGGCGGATTTCGGGACTGTGCGCTTTGGCGCTTCGCAGGCGCAATCGGGAAGCGTAGCTTGAGCCGCCGATTCGCGCGGGTTGAAGGATGGATAGATGCGAGATTTCAGGAAGATATTGATCGCCAATCGCGGCGAGATCGCGATCCGGGTGATGCGCGCGGCGAACGAACTCGGCAAGCGCACCGTCGCGGTCTACGCGGCGGAGGACAAGCTCGGCCTGCATCGTTTCAAGGCCGACGAAGCCTATCAGATCGGCGAGGGGCTGGGGCCGATCGAGGCGTATCTCTCGATCCCGGAGATCATCCGCGTCGCGAATGAGAGCGAAGCGGATGCGATCCATCCGGGCTATGGCCTGCTCTCCGAGAACCCGGATTTCGTCGACGCGTGTGAGGCTGCGGGAATCGCCTTCATCGGTCCGAAGGCGGAGACGATGCGGCTCCTCGGCGACAAGGCGAGCGCGCGAGAGGCGGCGATCAGCGCCGGGGTGCCGGTGGTGCCGGCGACCGGCGTGCTGCCCGACGACATGGACGAAGTGCGCAAGATGGCGGACGAGGTCGGCTATCCGCTGATGCTGAAGGCGTCATGGGGCGGCGGCGGACGCGGGATGCGGCCGATCTTCGGGCCGGACGAGCTGGAGGCGAAGGTGCTGGAGGGACGGCGCGAAGCTGTGGCCGCGTTCGGCAATGGCGAAGGCTTTCTTGAGCGGCTGGTGACCCGCGCCCGCCATGTCGAGGTGCAGGTGCTGGGCGACAGCCACGGCAATCTCGTCCACCTGTTTGAGCGCGACTGCTCCGTCCAGCGACGCAATCAGAAAGTCGTCGAGCGGGCGCCGGACCCGCTGCTGACCGACGCCGAGAGGGAAGAGATCTGCGGCCTCGGCCTGAAGATCGCCGCTCACGCGAATTACCGCTGCGCCGGGACGGTCGAGTTCCTGATGGATGCGGAAACGCATGAGTTCTTCTTCATCGAGGTCAATCCAAGGGTGCAGGTCGAGCATACCGTGACCGAGGAGGTCACCGGGATCGACATCGTCAAGGCGCAGATCCGCATCACCGAGGGCGGTCGGGTCGGCCTGGTGGAGGAGACCGGCGTGCCGGCGCAGAAGGACATCCATCTGCGCGGCCACGCCGTGCAGTGCCGCGTGACGACCGAAGACCCGACCAACAATTTCATCCCGGATTACGGTCGGATCACCGCCTATCGCGGGGCGACCGGCTTCGGCATCCGGCTCGACGGCGGCACCGCTTATTCCGGCGCGGTCATCACCCGGTTCTATGACAGCCTGCTGGAGAAGGTGACCGCCTGGGCGCCGACGGCGGAGGAGGCGAGGCTGAGGCTCGACCGCGCGCTGCGCGAGTTCCGCATCCGTGGCGTCGCGACCAATCTCGCCTTCGTCGAGAACCTGATCAACCATCCGAAATTCAAGGACGCGACCTATACGACCAAGTTCATTGACGAGACCCCGGAGCTCTTCAAGTTCCGCAAGCGTCGTGACCGGGCGACGAAACTGCTGACTTATATCGCGGATATCTCCGTCAACGGGCATCCGGAGGCGGCGGGCCGCCCGCGCCCGCCGGCCTACGCGAAACCGCCGAAACCGCCCGCATTGCGCGCCGCCGCGCCGGCCCCCGGCACGCGGCAATTGCTGGAGGAGAAGGGTGCGCAGGGCGTCGCGGAATGGATGCTGGCGGAGAAGAAGCTCCTCATCACCGACACCACGATGCGAGATGGGCACCAGTCGTTGCTGGCGACGCGGATGCGAGCGCATGACATGCTGAAGGTTGCGCCGGCCTACGCGCACAACATGCCGACGCTCTTCTCGATGGAATGCTGGGGCGGGGCGACATTCGATGTCGCCTATCGGTTCCTGCAGGAATGTCCGTGGCAACGCCTGAGAATGTTGCGCGCAGCGATGCCCAACCTCCTGACGCAGATGCTGCTGCGCTCCGCTAACGGCGTCGGATACACCAATTATCCCGACAACGTGGTGGAGAAATTCGTTCATCGCGCGGCCGAATCCGGTGTCGACGTGTTCCGCGTCTTCGACAGTCTGAACTGGGTCGAGAACATGCGCGTCGCGATGGACGCGGTGATCGAGAGCGGGAAGATCTGCGAAGGGACGATCTGCTATACCGGCGACATCCACGACCCGGACCGGGCGAAATACGATCTCGCCTATTACGTGAGGATGGGGAAGGACCTGAAGGCGGCCGGCGCGCATGTCCTCGGTTTGAAGGACATGGCCGGGCTTCTGAAGCCGCGCGCCGCCGGCGTTCTGGTCAAGGCGCTAAAGGAGGAAGTCGGCCTTCCCATCCACTTCCACACGCATGACACCTCCGCCGTCGCCGGGGCCTCGATTCTCGAGGCGGCGAAGGCCGGGGTCGACGCGGTCGACGCTGCGATGGACGCATTCTCATCCGGCACGTCCCAGCCCTGTCTTGGCTCCATCGTCGAGGCGCTCAGGGGCTCGGAGCGCGACACCGGGCTCGACGGCCCGGCGATCCGCGAGATCTCGCGGTATTGGGAGGGGGTGCGCGCCCTCTACGCCGCGTTCGAGAGCGGCACGATCTCCGGCGCTTCCGAGGTTTATCTCCACGAAATGCCCGGCGGGCAGTTCACCAATCTGAAGGCGCAGGCGCGCAGCCTGGGGCTGGAGGATCGCTGGGGCGAGGTCGCGGAGACCTACGCCGAGGTGAACCGGATGTTCGGCGACATCCCGAAGGTCACGCCCTCCTCCAAGGTCGTGGGCGACATGGCGCTCTCCATGGTCGCGGCCGGGCAAAGCCGGGCGGATGTCGAGGGGCCGAATGACGTCTCCTTTCCCGAAAGCGTCGTGGATTTCTTCCGCGGCGGGCTTGGTCAGCCGCCGGGCGGCTTTCCCGAGGCGCTGCAAAAGAAGGTGCTGAAGGGTGAGGCGCCGCTCACCGGGCGTCCGGGTGAAGGCATGGCGCCGGTCGATTTCGAGGCGGTGCGGGCCGAGATTTCGGCGGAGCTGGACGGCTTCGCCATCGATGACGAGGATCTCTGCGGCTATCTGATGTATCCCAAGGTGTTTCTCGACTACATGGGTCGGCATCGCGACTACGGGCCGGTGCGGGTGCTGCCGACGCTGACCTATTTCTACGGAATGGAGGAAGGCGAGGAAGTCTCGATCGAACTGGAGGCCGGCAAGACGATGATCCTGCGCCTCCAGACCGTTTCGGAACCGAATTCCGACGGCGAGGTGAAGGTTTTCTTCGAGTTGAACGGACAGCCCCGGGTGATCCGCGTTCCCGACCGCTCGGTCGCGGCGAGCGCCGCCAAGCGCCCGAAGGCGGAGCCGGGAAATCCGGCTCACGTGGCGGCCCCGATGCCGGGGGTGATCGCCTCCGTCGCGGTGCGCGAGGGGCAGACCGTCGCGCCGGGCGAGGTGGTGATGGCCATCGAAGCGATGAAGATGGAGACCGCGATCCATGCCGAGACTGGCGGCGTCGTCAAGACCGTCGTGACGCCCGTGGGAAGCCAGGTCGACGCGAAGGATCTGCTGGTGGAGTTCGAGGGGTAGCCCGCGCTTCGTGCGCGCCGCATCGCGCCCGAGGCCGCCCGAGGGGGACGCCCGTCCGCCATCGGGGCCGCGCGTTCTCGCGGCGCCGGCGGCCTCTGTTTGCTCTCCGCTCACGCCATCTCCCTCCCGACCGGGGCGGGCCGGTCATGCGTGGGGGGCGAATGTCGGGATCAGGGGCTCGACGAAGAAGATCGTGATGGCCGCCGCGATCGGCGTCATCGCAAGCGCAAAAGCGAGAGGGCGAGTCGCCCGGCGGAAAGTGCATTGACGGGCGAGAGCATCGCTCCGTGCAACCGCCAGGCCAGGACAGTTCATCTGACCGCGGGCGTTCGGGTGGCGTCGAAGGTCTGAGACTTCGACGCCCGGTGTCGATGCGCGATCCTGTCGCCGCCGGTCTGGCCCCGGCGCGCGCCCGCCACTAGACTTTCGCCATCGCGCATTCCCGCGCGGGAAGGGCGCCGTTCGATGCAGACTTCATCTCCTCCGGCCACTTCGCGATTGACGGGTTACTTCATGCTCGCTTCGCTCGGACCTTTCTGGGGGCTGAACTGGCCAGGGATGAAGATCGCGCTGGAGGAACTGCCCGTTTGGTGGTTTCGATCGTTCAGCGTCGGGGCGGGCGCCGCGGGTCTTCTGCTGATCGCCGCCCTCAGCGGGTTGCGCGTCTGGCCGGCGCGGGCCGATCTTCGGCCGCTTCTGATCTGCGCGCTCTTCAACATCATTGGCTGGCATATACTGACTGCTTATGGGGTCTCGCTGATGCCCGCGGGGCGGGCCTCGATCATCGCATTCACGATGCCTGTCTGGGCCGCGATGCTTGCGGCGCTGATTCTTGGCGAGCCGATCACCCCCTGGAAGATCGCCGGTCTCATTCTCGGCGTCGCGGGGCTTGGTGCGCTCATTGGCCCCGACCTTGCCGCGCTGGGGGCTACGCCCACCGGCGCGCTCTTCATGCTCGGTGCGTCGATCAGTTGGGCTGCGGGGGCCGTGCTCTTCAAGAAGTTCGCCTGGACCCTCCCGGTCGCTTCGGCGGTCGGATGGCAATTGGCGATCGGGGCGCTCGTGATCACCAGCTTCGCCGCGGCGTTGGAGCCGTCGCCGAACCTCACAGCGCTTAGCTGGCGCGCGATCTGCGCGCTCGCCTATCTCTTCGCTATTCCGATGATTTATTGCCAGTGGGCGTTTTTTTCCGTCGTCCAGATCTTTCCCGCCGCCATCGCGTCGATCGGAACGCTGGCTGTCCCCGTGGTCGGCGTCTTCTCCAGCGCCTGGATCCTGGGCGAGCCCATCGGCGTACGGGACGTCGTGGCGCTCGCCCTGATTTTCATGGCGCTCTTCGTGGTGCTGGTGGCGCCGGGCTTGGCTGGCGGATGGCGCGCGCGCCCTTCATAGCGCGCTGGGAGAGCGAACGCGGGAGCGCTGCGATCCCGCAGATTTCAGCTCCTTACGCAGCGTCTCTCGCCGCGCATGCCAATGTCCGTCTCCGGGAGGGCGACCAAGAGCGCCTGTCGGAGGGCCGTTCTTCAGCCGTTCTGGGTGCAAAAACGTTGGGCCGAGAGTGCCGACAAGGAAATCTACTCAACAATACCGATCGCCTGTGAAGTTTCGTTGGTAGCGGAGGAGGGACTTGAACCCCCGACACGCGGATTACGATTTTTCCTTCCGATCCAGACTCCCGGTTTCAGGGTCACTCACCCCGGCACATTAGTCCATGAAATCATTATATTTTTGCTTGGCAGGTCGCGTCGACCTCTCTCACGCCATATCATTCAAACAAGCTGATCTTGCTACCCGAGTGAAACCCCAGCGCACCAATGACCACACGGGTATCTCAGTTTAGCGCAGCGCGACCAAAACCCCCGCAAACCTTCTAGGGTTGTCCCTGACGCGGCTCATCCGCCCATCTTAACATGGGCTTATGAAACAGAAACTCACAAAGAAGTTCATCGAAACCCGCACGCCCGATCCCGAAAAACGGATCGACTTTCGCGATACGATTGTGCCGGGTCTCGTGCTGCGTGTCAGTACATCAGGCACCAAAACGTTCAGCTTTCACAAGCGTATCGGCGGAAAGATGAGCCGGTCGAGCAGTGCGGTTGTCATCTTGGCGTCGCCGAAGACGGTGGGCCATTCGCCGAAGGCGAGGTTCGTGGTCACGATTACCGAGGTGCGCTCGTAGAGTTTGCTGACGAGATGGAACAGCAGTTGCCCGCCTGACTGGGCGAAGGGCAGATAGCCGAGCTCGTCCATGACCACGAAGTCCAGGCGGCACAGATGGTCTGCGATCCGGCTCTGCCGGCCGGCGCGGGCCTCGGCGTCGAGCCTGTTGACCAGATCGACGACGTTGAAGAAGCGGCCTCGGGCGCCACGGCGGCTGCAGGCGCGGGCGATCGCGATGGCGCCGTGGATCTTGCCGGTCCCTGTCCCGCCGATCAGCACGACATTGCGCTGGCGCTCGATGAAGCCGCCGGCGGCGAGGCCGCGGACCAGCGTCTCGTTGATGTCTGCGGCGTCGAAGTCGAAGTCCTCGAGGTCCTTGGCCAGCGGCATCTTGGCTATCGTCATCTGGCGCTTGATCGACCTCGCCTGCTTCTCGTCGATCTCGGCCTTCAGCAGATCGCCCCCTCTCGGCAGATTGCTTCGCAATCGCCTGCCGGGCGATGAACCACCTGCTGGGGCTCGTGCTGGCGCTTCACCGCTGTCGCGAGGACGCCGTCATATCCACCATCTGCCGGCCGCCGTCTGGCGCCGCCTTCAGCTTGCGCCGGATGCGCTCGATCGAGACCGGCGGCTCCCAGTCCCTGAACGGGGCGCCATTACGCAGAGCCTCCCGTCGCCCGGCAGGCGAAAGCTCGCATTCGCCGAGAGGGGGCTTGCGGGCCAGCATCGGCACGTAGCGCCAGGGATCGTAGACCGTCCCGCCGCGGCCGAAGGCGCGGGCGTGCTCGCCGACGACGCGGCCTTCCTGCCGGATCTCGATGCGCTCTGCATAGGCGCAAATCTCCACAGGCCGACCAACGGCGCTGGCGTCGAGCGAGTACTTGTTGTTGTCGAACCGAACGAGGCATGTCTTGGAGACCGCCGCCGGGATCGCGTGGAAGCCGTCGAAAGAGCCGCGATACGGCACGAGGCTGGCGCGCTCGGCCTCGAAGACCTCCCAGATCGTCTTGCCGACGATCTCGGGATGGGGGCGCGCCTTCGCCCACTCGACGCATCGATCGGCCAGCCAGTCGTTGAGCTCCCCCAGGCTTTTGACCCGAACCCGCGGCGCGAAGACGTTCTGCCGCGGCGTGCCGACCTGGCTCTCGACCTGACCCTTCTCCCAGCCGGATGCGGGGGCGCGCGCCACCGGCTCGACGAGATAGTGACCGCACATCTGCTGGAAACGACGATTGTAGGCGCGGTCCTTGCCGACGAGGATCGCGTCCACCGCTGTCTTCATGTTGGCGTAGACACCACGCGTGCAGGCCCCGCCGAAGAACGCAAACGCCTTGTCATGGGCGTCGAACACCATCTCCTGCATCTCGCGCGGATATGCCCGAACGAACGGCATCCGACTGTGACAGAGCCGCATGCGCGCCACCTTGATGGTGACCGTGGCGTCGGCGACCAGCACGATCTCGTGGCTCAAGTCGAATTGATAGGCCTCTCCCCCTCTCGGCGATTGCTTCGCATTCGCCTGTCGGGCGACGGGATCGAAGATCACCGGCACGAAGGCCGCCGCCGTGGCCGCGCTCTCGCGCCGGCGCCATGACGCGGCGTAGCGTCGGACGGCGTCGTAACCGCCCTCGTAGCCCACGCCCCGCAGGTCCTCGAAGATGCGCGTCAGCGTCACTCGCTCGCGGCTGCTGCGCGCCGCATTCGCTGCGAGCAGATCGTCGAGCGCATCCGTCCATGGCCCAAGTCTGGGTCGCGGCTGGACGCTGCGCTGATAGGCGAACGCGGTCTCGTCGGACCGCAGCACCTTCCTCACGACCTTCCGAGACAGCCGCAGCTCCCGGCGGATCTCCTTGATGGCCTTGCCCTGCACGAAACGCGCCCGGCGGATCTTGGCGCCCGTCTCCACAATCAGCATCCCAATCTTGGCTCCAGGATCATCCCTGGAAGCACTGTGGACCCAAGTCTCGGAGGGGTCCCTTTTGGAAGCCGATCAGCCCCGAAACGGGGGCCCTATTCCAAGCCGATCAACACACTTCCTGCCCCGTCGCGTTGCATTTTCTGTATTACAACTTCGTCAAGGTGCATCAGATGCTCCGCGTCACTCCTGCGATGGCCGCTGGCCTGGCTGACCGCCTTTGGGATATCTCGGATATCATCGCGCCGATTGATGCGAATGAGAAAGCGCCGAAAAAGCGTGGCCCATACAGGAAAAAGGCCTAAAAACAACGAACCCCCAGCCGGGGCTAGGGGTGTACTAACAGCGTAGCGCGTCACGTTGACAAAGAAAACATAGAGGTTTGAGCAACTATAAACAATGAGAAAATGCACTAGTTCGTGCGGCATTGTTCATAGAGGGGTTCAATTTATGTCATGCGATAGAAGACATAGAGATAAATTATATAAAAGAGATTATTTATTGGAGACTGGGCGGAATTATTATTCCAACACACTCACAAACGTTGGTGAGCGTGGTCTATTGCACTGCATATTACCCCGGAGATGAGAGAAAAAAATGGCGTCACTTAGAGCCTGCCCCGAAATGAGTTGAGCGATATCAGAGGGTTGTGATTCACGTCGGTTTGCAACGACTGACGGAGGCCCGATGCCCTGGGATGATATCGCCCGCGCGGAATATGCGCGACGGTCAGCGCGCTATGCAAGCGACCTGACGGATCGGGAATGGGAGGTGATCGCCGCCTACATGCCTGATCGACGCGGTCTGGGCCGCCCGCGCACGACCGATCTGCGGGAGGTGATGAACGCGATCCTTTACATCGCCTCGACCGGCTGCCCTTGGCGCTATCTACCGACGGAGTTTCCGCCTGTTTCGACCGTGCAGCGTTACTTCTACCGCTGGCGGGACGAAGGCTTCTGGCCCGCACTCAACAATGCGCTGGTGATGGTGTCACGGGAGCTGGAGGGGCGCGAGGCGTCTCCGACCGCAGGCGTGATCGACAGTCAGAGCGTGAAAACCACAGAGGCGGGAGGGGTTTGCGGCTACGACGCTGGGAAAAAGATCAGGGGCCGCAAGCGCCACATGGTGGTCGATACGATTGGGCTGATGGTTGGCCTGGTCGTTCACGGCGCCGGCGTGCAGGACCGCGACGGCGCCCCGCTCGTGCTGGCGTCCATCCGCAGACGCTGGCCGTGGCTGCGCCACGTCTTCGCACCCTCTCGGTGAATGTTCCATTCACCTGCCGGGCGATGGACGGCGGCTATGCCGGGAAGAAACTGCGCCGCGCCCTGACCGGGTTCGGCGACTGGCGCATCGAGATCATCAAGCGATCTGATCGCGCCGAAGGGTTCGAGATCATTCCAAGGCGATGGGTTGTCGAGCGCACCTTCGCATGGCTTGGAAGATGCCGCCGTCTCGCCAAGGACTGGGAGCGATCCATCGCCTCGTCCGAGGCGTGGGCGAACGTCGCGCATATCCGACTGCTCACCAGACGCCTCGCAAGGTATTGTTATGTTTGACCGAGTTTCGAGCCAGGCTCTTACAGACTTGGACAACCTGCCGGAACCAGAAGAACTTGTGGAGGAAATCATCGAAGACCTCGAAGCAGGGCTCTCAAGCTTCAAAGACGTTCTTGCCGCGCTGTAGTGTCTCGACTCACGGTTGCTGTTCATTCGGAGCGCCGAGTCTCCACCGTGCTACCCGAGCGATACCCGAGGCCGGCCAGTCGCGCATCGCACAGAGGTGGCGTATCCACACTCTTTTGAAAAACATGAGGAATTTTGGTAGCGGAGGAGGGACTTGAACCCCCGACACGCGGATTATGATTCCGCTGCTCTAACCAGCTGAGCTACTCCGCCACACGGCGCGGGTTCTAGGCGGGGGCCGGCGGCTCGTCAAGCGGGGAAATCCGTCAGTCCGGGAGAGGGATGACGTTGCCCATCTCGGGTTTGTCGTAGCCTTTCCTGAAGCCCTCGCGGGCCGCCAGCGCCAGATACCAGCGCTTCACGTTGGGGAAATCGTTCATGTCGATCCGCTGCCATTCGTAGCGGGAAGCCCAGGGCCAGATCGCGAAGTCGGCGATGCTCATCTCGTCGCCGGCGACATGCGCGCACTCCGCCAGACGGCGGTCGAGCACGCCGTAGAGGCGTTTGGTCTCGTTGGCGAAGCGGTCCTCGGCGTAGGGCGCCTTGCCGGGGTTGAACTTCAGGAAATGATGCGCCTGACCGAGCATCGGGCCGAAACCGCCCATCTGCCACATCAGCCATTCCATGACCGCAACCCGGCCGGGGCCGGAGGCGGGGAGAAACCGGCCATGCGTCTCCGCCAGCCAGATCAGGATCGCCGCGCTTTCGAACACCGTCTGGCCGCTGTCGCGATCGCGAATCGCGGGGATCTTGTTGTTCGGGCTGATCGCGAGGAATTCCGGAGCGAATTGTTCATCCTTCCCGATGTTGATCGCGTGCGTCTCGTTGGGAAGGCCGAACTCCTCCAGCGCGATGGAGACCTTGCGGCCGTTCGGCGTGCTCCAAGTGTACAGGTCGATCATGGCGTCTCCTTCTCGTGTTCGCGAGACAGTAACGGCAGGCGCGCGCAGGGCAACCCAATTGAAAATAAACGAACGTTCATTTATGTTGATTCCGAGGGGGCTGCGATGGCGCGTCAGGCGGGATCGAAGGGTGAGGAAACGGCGGCGCGGATCCGCGCCGCGGCCACCGGCCTTTTCGCCCGGCACGGCTACGCCGCCGTCTCGATGCGGGAGATCGCATCCGAAGTCGGCGTCGGCGCTGGCGCGATCTACAATCATTTCACCACCAAGCAGGACCTGCTTGTCGGGCTGATGGTCGGCCACATGACCGACCTGCTCGCCGCGTGGGACGCCGAACCGATGGCGGCCGCGGATGCGTTTCCAGCCGCGGCGTTGGAGGCGTTTGCGCGTTTTCACATTCGGTTCCACCGCCAACGGATCGACGAGGTTTTCGTCAGTTATATGGAGCTCCGGAGCCTCGATCAGCCGAATTTCCACCGGGTCGAGCGGTTGAGGCGCGCCTATGAGGACCGGCTCGAAGGGATCATCGCGCGCGGCGTGGCGGCCGGAGCGTTTCATGCGCCGGAGCCGAAAGTCGCCGCGCTGGCGATCATCGCCATGCTGACCGGCATAACGGGATGGTATCGACAGGGTGGGCGTCTTCCGGCTTCCACCATCGAAGCGCTTTACGTAGAGATGGTCGCGGCGACGGTGCGACCGAAGGGAGGGCCTGACTGATGTTCATGGCGTCGATGAATTTCGCGCTCGGCGAGGATGTCGAGAGTCTGCGCGAGCTTACCCATCGCTGGGCGCAGGAGCGGGTGGCGCCGATGGCGGCCGAGATCGACCGCTCAAACGCCTTTCCGATGGAGCTCTGGCGCGAGATGGGCGAGATCGGGCTTCTCGGCGTGACCGTGGAGGAGGAGTATGGCGGTGTCGGGCTTGGATATCTCGCGCACACCGTGGCCGTAGAGGAGGTGAGCAGGGCCTCCGCTTCGGTCGGGCTCTCCTATGGCGCGCATTCCAATCTCTGCGTCAACCAGATCCGGCTGAACGGCGCGGAAGAGCAGAAGCGGCGCTACCTGCCGCGGCTGATCTCGGGCGAGCATGTCGGCGCGCTCGCGATGTCGGAGGCGGGCGCAGGCTCCGACGTCGTCTCGATGAAGCTGCGGGCGGAGAAGCGAAACGACCGCTTTGTTCTCAACGGGACGAAATACTGGATCACCAACGGGCCGGACGCCGACACACTGGTGGTCTACGCCAAAACCGACCCGGAAGCCGGGCCGAAGGGAATCACCGCCTTCATTGTCGAGAAGGAGATGAAAGGCTTCTCCACCAGCCCGCATTTCGACAAGCTGGGGATGCGGGGCTCCAACACCGCCGAACTGATCTTCGAGGATTGCGAGATTCCGTACGAGAACATCCTCGGCGAGGAAGGCGGCGGCGCGAAGGTCCTGATGTCGGGGCTGGACTATGAGCGCGTCGTTCTCTCCGGCATCGGCGTCGGCATCATGCATGCCTGTCTCGACCATGTGATGCCATACATGCATGACCGAAAGCAGTTTGGTGAGTCGATCGGCAATTTTCAGCTGATGCAGGGCAAGATCGCCGACATGTACACCGCGATGAATTCCGCCCGCGCTTATGTCTATGCAGTGGCCGCCGCCTGCGATCGCGGCGAGGTCACGCGCCAGGACGCCGCCGCCTGCGTCCTCTACGCTTCCGAGCAGGCGATGAATCAGGCGGTGCAGGCCGTGCAGGCGATGGGCGGCGCTGGCTTCCTGAACGACAGCCCGGTCAGCCGGATATTCCGCGACGCCAAGTTGATGGAGATCGGCGCCGGCACCTCGGAGATCCGCCGGATGCTCTGCGGACGCGAACTGATGCGGGCGACGGCGTGAGCCGTGTCGCGATGACGGGCCTGCGAAGCGCCGCGGGCGTTTTCCTCCTCATCGTCGTGTCCGCGCTCGCCGTTGGCGCCGACCATCAGGAGAGCAGGGCGCTGGTGGAGCGGATTGACGCCTGCGTCGCCGAGGCCGGCGTTCACGGCAATCCCGCGGATCTCTGCCTCGGTCTCCACGCGCAACCCTGCATGGATACGCCTGACGGCCAGACGACGGCCGGCATGGTCCAGTGCATCGCCGGCGAGGCCGAGGCCTGGGACACGATCCTCAATCGCGAGTACCAGCGGCTTCTGCCCCGGCTCGACGCGGAACAGGCCGCCGCAATGCGAAAGGTGCAACGCGCATGGATCGCGTTTCGCGACGCCGATTGCGCCTTTCCGCATATTCTGATCCGGGGCACGCTGGCGCATCCTTGGGGCGCTGACTGCATCATGCAGCACACGGCGCGACGCGCGATGGAGATTCGCGGTCTTGTCGAATACACGGAGAACTGAGGCATGAAGCTCGCCACCACCGCGCTGCCGCGCGATCCGGCCTTCGCGGCCAACCGCAAGGCGCATCTGGAGGCGCTTGAGCTGGTTGCGAACGCCGCCGCAGCAGCAGCAGCGGGGGGCGGCGCGCGGTCGATGGCGCGCCATGTCGCGCGCGGCAAGCTGCCGCCGCGCGACCGCGTCGCCGGTCTGATCGACGCGGGCGCCCCGTTTCTTGAGATCGGGGCCACAGCCGCTCACGGCATGTATGACGGCGCCGCGCCCGGCGCCGGTCTGATCGCCGGCGTCGGCCGGGTCTCGGGGCGCGATGTGATGATTGTCTGCAACGACGCCACGGTGAAGGGCGGCACCTATTACCCGATGACGGTGAAGAAGCATCTCCGCGCGCAGGAGATCGCCGATCAGAACAGCCTGCCCTGCGTCTATCTTGTCGATTCGGGCGGCGCGAACCTGCCGAACCAGGACGAGGTCTTCCCCGACCGCGAGCATTTCGGGCGGATCTTCTACAATCAGGCCAATCTCTCCGCGAAGGGCGTGCCGCAGATCGCCGTCGTCATGGGCTCCTGCACCGCCGGCGGCGCCTATGTCCCGGCGATGTCGGATGAGACGATCATCGTCAAGAACCAGGGCACGATCTTCCTCGGGGGGCCGCCCCTGGTGAAGATGGCCACGGGTGAAGTGGTGGACGCGGAGACGCTCGGCGGCGGCGACACCCACACGCGGCTATCCGGTGTCGCCGATCATCTGGCGGAGAACGACTCGCACGCGCTGGCGTTGGCGCGCGAGATCGTCGCCGGCTTGAATCGCCCGAAGCCGGCGACGGTCGAATTGCGGGCGCCGGAGCCGCCGGCTTACGACCCGGAAGAGATGCTTGGCGTCGTTCCCGCCGATCTCCGCACCCCTTACGACATCCGCGAGGTGATCGCGCGCACCGTCGATGGTTCAAGATTCGACGAGTTCAAGGCGCGGTTCGGGCCGACCCTCGTCACAGGGTTCGCGCATATCGAGGGCGCTCCGGTCGGCATCGTCGCGAATAACGGCATCCTCTATTCCGAAAGCGCCGCCAAGGGCGCGCATTTCATCGAGCTTTGCTGCCAGCGGAAGATCCCGCTTGTCTTTCTTCAGAACATCACCGGGTTCATGGTGGGACGGAAATATGAGGCCGAGGGCATCGCCCGCCACGGCGCCAAGCTGGTGACGGCGGTGGCGACGGCGCAGGTTCCGAAAGTGACGATGATCGTCGGCGGCTCCTTCGGGGCCGGGAATTACGGCATGTGCGGGCGGGCCTATTCCCCGCGTTTTCTCTGGACCTGGCCCTCGAGTCGCATTTCCGTGATGGGGGGCGAGCAGGCCGCCGGCGTTCTGGCGACCGTGCAACGCGACGCGCGTGAGGCGCGGGGCGAGACGCTGACCGACGAAGAGGAGGCCGCGATCAAGGACCCGATCCTCGCGCAGTTCACCCATCAGTCGCACCCGCTCTACGCTTCCGCACGGCTTTGGGACGACGGCGTTGTCGACCCGCGTCGTACGCGGGACGTGCTGGCGCTTTCTCTTTCCGCCGCGCTGAACGCCCCGATCGGCGAGCCGCGCTTCGGCGTCTTCAGGATGTAGCGCGATGGCGTGGAAGCGTAGGCGCGACAAGGTTGTTCCCTATCGGCGGCGTCCGCCGCGGCGCCGGGGGCGCCGCGCCTCGCCGGCGCGACCGCAGACGATTCCGCGCGCGATCTTCATCGTGCCGGGCGCAGCGGCCGCACTTCTCGTGCTCGCGCCGATGGCCGGCGACGCTCTCAACGGCGTCGTCACCGCGCATGACGGGTGCCGGGTGGTCAGCGTCGTCGATGGCGATACGGTTCGGATCTACTGCCCGGGCGACGGGGTTCGATCCGCCCGTCTCATGGGGTTCGATACGCCGGAGGTGTTTTCGCCGGAATGCGTCAGCGAGGCGGCGCGGGGCGTAGAGGCGACCTGGGCGCTCCGTCGCATGATCTGGTCCGCCGAAGATGTCTCGATCACCCGTCGCGGAACCGATCGCTACGGCCGTGATCTCGCGATCATGCGGATCGACGGCGCGGATGTGGCCCGAACGATGATCGTGTCCGGTCAGGCGCGCCCGTATCGTGGCGGACGCCGGGAGGGATGGTGTTGAGAATTGGCGCGCTGATGTTATCGGGAGTTTTCACCGCGAATAGCGGTGAGTTTGCCGGCCGGGCGCGCTTCCGCGTCTTCGGGACATGACTGGAATTCCCCTCCCCATCTGCGCCGCCTGCGGCGTTCAGCAGGGCGCGGCCCCGCCGCCCGCGATCTGTCCGATCTGCGCCGATGCGCGACAGTTCGTGCCGGAGGGCGGGCAAGTCTGGACCGATTTCGGTGCGCTCGGCGCGAGCCGGTCGATCACATGGCGCGCGGAGGCGGCCGGCGTCTGGAGCCTGCGTCTCGATCCGCATTTCGCCATCGGTCAGCGCGCGTTCCTGATCGAGCGGCCGGGTGGCGCGATCCTCTGGGATTGCCTCAGCCTGCTTGATGACGCGACGCGGACTCGGATCGCGGGCATGGGCGGGCTTTCGGCAATCGCCATCTCGCACCCGCATTACTATTCGGCGATTGTCGAATGGGCGCAGGCCTTCGACGCGCCGGTCCATGTTCACGCCGCCGACGAACGCTGGTTGCAGCGCCGCGATCCGCTCGTCCGCCTATGGGAGGGCGAGGCGCTTCGGCTCGACGATGAAGCGACCATCATCCGTTGCGGCGGACATTTCGACGGGGCGGCGGTTCTTCACGACGGCGCCGCGCTCGGCGGGCGCGGCGCGCTCTTTTCCGGCGACACGATCCAGGTCGTCGCCGACCGGCGCCACGTCAGCTTTATGTATTCCTATCCCAACTTGGTCCCGCTCGGCGCGGCGGCGGTACGGCGGATCGTGGCGGCGGTGCGGCCGTTCGCGTTCGACGCCGTCTTCGGGGCTTTCCCGGGCCGAACGATCGCGAGCGGCGGCAAGGCAGCCATCGAGCGCTCCGTGGCGCGCTATCTCCATGCGATCGGATCCAGCGAAGAGGCGAAATAGCCGATGTTCTCGAAAATTCTCATCGCCAATCGCGGCGAAATCGCCTGCCGGGTCATCCGCACCGCGCGCCGCATGGGCGTCGCGACCGTCGCGGTCTATTCCGACGCCGACGCGCGTTCGCTCCATGTTTCGATGGCGGATGAGGCGGTCAGAATCGGCGCGGCGCCAGTTGGCGAGAGTTACCTGAAGGGCGACGTCATCATCGCGGCGGCGAAGGCGACTGGGGCGAAGGCGATTCATCCCGGCTTCGGGTTCCTGTCCGAAAACCCGGATTTTGTCGACGCGGTGGGGGCGGCCGGCCTCGTCTTCATCGGTCCGTCGTCGAGCGCGATCCGCGCCATGGGACTGAAGGACGCCGCCAAGAAGTTGATGGAGGAAGCCGGGGTGCCCGTCGTTCCCGGCTATCACGGGGCCGAACAGGATGCGGACTTCCTCGCCGCCGAGGCTGAGAAGATCGGCTATCCGGTGCTTATCAAGGCCCGCGCCGGCGGCGGCGGCAAGGGGATGCGGCGGGTCGATGATCCGGCGGAGTTCAGGGCCGCGCTCGCGTCGGCGTCGTCCGAGGGCGAGGCCAGTTTCGGCGACGGCGCGGTCTTGATCGAAAAATACATTCTCTCGCCGCGCCATATCGAAATTCAGGTTTTTGGCGACAATCACGGCGACGCGATCCATCTGTTCGAGCGCGATTGCTCCCTGCAGCGCCGTCACCAGAAGGTGATCGAGGAAGCGCCGGCGCCGGGCATGACCGCCGGGGTCCGCGACGCGATGGGCGCGGCAGCGGTGAAAGCGGCGAAGACGATCGGCTATTCCGGGGCCGGCACCATCGAATTCATCGTCGATGGCGCGGATGGGCTCCGTCCCGACGGGTTCTGGTTCATGGAGATGAACACCCGCCTGCAGGTCGAGCATCCGGTGACAGAGGCGATCACCGGCGTCGATCTGGTCGAATGGCAGCTCCGCGTCGCCGCCGGCGCGCCGCTGCCGATGACGCAAGACGAGTTGAAGATCGACGGCTGGGCCTTCGAGGCCCGGCTTTACGCCGAGGACGCTGCGAGGGGCTTCCTGCCCGCCACCGGCCGGTTGGACCACCTGAAATTTCCGGAAGGCACCCGGATCGAGACCGGCGTCCGGGCGGGCGACGAGATCAGCCCCTATTACGACCCGATGATCGCCAAGATCGTGACCCACGGCGCCGACCGGGCCGAGGCGCTTGCGTGTCTTCGCGCCGCGCTGGAGGCGACGGAGGTCGCCGGCTCCGTCACCAATATCGCCTTTCTCGCCCGCCTCGCCGGGCATGCGGGCTTCATGAACGGCGAGGTTGATACCGGCCTGATCGAACGCGACGCCGCCGAACTGACCGCGCCGCCGCCGGTTCCGCCTGCTGCGCGGGCGCTTGCGGCGCTTGCGGCGCTCGGCCTTCCCGCCGCTTCGGGACCAGCATGGGAGCGGCGCGACGGGTTTCGGCTCTGGGGTCCGGCGCGCGCGCTGGCGCGCCTCGATGGCGCGCTCCTTCGAATCGAAGTCGCGGGCGACGAATTTACGGTCGCAGACGATGACGCTGTGATCTCGCTCTCGGTTCGCCGTAACGGTGACGCGTTACGGGTTGATGACGGCGACCGCGTCTTCGCCGCCCGCGCGGTGCGGCATGGCGGCGCAGTCACGATCTTCATGGATGGCGCGGCGCACGGGTTCTCGGTTCCCGACATGCTCGCGGCCGGCTCCGACGCCGCGACAGGCGGCGACATGGTGCTCTCACCGATGCCGGGCCTGGTGAAATCCATGATGGCGGAGGCGGGCGCCACGGTGGAGTTGGGTGCGCCGCTCTGCGTTCTCGAAGCCATGAAGATGGAGCATACGCTGAAGGCCCCGCGCGCCGGCGTCATCGCGGCGGTCGCCGCCGCCGCCGGCGATCAGGTCGAGGAAGGCGCGATCCTCATCACGCTGGAGCCCTCCGAAGACTGAACGCGAGCCGGCTTGATATCCGCGGTATTCGCGCAACCCTTCAGGGCCGGTTGAGCCGACCCCAGCGCACCTGCGCCCAGAGCCGTTCGTGAATGGCGTAGCTGAACGCGCCGAGCACGGTTCCGATCAGGGCGACCGTGCCGCCCTCGATGAGCGATCCGGTGACCGCGTAGGTGACCAGCGTCATCACGATCAGGCCGGAAATCTGCCAGGTGCAAGTTTTCGCCAGGGTCCGCTGCGTGCTGTCCATGAATCGCTCCTTCCCGTCCACTCGAAAGGATGTCTACGTCGCCGACGGGTCGCTCGCGATTCTGAACATAGTGGTGCAAATCTTATATTTGATGATAAAAATCGCCAAAGGAGGCAAAAAGTGGACAAACGGGATCGCGCCGCGCTCTTTCGCGTCCGCCTCGTGGAAGCGATGGCGCGCGGCGGGGTCAACCGGAGCGCGCTGGCGCGCCGTGCGGGCGTGGACCGCTCCACCATCGCGCAGCTTCTCTCGGCCGACGGCGCTCGTCTCCCCGGCGGGCATCTTGTCGCCGGGCTCGCCGCAGCGCTCGGCGTCAGTTCGGACTGGCTTCTCGGCCTCACCGACGAGCCGGAGCGGCCGGGCGACGTCATCGCCGCAGCCGTCACCATCACCGAAGCCGCGCGCACCGTGTCCGATGATCAGTTGCTGCGCTGGCATCGGGAGGCGGCGGGCCGAAAGATCCGCCATGTGCCCTCGACCCTGCCCGACATGCTGAAGACGGAGGAAATGTTGCGCTGGGAGTATCAACGCACGCTCGGCAAGACGCCGGATCAGGCGGTCGGCGCGATGCAGGACCGTTTGCGGCTCTTGCGCGGCGAACCTTCGGACTATGAGGTCGCGATGCCGACGGCGGAGCTGAAAGCCTGCGCCGCCGGCGCCGGCTATTATGAAGGGCTGGCGGCAGGGATGCGCCGGCGTCAGCTTCTCTCGTTGGCCGAGGATGCGCGCGCCTGGTTTCCTGCGCTGCGTCTTCATCTCTTCGACGCGCGCCGGGTCTTCAGCGCGCCGGTTACGGTGTTCGGGACGATGATCGGCGTTATCTATGTCGGGCGGATCTATCTGGCGTTCCGCTCGCTCGACCGGGTGAGAAGTCTCGCCGCGCATTTCGACGGGCTCGTGCGCGAGGCGGAAGTGGATGCGCGCGACGCGCCCGACTGGATCGAGGCGCTCGCGATGCGCATCGACCGCGATTGAAACCGGCTGGCGACAATGTGCGTCCGTTGCGGCTCAGGGCGCGGGGTCGGTGTCGAGTGAAAAATAATCTCCACGCGAATAGCCGAGCGGGCGCTGGCTGTTATGGTCGAACCCGGAGACCCGCCCAATCAGGATCATATGGTCGCCGGCGGCCAACTGGTCATGCAGCCGGCAGTCGAACCAGCCGCAGACACCGGCGAGCACCGGCCCGCCCACCGGGCCGGGGCGCCACTCGACACCGCTGAACCGGTCCTCCGTGCGCCGTGCGAAGCGGTCTGAAAGCGATTGCTGATCGTCCGCAAGGATATTGACCGCGAAACCGCCTGAGCGCTGGAACGCCGACAGACTGAGCGACCGACGCGAGATGCACACCAGAACCAGCGGCGGGTCTAGCGAAACCGAGGTAAAGGCGTTCGCCGTCAGTCCGACCGGCGCGCCGGCGGCGTCGATCGTGGTGACGATGGTGACGCCCGTCATGAAGGCGCCGAACGCGTCGCGGAGCGCGCGGTCGTGTCTTGCTTCCGGCGTCAGTCCGCTCATGTTCCCGTCCAATCAGCGTCGGGCGCACAATAGCCACCGCGCGCGGGGATGAAAGGGGCCGCGAGCCCGCCGCCGCATTTGGCGCTACTCAGCCCGGAAGATTCTTCGGTTCTCGCTTCCGGCGCGGCGCACGGGCCGCTGAACTGCGTAAGACGCCGGCGGTCTGAACCCGCGGGATCGTGACGCCGGAGGGCGTAGATCGCGCGCGACATCCGCCGAGGGCGCCGGCTCGCTAGGGAGGGATCGAGCCGAGGCGGAGATGCGGGCCGAACCTCTGGAGGAGGACCGCAATCCCCTCACTTGGCCTCGGCGCCGCGTCGGGTGGTTTCGCAGTTGTGGCGCCGCGATTGTCTTCAATCGCTTCAGGATCGACATTCTCTGCGCTTGTTGAAGAACGATCTTCGCGGCGCGCTCCACATCAGCGCCCGATTGTCCTTCAGCGCCCTCTTGGAGGGGGGCGCTTGCGCGCGCGATATGGGCGCCAGCATCACTCGCGTTGTCCGGCGCCGCTGCGGGGCATAGAATCCAGTCGATACGCCATTCGCGGGAACTCGCCATGCTAAAATTGCTGATTGTCGCGGTCCTGACTGGGCTCGCCGGCGCCGCCGTCGCCGAGGGAGCGCGCATGGTCGAAGGCGCCGCCGCCTATCGCGAGCGGATCGCATTGCCCGGGAACGCCGTTTTATCGGTCGAGATCCGGGACGCCGACGGAGAGTTCTTCGCCGGGCTCAGGCGTCGGACGAATGGCCGGCAGGTTCCGCTGGCGTTTTCGCTCAAGGCGCCATCGGGCGCGGCGGCGACGCTCCGCGCGACTGTCGAGGTTGATGGCGCGGTCCGCTGGAGCGCCGGCCCCATCGAATTCCCCGCCGGATCGGCGGCGTATGACGCGGGCGTCATTGTGCTTCGGAGCGATATCCGCCCACCGGCGCCGATCAGGTTCTCTTGCGGAGGGAAAGAAATCGAGATGACGTTTACCGGCGATGCTGCGGAGGTGACTCTGGACGGCGAGACGCTGAACCTTGTTCGTGCGCGCTCCGGCTCGGGCGCACGCTACGAGGCGCAGGGCGATCCTTCCGTCTCGATCTGGCTCAAGGGAACCTCGGCGATGGTGAGCGTTGGCGGCGAGACCCTGCCGGAATGCGCCGAAATCGGCGCGGCCCCGAATTTCCGTGCGGTCGGCGTCGAGCCGGGTTGGGATATCGCCTTCACCGGCGACCGTGTCGCGCTCACCACAGGCTACGGCGCGGAACGGCGCGAGGCGGTCCTGCCGCCGCCGGAGAAAGGGCGGAACATGACAATCTATGTCATCGCCGCGCTCGATGCGACGGTTCGGATCGAGAACAGCATTTGCCGCGACCTCGCAACCGGCATGCCTCACCCAAAGACGGTCGTGGTCGAACTCGGTGAGCGGCGGCTTGACGGGTGCGGCGGCGCGCCGCTCGATCTGTTGACCGGCGCCGAATGGCTGGTGGAGGATATCGGCGGCGCCGGGGTTATCGACAATTCGCACGCTACGATCACGTTCGGCGCGGATTGGCGCGCATCGGGCAGCGCGACGTGCAACCGGTTCAGCGCGGATTTCACCCTGACGGGTGAAACGCTGTCCTTCGGGCGCGCCGCAGTGACGATGATGGCCTGCCCGGAGGCGCTGATGAACCAGGAGCGCCGTTTCACAGAGGCGCTGGAGCGCGTGGCGGGCTTTGACATCAACCCGACCGGAGCGCTGAACCTGAAATCGGCCGATGGCGCCGTTTTACTCCGCGCGCGGAGGGACTGACGCATCGGTGAAGTTGCTTTCATTTGAAAGCGATTTCTTAACATGCTACGTATCTCGCGGTCGGAGGTCGGCATGACGGAACCTGCAGGCGGACTCAGACAGTTCGAAAAATCGCTGCCGATCGCGCTGTTGCGGGCGCGGGAGGCGACGATGCGGCGGTTCAAGCCGCATGTCGACGCGCATGGGCTGACGATCCAGCAATGGCGGGTGATCAGGGCTCTGGCCGATAGCGGCCCGCTCGATTCGAAAACTCTCGCCGGGCGTTGCGTGATCCTGCCGCCGTCGCTGACGCGGATCTTCCGCGCGCTCAGAGGAAAGGGCCTGATCCGGGCCGCGAAAGTGGCGGACGGCCGCCGGCACGCGGTTGAACTGACCGAAGCGGGCCGGGCGCTCTACGCAGACATGGCGATCACGTCGGAGGCGATCTACCGCGAGATCGAGGACGCCTTCGGAACGGCGCGAATGGAACGGCTGCTCGAACTGCTGACAGAGCTTCGGCGTGTCACTGAAGCGATGGGGCCGGTGCAGACGCCCGACTCCGCGCCTATTGCAACGGCCGCCCGTTGATCGTCATCGCCCCGTTCGAGACATGGATATCGGCGAGCAGGTGGTCCTCGCCTTCGCCCTTTCGCCCGTATTCGAGCGCCACGCCGGTATAGACCCGCGCCACCTCTTCCGGAATCAAGCTGGCCTCGGCGAGATCGCCGATCAGCGCCAGCGCGCCCGTCAGGTCGAGCGACAGGTCGCCATCCGGCATCGACGCGTCGCCGGCGATGTCGAGCGCGCCGGTCGCCTCCGCCAGCAGCCCCATGCCTTCGGCTCGGAATGCGCGGATCTCCAGCGTCTCCACATCGATCGGCGGCTGATTGAAGCTCTGCCCCCCGAGATCGGCGAGGATTCGCGCCGTACCCGCGAACTCCAGATTCAGCGCCATCGGCGTGCGGGGAAGCGATCCGGTCGCGTCCGTCACGCTCCAGAATGCGTCGTCCGGCTTCACGCCGTCGACCGAGAGCGTCAACTGGTAGGGCGCCGCGCCGCGCCGGATTGGCATGTCGAGCATCATCGAGAAGGCGTCCACCGTCGCTCCGCCGGCGGGCGGGTCGCGCTCCATCGCATAGAGGAGTTCGGTGGAATCGATCTCGTAGCGCGCGCGCCCCTCCCGGATCGAGGCTATCGTCTCGCTCGATCCGGCGCCGAATTCCAGCTCGTAGGGCGGCTGGCTCGGCCCGCCCGATCCGGCGCTGGCGATCTCGTAGCGGCCGGTCGCGATCGTCGCCCGGGCGGCGCCGTCGCGAGAGACGAACTCGGCGAAGTCCGCCGCGTCGAGCGCCTCGCCGGTGAAGCCGATGGCGAGGTCGGCGACGTTTATCGTTGTGCTCGTCTCGCTCACCATGTCGGGCGAGAAGGTGTAGGCGATCTCCAGCGCGGTGGCGGTCAGCTTGCCGTCTTTCCCGGCGCCCGCGAGCCTGGCGTCGAGCGCAAGCTCGTCCAACTGAATGCGAGCGTCTGAGAGCGGCGCGTCGCCGGCGGTCTGTTTCGCGCTCAACCCGCTTGCGCGGAGCATGACCGCCGCCTGTTCGTCATCTCCGGTGAGCGTGATCAGGGGCGCATCGACACGGATGTCGAAGACCACCGGCTCGGCGCCGTCCTGTCCGCTAAGCGCCGCGGATTCGATGATCAGCTTGCTTTCCGACGCCGGGCGGAGCGTGACCACGCCCGAGTCCACGAGACCGGAACCGACGCTCAGGCGCGGCAGGGACCAGCGCCAGAGCGTCGAAGCGCTCGAGAGAGAAACCCCCTCGTAGGCGACATCGTAGGCGACCGGGAAACCGCCGATCGTGCGCCGCTCGTAGGTGAAGAAGATGTCGCCGGCGCGAAGCTTGTCCACGACCCGTTGCGCCTCCGGCTCCACATAGAGCGATCGGCCGGCGAACCAGCCGGCGGTCCAGAGCGCGGCGACGCCGACGGCGCCGACCGCGATCAGCCGTGAGGTCTTCATTCGCTTCGCGCTCCTTTCAAATCCGGGGCGCACCTTCCGCGCATCGCTCCTCGGGGTCAATGCGACGAGCGGTCAGCCCAGGTCGGCGACGCCGAGCGCCCGCGCCGGCCGCGCCATCGCGTAGCGGCGGACCCAGATCAGTCGCTCCTCCGCGCGCGTCACCGCGACATACGCGAGGCGGCGCCAGAGCGGGATCCCGGCCTCGTTCCGTCCCGATCCGGCTGCGGCGTAGAGATCCGGGGCGAAGACCTGGACAGCGGGCCATTGCGAGCCCTGCGCCTTGTGGATCGTCGTCGCCGCGCCGTGAACGAAGGCGGCTCCCATGCGCGCCGCAGAGGCGATGATCGGCTCGTCGCGTCCCGGCGCCTCGATCTTGATGATCGCGGCGGCGCCCACAGTCGGCGCCTCGGCCCCGACGATATGCAGCCGGGCGAAGCCGGCGCGCTTGCCCGGTCCGAGATAGATCGCCTGCGCGCCCTTGATCAGGCCGCGCGCCTCGAGGTCGATCCGCTTCTTGCGGTGCTTGAGCGGCAACTCGATCCCGTCGCAGATCAGCGGTTCGCCGGGCAGGAGCGCGGTTTCGGGCGCGCCGTGGGCGGTGCGGAACGCCTGAATCAACCGAAGCCGCGTCGCGTTCCGCCAGACCAGCATCGGCGCCCGCGCCATCAGGTCCGGATCGGCGCGCGGCGCGATCACGATGCGTCCGTCCTTCAGCGCCGCCGCCTCCACCTCGGCCTCGAAATCCTCGAAGCCGATACCGTCGCGCAGCGCGTGGGCGAGATCGAGGATCGGATTGTCCGCGCTTTGCCGGTGAATCCGGCTCAGCATCGGTTTCGAGGCCTCGGGAAGTTTCTCGAACACCATCGAGCCGGACTGCCCGACCGGGGCGAGCTGCGCCGGGTCGCCAAAAAGGATGAGCGTCGAGAATATCTCCGTCAAATCCTCGAACTGCCGCTCGTCGAGCATCGAAGCCTCGTCGACCAGCGCGACGTCAAGAGGTTCTTCGCGCCGTGTCCAGCCGGTGATGAAATCGGAGCCGGAAAGCCCGGCGATCGCCATCGCGCCGGGAACCGAGTCGTGCATGTCGTAGAAGTTCTTGATCCGGTCGAGCATCGCATCGTCAAGACCTTCGACAGCGGGCCTGGGCGCGCCGGTCGTCGTCAGCCATTTGGCGATCTTCTCGAATTCGGGGTCGTAGACGGGAATATAGAGAATGCGATGCAGCGTCGTCGCCGGAACCTTGCGGGCCCGAAGCACCGAGGCCGCCTTGTTGGTCGGCGCCAGCACCGCGAAGCTCCGCCTGCCGCGGGCGCGGCGCGGCTCGTAGTCGCCGCCGACCGGCTCAAGCCCGGCCTCCGCCAGCGCTCCGGCGATATCGACCAGGAGCGCGGTCTTGCCGGAGCCCGCCTTGCCGAGCACCGCGAGCGCCGCCGCCGGTCCTTCGCGCGGCGCCGGACCCAACTCGCCCGAGGCGAGGTCGACCCCGGCGGCGCGGAGCCGCGTCACGATCGCGTCCCGCGCCCGGCTCTGGTCTTCGGAGAATTTCATACGCTTCCCTATACCTGCGGCCGACATGTCGAGACGGGCGAGAAGGCCGCGGCCTTGTTCACGTTCAGCAACGCGCCCCGAAGTGGCGCGAATTGGCCGCGACAATGACGGCGGGCGCGATGAAGCGCTGTCGGGTCAATGGGTTCAAGGCGCATCGTGATTGGGGAGTTCTTAGTCGACCGGCAGGGGGCGCGGCTTCCCGTCCCGGTCGATGGCGACGAAGATCATCCGCGTTTCGGCCACCCGCCGTTCATCGCCGTTCTCCGCGTTGAATATTCGGACCTCCACATCCAGCGTCATTGATGTGCGGCCGAGTTCCGCGACGGTTGGAAAGATGGAGACCACGTCGCCGACCCGCACCGGGTGGTGAAAGCGCATTTCGCTGACCGCGACCGTCGCGACACGCCCCCCGGCGAGCGATCGCGCGAGGACCGACGCGCCGAGATCCATCTGCCCCATCAGCCAGCCGCCAAATATATCGCCATTGGCGTTGGTGTCCGCCGGCATGGCGATGGTCTGGAGGGCCGCGCCAGGGCGCGGTCCGGGGGTGGGGGTGGGCATGGGCGGCGCTCCGCTGCTGGCGGGGACGACGATAGGCGGCGCGGCTGGATATTGGAAGCGCCGGGCGCGCGTCAAAGCAGCGGCGCGAAGAGGCGGGCGATCGGCGCGCCATGACGCTTCAACGGCGTCGCGTTCTCGAGCCGGATTTCGTAGGGGTCGGCGGCCTTGAAATCCGCCTCCAGCATTCGCGCGACCTCCTGCGCCGGCTCTTCGCCGAATAGCAGCGCAGTCACCTCGAAGTTCAGCCTGCAGGAACGGATGTCGAGATTGATCGTACCGATCGACGCGATCCTCTCGTCCACGACTAGCGCCTTCTGATGCATGAATCCGTCACGATAGCGCCAGATGCGCACGCCGGCCGCGCGCATTTCGTCAAAATAGGCGTAGGCGGCGAGCCAGACGGTCAGGTGATCTTTTTTCGCAGGCAGCAATATGCGCACGTCAACTCCGCGAAGCGCGGCGAGTTTCAGCGCCGAGAGCGTGTCGGTGTCCGGAACGAAATAGGGCGAGGCGATCCAGAGCCGCTTGGTCGCGCCACCGATGACGTTGAGAAAATAGAGGCTGCCTGTCTCCATCGGATCCGCGGGACCGGGCGCGAGGATCAGCGCGTCCGCGCCGCCCTCGACAGGCGCCGCGGTCCATACAAGATCGGGCGTCTCGTCGCTCGACCAGTGCCAGTCTTCCATGAATACCAGCTGGAGCTGCGCGACCGCAGGGCCGCGCAGCATCAAATGCGTGTCGCGCCAATGTCCGAATTCGGGGTCGCGGCCCATGTATTCGTCACCGACGTTGAGCCCGCCGACGAATCCGACCGCGCCGTCGACGATGACGATCTTCCGGTGATTGCGAAAATTGAGCTGGAACGGGTTTCGCGGGCGTCTGATGGCGTGGAAGTTGCGCACCTCCACGCCTGCCGCGCGCAGTCGGTCGATATAGGCGTCGGGGAGGCTGGCGCTGCCGATCGCATCGTAAAGCAAGCGCACCTTGACCCCGTCGCGGGCGCGGCGAATGAGGAGTTCGGCGAACGCGCGGCCGAGTTGGTCGTCGCGTATGATATAGTAGCAGGCGACGATGTATTCCTTCGCCGCCTCGATCGCCTCGAAGATCGCGCCGAACGTCGCGGCGCCATCGACGAGGATCCGGTATTCGTTGCCGGCGACGATCGGCATATGCGCCAATTGCTCGAACGCGCGCGCCCGGGTCGCGCCGCGTTCGGTCAGCGTTCCGACCGAACCGCCATGCGCTGCACGCTGCGCATCGAGCGCGGCGACGACGCGTTCGGATTCCCGCCGCATCGAAATATAGCCGGGATAGCGGGTGTGCCCGAGAAAGAGATAGGCGGGGACGGCGATGATCGGCGCCGTGAGCAGGAACACCACCCAGCCGACCGAACCCTGCGGCGTACGCGCCGTGCGCGTCGCCCTCAGCGCGAAAACCCCCGCGAAGAGCCAGAGTACGGCGAGAAACGCCGCGCCGAGGGCGGCGATCATCGGGGCGGCTCCTTCTTCCTGCGGCGCGGCGCGAGTTCGGCCCATATCGGCAGGTGGTCCGACGCGTCACGCGCAAGCGCAGAGCGGTGAACGCCGCATCGGCGAAAGCGGAGCGCGGTGGAGGCGAAAATCCGGTCGAGACGCGCGACGGGGCGCGAGGCGTGAAACGAGGCCCGTGTCGGCGCCTGTCTGAGGCGCCGCGACAGGATCTCCGCGCAGCCGCGTCGCGTGCGCCACTCGTTGAAATCACCCATGACGACTTCGTAGGCGTCATCATCCTCCGCGTCGAGCGCTTCCAGTATCGCGCGGGCCTGCGCGATGCGGTTAATCGGCCGGAGCCCGAGATGGGCGCCGATCACGCGAAACGAATGGCCGCGGACGGCCAATTCGGCCATCAGCGCGCCACGCGGCTCCAGAAACGGCAGGGTCACTCGCTTCAGGCTTCGCACTTCGACGGCGTCCGAGACGAGGATCGCATTGCCGTGCCAGCCGTGACTGCCGCCCGAGTCGGGTAGTTCCGCGAAACGGAGCCCGGCTTCGGCCAGCTTCGCTTCCTGAAGCGTTCCGCGCCGCGTGCCTAGACGGCGATCGGCCTCCTGCAGGGTCACCACGTCCGCGTTCAGTTCACCGAGGACGGTCGCGACGCGCAATGGGTCGCGGCGCCAGTCGAGCCCGACGCATTTCCGGATATTGTAGCTGGCGACCTTCAGCATTCAGCGCCCCGGTTCCCCGTCGCCCGCGCGGCGGATCGTTCGAACGCCTTATTGTTCCTTAAGACGGCGCAACACCAGCCGCGCGTCGCTCATGCCTCGCGCGCATCCTCCACCGTTCGCAACCCGGTCGCCGGCGAAGAGACCAGCACCGCCATGTTGCCGGGTTTGTGTTCGTTGCGGAGCATCTTCATATGCGCTGCGGGAATGTCCTTCCATTCGAAGACCTCCGACATGCAGGGGTCGAGCCGACGCTCGAGCATCAGTTTGTTGGCGGCGCTCGCCTGCTTGAGATTGGCGAAATGAGACCCCTGAACCCGCTTCTGGTGCATCCAGAGATAGCGCGCGTCCATCGTTAGGTTATAGCCCGTGGTGCCCGCGCAGATCACCACCATGCCGCCGCGCTTGACGACGAAGACCGAGACCGGGAACGTCGCCTGGCCGGGATGCTCAAACACCATGTCGACATTGACGCCCTTGCCGGTGATGTCCCAGATCGCCTTGCCGAACTTCCGCACCTCGCCGAACCAGGTCTTGTATTCCGGCGTGTTCACCGTCGGCATCTCGCCCCAGCAGTTGAAATCCTTGCGGTTCAGCACGCCCCTGGCGCCGAGGCCGAGCACGAACTCGCGCTTGTCCTCGTCCGAGATCACGCCGATGGCGTTCGCCCCGGCGGCGTTGATCAACTGGATGGCGTAGGAGCCAAGCCCGCCCGAAGCGCCCCAGACCAGCACGTTGTCGCCCGGCTTGAGGATATGCGGCCGGTGGCCGAACAGCATCCGGTAGGCGGTGGCGAGGGTCAGCGTGTAGCAGGCGCTTTCCTCCCAGGTCAGGTGCGCAGGGCGCTCCATCAGTTGCTGGGACTGGACGCAGGTGAACTGCGCGAAACTGCCGTCCGGCGTCTCGTACCCCCAGATGCGTTGCGAGGGTGAGAACATCGGGTCGCCGCCGTTGCATTCCTCGTCGTCGCCGTCGTCCTGGTTGCAGTGGATCACCACCTCGTCGCCGACCTTCCAGCGCTTCACCTTGTCACCGACCGCCCAGACGATCCCGGCGGCGTCAGAGCCGGCGATGTGGAAATCCGCGCCATGGACGTCGAAGGGCGAGATCGGCGTGCCGAGTCCGGCCCAGACGCCATTGTAATTCACTCCCGCCGCCATCACGAGAACCAGCACCTCGTTGCTGTCGGGTTTCGGCGTCGGCACCACTTCGAGTTGGAAGGATTTGTCGGGCTCGCCGTGCCGTTCGCGCCGGATCGTCCAGGCGCGCATTTCGGCCGGGACATGGCCGAGCGGAGGGATTTCACCAATCTCGTAGAGATCCTTCACCGGGGCGTCGAGGGCCATGTGCTGTCTCCTGCACCTTCCGCGCGCCAGATATGGAGCGCAAGATTCGTTCAAAATTCGACCTATGTTGCTAATTACATTATCGCGATTTGAGCGCAAGTGCGATTGTGCAGTGCAGCGGAACAGCACGGATGGCACGGATTATCCACCATAAGTATAATTTTAATCAAATTTGCAAGTTATACGTTAGGCGCGTGGCGGTCGCGCGTATGATATTTTGCAAGTGTTGGGGTTCCGATCATGCTAGAGTGGATTTTCACGTTGAGTTTTAATTAAACTCACCCAATGATCACCTCACGTTTTTCAATGTGGAGGTGATGTGATGCGCAGTGTGTTCTTGTTTCCAGTCACCGTCACTGCGGGGCTCGTCCTTTCGGCCGGTGTGGCCTCGGCGTTGACGCTTGGCGGCACGGTCAGGGATTTCGATAACACCCATCCGAATTTTGGGCAGGGCACGCCGTTCGGGCTGCTGGCGGATGGGCAGGTGGTGTCTTCTGCTCTCACCGGCGCGGCCCCGTCGCCGATCTTCGTGGAGGGCGACCGGACGAATCCGCCGGTGAATTTCACCACGCACGACGATTACAATGAATGGTGGACCGGCGGCGTCGCCAGTCCGTACGACGTGGTATTCAGCGAATCCGGCGGCGTGCAGAGCTTCGACGGCGCCGCTTCGACGCCAGGATCGCAGTTTTTCCCGGCCGGGAGCAACAACTACCTGTTCACGCTTCAGTTCGGCGGCCTGCTCAGCTTCGAGGACGGCGACACGTTCAGCGCCTCCTCCGACGACGATCTCTGGATCTTCGTCGACAACAAGCTGGTGCTGGAGCTGGCGGGCGTCCATTCGCCGGCGAGCGATTCGTTCTCCGCTGCGGACCTGATGCTGCTCGGTCTCGTCAGCGGGCAGAACTACGCGTTCGACGTCTTCTACGCGGAGCGGAACGTCACGCAGGCGCAGCTCAATCTCAGCACTGACATGACGATCTCCGCGGTGCCGCTTCCGGCGGCGCTGCCTCTGTTCCTAGGCGGGCTGGCGTTTCTCGGTTTCGTCTCGCGGCGTCGCGCGACGGCATAGTCCGTAACGGCGTTTCGGCGCATGGAGCGGCCCCCGCGTGGGGCCGCTTTTCTTTTGGCGCGGCCGCCTGCGCCCGCCGTTTCGTCAAGGCCGCAGGTGCGCGATGGAGCGCGCGTAGAACTCCAGCAGACGGGTCTCATCCGGCGCGGGCCGGATCTCGCCCGCGGCCTCGATCACCAGGCGGCGCAACATCAGCGCCCGGAGGCCCGATTCGATCGCCGATTCGATGGTGTCTTGCGGCAGGTGCAGATGCGCGCCAGCGCCCTGCACCGTTTTGGCGAGCGCCCGCGCCCGCGCTTCCAACGCGGCGCGCGGCGTCGGGTGCTTGGCGTCGAGGAGCGCCGCGGCGACAAGCGCGACCGGGAGGACGGGCGTCACCGCGCCGATCCGGCGGATCAGTTCGGCGCCCAGCGGCGTGACCCCGGGCGCGTGCTGCGCGATCCAGTCGCGAAGCGAAAGCGGCGCGCCGAAACCGACGCTGGCGTAGCCGAAACGCTTCGTCGCGCCGGTCAGCCGCCCCAGAGCATGCGCGGCGAGAAAGCGGAAGGCGCGGAAGGGGCGGATGTCGAAGCGCCCCGCGCCATGCTCTCCCTCCGCGCCGAGCAGGATTCTGTCCTCCAGCACGCGGTCGTAATTGAGGCCGACGGGGACGAAGACCACGTCGCGCGCCCCGGCCGGATCGAACCCTTCGAGGATATAGGAGAGGAGGCCGAGCTTGGGCGGGCCGAGCGCGCCGTCGCGCGAGAGCCCGCCCTCGGGAAAGATCGCCTGGGTGACGCCGCCCTCGGCCGCCATCTGGACGTAGCGCCTGAGCACCGCCCGGTAGAGCCCGTCGCGCTCACGCCGGCGGATGAAATAGGCCCCCATGCCGCGGATCACGCGCGAGAGCGGCCAAACCCGCGCCCATTCGCCGACCGCGTAGGAGATCGTGACGGAGTCCGAGGCGAGATGGGTGACGAGGAGATAGTCGACATTCGAGCGGTGGTTGATGACGAAGATCACCGCCGCGTCCGGATCGATCTTCGCCAGCGCGCGCCGGTCGAGCGCCCCGAAGCGGACGTGGTAGAGCCAGTTCGTGATCCAGCGGCTGACCCGCGCGCCGAGCCCGAAATAGACCATCGCGGAAAAACTTGGCGTAATCTCCTTGGCGTATTCCTCGACCTGGCGAAAGGCGATGTCGCGCGGCATCCCGGTCTTCCGGACATGGGCCTCGACCGCGCGCATCACCTCCGGGTCATGGGTGAGTCGCCCGATCAGGAAGCTCCGCCGCATCAGCACGAAGGGGCGGATGTGGAGCGAGAGCCGCCGGTTCAGCCGTTCGACCGCCCGCTCGAAACGCCGGCGGAAATACCAGCGGAACGAGGGCGCGAGGACGCGGTCGAGAATCGCCACCCCGGCCGCGAGCCCGCCGATCACCGCCAGCCAGATCGGAATCTCGATCACCCCCTGCATGAGGCGGAGCATGGAGCGGGCGGCGCGGCCCGTCCAGCGCGGCTTTCAGTGGGGAAAAACGTGGCGCCGCGTGCGTTATCGCACGCGATAAGGGGGGCAACGCATTGAGATCAAAAGAGGATTGGAAAGTTCATGTTTGAGTAACCATGCGGAGGCGCGTTCCGGAACGTCGCGCGGCGCGGCCCTGAGGACAGGATTGCGCCGTCGCGGTCGACCGTCCGGCGGCGGGAACCGGCCCGCCGCCGGGGCAGAGCCGGTTACTTGTCCGGGCGCATCATGGCCTCGCCGACGGTCATGTGCGGGTTGGCGACGCAGGCGGCCTCGGCCGACGCCGAGAGATCCTCGGAGGTCAGTTCGCCGTCCGAGGACGCGCTGCTCGAAGAGGACGAACTCGCGGTCGCGCTTTCCATCCTCTCTTCGTGCATGGCCTCGATGGCGGTCATCCGGTCCTCGGACCCCATGTCCATGTATTCCTGGCAACTCACGTCGTTCTTCATCTCATCCGCAGCGAGGGCGGGCGCGGCGAAGCCGGCGGTGAACGCCAGGGCGATTGCGGTGCGTTTCATGCCGTTCCTCCTTCATGCTTGGTCCCGTTCGGGGACATGTCCGCATAACCCGCAGAGGCGGCGCGGGGTTCCGTCCGGTCTCGAACGATCAATCGGATTCGGTGTCCGGCGCAATCTGTCGCCATCCATTTCCGAACGGGTCGGAAGGACAAACGGGGGCGTTTTCAGCGCGAACGCGTCGTGGCGCCGGCCACCGAAATCGACACGGAGTTTTCGGAATGTCGGCTTCGAGTATGTGAAACGGTCATGAAGGTGACGAAACCCGTAAGGGTTTGGCCAACGGTTCCGGCCACCGGACTGTCGGTGATCTCCGCTGAGCTTCAGCTCCCGTCAGAAGCGACCGTTTTTGAATTGAATGTTGTGGCATGGGCTTATTGAAAGCCTGGCGGTCGAATCGGAGTTGTCCGACAGTACCATACCAGACGTCCGTACCCGCGAATTGAATTCAGGAAATTGCGAAAACGAAATTCCTGATCGAAAATTCCTGATCGAACAAGCGTCTCAATCGGCCCTCCGGCCCGTGACGGCTATTTTGCTTTGCTGGTTGCTCCCAATCAGTTAGCGTACGCGCATTCAGAGGGAGGGGACCCGTGAAACCAGCAAGTCTCGCGGTTTTGTTCGCCTTGGCCGCAGGTCCGGTATCCGCAGGAGAACTGTTTTCGGGCACGCATACCTATCGGCCCGATTATGAACAGTGGAACCCGGTTCCCGCCGCCGGTTGGTGGACCGCCACTATGGTGGGAGAATACGAGGCGGTGTCCGGCCCGATCCCCGCAGGGAGGATCGAGTGCCGCGGCGGCGGCTATTGGAACAAGTCCATTCGCGAGGCGAATGGGGTCTGCGTGTTCGGCGAGGCGAGTGATACCTGGATGCTGCGCTACCGCGCGACCGAAATCGATCGGGCAAGCCGGACGACGGCGGGGTACATGCCCATAGGCGAATGGACCGTCCTGGCCGGCACCGGGCGATACAATGGCATGACCGGTTCGGGAACCTACCTGGCCGAGGGCGCGGTCGCCGAGGGCGGCAAGTATCGGACCCGCTGGGAAGGAGAGGTCACGATACCCTAGCGAGGGCGGATAACTCATTCGACGCTCGCTGAAACTGTTCAGTCTGTTGGTTCGGGCTCTTCGCTGCCATGCGGGGGTTTCCAAACTCATATGTTCTTGACCCGCTCCGAGGAGATCGGACTTCGTCGGCTTTGTCCGCGCAGCGGCCGAGCTTCGTCCCGGGCTCCTGGATGATGGGCCTCCGTTCAGACGGACATCACCCTGTCGCGAGCGCATTTTCTGCCCCGGCTTCGCCCTCGCCAGGGCGCAAGCACATGTCCGGGCCCACTGGGGCGGGACCGCGCCGCCGGGTCACAATCTCAAAGTCCATATCGGCTCTTGCGAAATAATCTTGCGCGGGTATTTTTGCCGCAGCGCAACATGATCCGACTCGCGAGGCCGTGAATGTCCGACCGCCCAAGTGACCGCGCCGCCGACCGGCCCTGGCTGTTTCGCACCTATGCCGGGCATTCGACGGCGGCGGCCTCCAATGCGCTCTATCGGGGCAATCTGGAGAAGGGACAGACCGGGCTTTCGGTGGCTTTCGATCTGCCGACGCAGACCGGCTATGACAGTGATCATGTGCTGGCGCGGGGCGAGGTCGGCAAGGTCGGGGTTCCGATCTCCCATCTCGGCGACATGCGGGCGCTCTTTGACCAGATCCCGATCGAGGAGATGAACACCTCGATGACGATCAACGCGACGGCGGCGTGGCTGCTTGCGCTCTATGTCGCGGCGGCGGAGGAGCAGGGGGCGGATGTCTCGAAGCTGACCGGGACGGTTCAGAACGACATCATCAAGGAGTATCTGAGCCGCGGAACATACGTCTTTCCGCCGGAGCCGTCGCTGCGGCTGATCTCCGACATCGCCGCCTGGACTTACGCCAACGCGCCGAAATGGAACCCGATGAATGTCTGCTCCTATCACCTGCAGGAGGCGGGGGCGACGCCGGCGCAGGAGCTGGCCTTCGCGCTGGCCACCGCCATCGCGGTTCTGGACACGGTGAAGGCGCGCAAGGCGGTTTCGGATGAGGATTTTCCGAAGGTGGTCGGGCGGGTCTCCTTCTTCGTGAACGCCGGCATCCGGTTCGTGACCGAGATGTGCAAGATGCGGGCGTTCTGCGATCTCTGGGATGAAATCTGCCGTGAGCGCTACGGCGTCGAGGAGGCGCGCTACCGGCGGTTCCGTTACGGCGTTCAGGTCAATTCGCTGGGGCTGACCGAGCAGCAGCCGGAGAACAACGTCTACCGGATATTGCTGGAAACGCTGGCGGTGACGCTTTCCAAGCGCGCGCGGGCGCGGGCGGTGCAACTGCCGGCCTGGAACGAGGCGCTGGGCCTGCCGCGGCCCTGGGATCAGCAATGGTCGCTCAGGATGCAGCAGATCCTCGCCTATGAGACGGACCTGCTGGAATTCGACGATCTTTTCGACGGCAATCCGGCGGTGGAGGCCAAGGTCGAGGCGCTGAAGGCCGGGGCGCGGGACGAGTTGGCGACCATCGACGGCATGGGCGGCGCGGTCGCCTGCATCGACTACATGAAGGCGGCCCTGGTGGACGCCAACACCGCGCGGCTGGGCCGGATCGAGCGGGGCGAGACGACGGTTGTGGGCGTCAACCGCTACGAGACGACCGAGGCGTCGCCGCTGACGGCCGGCGAGGGCGGGGTTCTGACCGTCGATCCGGCGGTCGAGGCCGAGCAGATCGCCCGGCTGGCGGACTGGCGCGCGGCGCGCGACGACGCGGCGGTGCGCGCGGCGTTGGCGGAATTGCGCGCGGCGGCGCGGGAGGGGCGGAACATCATGCCGCCCTCGATCGCCTGCGCGAAGGCCGGGGTGACGACCGGCGAATGGGGCTTCGCGATCCGGGCGGAGTTCGGCGAATACCGGGCGCCGACCGGCGTCGGCAAGGCGGTTTCCAACGCCGCCGAAGGGCTGGAGGAGATCAGGGAGGCGGTGGCGGCGGCCTCCGCCCGGCTCGGCGGCAGGCTGAAATTCGTCGTCGGCAAGCCGGGACTGGACGGGCATTCGAACGGCGCCGAGCAGATCGCGGTGCGGGCGCGCGACTCCGGCATGGACGTGACCTATGAGGGCATCCGGATGACCCCGGAAGAGATCGTCGCGCGGGCGGAGGCGGAAGGCGCGCATGTCATCGGCCTCTCGATCCTTTCGGGCTCACATCTGCCGCTGATCGGGGAGGTCATGAGCCGGCTGCGCGAGGCGGGGCGCGCCACGCCCGTCGTGGTCGGCGGCATTATTCCGGAGGAGGACGCCGCCGCGCTCAGACAGATGGGGGTCGCACGAGTTTATACGCCGAAGGATTTCGACCTCAACCGGATCATGTTCGACATCGTCGGCCTCGTCGGTGGCGAGAAGGCGGCGGCTTGAGCGGAGGATCGCATAGACGCGCGCCGCGTCATCCACGCATCAGCGGCGCATTTTCCCGTCCAACCCGAGATTGAGCGATGCGGGCGCGGCCGTCCGCCAGGGCGGGCGCGGCGCGAAGCCATGACGGGGCGGGGGGGGTGGCCGCCGCCGCACTTCCGACGGCGCCCGGGCGCGCCTTGCGTCTTACGCAGCCGGGGCCGTCCTTCGCTCCGGCCTGGGGCAGAAGACGCGAAGGAGCGCGTAGCCGAGCAGCCCGGAGACGAGGGAGCCGATCAGGACGCCGACCTTCACCTCGTCCATCGTGTCCGCGTCGGAAAACGCGAGCGAGCCGATGAAGAGGCTCATGGTGAAGCCGATCCCGGCGAGACAGGAGAGGCCGTAGAGCTGCCGCCAGTTCACCCCCTGCGGCAGCGACGCGAGCCCGAACCGCACCGCGGCGTAGGCGGCGCCCATCACCCCGATCTGCTTGCCGAGAATGAGCCCGAGCGCGATGCCGAGCGGCACCGGCGCCGCCACGGCGCCGAGCGACAGCCCGCCGAGCGCGACACCGGCGTTGCCGAAAGCGAAGAGCGGCAGCACAAGATAGGAGACCCAGGGCGCGAGCCCGTGCTCCGCCCGCTTCAGCGGCGATGAGCCGTCATCGGCCGTGAGCGGGACGCAGAGCGCGATCAACACCCCGGCCAGCGTCGCGTGCACGCCGGATTTCAGCACGCAGACCCACATGAAGACGCCGATGATGACATAGGGCGCGAGGTTCTTAACCCCGAGCCGGTTGAGCCCGAAGGCGAGAATCAGCGCGAGCCCCGTAAGCAGCAGCGCGGGAGTCGAAAGGCCGGCGGTGTAGAAAAAGGCGATGATGACGATCGCGCCGAGATCGTCGATGATCGCCAGCGCGAGGAGGAGCGTCTTGAGCGCCACCGGCGCGCGCGTGCCGACCAGCGCGAGGACGCCGAGCGCGAAGGCGATGTCGGTCGCCGCAGGGATCGCCCAGCCGTCCAGCGCCGCCGGATCGCCGCCCCAGTTGATCGCGACATAGATCAGCGCCGGCCCCGCCATGCCGCCAAGCGCGGCGAGCGCCGGCAGCGCCGCCTTGTCGAAACTCGAAAGCTCGCCGGCGAGCATCTCGCGTTTGATTTCCAGCCCGACATGGAAGAAGAAGATCGCCATCAGCCCGTCATTGATCCAGAGCAGCGCCGGCTTGGCGATCTCCAGCGCGTCGATCTTCACCACGACCGGGGCGTAGATGAAGTCGTAATAGGCCGCGAAAAACGGCGAGTTGCTGGCGATGAGCGCCGCGACGGCGGCGAACATCAGCACGATGCCGGGCGCAGCGTCGGCCCGCAGCACCGTCTTCGTGCCCTCGATCGCGTTTTTCGTCCCCTTGATCGCGCGGTTCATCACGTCTCCTTTGTCATCGGCGCGGCTGTCGCGACTGCCCTGAACGCCAGCGGCGCGCGAGGGAAGCCTTCGTTAGCATCCCTGATGGAGAAATGGCGCCGGATTCGGACATGTCCAGCCGAGGGAATCCGCCGCCTTCCGGCGCGCGGAACGCGGGCCGGGCGGGCGAGGAGCGGCTCCCGGCGGGAGCCCGACGAGCCCGCGCCCCTTGACCGCGCCGGCCGTCGTCGCATGATCGGCCGAGGAGGCGCCGCCATGACAGCCAAGACACCCTTTTTCGATTCGCCCGACGATCTCGCCCGGCTCGTTCCCGATGGCGCGTCGATCGCCATCGCGAAGGAGCCCTCGTCGCCCTTCGCGCTCGCGCGCGCGCTGATCCGGCGCGGGGCGCGGAATCTCCATCTCGTCACCGTGCCGACCGCCGGGCTGATCGCCGATCTTCTGATCGGGGCCGGCGCGGTCAGGCTGGTGGAGACCTCGGGCGTTTCGCTGGGCGAGTTCGGTCCGGCGCCGCGTTTCGCCTCGGCGGTGAAATCGGGCGCGGTGGAGATCAGGGACGCGACCTGCCCGGCGGTCTACGCCGCGCTTCAGGCCGGCGAGAAGGGCCAGCCCTTCGCGCCGATCCGGGGGGTTCTCGGCTCCGACCTGCTGGCGCGGCGGCCCGACTGGCGGGTGATCGACAATCCGTTCTCGGACGGGGAGGATCCCGTCGTCCTGCTGGCGCCGATCCGGCCGGATTTCGCGCTGATCCACGCTGACCGGGCGGATCGTTTTGGCAATGTCTTCGTCGGCGGGCGGCATGAGTTCAAGACCATGGCGCACGCCGCGCGCCAAACGCTGGTCACGGTGGAGGAGATCGTCGATCATGATCTGCGCGAAGATGAAGCGACGGCGGCGAACTTGATCGGCGGGCTCTATGTCGCGGGGCTGGCCGCCGCGCCGGGCGGCGCCCGGCCCGCCGCAGCGCCGGGGCGCTACGCGGCGGACGAGGCGCATGTCGCTTCCTACGCGAAACGCGCCCGGGACGAGGCGGATTTCGCCGATTATCTCGCGGCGGAGGTGTTCGGCCGGACGCCGGCGGCGGCGGCGGAATGAGCGACGTCAGGATCGAGGAGCGGCTGATCCACGCCATCGCCGGGCTTCTGGACGGGTCCGGTCATATCGCCTGCGGCGTGCTCTCGCCGATCCCCGGCGCGGCGGCGATGCTGGCGGCGAAGCGCGGCGGGGGGCGGGTCTCGATCATCGGCTCGGACCTTCCGGCCTATCGCTGCGACGGCGGGGTCGAGCTGTTCGATCAGGCCGGGCAGGGGCGTCTTGACGCGTTTTTCCTTTCCGGCGGCCAGATCGACGGGCGAGCGAACATCAACCTGCATGGCGTCGGCGCCTATCCGCAGATGGATGTGCGCTGGTCCGGGGCGTTCGGCTCCGCCTATCTCTATTTTCTCGTCCCGCGGGTCATCCTCTTCCGGCTTGAGCATTCGCGCCGGGTCTTTCCGGAGACGGTCGATTTCATCTCCGCGCCGGGCGTCTCGGCCCCCGGCGTTCATCGCCCCGGCGGGCCCTATGCGCTGGTGACCAACCTCTGCGTCATGCGTTTCGATCGCGACCGGGCGCGCTTCCGGCTGGAAAGCGTGCATCCCGGCGTGACGGTCGAGGAGGTGCGCGACCAGACCGGCTTCGATTTCGACACCGGCGAGACGACGCCGGAGACGGAGACGCCCCCGGCGGCGGACCTCGCGCTGATCCGGGGCGAGATCGCGGAAGCCATCGCCAACCCCTATCCGAAATTCGCCAGGGCCGTCTTTGGAGTGGGCGCGGCGGCGTGAAGGTCGTCATCGACACCGACCCGGGGCAGGACGACGCGGTGGCGATCCTGCTGGCGCTCGCCTCGCCGGAGTTGGAGGTTCTCGGCGTCACCTGCGTCGCCGGCAATGTTCCGCTCGACCTGACCACGCTGAACGCGCGCAAGATCTGCGAACTGGCCGGGCGGGCGGACATGCGGGTCTTCGCCGGCGCGGACCGGCCGCTGGCGCGCGACCTGGTGACGGCGGAGAACGTGCACGGCAAGTCCGGCCTCGACGGCGCCGATCTGCCGGCGCCGAAAATGCCGCTCCAACCCGGTCATGCCGCCGATTTCATCGTCGAGACGGTGCGGCGGGAGGCCGAGGGCGCGGTCACGCTCTGCCCGCTCGGCCCGCTGACCAATATCGCGCTGGCGCTGCGGCAGGCGCCGGAGATCGCCGGGCGGCTGGCCGGGATCGTGCTGATGGGCGGGGGGTATTTCGAGCAGGGCAACGTCACCCCTTCGGCCGAGTTCAACATCTATGTCGATCCGGAGGCGGCGGATATCGTTCTCAAGTGCGGCGCGCCGGTGACGATCCTGCCGCTCGACTGCACCCACGGGGCGCTGACGACGCGCGCCCGCGTCACCGCGTTTCGCGCGCTCGGCACGCCGGTCGGCGACGCGGTTGCTGGCCTCACGGATTTCTTCGAGCGTCACGACCGCGTGAAATACGGGATCGAGGGCGCGCCGCTGCACGACCCCTGCGTGATCGCCTATCTGCTCCGGCCCGGGCTGTTCTCGGGCCGGCATGTGAATGTCGAGATCGAGCTCGCCTCGCCCCTCACCCGCGGCGCGACGGTGGTGGACTGGTGGGGCGTGACCGACCGCAAGGCGAACGCGACCTTCATTCGCGATGTCGACGCGGCGGGTTTTTACGCGCTCCTCACCGAGCGTCTGGCGCGCCTGCCCGCCAGAGGGTGAGCGCCGCGGCCGCGCCGACGGCGGCGACGCAGATCGCCAGCGCCAGCGGCCAGGGATGGCTGGTGTTGAAGGCCCCGACCGTGACGGTGCCGAGCGCGCCGCCGAGAAAGCGCCAGAACGCAAGCGCGGCGGAGGCGGCGCCGGCCCGGTCCGCCGCGATCCGCATCACCCCGGCGAGGGTGTTGGCGATCGAGATGTGGAAGATCGCCATCAGCAGGAGCATCCCGGCGTAGACGCCCCAGAGCCCGCCGGCGCCGGTCGCCACGATCAGCGCCATCGCGGCGCCGACGCAGCCGAGCGCGACGGTTGCGCCCGCCAGCATGCGTTCATACCCGAAGCGGAAAACCAGCCGCGCATTCAGGATGTTGCCGCCGAGCGCGGCGGCCGAGATCGAGGCGAAGAGATAGCCGAAGCCTTGCGGGCTCATGCCGAAATGGTCGATGAAGATGAACGGGCTGGCGGCGAGCATGCCGAAGAACATGAAGGCGAAGGAGAAGGTCGAGCCGAGATAGCGCCGCGCTGCGGGCTGGCGCATGATGCCGACGTAGCCCTGGACGACCGCGCGGGCGGCGTAGGGGCGCCGGCGCTCCGGCGGCAGCGTTTCCGGTAGGAGTCGCATCAGCAGGCAGGCCGCGAGGCTGAGGACGACCAGCGCGCCGAAGATGCCGCGCCAGCCCGCAAAGATCAGGATCCACGCCCCGAGCATCGGCGCCAGCACCGGCCCGAGGGTGAAGATCGTCATCATCAGGGAGGTCGCGCGGCTGAGCGCGTCACCCGCGAACACGTCCGAGAGCATGGCCCGCGACGAGGTCATCGCCGCCCCCGCCGCCACCGCCTGGGCGATGCGAAAGCCGATCAGCGCCTCGGCGTTTGGGGCCAGCGCGCAGGCCACGCTCATCACCGCGTAGAGCAGGAGAAACAGCGTCTGCGCCCGGATCCGCCCCCAGGCGTCGGAAAGCGGGCCGAGGAAGAGCGGCCCGACCGCGACGCCGATCAGGTAGCCGGTGATGGTCATCTGCAGAAGCGACGGGTTCGCCTCCAGCGCGTCGGCCATCGCGGGCATCGCCGGCAGATACATGTCGAGAGAGAACGGTCCGAGCGCGCTGATCGTCGCCAGGATCACGATGAAGCGGACGGAGCCCGCCTTCGTTCGGCCCTCGCCGTTCCGGCCGATCATCCGAACGCCCGCCAGAAGTAGTTCAACCCGAGACCGATGAGCATGGCGAGGATCAGCCGCCGGAAAGTCTCCAGTGGCAGGCGCCGGCCGATCCGGTCGCCGCCCCACATGCCGATCAACGCCGGCGCCGCCGCCAGCGCGCTCATCAGCGCGCGCGGTCCGTCGAGGATGCCGCTGGACCAGAAGGCGCCGGAGATCAGCACACCAGCCGCGATCGCCGTCACCCCCATGGCTGAAACGAAGAATCGCCGGTCGAGCCCGAGGCTGGTGAAATAAAGCGCGAAGATCGGGCCGGGCGCGGTGAAGGCGGCGCCGGCCACGCCGCCCGCTAGTCCGGCCGCGAAACCGACCGGCGCGGCGGCGGCGACGGGCGTCCGGAAGCGCGGCCCGATCATCGAGAGCGCCGGGACAGCGATCAGCAGCGTCCCCATCGCGACGCCGAGCGCCGTCGGGCCGGCGGCGGCGACGAGTCGGGCCGCGACGAACACCGTCAGCGCCATCCCGGCGATCGCCGGCGCGCAGAGCCGGAGGCTGCGCCCGATCTCGCCCGCCGCCACAACCTGGGCGATATTGGCGAGCGGCGCGACGATGGTGTTGAGCGCCAGCGCCAGGTCAAACGGCACCACGAGCGGCGTCAGCGCGATGGTGGTCAGCGGCAGCCCGAAGCCGGTCGCGCCCTTCACCACGCCTGCGAAGCAGAAGATCAGCGCGATGAGCGCGGCGTCGAGGGCGCCGACCTCCCAGCCCGCGAACATCAGGCGGGGTCGCCGGTCGGGCGGCTCGGCGGGAGGGGGCGGCGCGTGGTCATGCGTGGCGCATACCCGCTCGGGCTTGGAAAGAACAGCCGCGCGGCTTTCCCTCGCGGCGATTCTCGGCCATCACCGCCGGAGTTGCAGGGAGGGGCGGCGCCGTGCTCGAAGAATTCACCATCCCGGCCGTGTCGGAGGCGCTGCGGGCGCGCGTCCTCGCGGCGATCGACGCGAAAACCAAGCCGCCGGGCTCGCTCGGCCGGATCGAGACGCTGGCGCTGCAACTGGCGCTGGCGCAGGGGCGCGCGGCGCCGGACGCGTCGGCCGCGCTGCTGCTTTGCGCAGCCGATCACGGGCTGGTCGCCGAGGGGGTTTCGGCCTGGCCGTCCGAGGTCACGTTGCAGATGGTTCTCAATTTCATGGCCGGCGGCGCCGCGGCGAATGTCTTTGCGCGGAGCGTAGGGGCTTCGATCCGGATTCTCGATTGCGGGATCGCCAGCGCGCCGCCGGATCACCCGGCGCTTTCGCGCGCGGGGATTCGCGCCGGCGCCCGCAACGCGCTCCGCCAGGACGCGCTGACCGCGGACGAGGTCGCCGCCGCGCTCGATTTCGGCGCGCGCGCCGCGGTCGCGGAGGTGGAGAAGGGCGCCGGGATCGTCGCGCTCGGCGAGATGGGGATCGGCAACACCTCTTCCGGGGCGCTTCTGGCGCACGCCGTCGCCGGATTGCCGCTCGACGGGCTGACCGGCGCCGGGGCGGGACTGGACGAGGCCGGCGTCGCGCGCAAGCTCAAGGTGCTGCGCGCCGTCGCCGCCCGGCGGCCCGGGCGGCTTTCGCCGTTTGACGCGCTCAGAGCCTTCGGCGGGTTGGAGATCGCGGCGATGGCGGGGGCGCTGATCGGCGCTTCTTCCGCGCGCGCGGCGGTTCTGGTCGACGGCTATATCGCGACGGCGGCGGCGCTGGTCGCGCTCGAAGCGCGCCCCGAGGCGGCGGCGCATGTGATCTTCGCGCATCGAAGCGCGGAGGCCGGCCACGATCTGATGCTGGACCGACTCGGCGCCGCGCCGCTGCTCGATCTCGGGCTCCGGCTCGGCGAGGGGTCGGGCGCGCTGCTGGCCTTGCCGCTGCTGAAGGCCGCCGCGGCGATGCTGGCGGAGATGGCGACCTTCGAGAGCGCGGGAATTTCCGGCAAGGAGGGCTAGGATGGAACGCGCGCGGCGCGAATGGCGGCTCTATCTCACCGCGCAGACCTTTCTGACCCGGCTGCCGGCGCCCGCGGGGCATGGCCATGAATCGGACCTGCTGGCCCGCGCCAGCCGGTATTTTCCCGCCGTTGGCCTGCTGGTCGGCGGGATCGCGGCCTGCGTCTGGCTGGCGGCGGCGGCGGTCCTGCCGGCGCATGCGGCCGCGCTTCTGGCGCTCGCGGCCTCGGCGCTGCTGACCGGCGGGTTGCACGAGGACGGGCTCGCGGATTGCTGCGACGGGCTCGGCGGCGGCTGGACGCGCGAGCAGAAGCTGGAGATCATGCGCGACAGCCGGATCGGGACCTATGGCGCGCTCGGGCTGATTTTCTCGATCGGCGTCCGCGTCGCGGCGCTCTCGGCGCTGGCGCCCTGGGCGGGGGCGGTGGCGCTGCTGGTCGCGGCCGCGGCGGGGCGGGGCGGGATCGTGCTGATCCTCGCGGCCGGTTCCTACGCCCGCCCGCAGGGCGCCGGCGGCTGGGAGCGGGGCGCGACATGGGGCGAGGCGGCGATCGCCGCCGCCATCGCGCTCGCGGTCGGGCTGCTGGCGGGGGCGCCGGGCGTGCTGGGGGTCTGCGCGGCGCTTGCCGTCGCGCGGGTCTGGCTGTTCTGGCTGAACCGGCGGCTCGGCGGCTATACCGGCGACGGGCTGGGCGCCGCCGAACAATTCGGCGAGATCGCCGTTCTTCTCATTCTGGCGGGGGCCGCGGCATGATCTTCTATCGCCATCCGAAAACCGACGCCGCGCCGGGGCTGTGCTACGGGCGCTGGAATGTCGGGCTCGCCCCCGGCGCGGAGGCCGAGATCGCGGCGGCCTGCGCGGCGCCGCCGGCTTTCGAATACATCGTCGCCAGCCCGGCCTGGCGCGTGCGCGGGCTGGCAGAGGCGCTGGCGAAGGCGACGGGCCGACGGCTGGAGTATGACGAGCGGCTGCTCGAAATGAATTTCGGCCGATGGGAGGGAGAGTTCTGGGCCGATATCGACCGCGCCGAAAGCGACCCGTGGGCGGAGAACCCCTGGGACCTGGCGCCGCCGTCGGGTGAGAGTTTCTCGATGGTTCATTCGCGAATCGGCGCAGCGCTGCTGGAGGCGCCGCCGGGCGGCTGCTTCGTCACCCATGCCGGGCCGATCCGCGCGGCGATGATGATCCAGCGCGGCCTGAGCTTCGCCGAAGCCTTCGCCGACAAGGTGCCTTTCGCGACGCCGATCGACCTTTCGCTGCGCGCCGATGGCTGAGATCACGCTCCTCCTCGGCGGCGCGCGCTCGGGGAAATCGGCGCGCGCGCTGGCGCTCGCCGCCCCGCCCCGGACGTTCGTGGCGACGGCGGCGGCGGCGGCGGATGACGCGGAGATGGTCGAACGGATCGCGCGGCATCGGGCGGAGCGTGGCGCGGACTGGGCGCTTGTCGAGGCGCCGCTCGACCTGGTCGGCGCGATCCGGGCGGCGTCGGGGCGCACGCTGGTGATCGACTGCCTGACGCTCTGGCTCTCCAACCTGATGGCGGCCGGGCGCGACGAGACGGTCGAGGCCGCGGCGCTGGTCGCGGTGCTCGGCGCGGCGTCGGCGCCGGTCATCCTGGTCTCGAACGAGGTCGGCATGGGCCTCGTGCCGATGGAGCCGCTCTCGCGCCGGTTCCGCGACGCGCAGGGTCGGCTCAACCAGCGCGTCGCCGCCGCCGCCGACCGGGTCGAGTTCATCGCCGCCGGGCTGCCGCTCCGGCTCAAGTGAGAAGGGCTTGATGCGCCGCTGCGGGAAAGCGATCTAGAAACGCGGAGCCGAATCGATGGGAGAGCCCGGCATGAACATTCTCGTCCTTATGCACGCGCGCGAAGAGCATCCCGGCCGCTTTCGCGAATTCCTCGCCGAGGACGGCCATAGCTGGACCCCGGTGGAACTGAACGCGGGCGAGACGCCGCCGCCGCTCGACGGGTTCGACGCGCTCTGGGTGATGGGCGGGCCGATGGATGTCTGGGAGGAGGACGCGCACCCCTGGCTGGCCGCGGAAAAGGCGCTGATCCGCGAGGCGGTGGCGGAGCGCGGGATGCCCTATCTCGGCCTTTGCCTCGGCCATCAGCTGCTCGCCGAAGCGCTGGGCGGGACGGTCGGCAAGGCGGCGCGCCCGGAGATCGGCGTCTGCGACGTGCGGCTGACGGAGGAGGGTGCGACGGGTGTCCTGTTCGACGGTCTGCCGGAGGTTTTCCCGGCGCTTCAATGGCATGGCGCCGAGGTGAAGACGATGCCGGCGGGCGCGTTCTGCGCCGCGACCTCGCCCGATTGCGCGGTGCAGGCGATGCGTTGGGGAAACCGGGCGCATACGGTGCAGTTCCATGTCGAGATCGAGGACGACACCGTCGCGAACTGGGCGGCGATCCCGACCTATGCGGCGTCATTGAAGGCGGCGCTGGGCGACGAGGGCGTCGCGATCCTGCAACGCGATTGCGAGGCGCGGATGGCGGCGTTCGCGGCGATGGCCGAGCGGGTCTACATCAACTGGCTCCAGTCCGCCGCGCAGCCCTGAGCGGCCTCACGTCGCGGCGGCGCGGGTGAGGCTGAGCCGCGCGGTCTCCAGATGATCCTTCATCAGCATCGCGGCGCGCTCGGGCTCGCGCGCGCGAAGGGCGTTCACGATCCTCCGGTGCTCGATATTGTATTTCCGGATCGTCTCGCGGTTCAGCGTCAGCTGGCGCATTCGCGCCCATTCGCCGAGGCCCCTGACCGATTTCATCTGCTGGAGGATGCCGGTCAGAAGGCTGTTGCCGGAAGAGCGGGCGAGAGCGGAGTGAAACTCCGCGTCCGTTTCGGCGAAAACCGTCGGGTCGTCGACCGCCCCCTCCATCAGGTTGAGCAGCGTCTCCAGCGTTGCGAAATCGGCCTGCGTGGCGTGCAGGACCGAGAGCCGGCAGATATGCGGCTCCAGCGCGAAGCGCGCGTCCATCAACTCCAGCGGCCGCGCGTCCTCGATGGGAAGAGGGGCGTCGTCGGACGGCGCGACGTAGGTGACATAGGCGCCGCTGCCGCGCCGTATGCTCACCAGCCCCTCTTTCGAGAGCCGGCTCAGCGCCTCGCGGATCGTCCCGCGCGAGACGTCGTGCGCCTCGGCCAGCGCCCGCTCCGCCGGCAGGCGCTCGTTCTCGATCAGCTCGCCGCCGAGAATCGCCCGCTTGAGTCGTGACGCGATCTCCGCGGCGCCCTTTTTGTTCGCTGCTTTCGCCATGACGCTCCGCCGCAATTTATATACCAATAATATACCAACTTTAGCGTTCGTCCACCAATTTTGCGGTTTTGGTACGAAAATTCTTGCCAAGTGGTGAATTGTCGCGAAACCATGTTCGCGTCCCGAACCAGTTGGCTCCTTGAGGGCCGACAAGAAGAGAGGCGCCGATGCCGCTACCGCAGCATGTCGAATACCTGATCATCGGCGCCGGCATCCACGGTCTTTCGACCGCCTGGCGGCTGGCGCAGCGGCTCACCGAGAAGGGCGAAAGCGCGGAAGGGCGGGTCGTCGTCATCGACAAGTCCGGCATCGCATCCGGCGCCTCCGGCATCGCCTGCGGCGTGGTCAGGAACAATTATTTCCAGCCGGCGATGCGCAAGCTGATGGCGCATTCGGTGGGTGTCTGGGAGAGCGACCCGGAAGGGCTGAGCTACCACCCGGTCGGCTATATGCAGATCTCTTGCGAATCGATGCGCGAAGACGTCTCGACGATCTTCGAACAGCAGCGCGAGATCGGCTACGAAAGCGTCTTCATCGAGGGCGAGCGGGAATCGACGCAATACATGCGCGGCCTCTTCGCCGACTGGCGGGCGCAGGGGATCACATCGGTCCTGCATGAAAAGCGCGGCGGCTATTCGAACAACACGAAGGCGTTGTACGGGCTGGCGAAGAAGGTCGAGGCGCTGGGCGTCCGCATCGCCAGCGGCGTCGAGGTGAAGGGCTTCACCTCAGAGAGCGGTTCGTCCGCGATCTCCAGGGTCGAGACATCGAAGGGCGCGATCGGGTGCGATCACGTCATCATCGGCGCCGGCCCCTGGGTGCGGGACTTCTGGTCGATGCTCGGCCTTCCCAAGCAGATCGACATCCGCCAGCCGGACGGCGAGGTCGTCAGGGGCGTCGACATGTGGCGCTACTGGCAGCTCGAGGAAGGCGTTCTGAAAGTCGCGCCGGAAGTGCTTTCGGACAATGACGGAAACGTGCCCCCGGTCATCCATGTCGACACCGACGCGCCGCTGCACTCGGTCGTCGACGGTTCGCTGATCACCGATGAGATGTGGGGCATCTATTACAAGCCGGATTGGCATTTCGGCGGCGTTCAGGGCGGCGCGTCGCCCTACAAGGTCGAGACCCCGGTGGACGATGTGTCGATCGACCCCTATGGGCCGTCGAGCCCGGAATTCGTCTCCTCGCAGGAATTCGCCCATATGTGGGTCAGCGCGCTGGCGCATTGCCATGAGCGTTTCGAGGGGACGATGCCGAAATATCATCGCGAACCTTCCGGCGGTATCGGCTGCTTCACGCCGGACAGCTTCCCCGTATTCGATCATTACCACGACAATGTGTCGATCATCGCCGACTCGAACCACGGCTGGAAGATGATCGGCGTCGGCCACCTGATCGCCGACGAGGTGATGGGTGAAAAGCAGGATTTGCTGGAGCCTTTCCGCTTCGGCCGCTTCGCCAAGGGCGAACTGCACCCGGTGTCGCACAGCCCCTATCCCTGGAGCTGACCGCCGGCCAAAGACGAACCGCCCCGCCAGAGGGCGGACGCGACGACAGAGAGAGAAGGAGATTGTGAGACATGGCGACGGATATCGAACGTTTCGTGGAGGCCGAGGGGCGCGACGAGAAGATAAAGGCGGTTCGCGCGAAGATCGACGAGCTCGGCATCGAATATCTCTACCTGCAGTTCGTGTCCGTCACCGGCAAGATCATGGGCAAGGGCATCCCCTCCGACCATTGGGAGAGCGTCGCAAAAAAGGGCTTTCAGCTCGTCTATGGCGCGACGATGAACCTCTTCACCAACCGGGCGGGCGAATACCTGGGCTACGGGCCTGAGGCGGCGGAGCTGATCGGCGTGCCGGAGCCGGAAACCTTCATGCAGCTGCCCTGGGCGCCGGAAATCGGGCGCTTTTACTGCACGCTTTTCCGCAATCGTGAGGAAAAGGAGAATCCGGGCGGCTATCTGACCGCGGATTGCCGCGGCAACCTTCGCCGGCTGCACGAGCAGTTCAAGGAAAAGCACAAGGGCCTCAGCCTTCGCATCGGCACCGAGCCGGAGATGATGTGGCTCAAGTTCGATGAGAACGGCAAACCGCGAGACGGTTATTCGAAGCCCTTCTGCTATCATATCGACCAGTTCGAAAGCCTGCGCCCGGTTTCCCTCCAGGTGATCCGCTACGCCCGGAAGATGGGCCTCGACATGATCCAGGGCGACCATGAGGACGCGCCGGGCCAGCTCGAACTCAACTGGATGTTCGACGATGTGCTGCGCAACGCCGACAGGCTCACGACCTATCGCCAGATCTGCGCGCAGGTGGCGCGCGAGAACGGCATCTTCGCCTGCTTCATGTCGAAACCGTTCATGGGCGTCTCGGCCTCCGGCTGCCATCACAACATGTCGCTCTGGCGCGGCGGCGAGGATGAGTTCGTCAAGTGCGGGAACGACCCGGACAGCCTGCCGGGCGCGCGTGAGAATTACATGTATGTGAAGGGCGGCGACAACACCTTCATGCCCGACGGCGACGACCCGCAGATGCCGCAGAAGGCCGGGCTCGACGCGATTGGCGGCATTGTCCATCACCTGAGGGCGCTCACGGCGATCGGGTGTTCGACGGTGAACTCCTATCGCCGGCTCTGGGACACGGGTTTCTGGGCGCCGGTCTTCGCGGACTGGGGGTTCCAGAACCGCACCACCGGACTCCGGGTCTCCGCGCCCGGCCGGTTCGAATACCGTTCGGTCGACAGCATGGTGAACCCCTACATCATGGGCTCGACGATCCTCGCGGCCGCCGATGACGGGATCGATAACAAGATCGACCCCGGCGCGCCGGAGGAGCGGAACATCTACGAGGCGATGGAGCAGGGCAAGATCGTCAAGAAACTGCCGATGTCGCTTGGCGAGGCGCTGGAGGCGCTGGAGAAGGACGAGGTCGTCCAGCGCGGCATGCCGGGCGAGATGTACCGGCTCTATCACGAGTACAAATCCGACGAGTGGGCGCGCTTCATGTCCACCGTCACCGACTGGGACAAGGACACCTACATGGAATGTCTGCCCTGATCGGAAGCTTTGCGGCGGCGCGAACCCGCGCCGTCCGGTCCCCAAACCTGATGGGAGGCGCAACCTGAATGTGCGGAATCGCTGGACTAATTCACAAAGGCAAGAGTTCCAATGTCGGCGGTGAGATGACCGCGATGCTGCAGGCGTTGAAGCATCGTGGGCCTGACAGCACCGGTTATGCGGTTTACGGCGCGCCGGTCGAGGGCGATTACGTCATGCGCCTCAAGGTGGCGGAGGCCGACGACATGGCCAGGGGCCGCGGCGCCCACAAGCTGATCGAGGGCCGGGTCGCCGCGGTCGACGAGATCCTCGCCGAGCATGGCGCGGAGGTGAAGTCGAAGGAGAGCGCGACCGAATACGCGCTCCGCTATGTCATCAGCCACGCCGGCGACACCGCGAAGCTGGCCGCGCATATCGAGGAGACCGGAGGCGTCGAGATCCTCTCGTTGGGCAACGGGCTGGAGCTGATCAAGGATCTCGGCGACGCCGCCGATGTCGCCGGGCTCTACGGACTCAACGAATTTCAGGGCACGCACGGCATCGGCCACACGCGGATGGCGACGGAATCAGATGTCGATATCCGCTCCGCGCATCCCTACTGGGCCTTTCCCTATAACGACGTCTCCGTCGTTCATAACGGCCAGATCACCAATTACTGGAACATGCGCCGGCAGATGGAGCGTGGGGGGCACCGGTTCATGTCCGATTGCGACTCGGAGCTGCTGGCGGTCTACACCGCGCACAACCTCGCCAACGGGGTAGAGCTGGAGGACAGTCTCCGCCGGTCGATCGAGGAGATCGACGGCGTATTCACCTATCTGGTGGCGACGAAGGACCAGCTCGGCATGGCGAAGGACACGATGGCGGCGAAGCCGCTCGTTCTCTACGAGAGCGACGACATGATCGCCATGGCTTCGGAGGAGGTGGCGATCCGCGCCATCCTTCCGCAGGAAATCGACACCACCGATCCCTATGACGAGGAGGTGCGGGTATGGCGGGCGTGAGCGACGCTGAACTGAAGACGATGACGCAGGAGGAGCGCGTCACCGCGCTCGGCATGCGCACGGAGCAGCTGACCGGCCGCTCCATGTTCATCGAGTTCGACGAGGCTGCGGAGGAGCGTTTCACCTATCCCTGGGCGCCCGAGGTCGATTTCAACAAGCGCACCGAGATCGACACCGGCGAGATGACGACGACCGAGGTGAACCGGAAGATCCGCGCCCTGATGGCGGAGGGCTACGGGACCATCGTCCTGAAGGATCCGCGCGGCAAGCATTCGGTCGGGACCGGCATTCTCAGCCGCCTCAACCTGATCATCGAAGGCTCGATCGGCTATTTCGGCGTCGGCCTGATCGACGGGCCGAACGTGCGCATCACCGGCCGGGTCGGCTGGTCCTGCGGCGAGAACATGATGTCGGGCTCGGTGGTGATCGAGAAGAACGCGGGCTCCACCTTCGGCGCGGCGATTCGCGGCGGCGATCTCGTCTGTCGCGGCTCGGTCGGCTCGCGCACCGGCATCGACATGAAGGGCGGCACGATCATCGTCGGCGGCGACACCGGCGCGCTTTCGGGCTTCATGATGCAGCGCGGGCGCATGGTCGTCTGCGGAAACGCCGGCAAGAATCTCGGCGACAGCATGTATGACGGCACGATCTTCGTCGGCGGCGAGATCAAGTCGCTCGGGGTCGACGCGGTCGAGGCGGAAAAGACCGATCTCGACAAGGCCTGGCTGACGCGGAAGCTGACGCAATACGGGCTGATCGACGAGCGCGGCGTCGATCACTTCACCAAGGTCGTTTCCGGCAAGATGCTCTGGAACTACGACAATCTCGAACCCACCGAAAAGAAAATGATCCTTTGACCTCAGGAGGCTCCACCCATGGCTGACGGCGACATGCCAACGAAGAAGCCCCTGAACCGGGACACGTACCGGCTGGGCAATTCCTTCATCTTCCCACCTCATGTGATGGACGACATCCATGTGAAGGCCGAACTCGGCCGCTACCGGATGCGGGGATTCTCGCTCTTCAAGAAAATCCCGCACTGGGACGACCTGACCTTCCTGCCAGGCACGCTGACGCGGTTCGTCATCGAGGGCTATCGCGAGAAATGTGATACGAAAACGGTGATCGGGCCGCGGGCGAAACGGCCGATCGAGCTGGACATTCCGGTCTATGTGACGGGCATGAGCTTCGGCGCGCTGTCCTACGAGGCGAAGACGGCGCTGGCGCGCGGCGCGACGATGGCGGGGACGGCGACCTGCTCGGGCGAGGGCGGGATGATCCCCGACGAGCGGCGCTATTCCTCCAAATGGTTCTATCAGAACATCCAGTCGCGCTACGGCTTCAACCCGCACCACCTGATGCTGGCGGACGGGTGCGAGTTCTTTATCGGGCAGGGCTGCAAGGTCGGGCTCGGCGGGCACTTGATGGGCCAGAAGGTGACCGATCAGGTGGCCGAGATGCGGAGCCTGCCGGCCGGGATCGACCAGCGCTCTCCGGCCCGGCATCCGGACTGGCTGGGCCCGGACGATCTGGCGCTGAAGATCCAGGAGATCAGGGAGGCGACCGACTGGCAGATTCCGATCCAGCTCAAGCTCGGCGCCGCGCGCGTCTATGACGATGTGCGCATGGCGGTGAAGTGCGACCCGGACAGCATCTATATCGACGGCATGGAGGGCAGCACCGGGGCCGGGCCGCATCTGGCGACCGAGGATACCGGCGTTCCCGGCATGGCGGCGATCCGGCAGGCGCGCCGCGCCATCGACGATCTCGGCAAGCGGGGTGAGATTTCGCTGGTCTACGCCGGCGGGATCAGGAACGGCGCCGACGTCGCGAAGGCGATCGCGCTCGGGGCGGACGCCATCGCCCTCGGCCATTCGATGATGATGGCTCTCAATTGCAACAAGGATATTCCGGAAGCGAACTTCCAGGAGGAGATCGGCGTCGAGCCAGGGTATTGCTATCACTGCCATACCGGTCGCTGTCCGGTCGGCGTCGCGACGCAGGACCCCAAGCTGCGCGCCCGGCTCGACCCGGATGCGGCGGCGGAGCGGGTCTACAATTTCCTCCACACGCTGACCATCGAGGCGCAACTTTTCGCGCGCGCCTGCGGCAAGACCAACATCCACTCGCTGGAGCCCGAGGACCTCGCGGCGCTCACGATGGAGTCGAGCGCGATGGCGGGGGTTCCCCTGGCCGGCACCAACATGACCGTCGGCGTCGAAGATTATCATCATCTCTGAAAGGAGGCCGCCATGGCGGGAACGCAATATCGCGGATCCGAAATCGAGGATGTCGACCAGTTCCGCAAGGACGCGAAAGGGCTCGCGTCCGAGCGCGAGAAGGAGATCGGCCAGCACATCGGCTATCGCTATGATGTCAACCTCGTCCCCGATTACGAGCGCATCACCCCGTTTCTGAAGAAATATATCGAGGTGATGGGCTGGGACGACCTCAACTGGCTCGAAGACATCCACATGGGTTACGAGGAAGGCGCCGCCGCGGTGTTCGACCGCAACATCAACGGCTGGGTCCGGGTGCCGGAGCATATCGAACTGCCCGACAACCAGCAGGATCGCGACATGCTCGCGCGCGAGCTGCTGGTGAAGTTCCAGATGTCCGACCGTCACCCGCTCGGGACGCTGCGAAAGGCGTATTCGAAGTTCTGACGAAAGGACCGAACCGATGCCGACCGCTGAAATCGCCTGCCTTCAGACCCGCGTCACGCCGGATTTCGAAACCGCGCTGGCGGAGGCGCTGGGGCTGGGCGAGGAGGCGGTCGCCGCGGGCGCGGAATTCCTTCTGCTCCCGGAATATTGCGGCGGGCTGACCAGCGACGGCGCGGCCCTGCGCCCGCCCGCGGCGCCGGAGGCGGAGCATCCGGTGCTGGCGGGGCTGAGGGATTTCGCGGCGAAGCGCGGCGTCTGGCTGATGGTCGGCTCGGTCGCGGTGACGGGGCCGGGCGGCAAGATCGTGAACCGGGGTTTCGTTCTCGACGCGGCGGGCGCGATCGTCAGCCGCTATGACAAGATCCACATGTTCGACATCCAGCTTTCCGCGGCGGAGGCGGTGCGCGAAAGCGCGCTGGTCTCGCCGGGCGATGCGGCGGTGGTGGTGGAGACGCCCTTCGGCCGCGTGGGGCACACGATCTGTTATGATCTCAGGTTTCCGCATCTCTACCGCGACCTCGCGCAGGCCGGGGCGGAGATCCTGACCGCGCCGGCCGCCTTCACGAAAAAGACCGGCGAGGCGCACTGGCATATCCTCAACCGCGCGCGGGCGGTGGAGAACCTGGCCTGGATGGTCTCGCCCTGCGCGGTCGGGGACGTGCCCGGCGGCGGGGAAGCCTACGGCCATTCGCTGGTGGTCGCCCCCTGGGGCGACATCGTCGCCGAGGGTGGCGACGGGCCCGGCGTAGTGCGCGCCACGCTCGATCTGACGGCGCCCGCGGCGGCGCGCGAGCGGATTCCAAGTCTGGATCACGACAGGGCGTTCCGGTCCGCCGGAGCAGCGGGAAAGAGGGCTGCAAACGCCGCATAAGCGGTAGAAAATCCGACGAGGGAGGGGAATGATATGAGCTTGAACGAAGCGACGACAGGTGCGGGAGAAGCGCCGGGGCTTCATCGCGCGATCGGCTGGGGCCAGGCGTTCTGGCTGGCGAGCGGGGTGCCGGCGCTGGTCCTGTTTTCGATCGGCGGGATCGCGGCGACGATCGGCAACCCGTCATGGGTCGTCTGGATCCTGTCGGTGTCATTCGGCTTCATCCAGGCTTTTGTCTACGCGGAGATCGCGGGGCTTTTCCCCTCGAAGAGCGGCGGCGCCTCGGTCTACGGCGCGGCGGCGTGGGTGCGTTATGGCAAGATGATCGCGCCGCTCTCGGTCTGGTGCAACTGGCTGGCCTGGACGCCGGTGCTGGCGATCGGCGGCGGACTCGCGGCGGGGTATATCCTGACCGTCTTCTTCGACGCGGATTCCGCGGTGCGGGCGTGGGAGATCACGTTGCTCGATCTCGGCTCGCTGAAAGAGGGCCTGACGCTGCGGATCGACGCGACCTTCCTTCTTGGCGCGCTGATCCTGCTGGCCGTTTTCGCCATTCAGCATGGCGGCGTGCTCAGGGCGGCGAAATTCCAGATGATCGTCGGAATCGCGGTGGTCGTGCCGTTGCTGATCGTCGGCATCGTGCCGCTGATCTCCGGCGATGTGCTGGCGTCGAACCTCCTGCCGCTGAAACCGCTCGCCTTCGGACCCGACGGCGCGGTGACCGAAGGGGTCTGGGACATTCCGGGCTGGACGCTATTCCTCGGCGGTCTCTTCATCGCGGCGTGGTCGGCCTACGCCTTCGAGACGGCGATCTGCTACACGTCGGAATTCCGCAACCCGGCGTCCGACACCAGCAAGGCGATCCTGGGCGCCGGGCTGCTCTGCATCCTCGTCTACACGCTGGTTCCGCTGACCTTTCAGGGCGTACTCGGCGTCGACGGCATGTTGCAGGACGGCATCGTCGACGGCTCCGCGGTGGCGGGCGCGATGGCGGGGATGGTCGGCGGCGGCTCGTTCATCTTCGGGCTGATGGTGATCATGCTCATCCTCGCGCTTCTGCTCGCGGTGATGACGTCGATGGCGGGGTCCTCGCGCACGCTCTATCAGGGGTCGGTGGACGGCTGGCTGCCGCGCTATCTCGGCAGGGCCAACGAGCACGGCGCGCCGACGCACGCGATGTGGACCGACTTCGCCTTCAACCTCATCCTGCTGATGATGTCGGATTACCTCTTCGTGCTGGCGGTCTCCAACTGCTGTTACCTGATCTTCAACTTCCTGAACCTGAACGCGGGCTGGATTCACCGGATCGACAGCGCCGAGACGAAACGGCCCTGGCGCTGCCCGACACCGATCATGGCGGTCGCGGTGCTGCTTTCCTTCGTCAACGCGCTGCTGCTCGGCGCCGGCGCGAATGTCTGGGGCGAGGGCACGCTGATGTCGGGCGTCATCGCCGCGGCGCTGATCCTGCCGGTGTTCGCCTTCCGCCATTACGTTCAGGACAAGGGCGTCTTTCCAAAGCAGATGCTGCTCGACCTTCATGTATCGTCGCGCGACCTCAGCATTCGACGGGCGGGCGTGAAACCTTACCTGGCGCTGGCGGCGGGTATCGCCGTCGCCGTCTTCGGCAACATGGTGTTCCACCTGTGAGCGCAGCGCGGGCATCTGGCTGGCGCGCCCCGTGCGCCGGCGTCGCGCGGGGGGGATCGCCGTGATCTCCCTCGCCGCGGAATTCGGGATCCCGCCGGAGCGCTCGGCCCTGCGCTCCGGCTTTCTTGGCTGGCAATGCCGGGTGCGGCAGATGATGATGCGCGAGGGCGGCGGCCGACCGTCCGACGCGGTGATGCCGGAGGTTACGCTCGACGGCGAGGACGCGCCCCTCGGGCGGATCATCACGGTGCTCTCGAAAGCGCCGGCATGGTCGGTGACGCCGGAGCTGACGCATATCGCGAAAAAGACCAACGATCCGATGAAATGGAGAGAAGAGGCGCTGACCTTTTTCTCCGCGACCTATTTTCAGCGCCCGCATGAATTTTCCGACATCCTGACGGCGAGCTTCGCGCCAGGCTCCGAAGGCGCGGCGCGGCTGCGCGCGGCGCCCGGCGTCACGCTTTCCTTCGACGCCTATGGCCAGCGCTATGATCTTTCGTGCAAGGTCTGGAAACTGGCGCGGCGCAACCCGCTGCGCGCCGCGACGATAGCGCATAACCGGCTGTTCAACCCCGCTTTGCATCCGGACGCCGATATCCTCGGCTTCGAGCCCGATTGGGAGAAATCCACCGCCGATCCCGCGCCGGCCTGAGCCGCGCCCGGCGCAAGAAGTGAAAAAAGGAGAACGAGATATGACCAGAGTGGCGATCATCGGCGCCGGCCCGTCCGGCCTCGCGCAGCTCAGGGCCTTCCAGTCCGCGAAAGCCGCCGGCGCTGAAATCCCGGAGATCGTCTGCTACGAAGCGCAAGCGAATTGGGGCGGGCTCTGGAACTATTCCTGGCGCACTGGCACCGATGAGGCGGGGTTTCCCAACCACGGTTCGATGTATCGCTATCTCTGGTCGAACGGCCCGAAAGAGGGGCTGGAATTCGCCGATTATTCCTTCGAGGAGCATTTCGGCAAGCAGATCGCCTCCTACCCGCCGCGGGCCGTGCTTTTCGACTATATCGAGGGACGGGTGAAAAAGGCCGGGGTGCGCGACTGGATCCGCTTCAACAACCGCGTCCGCGACGTTCGCTATGACGAGGCGACCGGAAAATTCAGCCTGATCGTCCGCGATACGGTGAAGGACGCGGAAACGACCGAGGAATTCGACAACGTCATCGTCGCCAGCGGCCATTTCTCCACGCCGAACGTGCCTTATTACCCGGGTTTCGAAAGCTTCAAGGGCCGCATCCTTCACGCCCATGACTTCCGCGACGCGCTGGAGTTCGCAGGGCAGGACATTCTCATTCTCGGCACCTCCTATTCGGCCGAGGATATCGGCTCGCAATGCTGGAAATACGGCTGCCGCTCGGTCACCGTCGCGCACCGGACGGCGCCGATGGGCTACAAATGGCCGGAGAACTGGGCGGAGGTGCCGGCGCTGGTGCGCGTCGAAGGCAAGACCGCGCATTTCAAGGATGGGAGCAGCAGGGATGTCGACGCGATCATCCTGTGCACCGGCTACAAGCATCACTTCCCGTTCCTGCCGGACGATCTGAGGCTGAAGACCGCGAACCGGCTGGCGACGGCGGATCTCTACAAGGGCGTCGTCTATGTTCCGAACCCGAAGCTTTTCTATCTCGGGATGCAGGACCAGTGGTTCACCTTCAACATGTTCGACGCGCAGGCCTGGTGGGTGCGGGACTGCATCATGGGCATGATCGCGCTGCCCGACCGCGCGACGATGGAGGCGGATGTCGCCGCGCGCGTCGCCGCCGAGGACGCGCTGGAGGACGATTACGCCTGCATCTGGTATCAAGGGGACTACACGAAGGAGCTGATCGACGAGACGGATTATCCCTCCTTCGATGTCGAGGGCGCCTGCAAAGCATTCAAGGAATGGAAGGGCCACAAGAAGAAAGACATCATGAAGTTCCGCGACAATTCCTACAAATCGGTCATCACCGGCACGATGGCGCCAAAGCATCATACGCCCTGGAAGGACGCGCTCGACGATGGGCTGGAGACCTATTTGAAGAATTAAGACCAACGATCCGCGGGCGAACTGCGGGCGACTACAATCGAATCTCGAACCGACGGGGCCGGATCGCGGCCGCGCAGAAAAACAGGGAGACTGAAATGAAGTGCTTGATGAGAACCGCAACTTTTGTCGCGATGGCCGCCGCGCCCTTCGCCGCGCTGGCGGAAGCCGACTGGGACGAGCCGATTATCATCGTTCAGAATAACTGGACCAGCCAGCTCGTCACTTCGACCATCGTCGGCAACGTGCTGGAGGAGATGGGCTACGAGGTCGAATACGCCCCGGCCGACAGCCAGCTGCAGTTCGCCGCCATCGCCGCCGGAGACATGCATTTCCAGATCGAGGCCTGGGAAGGTTCGATGAAATCCGCCTTCGAGGCGGCGGTGGAAGAGGGCATGATCGACGCCGGCACGCATGAGGCGGTGACGCGCGAGGAATGGTGGATTCCGAAATACGTGCTCGACGTTTGTCCGGAAGCCGGAGACTGGAAAGGACTAGACGCCTGCGCCGAGATCTTCGCGACCGCCGAGACCGCGCCGAAGGGCCGCTTTGTCGGCCCGCCGGCCGACTGGGGCAAGAACTACGCCGACCGGATCAAGGCGTTGAACATGAACTTCACCGCGATCAATGTCGGTCAGGCGGCGACGCTCTGGGCCGAGCTGCAGTCCGCCTATGACCGGAAAGAGCCGATCGTGCTCTTCAGCTGGACGCCGAATTTCGTCGAATCGAAATTCGACGGCGAGTTCGTCAATTTTCCGGAGCCGGAGCCGGCCTGCTTCGACGATCCGTCCTGGGGCCCGAACCCCGAAGCCACCGGAGACTGCGGCGCGCCGCACAAAGCCTGGCTGAAAAAGGCGATGTGGAGCGGGCTTGAAGAGAATGCGCCGAAGGCGGCGAAATTCCTGCGCAACGTCAACTTCACCAACGCGCAGCTCGCGGACGCCGCGTATATGGTGGATGTCGACGGGATGTCGCCGGAAGAAGCGGCGGAGAAATGGGCGGAGGAGAATCCCGACATCATCGCCGGCTGGATGGAGTAACCTCTCACGAGGAATGCGGGGGCCGGACGCCGGTTGCGCGCCCGGCCCGCCATCACGTCCATAACCAGGTGGAGAGATGATGACCGGCGACGTACAAATCAAATGCCGGAATATCTGGAAGATCTTTGGAGACGATCCGAAGGGCTTTCTCGCGCGCCACAACGGCGCGCCCGAAGACGATGCTTTCGGTGACGAGGGGTACATCGGCGCGGTGCGCGACGTCTCCTTCGATGTGCGCCAAGGTGAGATTCTGATCATCATGGGGCTTTCGGGCTCCGGCAAGTCTACGCTGATCCGCTGCATCACCCGGCTCAACGATCCGACCGCGGGAGAGATGGAATACGAGGGGAGGGATCTCCTGAAAGCCTCGGAGGCGGAACTGATCGATATCCGCCGTCACAAGATGGGCATGGTGTTTCAGAATTTCGGCCTGCTGCCGCATCGCGACGTGCTCTCCAACGTCGCCTTTCCGCTGGAGGTGCAAGGGGTCGCGCGCGCGAAGCGCGACGCCCGGGCGCGCGAGATGATCCAGCTGGTCGGGCTGGAGGGGCGCGAGGCCTATTTTCCGCGCCAGCTTTCCGGCGGCCAGCAGCAGCGCGTCGGCATCGCCCGCTCGCTGGCGGTGGAGCCCGACATCTGGTTCCTCGACGAGCCCTTTTCGGCGCTCGATCCGCTGATCCGGACCGAGATGCAGGATGAGTTCATCCGTCTTCAGCAGCTTCTGAAGAAGACCATCGTTTTCATCACCCATGATTTCGAGGAGGCGACCAAGCTCGCGGATCGGATCGGCATCATGAAGGATGGGCGCATGGTGCAGCTCGCGACGCCGGAGGAGATCGTGCTGAACCCGGCTGACGAATACGTCGCCGAATTCGCCCGCAACGCGCCCCACGCGCGGATCGTCTCGGCCCGCACCATCATGGGGCCGGTTTCGGAGGGAATGGCGGCGGCGACGGTTCCGGCGGACGCCAAGATCGGCGCCATCGCGGCGCAGGTCATCGGCTCCGACGCCCCGACGCCGGTGGTGGACGAAGCGGGCGCGCCGATCGGCGCGATCACCCGCGAGACAGTCTCCGACGCTCTCTTTCGCGCGCGCTGATGGAGGAGGTGAGCCAGATCCGCCACGGGGGCGCCGGGCCGACCGGGTTCTTCCACTCGATGGCCGGGCAGATCGCGCTGGTCGCGGTGTTCGGCGTCGCGCTGTCGCTGGTCTGGCCGGGCGCGACGCGCTGGCCGACGGGCTGGGTGATTCCGGCCGAGTTCTGGGTCACGGACTACATCACTTGGCTGAAAGGCGACGCGTCGATCTTCGGTGTGCCTTTCAAGGACATCACCCGCGCGTTCGGCGAGTTTCTGGAAGCGCCGGTCAACTGGTCGGATTACCTTCTGGTGCGGGGGTCGGACACGCTCGGCCTCGACCAGGTTCCGTGGGTGGCGGTGAGCGCGGGGATGGTCATCCTGGCGCACTGGGTCGGCGGCTGGAGGCTGGCGGCGCTCGCGCTTTCGACCTGTCTGTATCTCGCGTTCTTCCATCTCTGGAAGGATTCGATGCGCACCATGACCATCGTCATCGCCGCCGTGCCGATGGCGGTGCTGATCGGGCTCGGGCTCGGCGTGTGGGTCACGCGCTCGAAGCGCGCGGCGGCGGTCTTCATGCCGATGTTCGACCTGATGCAGGCGACGCCGCATCTCGCCTATCTGCCGCCCGTCGCGGCGCTCTTCTCCTTCGGTTCGGTTTCGGCGCTGATCGCGACCGTTGTCTTCGCGATGCCGCCGATGGCGCGCTGCACGATCCTCGGGCTGCAATCGGTCTCGCCCGAGATCGTCGAGAGCGGGCGGATGTCGGGCTGCACCGGCAGGCAACTGCTCTGGAAGGTCGCGCTGCCTTCGGCGAAGCGGACGCTGATGCTCGGCGTCAACCAGGTGGTGATGCAGACCTTCGCCATGGTCGTCATCTGCTCCATCGTCGGCGCGAGCGGGCTGGGGCAGAAGCTGCTCTATTCGCTGCAACAGCTGAAGGTCGGCGCGGCGATCGAGCAGGGCCTCGCGATTACGCTGATCGCCATTGTCCTCGACCGGATCACCCAAGCCTACGCCGACCGGCCGGTGGACTACGAACTGCGTGAGAAAAGCTGGCTGGCGCGCCATCGGCACGCGGTCATCTTCCTCGTCATCCTCGTGGTGTCCTATGTCGTCGCCGAATTCTATCGCCCGGTGGAGCTTCTGCCGCGAAAGATGACGATCAGCTTCGGCGGCGAGATGGACAGCGCGATCCGCGCGTTCAACGTCGCCGCCTTTCCCTATCTGAATCCGGTGCGCGACTGGGTGACGGTCTGGATCCTGCTGCCGATCAGGGATTTCTGCCTCTGGCTGCCGTGGCCGACCTTCGTCGGCGCCATCGCCGTCGCCGCCTGGCGGCTGGGCGGGTGGTCGGTCCTGATCCTCTGCGTCACGCTGGTGATGAGTTTCATCGTCACCGGGTTCTGGGTCGAGGCGATGAAGACGACCTATCTGGTCTTCGTCTCGACGCTGCTTTGCCTCGCGATCGGAATCCCGATCGGCATCTGGTGCGCGCGCTCGGACCCGGTGGCGAAGATCGCCCTTTCGATCTGCGACACGCTGCAGACCTTCCCATCATTCATCTACCTTATTCCGGCGATCATGCTTTTCCGCGTCGGCGATTTCGCCAATGTCGTCGCGATCATTCCCTACGCCACCGTTCCAGCGATCCGCTACACCTATCTCGGGCTGAAGCGTATCCCGCCGGTGACGGTGGAGGCGTCGATCGCCAATGGCGCGACGCGCAGGCAACTGCTCTGGAAGGTGCAGATGCCGATCGCGCTGCCGGAGATCATGCTCGGCGTCAACCAGACGATCATGATGGCGCTGGCGATGACCGCGATCACGGCGCTGATCGGCTCCACCGATCTGGGACAGGAGGTCGTGCGCGCCATTTCAACGCAGAACTTCGGCCGCGGCATTCTCTGCGGCTTCTTCATCGCGGCGCTCGGCATCGTCGGCGACAGGCTGATCGGGGCCTGGGCGGCGAAGCGCCGGGCCGAACTTGGGATGGGCTGAAATGGGTGTGAAGCCGGTTTTCGAGACGCCATACGAGCGGCGCGGCGTGATCGCGCCGGGGCTGCCGATTTTGCCGCACGGGGTGGAGCGCCATCCGGTGCCGGGCGGCGGCAGCCGGGCGGTGCGGATCGAGCGCGGCGACGAGATCAGCGTCGTCGACCGCGAGGGGCTGCAGCCGTGCGAACTGGTCTTCTTCGCGCCGGACGGCCGGTCCGACGCGGGAATGATCGGCGCGAAAGGAGGGGCAGAGGCGAAGGGGCTTCAACGCGCCCTCGCCACGGGAGACGCTTCTGGGCGCCGGGTTCTGGCGGCGCTGGCGAAGAGTGGCTTCGATATCGGCCGGGCGGATGCGGTCAGGGTTTTCGACGGCGCCTCGCGCCCCGGCGACATCGCGACTTTTCATGCGGCTTCGGATGGGCTTCTGATCGTCTGCGCGCCCGGCGGGCCGATGGCGCCGGAGGCGCAGGACGCGCCGACCGAGATCGCGCTCTATATCCGACGCGCCAATCCCGGCGAGGGGAAGGGCGCCGCCGCGCCGCCACCGCCGCTGGCGGACCCGCTGATGGACGCCAACATCCAGCCCGGAAACACGCACGCCTATGAGGTGCGGGCCGGCCAGTTCATCCAGATACTCGATGTTCAGGGGCGGGAATGCTCGGATTTTCAGGCCTTCTCCCACCGCGCGCTGGAGAAGGGGCTGGAGCGGGAGATCGACCCGACGACAACGCGCTCGCTGATGGGCAGCCTCTATCCCGCGCCCGGCCTCTTCGCGAAATACTGGACGCTGGACCATGAGCCGTTGGTGGAGATCGTGCAGGACACCTGCGGCCGGCATGACGCCTTCAACCTCGCCTGCACGGCGCGCTATTACGAGGATCTCGGCTATCCCGGCCATGTGAACTGCTCGGACAACATCAACGCCGATCTCGCGCGCTATGATGTCCGCCCGCGCGGCGGCTGGCCGGCGATCAACTTCTTCTTCAACACGATGCTGGACGATACGAACGCGATCACCATGGACGACCCGTGGTCGCGCCCCGGCGATTTCGTGCTGGTCAGGGCGCTGACCGATCTGGTCTGCATCTCCTCGGCCTGCCCCTGCGATGTCGACCCGGCGAACGGTTGGAACCCGACCGACATTCAGGTTCGGATCTACGGCGCGAACGAGGATTTCCGGCGTTCGATTGGCTTTCGAAAGACCGCGGAGGCGGATGTGGAAGAGACGAAAAAGACCGGGTTTCACGATTGTTTCGCCCGGCACACCCGCGATTTCACCGCCTATAACGGCTACTGGCTGCCGGCGAAGATGCACGGGCATGGCGCGATCGCGGAATACTGGGCCTGCCGCGAGAAGGCGGTGGTGATGGATCTCAGCCCGCTCCGGAAATACGAGGTCACTGGCCCGGACTCGGAGACATTGATGCAGCTTTGCGTCACGCGCAACATGAAGAAGCTCTCGGTCGGTCAGGTGGTCTACACCGCGATGTGCTACGAGCATGGCGGGATGATCGACGACGGCACGGTCTACCGGCTCGGCGAGATGAATTTCCGCTGGATCGGTGGCGACGACGCCTCTGGGCTCTGGCTGCGCGAGCAGGCGGAGAAGCGCGGGCTGAACGCCTGGGTCCGCGCCTCGACCGACCAGTTGCACAACATCGCGGTGCAGGGCCGGCTGTCGCGGGAGATCCTGTCGGAGGTCATCTGGACGCCGCCGGCGCAACCGACGCTGGAGGAATTGGGCTGGTTCCGCTTCGCCGTGGGCCGGATCGGCGATATCCACGGGCCGGCGGTGGTGGTTTCGCGCACTGGCTATTCGGGCGAACTCGGCTACGAGGTGTTCTGCCATCCGAAGGACGCGGTCGCGGTGTTCGACGCGGTCTGGGCGGCGGGGGCGCCGAAGGGCATGATCCCGCTCGGCCTCCAGGCGCTCGACATGCTCCGGATCGAAGCCGGGCTGATCTTCGCGAAGAGCGAGTTTTCCGACCAGACCAACCCCTATGAGGCGGGTATCGGCTTCACCGTGCCGCTGAAGTCGAAGGAGGACGATTTCATCGGTCGCGCCGCCATCGAGGAACGGAAGGCCCATCCGCAGAGGAAAATCGTCGGACTCGATGTCGAGGGCGGCGTGGTGCCGTCGAGCGGAGATTGCCTGCGCGTCGGCAAGGCGCAGGTCGGCGAGATCACCTCGGCGATGAAATCCCCCGTTCTCGGCAAGGTGATCGCGCTGGCGCGCGTCGACGTCACCCATGCCGAGATCGGCGCGCCGATCGAGATCGGCCAGCTCGACGGCCAGCAGAAACGGCTCCGCGCCGTGGTGGCCCCCTATCCGCATTTTGACCCGCAAAAGGCGCGGGTGAAAGGCGATTACGGCTGAGGCGCGGCCGAAAGCTCCGCCGCGGCCCAGTCGCGAAAGGCCGAGGCGGCGTCGGGCAGGGCGCGCGCCTCCGACCAGACGAAATGATAGCCCGCGTCGGTTTCCACGGACTCCGCGACCGGCCGGACGAGCGCGCCGGAGGCGATGGCGTCGTCGACCAGCCGGTCCCAGCCGAGCGCCACGCCCTGGCCGTTCTTCGCCGCCTCGATCAGCAGGGGATATGAATTGATGCGGAATGTCCCTGTCTGCGCCGGCAGGTCGACCCCGGTGTTTGAAAGCCAGTTTCGCCAGTTCATCCAGTCCCAGCGGGCGTCTTCGAATTCGAGCAACGCGTGGGAAGGCAGTTCGGCGGCGGCGCCGATCGGCCCCCGTCTGGCCAGATAGTCCTGGCTGCAAACCGGAAAGATCGACTCCCCGAAAAAGAGCGTGGAGGCGAAGCCGGGCCATGCGCCGGCTCCATGGATGATCGCGATGTCGACGCCGGCCGCGAGGCTGTCGCGCTCCTCGTCCGACGCCACAAGGCGGACCGCGATGTCGCCGTGGCGCGCGTGAAAACGCGGCAGGCGGGGGAGGAGCCAGAGCGCCGCGATGGACTGGTCGGCGGCGACGGTCAGGCTGGCGCGCGCCGGCCGGGCGCGCAGTTCCGCCGCCGCGACGGCGATCTGGCGGAGGGCGGCCGCGATGGTGTGCTGAAAGCGCCGCCCCTCCGGCGAAAGCCGCACTTTCCGGTGAGTCCTGAGAAAGAGCGCCGTCCCCAGCGCCCGCTCCAGATTGCGGATCTGCTGGCTGACCGCCGCCTGGCTGAGGTTGAGCTCCTCCGCCGCGCGGGTGAAATTCTCGTGCCGCGCCGCCGCCTCGAACGCGATCAGCGGGCCCATCGGCGGCAGGGTGCTGCGCAGATTTTGCATAATCACAGCTTATCCAATTTCCCTGAGAAGGAAAGGTTTGAGAGGAAAGGCGTGTCATTTAGCATCGGCCGATATTGAACAACTCTCCGCCAGAATCGATAAGGACCGCAGCCGATGAACGCCCCGACCCTGACTCTCCAGAATGACGACCGGCCGTTTCGCACCGACCCGCAACGCTCCTTCACCCTTCCGGCGCGCTTCTATCACGACCCGATGATTTACGAGGCGGAGAAACCGGCGATCTTCTATCGAAGCTGGCACTATGCCGGCCATGTCAGCCAGGTGGCGGAACCGGGCCAGTACCTGACGACGAAGATTCACGAGCAGAATGTCTTTGTCGCGCGCGGGCGTGATGGCGTGTTGCGCGCCTTCTACAATGTCTGCGCCCATCGTGGGCACGAGCTGCTCGAAGGGACGGGGAAAAGGAACGTCATCACCTGCCCCTATCACGCCTGGGCGTTCGATTTCGACGGACGGCTGGTGAGCGCCCGCAATTCCGAGAATGTCGCCGGGTTCGACAAATGCGATTTCTCACTGAAGCCGGTGCGGGTGGAGCTCTTTTGCGGCCTGGTGATGATCAATCTCGATCCGGACGCGAAACCGTTCAGCGAGGAATTTGACGGACTTGAGGCCGAAATCCGCGCCTACCTGCCTTCGGTCGATACGCTGGCCTATGCGCAGCGTGACACCTACGATGTCGCCGCCAACTGGAAGGTGCTCGTCGACAATTTCCTCGAATGCTATCATTGCCAGAACGCGCACCGGGATTTCGTCGATCTGGTGGACATGGGCAGTTACCGGACCATAACCCACAAGCGCTACTCCGCCCAGTGCGCCGCCGCGCCCCGCACCACGACCAGCAATGCCTTCTCCTTCACTCCGGGCGAGGTGGATTTCGGCTATGCCGGGTTCTTCGTCTGGCCGAATATCACCATCTGGATCTATCCGGGGGAGCCGAATCTATCGGTCCTGCAGATGAACCCCGCGGGGCCGGAGCGCTGCGTCGAGCATCAGGACTGGTTCACGCCGGGCGGAGCGGTCACGGCGCAACTGAAAGACGCGATCGCCTATCAGAAGGACGTGCTGCAGCCGGAGGATATAGGTCTTTGCGAAAGCGTGCAGCGCGGGCTGAAATCGCGCGGTTACAATCAGGGCCGGTTCATCGTCGATCAGGGCCTGACGGAACTCTCCGAACACGCGGTTCACCATTTCCAGACCATGGTGGCCGAGGCGCTGGGCGCGGAGTTCGACGAATGAGCCTGACGGGAAAAGAACGCGCCGAGACATTCGGCTGGGGCCTCTTCGTCGTCTCGGCGCTCTTCTATGCGATCGCCAGCTACCGGGCGGGCGACGCATACGGCCTGATCGCGTCGGTCCTTTTTCTCTTCGCCTGTTGCGTATTCATCGGCGCTGTCTTCGGCGGCGCGGCGAAGCGTTCGTCTCTCACTCAGCGCACGAAAAACGACGCCGGATTAGCCCACTTGCGACATTGACGCTCATGGCGGCGCCGGCGCCGGCGCCTATTATCCGCATCGGATGTGACGAAAAACCTTGCGCTGGGCGCACCCGGCGCCCGAACCTTGGCCAGAACGTAGCGAGGCCACCAAGGCAAGCGAGGACGCGATGAATTTCGAGGCGCTGTTCCAGACCCAGCTCGAAGCACTGAAGCGGGAGGGCAATTACCGCGTGTTCGCGGATCTGGAGCGCCAGCGCGGCTCGTTCCCGCAAGCGAAGAATTACTACGAGGAGGGCGAGCGGCAGGTCACGATCTGGTGCTCGAACGACTATCTTGGCATGGGGCAGCACCCCGCAGTGGTCGACGCCATGGTGGAGGCGGCGGAAAGCTGCGGCGCGGGGGCGGGCGGCACGCGCAACATTTCCGGCACCAGCCATCATCACCTGGCGCTGGAGCGCGAACTCGCCGATCTTCACGGCAAGGAAGCGGCGCTGCTTTTCACCTCGGGCTATGTCTCGAACTGGGCCGCGCTCTCGACGCTCGGCGCGCGGCTGCCGGGCGCGGTGATTCTTTCGGACAGCCTCAACCACGCGTCGATGATCGAGGGCATCCGCCACAGCCGGGCCGACAAGGTGATCTGGAAGCATAACGACCCGGAGGACCTGGATCGCAAGCTCGCGGCGGTCGGCCCCGACCGGCCGAAGATCGTCGCCTTCGAAAGCGTCTATTCGATGGATGGCGACATCGCCCCGATTCGCGAAATCGTCGAGGTCGCCGAAAAGCATGGCGCCATGACCTATCTCGACGAGGTCCACGCCGTCGGCCTCTACGGGCCGCGCGGCGGCGGCGTCGCAGAGCGAGAGGGGCTGATGGACCGCATCACCCTGATCGAAGGCACGCTCGGCAAGGCGTTCGGAGTCGTCGGCGGTTATATCGCCGGCTCGTTCGCGCTCTGCGATTTCATCCGCAGCTTCGCCTCCGGCTTCATCTTCACCACCTCGCTGCCGCCCGCCGTCGCCGCGGCGGCGACGGTCGCCATCCGACATCTGAAGGAAAGCGACGCGGAGCGGGATTTGCAGCGCCTCCGCGTCCGCCAGCTTCGCACCGCGCTGGACCGCGAAGGCATCCCGCATCTTCCGAACCCGAGCCATATCATCCCGGTGATGATCAAGGACCCGGTGAAGTGCAGGATGATCTCCGACTTCCTGATGGACAGGTTCGGGATCTACGTTCAGCCGATCAACTATCCGACCGTTCCGAAGGGCACCGAGCGCCTGCGATTCACGCCCTCTCCGCTGCATTCCGAGGCGGATATCGCGTATCTGGTCAACGCGCTTTCCTCTCTCTGGAGCCAATGCGCGCTGAGCCGCGCGGTAGCCTGACCCGCGCGCATCCTGCCTGTATTCGAGCGGATACGCCGCGCGGGGCTGCCGGCTGGTTCGGCATGTCGGTCGCCGTTTTCGACAGCCGCAGCCGGACATGGAAACGGGCCCCTGAGGGCCCGTCGCCTGCTTGCTTCTGACGCGTCGCCGCTCAGGCCGCGGCGCGACGGCGCCGGCGCGCCGCGAAACCCAGACCGCCGAGGCCGCTGACCAGCAGCAGCGCCGACGCCGGAAGCGGCACCGACGCCACCGATTCGCTCACCAGAGATACGGTTGCCTCGACGCTCGCGCCACGATGCTCGCCCCCGGCGAGGCCGAGGAAACCGAAATTGAAGGTCTCGTCGCTGAGCGCGACCGTGAAGAGCCCGCCGTTGCCGAAGCTGAGTTCAAGTGGCGCGTCCCAGGTGACTTCGCCGTTCTGGAAGAGGCCGCCGATGATGCGGTTGCCCAACGTCTCACCGCCAAGCGTTCCGCTGGCGACCGGATCGGTGAAGGTGAACTCGACGAAAATGCTCTGAGAGACGTCGTCCTCACCCGCGTTGACGCTCGACTCGTCGGTCCAGATATCGAAGAGAAGGAAACTGGCGCTGGAGCCCGCTTCCAACGAGAACGGCGCGATCGGTCCGCCGCCGTTCGGCGCAGTGCTGACGACCAGCCCCGGTTCGTCGAAAGCGTCGCCGTCCACAGAGAAAGAGCCGTTGAATGTCGTGGCGCTCAGCGCAACCGACGGAGCGGCCAGCAAGAGCGCGGTCGCACCTGCGGCGACCATGGTCTTCAAACTACGCGTCATGTTTTATTCCCCAACCGCCGGCGTCGATGACATACGGAGACGCCAGCATGACAAGTTACACGCCGAGGCGCGCATCGCCCCCGCAACTTTTAATAGAATGGCGCCGGATTGATGTCCATATGGCTGTGAACGCAAATGCCGCCGGCTCGCCGGCTTCGGCCGATGTTCTTGGCGAGGCCTTTAACGCGAGCGTGCGCGGGCCGGTTTCAGCGGCGTGGGCGATGCCTCTGGAATCATTTGTCGCCTGCGGTGGTCCGCGCCTGCGGGTGGTGGTTTCGTCCGGAGCGTCCTGGCTCCTGATGCGGCTTCTTGCCTTGGGCTGGCGGGTGATGAAACCTCGACTCCGGTGCGGCGATGCGGTGACGACGCCATGAGCTACGGACGGAAACTGCGCGCGGTGGTTGCGGGGGGCGGGGTCGGCGGGCTCGCCGCCGGTCTGGCGCTGGCGCGCGCCGGATGGGAGGTGCGGGTCTTCGAGCGCGCCTCCGCGATCGGCGAAATCGGCGCCGGGCTGCAACTTGGGCCGAACGGCTGGCGCGCGCTCGACGCGCTCGGCGTCGCGGAGAGAGTCGAGGTGGAGGCTTTCGAGCCGGAGGCGATCGAGATGCGCCGCGGGGCGAGCGGCCGGGTCATGGCCAGGGTGCCCCTCGGCGCCGCCGCCCGCCGCCGCTGGGGCGGGCCCTATCTGCAGGTTCACCGCGCCGATCTCATCGCTGCGCTTCACGATGCGCTGGAAGCGGCGGCGCCCGGCGCCGTGATCCCCGGGGCGGCGGCGGTTGGTTACGAGAACGCCGGCGCCGGCGCCGCGCTCCACCTTGTCGACGGACGGGAGGAGGAGGCCGACCTGGTTGTCGGCGCCGACGGGCTCCGCTCCGCTCTCCGGAGCGCGATGCTGGGGCCGGAGGCGCCGCGCTTCACGGGTCATGTCGCCTGGCGCGCGACGGTTCCCGCCGCCCGGCTCGAGACGGTCCCGGCCGCAGCCGCGACGGTTTGGGCCGGGCGCGGCCGGCACGCCGTCACCTATCCGCTGCGCGGCGGCGCGCTGGTCAATTTTGTCGGACTGGTTCAGGAGGACTGGCGCCGGGAAAGCTGGACCGAGCCGGGCGACCCCGCCGCGCTCAGAGCGGCGTATGCTGGCTGGGCGCCCGAATTGGCCGCGATCATCGACGCCATCGACGCGCCCTGGCGCTGGGCGCTTTTCGACCGGGCGCCGCTACCCCGCTGGTCGGACGGGCGCGTCGTCCTGCTCGGCGACGCCTGCCACCCGATGCTCCCCTCGCTGGCGCAGGGCGCGGCGCAGGCGCTGGAGGACGCGGCGGCGCTGGCGGGCCGCCTCGGCGCGCGACCGGACGATATTCCCGCCGCGCTTCGCGCCCACTTCAAGGAGAGGATCGCCCGGGTGAGCCGGGTGCAGCGCGAGGCGCGGGCGAATCTTGTCCGCTTTCATCGTGACGATCCGGTCACGAGGTTCGGCGCGCGGCTTGTCCACCGCCTTGCGCCGAGCTGGTTCCAGAGCCGTCTGGACTGGCTTTACGCCGGCTGACGACGGGCGCGAGACCGCCGCCGGTGGCCGCCGGCGCGCGGGTCGCCACCCCTGCGCGTTTACGCCTTCACGGTCGCGAGCCGCTCGGTAAGCTTGAGGCTGAATTGCGCGTCGCCGAGTTCGACAGCGCTGGTCGCAAAGACGCCGATCGAGCGGCCGACCGAGCCGTTCGGGTGGGCCGCGCTCGCCGGCTCGGCCTTCCGGACCCAGAGTGGCGCCCCTTCGAGAAGGAGGTTCCGCCATTCCTCATGCTCGGGTTTCCGCCACCAGGCTCCGTCTTCGGATTCGCCCGCCTCGGCCAGGAAATCGACGGCAGCGCCGCCCCATGTCCATAGGCCGTCGTTGAAGTCCCGCATCACCGGGACGATCTCACAACCGAGGACATCGGCTGAACGCTGGTCGTTGCTTTTGGCGAGCCAGGCGCCGCGCTTCTGCGTCAGCCCGACGGTCGGCGTAATCTTTGGGGCGACCGGTTTCTTTTTCATGTTCAGACGAACCTCGCTTGTCGGATTGCGTGGCGGATCGCCGCAGGATCCGCGGCGGCGCCGATATGCACTAAGTAACATCTCGCCGGCGCTTTCGCCAATTTGGCGCGCGTTCGGCTTCGCCACGTCCTTGCGGGCTGGCCGCGCCGCCGCCGCCGGCATAAGTATCGCCGATCGGTCTCAGGCCCGGCGTTGGTTTGGAGGAGCGTCTTTTGTCACAAGGGTTGGGCGTGTTCTGGAGCTGCGCCATGCAGCGTTGGAGTCCGGGGATCGGCGACCCGACGCTGATCGGCTGGTTTACCGTGGCGGCGTATTTCGTCGCCGCCGCGCTGGCGATCCGCACGACCATGATGCTCCGCGCGGGCGGCGGCGCGCGGGACCGCGCGGAGTTCACGTTCTGGGTGGGAACCTGCATCGCACTGATCCTTCTCGGGTTCAACAAGCAGCTGGATCTTCAGTCTCTTCTCACCGCGCTCGGGCGCTGCGTCGCGCAGATCGACGGTTGGTATCAGCAGCGTCGCGCGATGCAGGCGGGGTTCATCATCGCGATTGTCGGCACCGCGGAGTTAGTGTTCTTCGGTTTCGCGTACGCCATGCGCCGGACGATCGGACGCAACGGAATCGCGCTGCTGGGCATGGGGATCATCGCGACATTTGTCATGGTGCGCGCGGTTGGCCTTCATCATGTCGATTCACTGCTCGGCCTGACGCTGAACGGGTGGCGTCTGAACTGGATCCTGGAACTGGGCGGAATCGGCGTCGTCACTATCGGAGCGATCGCGCGCATGTCTTTCGAACGCGACTCCGGCGAAAGGCGCGCAAGCGCGGGGTGACGCGGTGCGCGGCCGATCTTTCTGTCAGATCAGGTCGTTGACGACCAGCCAGAAGATCAGTGCGGCGACGATTCCGAGCGACCAGAAACCGCCGGAGACCACTTCGATAGCGCGGTTGATGGTGAATGGCCCGGTCTGCTTCGCGTTGCGCTGAAGTCCGAGCGCGGGTTCGGTCAGCATCGCGCGTTCGACTCGCTCGACATGCGCCAGCGCGACCTTGATGACGAAATAGAAGGTCAGGCAGCGCAGACCCGCCAATGAAAGGATCAGGAGGGGCAGTGCGCTGATGAAGATGCGCGCCCGCTCGATCTCCGGCGTGATTCCGGATACGGAGAACGCCGCGAGCGCCGCCGCGCCGGCGAGGGCGAAGCGCTCGGTCGCGGTGACGATCTCGACATATTTGATGATGAGGGCGCGCAGCTCCCCGCATTCGGCGAGGGCGAACTGCTTGTCGAACTCGGCCGTCATCGCGCAACGCCCTCTTCGCGGCGCCGTTGAACGGGATGCTGCGCCATGCGCGCGAAACCTGCTGTTTTCGGGCCGGCTTCAGGGGGCGTATCGCTTGCTGCGTCGGCGGCGGACATGAGAGCCTCGCGCCTCCATCTTCCGGTGGAAACTAGTTCTTCGAGCAAAGCATACGCTTTCAGCGTCCGGGGCGCAGAAAAAATCCCCGGGCGTATTCGGCGGGAACGCCTCTTGGGGAGGGTGGCCCGCCCGCTCACCCGGCCCCCCACGCGCCGAGGGGAATCGGGCCGCGGAGGATCGCGCAGGTCATGGCGCTGGCCACGATCACGGTGATGGCGGCGATGATGACCCAGATCGAGCGCATTACCCTGGAGAACCGCGCCGAAGCCTCGCGCGATTGCAAGACCCTCAGTAGGCGCCCGATCTCACCCCGGGCGGCGCCGCTCTCACGTGGGCGATCCGTCTTGAGCTCCGGGTCGCGAAGGCGGATCAGCGAGTTTTCCCAGCCGCGAAGCGCCGGGTCGCCGTAGCGCTCCTCGATCATCGCGAGATAGGCGCCGGCCTGCTTGACCCCGATCGAGGCGCTGTAGTTGAGGCCGAGTCCGGCGAGCGCCACGAAGACGGGCAGCCACCAGGCGAAAACCGCGAGAACGCTCAGTTCCGGTGCGATGGTTTCGGTGAGCAGGAACGCCCAGATCGCGACGATAGCGGCGACGCCATACTGGAAGGTGTGCGCGCGCACGGATTGCTGCGCCAGAATCTCGGCGCGGAGCGCCTGATATTCCGCCAGATGCAGCTTGAACGCGTTATCGCCGCTCATCGGATCCGTCCCTGCGCAGGCGCCCGCCCGGCGCCCCGGGGTGAAGTCGCTTCGCGCTCGGCGCGGCGGATCATGCGCGGCCTTCCTTTCTCACGCGGCGGGCGTCAGAGCGCCGCCAGAACCGCCTCACGGCGGGGAATCGGCGCGGTGGCGCCGTAGCCGGAAACCGTGCCGGCGGCGACGATGGCGGCGCGGCGCGCGGCCTCGAACGGGTCTCCGGTCTCCAGCCGCCAGGCGTGAAAGGCGCCGGAGAAGCTGTCGCCTGCCCCGGTGCTGTCGACCGGCGATGCGGGCGCGGGCGGGATCGTGCGGCGTTCGCCCTCCGCCATGATCCGGCAGCCGCGCTCGCCCATGGTGACGATCACCGCGCCCGGCCCGGCGCCGGCCCAGAGATCGGCGATCCCGTCCGCGTCCGACATGCCGAACAACGCCTCGCTGTCGTCGATCGAGGTGACGAGGACATCGGCGCCGCGTGCGGCCCCGAGCAGCGTCTCGCGCGCCTCCTCCTCGCCCCAGAGGGCGAGACGCAGATTGGTGTCGAGCGAGACCGCGCCGCCCGCTTCGCGCGCCGTCTTCATCGCCGCCAGTCCCGCGGCGCGAAGGGTCGGAGAAACGGCGAGCGTGATCCCGGAGAGATGCAGGACCCGGGCCGCGCCGATGGCCGCATGGTCGAGATCGCCCGGCCCGTATCGCGAGGCGGCGGACCCCTTGCGCACATAGGTGAAGCGCCGCGCGGCGGGGTCCGGTTCGACGAAGTTCAGCCCGGTCGGCGCATCCGGATCACGTCGCACCGTCGCTGAGTCCACGCCCTCTTCGGCCCAGTGCGCGACCACGCCGTCGCCGAAGAGATCGGCGCCGAGCGCGCCGAGATAGCCGACGCTGGCGCCCTGGCGCGCCGCGGCGATGGCGGCGTTGGAAGTGTCGCCGCCATAACCCATCCGCCAGCGCCCGTCCGGTTCGCGCACGAACTCGACCAGCGGCTCGCCGAGGCAGAGGATGTCGGCGGCCATCAGAGCGACGCCGTCACGCCGCCGTCGACGAAGAGCGTCACCCCGTTCACGAAGCTCGCGGCGGGCGACGAGAGAAAGACGCAGGCGCCGATCAGTTCCTCGACCTTGCCCCAGCGGCCCTGCGGCGTGCGTTTCGCCAGCCAGGCGGTGAATTCGGGGTCGGCGACCAGTGCGGCGTTGAGCGGGGTCTCGAAATAGCCCGGCGCCAGGGCGTTGACGTTGAGGCCATGCTTCGCCCAGTCCGTCGCCATGCCCTTGGTCAGGTTCGCCACCGCGCCCTTCGATGCGGTGTAGGGGGCGATGCCGGGCCGGGCGAGGGCGGTCTGCACCGAGGCGATGTTGACGATCCAGCCCTCGCCGCGCGGGATCATCCGGCGCGCGCAGGCCTGCCCGACATTGAAGACCGAGGAGACATTGGCGCGCATCAGCCGCTCGAAATCCTCCGGCGCGAACTCCTCCAGCGGACCCCTGTGCTGCATGCCGGCGTTGTTGACGAGGATGTCGATCGGTTTCTCGACCGTTTCGTAATCCTCGACGGCGGCGCGGGCGGCGGCGTGATCCGTCGCGTCGAATGGCAGAAGATCGACCGTGGCCCCCGCCGCGCGAAGTTTTTCGGCCGCGCGCGCCAGCTTGGTCTCGTCGCGCCCGTTCAGGACGATCCGCGCCCCGGCGCCGGCCAGCCCGCCGGCCAGCGCGTAGCCGATCCCCTGAGACGAGCCGGTGACGAGCGCGGTGCGGCCCTTCAGTGAAAAGAGCGTGTCGATTCCGGTCATTTGCGCGTTCCCTTTCGTGTGCCGCGCATCATCGCCGCCGCGCCGCCGCGCCGCAAGTGAGGCTGGCGCGGCGGCGCGCTTTCCGACATGCTCACGGGGGAAAGAATGGAGGCTCCATGCGCGCAATCGTCATCCACGCCCCGAAGGACCTTCGTATCGAGGAACGCGAGACCGGCGCGCCGGGGCAGGGTGAGGTCAGGGTCCGGCTCGCTGTCGGCGGGGTCTGCGGCTCCGACCTTCACTATTACAATCACGGCGGCTTCGGCGCGGTCAGGATCAGGGAGCCGATGATTCTCGGCCATGAGGTTTCGGGCCATGTCGAGGCGCTCGGCCCCGGCGTGACCGGGTTGAGCGAAGGGGATCTCGTCGCCATCTCGCCGTCGCGCCCCTGCGGGCGTTGCCGCTACTGCGCCGAGGGGCTTCGCAATCATTGCCTCGACATGCGCTTTTACGGTTCGGCGATGCCCTTCCCGCATATCCAGGGCGCATTTCGCGAGCACCTGGTCGCGGGCGCCTCGCAATGCGTGAAGGCGGAGGGGCTCAGCCCCGGCGTCGCGGCGATGGCGGAGCCGCTTTCGGTCTGCCTCCACGCGGTCAGGCGCGCCGGCGAGATGATCGGCAAACGGGTGCTGATAACCGGCTGCGGGCCGATCGGCGCGCTCGCTATCCTCGCCGCGCGCCGCGCCGGCGCGGCGGAGATCGTGGTGACGGATCTCGCGGCGGAGGCGCTGGCGCATGGGCGCCGCGCCGGCGCTGACCGCGTGGCGGATATCGGCGCAGAGCCGGAGGCGCTGGCGCCCTACGGGGCCGACAAGGGTTGGTTCGACGTCCATTTCGAATGCTCCGGCGCGCCATCGGCGCTCGCCGCCGGCGTCGCTGCGCTGCGCCCACGCGGGGTGCTGGTGCAGGTCGGGATGGGCGGCGACATGAATGTCCCTATGCAGGCGATCACCGCCAAGGAGATCGACCTGCGCGGCGCGTTTCGCTTTCACGAGGAGTTCGCCTTCGCCGTTGGCCTGATGCGGGACGGGTTGATCGACCCGGCGCCGCTGATCACTCACACCATGAAGCTGGACGACGCGGAAGCCGCATTCACCACCGCGAACGACCGGCGCCGCGCAATGAAGACGCAGATCGCCTTCACCTGAAATCCTTGCCGTCGCGGCGATTCTCGGCGACCGTCTTCTCCCGGGAGTAGAGGGAGCGCGCGATGGAGATTCTCGAAGGGGCCGCCGCCTTCGCCGTGGTGATGATCGTGCTGTCGACCATCGTCACCGGCATAGCGGAGGCGTTCCTGCGGCTGCTGGCGGTGCGGCAGATCGTACTCGCCGACGCGATCGAGCGACTGATCGTCGACGAGATTGTCCCGTCGGTGAAGACGGAGCTGGCCGGGGTGCTCGACGCGGATGGCGACGGGCGGCTCTCCACTGCGGATGTAGACATGCTGAAGGACAAGCTTTCGCTCAGCCCGCTGACGGCGAAGGCGGCGAAGATCCCCTTCGCTTCGATGCGGTTCGGGCACGAGAAGATCACCACCTATTCGCTGCTTCAGCGCCTTGCGAAAAGCGAGTTGGGCGACGCGCTGGCGAAATACGGCCGCAGCGAGTTGCGCGAAAAGCTCACCGACATCGCCCGCACCTATGAACGTTATGCGGCCGCGGCGGCGGAGCGCTTTCGTTACAAGGCGCATCGCTACACCGCCATCGCGGCGGTTCTTTTCGCCTTTGGCGCGAATGTCGACGCCGGGCGGGTCTTCGTCTACCTGATGGACGATCCCGGCGCGCGCCAGACGCTGTTCGCACGCGCCGAGGCGGCGAAGGTGGAGAACGACGCCGCCGTCGCGCGTCTGAAGGCGGCGCAGACCGGGGTCGAGGAGGCGACGCTCGACGAGGTCTCGGAGTCGATCGAAGGGCTCTCGGATTCGCTCGTCGCCTTTCGCACAGACGTGCGCCTGCCGATCGGGCCGAGCTACTATCCCTATTGCGGCTCCGGGCTCGCCGAACTAACGATCTTCGGCTGGAAGCTGGATGGCGTCTTCGCCGCGACCGGCTGCGCCGGCAATGTCGACCGGAGCTATTTCGGCTGGGCGGCCTATACGCTGCTCGCCGGCGTGCTGATCGGGCTTGGCGGCCCGTTCTGGTATCGCGTCTACGCTTCCTTGTCCCGCGTCATCAGCGTCGCCCGCTCGGTCGGCGTCGGTGGCGAGACGATAGACGAGAAATCCGCGGACCAGCCCGCCAGCCACAAGGCGCTGACGCAGGAGGATATCGTCACGACCTTCCAGGTCGCACGGGCGGGAAGGACCTGAATCGAAAAGGCCCGCGCCGCTCCCGGCGCGGGCCCTTCTTCACGTGAGAGACGCTCAGAGCGCCTTGTCGGTGATCGCGTGTGTCCAGGCGCCTTCCGGCTCCTTGGTGATGACCGGGTCCGAGCCGGCCGAGAGCAGCGTCTCCACCGTCCGCTCGTAATCGGCGGGGTCGAGCTCGCCGTTCGATCCGGCGGTCAGCTTGGCGACTTCGCCCATCATCCGCTTCTGATGCTTTTCGGTCTGGGCGCCGGTCATGTCGTTCTCGAGCACGATTTCAGCGGCCTCGTCGGTGTTCGCCTCGGCCCATTTCCAACCCTTCATCGAGGCCCGGACGAACCGCGCCATCTTGTCCTGAAAAGCAGGGTCCTCGAGGTTCTCCTCCAGCACGTAGAGCCCGTCCTCCAGCGTCGAGATGCCCTCCTTCTCATAGCTGAAGATCACGAGATCATCAGGCGAGAGGCCAGCGTCGAGAATCTGCCAGTATTCATTATAGGTCATCGCGGTGATGCAGTCCGCCTGCTTCTGGAGCAGCGGATCGACATTGAATCCGATCTTCTGGATCACAACGCCGTCGTCCCCACCCTCTGTCGAGAAGCCGAGCTTCGACATCCAGCTGAGGAGCGGATACTCGTTGCCGTAGAACCAGGTGCCGAGGGTCTTTCCCTTGAAGTCCTCGGGCGTGGTGATGCCGGTCTCCTTCCGGCAGACGAGGTTGAGGCCCGACGATTTGAAGGGCTGCGCGATGTTCACAACCGGCACGCCCTTTTCCCGCGCAGCGAGGGCCGAGGGCATCCAGTCGACCATGACGTCGGCGCCGCCCCCGGCGAGCACCTGCACCGGGGCCACGTCCGGGCCGCCCGGCTTGATCTCGACGTCGAGCCCCTCTTCCTCATAGAAGCCCTTGTCCTTCGCCACGTAATAGCCGCCGAACTGGGCCTGCGTGACCCATTTCAGCTGTAGCGTCACCTTGTCGGCGGCCTCCGCCGCCACGCCGCCGAGCGCGAACGCCCCGATTGCGGCGCCGATCATAAGTTTCTTCATCGTCCTCTCCTGTTGCTTGAAAGCGCGTCCGATTAACCCCGTTGCGACGGATGCCAGAACGTGACGGCGCGCTCCATGAGCGCCACCATGCCATAGAAAACCGAGCCGGCAAGCGCCGCGACCGCGATCTCCGCCCAGACCATGTCGACATTCATCCGCCCGACCTCGGTCGAGATCCGGAACCCCATGCCGACAATGGGCGTGCCGAAGAACTCCGCCACGATCGCGCCGATCAGCGAAAGCGTGGTGCAGATCTTCAGCCCGTTGAAGATGAACGGCGCCGCGGCCGGCAGGCGCAGCTTCACCAGCGTCTGGCCGTAGGTCGCCGCATAGGTCCGCATCAGGTCGCGCTGCATGTGATCCGCGGCGCGAAGCCCCTCGACGGTGTTCACCAGCATCGGAAAGAAACACATGACGACGACGACCGCCGCTTTCGACTGCCAGTCGAAGCCGAACCACATCACCATGATCGGCGCGACGCCGATGACCGGCAGCGCCGCGACGAGATTGCCCACGGGCAGCAGCCCGCGCTGCAGGAAGGATGAGCGGTCGACCGCCAGCGCCGTCAGGAACGCCGCGCCGCAACCGATGGCGTAGCCCGCCATCACGCCCTTGAAGGTCTGGAGAAAATCGACCCAGAGGATTGGCAGCGAGCCGGCGATGCGCGCCGCGATGACTGAGGGCGGCGGCAGCAGAACGGGCGAAATCTCCAGCGCCGCGACGCCGATCTCCCAGAGCGCCAGCAGCGTCACCCCAAAGAGCGCCGGAACAGCGTAGCGCACCCATGGCCAGGCCCGTTCGCGCCCGGTCATGAACACGTTCAGCGCCCACGAAGCCGCCCAGATCACCAAAGCGAGAACCGGAAGCGCCGCGCCGCTCATGTCGGGCGCCCGCGCATCGCCAGCCGTTGCGCCGCGCCGATCAACGGGATCAACCCTCCGGCCAGCACGGCGGACGCGATCAGCGCCGCCCAGATCATCATCGTCTGCCCGTAATAGGAGCCGTTCAACAGCCGCGAGCCGAGCCCGCCATCCTGGCTCAGCGTCATCTCCGCGACGATGGCCCCGACCAGCGAGGCGGCGACGCCGACCTTCATCGACGTGAAGAGATAGGGAAGCGAAGCCGGAAGCCGCAGCTTCAGGAAGGTCTGCGCACCGTTGGCGCTGTAGGTGCGCATGAGATCGAGTTGCAGCGCGTCCGGGCTGCGCAACCCCTTCACCATGCCGACGACCACGGGAAAGAAGCTCAGATACATCGAGATCATCGCCTTCGCCACCAGGCCGCCGACATCGGCGGCGTTGAGAACGACAATCATCATCGGCGCGATGGCGAGGATCGGCACCATCTGGCTGGCGATGACCCAGGGCATGACGCTGATGTCCATGGTCCGGCTGGCGACGATGCCGATGGCGAGAATCACCCCCAGCGCCGTGCCGAATGCGAAGCCGAGGAGCGTCGCGGAAAGCGTGATCCAGCCATGCCAGACGAGGGAGCGCTTGGAGGTGACGGGTTTCGCAGCGACCGTGTCCCAAAGCTCGACCGCAACCTGATGCGGCGCCGGAAGCACCGGCCGCTCCTGCGCCATGGTTTTCGGAATGATCTCCGCAAGGGTGATCTCTACCCCGGCGCGCTCGGCCTGATCGCGCTCCCATTGCGCGTTCATCCAGACCGCGCCGAGATACCAGATGACGATGATCGCGGCGATGACGGTTGCGACGGGGAGGGCGCGGGACATCACGCGAGCGCCCAAGTTCCTCGCGATACGTTGGCTACCTTGCCTTCGTCACGAAGCAGTTGCATGGCCCACCGCATATCGTAGTGCCAAGTGTAGAAGAGGTCACCCTGACTCCTTAGATCCATCTCGCGGCGGGTCCAAATCGCCTTGGCGCACTCTACCCAGGTCATTCCGTCGTTCTTCGTCGCTAGGGCTTCGAGGGTAGCGCTTTTTTGAAGCTCCCGGTTAGTCATCGCCTTCAATCCTCATAACTGTGCCCCGCTCGCAGCCCTTCCCTCACCCGATGCGCCACTTCCAGGAATTCCGGCGACTCGCGGATATCGAGCGGGCGCTGCTTCGGCAGCGGGCTGTCAATCACGTCGATGATCCGGCCGGGGCGGGGGCTCATCACCACGATTTTCGTTGAAAGGTAAACCGCCTCCGGGATGGAATGCGTGACGAAGCAGATGGTCTTTTCGGTCCGCGCCCAGAGCGCCAGCAGTTGCTCGTTCAGATGGTCGCGCACGATCTCGTCGAGCGCGCCGAAAGGTTCGTCCATCAGGAGGAGATCGGCGTCGAAGGCCAGCGCCCGCGCGATGGAGGCGCGCTGCTGCATCCCCCCCGAAAGCTGCCAGGGAAAGCGCTTCTCGAACCCCTCAAGCTCGACCAGTTCCAGCACCCGCGCCACGCGCTCGGCCTGCTCTGCCTTCGGGATGCCGATGATCTCCAGCGGCAGGCGGATATTGCCGCCGATTGTCCGCCAGGGATAAAGCCCCGCCGCCTGAAACACATAGCCATAGGCGCGCGCCCGGCGCGCCGCCTCCGGCGAGACGCCGTTCACCGTGATCGCGCCGCCGGTCGCGCGCTCCAGATCGGCGATCACCCGCAGAAACGTAGTCTTGCCACAGCCCGAAGGCCCGATGAAGGAGACGAAATCGCCCTTCTCGACCTCCAGCGACACGTTGGAAAGCGCATGGACCGGGCCGTCATCCGTTTCGAATGTCAGGCTGAGCGCGGAGGCGGAGACGACGCTCATACCGACCTTGTGATCCCGCCGTCGACCCTCAGGTTCTGCCCGGTGATATAGGCCGCGCCGTCGGAAGCCAGAAACGCCACCGTCGCCGCGATCTCCCCGTAAGAGGAGCCGTAGCGGCCCATCGGGACGCGGTCCCGAAACTCCGCCTTCTCCGGCAGGCTGTCGATGAAGCCGGGCAGGACATTGTTCATCCGCACATTGTCCGGCGCATACTTGTCCGCGAACAGTTTCGTGTAGGCGGCGAGGCCGGCGCGAAACACGCCCGAGGTCGGGAAGACCGGGTCCGGCTCGAACGCGGCGAAGGTCGATATGTTGACGATGGCGCCGGATTTCTGCGCCACCATCACCGGCGTGACGAGACGGACCGCGCGCGCGACGTTCAGGAAATAGACGTCGAGCCCGCGATGCCAGTCCTCGTCGGTCAACTCCAGCACCGGCGCGCGCGGGCCGTGCCCGGCGGAGTTCACCAAGGCGTCGATCCGGCCCCAGCGCGCCATCGCCGCGTCGACGAACGCGGCGATATCCTCGTTCGACTGGTTGGAGCCGGTCCAACCGAGGCCGCCCAGCTCCTCCGCCAGCGCGGCGCCCTTGCCGGATGACGACATCACGCCGATCTCGAACCCGTCGGCGCGAAGCCGGCGGGCGGAATCGGCGCCCATCCCGCTGCCGCCGCCGATGACGAGCGCCACCCTGGCCATGCTCACACCCCGCTCGCCGGTATGCCCGTCCGCTCAACCTTCCGCGGCGCGGTCAGTTCCTTCCATTTCGAGAGCGCCTTGCTCACCGCCTGGAAGGGTTCGCGCGCGACGAACTCACCGCGCCCTTCCTGCATGTTCAGATCGCCGTCGTTGATCGCGACATGGCCGCGGGTCAGCGTGTAGCGCGGCAGGCCCTTCACATGCTTGCCTTCGAAGACGTTGTAGTCGATGGCGGATTGCTGGCTCTTGGCGCTGATCGTCTTTTCCCTTTCGGGGTCCCAGACCACCAGGTCGGCGTCCGCCCCGACCAGCACCGCGCCCTTTCGCGGGTAGCAGTTGAGGATCTTGGCGCTGTTGGTGGAGGTCACGGCGACAAACTCGTTCATCGTCAGACGGCCTGTGGCGACGCCATGGGTCCAGAGCATCGGCATCCGGTCCTCCAGCCCGCCGGTGCCGTTCGGGATCTTGGTGAAGTCGCCGACGCCGTAGCGCTTCTGCTCGGTGGTGAAGGCGCAGTGATCCGTCGCGACGACCTGGAGCGAGCCAGCCTGCAGCCCGGCCCAGAGGCTGTCCTGGTGCTTCTTGTTGCGGAACGGCGGCGACATCACGCGGCGCGCGGCGTGGTCCCAGTCCTTGTTGAAATACTCGCTCTCGTCCAGCGTCAGATGCTGGATCAGCGGCTCGCCAAAGACGCGTTTCCCGTTCTGGCGCGCGCGGCGGATCGCCTCGTGACTTTCCTCGCAACTGGTGTGGACGACATAGAGCGGCACCCCGGCCATGTCGGCGATCATGATCGCCCGGTTGGTCGCTTCCCCCTCCACCTGCGTCGGGCGAGAATAGGCGTGGCCCTCCGGCCCGTCATTGCCTTCGGCGAGCAGGCGCGCGGAAAGGTCCGCGACCACGTCGCCGTTTTCGGCATGGACGAGCGGCATTCCGCCGATCTCGGCGCAGCGCTGGAAGGAGGCGAACATCTCGTCGTCGTTCACCATCAGCGCGCCTTTATAGGCCATGAAGTGCTTGAAGGTGTTGATGCCTTTTTCCACCACTTTCGGCATCTCGTCGAAAACCCGCTTGCCCCACCAGGTGATCGCCATGTGATAGGAATAGTCGCAATTCGCGCGGCCGGACTTGTTCGACCACATCTCGATAGCGTCAAGGAGCGGCTGGTCGGGCGCGGGCAGGGCGAAATCCACCACCATCGTCGTCCCGCCCGCGAGCGCGGCGCGGGTGCCGCTCTCGAAATCGTCGCTGGAATAGGTGCCCATGAAGGGCATCTCCAGATGCGTATGCGGGTCGATCCCGCCCGGCATGACATAGCAGCCGGTGGCGTCGAGTTCCTTGCCGCCGGAAAGATCAGGTCCGATCTCGACGATCTTCCCACCCTCGACCTTCACGTCCGCCTTGTAAGTGAGGTCGGCGGTGACGATGGTTCCGTTCTTGATGGTAGTGGTGGTCATGGGATGGCCTCACTAGATATTTTCATTGCGTTGGTACAGTAGGGTCCAGTTCAGGCAGAAGATCAAAAATATCTGCCGCCACTTTCACCAACGGGCTGTCTGGTTCAGTCACGCAGTGACCTACGATTATTCTTTCCAACCCGTGCAGAGATGTTACGCCGTCCCCGTCGCTTTGAGTGTCTCTCAGCGGCTTCCCTTTTTCGGCCAGATACAAGTTGTAACCGGTCCACCAACCGTGCACCCACCCAACTAGGTAATGCATAGATGTGTTCTGCTCGTCCCACTGGACGATCTGTTCGCACTCCACCATCCCTAGTCCAGCGATCCCTTCGTTGGGGATGTGGAGGTTCTGTGCGTGTAAAGCCGATGGAAAAATTGCGGCTAACACGCACATCGTAGAGCCTCCTGAAACGGAGAAACTCAACCCACAACCTCCGCCGTCTCCACCACCGCATGCATCAGGACATTGGCCCCCGCCGCCGCCCAGTCCTTCGTGATCTCCTCGGCCTCGTTATGGCTCAACCCGTCGACGCAGGGGCACATCACCATTGCGGTCGGATAGACCCGGTTGATCCAGCAGGCGTCATGCCCGGCGCCGCTCACAATATTCTGGTGGGAATAGCCGAGGCGTTCGGCGGCGTTTCGCACCGCGCTGACGCAGCCTTCATCGAATGTCACCGGGTCGAAATGGCCAACTTCTTCGATCTCGATGCCGAGGCCGAGTTCTTCGGCGATCTTCGGCGCCTCCGCCTCCAGCCGCGCCTTCATGCCGTCCAGCTTCGCCTGATCGGGAGAGCGGAAGTCGATGGTGAAGACGGTTTTCTCCGGAATGACGTTCCGCGAATTCGGGTAGACGTCGCAATGGCCGACGGCGCCGACGGCGTCGGGCTGGTTCTCCATCGCGATGGTGTGCACGAGTTCCGTGATCCGCGCCATGCCGAGGCCGGCGTTCACCCGCATCGACATCGGCGTCGAGCCTGTATGCGCGGCGCGCCCGGTCAGCGTCACCTGCAGCCACCAGAGCCCCTGACCGTGGGTGACGACGCCGATCTCCTTGCCCTCGGCCTCCAGTATCGGGCCCTGTTCGATATGAAGCTCGAAAAACGCCCGCATCTTGCGGTCGCCGACCTTCTCCTCGCCCTTCCAGCCGATCCGCTCCAGCTCAGCGCCGAAGGTCTTTCCGTCGGCATCCTCGCGCGCATAGGCCCAGTCCCGGTCGAGCGCGCCGGCGAAGACGCCGGAGGCGAGCATGGCGGGGGCGAAGCGGGTGCCTTCCTCGTTGGTCCAGTTCGTCACCACGATCGGGTGGCGGGTCTTCACGTTGAGGTCGTTGAGGGTGCGGATCAGCTCCAGCCCGCCGAGCACGCCGAGAATCCCGTCGTATTTCCCGCCGGTCGGCTGGGTGTCGAGATGCGAGCCGACATAGACCGGCGGCAGGTCCGGCTCTTCGCCTTCGCGCCGGGCGAACATATCGCCCATCTCGTCGACGCCCATGGTCAGCCCGGCTTTTTCACACCAGGACTGGAAGAGCTTCCGGCCCTCGCCATCCTCGTCGGTGAGCGTCTGGCGGTTATTGCCGCCCGCCACGCCCGGGCCGATCTTCGCCATCTCCATCAGGCTGTCCCAGAGACGCTCGGCGTCGATCTTCATGTTCTCACCCGGTGCGACCATGGCGCTCCCCCTTCTTCTTGACCATCTGGTAAAAACGACGCTAGCAAGATGAATGACGGGGTCAAGTCCCGGCTGCCGGAGACGCTGTTTGCCCAACCCCAGACGGACCCGCATCCAGACAGAGAACCGCCTGCGGATCGTCGCCGCAGCCATCGATATCTTCGCTCAGGACGGCTTCCGCGGCGCAACCGTGGACGCGATCGCCGAGCGCGCCGGCATGTCGAAACCCAATCTGCTCTATTACTTCCCTTCCAAGGAGGCGATCTATCGCGAGGTGCTGGAGCGGCTGCTCGACGACTGGCTCGCGCCGCTGCGCGCGCTTGACGAGACCGGCGATCCGGCGGCGGAGATCGCAGCCTATCTCGATCGCAAGATCGAGATGGCGCGGGATTTTCCAGCCGAAAGCCGGCTCTTCGCGAACGAGATGCTGCGAGGCGCGCCAAATCTGAGCGACGTTCTCGCGGGAGAGTTGAAGGCGCTGGTGGACGAGAAGGCCGAGGTGATCCGGGCCTGGATCCGGCAGGGTCGCATCCGCCCGATCGACCCCTATCACCTGATCTTCGCCATCTGGGCGACGACGCAGCACTACGCCGATTTCGACCCGCAGGTCCGCGCGGTGCTGGGCGACGATGGCGAGGGGCGGTTCCATGACGGCGCGGCGTTCCTCAGGACGCTCTTTCTCGACGGGCTGCGGCCGCGCTAATCCTTCAGCAGCAGGAGGAGCGCGCCGATCGTCGCCACGACCCCGAGCCAGACCGGCGCGGCGACCCAGACGCCGGCGAAAAGCCCCTCCCAGAGAATGACGAAGCTCGGCACCAGATAGCCGTAGGCCATGACCTTCGCGGAAGGTAGCCGGAGCGTCGCGAAGAGGACGAGAAAGAGCGTCACCGCCGTCGCCGCCAGCGCAAGGTAGAAAAGCGCGATCCAGACCACCGGCGGCAGCGTCGTCCAGTTTGTCTCCGCCAGCGCCCGCGCGCCATAGAGGCCGGTGACGAGAAAGCCGCCGATCAGTCCGCCGAAAGTGTAGACGAGCACCGGCTCCCCCCGGTGCAGCATCCGTCCGAGCGGGGCGTAGAGCGCGTGGAACGAGCAGCCGATCACGAAGATCGCCTCGCCCCTGCCAAGCTCAAGCCCCAGGATCGCCTCGATATCGCCCCGGAAGATCACCCAGATCGCGCCCGTCCCGGCGAGCGCCAGGGAGACCGCCATGCGCCCCGTCGTCACTTGTCGCATCAGGAGCCAGGCGAACCCGGCGGTCATGATCGGCGTCAACGTGAAGATCGCGCCGGTGGAGATCGGGTCGGTCAGCTTCAGCGCCTCGAACATGAGGACGAAATAGCCCCCGAGCAGCCCGCCGAGCAGCGGATAGCGCCAGGTCGCGCGGAAATGCTTCAGCCGCATCCGGGGCGCCGCGATCGCGCCGATCGCGATTGCGGCGATCAGGAAGCGCGCGGCCGAGAGCGCGGCCGGGTCGATATGCGGCGCGGCGCGGGCGCCGAGAGAGAACGAGACGGAAACGAGCGCCGCGAAAAGCAGCATCGCGGCATGGCCGGGTAGGGACGCGGGCGTAGCGTTCATCGGCGCGAGAGTTGGCGCCCGGGCGACGAAAGGTCAACGTCTCCGAATTTCATCGCGCCGGGCCGCCGAAACCGGTAGGGTGCCCCTATCCGACCGGAGGTCATTCAATGTCGCGCGCCGCGCCGAACGTGCTTTTCATCCATCCGAAGTTCTCGAACACGTCCTTCTGGAATTATGTCGAGACCTGCGAGCTCGTCGGCGCGAAATACCCCGCGCCGCCCCTCGGGCTGATCACCGTCGCGGCGATGTTGCCTGAGAGCTGGCGGGTGCGTCTTGTCGACCGCAATGTCGCCGAACTGACCGACGAGGAGATCGACGCCGCCGATCTCGTCATGTTCGGCGGTATGATCACCCAGCAGATGGACCTGCTGGCGACAGCCGCGCGAGCGAAGGCGCGCGGAAAGATCACCGTCGTCGGCGGGCCGGACGTCTCCTCCTCGCCGGAGATATACGCCGATCTCGACTTCCGCATCATCGGAGAGGCGGAGGGCGCGATCGACGCGTTCATCGACGCATGGGAAACCGGCGCCTCGGAAGGCGAATTTCGCGCGCCGCTTCATTCGATCGATGTCACCAAGACACCGAATCCGCGCTTCGATCTGCTGAATTTCTCCAATTACGTTCAGCTCAATGTCCAGTTTTCCCGCGGCTGCCCGTTTCTGTGCGAATTCTGCGACATCATCGAGCTTTTCGGCCGCAAGCCCCGCACCAAGGACACCGCGCAGATCCTCGCAGAGCTCGACCGCATCTACGCGCTCGGCTATCGCGGTCATGTCGATTTCGTCGACGACAACCTGATCGGCAACAAGAAGGCGGTGAAACTCTTCCTGCCGCACCTCGTCGATTGGCAGAAACGCCACGGCTACCCGTTCGAGTTCTCCACCGAGGCTTCGCTGAACCTCGCCGATGACGACGAATTTCTCGGCATGATGCGCGACGCCGGATTCTTCGCCTGTTTCGTCGGCATCGAAAGCCCGGACCCGGACGTGCTGGTCGCGATGCAGAAGAAGCAGAACACCAAGCGCGACATCGCGTCGTGCATCCACAAGATCAACACCTACGGCATCTTCATCGTCGCCGGTTTCATCGTCGGTTTCGACAACGAGAGCGAACTGGCCTCCGAAGGCATGATCGAGTTGATCGAGGAGGCGTCGATTCCGGTCTCCATGGTCGGGCTCCTCGTCGCGCTTCCCAACACCCAACTCCAGCGGCGGCTGGAGAAGGAACAGCGCCTGCACGACCTTTTCGGCGTGATCGAGGATGAGCAGGACGGCGACCAGTGCGTCTCCGGCCTGAATTTCGAGACATTGAGGCCCCGCGCCGATATCCTCGAGCAATATCTTAAGGTGGTGAAGCGGATTTACGAACCTGCGAACTACTTCGCGCGGGTGCGCAAGACGGTCGAGCTGCTCGATTGTTCCGGCGTCGTCGGCGATCTCCGCCGCTCGACCATCCGTCATGACGTCAAGCAGTTCATTCAGTTCCTCTGGAACATCACCGTCAAACGCCCCGACATGCGAGGCCATGTGTGGCGCCTCCTCGCCCATGTCCTGCGCAAGAACCCCCGCGCGATCAAGCACGCGCTCTACACTGCGGGTCTTTACGCCCATCTCGGCCCGTTCGCGCAATATGTGCAGCGCGAGATGGCAAGTCAGATCGCGGCGGTGAAAGCCGACCCGAACGCCCCGCGGCATCGGACTTTCAGAGGGAAACTGGAAGGGGTCGCGGCGGAATAGCCGCCGGCCCGCGCCACGCCGACCCCGGCCCTGAGCCGGGCTCGCCGCCGGTTTCGCGCCGCATATCCGGCTGCCGCTCCGGGTGCGAACAGGCGGCGCTCACCGCTCCCAGTTCATCGCCGCGATCCTCGGGTCGGCCGCGAAGGCGTCCCGCCCGAACGAGAGCGCCCGCGCCGGCGTCTCGCAGCGCGCGAACGGCCCCGCCGCCGAGAGGCTGAGCCGCCATGTCCGCGTCGCGCGCGGGGCGGCGTCGCGGAACGCGGCGCAGGAAAGCAGCGTGACGTTGGCCCGATTCAAGGGATCGCGAGCTGAGGTTGAGCGAATGGCTTCGGCGCCGAGGGCGAAGGCCTGGTCAACCAGGTCGTGACAGGCCGTATAGTCAGTAGGGTGGGTCCAGAGCGCCGCCGCCGCGTCGAAGGGTGGCGCGGTGAGATCGATCCGCTTCGCTGTCTCGTAGACGGTGCTGAAGGCGGTCAGTTCGACCGGATTCGCCGGCCAGGGCGCAGCCGGACTCTCGATAAAGAAGAGCAGGCGCCAGAATGCGATCTCCGCTATCGCCGTATCGACGCTTTCGGCGGCGTAAAAGACAGGGTGGAGCGGGCCGGCGCGGCGGAACCGGCTTTCGGTGCGCGCGGGATAGCGGAACGGCGTGAACATCAGCCAGTGAAGATGCCGGCAGGGCGCCGGAACCGGCGGCTTCGTTTCGTCGAGCAGCGCTTCGAGCCGTTCCTGTTCTTCGGCGTTATCGACCAGCTTCATGGTCGAAACCCTGTGCTGCGCCTCGACGACGCGCCAGATCAGGCCCGATCCCGGCCCAAGGTCAGATGAGCGCGCGGCGCGCATCGAGATAGGCGAGCACGTCCGTCAGCCCGGCGATGGTCCTGATCCGCGCCGCCGGCGCGCCGCCAAGCGCGGTGTTGTCGCTCCGCAGCCATTTCGCCGCCGCGTCGTCGTCGCCGCCGACGATGGCGTCCAGCGCACGATAGAAGCGGATGAAAAGCGCCGCGACCTCCCGCGCCTTCGGCGAGCGGGGCAGGGCGGCGTCCTTGTTGCTGATCTTCGAGATCACCGAGGGCGAGACGCCGATCACCTCGGAAAGCTCGGCATGGGTCATCCGCAGATGCTCCGCCGCCCGCAGCGCCGCTTTCGCCAGAAGCCGGTCGTCGCTGACCGGCGCTCTCTTCGCGATCAGAGTTCCCATCATATTCTCTCAGCATTGTTCTCAGAAGAATATATAAGAGAAATAATTCTCTGGTCAATCTTGCGCCCGGTTTCTTTCGGCGCTCTGCCTCTGGAATGTCGGGGTGCGTCGTGGATCACTACGTCAGCTCAACGACCGAGTATCTGTATTGCCCGGTGACGTCCAAGGGTCGGATCATAGCCCTGCAACAAATAGATCGCATCAAACTCTGTCGCTTGAGTTTCGATGCGCTTGGCCCAGTTTTCTACTTCTTCCCAACATCGCTGATGATCTGAGTCTTCAAGCACGAGCACCAGCCATCTCTCTGAAAGCACAGGTTCATCTGGCCAACGACAAAGATCACGTTCTTTCCTTGCAATTGATTCCAAAATCTCATTGCGAAGTTGAGATTCACTGAGGTTCCAAACGATACCCCGATCCCGTGGTTCAAGTTTCTCGTGAAAAGATACTCCGTGGACGGGTTTACCCTTTCTGAGCGCGTCGCGGCCTTTTCGAAGTTGCCTATTCGTCAACCATCGATGTTCGACGCCTATAATCCGCTCGCCGACGGTACGGATCGCATCGGGCGGATCGTTCCCCGGACGAACGAGAGAGATCTCATGATGATTCAGCCCGAGCGCATCGGCGAGATCCTGAACATCGCCAATTTCTTTGAGTGGTTTGAATCCGGATGGAGTGATGCCGTCTTGGCACTGCGGCAAGCACTGCATGGCATCGAGTTCAGACCAGCCATGCGCAGATTCTGCCGGTGCTTCGAAATCTGCACGCACTCTTATTCTTTGCTTTTTCGACGACGTCTCACTCCGCCGCCACCGCCCCCGGATTGTTTGGGTGCGCCGTCCAGTCGCCGTGCTCCTCGACCACGACCTTGCCGGTGCGCGGGTCGGTGGCGCCGACATCAAGTCGCTCCATGGTGATGCAGTTCTCCACCGGGCAGACATTGACGCAGAGGTTGCAGGCGACGCATTCGTCGTCGAGCACCTCGAAGACCCGACCCGGCTTCATCGCGATGGCCTGGTGGGAGGTGTCCTCGCACGCCGCGAAGCAGCGGCCGCACTTGATGCATGAATCCTGATCGATCCGGGCCTTGGTGACGTAATTCAGGTTCAGATTCTGCCAGTCGGTGACGTTCGGCGTCGCCCGCCCGACCAGATCCGCCAGCGCCATGTCCTTGCCGTCGAGATAGTCGGAAAGCCCGGCTGTCATCTCCTTCACGATGGCGAAGCCATAGGTCATCGCCGCGGTGCAGACTTGCACGTTGCCGCAGCCGAGCGCCATGAACTCCGCCGCGTCGCGCCATGTCGTCACCCCGCCGATGCCCGAGATCGGCAGGCCGGCGGTCTCCGGGTCGCGGGCGATCTCGGAGACCATGGAGAGCGCGATGGGCTTGACCGCCGGGCCGCAATAGCCGCCGTGAGAGCCCTTTCCGTCGATCGTCGGCTCCGGCGCGAAACTGTCGAGGTCGACCGCGGTGATCGAGTTGATCGTGTTGATCAGGCTGACCGCGTCCGCGCCGCCCGCCTTCGCCGCCGCGGCGGGCTTACGGATATCGGTGATATTGGGCGTCAGCTTCACGATCACCGGCATGCGCGTCGTCTGCTTGCACCAGCGCGCGACCATCTCGATATATTCCGGCACCTGACCGACGGCGGAGCCCATGCCGCGCTCGCTCATCCCGTGCGGGCAACCGAAATTCAACTCGATTCCATCGGCCCCGGTCTCCTCCACCAGCGGCAGGATCGCTTTCCACGCAGCCTCCTCGCAGGGCACCATGATGGAGGCGATCAACGCCCGGTCCGGCCAGTCGCGCTTGACCGTCTTCATCTCGCGCAGATTCACCTCCAGCGGCCGGTCGGTGATCAGCTCTATATTGTTGAGTCCCAGAAGCCGCCGGTCCGCGCCCCAGATCGCGCCGTAGCGCGGGCCGTTGACGTTCACCACCGGCGGCCCTGCCTCGCCCAGCGTCTTCCAGACGACGCCGCCCCAGCCCGCCTTGAAGGCGCGGACGATGTTGTATTCCTTGTCGGTCGGCGGCGCGGAGGCGAGCCAGAACGGGTTGGGGGATTTGATCCCAAGGAATTCACTGGAGAGGCTGGCCATGGGCTGGCTCCTTTCAGGCGCGGAGGATGAGTTCGACCGGCGCGATGCGGCCGGCCTTCACGTTGTCGACATAGTTTTTTATCTTTTCGCCCGCGGTCTCCCGCATCATCAGGTGGATGCCGAGCGGGGAGGGGCCGTGTTCCTTCATCCGCGCGAAAACCTCGGCGAAGAAGTCGAGCGCGAACTGCGCCCGCGCGCGCGTCGCGACGATCTCGAACCCGGCTGCGCGCGCTGCGTCCTCGTAGGCGGCAAGGGGGGTGACGAAGGAAGTCCCGGCGGCTTCCGACCAGGGCAACGGGAACGCGAGGGGCGTCGTCTCGTCCTCCGCCCTCATCACGTCGAATACCGCGAATGTCCCGCCCGGTTTCAGGACGCGCTTCGCCTCCGCCATGAGGGTGGTCTTGTCCTCGATGTTCATCCCGACATGCAGCAGCAGCGCGAGTTCGAAATGCCCGTCCTTCACCGGCAGCGCTAGCGCCGAGCCGGTATGGAAATCGGTCTGGTCCGCGAGGCCGACCAGCGCCGAAAGCTCCCGCGCAGTCTCGATGAATTCCGGCGTCAGATCGACTCCGGTGACATGCGCGCCCTTCGTGTGCGCGACGTGCCGCGCCGGCCCGCCGATGCCGCAGCCGATATCGAGCGCGAGCGTTCCCGGCTTGATCGTCAACTGCGCGAGAAGATCGTCGGTCGCCCGCCGCCCGCCGGTGTGAAACTCGTCCACCGCAGCGAGGTCGTCGGGCGTCGCCGCATCGGGGTCGATGTCCAGCGTCCTCAGCGCGTTGAGGATATGCCGCATCAGCGCTCCGGTGGTGTAGTGCTTCGCGACCTCGGTCTCGATATCGGGCATCGCCTCGCCTTTCGTCCGCGCCCTGGATCAGCGTCCTCCGGTCAGCGCGGCGTGAATGTCCTCGGCCGCGTCCCGCCCCTCGGCCACGGCCGTCACGGTCAGATCGTCGCCCCCGACGGCGCAATCGCCGCCCGCCCAGACCCTGGCGAGCGTGGTGCGGCCGGGACCCTCGACGCTTATCTTACCACCTTCTAGCGCCAAAGTCTCAGGCGCGCCGTCGAGCCGCTGGCCGATCGCGGCGAGCACCTGATCCGCTTTGAGGATCACGGTCTCGCCGGTCTCGCGCAGCCCGTCCGGGCCCTCCGTGGTGTAGGCGAGTTCAACCTCGCCCGCGCTGATCCGTATCGGCGCGACGTTGGTGAGGATGCGCACGCCGGAAGTCGCCGCGAGATCCTGTTCGAACGCGCTGGCGTTCATCCGTTCGCGGCCGCGTCGATAGGCGAGCGTCACGTTCAGCGCGCCGAGCTTTCTGGCCTGCACCGCCGCGTCGATCGCGGTCATGCCGCCGCCGATGACAACGACATTGCGCCCGACGCGAAGCGCGCGGCGGTCCTCCGCCTGGCGCAGTGCGGCGATGAACTCCACCGCATCTTCCGCGCTCCCATCCTCGGCGCCCTCGAGCCCGAGCGCGTTGACCCCCGCGAGCCCGAGGCCGAGGAACACCGCGTCGTGATGATCGCGTAGCTCGTCGAGCGTCATGTCGGCCCCGAGCCGGCGGCCGGTCTTCAGCGTGATCCCGCCGATTCCGAGCAGCCATTCCACCTCGCGCTCCGCGAACTCCTCGACCGTCTTGTAGGCGGCGATGCCGTATTCGTTGAGCCCGCCGGGCTTGGGGCGGGCGTCGTAGATCGTCACCTCGTGGCCCTTCATCGCCAGCCGGTGCGCGCAGGCCAACCCGGCCGGACCGGCCCCGACCACCGCGATCCGCCGGCCGGTCGCCGCTTCGCGCTCGAAGGGCTGTTCGCCGGCCATCAGCATGTCGGTGGCGAAGCGCTGGAGCCGGCCGATCTCCACCGGCTTGCCCTCCGCCGCCTCGCGCACGCAGGCCTCCTCGCACAGCGTCTCGGTCGGGCAGACGCGGGCGCACATGCCGCCGAGAATGTTCTGCGCGAAGATCGTCCGCGCCGCGCCCTCCGGCGAGCCGGTGGCGATCTGTCGGATGAAGAGCGGGATGTCGATCGTGGTCGGGCAGGCCGCGACGCAGGGCGCGTCGTGGCAGAAATAGCACCGGTCGGCGGCGACCAGCGCCTCGTGCGCGTCGAGCGGCGGGTGCAGGTCGGCGAAATTCGCGTCGATCGTCTCCGCCGGCAACCGTCCAGCGGCGAGCCCTGGCGTCATGGGCGAGTTTGGCATCTGGCTACCACCCTGTTTTTGACTAATTGGTAAAATTCTTTCCCGCGCGCACGCCTCATGTCAAGCGCCGGGAGCAAGAGATGGCGTTCCCGCCGGGTGCGACCGGACGCCATTTCGCTCGGAGACTCGGGAACCCTTCATCCGTCGCGACGTTGAACAGGCGTCGCGCCCGTCACGCGCGCGGCGCGGAATTGATTGAATCATACGGGAGAAACGGGATGCACGGAATAATCTATCTTGTCGGGCTCGTGGTCGTCGTCATGGCGGTCCTGTCCCTGCTCGGGCTGCAATAGCCCCTCCATGACCGATCACGAGAGAGGACAGTAAGATGTCGGAACGAATTGAAGCGCCGACCTCGGCGGCCCGCCCCGCGCTCGCCGATCAGGGAAACTATGTCGATTGGTCGTCGATCTTCGCGGGCGCAGTCGTCGCGTCGGGGATCGCGTTCGTTTTCATGACGTTCGGCGCGGCGTTGGGGCTCTCGTTCATTTCCCCGTACAAGGGCGAGGGATCGGCGCTCGCGGCGTTGGTCGCCGTCGGTTGCTGGATGTTGTGGACCACGATCTCCAGCTTCATGGCGGGCGGTTACATCGCCGGCCGCATGCGGCGGCGTATCGATAGCGCGAGCGTCGACGAGGTGAGCATCCGCGATGGCGTCCACGGCCTGACCATGTGGGGCGTCGCGGTGCTGCTCGGCGCCGCTCTCCTGGCTGCGAGCGCGAACACCGCCGTCCAGGACGCCGCCGAAACGACCGCGGCCGCCACTGCCGCGCAGAGCATGGCGACCGACGCGTCGTCCTCTGCGTCGGACCCGGCCACTGCGTCGGAGACCGCGACGACCGTCGCGGCGAAGCCGGAACTCAGCGACGCCGAGGCGAAAGCGGCGGCCGAAACCGCGCGCAAATACTCGATTCTATCAGCGTTCGTGCTGGCGTCGTCGCTCCTGATCGCCGGGGCCGGCGCCTATTGGGCGGCGGGCGTTGGCGGACGCCACCGGGACGAAGGGCGCGTTTTCACCCAATTCGGCCGCTGGGCGTAGGGAGGATAACCAATGGGTGCGATATTACTCTGGCTGATCGGCGTTCCGCTCTGGATCATCATCCTGCTGGCTCTGTTGGCGTGACCAGCGCTGAAGGCGAAGGCGCCGCCCCCGGAAAGGGGGCGGCGCGACCTGTCTTGAACTTCTGGCTGGCGTCGCCGGCGGCCCGCGCGATCCCCGGCGATGATGATACCGCCTTGTCTGTTCAGGCGCTGACAGGCTTGAGAACGCTTTTCTCGACCGCGCCGGAACCGCGGTCGGCCGGGAACTCCAGCCGGATCGAAACCCCATCGGGCGAGCTTTCGACATCGAGATCGCAGCGCAACTCCATGCAGACCAGTTCGGCGATCTTCATGCCGAGGCCGCCCGAACCCGAATCCGCATCAGCCGGCAATCCGACGCCGTTGTCGGATGAGACGATCCTGACCGTTCCGTCCCGGTCGGCGTCCACCGCGATCAGGACCCGGCCGGGCCTCTGATCGGGAAACGCGTGCTTGAACGAATTCGCGACGAACTCGTTGACCAGAGTTCCGACGGCGACGGCTTGGCGCGAACTGACCACGACCGGCTCGGCTTCCACGTCAATGGTCACGGTTTCCGGCGCAATCCCGACAAGGTAGTCGCGGACATTCCGGATGTAGCTGGCGAGGTCCACCATCGGCCCCGCATCGGTCCGATAGAGTTGTTCGTGAAGCGCGGCGACGGCTTCGATTCGGGTCCCGATGCCCGCTACCGCGGCTCTCGCATCGTCCGACTGCAGGGTCCGGCCCTGAATCCGTATGAACGAGGACAACGACTGCAGCGAATTCTTCACCCGGTGGTCCACCTCTCGCCGCAGCATTCCCGCGACGCGGAGCGCCCTTCGCATCTCGAGCTGCGCCATGACCTGATTTGCGAGAACCCTGATCGCGTCGCGCTGCAACGGAGTCAGCGTCCTCGGCTGATGATCGAGAACGCAGAGCGTGCCGAGCGGCAAGCCCTCTTTCGTCTTCAGGATCGCCCCGGCGTAGAACCGCAGCCCCGGATCGCCGCAGCAGAGCGGATTGTCGACCATGCGGGGGTCTTCGAGCGTGTCCTCAATCTCGACGAAATCGTTCTCCAGGATCACATGCGAACAGATCGAGGTCGCCAGAGGCGTCTCCCGGACGCCGAGGCCGGTCTCCGCCTTGAACCATTGCCGCTCGGCGTCGATCAGATTGACGACCGCGATCGGCGAATCGCAGATCGACGCCGCCAGAAGGGCGATATCATCGAAATCCTTCTCTCGATCCGTGTCGAGAATCTCGTATGAGCGCAGCGCGGCGAGTCGCTCCGCCTGCCTGGGGTGCAGATCAGCTTCCATGTTTCCTGGCGGCTCCAATTTCGGACGGCTGCGCTCTCTCTACGCGCCGAAACTTCAGAAGGGCATTTAACTGGATTAATCGGAGCAAAACGAGCGCGGGCGCGGCAAAGAGCCGCGCGCGCCGCCGCATGGCCGCCGCGGGTTGGTCTCAGATTGAAAAGCTTGTCCCGCAACCGCAGGAGCTTGTCGCGTTCGGGTTCTCGACTTCGAAGCGGGCGCCGATCAGTTCATTCTTGAAGTCGACGACGGAGCCGGCAAGGAACGGCAGCGAAACCGGGTCGATCAGAACGGCGGCGCCGCCGGCCTCGATCACCAGATCGTCCTCGCCGGTCTCGTCCTCGAGCGTGAACTCGTACGAAAAGCCCGAGCAGCCGCCGCCGAGCACCGCGACGCGGAGATTCTTCTTCGCGCCCTCAGCCTCGGCGATGGCGTTCAGCCGCGCGGCGCAGGCGTCCGTGACTTTGATCGGCAGTGTGAGGTCCATGCGTTTTCTCTCGGCCAGTCCTCATGTATAGGCTGCCCGCAATGTATGATTTGGCGCGCAAGGGAACAAGGGCGGCGATGAAGCGGCGGCGTGACGTCCGATGATGAACCGCCAGCCGCTCGCGCCCTACGCGACCGACGCGGCGTGCTCCCGCGGGCGGCTGCACGCGGAGCCGGAGAGCGCGCATCGCAGTCCGTTCCAGCGCGACCGTGATCGCATCATCCATTCCTCCGCCTTTCGCCGTCTGAAGCACAAGACCCAGGTTTTCGTCGAGCATGAAGGCGACCACTATCGCACGCGGCTCACCCATAGCCTCGAGGTTGCGCAGATCGCGCGGACCTGCGCCCGCACCCTCGGCGCCGACGAGGACCTGGCCGAGGCCGTGGCGCTCGCGCATGATCTCGGCCACACGCCCTTCGGCCACACCGGCGAGGAAGCTCTGCATGGGGCGATGCGGGCGCATGGCGGGTTCGATCACAACGCCCAGACGCTGAAGATCGTCACCGATCTGGAGCGGCGCTACGCTGAGTTCGACGGGCTGAACCTGACATGGGAGGTGCTGGAAGGCATCGCCAAGCACAACGGGCCGCTCCTCGCCAGCGCCGGCGACGACCCTTCGACATTGCATTTCGCGCTCGCGGAGTATGACGCGCGATTCGATCTCGAACTCTGGACCCATGCCGGGCTGGAGGCGCAGATCGCCGCGCTCTCGGACGATATCGCCTATAATACGCACGATCTCGACGATGGGCTTCGGGCCGGGCTTTTCGGGCTTGGCGATCTCGCGGACCTTCCGCTCGCCGGCCCGGCGCTGGCGGAGGTGCGCGCGCGCTATCCCGGGCTCGACGCGCAGCGAACCGCGCACGAGACGTTCCGCCGGGTCTTTGGCGCGATGGTCGAGGACGTGTTGACGGAGACGCGGGCCCGCCTCGACGCCGCCGCGCCCGAAAGCGCCGAGGCGCTGCGCGCGCTTCCGGTTCAGATGGCGGCTTTCTCCGAAGCGCTGGACGGCGATCTGAAGATCGTCCGCGAGTTCCTTTTCGCCCGGATGTATCGCCACCCCGAGGTGCTGCGGATGCGCAGAAAAACCGCGCGCGTCGTCCGCGATCTCTTCGCGATCTTCGTGGAGGAGCCCGCGCTGCTTCCCGACGATTGGCGCGATGCGGCGGTTCACGCGGTTTCCGCGGATATCCGCGCCCGCGTCGTCGCCGATTACATCGCCGGGATGACCGACCGTTTCGCGCTGGACGAGCATCGGAACCTTACCGATGCGACGGCCCGCGTCTGAGCGACAAGAATGCTGGCCCGGCCGAACCGGATTGACGTGGCCGGCTTGTCGCGCCTGTGCTAGAGGGCGCGGAAATGGCGGATTTCCGTCGCAAAACCATCAAGCCGAGTGACGATCGCATGAATCTTTTCACCGATATCTGGAAACTCATCGACGAGGCGCTTGACGCGCTCGCCGCCGAGGGCGCGTTGCCCGCCGGTCTCGACCGCGGCGCGGTGACGGTTGAACCGCCGCGCGACGCCGCGCATGGCGACATGGCGACGAACGCGGCGATGGCGTTGGCGAAACCGGCCGGGATGAACCCGCGCGCCCTTGCCGGGCTGCTCGCGCCGAAGCTGGCGGCCGACCCGCGCGTCGCTGACGCCGCGATCGCGGGACCGGGCTTCATCAATCTCCGCCTCGCGCCCGAACTCTGGCTTGGCGCGATCCGGGCCGCGCTCGCCGCCGGGGCCGATTTCGGCCGGGCGACGAGCGGCGCCGGGCGCTCGGTCAATGTCGAGTTCGTCTCCGCGAACCCCACAGGCCCCCTTCATGTCGGCCACGCCCGCGGCGCCGTCTTTGGCGATGCGCTTGCGGGGCTTCTCGATTTCGCCGGCTGGAAGGTGACGCGCGAATACTACGTCAACGATGGCGGCGCCCAGGTCGACGTTCTCGCCCGCTCCGCCCATCACCGCTATCAGGAGGCGTTCGGTCGGGCGGTGGAGATCGCGCCGGGCCTCTATCCCGGCGACTACCTCGTTCCCGTCGGGGAGGCGCTCAAGGCCGAGTTCGGCGATCGTCTGCTCGACGCGCCGGAGTCGGAATGGCTCCCGATCGTCCGCGAATTCACGACCTCGCGGATGATGGACCTCATCCGCGAGGATCTGGCGGCATTCGGCGTGAGGATGGATCGCTTCCAGTCCGAAAAGGCGCTCTACGGCGCCGGCAAGATCGACGACGCGCTGAAGGCGCTCGACAGGAAGGGGCTCATTTACGAGGGCGTGCTTCCGCCGCCCAAGGGCAAAACGCCGGAGGATTGGGAGCCGCGTGAGCAGACGCTTTTCCGCTCCACCGCCTATGGCGACGATGTCGACCGGCCGGTGAAGAAATCCGACGGCGCCTGGACCTATTTCGCCCCAGATATCGCCTATCACTATGACAAGGTCGAGCGCGGCTATGACCTGCTGATCGACGTTTTTGGCGCTGACCACGGCGGCTATGTGAAACGGATGAAGGCGGTCGTCGCGGCGCTTTCCGACGGCAAGACCTCGCTCGACGTCAAGCTCTGCCAGTTGGTGAAGCTCTACAAGAACGGTGAACCCTACAAGATGTCGAAACGGGCGGGCACGTTCGTGACGCTGCGCGACGTGGTGGACGAGGTCGGCCCGGACGTCGCCCGGTTCACCATGTTGACCCGCAAGAACGATGCGCCGCTGGATTTCGATTTCGTGAAGGCGCAGGAGCAGTCGAAGGACAACCCGGTCTTCTATGTCCAGTACGCCAACGCCCGCGTCCATTCCGTGCTGCGGGGCGCGGTCGAGCAGGGCGTCCCCTGCGACGACGCCGCGCTCGGGCGCGCCGATCTCTCGTCGCTCGGCCACGAAGCATGGATCGAGCTGGCGAAGAAAGTCGCCGAATGGCCCCGCCTTGTGGAGACTGCGGCCCGGACGCATGAGCCGCATCGCGTCGCGTTTTACCTCTACGACCTCGCCGCCGTCTTTCACGCGCTTTGGAATCGCGGCCGAGATGAGGGCGCGCTTCGCTTCCTGCAGGAGAATGACGCAGCCGGCGCGCCGGCGCGTCTCGCGGCGATTCGCGCCGTTTCTGTTGTGATCTCGGCAGGTCTTGGTATCCTAGGGGTGACCCCGGTGACCGAAATGCGGTGAACGCAGGCACATTTGGGGTTTGAGCAGCAGGCGACCACCATATAAGGTGGCGTAAAGGCACAGGCGAAAACCCCATGCGGGACGATTCTTACCTTGAATCCGGCGCCGCCGCCAAGGCGGCCGTACGGAAATGGCGAAACGGCGCTGTCACAGCGCTCGGCGCGATGATCTCGTTGGCGATCCTGATCGGCGTCGTCACCTGGTCCTACAGGCTGGGTATGCGCGACGCCGAGGACATACCGGTGATACGGGCCGAGCTTGGCCCGACCAAGATCCGCCCGGAGGAGCCGGGGGGGCAGGAGGTCGCGCACCAGGATCGCGCCGTTTATGACGTGATCTCCGGCGGCGATGCGTCCACGTCCGCCAAGACGGCGCTCGCCCCGCCCGCCGACGGGCTGGCGCCCGACGACAAGGCCCCGGCCGCGCTGTCGCCGAAGCCCGCGCCTAGACCGGGAGACGAAAAGGTGGTGGCCGCCGTCGTCCCGGAGCCCGCCGCCGCGCCGCGTTCCGAGACGGAGGAGACCGTGGAGGCCGATGCGCCGGGCGCGCTGGAGGAGGAATCCGTCGCCGCGTCGGACGGCGCCGCCGAAAGCCCCGCCGCGCAAGACCCGCTCGCCGCCGCCGTCGCCGCCGCCGTCGCCGAAGTGATGGCGACGGAGCCGTCGGCCGGTGAGACTGACGAGGGGGCGGGGGACGGAGCCACCGGACAGGCGCCGAAATTCGCGCCCGCCGCGCCGCCTCGCCCGGTCCGGTCAGCCGCCCTCGCCTCCGGCCCGGCGAACGCCGCGGTGGCGGAGCCGCGCGCGGCGGCCGCCGCCAGCGAGATCCAGATCCAGCTCGGCGCTTTTGACAGCGAAGAGATCGCCGCGGCTGAGTGGACCCGGCTCAAGGCTGGAAACGGCGATCTTCTGACCGGGCGCGGCCGGGTGATCATGCCGGTGCAATCGGGCGGGCGCACGCTCTGGCGGCTCCGCGCCGGCCCCTTCGACGCCATCGCCGACGCGGCGGCGCTCTGCCGTGGTTTTCACGCCCGGAACGAAGCCTGCATCGTGGCGCGGGCGCGCTGATGGCGCCGGCGCCGCTGATCTTCGGCTTTGAGAGCGCGGAGCTGACGGCGCGGGAGCGGGATTTCTTCCGCTCGGCCAACCCATGGGGCTTCATCGTCTTCGCCCGGAACGTCGGGAATCAGGCGCAGCTTTCCGCGCTGACCGCCGATCTGCGCGATGCGGTGGGCCGCGCCGCGCCGGTGCTGATCGATCAGGAGGGCGGGCGCGTCCAGCGTCTCCGCCCGCCGAACTGGCGTAAGTTCCCGCCCGCGATGGCGGAAATAGAAGGGCGGAAGCTGGAGACTGCGGCCGAGGCGCTGGTCTTGCGCTACCGGCTGATTGCGCATGAGCTTTCCGCCTGCGGGATCGACGTGAACTGCGCGCCGCTTCTCGATGTCGCCAGCGCCGGGCTGCATGAGGCGATCGGAGATCGCGCGCTCGGGCGCGATCCGGCGACCGTCGCCGCGCTCGGCCACGCGGTTCGGCGCGGGCTGATGGCGGGCGGCGTGCTCCCCGTGGTGAAACATCTCCCCGGCTATGGCCGCGCCACCGTCGACCCGCATGTCGCGCTGCCCGTGGTGAGCGCCCCCCGCGCCGATCTGGAGCTGGATTTCGCGCCGTTCCGCGCGCATGCCGACGCGCCGATGGGTATGACTGCGCATCTGGTGATCGAAGCAGTGGACAGCGAATACGCGGTCACGTTTTCCGGCCCCTGCATCGACCTGATCCGCGAGGAGATCGGCTTCGACGGGCTGCTGATGACCGACGATATCTCCATGGGCGCCCTTCAAGGTCCGATTGGCGAACGCGTCGAGGCCAGCCTCGGCGCCGGCTGCGATATCGTTCTCCACTGCAATGGCGAGATGGCGGAAATGGAGGCGGCGGCCGCCGCCGCCGGAACGCTGACCGACGCCGCCCTGAAACGCGCCGAAGCCGTGGACGCCTTGAAACGCGAGGTCGAGGAGATCGACATCGCCGAGGTCGCGCGCCGCTATGACGCGCTCTCTTCGCGAAAGGCGGACTGCCATGCGTGACGACAGGGGCCATGAGCCGATCCTTCCACCCGAGAAGAAAGAGGAAGAGCTCTTTGTCGCGCCCCGCGCCGAAGCTGTCGATCCGGAGGCGCTTCTGGTCGATGTTGACGGTTTCGAGGGGCCGCTCGATCTTCTTCTAACGCTGGCGCGCGGCCAGAAGGTGGATCTGCGCCGCGTCTCGATTCTCCAACTCGCGGAGCAGTATCTCGCCTTCGTTTCGGCGGCGCGGAAACTCCGGATCGAACTCGCCGCCGATTATCTCGTCATGGCGGCCTGGCTCGCCTTTCTGAAATCCCGCCTCCTCCTGCCGCCGCCGGATGAGGAGGAAGGCCCGAGCGCGGAGGAACTCGCCGCCCGGCTCGCCTTCCGGCTGGAGCGGCTGGAGGCCATGCGCACCGCCGGCGCCCGTCTGATGGCCCGCGATCAGCTTGGCCGCGAGACATTCGCGCGGGGCGAGGCGGAGGTGCCGACCGTGCGGCGCGAGGTGGAATGGACCGCCTCGCTCGCGGAACTGCTGGCCGCGTACGCGCGCGTCAAGACCAAGGAAAGCTACGAGCCGCTGCACCTTCGCAGGGCGCCGGTCTTCGCGCTCGACGACGCGGTCAAACGTCTCGCCGGGCTGGTCGGCGAGGCGCTGGACTGGACCGCGCTTTCCGCCTGGCTGCCGCTCGAGTGGACCGGCGCGCCGGATCGCCGACGCAGCGCTCTCGCCTCGCATTTCGCAGCCTCGCTGGAATTGGTGAAGCGGGGCGAAGCCGAGCTTCGGCAGGATGACGCCTTCGGTCCGATCATGCTGCGCGCTCGCAGGAAAAAGGTCGCCGACGCTCATGTCTGACGACGCTTCCAGAAGCGCCGAAAGCCTCTTCACCGCGCCGCCGCTGGCGGAGCAGGAGCGGATGGTCGAGGCGCTGCTCTTCGCCGCGGCCAAGCCGGTCAGCCTCAAAGAGATGGCGGAGCGCATGCCGCACGGTTCCGACCCGGCCGAGGCGCTGGCGCATCTTCGCCGCCGCTATGAGGGGCGCGGCGTTCTGATCCGTCGCGTGGGGCAGGGTTGGGCGATCCGCACCGCGCCCGACCTCGCGTTTCTGATGCGCCGCGATCAGGTCGAGACGCGCCGGCTCTCTCGCGCCGCGGTCGAGACGCTGGCGATCATCGCCTATCACCAGCCGGTGACCCGCGCCGAGATAGAGGAGATCAGGGGCGTTTCGGTCTCGAAGGGCACGGTCGACATGCTGATCGAGCTTGAATGGGTCCGGCTGGGTCGGCGCCGGATGACCCCCGGCCGCCCGATCACCTTCGTCACCACCGAGAGCTTTCTCGACCATTTCAGCCTCGAAAGCCCCCGCGACCTCCCCGGTGTCAGGGAACTCCGCGACGCCGGCCTTCTCGACAACCAGGGCGCGGTCGACGCCGGCGAGGAGGACGATGACGACGATGCCCCGCCCCAGAAAGGCCAGGACGAGCTCTTCGAGTAGACGGCGCGCATCGTCTGCGCGACGGGCGAGAGAGCGTGAGCGTCCGACCGTTCGCGCCGCTCCGGCGGAAGTCCGCGCCGTCCCTGGCGGGAAGGAGATCCGGGCCGCGTCTGCTTTCGCCGCGAGCGACCTGGGCCGCTTTCATGTCTCGCCCTCGTACGATCGCCGCTCTTGCACAGGTCCCGAAGCTCATTTCCGATGAGGTGACGGCGAGCATGTCCTTCGCGACGACGCGCGGCTGCGATGTCCAGGAGAGAAGGGGCGCGCCGGGACGACAACGCCCCCGAGATTGGCGCACCCACGGATGACGCGCCTGCTTGAGACGGGAGAGGCCACGCCGTAGCGTCGCCGGCATGGCCAAACGCAGCTCTTCCGATCATTCCCAGACCAGCCTGGAGACTGTCGGCCCGGCAGCGTTGGACGCTGGGGTTTGGAATACCGGCCGTGCGAGAAGGGAAGAGACGCGATGATCAGGAATTCGATCAATCTGAAGCAACTTGAAGCCTTCGTCGCTGTTGTCGATTTCGGCACTTTCCGAAATGCGGCCGCACATCTCGGGACGACGCAGCCGAACATCTCCGCGCGCATAGCGGCGCTCGAATCCGGCATCGACGCGTTGCTCATGCGGCGCGATGCGGGCTCCGTGACCCTGACCGAAAAGGGGCGCACCCTTCTGCCTGCGGCGCGCAGAGTGCTCTGGTCGGCGGAGGCGTTCCTCGAAGAGGCGCACCGCACGGATCTGATCGCCGACAAGCTGAGACTGGGCGTCACGGAAATCGTCGCCGGCGCCTGGCTGAACGCGTATCTCCGCCGATTGCGGGAGGTCTACCCCTCGCTTACGGTCGAACTGACGGTCAATCTCTCTCGCGAGATCGAGCGCGACCTGGCATCGGGCGATCTCGACCTTTCATTGCAGACGGCCCCCTTCGCCATCGACATGCCAAGCGCTATCGAACTTGGTGAGTATGAATACAACTGGGTCGCGGCGCCCTTCGTCGCCGATGAGTTTTCTTCGCCGCTCAGCCTTGCGGACGCGATGGAATCGGCAGTTCTGATGCACGCGAAACACACGACGGCATCCGTCGAATTGCTGGAGGCGGCGCGGTTGCGCGGGCTGCGGACGGATCGCGTCGTTCATTCGAACAGTCTCGCGTCCTGCATCCAGATGGCGGTTGACGGACTCGGCCTCGCGCTCGCGCCGCGCGCGCTGACCGCGCGCCTCGTCTCGCGAGGCGAGCTTCACGTCATGCCTTCGGATTGGCGACCTTCTCCGTTACGGATATTTGCGCGCTATGACGACCGGCGCGCGCCACGCTTTGTCGCCGCCGCAGCGCGGCTGGCCGCGGAGGTTGAGCGCGCGAGCGGCGCTCACCTAGGATAAGAAAAATTGATCATGCCGAAACAGGAAAACAATTAGACTTGTTCGTCTTGCTTTCGCTTAGCTGGCGGGCGGGATTTGAAGGCGGCGCCGCCGTCGGGCGAGACGGCAGGGACAGGAGTGCAGGAATGAAAGCGAAGTCCGTTCGGCTTGGCGTGGACATCGGCGGCACATTTACGGATGTCGTGCTCGAAAAGGATGGCGAGATCACCTCGACAAAGGTGCTCACCACATATGATGCGCCCGAACGAGCGATCATCGACGGCATCGCCCAGGTCTGCCGCAAGGCGGAGGTCGAGCCGGGCGAGATCGGCCAGATCATCCATGGCACCACGCTCGCGACCAACGCGCTTATCGAGCGGCGTGGCGCGAAGACGGCGTTGATCACCACCGAGGGCTTTCGCGACGTGATCGAGATGCGGACGGAAAGCCGCTTCGAGCAATACGACCTCAATCTTCTGCTGCCGGAACCGCTGCTGCCGCGCTATATGCGCTTCACCGTGAAGGAACGTGTGAGCGCTACCGGCGAGACGCTGATCCCGCTCGATCGCGCCGAGGTCGAAGAGGTGGTGGAGCGGATCGCGCGGACGGGCGCCGAGTCCGTCGCCGTTGGCCTCATCCATTCCTATCTCGACGGCGCGCACGAACGCATGATCCGTGATGTCGTGGCGGAGAAGATGCCGGGCGCGGCGATCTCGCTCTCCTCTGAGGTGTCGCCTCAGATGCGGGAGTACGAGCGTTTCAACACTGTGGTGGCGAACGCTTTCATCAAGCCGCTGATGAAGTCCTATCTCGACCGGCTCGCCGACCGGTTGCGGGCGGAGGGCGCCGATTGCGACGTGTTCCTGATCCATTCCGGCGGCGGAATCATCTCGCTTGAGGACGCGGCCGAGTTTCCCGTGCGGCTGGTCGAGTCCGGCCCTGCGGGGGGCGCCGTCTTCGCCGCGCATATCGCGGCGCGCTACGGACTGGACAAGGTGCTCAGTTTCGACATGGGCGGGACGACCGCGAAGATCTGCCTGATCAAGAACCAGACGCCCAAGACCAGCCGCGTCTTCGAGGTGGCACGCACCTACCGGTTCAAGAAGGGTTCGGGGATGCCGATCTCAATTCCGGTGATCGACATGGTCGAGATCGGCGCTGGCGGCGGTTCGCTCGCCCATGTCGACGCGCTGCGACAGATTCGCGTCGGGCCTGAATCGGCGGGATCGGAGCCCGGCCCCGCCTGCTACGGAAGAGATGGGGAGCGGCCGGCCGTCACCGACGCCGATCTCGTTCTCGGAAAGCTCGATCCGGACAATTTCGCCGGTGGGTCGATCCGCCTTCACGCCGACCGGTCACGCGCGGCGCTGACCGGGCATATCGGCGAGCGGCTGGAGATGGATGCCGCGGAAGCGGCGTTCGGCGTCGCCGAGGTGGTGGACGAGAACATGGCCAACGCCGCCCGCGTGCACGCGGTCGAGAACGGCGAGGATCTGTCTGGCTACACGATGATCGCCTTCGGCGGCGCGGCGCCGCTCCATGCCGGCCGCCTCTGCGAGAAGCTCGGCGTCAGCCGCATGCTTGTGCCCGAAGGGGCGGGCGTCGGCTCCGCCATCGGCTTTCTGCGCGCGCCCTTCAGCTTCGAGGCGAACCGCTCGGTCTTCATGCGGCTTGACGCGTTCGAACCCGCCCGCATCACCGCTCTTCTTGACGAGTTGACGGAGGAGGCGACGAGTTTTGTCCGCTCTTGCGCGCCGGAAAGTGAGATCCTTTCGGAATACAAGGTCTACATGCGATATTCCGGTCAGGGGTGGGAGATCCCCGTCACCCTGACCAGGGAGCAGGCGACCAACCCTGATGCGGAGGTCTTCCTCGCGCGCTTCGAGGAGGATTACACGAAGCTCTTCGGGCGACCGGTCACCGGCATGGCGGTCGAAATCACCGTCTGGTCGGTCAACGCGACGACCCCGCCCGAGAACGTCGCCCGCGTCGAGACGGCGGAGCGGGCCGACCGCGCGCCTTCGGATGCGACGCGGCCGATCTTCGACGCCGCCGAGGGCGGCTTCGTCGACGCCGCCCTTGTCGATCGCGACAGAATCGGAACCGGTCAGGCGGTGGACGGCCCCGCCGCGATCACGGAGACGGAGACGACCGTCATCGTGCCATCGAGCCGTTACGCGATCCGACAGCCGGATGGCTGCATCGACATGCGCGAGAAGGAGTGAGGCGATGACCCGCGAGCATTCACAGGTTTCCTACCAGGTGATGTGGAATCGCCTGATCTCCGTCGTCGAGGAGCAGGCGCAGGCGCTGATCAGAACTGCGTTCTCCACTTCGGTCCGGGAGGCGGGCGATCTTTCCGCCGGCGTCTACGACACCCATGGCCGCATGCTGGCGCAGGCGGTGACGGGAACGCCCGGCCATGTGAACGCTATGGCTGACGCCGTTGCTCACTTCATCCGCGAGATTGGTCGCCAGAACATCTTCGAGGGCGATGTCTACATCACCAACGATCCCTGGAAGGGAACGGGCCATCTCCATGACATTACGATGGTCACACCGTCTTTCCACAGAGGCGTGCTCGTGGGGTTCTTCGCCTGCACGGCGCATATCGTTGATATCGGCGGGCGCGGCTTCGGCGCGGACGCGGCGAGCGTCTATGAGGAAGGGCTCTACATTCCGATCATGAAGTTCGCCGAGCGGACGGAAGTGGACATGCCCTTCATCCGGCTCGTGCGCGCGAATGTGCGCGAGCCGGACCAGCTCATCGGCGACATGTACGCGCTGGCCACCTGCAACGAGATTGGCCATCGCCGCCTGATCGACATGATGGAGGAGTTCGAACTCGACACGCTGGAAGGGATCGCCGAGTTCATTCTCGAGAATTCGCGCCGCGCCACGCTCGAACGCATCGGCGCGCTGCCGGCGGGGGCCGCGTCCGGCGAGATGACCGTGGACGGGTTCGACAGCCCGATCACGCTGAAGGTCAAGCTGACGGTCGAGAAAGACAGGATCGTCTCGGATTTCACCGGCACGAGCAGCGTCGACAAGAAGGGCATCAACTGCCCGCTGGTCTACACCAAGGCTTATAGCTGCTACGCTCTCAAATGCGCGATCGCGCCGGAGATTCCGAACAATCACGCTTCGCTCGCGCCTTTCGAGATCGTGGCCGCCGAGGATACGATCGTGAACGCGAAACACCCCGCGCCGGTCGCGCTCAGGCACATCATCGGGCATTTCGTGCCCGACGCGGTCTATGACGCGCTGGATCAGATCCTGCCCGGCGTCGTTCCGGCGGAGGGCGCGGGCTCCCTCTGCAACTTCCAGGTTTCGCTCAGGCCCCGGTCGGACGCGCCGGCGCCCCCCGGCGCGCGGCGCGCGGAGGTGCTGACCTTCAACTCGGGCGGCTCCGGCGCTCGGCCGACCCATGACGGGCTGAACGCCACGGCGTTTCCCTCGGGCGTGATGACCATGCCGATCGAGGCGACCGAACATACCGGCCCCGTCATCATCTGGCGGAAGGAGTTGCGCCCCGATTCCGGCGGCGCGGGCGAGACGCGCGGCGGATTGGGCCAATACATGGAGGTTGGCGCCGTCGAGGGGCACGAGTTCGACTTCCAGGCCATGTTTGACCGCGTGAACCACCCCGCGCAGGGCCGGCGCGGCGGGCATGCAGGCGAACCGACGACAATTTCGCAGGATGACGGCGCGCCGATGCGGGGGAAGGGAAAACAGTTCGTCCCGCACGGGCGCAAGGTCATGCTCGCGTTCCCGGGCGGCGCCGGCTACGGCGACCCGCGTAATCGCGACGCCGCGAAGGTGAGGCGCGATCTCGCGCTCGGCTACATATCGGCGCGGGTGGCGAAGGAGTCATACGGGCTGACCGATGAAGACATCGCCGCCGTGGAGGCGGCCGTGAGCAGAGGCGAGACGGTCTGATGGCGCGGCTCGATTCCCGCGGTCCGCAACCCGCCGAAACGCCCGTGCGATACGCATCATCCCGGCTCGACCCGGTCAAACCCTCGGCCTCCGCATGGGTCTCGCAAGCCGCGCAGGAGGCGCGGGCCCGCGGTGAAGACGTGATCGACCTTGGCGTCGGCGAGCCGGATTTCGACACCCCCGCGCATATCAAGGAAGCGGCGCATGTCGCGGCGTTGAATGGAGAGACGAAATATCCGCTTACAGGCGGGACAGCCCGGCTCAAGGCGGCGATCTCCGCGAAATTGCGCGGCGAGAACGGACTGGAGTATGGCCCGGACGGGATCATCGTCTCCAACGGCGCCAAGCAGGTGATCTTCGATGCGCTGATGGCGACCCTTGAGCCCGGGGACGAGGTTCTGCTCGCGGCGCCCTATTTCGGCTCCTACGCGGACGCCGTCTTGATGCTGGGCGGAAAGCCGGTCGTCATTCCCTGCCGCGCGGAGGACGGGTTTCGTCTCACGCCGGAAAGGCTTGAGGGCGCGCTGACCGAACGCGCGCGCTGGCTCTTTCTCAACTACCCGTCGAACCCGGCCGGCGCGGTCTATGACGAGTCGGAGCTGCGCGCGCTCGGCGCGATCATGCGCGGGCGCGAGAATCTTCTGCTGCTCGCGGACGAGATTTACGAGCACATCCTTTTCGACGGGCGCGCATTCCGGTCCTTCGCCGCCGCCTGCCCCGAACTGAAGAACCGCGTTCTGACTGTAAACGGGGTGTCAAAGGCCTATGCGATGACGGGCTGGCGCATCGGTTACGGCGCGGGGCCCGCGCCGCTGATCGCTGCGATGACCAAGGTTCAGAGCCAGATCAGCTCCGGCGCCTGTTCGATCGCGCAGGCCGCCGCCGCCGCCGCGCTGGAAGGACCGCAGGACGAGGTGCGCCGGTTCCGGAACGCGTTCGAGAAGCGGCGCAATCTGGTCGTGGAGCGCGTCGCCGGAATCCCCGGTCTCCGGCTCGCGCCGCCCGGCGGCGCCTTCTACGCGCTCATCGAATGCGGCGCGCTGATCGGCGCGACGACGCCTGATGGCGGCGTCATCGGCGATGACGCCGATCTGACCGCCTATCTCCTCACGCGCGCAGGGGTCGCCGCGGTGCCGGGCGCGGCCTATGGAATCTCTCCCTATTTCCGTATCTCGACGGCGTCGTCCGAGGAGGTTCTGACACAGGCGCTGGAACGGATCGCCACTGCGGTCGGCGCGCTCCGGCCGAAGGAGGTCGGCGTTTCCTGATCGTGGACGTTGCGCCGCACGGGCCAGTCCGTGCATAAATCGGAAAACAAAAACTACAGCAGTTCAGCAATGGAGGTATGAACACGATGAACGATCTGACGAAATTTGGCGTAGCCGCCGCGCTTGCGATGGCGTTCGCGGGGCCGGTCGCGGCGGAGACCACGTGGGTCATGGCTTCGGGCTATCCCGAGGACAGCTTCTTCACCAAGAACATCCGCGCCTTCATCGAGGAGGTCGAGGCCGCGAGCGAGGGAGAACTCAAGATCGACCTGCGCCCCAATGGCGAACTCATCAAGCTGGACGCGATCCGCCGCGCGGTGCAGTCGGGCCAGATTCAGCTCGGGGAGATCCGCTTCGGCGTCTATGGCAACGAGAGCCCGATGTTCACGCTCGACAGCCTGCCGAACGTCGCCGGCGATTACGACGCCGCCCGCAAGCTGATGGAAGCGCAGAAGCCGTGGTTCGACAAGGTTTTCGGTGATGACGGCATGATGGTCATCAGCTATGCGCCCTGGCCGGGGCAAGGTTTCTACACCGATTTCCCCGTCGAAGACGGCTCCAAGTTCCAGGATGTGAAACTTCGCATCTATTCCCCGGCGACCCAGCGGATGGGCGAGCTTCTGGGCTTCCAGGCGACGATCCTGCCGTTCGCCGAGGTGCCGCAGGCCTTCTCTACCGGATTGATTGAGGCGCTCTTCACCTCAGCGCAGACTGGCAACGACATCCAAGCCTGGGACTATGTGGATCATTTCACCTATACGGGCTCGATGCACAACAAGAACGGGTTCATCATCAACAAGCGCGCCCTCAAGGCGCTGGACCCCAAGCTGCAGGAAGCCATTCTCGCGGCGGGTGAGCGGGCCACGGAAAGAGCGTTCAAGCTGAGCAAGGAAGCTTCGGACGAAACTCAGGCCAAACTGGTCGAGAACGGCATGATCGTTACCGAGGCTTCGCCGGAATTGCAGGCGAAGCTGGCCGAAATCGGCAAAGCCATGACCGAGGAATGGAGCGCGCAGGCTTCACCGGAAGAACTGGAGGTTCTGAAGGCTTATCAGGCTTCGATGCAGTAAGATCACCCACTGGGCCGGCTGCGCGTCCGCACGGCGCGCAGCCGCGACCCGCCATGCGCAAAGGTGTGTGAATGCTTCGATCCATCGTTCTGAATCTGTCTCGAATCTGCGGCGGGCTCGCCGCCTGTTTCCTCGCGCTGATCGCCGTCGCGACAATCCTGCAAGTCGTCGCGCGCCAGTTCGGGCAGGCTGTCGAGACCACCGAACTGTCCGGCTTCTTTCTCGCGGCCTCCACCTTTCTCGGCCTCGCCTACACATTCATCAACGGCGGGCATGTCAGAATCTCGCTCGTTTCGCAGTTCGCCTCCGAACGCGTAAGGCGGCCGATTGAGCTTTGGGCCTGCGGAGTCGCCCTGGCGGTGACGGGCTTCGCGACCTGGCACATGATCGCCTTTACTTATGAGACCTACTCTTTCGGAGACCTGAGTCCCGGGTTGCTGGCCGTCCCGCTCTGGATTCCGCAATCGGCGCTCGCCTTCGGGCTGCTCGTCCTGATGCTCGCCATCGTCGAACAGGGCGCGCTCGTGATCGCGGGGCGCCCGGCGGGCTACGCGATCAACATCGACGGCACGGCGGAATAGGGCGTGGAACCGGTCGCGCTCGCATCGCTCGTACTGGTCCTGGCGCTTTTCGTGCTGCTGGGCTCCGGCGTCTGGATCGCGCTTTCGCTGCTGTCGGCCGGTGTGATCGTTTTCACCTTCTTCGCGCCGTTGCCGCCGGGGTCGATCATGGCTTCGACCATGTGGGACTCCAGCTGGAACTGGGCGCTGACCGCATTGCCGCTCTTCGTCTGGATGGGTGAGATACTCATGCGATCGGGTCTTTCATCGAGCCTCTTTCGCGGCCTCTCACCCTGGGTGGCGCGGCTTCCGGGCGGGCTGATGCATGTGAATGTGCTCGGCTGTGGCGTGATGGCGGCGGTCGCGGGCTCCTCCGCGGTGACCTGCGCGACGGTCGGACGCATGAGCATTCCGGAGCTTTCGAGGCGCAATTACGACCCGCGGATGATGATCGGCTCACTCGCCGGCGCGGGAACGTTCGGGTTGCTGATCCCGCCCTCGATCATCATGATCGTCTACGGTGTGGTTGCGCAGCAGTCGGTGGCCCGCCTTTTCATCGCGGGCATCCTGCCCGGTCTGATGCTGATCGGGCTGTTCTCCTCCTATATCGCGCTCTGGTCGCTGCTGAACCCGTCGAAACAGGGCGACCGACCGCCGCCGACGTCGCTGAGGGAGAAGCTGACCGCGTCGCGCGACCTGATGCCCGTCGCGGCGCTCATCGCCGCGATCATCGGCTCCATCTACGGCGGGATCGCCACGCCGACCGAGGCGGCGTCCATCGGCATCCTCGGCGCGCTGCTTCTCTGCGTCGTCAACGGCACGCTGAGCCGCAGCATGTTCGTCGAGAGCCTGCTGGCCGCGACGCGCATCTCGTGCATGATCTCGTTCATAATCGCCTGCGCCGCCTGTCTCTCGATCGCGGTCGGCTTTGCGGACATACCCCGCGTCGCGGCCGCATGGGTCAAGAGCATGGAGCTTTCTCCCGTCGGGCTCATCCTCGTGCTGACGGTCTTCTTCCTTCTCCTCGGATGTTTCCTGGAAGGGATTTCGATCCTTGTGCTTTCCAGCTCGGTCGTGTTGCCGATGATACAGGCGGCGGGAATCGATCCGATCTGGTTCGGTATCTACGCCGTGATCGTCATCGAATGCGCGCAGATCACACCGCCCGTCGGTTTCAACCTCATCGTGCTGAAGTCCCTGACGAGCCGGGGGATCGGAGAGATCGCCATTGCGACATTCCCTTTCCTCTGCGTTCTTCTCACGGCGATCGTCCTGATCGTGCTGATGCCCGAGATCGTGACCTTCCTGCCGAATCTTATGCTTGGCTGACGGCGATCCGGCGCGGGCCGAAAAGTCGCCCGAGGTTTCGGCGGCGCGCGTCCCTCGCGTTCTGTTCCCACGCGGCATCCCGCGGCGCGGAGTCCTGTCTTTTCCCGGTGTTTTCGCGGCTGCGGATCACGCTACTTAAGTCGTATCCGAAGGGATCGGTATCAGAGTTGCGGAGCCCAATTGCGGTTTGTTAGTGTCTGAAAAATTAGGCAGAACTCCGATGCGAGGAGAGATTGCGCATGGCGACGGTCGTCTTTCGGGACGTACGCAAGGCGTTCGGCAGCGTCGAGGTGCTGCATGGAGTAAGTTTCGATATCGAAGAGGGCGAATTCGTCGTTCTTGTCGGCCCGTCGGGATGCGGAAAGTCCACGCTGCTCCGGCTGCTCGCAGGGCTTGAGCATATCACTTCAGGCGATATCATGATCGGCGAGAGGGTGGTGAACGCGCTGCCGCCCAAGGAACGCGACATCGCCATGGTGTTCCAGAACTACGCGCTCTACCCGCATCTGACGGTGGGCGAGAACATGGGCTTCTCGCTCACGCTCGCGAACCGGCCCAAGGCCGAGATCGCCGAGAAGGTCGGGCCGGCGGCGGAGATCCTCGGGCTCTCCAATCTCCTCGACCGCTATCCGCGCCAGCTTTCCGGCGGGCAGCGCCAGCGTGTCGCCATGGGGCGCGCGATCGTGCGCGACCCGCAGGTCTTTCTCTTCGACGAGCCGCTCTCAAACCTCGACGCCAAGCTGCGCGTCTCGATGCGCGCCGAGGTCAAGAACCTCCATCAGCGCCTCAGGACCACCACGGTCTACGTCACGCACGACCAGATCGAGGCGATGACCATGGCCGACAAGATCGTCGTCATGCAGGACGGGATCGTCGAGCAGATCGGCGCGCCGCTCGAACTTTACGACAGTCCCGCCAACCTCTTCGTGGCGGGCTTCATCGGCTCGCCGGCGATGAACATGCTTCCGGGCCGGATCGACCCCGACAATTCCAGCCGCTTCATCAGCGGCGACGGCGTCGCCCTGCCGATCGGCCGGCCGCTGGCGCAGACGCCGAAGGACGGCGCGATCTACGGTCTTCGGCCGGAGGCGATGCTGCTCGGCGGGGATGTCCCGCTCAGGGTCGAGGTTGTCGAGCCGACCGGCTCGGAGACACATGTGATCGGGCGTATCGCGGGGGTCGAGGTCGTCGGCGTCTTCCGCGAACGCATTGACGCCGGGCCAGGTGACGACATCGGAATTTCCGTCGACACGACCGCGACGCATCTCTTCGACGCTGCGTCCGGAAAACGCGTTTCGGTCTGAGGCGCAGCCTGCGCGAACAGCCGGGCGGCGGGACCCCGGCTTTCGGAAGCTGAACTATCCCGCGACAAGGAGAGACGCTCGTGACCAACATTGATCGCAGAACCCTGATGGCCGGCGCCGCCGGTCTTGCGGCCACCACGGCCATCGGCGGCCGCGCGTTCGCGCAGTCTGCGCCCACCTTCACGCCCGAGGACGGCGCCAGCCTGCGCCTCTTGCGCTGGGTGCCCTTCGTTTCAGGCGAAGAGGAAGCCTGGAACGCGAACACCAAGGCCTTCACCGAGGCCACCGGCGTCGAGGTCCGGATCGACCAGGAAAGCTGGGAGGACGTGCGTCCCAAGGCGGCGGTGGCCGCGAATGTCGGCTCCGGCCCCGACATCGTGATGAGCTGGTTCGACGACCCGTTCCAGTACCCTGACAAGCTGGTTGATGTGACCGATCTCGCCGTGGCTCTCGGTGAGGCGAATGGCGGCTGGTATGAGGGGCCGCGCGACTACGCCGTCAGGGACGGCCGATTCATCGCCCTGCCGCTCGCGGCGATCGGCAACGCCATCTGCTACCGCGAAAGCCATGTGAAGGCCGCTGGCTTCTCAGAATTCCCGAACGACAGCGAAGGCTTTCTCGAACTCTGCAAGGCGATGAAAGCCAACGGCACCCCTGCGGGCTTCCCGCACGGCAAGGCGGTCGGCGACGGCAACAATTACGCCCACTGGCTGCTCTGGAGCCAGGGCGGAAAGATGATCAACGAGGACGGCACGGTCGGCATCGATTCGGCCGAGACCCGCGCGGCGATCGAATACGCGAAGGCGCTCTACGAGACCTTCATTCCCGGCACCGAGAGCTGGCTGGACATCAACAACAACCGCGCTTTCCTCGCCGGGCAGGTCTCGCTGACCGCCAATGGCGTCTCGCTCTACTACGCGGCCGCCAAGGATCCGGCGATGGCCGAGATCGCCGAGGACATCCGCACGACGACCCTGCCGATCGGACCGGTCGGCAAGTCTGTCGAACTTCACCAGACCACGTCGCTCTCGATCTTCAATCACACGAAGTATCCGGAGGCGGCCATGGCCTATCTCCAGTTCATGTACGAGGCGGATCGCATGAACGCCTGGATCGAAGGCGCCAGCGCCTATTGCTGTCAGGCGCTGAAGGGCTTCGCAGACAATCCGGTCTGGACCTCGAATCCGATCCACGCGCCCTACGCCAAGGCGTCCGAGAGCCTGCGGCCGAACGGCTACGCCGGCCCGCTCGGCTACGCGTCGGCGGGCGTCATGGCCGACTACGTTCTGGTGGACATGTTCGCCTCGGCCGTGACCGGTCAGGCGTCCACGGACGACGCCATTGCCAACGCGGCGCGCCGCGCGAACCGTTACTACAGCTGACCAAAGCCGGCGGGCGGGGGTGACCAACCCCGCCCGCCGCGCCACGTTCGTGAAGAGGGGCCGAAATGGCTAGCGCCACAACACCCGCGCGGAGCAGATCGTTCCTTGGCTGGCTGACTGAAAGCCGGAACGGCCTGGGGCTGATGTTCATGCTGCCCGCCGCCGTGTTCCTCCTCTGCTTTCTGACCTATCCGCTCGGCCTCGGCGTCTGGCTCGGCTTCACCGACACGCGCATCGGCCGCACCGGGCAGTTCGTCGGCATCGAGAATTACATCTGGCTGTTCGACGATCCGGTCTTCCGACTCTCGGTCTTCAACACCATTCTTTACACCACCGTCGCTTCGGTCCTGAAATTCGGTCTGGGCCTGTGGCTCGCACTGCTCCTGAACGAGAAACTGCCGGCGAAGTCGTTGTTCCGGGCGATCATCCTCCTGCCGTGGGTCGTCCCCACGGTGCTTTCAGCGCTGGCGTTCTGGTGGATTTTCGACAGCCAGTTCTCGATCATCTCCTGGGTTCTGATGGAGATGGGCTGGATCGACGCGCCGATCAACTTCCTTGGTGATCCGACCAACGCGCGCATCTCGGTGATCGCCGCCAATGTCTGGCGCGGCATCCCGTTCGTGGCGATTTCGCTGCTCGCCGGCCTTCAGACCATTCCCGCCTCCCTCAACGAGGCTGCGGCGCTCGACGGCGCCACGTCCTGGCAGCGGTTCCGGCGCATCACGCTGCCGCTTCTCACGCCGATCATCGCCGTGGTGATGACCTTTTCGATCCTTTTCACCTTTACCGACTTTCAGCTGATCTACGTGCTGACCCGCGGCGGCCCGGTGAACGCCACCCATCTTATGGCGACGTTGAGCTTCCAGCGCGCCATCCCCGGCGGCCAGCTGGGCGAGGGCGCGGCGATCGCGGTCGCCATGATCCCCTTCCTTCTCGCCGCCATTCTCTTCAGCTTCTTCGGCCTGCAGCGCCGGAAATGGCAGCAGGGCGGGTCCGACTAATGGAGAATCCGGCATGAGCGGCCCGAGCGCGGCGACCAGTGACGACATCGTCGGCATGGAGCAGTTCAATTCGCTCCCGCGGCGGATTCTCGTCGTGTATCTTCCCCTCGCGGTTTTCGTATTCGTCCTGCTCTTTCCATTCTACTGGATGACGATTACGGCGATCAAACCGAACCACCAACTCACCAATTACGAGGAATACAGCCCGTTCTGGGTGATCCAGCCGACGCTGGAGCATGTCAGGTATCTCTTTTTCGAGACCTCCTATCCGGGCTGGCTCTGGAACACGATGCTGGTGGCGACCGCATCGACCGTGATCGCGCTGGCCGCCTCGGTTTTCGCCGCTTACGCCATCGAGCGGGTGCGGTTCTCGGGTGCGCGCGTCACCGGTCTGCTGATCTTTCTCGCTTATCTCGTGCCGCCGTCGATCCTGTTCATTCCGCTCGCATTCATCGTCTTCCAGGTCGGCATCTTCGACACGCGCCTCGCGCTGATCCTGACCTATCCGACCTTTCTGATCCCGTTCTGCACCTGGCTATTGATGGGGTATTTCCGCACGATCCCCTTCGAGCTTGAGGAAAGCGCCCTGGTGGACGGCGCGACGCGCTGGCAGATCCTTACCCGTGTGATTCTTCCACTTGCGGTTCCGGGGCTGATCTCGGCCGGTATCTTCGCTTTCACGCTGTCGTGGAACGAATTCATCTATGCGCTCACCTTCATCTCTTCGTCCGAGAACAAGACCGTCCCCGTCGGCGTGCTGACCGAACTGGTGCGCGGCGATATCTACGAATGGGGGGCGCTGATGGCCGGGGCGCTCTTCGGGTCGCTTCCCGTGGTGGTCCTCTATTCATTCTTTGTGGACTACTATGTCTCGTCCATGACCGGCGCAGTGAAGGAATGACCTGAAACCCGGCGCGGCCCGTCCCGTGCGGGCGCGGCGTCTCGGGAGTCATCAGCCGATACGCTGGGCGTCCGCCTGTCGATCCGACGCAATATAACCGGGCCTTTTCTGTTCCCGGGCGTCGCCCGCCGCCGCGGCCAAGAGACGCTACGCCGGGGGCTCGTTCCCGATCGGTTTCAACGGCGTGTCATCATGCGACGGCACTGTCTCGCGCTCGATCATCCGGTGCACTCGCGGTCGCTCTGGGCCGCGGTGCAGAGCGACGAGCCGGTCGTAGGACGCCTGGTCGGCCTGCGTGCGCCGTTCATTGTGCCGCACATACTCCACCCATGTCGGGACATGATAACACTCGGTCCAGACATCGGGATTTTCGAGATCGCGCAGCAATGTCCAATGTTGCGCGCCGTCGCGTATCCGGATGCGCCTGCGTTCGCTCATCGCGGAGAGGAAACGCGGCACGTTCGCCTGATCGATCACATAGTCGACCATGATCATGATCGGCCCGCTGCGCTGGGTCAGGTCCAGCCGAAGCGGGGGTTCGCGAAAGCGATTCAGCGGGTCGAGATCCAGCATTCCGTACGCCGGCACCGGCAAGGCGAAACCGACGGCCGCGCCCAGGACGAGAGCGGCGGTCGCGACCAGCAGAGCGACGTCGGAGCCGTAGTGTTCCGCGATTACGCCTGCGATCCAGCTGCCGGCGGCCATGCCGCCGAAAACGCCAGTCTGGTAGAGCGCCAGCGCCCGTCCGACCACCCAGCGCGGCGTCGACAGTTGGATCGTCACGTTGAACATCGACAGCACGACCACCCAGCAAGCGCCGCCGAGCAGAAGGGCGCCGCCGCTGATCGCATAGTTGGTGCTCAGCGCGAGAACGAGGCAGCTCACCCCGAATCCGATGAACGACCCGCGGGCGATGGTCTCGTTCTCGAACTGTTCGCGCAGCCGCGCGTTCGCCAGCGCGCCGAAGACCGCGCCGACGCCGAAACAGCCGAGCATGACGCCGTAAACGAGCGCGCGCCCGTTCAGGTTCTCGCGCACGACGAGTGGCAGCAAGGCGAGGAGCGCAATCGCGGAAAGCCCGAAGAGAAAGCTCCTCACGATGACCCGGATAAGGTTCGGCGACATCGCGACGTAGCGGAGCCCCGCCTTGAAGGCGGCGCCCAGCGGCTCCCTCGGCAAGTTGCGCTGAGGCGCCGCGGGATGCCAGCGAAACAGCGCCGCGATGATCGCGATATAGCTGAGCGCGTTGACCGCGAAAGCCGCCGCCGCGCCGGCGAGCGCGACGATGGCGCCGCCAATCGCGGGGCCCACGCTGCGCATCAGATTGAACCCCATGCTGTTGAGCGCCACCGCCGACGGCAGGTCGCTCTTCGGCACGATGTCGCCCATCGTGGCCTGCCATGATGGATTGTGGAGCGCCGTCCCGCACCCGATCAGGAAGGTGAAGCCAAGCAGCAACCACGGTGTGACGAACCCGGCATAGGCCAACAACGCGAGAGTGACCGATACAGCGAACATGAAGCACTGGGCCGTCAGCATCACGCGCCGGCGGTCGAATCCGTCGGCGAAAACCCCAGCCAGCATGGAGAAGATCACGATCGGCAGCGTGATCGAGGCCTGCACCAGCGCCACCATCCTCTCTGAATCCGACAGGGTCGTCATCATCCATGCCGCGCCGACCGCTTGAACCAGCCCCCCGAAATTGGAGGTGAGGGCGGCGATCCAGAGCATTCGGAAAGTCTGATTTTGAAACAGCGCCAGCGGAGAAGTGCGGTAGGGCACGTCGACATCACCTTCGAACGGGCGACCAGAGCGCCTCGATAGCGGCAGTTTAGCCATTCCAGCCGACGTCAGCACGGGCGAGGGCGGATTACGGCCCGTCTGCGACGGTATACGAAAGTAGTATCGAGCAATTTCATTTGCGTAAATGAACGGTTGAGGTTTCAGAGACGCATATCGTCCTTTCCCGCCGTAAGCTCCGAGATCGGGAACGGGAATGAAGGGATGGCTATTCCCGAGAGGAGCTTCGGCGCGCGCCCGGAAATCATCCGAATATCGGCGCGTTTTGCTGTTCATTTCCATGTCGGGAGGATGGGCGCGGGCGGCGCCGCCCGTGGTGAATGCTACGGGGCGCCGCGCGAATTATTGCAAGACATGGCGAATTCGGATACCCAGATTCCACGTCCGCTCAGGGGACAGGCGGGCCGCATCCGAAATGGGGGGACGCCGCAATGCTGTATTGGGCCGAGCGCTGCATCGGGGCGATGTCCGAACTTCTGGGCTGGATGGGTTGGATTCTCATCCTTTACTGCATGTGCTTCGGAATTTCGGACGTTTTCATGCGCTACGCGTTGAATGCGCCATCCATGTGGATCGGCACCTCGATCCAGGCCGCGCTCGTACTGATCGCCTGCGTCGGCGGCGCCTATGCGCTGAAGCATCGGGCTTTCGTGAAGTTGGACCTGTTCTACGCCGGAGCAAGCCCGCGCAGAAAAGCCATTCTGGACCTCCTGACGGCGCCCTTCACGTTTCTGTTTCTGGGCGTTCTGATCTGGAAAGGCGCCGAAGCGGCGATGCTTTCCATCAAGCTCAATCAGATGACGCCGACGGGCGTGCCGATTCCAATCTATCCGATCAAGACAGCGATTCCGATCGCGGGAATCGCCGTTCTGCTGGTCGTATTGCAGCAATTGGCGATCGACATCCGCACGCTGGTCAGCGGACAGGATCCCGAAGACGACAACGACGAAAATGGCTTGCCTTGAAACCCGGATGGGCAAGCATGCGAGAATCACGAAACCGATGGGAGGAATAATATCGTGAGTACACTGACTGACATTCTGAAGACGACACTCGTGTCGGCGGGTGCGTTGGCGGTGAGCGGCGCGTTCGCGCTGGCTCAGGCCGACGGGCCGCCCGACACGGTGACGGAATGGGTTTTCCAGCCTGCGTTCGACCAAACCGACGCGGGCTGGGACAACGGGGTGATGCCCTGGGTCAAGGCGGTCGAGGAGGCTACGGAAGGGACCGTCAAGATCCGCGTCGAGCCCGCCGGCGCGCTGACCAGCGGTTCGGAGGCGTTCGGCGCGGCGATCGCCGGGCAGACCGACGGCTACGCCGGCTGGGCCACCGTCTATGGCGGCGACATGCCCGAGGGCATGCTGGCCTTCGGCATGGCGATGGGCGCCAACAGCCCCGAAGAGGCGTGGGAGGCGATGTGGGGCAACCCGGATTACCGGATCGGCGACATCGTGCAGAAAGCGGCGCATGATCGCAATCTGCACTGGGCCGGCTGGTCCGATCAGGGCCCCAACGCCATGTTCAGCACGTTTCCCATCAACAAGCTGGAGGATCTGGCGGGAAAGAAGATGCGCGCCGGCGGGCCGCATGCGATTTTCCACGCGGCGATGGGCGGCTCGCCCGTTTCCATGAACGCCGGTGAGATCTACACGGCGATCAAGCTGGGCACTATCGAGGGCACCTATTGGGATACGGGCGGGATCGACGACATGTCCTTCCAGGAGGTGATACAATACGCGAGCCTGCCGGGCTGGAACCCGGCCCAGCATCAAGAGATCTACATCAATCTCGACAAGTGGAACGCCCTGACCGACTGGCAGCGGGAAAAGATCGACGGCATTTTCGAGTCGACCTATTTCGAGACCAGCAAGATGCATCTGGACGGGGTCGATCACGCCCTGCAGGTGCTGAAGGACGCCGGCGGCGAAGTTATCACCATGTCGGATGAGGAGGTCGCCCGCATGCGCGAAAAATCCGTGAGCGAGGTTTGGCCGCAGGTCGCGAAATTGTCCGAAGGAAACAAGAAGGGCGTCGAGATCTGGACCCGCTTCATGAAGGACAAGGGCTACATCAAGTAGGCGCGCCAAGCGTCTTGCGCCCGCCCCCCGGAACGGGGCGGGCGCGCATGAATTTCGTCTGAACGCTGCATAAATAAGTGAAGACGCCGCTATATATACGGATGTCCGCGCAATGATCGCTGTCGAATATCGACACAATTTACAGGTCCGCCCATGAGCTTGGAACTCATCACTGCGCTTTATTTCATTATTCTTTTTGTCGTTCTATTCATGGGGCTTCCGGTCGCGTTCGGTCTGGGCGGAACCGCCGTCCTCTTCGCGATGATCTTCGAGCCTCGCGCGCTCCTCGCAATTCCGAGCGCCTTTTACTACACCCCCTGGAATTCGGTGCTGGTCACGGTGCCGCTCTTTCTCTTCATGGGCAGCCTGATCCGGTATTCGGGCATCGCCGATATGGCGTATGACGCCGTCTACAAGCTGATCGGGCATGTTTACGGCGGCCTGGCGATGGGCACCGTCGTCGTCTGCACCGTATTCGCCGCCGTGACCGGGATCACTCCGCCGGCGACGATCACGATGGGGCAGATCGCCTACCCGTCGATGATGAAATACAACTACGATCGCAAGATCGCGATCGGCGCGATCGCTTCGGGCGGCGCGCTGGGCGCCTTGATCCCGCCGAGCGTGCCGTTCATTTTCTACGGCTTGCTGGCGAAGGTTTCGATCGGCGATCTGTTTCTCGCCGGGATCGTTCCGGGGCTGTTGCTGGCCAGCCTCTACATCATCTACATCGGCGTGCGATGCCGCCTTCAGCCGGATCTCGGGCCGGCGCTGCCGCGCGATCAACACTTCAGCCGCAGGGAGAAGGCGCAGTCGGTCATCAATATATGGCCGTTCGCCGTGCTGATCTTCATCGTCCTCGGCGTAATCTGGGGCGGCGTCGCGACGCCATCCGAGGCCGCCGCATTCGGCGCCACCGGGGCCTTCATCATCAATCTCGTCTACGGGCGCCTCACCTGGGACGTTTTTCGCGACTCCATCGCGACGACCCTCAAACTGACGGGGATGGGATTCTGGATCCTGATCGGCGCGAATATCTATCTGAATATCTTCAACACGCTCGGAAGCCAGGACCTGTTGACGGAGTTGGTTCTTTCCATGCCCGGCGGCGCAAACGGCATCATGGTGATGATGATGCTGATTATCCTGATCCTCGGGATGGTCATGGACGACTGGGCGATCATCATGCTCTGCACGCCGCTGTTCATTCCGATCGTTGATGAGCTTGGGGTGGACAAGCTCTGGTTTGGCGCCCTCTTCATCGTGAATATCCAGATCGCCTATCTCACGCCGCCGTTCGGGTTCGTCCTGTTCTGGCTGAAGGGTGTCCTGCCGAAGAACGTGAGTTTCGGCGACGTATACTCATCCGTCGGGCCGTTTGTGGCGCTGCAACTGGTGGGCCTGACCTTGATCTTCCTGTTCCCCCAGATCGCTATCGGACTTCCAAACTTCTTCAAATAGGTTCGCAGGTCGCCCGATCAGGAATGCGCGCGCGGACTGACTGTTGTCAGCGTCTCGGATGGAATGGCGCCGCCAGACCGCTCGGGCGCACGCATTGAACAGATTTCATGGTTCGGTATTCGCCGACCGGTCGCGCAATGCGCCGGCGGGAATGAATATAGTGCGTTGGCGTCAGGGCCCTGTCAGGGCGCGACGAAGCCAATCCGCGAACAGCATCGCTGCGCGCCCGGCCCCTGGCTGGATCCGCAAGTGATAGCCGCGCTCCGCCGGAGCCTCCGCTGCGAGGGGGCGCGTGAGCGCGCCCGAACGCAGCGCAGCGGAAGCGGTCGCCGCATCGCCGAGCGCAACGCCGAGACCGGCGCGCGCCGCGGCCACCAGAAGCGCGACATCGCCGAAGATCATCTCCCGCCCGTCGCGTGCGGCGTCGGCGATCATGTCCGCCGGCGCGCCGCAGGCGGCGGCCCAGAGCGACCAGTCCTTCCGGTCTCCGAGATGGAGAAAGGTGAGCCCCCTAAGCGCCGAGACGCGCCGCAGACCGCCGGCGCGCTGCGCCAGAACAGGCGCCGCAACTGGAAAGAACGCCGGCTTCATCAGAAACAAGGCGTCTGCCGGCGCTTCTTCCGGAATGGCGAACAGAATCGAGACTTCCGCCGCAGCGTCCTCGCCCGCGACCAGCGTCAGGCGGATGCCCGGATGCGCGTTCCGGAAACTCTCCAGCCGCGGGATCATCCAGGATGCGGCGAAACCCGGCGGCGCGGCGACGCGGAGCGGGCCGGCGGGCTCCGCTCCGCCAGCCCTGCGCGCGGCCGCCCTGAGCGCATCTAGCGCCGGGCGGGCTTCGTCCAGAAACCGCCGCGCCGGCCCCGTCAACGCAAGACCCCGGCCATGCGGCGCGACTGTGGGAAAGCCGAGCGCGTCGTCGAGCGTCCGCAGCCGGTGGCTGATCGCCGATGGAGTGACGGACAGCGCGGTGGCGGCGGCGGCGACCGAACCGAGCCTGTCAATCCTGTCCAGCGCTTCGATGGCGGCGAGGGGGGGGCAGCATGGGCGACTTTCGCTGAATAAAACTCAGCAATCTTAGCACGAATTTTCAATTGTCCTGAAGAGTCGGAATCGACGATCCTGCCCCGGCCGGAAAGGAGATCGCCCATGGACGCCACATTCGCCCGCCGCCGCATCCTGGAGCCCGCCCGTTTGCGCGCGCTCGCCCAGCGTTCCGACCTTCGCGGCGCAGCGCAGGCGCTTTCGCATTTCGGGGCGATCCTGTTCACCGGCTGGCTACTATGGGAGACTTGGGGAACATGGATCGCGATCCCGGTTTTCATGGTCCACGGAACGCTGTTGAACTTTCTTTACGCGGGGCAGCACGAACTTTCGCACGGCACGGTTTTCGCGACCAAATGGCTCAACGAATGGCTTGGGCGGGCAATCGGCTTCATCCAGATCTTCCCGCGCGATTTCGATCAGATTCAGCATTTCGCCCATCATCGCCACACCTCCGACTGGGAGCGCGACGGCGAACTGGCGCGCGAACCCTATAGGTTGACCAGCTATCTCTTGTGGCTCTCCGGACTCAGCTATTGGCCGACGCGCATCGCGCGCATCCTGCGGTTCGCGCGGGGTGAGGTGATCGAGCCCTATATCCGCGTCGATGAGGAACAGCGGGTCATTCGCGAGGGGCGCTGGCATCTCGGGCTCTATCTCGCGCTGATCGCGGTCTCGCTCGCCTTCCAGTCGTGGGCGCTGGTGATCCTCTGGATCGCGCCGATGTTCGCGATGAAATGGACTCACCAGCTCCAGAACACGATCGAGCATCTCGGGCTGGAGCATTCGAACGACATTCTTTCTAACACCCGCTCGACCCGCACCAGCGCGCTGATGCGCTGGATGTGCTGGCAGATGCAGTACCACACCGCCCATCACATGTTTCCGTCGGTGCCGTTCTGGAAGCTGCGCGATCTCAACGCCGATATCGAGAAAGGCATTGGCGGGGCGCCGCACCGGATGGGCTATATCGAGTTTCAAATCGAGGTGATCCGGAAACTCGCCGGCGCCTGCTCGGAGGCGGATTTCCCGATGAACGAAGTCTGGATCGCTCCGCGCGCCGGCGGAGGATTCGCGCGGCTGCCGGCGATATGAGCCGCGAGCTTCACTTCTACCAGTCCCTCTGGGCGATGCAGCCGCACGACCAGTCGGGCGTGAAGGCGCCGCTCGGCGTGGTTTGCGACATGGTCGCCGAAGCCGGTTATCACGGGATCGCCATCGATCTCGGCGCCGCGGATGTCGCGGTGGCGCATGAAATCCGCCCGCATCTGGAGCGGACCGGCCTCACCCCGTTGATCGTCGCATTCCCGAAGACAGTCGAAAGCTTGCGAGAGACGCTTTCGATGGCGAAGGATTTCGGCGCGCCATTCGTCGATGTGATCGGCCAGGTGACGCCGCTGACGGTGGAAGGGATGATCCCGGTTATCCGCCGCTGGATCGAGATGGCGGATGAGATCGGCATGCCTGTGATGTTCGAGACGCACCGCAACTGCATCACCAACGATCTCTATCCGACGCTGACTCTGCTGGACGCGATCCCGGAAATGCGGCTCTGCGCCGATCTTTCGCACTATGTCGTCGATCGCGAATTCTGGCATCCGCTCTCGACGCGCGACATGGGGTTGATTTCGCGCATCCTCGCGCGGTCCGATAGTTTTCAGGGCCGGGTCGCGAGCCGTCAGCAGATCCAGCTGCAGCTCGACTTCCCGCAGCATCGGAAATGGGTCGACCTTTTCGAAGGCTGGTGGGAGGAGGGGCTCCGGGGGTGGCGCGCGCGCAACGACGAAGGCGTCTGTGTTTTTCTCTGCGAACTCGGCCCCCCGGAATATGCGATGACCGGCCCGGACGGGCGCGAGCTGTCGAATCGATGGGAGGAAGCGCTGAAGATCAGGTCTTCGGTTGAGAGGATCTGGTCGCGGTTGGAGGCGACAGGCGCCTGAACCGGAAACGGCGCCCGGTTCGCCGGACGCCGTTCGCTATCTCATTCGGGGCGTCGCCGCCCCCTCGTCACGTCAGGCCGCAGCGGCGCTACGCCGACGGGACACGAACCCGAGGCCGCCGATGGCGCCGAGCATGAGCCAGATCGCCGCCGGCAGCGGCACCTGAACCTGCGCGAACTCGAACGCGTCGGAGTTGCCAGAGGTGAAGATCACCTGATCGAACAGCAGATCGCTGATGCGCACGTTGACGAAGCCCGCGCCCGGAGCCGGCGGATTGTCGACATCCGTTCCGGTCAGCGAGAAGACGACCGCATCGTCGAGCTTGAAGACGAGATCGTTATAGCTGTCGGGAGAGCCCCACATCAGGCCGAAATTCGTCTGATCCACGTCGAAGTCATAAGTCAGCGAGGCCCCGGCGGAGACCGAGTGATATTGGCCGGAGTTCACGAAAGCCGTGCCATCCCAGGGCGAACGAGAGTTCGGAGCCGGGTTGCTGAGGTCGTTGCCCACGAAGTTCAGTCGAACGTCGCCCGTGGTCGCCGACGGCGCGCGGACATCGCCGGCGGGCGTCGGAACGTCATAGTTGAGCGAAACGGTCGCCGCCTGCGCGACTCCCGCAGTGAAAGCCATGGCGATCGCCGCCACGCTCATGCGATACATGTTCATGTTTTTCATCCCACAACAGAACCAGTTACATCTCCACGCATCCTAGTTAAACTGAGTTCGTGTTTTTGTAAAATTGAATCTTCGCGCGCATGTTCAAGCGTGGGTTGAGTGGCGATCGCGCGCCTTCTTGCCCCGACGCCAGCTTCGCGATATGCGCGTCTCTGCGCATCCGCGGCCCCGTGGCGGAACTGGTAGACGCGACGGATTCAAAATCCGTTTTCTTCGGAAGTGCCGGTTCGAGTCCGGCCGGGGCCACCATGCCGGTCGTGTCGGTTTTCCGCGCCTATCCGCCGCGCCTCTTGAAACATGATCTGCGAATGCTCCCTATCGAATGCGTTGGAGGCGCCATGTTCCTTTCAGTTTTCGACATCTTCAAGGTTGGCCTCGGCCCGTCCTCTTCGCACACGATGGGGCCGATGACCGCCGCTGGCCGATTCCTCACGACGCTTCGCGCCGGGCGCGACCGCGTGCCGGGGGCGGGGGCGCCGGCGCGGCTCTCGTGCTCGCTCCACGGCTCGCTCGCCTTCACCGGAAAGGGCCATGCGACGGATCGGGCAGTGCTTCTGGGCCTCGCCGGACAGAACCCAAGCGATGTCGACCCGGATGAAGCGGTGGGGATCGAGGCGCGGGTTCGGGCGGAGAAGGCGGTTGATGTCGAAGGGCTCGGCCGGCTCGGCTTTGATCCGGAGGCCGATATCGTCTTCGACTACGGTCCGCCGCTCGCCGGTCACGCCAACGCGCTGAAGCTCTTCGCGCATGACGGGGCGGGCAATCTGGCGATGGAGGAGACATATTATTCTGTCGGTGGCGGGTTCGTGCTGACGGCGCGGGAACTTCGCGACGGCGCGCCCGTCGCGGCCGAAGGGCCGACGCGTCCTTTCCCGTTCGATTCGGCGGCCGCGATGCTGGAGATGGCGAAATCCTCCGGCCTTACGATCGCGGCGATGAAGCGGCGAAACGAGGAGACGGGGATGAGCCCGCGCGCGCTCGACGCTGCGCTGGACGGGATCGCCGCGGCGATGAACGCCTGTATCGAGCGCGGCCTTGCGCAGGAGGGGGAGTTGCCGGGCGGGCTGCGCGTGCGCCGCCGGGCGAAGCGGATCCATGAACAACTGGAGGCCGAGAAGGGCCTCAACATCGCCCAGCCGCATATCGCCAATGACTGGCTTTCGGTCTACGCGATGGCGGTGAACGAGGAGAACGCCGCTGGCGGCAAGGTCGTGACCTCGCCCACCAACGGGGCCGCCGGCGTGACGCCCGCCGTCTTGCGCTATTACCGCGACCACTGCCAGGGCGCGACCAAGGCGGGGGAGCGCGAGTTCCTGCTGACCGCGGCCGCCATTGGCGGACTGATCAAGCATCGCGCTTCGATCTCGGGGGCGGAAGTGGGTTGTCAGGGCGAGGTGGGCTCCGCCTCCGCGATGGCGGCGGCGGGGTTCTGCGCCGCGCTTGGCGGCACGCCCGAGCAGATCGAGAACGCCGCCGAGATCGCGCTGGAGCATCATCTGGGAATGACCTGCGACCCGGTCGGCGGGCTGGTTCAGGTGCCCTGCATCGAGCGCAACGGCCTTGGCGCGATCAAGGCGGTCTCCGCCGCTTCGCTCGCGCTACGGGGCGACGGGGCGCATTTCATGCCGCTCGACAACTGTATCGAGGCGATGCGTCAGACCGGCCGGGACATGAGCGAGAAATACAAGGAGACGAGCCAGGGCGGGCTGGCCGTCAACCTGCCTGAATGCTGAGGGCCGCCGGGGCGCCCGCTCAGGGCGTGAAGCCGAGGATCATCCGGCGAAGCGCTCCCTCGCGCACCGCGTGCGCGGCCGCCGCGCGCGGGAACCAGCGCAGCGTCCGTTCACCGTGCTCCGGAAAGCGCGGCTCCATCTCCGTCACGCGGAGCGGGTAGACCTCCACGGAGAGTTTGATCCAGCCGCCGTTCTTGCGGGACTTTAGCGTCGCATAGGCGCCGAGCGCCGCGCTGGCGACCTCGCCTCTGACCCCGGCTTCCTCCCAGGCCTCGATCGCGGCGCATTCGGCGTTGGTCCGGCCCTTCATCAGCCCGCCCTTCGGCGGCGTCCAGCGACCGGATCGCCTTGTTGTAATGAGCAGAATTTCGACGCCCGCGGCGCCGTGCCGCCAGCAGAGCGCGCCCGCCTGCCGCGTAGCGACCGGCCCGAGCGCGGCGATGGCGCGCGCGAAGATCAATCTTACCCGACGGAACATCGACCGGTTCCTAGACGGCGGCGCAGGGAAAGTCGATTGCCCGGTCTCAGCCTTTCTTTTAAGCCTGTGTCGAAATTCACTCGGAGGAGACGGCCATGGTCGCGGAATTGACCCATTTCATCGACGGCGCGCATGTGAAGGGGACCTCGGGCCGCTTCGCGGACGTGTACAACCCTGCAACCGGCGAGGTTCAGGCCCGCGTTCCGCTGGCCGGTCAGGACGAGATGGACGCCGCGGTGGCGAGCGCGAAAGCGGCGCAACCCGGCTGGGCGGCGACGAACCCGCAGCGCCGCGCGCGGGTCATCATGGAGTTCGTGCGCCTTCTGCATCGCGATATGGACAAGCTCGCGACAGCGCTGTCCCGCGAACACGGCAAGACCGTGCCGGACGCCCGGGGCGATGTGGTGCGCGGGCTCGAGGTCGCGGAGTTCTGCATCGGCGCGCCGCATCTGCTGAAGGGGGAGTTCAATGAAGGCGCGGGTCCGGGGATCGACCTTTATTCCATCCGCCAGCCGGTTGGCGTGGCGGCCGGGATCACCCCGTTCAATTTCCCGGCGATGATCCCGATGTGGAAATTCTGCCCGGCGATCGCCTGCGGCAACGCCTTCATCCTGAAGCCTTCGGAGCGCGACCCCTCCGTGCCGCTGATGCTGGCGGAACTGATGATCGAGGCGGGATTGCCGAAGGGGGTGCTGAACGTCGTGAACGGGGACAAGGGCGCGGTGGACGCGATCCTCGACCATAAGGATATCGGCGCGGTCGGCTTCGTCGGCTCGACCCCGATCGCGCAATATGTCTATGGGCGCGGAACCGCTTCAGGCAAGCGCGTGCAGTGTTTCGGCGGCGCGAAGAACCATCTGATCGTCATGCCGGACGCCGATATGGATCAGGTTGTGGACGCGCTGGCCGGCGCCGGTTACGGCGCGGCCGGGGAGCGTTGCATGGCGATTTCGGTCGCCGTTCCGGTCGGGGAGGAGACCGCCGACAGGCTGATCGAGAAACTGGCCCCGCGGGTCGAGTCGATGAAGATCGCGCCCTATACCGACGGCGACGACGCCGATTTTGGCCCGCTCGTCACCGCCGAGGCGAAGAAGCGGGTGCTCGGCCTGATCGACCGGGGCGTCGAAGAGGGCGCGAAGCTGGTTGTCGACGGGCGCGGCTTCAAGATGCAGGGCTACGAGAACGGGTTCTTCGTCGGCGGTTGCCTCTTCGACAACGTCACGCCGGACATGGATATCTACAAGACCGAGATCTTCGGCCCCGTCCTCTCCACCGTCCGCGCCGACAGCTACGAGACGGCGCTGAAACTGGCGACGGATAACGAGTATGGCAATGGCGTCGCGATCTACACCCGCGATGGCGACACGGCGCGCGATTTCGTCAGCCGGGTCGAGGTCGGCATGGTCGGCGTGAACGTGCCGATCCCGGTGCCGCTCGCCTATTACACCTTCGGCGGCTGGAAGAAATCGGCCTTTGGCGATCTCAACCAGTATGGGCCGGACGCGTTCCGCTTCTACACCCGCACCAAGACCGTGACCTCGCGCTGGCCGTCCGGCGTGAAAGAGGGCGCGGAGTTCCACTTCCCGTCATAGGGAAAAGAGAAGCCCGGCCCGGAGCGGTCGCTCCGGGCCGGGCCTCGGCGTTCGGTTGGGCGCGGCTCAGGCGGCCGCGGCGCGCCGGCGTCGGCTGACGAAGCCGAGCAGGCCAAGCCCGCCGAGCAGCAGCGGCAGCGCCGCCGGAACCGGAACCGCAGAGGGCGTGACCCCGGTCGAGTCGAGGAAGACGCCCGAACTGGACGTGTAGGTGACGCCGGGGTCCGCATCGATCGCGAACGTGCCGGTGTTCATGAAGTCCATCATGATGCTGATGTCGTTCTGGTTGGTCGCAGCCGCGACCGATAGCGAGGCGAAGACGTCATACTGCTTGTTCGCCTCGACGGTGATCGAACCGGAAAGCGTCTGGTCGATATCGAAGAACGTGCTTGACGGCGTTGCGCCGGAGGACGTGCCGTAATCCTGGGCGAACGACCGGGAGATGAGCGCGCCGCCAAGCGTATTGAAGTTCTGATAGGTCGCGCCCGCGCTCGAATCGTAAACGAAGAGATTGGCGAAGACGAATGCGCTGTATCCCGTCGCCAGAGGCCCGTTCAGCAAATCGGACACCTCGATGGTTCCGTCGAAATCGAAGGAGAAGCTGACAGTCGTGCCGGCCGCGTCGGGCGAGAACGCCACGCGCTCGCCGAACGAGCCGCCAGACTGGCCGTTGCTCTGGGCGGACGGGATATTCGTCCGCGCCTTGACGGTCCCGTCATCCAGGTCGACCGTGGACTGGAAATTGGTCCCGAAGTTCTGCGAGGCGTTCGTCGCCCCGTTCTGCTGAAGGCCGTCGATAAGTCCGCCGCCACCCACCTGGATAAACGGACGCACGAAATAGGAGGCCGCTTCGGCCGTATGCGGGGCGAGCAGCCCCGCGACAGCCAGAGCCAGCCCCGTGATGGTCAGTTGCTTCGACACGACAATAGTCCCTTTCTCGCGGGTCTCCCCGCGCAAAGCCGAACGGCGGACCGATGCGAACTCGTCGCGGGCCGACGGTCGCAGCGAAAGCCTTGCTGCGACAGCCCGTGCGACGCCTCACATCGCCGGCGACGGCGATGTTGATCTCACACTCGATTTCGAACGAACCCACAAGCCGGCGGGCGAAAACACCCTGAAACGCCCCAGCTTCACACTTGCACAAAACCTGCACACGCTCGACGATTAGCCAGCGTCAATAATGAAGTCAAAGAAATTTCCACGCATATCGGTAGGGATATGCGTTATCTCACATCGTGTTAGCGCCGGTCTCATGCGCCCGCGCGCTGACGCGCCGCCTCTTGCGCGCGGGTGTCCGCGCGGGCCATTCTGAGGGCATGGAAGCGCCCGCGTTCAGCATCGGGGTAGAGGAGGAGTATCTTCTCGTCGATCTTGAGACTCTGTCGCTGGCGGAGGCGCCGCCGGGGCTGATGGAGGCCTGCGCGGCCGAGCTGGAGGAGCAGGTCTCGCCCGAGTTCCTGCAATGCCAGATCGAGATCGGAACCAAGGTCTGCGCGACGGTGGACGAGGCGCGCGACGACCTGAAGCGCCTGCGCTCGACAGTCGCGCGCGAGGCGAAGCGCCACGGGCTGGCGCCGATCGCCGCATCGTGTCATCCGTTCGCCGACTGGAAGCAGCAACGTCACACCGACAGGGACCGGTATCACGAGCTCCGGCGGGCGATGGGCGGCGTCGCGCAGCGCCTTCTCATCTGTGGGATGCATGTTCATGTCGGGCTCGGGGAAGGGGCGGGGGGCGACGCGCTCCGTGTCGACCTCATGCCGCAGATGAGCTATTTCCTGCCGCATCTTCTGGCGCTGTCCTGCTCGTCACCGTTCTGGCAGGGGCGCGACACCGGGCTCTCCTCCTACCGGCTTTCGGTGTTCGACGGCCTGCCGCGCACGGGCCTGCCGCCGAACGTGGCGAGCTGGGCGGATTACGAGCGCATGGTGGCGGTGCTGACCGATCTCTCGATCATTGAGGACAGCTCGAAGATCTGGTGGGATCTTCGCCCCTCGCATCGCTTCCCGACGCTTGAGAGCCGGATCTGCGACGTCTGCCCGCGGCTGGAGGATACGCTGACCATCGCCGCGGCGACGCAGGCGTTGATGCGAATGCTCTGGCGGCTGAAGGCCGGGAACCAGCGCTGGCGCGCCTATGACCGGTTCCTGATCGCAGAGAATCGCTGGCGCGCGCAGCGCTACGGCATGGCCGAAGGGTTGATCGATTTCGGGCGGGGGGAGATCGTTCCCTTCGACGAACTCGCCGCCGAAATAATGGCGCTTGTCGAATCGGATGCGGCGGCGCTCTCCTCGCTGAAGGAGATAGAGGGGTTGGCGCGCATCGCCTCAGATGGCAACGGCGCCGACCGGCAGCGCCGCATCGCCGAGGCGGCGCGCGCCGGCGGGGCGGAAGGCGAGGCCGCGCTCGGCGCTGTCGTCACGCACCTGATCGAGGAATTCCACGTCGACCTCTGACCGGCTTCGCGCTGCGCGGGAAGATGCCAACGGCTCGAAATGCGGCCGGCTTTGGCAGGACAGGTTGATGCGGAGAAGCGAGGCGGCTACTCCGAACCATTCACTGCGCGCAGCGCTCTTCGGAGGATAGAAATGGATTTCGCGCTTTCGGAGGAACAGCAGGCGATCTTCGACATGGCTCTTGAGTTCGGCCAGGCGGAGATCGCGCCGCACGCGCGGACCTGGGAAGCGGCGGGGACGATCCCGAAGGAATTGTGGCCCAAAGTCGCTGCGCTCGGGCTTGGCGGCATCTATGTGTCCGAGACATACGGCGGCTCCGGGCTTTCGCGGCTCGACGCGACGCTGGTCTTCGAGGCGCTGGCGATGGCTTGTCCGGCGGTCGGGTCGTTCCTGTCGATCCACAACATGTGCGCCGGCATGATCGACCGGTTCGGATCGGCGGAGATGAAATCGGAATGGTTGCCGCGGCTTACCTCGATGGAGACGGTGATCTCCTATTGCCTTACCGAGCCGGGGTCGGGCTCCGACGCCGCCGCGCTCCGGACACGCGCGGCGCGGACCAATGAAGGCTGGGCGCTGACCGGGACCAAGTCCTTCATCTCCGGCGGCGACTATTCGGACGCCTATCTGGTCATGTGCCGCACCGGCGACGAAGGGCCGAAGGGCGTTTCGGCGATCATTGTCGAGTCAGGGACGGACGGGCTCTCCTTTGGCGCGAAGGAAGACAAGATGGGCTGGCGCGCGCAGCCGACCGCGGAGGTGCGGCTCGACGGCGCGTCCGTACCGGCGGCGAACCTGATCGGCGAGGAAGGGCGCGGCTTCGCCTACGCCATGGCCGGGCTCGATGGCGGCCGGCTCAATATCGCCGCCTCGGCGCTTGGCGGCGCGCAAGCGGCGCTCGACGCGGCGCTGCGCTATGTCGGCGAGCGCAAGGCGTTCGGCAAGACCATCGACCAGTTCCAGGGGCTCCAGTTCCGGCTGGCGGATATGGAGACCGAACTGCAGGCGGCGCGCATCTTTCTGCGGCAGGCGGCGTGGAAACTGGACAAGGATGCGCCCGATGCGACGAAGTTCTGCGCCATGGCGAAGCGCTTCGTCACCGATGCCGCCTTCCGGGTCGCCAACGATGCGCTTCAACTTCATGGCGGGTATGGTTATCTCGCCGATTATGGAATGGAGAAGATCGTCCGCGATCTGCGGGTGCACCAGATCCTTGAAGGAACGAACGAGATCATGCGGGTGATCATCTCCCGCGCGTTGCTGGCGGAGCGGGCGGCGTGAGCGACATTCTGATCCGCATCGAAGGGCGCGCCGGTCGGATCACGCTCAACCGGCCGGAAACGCTCAATTCGCTCACCTACGACATGCTGCGCGCGATCGACGCCGCGCTGGAAGAATGGCGGGACGACGATCGCGTCGCGCTGGTGCTGATCGACGCGGCGGGCGCGCGCGCCTTCGCCGCTGGCGGCGATATCCGCGATCTCTACGAGACAGGCCGCGCCGGGGATTTCGCTTTCGGGCAGGGGTTCTGGGCGTTCGAATACCGGCTGAACGCCAAGATCGCGCGGTATCCGAAACCCTATGTCGCGATCATGCACGGCTTCGTCATGGGCGGCGGCGTCGGCGTCTCCGCGCTCGGCTCACACCGGGTGGTGACGGACGGGACCGAGGTGGCGATGCCGGAATGCGGGATCGGCCTGGTTCCCGACGTCGGCGGCTCATGGCTTCTCGCGAACGCGCCGGGCCGCGCGGGGGAGTATCTCGGCATGACTGGCGCGCGCATGGGGCCGGCGGACGCGATCCACGCGGGGTTCGCGGACGCCTATGTCCCTTCCGATCGGCTCGAAGCGTTGAAGACCCAGCTGGCGGAGTCCGGCGATCCGGGGGAGATCCGCGCCTTCGCCGAAAAACCTGAAGGTGGCGAGCTCGCCTATTTTCGACTGCCGATGGACGACGCTTTCGCGGCCGCCTCCACCGTCGAGCTCGAAGCGAACCTGGAGGAGGTGGCGCGCGCCGGTTTGCCGTGGGCGACGAAGACATTGAAGGCGCTCCGTCGCGGCTGTCCGCTCTCCGTCGCCACGACGATGGAGATGGTGCGCGCCGCGCGGTCGATGACGCTGGAGGAGGCGCTGGCCCAGGAATACAGGTTCACTGCGCGCTGCATGGAACATGGCGAGTTCCTCGAAGGCGTGCGCGCGGCGGTGATCGACAAGGATCGCGACCCGCACTGGGCGAAGCCACGCCTCGCGGACGTTCGCCGCCCCGATGTCGATGCGATGCTCGCCCCGCTCGGGGCGGACGAATTGAAACTCTGAGGGAGGGAAGCGCCATGAAGATCGGATTCATCGGCCTCGGCAACATGGGCGCGCCGATGGCGGCCAATCTGGCGAAGGCGGGGCATGAAGTAACGGGGTTCGACCTCGCGCCCTATGATGTCGACGGCGTGGCGAAGGCGGGATCGGCGGCGGCGGCGGCGGCGGGGCGCGAAGCGGTGCTCACCATGCTGCCGAACGGCGAAATCCTCGCCTCCGTCATGGCCGAGATCGCGCCGGCGGCCATGAAAGGCGCGGTGCTGATCGATTGCTCCACCGTGGATGTGGCCGCCGCGCGCGCGGCGCATGAGACGGCGGCGGCGGCGGGGCTGCTATCGGTCGACGCGCCGGTCTCCGGCGGCGTCGGCGGCGCGTCGGGCGGCACGCTCACCTTCATGTGCGGCGGCTCCGACGAGGCCTTCGCGGCGGCGCAGCCCCTGTTCGAGATCATGGGTCAGAAGACGGTGCACTGCGGCGGCGCGGGCGCCGGACAGTCGGCGAAAATCTGCAACAACATGATCCTCGGCGCGACGATGATCGTCACCTGCGAAGCCTTCGCCCTCGCCGACAAGCTCGGTCTTTCCCGGCAGGCGATGTTCGACGTGGTCTCCACCTCCTCCGGCTATTCCTGGTCGATGAACGCCTATTGCCCGGCGCCTGGCATCGGTCCGCAAAGCCCGTCCGATAACGACTACAAGCCCGGATTCGCCGCCAGCCTGATGCTGAAGGATCTCAATCTGAGCCAGCAGGCGGCCGAGGCCGCCGGCGCCGCCACGCCGATTGGCGCCCACGCCGCGAGGCTCTACGCGGCGATGGTTGAAGAGGGCGGCGGGGGAAAGGATTTTTCCGCCATGCTGCCGCGGCTCGAAACGATGAAGAGGGATTGAAGATGGCCGAGACCGTTCTTGTCGAAAGGAAGGGCCGCGTCGCGACTCTCAGGATCAATCGCCCCGAAGCGCTTAATGCGCTCAACAGCGCCGTGCTGGCGGAGATGTTGGAGAAAGCGGCGGCGCTCGACGCCGACCGCGAGATCGGGTGCCTGATCGTCACCGGTTCCGAGAAGGCCTTCGCCGCCGGCGCGGACATCAAGGAAATGAACGAAAAGTCCAATATGGACATGTTCTATGACGACTTTTTCGCCGGCTGGGACGGGTTCGCGAAACTTCGCACCCCGAAGATCGCGGCGGTCGCAGGCTATGCGCTCGGCGGTGGGTGCGAACTGGCGATGATGTGTGATTTCATCATCGCCGCCGACAGCGCGAAATTCGGTCAACCGGAGATCAAGCTCGGGGTCATCCCCGGCATGGGCGGCTCGCAGCGCTTGGCCCGCTCGATCGGCAAGGCGAAGGCGATGGACATGGTGCTGACCGGCCGGATGATGGACGCGGCGGAGGCCGAACGGTGCGGTCTTGTCTCTCGCATCGTGGCGGCGGATGCGCTGATGGACGAGGCGATGAAGGCGGCGGAGATCATCGCCGGTTACTCGAAACCCTCGACCATGGTCGCGAAGGAGGCCGTGGACCGCGCCTTCGAGACCTCGCTCGCCGAGGGGCTGCACTATGAACGACGCGTTTTCTTCGGGCTGTTCGCGACCCATGATCAGAAAGAGGGCATGAGCGCATTCGCTGAGAAACGCAAACCGGACTTCCGGCACGAATGAGATTCAGCAGGCGTAATCCGCCGGCTGGTGTTCGCGGCGCCGGGCTCTTTGATCGCCGGCGCTGCTTGGGTTAGATGACTTTCGAACGACAAGGAAAGGGCGCTTTATGATCGAAAACCGACTTGCGGGGATGCTGAAGCGAGGCTTTCGCAAAGGCGCGCTGGAGGTCGTTTTTCCGTCCGGCCGGGTCGAGACCTTCGGTGACGGAAGCCCGCCGGTGGCGCGGGTCAGGCTGACGGACAAGGCGGCGGTGCGGGCGATCTGGTCCGATCCGGCGCTCCAGTTCGCCGAGCTCTACATGCACGGCCGCCTCGTGGTCGAGGAGGGCGATCTCTATGAATTTCTCGCCCTCGCCAAGCAGAACGGGACGGCCGGCTTTATCAGCGCGCCGGCGGCGTTGCGCGAGGTCTGGCGCATCGTCGACCGGATACTCCGCCGCTACGTTCTGCCGGAGAATGCGAAGCGCAATGTCGCGCATCACTACGATCTGGACGAACGGCTTTTCCGGCTCTTTCTCGATGAGGACCTGCAGTATTCCTGCGCCTATTTCGAGACCGGCGAAGAGACGCTGGAGCAGGCGCAGCGCAAGAAGAAACGCCACATCGCGGCGAAGATGCAGCTTGGGCCGGGGCAGCGCGTGCTCGATATCGGCTGCGGCTGGGGGGGGATGGCGCTCTATCTCGCCGAAACCGGCTCCGCCGACGTGACCGGCGTCACCCTGGCGGAGGAGCAGTTGCGCGTCGCCAAGGCGCGGGCGGTCGAGACCGGCCTTGCGGAACACACGGATTTCCGGCTGGAGGACTACCGGAAGGTGGAGGGCCGTTTCGACCGGATTGTCTCCATCGGCATGTTCGAACATGTCGGCCCGCATCACTTCAAGGAGTATTTCTCCAAGATCCAGGAATTGCTGACGGACGATGGGATCGCCGTCGTTCACTCCATCGTGCGCGCCAAGCCGAACCGGTCCGACCCGCCCTTCATCGAGAAATACATCTTTCCGAACGGCCATATCCCGAGTCTCGCCGAGACGTTTGCGGCGATCGAGAAGACCAAGCTGCTGGTCAAGGATGTCGAGATCCTGACCATGCACTACGCGGATACGCTGCGCGAATGGCGGAGCCGTCTTCACGCCAACCGGGACGCGGTGGTCGCGCTTTTCGATGAGACGTTCTTCCGGATGTGGGATCTCTACCTCATGACTTCGGAGATCAGCTTCCGCTTCGGCAAGTTGGCGAATTTTCAGGTCATCCTGACCAAGCGTCATGCCGAGGCGCCGCGAAGCCGCGCCTTCATCGCCGAGGCCGAGGCGCGGCTGGCGGCGGCGGAAACGCGCGAGGGGTGAGTGCGCCCGCCGCCGCGGAATCTGGCCGCCGGTCTCGACGCGGCGCGCTTCGGCGCATACTGAAGGCGGGATTGAAACCGGAAGCCGGATCGCCATGCAAGACACGCCCGAAGCCGCCATATCGCCCGTCGTGCTCTGCATTCTTGACGGCTGGGGCTGGCGGGAGGCGCGCGAGGGGAATGCGCCCGCGCTCGCGCGGACGCCGAATTACGACGCGCTCGTCGCCGCTCAAACCCCGGCGATGCTGGCCTGCGCGGGCCCGGATGTCGGGCTGCCGGAAGGGCAGATGGGAAATTCCGAAGTCGGTCACATGAATATCGGCGCCGGCCGCGTCGTGTGGATGGACCTGCCGAAGATCGACCGCGCCATCGAGGACGGATCGTTCAGAACGAATGAGGCGCTGAAGGCGTTGTGCGCGACCCTGAAAGCGTCGGGCGGGACCGCGCATCTGATGGGCCTGATGAGCCCGGGCGGCGTCCACGCGCATCAGCGCCATATCGCCGAAGCGGCGAGGGCGGTGGCGGAAGCGGGCGTTCCGGTCGCGCTCCATCTCTTCACCGACGGGCGCGATACACCGCCGCAGGCCGCGGCTGGCTATCTGGAGGATTTCCTCGCGGATCTCGGCGGCGCGGGGCGGGTCGCCACGGTTTCCGGACGATTCTACGCCATGGACCGGGACAAGAGATGGGAGCGGGTGGCGGCGGTCTACGCCGCCATCGTCAGGGCTGAGGGCGCGCGCGCGGATGACGCCGCCGCCGCCATCGCCGCCGCCAATGGCCGAGGCGAGACGGACGAGTTCATCACGCCGACGGTGGTCGGCGGCTATGAAGGCGCCCGGCCCGGCGACGGCGTGCTCTTCCTCAATTTCCGCGCCGACCGCGCGCGGGAGCTTCTCGCCGCGCTTGGCGACCCTGATTTCGACGGGTTCGAGGTCGGCGAGCGCCCGCATTTCGCGGCGATGGCGGGGCTTGTCGATTATTCCGACCGCCACAAGACTTATATGAGCACGCTTTTTCCGGCCAAACCCATCGTCAATACGCTTGGCGCATGGGTGTCCGCCGCCGGAAAACGTCAACTTCGCCTCGCGGAGACCGAGAAATACCCGCATGTCACGTTCTTCCTGAATGGAGGGGAGGAGACGCCGAGCGCCGGTGAGACGCGGATCATGGCGCCGAGCCCGAAGGTCCGCACATACGACCTGGCGCCCGAGATGGCGGCCGCCGAGGTGACTGCGGCGCTGGTCGAAGGGATCAAGGCCGGCCACGATCTGATCGTGGTGAACTACGCCAACCCCGACATGGTCGGTCATACCGGGGATGTTTCCGCCGCGATCCGCGCCTGCGAAGCGGTGGACGCGGGTCTTGGCGAGGCGCTGGAAGCGCTGGCGGCGGTCAGTGGGGCGATGATCGTCACCGCCGATCACGGCAATTGCGAGATGATGATCGATCCGGAGAGCGGCGGCCCGCATACCGCCCACACGACGACCCCGGTCGCGGCGCTCCTCGCCGGGGTTCCGGACGCGTCGCTGGCGGGGCCGGGGCGTCTCGCCGATCTAGCGCCGACCGTTCTGGACCTCATGGGCATCGCGCCGCCGTCGGAAATGACCGGCCGGTCACTTCTGAAGCGTTGATGCGGACCGCGCTGCTTCTTCTCTCCATGATGCTGCTCGCCGGGGTCGGACCCGAGGAGCGCGCGGCGGAGATGCTGGAGCGCGCCGAGGCCTCCCTCGCCGCCGCGCGAACCCCAGGCGAGCGGCTCGCCGCGCTCGGCCGGGCGGCCCAGGCGGAGGAAGCCGCGCTGGCGGCGATTCGGGAAAATCTGCGCTCCGGCGCCAATCGGCGCGCGGAGATCGAGGCCGGACTCGAGGGGGAGAGACGTCGACTGGTCGCGGTCCTGTCGGCGCTGCAGCGGATCGAAAGCGCGCCGCGCGCCGCAGCGCTGGCGCATCCCGACGGGGTCGTCGCCGGGGCGCGGGCGGGAATGCAGCTCGCCGCGCTCGCGCCAGCGCTCGAAGCGGAGACGGCGCGGCTTTCGGCGCTGCTCGCTGAGCTTTCGGCGCTCGATGTGCGCCGCGATATCGCTGCGTCCGATGCGCGCCGGTCGCTCGCCGCCTTGCAGCGGCTCAGGGCCGAGATCGCCGAAATCGTCGATCGCGATCGCGGCGCCGGCAATGTTTCCGCCGCGACCCGCGCGCGTCTGGTCGCAGAGGGAGAGGCGCTCGCGCAATCGGCGAAGTCCCTCAAGGCGCTCGCGGCCGCGCTGCCGTCGGCCGTGGCGGAAGAAGAAGCGCCCCGCGCTGCGAGTTTCGCCGCCGCGAGGGGCGCATTGCCGCCGCCCGTTGAAGGCGAACTCGAGCGCCGTTTCGGCGCGCCCGGGGCTGGCGGCCCCCTGGAGGGGGTGGAGATCTCTGCGCCGGCCTACGCGGCGGTCTACGCGCCCTGGCGTTCCGTGGTTCGTTTCGCCGGTCCGTTTGGCGAGGATGGCGTGGTTGTGATGCTGGAGCCCGACCCGGAAATCCTTATCGTCTTCTCCGGCCTCGCCGCCGCCCGGGTTCAACTGGGGGACGTCGTCGCCGCGGGCGAGCCACTCGGCGCGTTGGGCGGGCCGCCGCCTGCTGCTGAAGAATTTTTGATCGCGGCGACGACGCCTGTTGAATCGCTCGGCAGGGAAACGCTCTATATGGAAGTAAGACGAGGCGGCGCGCCGGTCGACCCGGCGATCTGGTTCGCGCTCGACACAGAGGAAGGTGACAGACAATGAAACAGGCGTTCATCGCCATGGTCGGCGGGGTCGCGCTCGGCGTCCTCGCGACGACCCAGCTCACCCAGCCGCTCGCGGCTCAGGAGCAGAGTTCGCGAAACACCTATGAGTATCTCGATCTGTTCGGTGAGATATTTGAACGCGTGCGTAGCCAATATGTCGAGGAGACCGACGAGGACGAACTGATCGAGAGCGCGATCAACGGCATGCTCGCTTCGCTCGATCCGCATTCAAGCTATCTGCCGCCCGACAATTTTGAGGACATGCGCGTCCAGACCAAGGGTGAATTCGGCGGCCTCGGCATCGAGGTCACGATGGAGAACGGCGTCGTGAAGGTCGTGGCGCCGATCGACGACACGCCGGCCGCCGCCGCCGGAATCGAATCGGGCGACTACATCACTCATCTCGATGGCGAAGCGGTGCTGGGTCTCTCGCTATCCGAAGCCGTCGACAAGATGCGCGGCGGGGTCGGCGAAGAAATCGTTCTGACCATCGTCCGTGAGGGTGAGGATGAGCCTTTCGACGTCACCGTCGTTCGCGACACCATCACGATCCGCGCGGTGAGGGCCCGCGTCGAAGGCGATGTCGGCGTGCTGCGGATCACGACTTTCAACGAGCAGACCTTCGAGAACCTCGAAGCGGGCATCGCCGAGGTAAAGACCGAGATCGGACCCGACAAGATCAAGGGCTACGTCATCGATCTGCGCAACAATCCGGGCGGTTTGCTCAATCAGGCGATCGAGGTCTCCGACGCCTTCCTGGAGAAGGGCGAGATCGTCTCGACCCGCGGGCGCGACCCGGCCGACAGCGAGCGTCACAACGCGCAGCCCGGCGATCTGACCGGGGGCAAGCCGCTCGTCGTGCTGATCAACGGCGGTTCCGCCTCGGCTTCGGAAATCGTCGCGGGAGCGCTCCAGGACCACCGCCGCGCGATCGTTCTTGGCGAGAAAAGCTTTGGCAAGGGATCGGTTCAGACCATCATGCCGCTTTCGGGCGATGGGGCGCTGCGGCTGACGACGGCGCGCTACTATACGCCGTCGGGCCGCTCGATTCAGGCGCTGGGTATCGAGCCGGACATCCTCGTCGCGCAGAAGAAGTTCGAGGAGGAAGAGGATGAGGGCGTGAACCGCTTCAGCCGCTCCGAAGCGGATTTGCGCGGCAGTCTCAAGAACCAGCTCACCGAGGAGGAGCAGGAGCTTCTGGAGGAGGAGCGTGCGCGCCACGAAGCGACGGCGAAGCTTCGCGGCGAAGATCTGCAGCTCGCCTACGCGCTTGATCTGCTGACCGGCTTGTCAGTCTACGCGGGAGCCGAGTGACCCGATGGCTGATCGGATGAAACCGAGCGCGGCGAATATCGCCGCGCTCCCCTATCGCCCATGTGTCGGGCTGGTGGTGCTGAACCGGCGCGGCGAGGTCTTCGCCGGGAAACGCATCGACAATCCGGGCGACGCCTGGCAGATGCCGCAGGGCGGCGTTGAGACGGGCGAGGCGCCGCGCGACGCGGCGTTTCGCGAGCTTGGCGAAGAAACCGGGATCGCTCCGACGAGCGTCTCGTTTCTGGCCGAAACCGCCGGCTGGGTCTGCTATGATTTGCCGCCGGATCTGTTGGGAAAGCTCTGGAAGGGCCGGTATCGCGGGCAGCGGCAGAAATGGTTCCTGGCGCGGTTTCTGGGCGCCGATTCAGAAGTGTCGATCGACGGCGACCACGCCGAGTTCAGCGATTGGCGCTGGTTCGCCCCCGATGTTCTGATCGAGAAGATCGTGCCCTTCAAACGAGAGGTTTACGAGGCGGTTTTCAAGGAGTTTGCGACGAAGATCGCCCCGCTCTGACCAGCGCCCGTCCCGCGCCCGGGCCAATCCGCGCAGCCCCTCCACATTGTCGCCGCACTCGTCTACGATTTCCATTCCGCGCTGCAGAGCAGAAAAAAAGAGGCGTGCGTGGCCCGAAAACCGAAGAAACCCGCCGGAAAGCCAGCGGCGAAGAAATCGCGACACGGCAAGAGGCAGCGGCGGGACGCGCGCGCGCCAGGCCGGTTCGACCGGGCGGTCGGCGGCGCGGTGAAGGCGCTCTTTCGCCTGCTTTTCTGGCTTGGGTTCAGGATCGCGCTGATCCTGTTCGTGATCCTCGCCGGGGCGGTGACCTATTATCTGGTGAAACTGCCGCCCGCCTCGGAGCTTCTGGATGCGCGGACGCACGGATCCGTCACCATGCTGGACCGCAATGGCGACGTCTTTGCGTGGCGTGGCGCGCAGTTTGGCGGAGAGATCGGCCCCGGCGATGTGTCGCCGCATCTAGTCGATGCGATCCTCGCCGCGGAAGACCGGCGCTTCTATTCGCATTTCGGCGTGGATCCGCGCGGGCTGCTCCGGGCGATGCTGGTCAATTTGCGCGCCGGAAGATTCGTGCAGGGCGGCTCCACGATCACCCAGCAGGTTGCGAAGAACGTCTTTCTCACCTCCGAGCGCACGCTGGAGCGCAAGTTGAAGGAGGTGCCGGTCGCATTGGCGCTGGAGTTGAAATACACCAAGGATGAGATCCTCTCGATCTACATGAACCGCGTTTATCTCGGGGCAGGCGCGACCGGGTTCGAAGCGGCGTCGCAGCGGTATTTCTCCAAATCCGCGAAATTCGTCACGATTCCAGAGGCGGCGATGCTGGCCGGGCTTCTGAAAGCGCCGACCCGGTTCGCGCCGACCTCCGACATGGGCCGGGCGGAAGGACGCGCCGCGGTCATCATCAGCGCCATGGTCGAGACAGGCGCGATCACCGAATCCGAAGCCGTGGCGGCGTTGGCGCGCCCGGCGCGGCTGTCCGAGGAGGCCGCCCGGCGCACCGGCGGTCATTTTGCAGACTGGGTGATGGACAGCGGCCCCGCGTTCTTGACCGCGACGACGACCGAAGATGTCAGGATCACAACGACGTTTGATCCGAAGATTCAGGCCGCTGCGGAGGCCGGGCTCAAGACCGTGTTCGAGACCAAGGTGAAGGAAGGCAGCCCTGCGGAGGCGGCGGTGGTGGTGATGACGCCGTCCGGCGAGGTTCGCGCGCTGATCGGCGGGCGCGACCCGGCGGCGGGGGCTTTTAACCGCGCGGTCCAGGCGTTGCGCCAGACCGGTTCGGCGTTCAAGCCGATCGTTTACGCCGCCGCGCTCGAAGCGGGCTATTCTCCGCTTGACGTGATGGTCGATCGGCCGCTGACGATCCACATTCCCGGCTCCGGCCCCTGGAGCCCTGAGAACTATGGCGGCGGGTATGAGGGCGAAGTCACCCTGACGACGGCGCTAGCGCATTCGATCAACACGGTCGCGGTGCGGCTCTCCGAACGGGTCGGGCGCGAGAAGGTGCGCCGGCTGGCGGCTGAAATGGGCATCACGTCGCCGATCGCCGAGGGGCCGGCGGTGGCGCTGGGCGTGTCCGAGGCGACTCTCCTCGAGATGACTGGGGTCTATGCGGTGATCGCCAATGGCGGCTATCGCGCGCCGCCGCGCGGCATCACGGAAATCACCATTCGCGGCGACGAGGCGCCGGTGATGTCGGCCGCCGATACCGGCGCCGGCGCGCAGGTGATATCGGAGGCGAGCGCGGGCCAGCTCACCGGCATGATGGAGGAAGTGGTGCGGAGCGGCACCGGGCGGCGCGCCGATCCGGGCCGACCGGCGGCGGGCAAGACTGGCACGACGCAGGGCGCCCGCGACGCCTGGTTCATCGGCTTCACAGCCGATTACGTGGTCGGCGTCTGGATGGGAAAGGACGACAACGAGCCCCTGACAGGTGTCACGGGCGGCGGCCTCCCCGCGGGGATATGGCGCGAGATCGCGATCCGGATCAACGAGGGCCTGCCCCCCCGGCCGCTCAAGACAAGCCCCCCGCGCGGCGGGGCGGTCGTCGCCGGGCGGGACGGGCGGCCGGCGCCACAGGCCGCGCGGGAGCAACGCGGCGTTGTCACTTCGGTGGTCAACGGGGTTTTCGAGCTGTTCGGCGGCGAGTCGGACGACGCGTCCCAGCCAGAGCGCGAACGGATCGAACGCTGACGTTCAGATCAGCCCGATCCGCCTGCGGATCGTTTCATCACGCAGCGGGATATCGCGGCCGTGGAACTCCGCCCCTTCCGGCCCGGCGGCCCAGGCGATGGCGCGCGCCGCCCATTCGGCGGGGATATGGACGGAGGGATCGAGCTGCGAAACCGGATTGACCCCGGACGTCCGGATCACAACCTGCATTTCGGTCGCCACGGTGCCGGGGCTGAGCCCGACGACGCGCACCGCGCCATCTCCCAACTCGGCGTCGGCGCAACGCGTAAGCATCAGCGCCGCCGCCTTCGAAGCGCAGTAGTGGCTCCAGCCTTCGAGCGGGTTCGTCGCGGCGCCGGACGAGATGTTGACGATCACACCGGCGCCGCGCGAGCGCATCCCCGGCAGCGCGGCGCGAAGACCGTGAAAGACGCCCTTGACGTTCACGTCGATCACCTTGCCCCATTCTTCCGGGGCGAGTTCGTCGATGCGGCCGATCGGCTCGATCAGACCGGCGTTGTTGACGAGAATGTCGAGCGGGCCAAACGCGGATTCGGCGCGCGCGATGGCGGCTTCGACATCCCCGTAGACGGCGACATCGCAGGCGACGGCCTCGGCCCGTCCGCCTGCGGCGTTGATTTCTGCGGCGACGGCCACGGTTTCATCCGGCGTGCGCGCGGCGAGGACGACAGCGGCGCCGGCCTTCGCAAAGACCCGCGCCGTCTCCGCGCCGATGCCCCGGCTCGCGCCGGTGATGAGCGCGACCTTGTTCCTCAGATGCTCCATGTTCACCCTCCCGGCTGTTCGAATCTGACGCCCCGACCCCGGATTGTCGCTTCTTTCCCCTAGTCATGTTGGAGCGCCGGTTCAACTTGCGTCGATGAAAGACTCGCCCGGCACATGTCCAATGCGGCGCGGCTGGGTTACTTCGGTTCGGTGCTGAAACGGTATCGATGCAGCCCCGGCCCCTCTCGCTTCAGCCAGTCGCGCTGGCGTCTCCATTCGGGACGCAGCCGCGTCACCAGCGCCCAGAAGCGCGGCCCGTGATTCATTTCCAGGAGATGCGCCGCCTCGTGCGCGGCGACATAATCCAGCGCCTCGGGCGGCGCCATCGCGAGCCGCCAGGAAAAGCTGAGGTCGCCCGCCGAAGTGCACGAACCCCAGCGCCCGCGCTGATCGCGCACCGATATACGGCCGTGCCTGACGCCCAGCGCGCGGGCCGCTTCGGCGGCGATCGGAAGAACCGAGGCGCGCGCGCGCTCCTTCAGCCACGCTGCGACGCGCGGGCCCGGCGCGCCCGGCCCCTCGACAACCAGCTTGCCGCCTTCTAGCCGGGGCGCCCGCCGCCGACCCGGTCTTGTTTCGAGCTCCACCATCCGGCCTGCGACCGGCAAGCGCGCGCCGCAGGCGATGGCGACCGGCGCCGGCGCGCGCGCCATCGCGGCGCGAAGCCAGTCGGACTGACGCAGGAGGAACATCCTGAGTTCGGCCTCTGCGATTCCCGGCGGCGCCGTCAAGCGCGGCGGCGCCCCGGTCTGCGGGACGGTCAGCGTCAGCCGGCGCGCGCGCGAGGACCGGCGGATCGAGACGTCGATGTCGAGATCGTCAAGCCTGAGGCGCGAGGCCATGCCCGCACCTAGGCGGCGGCGACGGGGGCTGCGCCCGTTTTCATCAGTTTGAGCTTGGGCGCGGCTTTCGGCTTCACTGGGGAGCCGCGATTCTCGGCGATGAAATCGGCGATTTTCGGTTGGATATTGGTGCGAAAGCGAGAGCCGTTGAACACGCCGTAATGGCCGACGCCTTTCTGCTCCCAATGAAATTTCTTCGCGCCGGGCAGATCGGGGCAGAGCGCATGCGCCGCCGCAGTCTGGCCGCGCCCGGTGATATCGTCCTTTTCGCCTTCGACCGTCATCAGCGCGATGTCAGTAATCAGTTCGGGCTTCACCAGACGCTCGTCGCGATAGGTCATCAGGCCTCGAGGAAGGCTGTGCTCCTGGAACACGGTTTCGATCGTCTCGAGGTAGAATTCGGCGGTCATGTCCATCACGGCGAGATATTCGTCGTAAAAAGCCGTGTGCGCCTCCGCGCTCTCGCCGTCGCCCACGACCAGATGCTGGAACTGCTTCATATGCGCGTCGACGTGCCGGTCCAGATTCATTTGCATGAAGCCTGTAAGCTGCATGAATCCCGGATAAACCCGCCTGAGAAACCCGGGATTGGGAAAGGGGACGGTGACGATCACGTTCTTTTCGAACCATGAAAGCGGGTGCGTCGTCGCCAGAAGGTTCGGCTCTTGCGGGTTGCGTCTCGTGTCGATGGGGCTTCCCATCAGGATGATCGAGGCGGGCCGGTCCGGCGCATCGTCCTCCGCCATCAGCGCCGCCGCAGCGAGGACCGGAACGCCCGGCTGACAGACCGCCATGACCGCCGGGCGCTCGCCCGTGGCCGTGTGCAGCACGCCGCAGAACTCGCGCACGTAGTCGATATACTCGTCGAGTCCGAAGCGACCATCGCTCATCGGCACGTCGCGCGCGTCAATCCAGTCGGTGATGTAGACGTCGTGACCCGGCAGCATCGCCCGAACGGTGCCGCGCAGAAGTGTGGCGAAATGCCCCGACATCGGCGCGACGATCAGAACCGCCGAATCGTTCCGTCGCTCCGCGCCCTCGCGTCGAAAACGCACCAGATTGCAGAACGGCTTCTCGACCACCTTCTCTTCGACCACCGCGACCGGTTCGCCGTCGACCTCCACCGTGTCTATGTCAAATTCCGGCTTGCTGTATCGCTTGGTGGCGGAGATGAACATCTCCAGCATCGCCGCCGTGGTGCGCGCCGGCAGGGTGGGCGCAAACGGATTGAAGGGGTTGCGGAGCATCCGCATGGACATTTTCGCCGCGTTCCTGAGCGGCGAAACCGCCGCATGGGTATATTCATAGGCGTGATAAAGCACGAATTCTGTCCCCTCGATGGTCACATGGACGCCATTCCAGCCCCACTGTCGGCGCCACGGCCGCGTGAAGACTAACCAGCCTTTCGCACTGCGACAAGAAAGTTTCGCAATTGCGGCGCCAAGGTGTCATCTTCGTGCGCCGCTCACCTTTCCTTTTGACTAGCGGGACGACATATGGCACTTGGCCGCTTCTTTCGAATCGACCGATCCTGCCTTGGGGGTTCTGATGCCCAAAGACGAATGGGGCGTGAAACGCCTTTGCGGCGCCTGTGGCGCGCGCTTTTATGATCTCGGCCGCGACCCGGTCGACTGCCCGATCTGCGGTGCGACCTATGTGCCGACCGTGACCGCGGCGGTGAAGAGCCGCGCGTCCAAAGCGACGGCGTCCAAGGTCGTGGCCGACGACGTCGATGATGATGACGACGACGATGACGTCATCGAGAAGGATTTGGACGACGATGATGATGACGAGGACGACGACATCAAGGACGTGAAGGTCAAGATCATCTCCGGCGACGACGATGACGACGACGAGGACGATGATCTGGTCGTTGTGGATGACGACGACGCCGATGATGACGATGACGTGGAGGAAGACGTGCTTCTCGCGGATGACGACGAGGAGGACGATGACGACCTGGGAGAGTTCTCCAAGATCGATCCGAAGGACAAGGACGTCTGACCGCGAACCCGGATGGCGTCGCGGGCTAATTCGGGCTTGCGCGGCGCGCCGGGCGAACCTAATGAGTGTCCGCATCCGGGCCCCCAACCCGGATGTCGAGAATTAGGGGGCCATAGCTCAGATGGGAGAGCGCTTGAATGGCATTCAAGAGGTCGGGGGTTCGATTCCCCCTGGCTCCACCAGAACAGAGAAACCCTCGCGCCCCATGACAGGCGCGAGGGTTTTTCTTGTCCGCCGCCAATGAGTTTCAACAACAGGAGCCGCCGATGACCCGCGATGCCGCGATCAGCGCCGCAGAGGCGCGTTTCGACGATGGCGCATTCATTGGCGATCTCGCCAGACTCGTGGCGATTCCGACTGAAAGCCAACGCCCCGAGAGCGCGCCCGCGCTGGCGCGTTACCTGGAGGTCGAAATGCGTCCGCTGCTGGCGGCGATGGGCTTCGAATGCCGCATTCTTCCCAACCCGGCGCCTGGCGGCGGGCCGTTCCTCGTCGCCGAGCGACGAGAAGGCGACGAGTTGCCGACGGTGCTGACCTATGGCCATGGCGACGTCATTCTCGGCATGGAGGATCGCTGGCGCGATGGGCTCTCACCGTGGCGGTTGCAGGCGGAGGGTGAGCGGCTCTATGGGCGCGGCGCCGCCGACAACAAGGGCCAGCATCTGCTCAACCTCACCGCGCTTTCGGCGGTGCTGGAGACGCGCGGGCGGTTGGGATTCAATGTTCGCGTCGTGATCGAGACCGGGGAGGAGGCGGGCTCGCCGGGGATGCACGAGCTTTTCATCGCCGAGCGCGCCGCGCTGGCGGCAGACGTGTTGATCGCTTCCGATGGGCCGCGGCTGTCGGCGGACCGGCCAACGCTCTTCATGGGCGCGCGGGGGGCGGTGACGATGGACCTGACTGTTGACCTGCGCGAGGGCGCGCATCATTCCGGCAACTGGGGCGGGCTCATCGCCGATCCGGGGCTGATCCTCGCCCATGCGCTTGCGACGATCACCGATGCGCGGGGGGCGATCCAGGTGCCGGAATGGCGGCCTTCGAGCTTGACGAACTCGGTGCGCGCGGCGCTCGCCGACCTGGCGATCGAGGCGTCCGCGGGCGGACCATCGATCGACGAGGACTGGGGCGAGCCAGGGTTCAGCGCGGCGGAGAAGGTGTTCGGCTGGAACTCCTTCGCGGTGCTCGCTTCGGTTTGCGGCGACCCGGCGCGCCCGGTGAACGCGATCCAGCCGAAAGCTTCCGCCCGCTGCCAGCTTCGTTTCGTCGTGGGGACGGAGATGGAGGATATCGTTCCGGCGTTGCGCCGGCATCTGGACCGTGCCGGCTTTCCGATGGTTCGGGTCGAACAGTCGAGCGAGGCGGCCTTCACCGCCACGCGGCTGGACCCGGACGCGCCCTGGGCGCGCTGGGCGGCGGCGTCGCTGGAGAAGACGACGGGGGCGCGGCCGGCGATCCTGCCGAATCTCGGCGGTTCGCTCCCGAACGAGGAGTTCGCTGAGACCCTGGGGATGCCGACGATCTGGGTGCCGCATTCCTATACCGGCTGCTCCCAGCACGCGCCGGATGAGCACGCCTTGAAGCCGATTCTGCGCGAGGGACTGGCGATCATGGCCGGGCTCTGGTGGGATCTGGGCGAGCCGGGAACGCCGCCGCGGGATGCATAACCATGGTTATGGGGCGCAAGCGACTGAAATATAATGTAATTCCAGAGTAAGCGTTTTTTCAGCCTCCCGGCCGGGCGGTTCCGGCGAAGTATTTTATGCTTGAAATGAATTTCGGCGCCGCTATCGTTTCCGGTGATGGAAAACCCGGCGCGGACCTCCCCGATGCGAATCGCCTGCCTCGGCGGCGGGCCCGCCGGCCTCTATTTCGCGATCTCGATGAAGCTGCGCGATCCCGCCGCCGAAGTGGTGGTGATCGAGCGCAACCGTGCGGACGACACCTTCGGCTGGGGCGTGGTGCTCTCCGACGAGACGCTGGAGAATCTCGCCCGGAACGATTCGGAATCCGCGGCGGCGATCCGCGCGCATTTCGCCTATTGGGATGACATCGCGGTCGTTCATGACGGCCATCGCACCGTCTCCACCGGCCACGGGTTCTGCGGCATCGGGCGCAAGACGCTGCTTCTGCTTCTGCAGGATCGCGCCCGGGCGCTCGGCGTCGACCTGCGATTCGAGACTGAGGCCGACTGCGCCGAGAGCTATGCGAAGGATCACGACGTCGTCGTCGCCTGCGACGGGCTGAATTCCAAGACCCGCGCCGCGCATGCGGATGTTTTCCAGCCGGATGTCGATCTGCGGAAGCTGAAATTCACCTGGCTCGGCACCAGGGCGAAATTCGACGACGCTTTCTCCTTCATCTTCGAGAAAACGCCGAAGGGCTGGGTCTGGGCGCACGCCTACCAGTTCGACGAAGAGACCGCGACCTTCATCGTCGAATGCGCCGGGGAGACATGGGCCGCCTATGGTTTCGGCGAGATGAGCCAGGAGGAGAGCATCGCGGTCTGCGAGACGATCTTCCGCGATCATCTCGACGGCGCCCCATTGATGAGCAACGCGAAGCATCTGCGCGGCTCGGCCTGGCTGAACTTCCCGCGCGTCCTCTGCGAGCGCTGGCATCACGGCAACATCGTGCTGATGGGCGACGCGGCGGCGACGGCGCATTTCTCCATCGGCTCCGGCACCAAGCTCGCGCTGGAGAGCGCGATCGCGCTGGCGGAGTATCTGGCCACCGAGCCGAGCCGCGAGGCGGCGTTCGAGAAATATCAGGAGGAGCGCCGCGTCGAGGTGCTGAAACTGCAATCTGCGGCGCGCAACTCGATGGAATGGTTCGAGGATGTGGAGCGTTATCTCGACCTCGAGCCGGAGCAGTTCGCCTATGCGCTGCTCACGCGATCGCAGCGCATCAGCCATGAGAACCTGAGAATGCGTGACGCGAAATGGCTGGAGGGGGCGGAGCGCTGGTTTCAGCGACGAGCCGGCGTGAGCGAAGCGATGCAAGACGGGGCGCCGGTCCGGGCGCCGATGTTCGCGCCCTTCCGGCTGCGCGGCATGGCGTTGAAGAATCGCATCGTCGTCTCGCCGATGGCGCAATACAAAGCCGTCGATGGCGCGCCGACCGACTGGCATTTCGTCCATTACGCCGAGCGCGCGAAGGGCGGCGCCGGACTGGTCTACACCGAAATGACCTGCGTCAGCCCGGAAGGCCGGATCACGCCGGGTTGTCCGGGGCTTTACGCGCCGGAACACGAGGCGGCCTGGGCGCGGCTGGTGGAGTTCGTCCACCGCGAGACGGACGCAAAAATCTGCTGCCAGATCGGTCATTCCGGCAGGAAGGGCTCCACCCAGCTCGGCTGGGAGGAAATGGACGCGCCGCTTAAGGTGGGCAACTGGCCGCTGATCTCCGCCTCCGCGATCCCCTGGTCTGCGCGGAACGCGACGCCGAAGACCATGGACCGCGCCGATATGGACCGGGTGACGGCGGAGTTCGTCGCGTCGGTGGAAATGGCGGCGCGCTGCGGGTTCGACATGATCGAGCTCCATGCCGCGCATGGCTATCTGATCTCTTCCTTTATCTCGCCGGTCTCGAACCTGCGCGAGGACGAATATGGCGGGGCGCTCGACAACCGGATGCGCTGGCCGCTCGAAGTCTTTCGCGCCATGCGCGCGGTCTGGCCCGATGACAGGCCGATGTCGGTGCGTATCTCGGCGAATGACTGGGTCGGCGAGGCGGGAATCGGCCCGGAGGACGCGGTCGCGGTCGCGCGCATGTTCGCGGAAGCCGGGGCGGACATCATCGACGTCTCCGCCGGGCAAACCTGCGTCGAGGCGCAGCCCGTCTACGGGCGGATGTTCCAGACGCCGTTTTCCGACCGCATCCGCAACGAAGCCGGGATCGCGACCATGGCGGTCGGCAATATCTACGAGCCGGACCACGCCAATTCGATCCTGATGGCGGGGCGGGCCGACCTCGTCTGCCTCGCGCGTCCGCACCTCGCGGATCCGTACTGGACTTTTCACGCCGCCGCGGCGCTCGGCGATGAATACGAGAAATGGCCCGATCCCTATCTGCCAGGGCGGGACCAGTTGCTGCGCCTCGCGGCCAGGACGGAAACCATGGGGAGAGTCTGATGACCGATCTTCGCGCCGATCTGACCGGCAAGCGCGCCTTGGTCACCGGCGGCGGCGCCGGGATCGGCGCGGCCATCGCGCTCGCGCTGGCGGACGCGGGGGCGGAGGTGGTGATCACCGGGCGGCGCGAGCGGCCGTTGAAGGAGACCGCCGCGCGGTCCAGCCGCATCGCATGGCGGGTGATGGACGTGACCGACGAGGCCGCGGTCACAGAGAGCTTCGTCGCCACCGCGCCGATCGACATCATGGTCGCGAACGCCGGCGTTGCCGAGACCCAGCCGGTGGCGAAGACCACGCTGGAGTTCTGGCGTCATGTGCAGGCGACGAATGTCGAAGGGGTCATGCTCTGTGTTCGCGAGGCGCTGAAACCGATGGTCGAGCGCGGCTGGGGCCGCGTCATTATCGTCTCTTCGGTCGCGGGGCTGCGCGGGTTGCGCTACGGGTCGGCCTATTGCGCCTCCAAGCACGCGGTCCTCGGGCTGATGAAATGCGCGGCGGAGGAAGTGCTGAAGACCGGGGTCACCGTCAACGCGATCTGCCCCGGCTATGTCGCGACCGGCATTGTCGAGCGGAATGTCGAGAATATCGTGGCGCGCACCGGCATGTCCGAAGAGAACGCGCTGGCGGCGCTCAGGGATGCGAACCCGTTCGGCCGGATGATCGAGGCCGACGAGGTGGCGGCGGCGGCGCTCTGGCTGTGTGGTCCGGGTTCGGGCGCGGTCACCGCGCAGGCGATCCCGGTCTCCGGGGGGCAGGTTTGAGCGGGGCCGGCGTAAGCGGCGTGGGGGCGGCGGCTTCGGCGCGCGAACCGGCGTCGAAAACGCGACTCCGGCTCTGGCTGCGGCTGCTGAAGACGACGCGGGCGATCGAGGCGGAACTTCGAGAGCGGCTGCGCGCCCGCCACGAGAGCACGCTGCCGCGCTTCGATGTGCTCGCGGCGCTGGAGCGCAACCCGGAGGGGCTGCGGATGAGCGCGCTTTCCGGGGTTTTGCGGGTCTCCAACGGCAATGTCACCGGCATCGTCGACCGGCTCGCGGCCGAAGGGCTGGTGCGCCGGCAGGCGGTGGCGGACGACCGGCGGGCGATGAGGGTACGGCTGACCGAAGCGGGCGCGCGGCGTTTCGCCGCGATGGCGGTGGATCACGAAACCTGGATCGATGAGATGCTCGCCGGCCTCTCTGCGGATGAGGCGGACGCGCTGAGCCGGCGGCTCGGCGAGATGGTGCGGAACCGCAGGAATGAGACGCATGAAGGAGGTCGGGCATGACCGAGATCAGGGCCAGCCGCCCCGAGCATTTCGATCTGCGGATCGAAGGCGATGTCGCCATCGTCTCTCTGAAGCGGCCGGAACGAAAGAACCCGCTGACCTTCCAGAGCTATGCGGAGCTGCGCGACTGGTTCCGCGATCTGCATTACGCGGAGGATGTCGGCGCGGTCGTCTTCGCCTCGAATGGCGGGAATTTTTCTTCGGGGGGCGATGTTCACGACATCATCGGTCCACTTCTGAAGATGGACATGAAGGGTTTGATCCGGTTCACCCGGATGACCGGAGACCTAGTCAAGGCGATGGTGAATTGCGGGAAGCCGGTGATCGCCGCCATCGACGGGGTTTGCGTCGGGGCCGGCGCGATCATCGCCATGGCCTCCGATATCCGTTTCGCCAGCCCGGAGGCGAAGACGGCGTTTCTCTTCACCCGCGTCGGGCTTGCGGCCTGCGACATGGGGGCCTGCGCGATCCTGCCGAGAATCATCGGGCAGGGGCGGGCGGCCGATCTCCTTTATTCCGGCCGGGCGATGAGCGCGGAAGAGGGTGAGCGCTGGGGCTTTCATAACCGCGTCGTGCCGGCGGAAGCGCTGCTGGCGGAGGCGGTTTCCTACGCGCAGCGGCTCGCCGACGGACCGAATTTCGGGCACATGATGACCAAGACCATGCTGGCGCAGGAATGGTCGATGGGGATCGAACAGGCGATCGAGGCGGAGGCGCAGGCGCAGGCCATCTGCATGCAGACCGGAGATTTCCAGCGCGCGTTCGACGCTTTCGTCGCGAAGGAGAAGCCGGTGTTCAAGGGGGATTGATGGCGGATCGGAGCTTTCTCGACTGGCCGTTCTTCGAGTCGCGTCATCGCGAGCTGGCGGTGGCGCTGGACGGCTGGTGCGCCGCGCACCTGGTCGATGTCGGTCATTCCGATGTCGACGCCGCCTGCCGCTCGCTCGTCGCGTTGCTCGGCGAGGGCGGCTGGCTCCGCCACTCCGCGGTCGACCCTGACGCGCCCGGCGCGCTCGACGTGCGTTCGCTCTGTCTCATCCGGGAAACGCTGGCGCGCCATGATGGGCTGGCGGATTTCGCCTTTGCGATGCAGGGGCTGGGGACCGGTGCGCTCTCGCTGTTCGGGACGGATGCGCAGCGCGACTGGTTGCGGCGGACGCGGGCGGGCGAGGCGGTTTCGGCTTTCGCGCTGACCGAGCCGCGTTCCGGCTCGGATGTCGCCAACATGGACCTCGCGGCGGTGCGGGAGGGCGAAAGTTACGTGCTGAACGGCGAGAAGACATGGATTTCGAACGGCGGGATCGCAGATCTCTACACCGTTTTCGCCCGCACCGGCGGGCCGGGCGCGAAAGGGGTGTCGGCGTTCCTTGTTCCCGCCGCGACGCCGGGGCTTGTCGTCGCCGAGCGGCTGGAGGCGGTGGCGCCACACCCGCTGGCGCGGCTGGCGTTCCGCGACTGCCGCATTCCCACCACGGCGCTGATCGGAGAGGAGGGACAGGGGTTTCGCATCGCGATGGCGGTGCTGGACGTCTTTCGCTCCACCGTCGCCGCCGCCGCGCTGGGGTTCGCGCGCCGCGCACTGGACGAGACGTTGGCGCGGGTGCGCGCGCGCGAGCTTTTCGGCGCTCCGCTCTTCGATCTGCAGATGGTGCAGGGCCATGTCGCGGAGATGGCGCTGGATATCGACGCCGCCGCGCTTCTTACCTATCGCGCCGCATGGCTGAAGGATACGGGCGCTCCGCGGATCAGCCGGGAGGCGGCGATGGCGAAGCTCTACGCGACCGATCGCGCGCAGGACGTCATTGACAAGGCGGTGCAGATTCATGGGGCCGACGGGGTCCGCAAGGGCGGGATCGTGGAGAGTCTCTACCGCGAGATCCGCGCGCTCCGGATCTACGAGGGCGCTTCGGACGTGCAGAAGGTGATTATCGCCCGTGCGACGCGGGATCTGTCATCATAAACCGAAACAGCGGGGAGCTAAGCAATGACCAACGAACTGAGTGGTGGAATCACCAGGGCCGGCGAGGGATTCGACGGCGTGGAATGGTCGATTCTCGGACAGCAGTATTTCCCCAAGGCGATCTCGGACGCGAGTTTCGCGTTTGAGGCCAACAGTCTGCCGGGGCAATTCGTGCCCGTTCATATCCATCCGACGCAGGACGAATTCATCCTGGTGCAGGAGGGCGAGCTGGAGCTGAAGCTGGACGGCGTCTGGTCCCGTGCCGGCGCGGGCGATCTTGTGCGGATGCCGAAGGGCGTGCCACACGGATATTTCAACAAGTCGGACAAGCCTGTGAAGGTGTTGTTCTGGGTGTCCCCCGCCGGGAAGCTGAGGGACCTCTTCGCGGCGCTGCATGGGCTTGACGACGTGGAGCGGGTCGTCGCGCTATCCGCCGAGCATGACGTCGATTTCCTGCCGCCTGAAGCGAACGAATGATCCGATGCTCGGGCCATCCGCACATATCGACAGTTTTGCGCGCGACAACCTGCCGCCGGAAGCCGCGCAGCCGGAATTTCGGCTGGAGGGGTTCGATTATCCGCCTTATCTGAACGTCGGGGTCGAGCTGACCGACCGCATGGTCGAGAAAGGCTTCGGCGACCACACCGCGCTGATCGGCAATGGCAGGCGGCGCACCTACAAGGAGCTGACCGACTGGACCAACCGGTTGGCGCATGCGCTGGCAGAGGATCTCCACCTGCGCGCCGGCGATCGGGTGCTGATCCGCTCCGCCAACAATCCGGCGATGGTCGCCTGCTGGCTGGCGGCGACGAAGGCTGGCGCGGTCGTCGTGAACACCATGCCGCTGCTGCGCGCGCGAGAATTGGAGCAGATCGTCGACAAGGCGCAGGTGAAGCTGGCGCTCTGCGACACGCGGCTGATGGACGAATTGGTCGCCTGCGCCAAGACCTCCCGGTATCTCGACAAGGTCATCGGCTTCGACGGAACCGCGAACCACGACGCGGAGCTTGACCGGCTGGCCCTCACGAAACCGGTGCGGTTCGAGGCGGTGCGCACCGGGCGGGACGACGTGGCGCTGCTCGGCTTCACCTCCGGCACCACCGGTTCTCCGAAGGCGACGATGCACTTTCATCGCGATTTGCTCATCATCGCCGATGGCTACGCGAAGGAAGTCCTTGGCGTGACGCCGGAGGATGTCTTCGTCGGCTCGCCGCCCCTCGCCTTCACCTTCGGGCTCGGCGGGCTCGCGGTCTTTCCCCTGCGTTTCGGGGCGGCGGCGACGTTGCTGGAGCAGGCGACGCCGCCGAACATGATCGAGATCATCGAGACCTACAAGGCGACGGTCTGCTTCACCGCGCCGACCGCCTATCGCGCCATGCTGGCGGCGATGGAGGCGGGGGCCGATCTGTCTTCGCTCCGGGCCGCCGTCTCCGCTGGCGAGACCCTGCCCGCGCCGGTCTATGAAGACTGGATGAGGAAGACCGGCAAGCCGATGCTGGACGGGATCGGCGCGACCGAGATGCTGCATATCTTCATCTCGAACCGTTTCGACGATCACAAGCCCGCCTGCACCGGCAAGCCGGTGACCGGTTACGTGGCGAAGGTCGTCGATCAGAACATGAACGAGGTGCCCGACGGCGAGATCGGCAGGCTGGCGGTGAAGGGGCCGACCGGCTGCCGCTATCTCGACGACGAGCGGCAGGCGAGTTACGTCAGGGATGGCTGGAACATCACCGGCGACAGCTTCCGCCGCGACGCCGAGGGCTATTTCCACTTCGCCGCCCGCAATGACGACATGATCATATCGAGCGGCTACAATATCGCCGGGCCGGAGGTGGAGGCGGCCTTGTTGGCGCATGAGGCGGTCGCCGAATGTGCGGTGATCGGCGCGCCGGATGAGACGCGGGGCATGATCGTCGAGGCGCATGTCGTGCTCGCCGCCGGGCGCGCCGCTGACGCGGATATGGCGCAGGCGTTGCAGGAGCATGTGAAGGCGACCATCGCCCCTTACAAATATCCGCGCCGCGTGCTTTTCATTGAGGCGCTGCCGAAGACCGAAACGGGAAAGGTCCAGCGTTTCAGGCTTCGCAACGGCTGAGGAGGACAAGATGACCTGCGTATTCGTGCAACTCCGTTGCGATCCCGGCAAGACTTATGAAGTCGCCGACGAGATCTACGACCGGGAGATTGTCTCCGAGCTCTATTCGACCTCGGGCGATTTCGACCTGCTGATGAAGCTCTATATTCCTGACGAAGAGGATGTGGGCCGCTTCATCAATGAAAAGCTGCTGACGATACCGGGCATCGCGCGGTCGCTGACAACGCTGACGTTCAAGGCGTTCTGACAAGACTTGAGAAACCGACAGGAAGGATAATCAGATGAAATTCAACGCCAAATTCGCGGCGGCGCTTTCGGCGCTGGCGCTCGCGGCCTCGGCGGCGGCTGCCGAGCAGGTCAAGGTGGGCATGATCACCACCCTCTCGGGCGGCGGCGCCGGGCTGGGCATCGATGTGCGCGACGGGTTCCTGCTGGCGCTGAAGCAGGCCGGCGCCTCCGATGTCGAGATGATCATCGAGGACGATCAGCGCAAGCCTGATGTCGCGGTGCAGCTTTCCGACAAGATGATCCAATCCGATAAGGTCGACATCATGACCGGGATCATCTGGTCGAATCTCGCCATGGCGGTGGCGCCTGGCGCGGTCAAGCAGGGCAAGTTCTATCTTTCGCCGAACGCCGGGCCGTCGGCGCTGGCCGGGAAGGGCTGCGACAAGAACTATTTCAACGTCGCCTGGCAGAACGACAACCTGCATGAGGCGGCGGGCGCATACGCCAATTCCGCCGGCTACGAGAAGAGCTTCATCCTCGCGCCGAACTATCCGGCCGGAAAGGACGCGCTCACGGGCTACAAGCGGTTCTTCGAGGGCGACTACGCCGGTGAGGTCTACACCAAACTCGGCCAGACCGATTACGCCGCCGAGATCGCGCAGATTCGCGCCTCGGGGGCCGACTCGGTGTTCTTCTTCCTGCCCGGCGGCATGGGCATCGCGTTCATGAAGCAATACGCGCAGTCCGGCGTGGATATTCCGCTGATCGGGCCGGCCTTCAGTTTCGATCAGGGCATCTTGCAGGCGGTCGGCGACGCCGCGCTCGGCGTCAAGAACACTTCGCAATGGTCGAAGGATATCGACAACGAGACCAACAAGGCCTTTGTCGCCAGTTTCCAAGAGGAATACGGTCGGCTCCCCTCGCTCTATGCGAGCCAGGGGTTCGACACCGCGAACCTGATGCTCTCAGCGCTGAAGGTTGCGCAGCCTTCGGACGCGGACGCCTTCAGGGCGGCGCTGGAGACAGCGGACTTCGCCTCGACCCGGGGCGATTTCAAGTTCGGTCCGAACCACCACCCGATCCAGGACATCTATGTCCGTGAAGTGATCAAGGAGGGCGACGTATTCACCAACAAGATCGTCGGGGTCGCGCTAGAGGATCACGGCGACGCCTACGCGGCCGAGTGCAAGATGTAGGCGGAGGCCTCCTGCGCGGTCCCGGACCCGGTCCGGGGCCCCGACCGGGCCGCCGCGCCTTTGAGGTCGGGGTCCCGGGGCAAGCCCGGTATCGCGTGGAGCTTCGAGGCGGCGAGCGCCCATGTCCCTGATCCTTCTCATCGAACAGGTCCTGAACGGGCTTCAACTCGGCGTCATGCTGTTCCTGATGGCGGCCGGGCTGACGCTGGTCTTCGGGGTGATGGGGCTGATCAATCTCGCGCATGGCTCGCTCTACATGGTCGGGGCATTCGCCTGCGCGGCGGTGGCCGCGGCGACGGGCTCTTTCTGGCTCGGCCTCGCCGCCAGCCTCGCCGCCGCGGCCGGCGCAGGGGCGTTGGTGGAGATCACCGTCATCCGTCGCCTCTACCGGCGCGATCATCTCGACCAGGTGCTCGCGACGTTCGCGCTGATCCTGATCTTCTCGGAGTCTGTGCGCTGGCTCTTCGGCTCCTTTCCGCTTTATCTTGATACGCCGCCGCTATTGGCGGGGGCGGTGACGCTACCGGGCGGCATCGAATATCCGCTCTACCGGCTCGCCATCATTGTCGCCGGGCTCGTAGTGGCGACGGGGCTTTTCCTCCTGATCGGGCGCACGCGGCTCGGCGTCCGCATTCGCGCCGGCGAGAGCGACCGCGAGATGATCGCCGCGCTTGGCGTCGATATCGACCGGCTCTACACGGCCGTCTTCGCGCTCGGCGCCGCGCTCGCCGGGTTCGCCGGGGCGATGGTCGGCGCGATCCAGTCGGTGCAGGTCGGGATGGGTGAGCCGGTTCTGATCCTCGCCTTCGTGGTGATCGTTATCGGCGGCGTCGGCTCGATCAAGGGGGCGTTGATCGGTGCGATTCTGGTCGGGGTGACGGACACGCTGGGGCGGTTCTTGTTGCCGATCGCTTTCGGCGCCGTGATGGAGCCTTCGGCGGCCACCGCCATCGGCGCCTCGCTGGCCTCGATGCTGATCTACATTTTGATGGCGCTGGTGCTGGTCTTTCGGCCGACCGGACTTTTCGGGGCTGGCGCGTGAGCCGGGAGACGGCGCTCAACGCCGCGCTTCTTCTCGGGTTGCTCGGGGTGGCGCTGGTCGCGATGGCGGCGGCGGAGCCCTTCATCGTGACCCTGGCGACGAAGGTCGCGATCCTCGCGCTCGCCGGGGTCGGGCTCAACATCGCGCTCGGGCTCGGCGGCATGGTGTCCTTCGGTCACGCGGCGTTTTTTGGTCTTGGCGGCTATGCGACCGGCGTGCTGGCCAGCCATGCGCTGAATTACGAGCCGTTGATGGAGACGCCCATCCTGATCGAGGGAACGACGCAGATGCTGGTGATCTGGCCGGTCGCGATGGCGCTTTCCGGCGTCGCCGCGCTCGCCATTGGCGCACTCTCGCTCAGGACGAGCGGCATATTCTTCATCATGATCACGCTCGCCTTCGCGCAGATGATCTATTACTTCGCCATCTCCTGGCCCGCCTATGGCGGTGAGGACGGTCTTTCGATCTATGTGCGCTCCGAATTTCCCGGCCTGGATACCCTCGATCCGATCCAGTTCTTCGCCATCTGTTTCGCGCTGCTCTGCCTCGCGCTGCTGTTCTCCGCCATGCTCGCGCGTTCGCGCTTCGGGTTGGCGCTTAGCGGGGCGCGGCAGAACGAGGCGCGGTTGCGCGCCGTCGGGATCGGGCCATACGGCGTCAGGCTGATCGCTTTCGTGATTTCGGGGATGATCACCGGCCTCGCCGGCGCGCTTTTCGCCGATCTCAATCGCTTCGTCAGCCCGTCGATGCTGGACTGGCACACTTCCGGGCAGATCATCGTCTTCGTCATTCTCGGTGGAGTCGGCCGGCTCTGCGGGCCGGTGGCGGGGGCGGGGCTTTATATCCTCCTCGAGCACAATCTCGGCGGACTGACCGAGTTCTGGCAGGCGCCTTTCGGTCTTTTGCTGCTGCTCGTGGTGCTGTTCGCGCCGGGCGGGATCATTGGGCTGCTGGCGCGGGGGCGGCGTCATGGCTGAGCCGGTTCTTTCCGTTCGCGGCCTATCAAAGAGCTTCGGCGCCCTGAAGGCGACCGATGATGTGACGCTGACGCTGAAGCGCGGCGAGATTCACGCGCTGATCGGGCCGAACGGGGCGGGGAAGTCGACTCTCATCAGGCAGATCACCGGCGAGATCAGGCAGGATTCCGGCGAGATCCGGCTTGGCGAAGCGGAGATCAGCGCGCTCTCCACCCAGGCGCGGGCGCGGCGCGGGCTGGCGCGGAGCTTTCAGGTCTCGTCATTGGCGCCGGAATTCACCGTCCTTGAGAACGTCATGCTGGCGGTGGCGGGGGCTTCCGGCCGGCGGCTTGGCCTCATCCGTCCCGCGACAGGCGACGGGGCGCTGACCACGCCGGCTCGCCGTCATATCGCCCGCGCCGGGCTGGAGGGGCGCGAAAATGCGCGCGCCGCCGATCTCAGCCACGGCGAGAGGCGAAGCCTTGAGATCGCTATGGCGCTGGCGCTGGAGCCTGTGGCGTTTCTGCTCGACGAGCCAATGGCCGGTATGGGGCCGGAGGGCTCGGAGCGCCTTACCGCGCTGCTTTCCGGGTTGCGGGCGCAGGCGCCGATTCTGCTCGTCGAACATGACATGGACGCGGTGTTCGCGCTCGCCGACCGGATCAGCGTTCTGGTCTACGGCGCGCTGATCGCGACCGGCACAGTTGAGGAGATTCGCGCCGACGCGGAGGTCCGGCGCGCCTATCTCGGCGAGGAGGGCTGATGGCTCTGCTGGAGTTGGAGGCCGTCACGGCGTTTTACGGGGCCAGCCAGGCGCTTTTCGGCGTCGGGCTGACTGTCGGCGAGGGCGAATGCCTCGCGCTTCTGGGGCGCAACGGCATGGGCAAGACGACGACGATCCGCGCCATCACCCGGATGCTGCCGCACCGGGGCGGCAGAATCGTTTTCGACGGCCATGATCTTGGGCGGCTGCCGAGCCACCGCGCCGCGCAACTCGGGATCGGGCTGGTTCCGGAAGGGCGGCGCTGCTTTCCCAACCTCACCGTCGAGGAGAATCTGACGGCCGCGGCCCGGCCCGGCCCGTGGGATCGCGCGGCGGTCGCCAGGCTTTTCCCCCGGCTGGAGGAACGCCGCCGCCAGCGCGCCGCTTCGCTCTCGGGCGGCGAGCAGCAGATGCTGGCGATCGGGCGGGCGCTGATGACCAATCCGCGGCTCCTGATTCTAGACGAGGCGACCGAAGGGCTGGCGCCCGTCGTGCGTCAGGAGATCTGGGTGGCGATCCGGAAGCTGAAATCTGACAGCGGGTTCGCCATCCTGGTCGTCGACAAGTCGCTGAAGGAGCTGCGGGCCGTCGCCGACCGGTTCAGCGTGCTGGAAAAGGGCGAGTCCGTCTGGACCGGGGCCGGCGACAGTCTGACAGGCGACCTCGTCGAGCGATATCTGGGGGTCTGAGGATGGCCTTCACCCATCATCTGAAAGTGCTGTTCCAGCATTGCGACCCGGCCGGGATCGTTTTCTATCCGCGCTATTTCGAAATGGCGAACGAAGCCGTCGAGGCCTGGTTCGCCGATCGGCTCGCGACCCCGTTCGAGCGCCTGCACGGGACGATGGGCCTCGCGATTCCGACCGTCGCGCTACAGGTCGAGTTCGTCGCGCCGAGCCGGCATGGCGACCGTCTGACGTTCCGGCTCCAGCCGGATCGGATCGGACGGAGCAGCCTCGCGCTGGGAACGCTGGCGATGGCGGAGGATGGCGAGGAGCGGATGAAGATGCGCTCCACCCTCGTCCTGACCGAGCGGGCGGGTGGCGGCGCCCGCCCCTGGCCGGACGAGCTTCGAGCGCGGCTGAACACCGAACTGAAAGAAGAGGAAACCCGATGAAGGTCATTCACCCGGAGGGCTGGGCCCCGGCCAGGGGGTACGCGAACGGCTTGCTGACGCCGGACGGCGCCCTTCATGTCGGCGGCCAGATCGGCTGGGACGCGGATCAGGTCTTTCGCAGCCATGATTTCATCGGGCAGATGGAGCAGACCTTGCGCAATGTCGTCGCGGTGGTCGAGGCGGCCGGCGGCTGCGCGGCGGATATCGCCCGGCTCACATGGTTCGTGAAGGACAAGTCGGAATATGTCGCCCGTCAGAGAGAGATCGGCGAGGTCTATCGTCGCGTCATCGGCCGGCATTTTCCGGCCATGACCATGGTCGTGGTGAAGGACCTGATAGAGGATGAAGCGCTGATCGAGATCGAGGCGACGGCCTATATCGCGCCGCGCTGAACTCGCCCCCGCCTGCGGACCGGCGTCGAAGGCTTAACGCCGTCTGCCCGGCAGGCCGACCGGCAATCCGGTTCCAATACGCCCGGCGCCCGGCGCGCGGATGCGCGCCAGCGCCGCCGCCGGGCCGGCCATAAGAACGCGCGTGAGCGGGTTCTTCCTGGCCTGCGCCTTGGCCTTCTCGAAGCGCATCACATCCGAGATCCGACGGTCGAGAAAGGCCCATGTTCGCTCATGCCCCTCGCTCTGGTCGCCGAGCCAGTAGAGGAGGGTGGAGGAATAGACGCCCGACAGGATCGCCCGCTTCGAATACCAGTTGAAATCCTCGGAGGTGTCACCGAGCGCTGACCAGACAGCGTCTGCGGTTCCCCAGATCAGCCGGGCGCCCTCGGCGGCGTTCATCGGCAACGAAAAGAGCGTGGCGCCGCGGCGCACCGCCTCGCGGTGCATCTCCGCGACCTCCAGCCGAATGCGAATAAGTTTCGCCACGCGCTCGCTGTAGCGCAGTGCGCTGAGATCCGTCTCCGCCGCCAACCGCTTCATTTCTTCGTCGCCGGCCTTGTGAAAGGCGACGGCGAGATCGAACCCGCGCCGCGGCGCCGCGGCGCGGGCGGTCGCCTCGTCGATCCCGGTGTCAGCCAGCGCGGCGCGCCAGGTCGCATCTGTCCAGCCGTCGAAAGGCGCGTGAACCAGCGCCGCTTCAAGGAGCGCGGCGCGCGTCTGCTCCAAGCGGTCGGGCTCGGTCCGGTTCTCTTCGCTCATGTCTGCTCCTGCGGTGGACAGGCTTCTCTTGCTTCGCTATATAGCGCGCTCCTGCAAAAACCGAAACTCGAACACTGGAAAGGTGGTGACGTAAGTGCAGGTTCTGGTTCGCGACAACAATGTCGATCAGGCGCTTCGCGCATTGAAGAAGAAGATGCAGCGCGAGGGTATCTTTCGCGAGATGAAGCTTCGGCAGCATTATGAAAAGCCGTCCGTGAAACGGGCGCGCGAGAAGGCCGAGGCGATTCGCCGGGCGCGCAAGCTGGCGCGCAAAAAGGCGCAACGCGAAGGCGGTCTCTGATCGCTTGATGGGGCCGCCGCTGCGGCCCGGTCGGACAGGACGCTGACGCGTCAGGCCTCCGGAAACATCGTTTCCGGGGGCTTTTTCGCGCGCGGCCCGAGAAAATCGGGCGATTTTCGTTCGGCCATATGTCTGCTGTTTCGCCTGGCGGGCCGGTGGACTATCCACCCGTTACCGTTCATGTTGCGCGAACGGTACGAGGAGAAACGATGAAGTCTGAACGAGGACCATTGGCGAACGGCGCCATTCTCGCGGTCGCCCTGGCGCTTATCCTCGCGGCGCATGAGGTGAACCGCCAGCCGGGCTGGTCGCTGTTCGGGGTCTATATCTACTGGTTCTGCCGCGTCGGCATGGCCTATCTCATTATCGTCGGGGCCTACGCGGCGCTCGGGCAGGCGATGACGGAGCGCTCGTCGCCCTACGCCCATGTCGGCCTCGCGGCATGCCTTTCGTTTCCGCCATTCGTGATGGCGGTCACCACGCTCGACCTCATTATCGGCGACGTTTCGCTGCTCAACACCAGCCCGGACGTGCTGGTCAGCCGGTTGGGGATCGAGGCGGCGTCGCTGATCGACAACCATCTGACCACTTCGGCGCTGCTGTTGACGCCCTATCTTCGCCAGGCGCTGCGCGAGCGTAGGGAGCAGCAAGGCCAACCCGCCGCCGCCCCGTCTCGCCCCGCGCCGGCCCCGCCGCAGGCGACGCAGCAGCCGGCGCTGCGCCCGGCTCCGGATGAGCCCGAGGTCGGCGAGAAGGTCGCCGCGCCGGGCGAGATCGAAACGCGCGCCGAGCCCGAGGTTCCTGGGCTGCTTCTCGCCTCGCAACCGCCGGTGATCGGCGATCTGCTCGCGGCCGAGGCGCAGGAGCATTATGTGAAGCTGAAGGCGACCGAGCAGGGCGGCATGGCGCTTTACAGGTTCGGCGATGCGGTGCGCGACCTCGGCCGCTATCGGGGTATGCAGGTCCACCGCTCGCACTGGGTCGCGGACGACGCTGTCGTAGCCGTGATCGGCAAGCGCGGCGCGCTGCGGGTGGAGTTGACCAGCGGCGAAGTGGTTCCCGTCTCTCGCCGCTACGAGCTTGAGGTTGAAGCGCGTTTCGCCGACCGGGAGCGGCGGGCGGAGTAAGGGCTGGTCGATCGGCGAATTCGCCTGCGGGGCGGCGTCCCGATCCTATCTTTCCCAGCGAGGCGGGCGTTTCGAGAGGAACGCCGCAACGCCCTCACGGAAGTTCGCGTGCGCCGCGAGCCGGCCGGCTTCCGTCGCCTCGATCGACAGGCCATCTTCGAAATCCGCGCCGCCGCCGCCGATCAGGCACCTCCGGATCGCGGCGAGCGCGTTGCCCGGCTTACGCGCCAGATCGAGCGCGAGGGCCTGAACCTCGGCGTCGACCGCCCCCGGCGCGCTGAGCGTGTCGACGAGGCCGATGGTGAGGGCTTGCGCGGCGCTGATGATTTCGCCGCTATAGAGCATTCTGAACGCCGCACTTCGGCCGATCAGCCGCACCAGCGCCTGCGTTCCTGCCACCGGCGGGATGAACGCGATGTTGATCTCCGGCTGACCCAGTTTCGCGTCGGGGTCCGCGAATCTGAGATCCGCGTGAAGACACATCTCCAGGCCGCCGCCGACCGCGACGCCCTTGATCGCCGCCAGCAAGGGCTTCTCGGAAGCGCGCATGCGCCGGGCAAGGGCGTGGGAAATGGCGATCCATTCGCGCATCTGCTCGGGCGTCGTTTCCCTGAAAACCGTGAGATCGGCGCCAGAGCTGAGATGGGAGCCAAGCGCGCTCCCCAGCACGATGATGCGCACGTCTTCCGATGCGTCCAGTGTGTCGAAACCGAGGCGGGTTTCGTTCAGCATTCTCCAGTCGAACGCGTTGACGGGCGGGCGGTTGAACCTGAGCCAGCCGACGCCCTCCCGAATCTCGAGCTGGATGCTCTCGAGGACATGCGGGTCGGATTTCATGAGATCGTCACGAGCGCAAATGGCTACCCCCGGGCGGCGCAATGACGGGCGGCGGCCGGTTCGGCGCAGGGTTCGCTCCGTCCTCCGCCGGGCATAGAAAGGGCCGCCCCGCCGGGCGGCCCTCCGGTCTGGCGTCGGGCGCTGGTCACTCCATCGCCTTGACGACGTCTTCGCACATCTTCTTGGCGTCGCCGAGCAGCATCATCGTCTGGTCCATGAAGAAGAGCGGGTTCTCGATCCCGGCGTAGCCGGGAGCGAGCGAGCGCTTCACGAAGAGCACGGTCTTGGCTTTCTCGACATCGAGCACCGGCATGCCGGCGATCGGCGATTGCGGATCGGTCTTCGCCGAGGGATTGGTGACGTCGTTCGCGCCGATCACGAAGACCACGTCAGTCTGGCTGAAGGCGGAGTTGATGTCGTCCAGCTCGAACACCTCGTCATAGGGCACGTTGGCTTCCGCCAGCAGGACGTTCATGTGGCCGGGCATCCGGCCCGCGACCGGGTGGATCGCGTATTTCACGTCGACGCCGCCCTCTTTCAGCTTGTCGGCCATCTCGCGGAGCGCATGCTGCGCCTGCGCCACCGCCATGCCGTAACCGGGGACGATGATGACCGACCCGGCGTTCTGCATGATGAAGGCGGCGTCGTCGGCCGAGCCGCGCTTGACCGGCTTTTGCTCGCCGCCGTCTCCGCCGCCGCCGGCGGCAGCGTCATCGCCGCCGAAGCCGCCGAGGATGACGGATATGAAGCTCCGGTTCATGCCGTGGCACATGATGTAGCTGAGGATCGCGCCGGAGGAGCCGACAAGGGCGCCGGTGATGATCAGCGCCATGTTGCCGAGCGTGAAGCCGATGCCGGCCGCCGCCCAACCGGAATAGGAGTTCAGCATCGAGATCACGACCGGCATGTCGGCGCCGCCGATCGGGATGATGATCAGAACGCCGAGAACGAGCGCGGCGATCGCGATAGCCCAGAACCAGAAGGTCGCCTGCGTGGTGATCAGAAGGATCACCATGACGACAAGCCCGACGGCGAGCGCGAGATTGATCATATGGCGGCCGCCGATCATGATCGGCGCGCCAGACATCCGCCCATCGAGCTTGGCGAAGGCGATGATCGAACCGGAGAAGGTGATCGCGCCGATGGCGACGCCGAGGCTCATCTCGATAATCGAGCCGGTATGGATTGCGCCGACCTCGCCGATTCCGTAGGCCTCCGGGCTGTAGAAGGCGCCGGCGGCGACGAAGACGGCCGCGAGGCCGACGAGGCTGTGAAACGCCGCGACAAGCTGCGGCATCTTGGTCATCTCGATGCGTTTCGCGATGACGGCGCCGGCCCCGCCGCCGATGACGAAGCCGAGGATGATCAGCGCCCAGCCGCCGAAGCCGCTCGGCGGAAAGACGATCAGCGTTGTGGCGATCGCCACGGCCATGCCGGTCATGCCATAACGGTTGCCCTGCCGGGAAGTCGTCGGGTGGCTCAGCCCCCTGAGCGCGAGGATGAAGAGCACCCCAGCGACGAGATAGGCGAATGCCGCGAAATTTGCCATCTATCCGCCCCTCAGCCTTTTTTCTTGTACATGGCGAGCATTCGTTCGGTGACCAGGAAGCCCCCAAAGATGTTCACCGCCGCCATGGTCAGCGCCAGAACGCCGAAGACCGGCGTCCAGGAGGAGGCGAGCGCCGTGTCGACACCGACCGCGACCAGCGCGCCGACGACGATGACCGACGAGATCGCGTTGGTCACCGACATCAGCGGGGTGTGGAGCGCCGGCGTCACCGACCAGACCACGTAATAGCCCACGAAACAGGCGAGGACGAAGGCGGAGAGGTAGAAGACGAAGGGCGAAATGGCGGAGCCGTGCGCCGCCGCCTCGACCGCGTCGCTCACCGCGCCTTCGGGGGCGGTCACCGCCGCCGTCGCCGCCATATCGGCGACCTTCTGGCTGGCTGTCGCCGCCGCCTCGGCCGCGTCTTTCAGGGAATTGAGAAGCTCGGACATCGGTTCAGCCCTTCTCGCCGGTCAGTTGCGGGTGGATCACGGCGCCGTCTCGCGTGAGGCGGACGCCCTTTACCAGTTCGTCCTCTTCATCGAGCGCGAAAGCGCCGTCCTTGAAGAAGGGGGAGAGGAAATTGAAATGGTTGCGCGCGTAGAGCGCCGAGGCGTCGGCGGTCAGCCGCCCGGGCAGGTTGGCGAAGCCGAGGATCGTGACGCCGTTGTCGGTCACCACCGTCTCGCCGAATTTCGCCCCTTCGACATTGCCGCCCTGTTCGACCGCCAGATCGACGAGGATCGAGCCGGGCTTCATCGACGCGACCATCTCCTTCGTCACCAGGATCGGCGCCTTGCGGCCCGGAATCAGCGCGGTGGTGATGACCATGTCCTGCTTGGCGATATGCCCCGCGACCAGCTCCGCCTGCTGCTTCTTGTAATCGTCGGACATCTCCTTGGCGTAGCCGCCAGCTGTCTGCGCCTGTTCGAACTCCTCGTTCTTCACGGCGATGAACTTCGCGCCGAGCGAGGCGACCTGCTCTTCCGTCGCCGGCCTGACATCGGTCGCACTGACGATGGCGCCGAGCCGGCGTGCGGTGGCGATGGCCTGCAGCCCGGCGACGCCGACGCCCATGATGAAGACCTTGGCCGGGGCGATGGTGCCCGCGGCGGTCATCATCTGCGGCATGGCGCGGCCATAGGCGTTCGCCGCCTCGATCACCGCCTTGTAGCCGGCCAGATTGGCCTGGGAAGAGAGCACGTCCATCGACTGCGCGCGACTGATGCGCGGCATGAATTCCATCGCGAACGCCTCGACGCCCTTTTCCGCCAGCGCGTCGGTCAGCGCCCGGTCGCTATGCGGCGACATCGTGCAAAAGAGCATCTGGCCTTTCACGAAGCTTTTCACCTCGGCCTCGGACGGGCGCAGGATCTTCAGCACGATATCGGCGCCCTTCAGCGTCGCCGCGAAAGTCTTGGCGATGGTCGCGCCGGCGGTCTCATAGGCGGCGTCGGGAAAGGAGGCGCCGTCGCCGGCGCCGCTCTGCACCGCGACCTCGGCGCCGAGGCCGACGAACTTCTTTACCGTTTCGGGAACGGCGGCGACGCGGGTCTCGTTTTCCCGCGTCTCCCTGGGGATGGCGATTTTCATTGATGTCCCTCTGTCGTCGCCCGATTCTCCGGGCAGTCGGCGGCGTGGCTCAGGTGGCGAAGATCGCCAGGAAGATCAGTGTGACCGCGGTCGCCACCGCGAGCCAGATTCCAACTCGGATGAAGCCCGCGAAAGCCCGCTTCTGCTGGCTGATGTCCATTTCACCGGGAACGTAGTCGCTCATTGACGGTCTCCTTCAGTATGCGTCTTCAAGCGGATACCATAGGCGTTTTCGCGCCGCATCGGGTTTCTTTTCCGAAAGGGGGTGCGAACGCTCAACCGGCCGGAGAATGGCGATGGAGATCCGCGACTTCGACGCAAATGATGCGGGGGCGATCCGCACGCTGCTGCGCGCCGCCTTCCCCGGCCCGCAGGAGGCCGATCTCGTCGAGGCGATTCGCCGTGATGGGGATGCGGTGATCGAACTTGTCGCGGGGAAAGTGGACGCCATGGCGGGCGCGCTCCTGCTGTCCCGGATGCGGGCGCCCTTTCGCGCGCTTGGCCTCGGGCCGCTCGCGGTGGCGGAGGGGGCTCGCGGTCGCGGGCTCGGCGCGGCGCTGGTCAGGTCCGGGGCGGGCCGGGCGCGCGCGCAGGGGTGGGAGGCGCTCTTCGTTCTTGGCGAGCCGGACTATTATCGGCGGTTCGGCTTCGACGTCGCGGCCGCAGCGTGCTACGAATCACCCTACGCTGGCCCTTATCTCATGATGTTGACGCTGACGGAGCGGGCCTTGCCGAAGAGCGGGCCGATCGCCTACGCGCCGGCCTTCGCCGCCCTCGAAAGCTGAACAACCGCCCCAGGGGGCGGCTGTCAAATTCATCGAAACATGTGGTTCCTGCTGGATTAGGTCGCGCGGCGGCGGCGAGACGCGAAGCCGAGACCGGCGATCGCGGTCAGGAAGAGCGGCAGCGCCGCAGGAACGGGTACCGCGCTGACCGAAATGTCGTCGATCAGACCGCCCAGCGTGTTGGCGGTTCCGGTCGCCGAGAAGCCCAGCGTGATCGGCGTGTTGTCCGAAGCCACCGTGAAACTGGCGGTGATCAGAGTCCAGAGGCCGACGCTCGTGCTGCTGTTCGCGTCAGGCCCGGTCACTTCGCCGAGAAGCAGGGAATTGCTGAGCCCGTCGATCACGGAAAAGCCGATGCCGTTGCTGCCGACATCGCCATTGCGCGGGCTGTAGTAGAATTCGAGGTTGTAGCGCCCGGAGTCGAGAACCAGATCCTGCGCCATGGTCGAATTCGAGTTCGGCGCCGGATGGCTGTCGAGTTCGACATAATGCTGGCCGGTACGCGCGTCGATCGAACCGAGCGTATTGTTGGTCTGAACCTCGATGCCGGAGCCGGCGGTCGTCGTCCAGCCGTTGAGCGATGTGAAAACATCCCAGGACCGGCTGCCGGAGCCGCTGGCGAGACTGCCGAGTGTATTCTGGTTCACGAGGCCGACGCCCGGCGTCGAGCTCGTCGTGTCCTCGAAGCCGCCATTGACGACAAGGGCCTGCGCCGGAGCGGCGGCGAAGCCGAAAAGCACGGCGAGCGCAACGGCGCCGACGGAAGATTGCACGCTATTCATTTTGTTACTCCCCACAACATTTAACAAACACACTGGGAATATGTGGGAATCTCTCTCGAAATGATAGTGATATTCTCCACGCACAGCCATCGAGCATCGCATGTTCTTGGTTAATCAAGTACTTGCCGACCGTCGCGGTGCGAAATACCTTTATTCTGACACTTTCGCGCCCTGTTTCACCCCCGAGCGGGTAGGGTTGGAGCCCGCCAGCCCACGACCCCACCGGCTTCGGCCGGCGCGGGCGCGTCGTGCGGAAAGAAGAAATCGAGTTGAAGCTTGCCGCCAGGCGTCACCGCGAATCGGTCGAAATCGGTCACGCCGTCCGCCGCCAGTACAAGATCGTCGAGGCAGCACCAGCCGGTGAAGTCGCGGCCCTTCGCGAGGATCGCGGTCGCCGCTTCGCCCATGATCGCGGGGGTGCGCGATTGGGACGCCATCGCCGATCCGCCGAGGAGGTTTCTGACCGCAGCAGTGTCGATTGTCGTGCGCGGCCAGAGGCAGTTGGCGGAGATCTTCCCCTCGAATTCCGCCGCCCAGGCCAGCGTCAGCATGGTCATGCCGTATTTCGCCAGCGAATAGGCCGGGTGATTGCGGAACCAGGCGGGGTTGAAGTCGAGCGGCGGCGACAGCGTCAGGATATGCGCGTGATCGGATTTCAGCAGATGCGGCAGGCAGGTCCGTGTGACGAGGAACGTCCCGCGGCTGTTGATCCCGGTCATCAGGTCATAGCGTTTCAGATCCGTCGCCGCCGTCCCCGTAAGCTGGATCGCCGAGGCGTTGTTGACGCAGATGTCGATCCCGCCGAAATGCGTGGCCGCCTTCTCTACGGCCTCGGCGACCTGCGTTTCGTCGCGAATATCGCAGGTGAGCGCGAGACCCTTGCCGCCGGCCGCCTCCACCGCCGCGACGGCGGTGTGGATCGTGCCGGGAAGCTTGGGGTGTGGCTCGGCGGTCTTGGCGGCGATGGCGACATTCGCGCCCTGGCGCGCCGCTTCGACCGCGATCGCCTCGCCGATCCCGCGGCTGCCGCCGGAAATGAACATCGTCCGTCCCGTCAGCGCGCCCATCGCTTGTCCTTTCAGGGTTTCAGAACGAACCGGTAGGCGCCGTTGGCGTCGAGTCGCCGTTCAGCCTCTCCCGTCGTCATCATGTGGTTGAGATGTGCGATCGCCTCGACCATGGCGAGGCCGAACTCGCCATCCTTGATCGGGCGTTTGTAGATCGTGTCGTAGCACTCGATGGCGGTGCGCGGCTGGTGGAGGAATTTCCTGAGCCGCCTGATCACGCCATGATGGTTGGCGATAAGCTGATCCAGCCGTTTCGGAAGGCCGGTGAAGGGCCGGTTGTGACCGGGAAGGGCGAGATGCCCCTCCCGCGCGTAAGGCTGGAACTTCTTGCAGGAGGCGAGCCATTCGCCCAGCGGGTCGGCGTCCGGTTCGGTCGAGAAGACGCCGATATTCGGCGAGATGCGCGGCAGGATCTGGTCTGCGCTCAGCACCACCTCGCCATCCGTCGACCAGAAGGTCGCCTGTTCCGGCGCGTGGCCGTCGCCGGTGAAGACCCGCCATGCGCGTCCGCCCATCTCGATCCGCTCGCCATCTCTCAGACGGCGATAGCCGGGCGGGAGCGGCGCGACGATACGGGAGAAATTCATCGGCTCGCGCGCGCGCGCCCACTCGAGCCGGGCGGCGTCCGCGCCCGCTCGTTTCATGTGGAGAAGATTCGGCGCCGAGGTCCGCTCCTGATGGTCGAGGGTCAGCATCCGCGCGAAAAGCCAGGCGGTGCGCGTGGTCCAGAGGCTGGCGCCGTGCTCGGCCTGAAACCAGCCGGCGAGGCCGATATGGTCCGGGTGGTGATGGGAGGCGATTACGCGGCGAACCGGCTTGGCCGCCAGCGGGCCGTTCATCAGGTCGGCCCAGATCGCCTTGGTCTTGTCGGTCTGGAAACCGGTGTCGACGATGGTCCAGCCGTCGCCGTCGTCGAGCGCGTAGACGTTCACATGGTCCAGAGTCATCGGCAGCGGCAGGCGCAGCCAGAGGATGCGTTCCGCGACCTCGATCGCCCCGTTCGGCGCCGGTATCGCTTCGCCGTGCGGGTAAGCGAGCCCGGCTGGCAGGCGGCGGCTCTCATCGAGGGGCGCGTCGGTTCGTTGGTCCATCCCTCAGCCTACCAGCGCTTCGGCGGAAAGCGCATAGAGCGGGGCCGCGCCTTCGGTCGCAGCAACGAGGAGGCCCGGAATCTCCGCCATCGCCTGCCTGATGTGAAAGGCCGCGAGAGGCGCATGGCCGGGGTCTTCCGCAGCTTTCAGGAAATGCCAGCCGCCGAGAAGGAGCGCCCAGGCCCGGAGATAGGGCGCGGCGCCGGCGAAACGGTCGTTGATCTCCGGCGCGTTCAGCATCCAGTCGGTCGCCCGCGCAACCTCGGCGTGGGCGGCCAGCACCCGACGAGCGAGTTCCGAATCGCCGGAAGCTTTCGCCCCGGCTTCGATCTCCGCCAGCAGCGCGTGCGCGGCGGCGCCGCCATCGGAGAGCTTCCGTCCGACCAGGTCCATCGCCTGCACGCCGTTCGTTCCCTCGTAGATCGGGGTAATGCGCGCGTCGCGGGCGAATTGCGCGGCGCCGGTCTCTTCGATGAAACCCATGCCGCCATGGACCTGAATGTTCAGATTCGCCACCTCATTGCCGATATCCGTGGAGAACGCCTTGGCGATCGGGGTGAGGAAGGCGGCGCGCGCCTTCCAGCCCGCGCGCTCCGCCTCCGGCGCCGCGCGCGCCATGTCGGTGCTGAGGGCGGTGTCGAGGCAGATCGCGCGGGCGGTGAATGTCAGCGTCTTCATCCGCAGCAGCATCCGGCGGACATCGGCGTGGTCGATGATCGCGCCCGACCCTTCCACCGGCGTCCGGCCCTGCTTGCGCTCGGCCGCGTAGGCAAGCGCCATCTGCGTCGCCGCTTCGGCGATCCCAAGCCCTTCCGCCGCCACGCCGAGGCGGGCGTTGTTCATCATGGTGAACATCGCCGCCATACCGTCGCCCGGCTCGCCGACAATCCAGCCGGTCGCGCCCTCGAAGGCCAGAACGGCGGTGGGCGATCCGTGAATGCCGAGCTTGTGCTCCAGGCTCACCACCTTCAGCGCGTTGCGGACGCCCGGTTTTCCGGCCTCATCCGGGATCAGCTTCGGGACGAGAAAGAGCGAGAGTCCCCTGGTCCCTTTCGACGCCTCCGGCAACCGCGCGAGCACTAAATGGCTTACATTTTCCGCGAAGTCGTTGTCGCCCCAGGTGATGAAGATCTTCTGGCCGGTGATGGCGAAGGTCCCGTCATCGTTCGGCTCCGCCCTGGTGCGGAGAGCGCCGACATCGGAGCCCGCCTGCGGCTCGGTCAGGTTCATCGTGCCGGTCCATGTACCGTCGATCAGTTTCGGCAGGTAGAGCGCCTTCAAATCGTCGGAGGCGTGATGCTCCAGCGCTTCGATCTGGCCCTGGGTGAGAAGCGGACAGAGCGAAAGCGAAAGACAGGCCGCCGCGGTCATCTCGTTCACGACTGTGCCGAGCGTGAACGGAAGACCCATGCCGCCATGCTCGGGATCGGCGGAGATGCCGACCCAGCCGCCCTCGGCGATGGCGCGGAAGCCTTCGGCGAATCCGGGTGAGGTGCGCACCACCCCGTTTTCCAGTCGCGCGGGATGCAGATCGCCGGCGCGCTGCAAGGGGGCGATCGCGTTCTCGACCATCCGCCCCGCCTCTTCGAGGATCGCGGCGCGCGTCTCCGCTGTCGCCTCGGCGAAGCGTTCCGTCTCAGCCAGCCGGTCGGCGGCGATGATGCGGGAGAGGATGAATTCGATCTCCGCGAGCGGGGCGCGATAGGTCATGTTGGCGGCCTCGATCTAGTCGTGGCGGGAAAGGCCCGCCAATTGACGTTTACGTTAAAGTCATTACCGACGTCGGGCAAGCGACGCTCACCCCCTGATGCGCAATGACCGCGTCCACGTCCAGTGGGGGAGGGAGAATTGGCTGTGAAAACCGGCGCGGCCGCGCAGGCCGCAGGCCGCGACTTGCCGCCGCCGTCGGCGCGCCCTAACGATTGCGGATGCCGTCCCCGACCGACGATCCCAAACGCGGCGCGCTGCTGATTCCCGTCCTCTCGGCGGCGAATTTCACGATCGGCGTGGGCGCGTTCATGGTGATCGGCGTGCTTGGGCCGATCGCCGGCGATCTCTCGATGACCGAGGCCGAGGCGGGGCTGATCATCACCGTCTACGCCGTGGCTTACATGATCGGCTCGCCCCTTCTCGTGGCGTCCACGGGCGGATTCGGGCGGCGCAATCTTCTGGCGGGGGCGCTCGTCGTCTTCGCCGCCGCCGCCGTTCTGATGGCGCTCGCCGAGAGCGCGGCGGCGCTCCTGGCCGGGCGTGCGCTAGCGGCCATCGCGGCGGGCGTCGTCTCCCCCGTCGTCGCCGCCACCGCCGCCGCCTCGGCCACCCCGGAGACGCGCGGGCGGGTGCTCGCCGCGGCGTTCTTCGGATTGACGCTGTCGCAAGTCGTCGGCGTTCCGATGGGCGTCTGGGTCGGATACACCTATGGCTGGCGGGTGGATTTCTGGGCGATCGCGGCGCTTTCGTTACTCGCAGCCGTCGCCATTCGACGATTCGTTCCGAAGGATATCGCGGCGGATCCGGGCCGGCTCGCCGATCTCGGCGCGGCGCTAGCCGACTGGCGGGCGATGCTCGCGATCTCGTTCACCACCATCTTTGTCGGCGCCGCCTATCTCTTCTACACATTCGTGGCGCCTGTCCTCGAAGCCGGTATGGGCATGGGGCGCGATGGCGTCAGCCTCTTTCTGCTGGTTTGTGGTTTCGGAGCCGTCGCCGGCAATCTGATGGCGGGGCGGCTGGCGGACAGGATCGGCCCGGCCCGGACGCTCGGTTTGCTCTGTCTCGTCGTGATTGCGGTTCTGCCGGTGTTCTCGATGCTGCCGACGCCGGCTTGGGCGCTCTATCTTGCGGCGTTCGTCTGGTCGGCGTTCGGCTGGGGCTTTTTCGCCGTGCAGCAGATGCGGCTGTTCGCGCGCGCGCCGCAGCAGGGCGGGGTGATACTGTCCTTGAACGCCGCCGCGCTCTATCTCGGCATGTCCCTTGGCTCCGCGCTGGGGGCGGCCCTGGTCGCGTGGGTCGGGCTGCACGCGCTCGGTTGGGGCGCGTCGGCGCTCGCCGCGCTCGCGTTGCTCAACCTTGTCGTCGCGGAGCGCGCGCTCGCCCTGCGCGGCGCGGCGGCCTGACCCGCTCGCGTTCCGGCGCAGCCGATGCTATCCGGTCATCCATGAGTATTGCCGCCGAGCCGGCGCTGAAAAGCGCACCGACCCTTCGCTGGACAGCGGGGGAAATCGACAGGGCTGCGGAGACGCTTGCGCAAGGCCGACTCGTCGCCTTCCCAACCGAGACCGTTTACGGGCTTGGCGGTGATGGCGGCGCGGATGCGGCCGTCGCTGCGATCTACGCGGCCAAAGGGCGGCCGCGCTTCAATCCGTTAATACTGCATGTGGCGGGACTGGAGGAGGCGTCGGCGTTGGCCGCCTTGCCGCCCGGCGCGCGCTTGCTGGCGGAACGGTTCTGGCCCGGCCCGTTGACGCTTGTCGCTCCGGCGCGGTCCGGCGCGCCGATCTCGGCGCTCGCGCAGGCCGGGCTGTCAAGCGTCGCGCTTCGCGCTCCGGCGCATCCGCTGGCGCAGGCGCTTCTCACGGCGTTTGGCGGGCCGCTTGCGGGGCCTTCCGCCAATCCGTCGGGCGCGATCAGTCCGACGACGGCCGATCACGTTCTCGCCGGGCTTGCCGGGCGCATCGCGGGCGTGTTGGACGGCGGCCCCTGTGTGATCGGAGTAGAGAGCAGCATCGTCGGGTTCGATGGCGACAGGCCGGTTCTGCTTCGCCCCGGCGGGCTGGCCGCGGAGACGATCGAGGCGGCGCTCGGGCGGCCGCTGGGGCGGCCGGGCGGCGCGATCACCGCGCCCGGGCAACTGACGAGCCATTATGCGCCAAAGGCGCGACTTCGGCTCAATGCGGACGAGGCGGAGAAGGATGAAGCGCTGCTCGGCTTCGGCCCGACGCCGGGCGCCGCGCTCAACCTCTCGCCTTCGGGCGATACCGAAGAAGCCGCCGCCAATCTCTTCGCCATGCTGCGCGCGCTGGACGCGCGGGCCGACGCCATCGCCGTCTCGCCGGTTCCTGAGCGCGGCCTTGGCAACGCGATCAACGACCGGCTGCGCCGCGCCGCCGCGCCGCGCCCCTGACAGGAACGGCCCCATGAACCTCAGACCCGCCGCAGAGGATCTTCTCGCCGGTTTGCGCGATTTTCTCGGCCCGCCGGGCTGGCGTGCGCCCGATGACGCACCTGAGGTCTTCGTCGACGATCGCGACCGGTTCACCGGCCGTGGCGCGCTGGTGGCGCGGCCGGGGACGACGGCGGAGGTCGCGGAGGTGGTCCGCCGCTGCGTCGCCGCGCGCTATCCGGTCGTTCCGGTCTCCGGCGGCACGGGGCTGGTCGGCGGGCATCTGACGATGACCGAACCGGCGCCGGTCATTCTCTCGCTTCAGCGGATGAATCGGATTCGCGCGGTTGACGCCGCCGATAATGCGATGATCGTCGAAGCAGGGGCGATCCTGAAGGATGTTCAGGACGCGGCCGAGGCGGCGGATCGCCTGTTTCCGCTTTCGCTCGCCTCCGAGGGTTCCTGCCGGATCGGCGGCAATCTCTCCTCCAACGCGGGCGGGGTGAACACGCTGCGCTATGGCAACGCGCGCGATCTCTGCCTCGGGGTCGAGGCCGTGCTGCCGGACGGAACCGTATTCAACGGGCTGAAGCGGCTCCGGAAGGATAATATGGGCTATGACCTGCGCCATCTGCTGATCGGCGCGGAGGGCACGCTCGGCGTCATCACCGCCGCCGCGCTGAAGCTCTTCGCGCGCCCGGCCGAAAGCGCGACCGCGTGGCTGGCGGTCCCCGATCCGGAGGCGGCGGTCGAACTGTTGCATTTTCTGCGCCCGCGCGTTGGCGACGTGATCTCGGCGTTCGAACTGATTGACGTGGTTGGTTTCGGGTTTCTGGAGGAAGCCGGTCTCGATCGGCCGGCGCCGCTCGACCCGATGCCGAAATGGTCGGTGCTTGTCGAATGCGGCGGGCGTCCCGGTGTCGCGGAGGCGCTGGAGACGGCGCTCGGCGCGGCGTTCGAAGCCGGGTTGGCCAGTGACGGCGTGATCGCGCAGTCCCAGAGCCACGCTTCCGATTTCTGGGCGATCAGGGAGACGATACCGGTCGCCAATCGCGCCGTCGGCGCGGTCTCCAGCCACGATATTTCGGTTCCCGTGGCGCGCGCGCCGGAATTTATCGAGCGGGCGACTGCGGCGCTCGGGGCGTTCGACGCTACGCTCCGGATCAACTGTTTCGGGCATGTCGGGGACGGCAATCTGCATTTCAACGTTTACCGGCCGAAGGGCGCGGACAAGGCCGCCTACGCCATGAAGAGCGAAGACGTGAAACGCATCGTCAACGATCTGACGCATGCGTTCGAGGGATCCGTCGGGGCGGAGCATGGTGTCGGCCGGGCGAAGACAGTCGATTTGGTCAGATATGGCGATCCGGGGCTGTTGGCGGCGATGCGGGCGATCAAGGCGGCGCTCGACCCGCATGGCGTCATGAATCCCGGCGCGGTGCTGGCCGCACTGTGACACGAGTTCAGGCGGCGCGTCGGCGCCCCGCCGCAGCCACGGCGACCAGAGCCGGTGCGAGCCGTCGGTCGAGCTGCGCGAGCGCGGCGGAGTAGGCGGCGCGGGCTTCCCGCTTGAGGGACGCCGCGCGCTCCGGGCGCGCCTTCGCCTCCGTCTCCAGCGCTTGGCCGAGAGCGATCTGAAATCCGGCCCAGCGGAGCGGGCCGAGCGCGACGGGCGTCATCGTCAGCGCCCGCCGGCAGAGCGCCGCCGCTTCGGCCGCCGCCTCCGCCGCCGCTTCGCCGCTCAGCGCGGCCGCCTCCGCTTGGCGCGCGCCGGCGAGCGCGCCAAGCGCCGCGGCCCATGGTTCGAGCCCGGCCTCCAGCGGGCGGGCGGAAAGCGCGGCGCGCGCCGCCGCCGTCGCTTCGGCCGCCAGCCGCGCCGCGCTCTCGCGGTCGGCGCTTGCGGCGAGTTCGGTAAGCGCCAGCGCGAGATTGGCGCGGATCGCGGCTCTGCGCGGATCTTCCGCCGCGCCCTCGCCGCCGAGCGCGCTCAGGGCGTCGCGATAGGCCTCGACCGCCCGCGCCAGTAGCGCGCCGTCGCCGCCGGCCATCGCCCGGGCGCGAAGCGCATTGCCGAGATTGTTGCGCGCCGCCGCCCAGTGCTCGGGCGTCGTTTCGCGGTCGTAAATGCTGAGCGCGGCCTGGCTTGCTATCGCCGCGTCTCGCAGCAGGCGCACGCCCTCCGCGCGAGGCGCGCTCAGGGCCGCCGCGCCGAGCGCGAGACCGAGTTCGGCCTGCGCTTCGGCCCAGCTGGCGGGTTTCGCACGGCGCGAACAGACCGAAAGCGCGTCGCGATAGGCGTCGGCGGCGGCGGAGAACAGCGTCGCCGCCTCGCCGCCTCGCCGGCGGCGGGCGAGGTTGGCGAGCGCGGTCGCGAGGTTGCTATGCGCCGCGCCCCAGCGTCCGGGGTGCGCAGTGCGGTCATAGACCTTGAGCGCGGCGCGATAGGCCGTGATCGCGCGCTCAAGCAGGGCGGCGACGGCGTCGCCTTCCTGTTTCAGAGCGAGGTCGTGCAGGACATTGGCGAGGTTGTTCTGGGTCATGGCCCATTTCTCCGGGCGTCGGTCGCGCCGCCAGTAGTCCAGATTGCGGCGAAAGAGCCGCGCCGCCGCCTGCTGGCCTTCGAGGCCGAAAAACCGCCCGTGCCGATGAAGCGCGCCGGCCGCGGCGTTCCTCAACTCCGCCGCGGCGTCCGGCGCGAACGGGTCGAGATAGCCTGCGGCGGCCGCGAAATGCCGTTCGGCGCGCTCGGCGTCACACCCGAGCAGGGCGATCTCCGCGCGCTCCTTGCGAAATTCGATCCGCGCCGGGCCGCGCCGGGCGCGGGCCTCGGCCTCCGCCAGCAAGCCGTCCGCCTCCAGAAAGCCGGCGCGGTCCAGCGCGGCCTGCGCGGCCTGCGTTGTCGGCCGGAGCGCGGCGCGAGTACGCCCAAGGGCCGCGAGCCGCAAGCGTGACGCGTGATAGTCCTGCGCCTTTAGCCGGGCCGCCGCCCTGCGCGCGGCGCCTTCGGTGCTCGCGAGTCGTTGCAACGCCTGTTCGAGGACCGGCGCGGGCGGCGGCGTCGGGCCGAGTCCGGATTGCTCCGCGGCGTTGAACCCGAGCGCGCTGGCGAGCGCCTCCACCACGCGCGGCGCCGGCGCGCCGATCAACCCGTCCTCGATATCGGCGATTCGGTGTTCGGAAGCGCCGGCGCCGAGCGCGGCGGCGGCGAGGGCTTCGCGGCTCATACCGCGCGCCAGGCGTTTCGCCTTCACGAGCCCGCCGAAAGCGGCGCCGAAACTCAGGGAGGAACGCATTTTGACACTCGCCCGCGACAAGAACTGGAAGCTTCATCGATTTTCGCCCGCATGGCTGGCGTTCGGCCACCGAATTCAACGCGGCATTCGTCTCGAATGCGTTCTAGCGCGTTGTCGGCGCTGGGCCGGGCCGCGTCCGCGGGACGTCAGATGAAAATCCGCGTTAGTCGGGGAGATCAGTCTCCCGCCCGACGCCGCGCCGCGACAACCGTTCGACAAGGCGGTCGCGGGCTTTGGGCGGGGTCTCTGCGCCAAAGCCCGGCGCGACCCACTGGCGAAGGAAGTGCCCGGTCATGCGCAATCCGGCTCGAAGCGCGTTCGCGTCGCTCTCCTCACCCGCGAGAAAACCGGGAAGAGGCAGTAGCCTGTCGGCATAAGGCGCCCCTGCGGCGGCGCTCACCGCCTTTCCGGTGCGTGGCGAGACCCATTTCAGCCCGTCCGTCGCCCCGGTCGCGGCGCAGGCGGAAAGATCCAGCGGAAAGCCGAGTTCGGCGAGCAACATCACCTCCCACCCGATATATGCCTCCGGCCAGTCCGCGCTCACGCCGAGCCGGTCGAGAAGCCCGACCGTCGCCGCATAGAGCGCGGGATGCGGATCGCGTTCGGGAAGATAGGCGCAGAGGAGCGCGGCGACCGAACCCATCGCCGCCAGCGCGTCACCCTCCGTCATCAGAGCCGCGGCGCGCGAACGCGCCGGCTCGACCCGGTATGCGCCGAGATGTGATTCGAGCCGCGCGCGCCACTCGACGCTGAGCTGTGTTCCAGGCTGCAACGCCGGCGCCATACGGCGCGAGGAGCCGCCGCGCACCACGCCGGCGTGACGGCCGTGCGCCGCGGTCAGCACCTCGATGATGGCGGCGTCCTCGCCGTGGCGGCGGGCGGTCAGGAGAACGCCTTCGTCGCGCCAGTCCATCGATCAGCCCTTCGGCCAGAGCACCATCTGCGTGCAACGGAATTGCGCCATCGGGCGGCCTGTCGCCGTGGATGTCACGGCAGCGTCCCAGACCTGCGTCCGGCGGCCGAGATGGAGCGGCGTCGCCGAACAGATCGCCTTCCCCTCGCGCGCCGTCGAGAGGAAATTCGATGAGAGGTCGATCGTGGTGAATCCCGTGGCGCCGTCGGGAAGGGTTCTCAGCGCGCCGACGCCGCAACAGGTGTCGGCCAGCGTTACGACCGCGCCGGCATGAAGATACCCGTTCGGCGCGAAAAGGGCCTTACGAACATCGAGAACGCCGATCACTTCGTCGGGCTCGGCCTTTCGCAGGCGCAGTCCGACCAGGCCCGGGAAACATCCTTCGAAGCGCGCGTTCCAGTCTATTGGTTCGCTCGTCTGCCGGCTCATCTGCGTCTCCTCTCATCCCGGCGAAGAAGATGGTCCGGGCGCCGCGCACAGTCGAGGCCTTTGTCGCCATGCCGGACGCGCATGGGGCCCGTCGGCCGGTGAAATCAGGTGAAGCGCGAACTGGTCGGATGCGCTAGTATGGTCTCCGTCGCCCGAGGGCGCGTGCGCGTCCACAGGATTTGAAGAGTGGGAATCTGACATGAATCGACTTTTCTTGAGCGCCGCCGCCGGTCTGGTTCTGGGGGTCGCCGGCTGCACCGGCGACGTGCAGGAGACGTCGCCGACCGCTGCAACCACGCCCGCCGGCCCGTCGCCGCTGGCCGGGATCGCGTCGGGCGACTACAAGTCCGATCAGGTTGATGGCTGCGCCTATCTCACCGTCTCCGGCGAAGAGCCCGTTCTCTTCAACTGGAACCCGAAATGCGACGGCAGCCCCGATTTCACCTCGCGACCGCCGAAGCTGAGGGTGGAGGGCGACAAGATCTTCGTCGGGCGGCGGGACACTTCAAATTATTCGAACATTCGTCCTTCGGGCGACGGATTCATGGCGACTCAGGAGTTCCGCGGCAGAACGCTGGACGTTCAGTTCTCGCCGGACTGAGGGGTCAGTCCAAACCCTCTTCGGCGAGCAGCGTGCGGCCCTTCGGGTCCTCGATCTCGACGATCCAGAGGTCGGGGTCGAAATTGCGCTGGCGGGCGAGAACGGCGTCGACATCGGGCTCCGGCGCCGCTTCGGCCAGCGGCGTCCAGACGCGGTCGCCCTCTGGTCCATAGGCGCGGGTGAAGGCGGAGGCCCGCCCGTCCATCGTCGCCACCTTGACGATGACGGCGCCGGCGGTCGGGTCGCCCTTCGCGGCGAGATAGGCGGGGATCGCCGCCCTCTCCAGCCGCGCGAGATAGGCGGCGACCCAGAATTCGGCGGTCAGGCGGGGTTTCACTCGTCTCCGCCGGAGAAATCCAGGCCGATCGCGTCGAACCGCTCTTTCTCATCCAGCCAGCCGGGGCGGGATTTCACTTCGAGGAAGAGATGCGCGCGCCGGCCGATCAACTCCTCGATGTCCTTTCTCGCCTCGGCGCCGATCGCCTTGATCGTCTCGCCGCGTTTCCCAAGCACGATCCCCTTGTGGCCGTCGCGGATCACATAAATGATCTGCTGGATGCGGGCGGAACCGTCCTTCAACTCGCTCCAGCTCTCGGTCTCGACCGTGAGCTGATAGGGCAACTCCTGATGCAGGCGCAGCGTTAGCTTCTCGCGGGTGATTTCGGCGGCGATGGTCCGGAGCGGCAGATCGGAGATCTCGTCCTCGGGGTAGAGGAACGGGCCGACCGGCATCTCCTCGGCCAGCCATTCGCGCAGCGTTTCGACGCCGTGGCCGCGTTCGGCCGAGATCATGAACGTGGCGGCGAAATCGCGTTTCTCGTTCATCTCCGCGGTCAGCTTCAGGAGCGCAGGCGCCTTCACCCGGTCGATCTTGTTGATGATCAGGGCGACGCGCGCTTCCGGCCGATTGGCGAGTGTCTCCATGATCGCCTCGACGCCCTCGGTGATCCCGCGATGCGCTTCGATCAGCAGGCAGACGACATCGGCGTCCTCCGCCCCGGCCCATGCGGCGGCGACCATGGCGCGATCAAGCCGGCGGCGCGGGCGAAAGAGGCCGGGCGTGTCGATGAAAACGATCTGCGCGCGTCCGCCATCCGGCGCGGCGCCCATGGCGACGCCGCGGATGCGGGCGCGCGTGGTCTGCACCTTGTGGGTGACGATGGCGACCTTGGCGCCGACCATCGCGTTGAGGAGGGTGGATTTGCCGGCGTTCGGCTCGCCGATCAGGGCGACGAAGCCTGCGCGGGTCTGGGGGGCTGCGTCAGTCATCGATCTCTCCGATCAAGTGGAGCAGGCGATACGCCGCCTGCTGCTCGGCGGCGCGTTTCGAGGTCGCCTGCGCCATCGCGGCGCCGCCATTCTCCAGCGTCACCTCCACCGTGAAAAGCGGCGCGTGATCCGGGCCTTCGCGCCCGGTGACCTGATAGCGCGGCGGGCGCATCCCCCGGCCCTGCGCCCATTCCTGCAACCATGTCTTGGGATCGCGCGGGGCCTCGTCTCCCTGCGCCTCAATCCGTACGGTCCAGAAACGGAGGATCGCCGCGCGCGCCGCCTCCAGCCCAGCGTCCAGATAGATCGCCGCGATCACCGCCTCCATCGCATCGCCGAGGATCGCGGTCTTGCGCCGCACCCCGCTGCGGCTCTCGGCCTTGCCGAGGCGCAGCCAGCCGTCGACGCCGATCTCGCGGGCCACCGCGGCGCAAGTCTCCTTGCGCACCAGCTCGTTGAATCGCGGCGCAAGTTCTCCTTCCGTCGCCTCGGGGTAGCGTTCCGCCAACGCTTCTGCGATGACCAGCCCAAGCACGCGGTCGCCGAGAAACTCCAGACGCTGGTTATGCGGCCGCGAGGGGCTGGCGGCGGAACTGTGCGTCAGCGCCTCGTCCAGGAGCGCCGGCCGGTCGAACCGATGGCCGAGCCGGGCCTCGGCCGCATTTTCGTCAGCGGCCAAGCGCGCTCACCTTATGATGGTCAGGAGCCGGCCCCAGCGCCAGTTCCAGATTTCGTAGAATGGCCCGTCGGAGGAGACCGCGATCACCTCCGCGCGGCCCACCAGATTCTCGAACGGCACGAATCCGACGCCCTGCCGGCTGTCGTTCGAATTGTCGCGGTTGTCGCCCATGAAGAAATACTGCCCTTCGGGGACCGTGAAGACGCGGGTGTTGTCGGTGGCCGACGAAAGGTTGCCGTCGGCGTTGAGTACGGAGTGGGTGACGCCGTTGGGCAGCGTCTCAAGCCATTCCTCCTTCACGCAGCGAACGTCCCCGTCGATCACCGGCTTGTCGATGCAGCGGGTGCGCATCGGATCGATATTCTCGATGAAATCGCCGTCCCGCACCATCTCCACCGGCTCGCCATTGATCTGCAGGACGCCGCCCTTCACCTGCACCGTGTCGCCGGGAAGGCCGACCAGACGCTTAATGAAATCCTCGCCGTTGCGCGGATGCTTGAAGACGATGACGTCGCCGCGCTCGGGCTGGCTGGCGAAGATGCGTCCGTCGAACGGACCGAGCGACCAGGGGAAGGAGTGCTTGGAATAGCCGTAGGCGTATTTCGAGATGAAGAGATAGTCGCCGATCAGCAGCGTCGGCTTCATCGAGCCGGAGGGAATCCAGAATGGCTGAAAGAGGAAGGTGCGAAAGACGATGGCGATGAGGATCGCCCAGACGATGGTGCGGATTGTCTCGCCAATCCCGTCCTTCTGTTTGCCGTGTTTGGATTTGGCCATCTTCCGCTCCGATTTGAGGCGTCGCTTGTGGCGGGGGCGAGGGGGCGAGTCAAGTTGACGAAACCGCGCTCAGCCGCTCAAGGAGGGCAGCGCCTCGATCACCACGAAAGCCTGGGCGTAGGGATGATCGTCGGTGATGGTGACGTGAATCGAAGGCGCGTGGCCAGGCGGAATCAGGGCCGCCAATCGCGCCGCCGCGCCGCCGGTGAGCGCCATGGTGGGTTGGCCGGAGGCGAGATTCACGACGCCCATCTCGGACCACGCGACCCCCATCCGCAGCCCGGTGCCGAGCGCTTTCGAGCAGGCTTCCTTTGCGGCCCAGCGCTTGGCGTAGCTGGCGGCGCGGGCGCGGCGCCGTTCGGATTTCGCTTGCTCTATTTCGGTGAAGACGCGCTTGACGAAGCGCTCGCCGAACCGGTCCAGCGTCTTCTCGATCCGTCTGATATCCGCGAGGTCGGAGCCGATGCCGACGATCATGGCGATTCCGCCCGCCACGTGAGGAGCCGAAGCCCGGCGAGGCAGAAGAGCGCCGCCGCCGCGCCCTCGACCCAGCGCCGCGCGGCGGCGTAGACCCGCCGCGCCGTCGGGCGGGCGAAGAGCGCGGAATAGCCGAGATAAGCGACAAGGCCGAGCGCGGAGCAAAGCGCCCATATCAGCCAGACATCCGCCGCGCCGGTGTCCGGTCGAACCCCGAGCGCGATCACCGCGCCCCAGGCGAGCAGCGCCTTGGGGTTGACGCCGTTGAGCGTCGCGCCGCGCAGGAACAGGCGGCCGCTTGGTCGGGCCGGCGCCGCGTCCGGCGCGTCCTCGGCCGGTTTGAGCGCGCGCCGCGCCGCGCCCCAGGCCAGCCAGAGGAGGAAGAGCCCGCCGCCGACCTTCAACGCCAGCAACGCGGGCGCGAAGGCGGTGAGGACCGGGCCGAATCCGGCCGCCGCCAGCGCGCCCCAACCGGCGAGGCTGAGGCCGAGACCGGCCGAGAGCGCCGCCGCCGCCCGCCCGCCGGAGGCCATCGCCGTCTTCGCCACCGTCAACGTCGCCGGGCCCGGCGCGGCGGCGAGCGCGAAGAAGGCCAGCGCGGGGGCGATGAGGAAGCTGAAATCGCTCACGCCGCGCCCGTCCCGAAAGCGTCGCGCCGGGCGCGGTCCATGATTTCGCGCATCCGGCGAATCGCGCTGTCGAGGCCGGAGAAGATCGCCTCGCCGATGAGGAAATGGCCGATATTCAGCTCCATCACCTCAGGCAAGGCGGCGACGGGCGAGGCGGTGTCATAGGTCAGCCCGTGCCCGGCGTGAACCTCGAGGCCGAGCTCATGGGCGAAGGTCGCCATCTCCCGCAGCCGCTCAAGCTCTGTGTCGCGGTCCGCGATGCGGTTTTCGGCATGAGCGTCGCAATACGCGCCTGTGTGGAGTTCGATCACCGGTGCGCCGATCCGCGCCGCCGCCTCGATCTGCGGCTTGTCGGCGGCGATGAAGATCGAGACGCGGCAACCGGCGTCGCGCAAGGGCGCGATGAAATGCGCGAGACGGTTTTCCTCACGCGCGACTTCAAGGCCGCCCTCGGTGGTGCGCTCCTCCCGCTTTTCCGGCACGATGCAGACAGCGTGCGGCTTGTGGCGGAGCGCGATCGCCTGCATCTCGTCGGTCGCCGCCATCTCGAAATTCAGCGGAATGTCGATCGCCGCCATGATCGCCTCGATATCGGCGTCCATGATGTGGCGGCGGTCCTCCCGCAGATGCGCAGTGATGCCGTCGGCGCCCGCGGCTTCCGCGATGCGCGCGGCGCGCACGGGTTCGGGCGTGGCGCCCCCGCGGGCGTTCCGGATCGTGGCGACATGGTCGATATTGACGCCGAGGCGCAGGCGGCCGAGAGGGGGGTGCGGCATTCTTTCGCTCCTTTTCCGGCGCAGTCTAGGTCACGGCTTCGCAGGTCCGCAACAGGATGCGATGCGGGCCGGGCCGGCGCGGGCGCTTCGGTGTCGCGCCTCTCGCATCGCGGCCGCGCGCGGCCTGTCCGCACTTGGCGCCGCTTGACGTAATGACCGGCACGCCGGATCTTCATACGCCATGGACAGATCTGACGCCGTCGCCCGAATCCGCGCCCTCGCGGTCGAAGGCGAATTGCTGGCCGCAGTGGACCTCGCCCGCGCCGCCGCGCCCGAGGCCGCTGACGAGGGTGAGCGCCGCGCGATCCGGACCGAGGAGGTGATCGTCCTCGCCCGCATGGCTTCGCTGGAGGAAGCGCGCGAGAAATACGAGGAATACGGTCTCGCTACTGGCGACGGGCTTGCGCGTTCGCTCCGCGCGCGGCTTCTGAAGGATGTCGGCTTCGAGGCGGAGGACGAGGGCGCGAGCGCCCGCCTCATGCGCGAGAGCCGCGATCTCTATCTCGATATCACGTTCGGGCATGACCCGGACGGGCCGGCGCCGAATCGCGAGCAATACGAGTATAACGCGATCAACGCGATCACGCTTTCGCGGCTGATCGGCGACATGGGCCCGGTGGCGGAACCCGTGGAGCGGTTGGGGCGCGGCCGCCCGGAAGACACCTACTGGAGCTGGGCGACGCGGGCGGAGTATCTGCTCGCCACCGGCGCGCCGGCGACGGCGGTGGGCGATGCGCTTGGCGAGGCGGTCGCGCGACCCGGCGCGGGCGTCGGGCCGCGCGCCACGACGCTAAGACAGCTCACCCGAATCGCGCCGGACCATCCGGCGCTGGATATTCTGCGGCCCGGACCCGCGCTCCACCACGCTGGCCACATGATCGCGCCGAAGGGCGCGCGCCACGGCCGCATTCTCGCGTCGAACGAGGCCGAACTGACGCGGCGGATCGGCGAGAAGCTGACCGAAATTGGGCCTTCAGCCGTTTTCGGCTCGCTCGCCTCGGGCGCCGACGTCATCGTCACCGAATGGGCGTTGGCGAACGGTCGGGACGCGCATGTCTATCTCCCGTTCGCGAAGAAGGCCTTCTTCGCCGCTTCGATCCGCCCGGCCGGCGCTGCGTGGGAGGAGCGAGCGCGCGCCTGTCTCAGGCATCCGCGCTGCCGACTCATCGAATTGACGGCGGAGCAGCCGGTGCCCGGCGACGATCATGCGTTCAACGCGGTCTCGCGGTTCGCGATGGGCGCCGCGATCCTGCGAGCGGAGCGCGCGTTTGGCCCTGCGGAGCAGCTTCTGGTCTGGGACGGGACGCCGGCGACAGGCCCGGCCGGCGCGGCGGCGGACGGCGAGATGTGGCGGCGAACCGGGCGTGCGCAGCACATCGTGAACGTCTCCGATCTCGGCACCCGCCCGCCTGCGCCGCCGTCGCGAGACGCGGCCAGCCCAAATCGCGCCGCCCGCGCGCTGGTTTTTGGCGACGTTAAAAACTTCTCAAAGCTGAACGAGGCCCGTCTTCCCGAATTCGTCGCCGTTGTCATGGGTGCGGTGCGCGCCGCGCTCGACGACGCGGCGGCGCGGGCCGGGGCGGCCGTCTTCGTCAACACCTGGGGCGACGGTGTCTTCGCGGTTTTCAACACGGCGGCGGCGGCGGCGGTGTTCGCGCTCGCCCTCCAGGATCGGATGCGCGCGCTCGATCTCGCGGGTCATGGGCTGCCGCCCGATCTGGCGATTCGGCTCGGGTTGCATTTCGGCATGGTCTATCCTCTGGCCGAGCCGGTGACCGGCGCCGACAACTATTTTGGCGAGGCAGTCGCCCGCGCTGCGCGGATCGAGCCGATCACCCGCGCCGGCCGCATCTTCGTCACAGAGGAGTTCGCCGCCGAACTCGCGCTTGATCGCGAAAGTCCCGCCCATCCCGAATATGTCGGCGAGGTCGATGCGGCGAAGAAATACGGCAGGTTCAGGCTCTACCGTATCCGTTGGCGACGCGGCGCCGGATGAGCCGGGCGCCGGCGTCCGCGCCCGGTGGTCAAGCTTTGAGCGAGACGCTATCAGGGGCCATCGACCCGATGGATGGAGGCGTTGGCCCGCCGATGAGTTTCTTTTCCAAGCTGAAGGCCCGGCTGAGGAAGTCCTCCTCGAAGCTTGACGAGGGGGTGGAGACGCTGATCGCCGCCGACCCCCCTGCGCCGGCCGCCGTCGAATCGGCGTCAAAGACGGTACCCGAACCCAACGCGCCAAGACCCGGCCTCGCGGCGCGTCTTGCGGGGGCTGTTTCCGGACGCGGGGCCGAGCATGGCCGCGTGCTCGACGACGCGATGCTGAACGAGTTGGAGGAGCTTCTGATTTCGGCGGACATGGGCGTCGAGACGGCGATGCGCGTCGCCGCCGCGATGGCCGAGGGCCGCTTTGGAAAGCGGCTCGACGCGACGGAGATCAAGTCGGCGCTGGCGGCGGAGGTCGCGCGCATCCTCGCGCCTGTGGCCCGGCCGCTGCCGCTCTACGGGAAAAAGCCGCAGGTCGTGCTGGTTGTCGGTGTGAACGGTTCCGGCAAGACGACGACGATCGGAAAGCTCGCCAGCCAACTCAAGGGCGCGGGAAAATCCGTGGTGATCGCCGCCGGCGACACGTTCCGCGCGGCGGCGGTCGAGCAGTTGCAGATCTGGGGGGACCGGGCCGGCGTGCCGGTGATGGTCGCGCCCGAAGGGTCCGACCCCGCCTCGCTCGCGTTCGAGGCGATGGGGCGGGCGGAACGCGACGCGGCGGATATTCTGCTGATCGACACGGCCGGGCGGCTGCAGAATCGCGCCGACCTCATGGCTGAGTTGGAGAAGATCGTCCGCGTGATCCGAAAAAAGGATCCGGAGGCGCCGCATAACACGCTGCTCGTCCTCGACGCAACGACCGGACAGAACGCGCTTTCACAGGTCGATATCTTCCGGCGGATCGCCGCGGTCTCCGGTCTCGTGATGACCAAGCTTGATGGCACCGCGAAAGGAGGCGTGCTGGTCGCGCTGGCGGATCGCTTTGGTCTGCCGATCCATGCCATCGGTGTCGGTGAGCAGATCGACGACCTCGCGCCCTTCGATCCGGAGGAGTTTGCGGCGGCGCTGACCGGCCTCGATTCACGAATGTAAGAAATATCACGTTACTTTCTCCTCAAATACGCCATAATGCGGGGGCTAGCTGATGTGGTGGCTGGCATGTGAAGTGTTGTGGAGTTGGGGCTATGACCAAAGAAGAAATGCACGCGCCGGAATCCGTGATGGATCTGGCGCTCGATGTGATTCCGGCCAGGGCGGAAGCATACGCCATCGACCATCCGACAAACGAAAGCCGGCGCGCGACCGGGCGGTCGTCCGTGCGTGCGCGCCGACGCGAGACCGCTGGCTGGGAGTTGATGCGCGATCCGGTCTACGAGCACTGAGCCGGGACCAATCAGCGTCAAGGGAGGTGCGGAGCGTAACGAGCCATGTTCGGACGCTCCGCGGCAGTCCGCCCGGCTGAAGCATGGCCGCTATGCCGTGCTTGCGCAGCGACTTTCCTGTAAGCGCCATCTTGGATGCGCCGGTGGAGGCGCGGTGAGAGGCGCCGATGCTGGCCGATTGGGTCGGAGCGATCGAGGGAACGGAAACCGGCGCGGCGGTCGCGACTGCGCTGGCGCTCACGTCCGCGCTCGCTCACGCTGTATTCGGCGCGATCCAGAAGGGCAGGGGAGTCGACCCCTGGCTGATCAGGGGCGCCATAGATATCTGGTACTTCCTGATGGCGCTGCCGATCGCGCTATTCGTCTTTCCGCTGCCGTCGCTGGAACTGGCGCCGGTCTTCTTCGGCGCCTTCGTGATCCACTCCTGCTACAAGCTTCTGCTCGCCGCCGCATATGCGCGGGGCGCCTTCACGGTGGTCTATCCGGTGGTGCGCGGGGTCAGTCCGCTTGCGACGGTCGTCTTCGCCGGGGTGGTCTTCGGCGAGAGCTTCCGGCTCGGTCAATGGGGCGGGGTGCTGCTGCTTTCGCTGGCGATCATGGCGCTGGCGGCGGTCAATCTCCGTCGGGTGACAATGGGGCGGGAGACGCTGCTCAACGCGCTGATCCTCGCGCTTTTCACCGGTCTTTTCACGGCGCTCTACACCACCTACGACGCCTGGGGCATAAGACTGGCGGAGAACCCGTTCTCCTTTCTCTTCTGGTTCTTCGTCGCCGACGGGTTCTTCTTCCCGATCCTCGCCTTCATTCTCTGGCGGCGCCGTCCGTCGCGCCCGCCGCTCATGCCGATGCTGAGACTCGGCTTTGTTGGGGCGCTGATCGCGTGCGTCAGCTTCGGCGCGGTGATGATGGCGACCCGGCTCGACAAAGTCGGCGAGGCGGCGGCGCTGCGCGAGACGTCGGTCGTTTTCGCCGCGATCATCGGTTGGCTCTTCCTGAAGGAGGAGGTCGGCCCGCTTCGCGCCGGGTTGATGGCGCTGATCGGCCTTGGCGCGATGCTGGTGGAGTTCGGCTGAGCGAAGCGGCGGAAAATACGACGTGAGGCGTCCGCTGTCCGGCTTTCCGCGCCGCCGCTTTTCCGCTAAGGGGCGCTTCCATGAGCACAAGAGAAATCAACCCCTATCTCCGGCTCGGCCTGGAGTTCGGGCCGCTGGCGATATTCTTTCTCACCTATCGCGCCTATTCGGACGAGGCGTTGACGCTTTTCGGCGAAAGCTACGAGGGCGTGGTTGTGGCGACCATCGCCTTCATCCCGGCGATTCTCCTTTCGCTCGGCGTCTCCTGGGCGATGACGCGTCATTTGCCGCGCACGGCGGCGGTGACTGCGGTCGTCGTCGTGGTATTCGGCGGGCTGACGATCTGGCTGAACGACGCGACCTTCATCAAGATGAAGCCCACCATCGTGAACCTGATCTTCGCCGTCATGCTCGGATGGGGGCTGCTACGCGGCCGGTCCTATCTGAAATTCCTGATGGGGGAGCTTCTGCCGCTCACCGACGAAGGCTGGATGGCCTTCACCCGTCGCTGGGCGCTTTTCTTTCTGTTCATGGCGATTTTGAACGAGGTGATCTGGCGCGGTTTCTCCGAGGATTTCTGGGTCAATTTCAAGACCTTCGGCAGCCCCGTGGTCACGCTTGTCTTCATGTTCTCACAGACGGGGCTTCTGCGGCGACACACGCCGCCGGAGAGTTGATCGGGAACCGGACGCGCCGTGGGCGGCGGCCTCAAAGCATGGACGGCAGCACCTGGTCGGGCGGGCGATGACCGTCGGCGAAGGTCTTGATATTGATGATGACCTTCTCGCCCATCTCGATTCGGCCTTCCTCGGTCGCCGAGCCCATATGCGGCAGCAGCATCACGTTTGGCTGCGCCATAAGCTTCGGGTTCACCGCCGGCGCGCGTTCGAATACGTCGAGGCCGGCGCCGGCCAGTTCGCCCCGCACCAGCATCCGCGTCAGCGCGTTCTCGTCCACGATCTCGCCCCGCGCGGTGTTGACGAGATAGGCGGTCGGCTTGAGCAGCTTCAGCCGCCGGGCGTTCAGGAGATGATAGGTCGCCGGCGTATGCGGGCAGTTGACGCTCACCACGTCCATCCGCGCCAACATCTGGTCTAGGCTCTCCCAGTATGTCGCCTCCAGCGCGGCTTCGATGTCGCCATGCAGCCGGCGGCGGTTGTGGTAATGCACCTGCATCCCGAAGGCGCGCGCCCGGCGCGCCACCGCCTGGCCGATCCGGCCCATGCCGAGGATGCCGAGGCGTTTCCCCGTCACCCGTCGCCCCGTGAGCGCGGTTGGCGACCAGCCGCCCCATTCGCCGGACTGGATCAGCGCCACGCCCTCCGCCAGCCGGCGCGGCACCGCGAGGATCAGCGCCATGGTCATGTCGGCGGTGTCCTCCGTCAAAACCCCGGGCGTGTTGGTGACGAGAACGCCGCGCCGCCGCGCGGTCTCGACGTCGATATGGTCGAACCCGGCGCCGTAATTCGCGATCAGCTTCAGCCGCTCGCCGGCCTGCGCCAGCAGCTTCTGGTCGATCTCGTCCGTCAGGGTCGGCACCAGGACATCGGCGCTCTTCATCGCCGCGCCAAGCGTGGCGGCGTCCATCGGCGTGTCGCTCTCGTTCAGCGTCACGTCAAAAAGTTCTCGCAGGCGTGTCTCCACCGGCTCCGGCAGGCGACGGGTGACAGTGACCGACAGGCGGTGTTTGGGTCGGTCGGTCATGGGCTGCGCCTCCGGTTGCGACAAGCGAACGAACTGGTGATATTGTATGCGTTGAGACGGCACAAGAAACCGATCCGGACGCGAGGGCGAGCATGAACGGGGCGAGAGGCGCGGCGTTCGCCGTGGCGATGGCGCTGATGGCGCTGGGGCCGATGGCGGGGGGTGAAACCGCCGCCGGGGCGCGGGCGGAGACACTCGGTCCGGTTACGAACCTTCCGCTGCCGCGTTTCGTTAGCCTGAAGACGGACAAGGCCAATATCCGGCGCGGCCCGGGTCTCACGCATCGCGTCGACTGGGTGTTCATGCGCCGGGGAATGCCACTGGAGATCACCGCCGAATTCGGCCACTGGCGCCGGGTGCGCGACGTCGACGACGCCGGTGGCTGGGTGCATTTCGCCATGTTGCGCGGCAGCCGCTCCGCCGTCGTCACCGCGCCGCGCGCCGCCCTTCGCGAGGGGCCGGAGCCGGGTGCGAATCTCGTTGCGCTCGCGGAGGCGGGGGTGATCCTCTCCGTCGAAAAGTGCGTCAGGAACTGGTGCGAAGTCGAGACGAAGGGCGACAGCGGCTGGATCGCGAAGCCGGAAATCTGGGGGGTCGGGCCGGACGAGGTGTTCGACTGAGGCGCGCGCCGGTCAGCGCCGCACCAGCTTGACCTTCTGTCCGGGGCGGAGCCCGGCGCGCGGGCCGAGACCGTTCAGCACCCTGAACCGCTCGACCGCCCGGTTGCGGAACGGGGTGAGACGCGCCAGGCTCGCGGGCGTTTCTCCGGCCGCGACGGTGTGGATCTCGATCCGCTGCGCGGAGATGCGCCGCGCCTGCGCCGCCGTCAGTTTCCTGAAACTGGCCGCGGCCTGATCCATCCGCGCGCCGAGGCGATCCGCGCCCGTCGGCTGCACGCCGAGAAAACGCCAGACCGAGCCGCCGTCGCGAATCGCGGTCATGCGAAGAATCTTGACTCCATCGCCAGTCTGGACGGGCAGGACGGCCGAGGCCGCGTCCAGCCCGCCGATCCGACTGCGCCGAAGGTTCTGAAGCTGACCGGCGCGGGTCTGACGGGCGATCTCGGGCGCCCATGCCCTGGCGATGTAGTCGTCCATCGCGCCGCCGCCGCTCCGATCGCCATCGAAGATGATTCCAGAACCCTGCGGTCCGGTCGCGATCACCTTCGCGGCGGTGTTCCTAATGCGGAAACCCGTCGGCGCGGTGAAGTTGAATCGGAGCGCGGCGTGGCTGAAGCGCCGCCCGTCGACAACGCCCTGATCCGGGCTGTGGCCATAAACCATGCCGGAGATCGCATCGAGAAACCGCGCCCGGTTGCGCAGCGCGCCGGCGGCGTCCACCTGACGTTCGGCCGCAGCGGTCGCCTCCCGCACGCGTTCTGGCGTCGCCGGATGGGTGGAGAAGAAGTCAACGCGGTTCGGGTTGTAGCCGCCGCCGGCGATCTGCGCCTGCAGCCGCGCCTCGGCCTGCAGATTGGCGAGGAAATCGGCCTCCGCGCGCGGGTCGTACCCGGCCCGCGCGAGATAGCGCACGCCAAGCTGGTCGGCCTCGAACTCCTGGGTTCGCGAATAGGACGCGACATAGCCCTGTCCCAGCGTGGAGCCAAGCTGGCTGACGGTGTTCAGCGCCTGACCCGAAAGCCCGGCGGCCGCGCCGAGAAGGGACACGCCGAGCGCACCGATCTGCGCGAGCCCGGCCTGCGTCTGCCGCTGGGCGGAATGCGCGGCGACGACGTGGCCGATCTCATGGCCGATCACGCCGGCGAGCTCGGCCTCGTCATTCGCCAGCGCGATCAGTCCGCGCGTGACATAGACATAGCCGCCGGGCAGCGCGAAGGCGTTGACCACCGGGCTGTCGAGCACGGTGAAGGTCCAGCGCGCGTTTGGCTGCTCGGTCTGCGCCACGAGACGCCGTCCAATTCCATCGACATAAGCGCGGAGCGCCCGGTTCTGCACCTCGCCGCCGAACTCGGCGACGATCTTCGGATGGTTCTGCGCCCCGATCCGCTGCTCGGACGCGCTACGCGCCGACGCGGTCTGCGGCTCGGAGCCAGGCGGCCCGCCCGGCGCGGAACAGGCGGCGAGCGCGAAAGCGGTCAGCCAGCCGAAACAGATCCTCGGAATGGTCGGGCGTCCCATCGTCTAGCCTCCAGTTTCCGTCAACTCGCCGTCTTTCATCACAGCGCGACGGCGCCGAAGGCCCCGGACATAGCGGCGCCGTTTCTAGAACTAGGCCGGCGTAACCCGGTTGCAAGCCCGCGCCCCCCGCCGCATAAACACGGCTCGACGGCCCCGTAGCTCAGCAGGATAGAGCAGCCGCCTCCTAAGCGGCAGGTCAGAGGTTCGAATCCTCTCGGGGTCGCCAGACCATCGCGAAATGGGGCGAGAGGCCCGGCCTGCGCTTCATTCTGCGGGTTTGTCGTCGGGGTGGCCAAGCTCGCAGAACCAGCCGCCGAGATATCTGACAGAGGGCCTGAGCGGATCGGGGACCGGCGTGCGTCCCTCCACGCCCTCGCGGGCCGGCTCCGAGCTGTCCAGTGGCGTGAAGCCGAGATGGTTCGCGCCGCTGTTGTCCACCGGCTTCACCTTGTTGTCGGATATGCCGAAGGAGATCGTGTGCCCTACGCGCGGCGCGGTCAGCGCCGCCTCCACCAGGCGGACGCAATCCGCGAAGGAGAGATACGACCAGAGCATGCGCCGATCCGCGGGTTCTGGAAAGGATGAGAATATGCGCAGGCAAGCGGTCTCGATTCCGAACTTGTCCCAGTAGAGCCGGCTGAGGCTTTCGACGAAGCATTTCGAGACGCCGTAAAGGCTGTCGGGGCGGGGCGGGGCGTCGACGCCGATCTGCGCCTCCACCTCGTGATAACCGATGGCGTGCACGGAAGAGGCGTAGATGACTCGCTTCACCCCGTGTCGCCGCGCGGCTTCGTAGATGTGGTAGGAGCCGCGGATGCTGGAATCGAGCACGGTCTCCCAGACGCATTCATGTGGCGCACCGCCGAAATGCACGATGGCGTCGCAATCCTTCGCGGCCTCGATCGTCGCCTCCATGTCGGCGAGATCGAAGATCGCCGCTTCCTCGTTCGGCTTCAGGTCGCCAAGCGGTTCGCGGTCCGCCAGCCGGATCTTCTTGGCCAGATGCGCAAGGCCGGGACGCAGCACCGAGCCGAGACGGCCGGCGGCGCCGGTGAGGAGGATGCGTTCGTAGTTCGGCATGTCGTTTTCTCCTGTTCAGCGACAGCGGCCTTGATGCGCTGGATCGCTTCCGAAAGCGAGGACCTCGCCAGTCGCCGTCCGGACATCATTGGGGGCAGGCGGGGCCATGGCGGTCCGACCGCAAGATGTGTTCGTCCGGAGGGTGGCTGGCGTTCCGCTCGTCGCTCAGTCCCTCATTGACTGTTCGCGCAGCCCGTCCGCCATCAGGTTGAGGCCGAGCACCAGCGTCATCAGAGCGATCGCCGGGGCGAGCGCCATATGCGTCGTCGAGGCGAGACGCACGAAGGACCGGCCGTGATTGATCATCGAGCCCCAGTCAGGGCTCTCCGGTTCAAGCCCGAGGCCGAAGAAACCGAGTGTGCCCAGAAGGATCGTCGTGTAGCCGATACGGAGGCAGAAATCGACGATCAGCGGCCCGCGCGCGTTCGGCAGAATCTCCCAGAGGAGAACATACCAGGTGCTTTCGCCCCTGGTCTGCGCGGCGGCGACATAGTCGCGGGTCTTAATGTCCATGGTGAGGCCCCGGACGATGCGAAAGACGCCGGGGCTGGAGCCGAGCACGACGGCGGCGAACACGTTGAGCTCGTTCGGATCGAGCCTGATCGGCGACCAGTCGGCGCCGAAGACGAGCCCCGGATAAAGCCAAAGCGCGGCCAGCAGTGTCGGCGCGACCGTCAATGATAGTCGCAACGGATCGGATCCGAAGCGGGTGATCCAGGCGAGCATCAGAAACCCGACCGGGAAGAGAAAGAACAGCGCCGCCATCGCGATCGGGATCGACCACGGGATGGTGAAGCCGAGAACGTGGTGCATTGTCGGCGCCCGCACTTCTGGCGTCACCAGCAGGTAAAAGAGCAGGATCAGCGGGAAGGCGAGGACGAGATTGGCGAGAAACGACGCGACTGCGTCGACCGCGCCGCGCCTGTAACCGGCCGGCAGGCCGAGCGTCGCGCCGACCATGAAAGCGATCAGCGTCGCAGCCGGCGCAATGATCAGGACGATCCGCGCGCCATATACGACTCGACTGAAGACATCGCGGGCGAGGTTGTCGGCGCCCCAGAGAAAGACGGTCCCGGTCTCCGCGTCGATCGCGCCCGGCGGCGATTTCTTGATGCCGAAGGTGAAAGACTGATCGAGCGGTCCCATCGGCGCGATCCAGTCGGCGAAGATGGCTGCGAATATCCAGAAGAGGACGATGACGAGACCGGCCGTTCCGACCCGCGAGCGAAAGATGAGCCCCATAAGGCCGATGCGGCCGCGCAGCGCGTAGAGCAGGCCCAGCGCCGCCGCCAGCGCCGCCAGCGCCGGCCAGAAGCGGAATATGGAAAGCAGAACAATCTCCGCCGGGCCGATAAATTCGGGCGTCATGGCTGGCGCTCCGCGCTCATCGCACCCGTATCCGCGGGTTCAGGTAGACGTAACCGATATCGGATATGAGCTGCGTCACAAGAACCAGAACCACCGCAACCCATGAAATCGCGAGCAGAAGGTCAATGTCGTTGTTTCCCGCCGCCTGCACCAGCGTCCAACCGAAGCCCTTGTAGTTGAACATGGATTCGACGATCACGACACCCGTCAGCAACCATGGGAACTGAAGCATGATGACCGTGAAGGGCGCGATCATCGCGTTGCGGATCGCGTGTTTCAGGACGATGCCAGGAAACGCGACCCCTTTCAGCCGGGCGGTGCGGATATATTGCGCCGTCATCACCTCGGCCATCGACGCGCGAGTCATCCGCGCGATGTATCCCATGCCGTAGATCGCTGTCGTCATCACCGGCAGCGCGAAATTCTCGAATGTCACGTCCCCCGCCCGCGCGACGCCTTTCAGGAGGCCGAGCGAACTGGCGAAGATGACGGTGAAGATGATCCCGGTGACGTATTCCGGGGCGGAGGTTGAGGTGATGGCAGCGAAAGAAAGGCCGCGATCCAGCCGCGAACCCTCACGCATGCCGGCGAGGACGCCGAGCGCCAACGCCGAGGGCACCATCACGATCATCACCCAGAACATCAATATCCCGGTATGATAGAGGCGCTCGCCGATTACCTCTGAGACGGGTTTGCGGAACTGCCGGCTCCAGCCCATGTCGCCCTGAACCGTGCCGGCCATCCATTCGCCGTAGCGAGTGAGGAAAGGCCGCTCATACCCTTCCTTTTCCAGCCAGACGACGACCTCGGCGTCGCTCATCCGGTTGTTGGCTTCCGATTTCGCGAGCTTCTCGAGGTTCCCCGGCAGGTTGACCAGCGTGAAGACGATCAGCGTCAGCGCGAACATCGTCAGCAACATCGCGCCGAGCTTCCGGATCAGGAAGATCGTCATCGCATCATCCCGGGTGTCGCGCGCGCGCTTACGCCTAACTTTCCAGCCAGACCTCCTCGAGATGCATCTCGTCCGACTGGTGTTTTTCGTAGCCGTGGACGCCTTCGCGATAGCTCAGATAGATCTTGCGCCAATAGGGTTGGATGATGATTCCCGCGTCCTGCAGCCTTGCTTCGAGCTTGGCCATGATCGCGCGCCGCGCTTCGACATCGGGTGTCGCAGAGGCCTTCTCCAGCAGCGCGTCGAACTCCGGATCCGAGAACGCGGTTTCATTCCAGGACCCTCCGGATTTGTAGGCGAGGTTGAGCACCTGAACGCCAAGCGGCCGGCCGGTCCAGTTGGTCGTGGAGAACGGGTATTTCGTCCAGTCGTTCCAGAATGTAGCGCCGGGGATGATCGTCCGCTTGACCTTGATCCCCGCGTCGCGAAGCTGCGCGGCGATGGCGTCGGACGTGTCGCGCCGCCAGTCGGTGTCGATCGAGATCAACTCGAACTCGGTGTCTCGATGCCCCGCTTCCTCCAGCAGCGCCAGCGCCCTTTCGACATTGCGGGAGATTGGCGGCAGCGGGGCGTATTCGGTATGCACGGGACCGACATGGTGGTTCTCCGCCGGCTCCCCGGCGCCGTCGAGGCCGAGCTGGAGGACGATGTTGTTGTCCACGGCGAGCTGAAGCGCATTCCGGACACGCTTGTCGTCATAGGGCGGGTTGGCGACGTTCATCCGCGCCACGATCGTCTGACCGGTGGCGATTTCGGATCTCAGCATCCCAATCGCGTCCAGCTGTTCGAGCGCGGAGGGCGGCGTGTCATTGCTTCCATCGACCTCGCCGGCTTCGAGAGCGTTGATCATCGCCGTCGTGTCGGTCCCGAAATCGATCCACTCGATCCCGTCGAGATATGGCTCGCCGGCCCACCATTCGTGGTCCTTTTTCCGGCGCACTTCGGCCCGAACGCCGGTCTCGTAGGCGACGAGTTCGTAAGGGCCGGTGGTGACGGCGCAGATTTCCTCCGCCGACGCGCCGCCGCCATAGCTGCGGTGCACGACCAGCGCGGGATAGTCCGCCATGGCGGCGACCAGCGTGATGTCCGGCGTCGGTAGGTGGGCGATCACGGTGTGGTCGTCCACGATCTCCAGCGCGCCTTCGCGGAGTTTGCCGGTGTCGGGGTCCACCAGCTCGCCCATGCGCGAAGCCATGGAGTTGCCGGGAACGTCCTTTTCGCACCAGCGGGCGATATTGAAGACCAGGTCCTCGGCGCCGAATTCGTCGCCGTTGGACCACATCACTCCCTTGCGGCAGTTGAGCGTATAGGTCGTCGCATCGTCGCTCACCTCCCAGCTCTCCAGCAGCCGGCCCTCGAAGGTGAAGTCGCGTTTCCAGCGCACCAGATATTCGCAGCATTGGCGTGTGACGTTGGCGAGGGAGCCCCAATCATAGGTGCGCGGGTCCTTCATCGCCTGGACTTCCATCTCGATTCGCAGAACTCCGCCCTTCCTGCCTTCCGCGGCCCGGGCGAGGCCGGGTGCGAGCCCGCCGAGCGCATAGGCCCCAGCCGCGGAAACGCCGACGCCGGTGGCGATGCTGAGGAACTCCCGTCGGCTGAGCCGACCCGCGCGAAACGATTCGGCGCTGGATCGCGCGATGGGGTGAAGTCTGGCGAGCGTGTCGTCCTGGACATCATTCCGTTTCATGGGTCGTCTCCCTGTCGCAAAGGCGCCGCAGCGTCCGAATATCGCACGCAGCTAATCACGCCGAGTCGCCGCAGGCCAAGAAAGAAAACGGCGGTTGGCCGCTCCGGCGGGGGCGAGCGGGCGGGTTTTCGGCAAATAGATGGCGGCGATAACAAACGCCGATGGGCGTTCAGACCCCCCGCGTCTCGATAATCACATGTTCGGGATAGAAGGCGATCAATCCCTTGAGGTCCGTCGCGAAGTCGAACGGCTCCGGATAGGTCCACGCGATGTTCTCGACGGCGACCGCGCCGGTCTCGTCCAGGAGGTCGAAATAGGCCGCGTCTCCCTTCAGCGGACAATGGGTCGATTTCGTGTTCCGCCGCAGTCGCGCGCGTATGGCCACTTCGGGGAAATAGACCAGCGGAGCGTAAACGTCCTTGCCGACTTCGATCATGTGAACCGCGTTTGAAGCATCGGCCAGCACCGTGTCGTCGCGAAGCGCGCGGGCGCGCCCCGTCATCGGCCTTAGCCGCATGAAGTGGCGCGGCTCGGCCGGATTGTGGATAGTGTGCTCGGACATCGTGATGGCGGAATCGGGCATCTCAGGTTTCCTTCTTTGGCGCGGCCCGCGCCGGGTTTCAGCGCGAGTGCGAGTGCGGGTTCGGGCCGCCGGTGATCGCGAGCGTCGCGAAACGGGTTTGTAAGGCATGCAGATCGGCGCCGAGATCACGCTCGCGCCGGTCGGTGACGGGCGCGACATGGGCGCGAATCTCGTCAAGAAACGGGCGGAGCGCCGGCGCGGGTTCGCGTTTCGTCACCCAGAGCGCTTGACTCGCCGCCGCGGCGAGCACCGCAAGCGAGGCTTCGAGGCAGAACGAGCTTCGCAGATTCTTGGCGTACGAGAAGGCCGCGGTGGTCGCCACGTCGTTCTGCCCGCCGATGCCTCCGCCTTCGCTCGGCGGCATGAAGGTGCGCCGCGCCGCATGACGCGCCTCCTCGCCGAAGCCGATCTGGACGAAGCTGATCACTCCGGCGCCGTAGGGCGGACCGTTTGGATCGACCAGCCCGGCGGGCAGATGCTCGGCGCTGAAGAGTTTCATCGTCTGGCGGTCGGCGAGGGTGCACAGGTCCGCCTGGCGCGCGTTCACGGCGTCGACGGCCGGCGTCGCGGCGGCGTTGTGATAGCCGCCGGTCGACATCACGCGCCCGTCCGGATGGCTCTCGTCCGGAAGCACGTAGACCGGATTGTCGGTGACGGAGGAGAGGGATATCTCCGCCACTTCCTCCAACGTCGCGACCGCCGCCTCCGCGGCGCCGAGCACGGTGGGAAGAATGCGCCATGAGACCGGCGCCTGATAGTCGATCCGCCCCGCCGTCGGGGCGTCCTCCAGCCACGCGCGGAGCGCGGTGAGCGCGGCCCGTTCATGCGGGTCGGCGATACGCCGCCCGAGACCTGCATCGTAGGGCGCAAGGGGTGCGCCATAGCCCTCGACCGAAAGCGCCATGATCGCGGTCGCCAGTTTCAGTCGCCCGCGCGCCGTCAGCGCCGCGTCGGCGGCGAGACCGGCGGAGACCGGCGAGCCGTTGATGCGCGCCATCGGCTCGGCTTCCTCGACCTCGCCATCGGGCATCGCGCTCATGATGTGAAAGAGCGGAAGAATCTCGCCCGCCCCGAGTTGGCCGGTCAGCGGCAGGCGCGGAATCGGCGCGTCGAGCATCGACGCGATCCGCTCCGCCTCCACCGGTCGGGTCTTTGCGTTCCCTTCCACATAGTTGGCGAGACGGGCGAGGATGATCATCCGCACCGCGCGTTCAGGCACAGCTTCCGGGCCGAAGCCCGCGCCATTGAAAGTACGTCTGTTTTCGGCGGCGCGGGCGCGTTGCTGGTCGGGCGGCACCGGCGTTTTCGCGTTCTGGCCGGCGCCTGACGTGACGCCGTAGACGAAGCGGGTCCGGTCGGCGTCGAGATAGCGCATGAAGCTTTCCCGCGCCCGATTCATTGCCGTGACCGCCTCCGGACCGATGGCGACGCCTTCGCCGCCAAGGCCGACCCGGCGCGCGGCGTCGAGCGTCAGATCTTTACGATTCCTGAGTGTTACCGTCATCGCCCGTCCTCCGCTGCAAGCGCCGCGTCAGCCATGTCGTCGTCTGTCAGAAGGTCGCTCTCGCTGTTCGCCGCATCGGTCAAGGCGGCGGCCAGGCGGGCGGCGTCTTCGCCAAGCACGCGCTTTTCGATGACCGGCGGAAAGCGGCGGCGGACGGCTGCGAGAAAAGGCGAAAGCGGCGGGGCGGGATCGCGTCCGGCGATATGAAGCGCGTGCGACGCCGTGGCGGCCAGAATCCCGATCATGCGATCGAAGAGAACGGCGACCTTCGCCTCGTTCCGGCAAGCGATCAGCCCCGGCGCGCTGACATCGTCCTGAAGCGAGGCGCCCGCTTCCGCAGGGGAAAGGAGCGCGGGTTCGCCGAGTCTCCTCATGTCGTCGATGATGTCGTTGCCGACGAATTCGATGTAGCTGGTCGAGCGGCCGGTCCAGTATTTTTCTCCCTCCGGCAACAGCCTGTCAGGCAGGCCGGAGACGTCGCCGCGGTGAAGCTTCACCACCTGCCGCTGGGCGAGCGTGGCGATGTCGACCCAGTTCGCCATCACCGTCTCGACCGCCTGAGCGGTGATGGCGTTGTGATAGCCGCCGGTGGAGACGGCGCGCGGCGCGCCGGCGTCCGGCCCACCCTCGATAAAGGAAGGGTTGGAAACCATGCCCGCGAGCGCGCGCTCCGCCGCCGCAATCAGCCCCGCGGCGCCGCGATTTCCCTGGCCGAGCACGCGCGGCAGGATGCGCCAGGAGACCGGCGCCTGATAGGGGCGCCGCCCTTCCGTCGTCGCGCCCGCCAGCCAGCGGGCGAACGAATCGAGCGAAGCGGCCTCGTGCGGGTCGCCCCAGAGCGGCTTCAACGCCGGATCGAAATGCTCCAGCGGCGCCAGAATCGCTTCGGCCGAGAGCGCGAACACCTTGTGCGCAAGCGCCATGCGCCGGCGCGCGCGAATTGCGGCGAGCGCCGCCATGCCGGTCGATGAGCAGGCGGAGTTGGCCTGGCTCGCCTGGACCTCCTCCGGGTCGCGGCGCATCAGATCGGGGGCGCCGCGCATGAGATAGAACATCGGCAATATCTCGCCTGGCGAGGTCAATCCGCCATCCGGAATCTCCGGTTGCGGGCCGTTCAACGCCTCCTCCACGGCCTTCGCCGCGCGCAGCGTCGAGGCGGGGGCGCCGCCGATGACGAGGGCCAGCATGGCGAAATACATCGAGCGGACTTCGGCCTCACCAAGCGGACGGTCTCCGAGCGAAAGGCCAAGAAAAGGCATCCCGCCCGCCGCCCGCCGCCGCCGCGCCTCGGCGTCGACGCGGTTCTTCGCATTAGGTCCGAAATCGCTGGTCACGCCGTAAACGAACGCATTGCCATTGGACTCAAGAAAGTCACGGAAGCATTTATTTTTACGTATAATTTCATGTATTGCCGGGTCGCCGATCCGAGCGTCTTCGCGCTTGATGACGACGCGGTTCAGCGCGTCGAGCGTGAAGTCTTCGGGGGCATTGAAAACGATGGACATAGAGGTGCTCACCAAGTTGCTTGCGTGGGGTCGATTCGCCCCTTCGGCGCGCCGCAAGGATGGCCGCGGCGCGCCAAATGGCAAGTGGGAGTCTAGAAAGTGGCGCGGGGCGCGGCCGCATCGAGGGTCGAGTCCGGCCCATCTTCCGCCTCTGTCGACGCGCCCGACGCCGAAGCGGATGCGAGGCGCTGAAAGGCCGCCGCGATCTGCTCGCCGAGGGCCTCCAGCACAGGGTCCGGCGGCCCCGCGCTTCGCGTTGCGAGGCAGAGTCTCCTCTCGATTCGCGGGGCGATGACGCGTCGCGCGACGAGCCGCCCGGCCCCGAGATCGTCGTGTATGGCGCTCGACGGCAGCACCGTAGCGAAACGCCCGGTTTTCACCAGCCGAAGCGTCAGGGAGAGCCCGTCGATCTCCATCGCGGGAGTAAAGGCGAGACCGGTTTCGGCGAGCGCCCTCTCCGTGAGCGCCCGAAGGCCGAAGCGGCGCGAAGGCGTGATGAGATCGACCTCGGCCAGCGACCGTCCCTCGATTTCGGACGAGCCGTCGTCCCAGCGCGAACCAGGGGCGACGACAAGCACGATCGGCTCACGCAGGATCGGCCGTATGGCGAGGCCGGGCTGCTGATCGAGCGTGTCGATGAGCGCCAGGTCGACGAGTTGGGCGCGGAGCCAGCGGGTCAGCACCCCGGTATACCCTTCGGCGACGGTGAGCGCCGCGTCGGGGTAGGCGGGCCGCCATTCGTCGAGCGCGGCGGCGGCGGCGCGCGCGACGAGGCTCGATTCGCCCGCCGCCGGAATGAGGCCAAGCCGCACGCGCCGCCTGTCGGGACCGTGCGCGGCGGCACGCAGCCGTCTCATCGACTCGTCGTGATCGTTTAGAATCGGCGCGGCGAAATCATAGAACCGCACGCCCGCGCTGGTCGCTGTCATCCCGGCGCTTGACCGGTCGAAGAGCGTCCGTTTCAGCGCGCGTTCGAGCTTTCGCAGCTGCACGGAAAGCGCGGGTTGGACGATTCCGCGCATCTGCGCGGCGCGGGTGGTGTTGCCGGTCTCCATCGTCGCCGTGAAGCAGCGAAGGCCGTGAAGATCGATCCGCGCATCGACGGCGCGAAGGCGTGGTGGCGCGCCAGGCCCCTCGGCCACTGTCCGCGTGGCTTCGCGAAGGATCGAAAGTTCGAGATCGCGCCCGCTTCCACGCACCTCGATTTCGGGGACGAACGGCGCGCCGACGACAGGCCGTATCGACAGCGCCGGCGCGGAATGCCCGGCGGCGAGGCAGGAGGCCGGAACGAGTAGCGCGACGTCCTTGCGATCGAGAAGCGTGAAATGAACGCCGGTGGAGTCAAGCTTCACGGCCTGCGGGCGTACGCCGTCGACGGCGAGCCGCGCCGCATCGGTCGCATCGAACGGGCCGACGAGCACGCGCAGTGCGGCGAGCGCGCTCCAGCTCGTCGGGGCGTCCGAGGCCCCGCCGCGCAGCGTCAGCAGCCGCCATTCGTCGCGGATCCGGCGCCCCGGCGCGGCGTTGGCGGGTGCGAGCCGCCAGGTGATGTTGACGCCGCGCGACGAGGGCGCCGGTTCGGCCGGCAGGCGCAGGATCACCGCGCGCTCGCCGCTGCGACGGGTGTTGGCGAGCGCGCCGGCCAGCGTCGCGCAGTCAAGCGCGGAACCGGGTGGAGCGCCGACGAGCGTCACTGTGCGAGGCTCCGAAGCGCCGACACGCCCGCTATGGAGATCGGCGAAGGCGTGCTCGACATCGAGCGTCAGCGCGGCGCCGTGATCGCGCAGCCGCGCGCCGACCTCGGTCAGGCGCGCGCCGAGCCGCGTCGGCGCGAGCAACCGGGCGCCGATATCGTCCTCCAGCGTCCTGATCGCGGCGCTGACGGTCGACTGCGCGAGGCCCATCCGCCGCGCGCCCGCCGAAACGCCGCCTGCGCCCGCGGCGGCGAGAAAACACCAGAGAGTTCTGAGCGTGGCGGGCATTTCGACAAACACACATCGGTGAAAGTGATCAAAATCATAGAAAACTATTATTTGTCGCCGCGCAACAGGCGCCGATAGCATCCTCTGGAGATGCTCATAGACCTGCCTGGAGAGCGCAATGACCAAGATCACCGCGGCGCGTGGAGGCGCCCTTCGCTGCAAGGGATGGCGGCAGGAGGCGATCCTCCGAATGCTGGAGAACAATCTCGAAAATGGCGAGCGGCCGGAGGATCTGGTGATCTACACCGGCGCGAGAGCCGCGCGGGATTGGGACGCCTATGAGGTGATCGTCCGCACGCTGAAGGATCTCGATGACGACGAGACCATGCTCGTCCAGTCCGGCAAGCCGATCGCGCGGATGAAGACACATGCGCGGGCGCCGCGCGTCCTGATGGCCAACGGCAACGTCCTCGGCCGCTGGGCGGGCGAGGAAGAGTACTGGAAGCTGGAGCGCAAGGGCCTGACCTACATGCCGGGGATGACCGCCGCGGCCTGGCAGTATATCGGCGCGCAGGGCATTCTTCAGGGCACCTATCAGAGCTTCATGGGCGCCGCCGAGCGGTTTTTCGGCGGAACGCTGGCGGGGCGGACGATCCTGACCGCCGGTTGTGGCGGCATGGGCGGGGCGCAGCCGCTCGCCGGCAAGATGGCGGGCGCGGCGACGCTGGTGGTGGATGTCGATCCGACTCGCATCCAGCGCCGCGTCGACACCGGCTATTGCGACCGGATGACCGCCGATCTGGACGAAGCGTTGGCGTGGATCGAAGCGGCGCGCGCCGCCGGCGAGGGGCTTTCCGTCGGCCTCGTCGCGAATGTCGCGCCGGCCTATGAGGCGCTGCTGGAGCGCGGTTTTCAGCCCGACATCCTGACCGACCAGACGATGACCGACCCGCGCCGCGGCTATGTCCCTGACGGCATGACCGCGGAGGAGGCGCGCAAGATGCGCGAGACGGACCCCGATGAACTCGGGCGTCGTGGCGACGAGACGCAGCGCCGCCACGTCGCCGCCTTCCTGAAATTCCGGGAGCAGGGCGCGGTGACCTTCGAATACGGCAACGGCTTGCGGCTTCGCAGCGCCGACCGCGGGGTGACGGAGATGCTGGAGGTCGAGAGCTTCGTCACCATGTTCATCCGTCCGCTCTTCTGCGAGGGGTTCGGCCCGTTCCGTTGGATCGCGATCTCAGGCGACCCGGGCGATATCGCGGTCGTCGACGACCTGATCGGCGAGACCTTCTCGGACAATCACCCGATCCACGCCTGGATCGCTCTGGCGCGTGAGCACGTGCAATTCACCGGACTCCCCGCCCGCATCGGCTGGCTCGGCCACGGAGAGCGCAGCCGGCTGGCGTTGAAGGTCAACGAGGCTGTGGCGGATGGACGACTCAAGGGTCCGATCGCCTTCACCCGCGATCATCTTGATTCCGGCTCCGTCGCCAATCCGTTCCGCGAATCGGAAAAGATGGCGGACGGGTCGGAGGCGGTCTCCGACTGGCCGATCCTCAACGCGCTGCTCGCCTGCGCCAACGGCGCCGATCTCGTCGCCGTGCACAGTCATGGCGACCGTTCGCAGAGCGCAGGGCAGACTTGCGTCGCGGACGGGTCGGATCTGGCGGCGGCGAAACTCGGGGCGGTCCTCGACGGCGACACCGGCATTGGCGTCGTCCGGCACGCGGAGGCGGGGTATGAAAGCGCGATCCGTGCGCGCGGGCGCGCCGGGCTCGATCTTTAGGGAGGCGACATGTCCAGAATGTTTACCGAAGAAGATGTCGAGGCCGCGCTGTTCGGCGGCCTCTTTCTCTCCGCCGGCGGCAGCGGCAGGGGGCGCGCGGCGCGCCAGCGCGAAATCGGGCGGATGGCGCTGACCTATGGCGGCGTGGAGTTCGCGCCGCTCGACGAATTTGACGATGACGAGGTGATCGTGACGGCGACCGGGGTCGGCGCGCCGGGCGGCGGCAAGCCGGTGATTGCGCCGCGCGACTCGGTCGAAAGCGCGCGCCTTCTGATCGAGATGCTGCCCGCCGTGCCGACCGGCGTGATGTGCGGCCATGTGCCCGGCTTCAACGGCTGGCTGGTCGCCGCCGCGCTCGACCTGAAATATGTGGACGCCGCCGCGAACGGGCGCGGGCACCCGACCGTGATGATGGGGGGGCTCGGGCTCGCGTCGCGTCCGGAAATCTCGATAACGCAGGTCGGCGTCGGCGGGCTGCGTCAGGACGGCTCGCGTCTCACCGTCGCGGCGACCGGCAATATCTCGCTCACGGAGAAGGTGCTGCGCCAGGCCGCCGCGCTCAACGGCGGCCTCGTGTCTGCGACGCGCGGTCCGCTCAAGGCCGGCTTCGTCAAGGCGAACGCGGCGCCAGGCGCGATCACGTTCCAGCTCGACCTCGGGCGCGCGATGCTGGCCGCAGAGGGCAGGGCGAGGGTCGCGGCGGCGGTGGATTTCCTTGGCGGCGAGATTCTTGTCGAAGGCGAAGTGGTGAAGAACGATGTCTCCTATGGAGCGGGATTCGATCTTGGCGAGATGAGAGTGAAAGGACCCCAGGGTGAATTCGCGTTCGGCGTCTACAACGAATTCATGACGGCGGAGAAGGACGGCGAGCGAATCGCAACCTTCCCGGATCAGATTGGAACGCTGGACCCCGAGGACGGCCATCCGGTGGCGATCTCCGAGCTGCCTGTCGGCGCGAAATGCGTCGTGATCCTCGCCCGGCGCGATCGCTTCCCGGTCGGCAAGGGCGCCACCGACCCCGCCGTCTTTCCCGAAGTCGAGGAAGCGATGGGGCTCGACCTCCGCTCCTATCTCTGAGGCTGCGCCATGCCGAAGCTTTACGACAGCAAATTCTCGGGCAACGCTTGGAAGGTGCGAATTCTGCTCAGCAGGCTCGCCATTCCGTATGAGCGGATCACGCTGGACCTCGCCAAGGGCGAGGCGAAAGAGCCGGGGTTCGCGGCGAAATCACGCTTCCAGCGCGTGCCGGCGCTAGAGCTGGATGATGGCCGCTGCATCGTCGAATCCTGCGCCATGATGCTTTATCTCGCAGAGGGGTCGGACCTCCTGCCCGCCGATCCGGTCGCGCGGGCGGACGTGGTGAGCTGGCTTTTCTTCGAACAGGCGGACCTCACCAAGCCGCTCGCGATCCCACGCTTCTTTCACCTTCGCGGGATCGCCGGGGAAATGGCGGCGCGCATCGCGGCGCTGCAGGAGCAGGGCTATCCCGCGCTCGACAAACTCGAAGCATGGATCGCGCCGCGCGAATGGCTGTCTGAGGGACGTTGCACGCTCGCCGATCTCGGGGTCTATCCCTATGTCGCGCTGGCGCATGAGGGCGGCTACGACATGAGCCGCTACCCAGGTATCGGCGCCTGGCTGAAACGGGTGGAGGCGGAGCCCGGCTGGGCGCCGCTGATTGAGGAGGGCGCACGATGACCATTCCGATGCGGCGCGGCCGCGAAGTGAAGGCGGCGCGGGGGACGGCGCTCCGCTGCAAGGGCTGGCGGCAGGAAACGATCCTCAGAATGCTCGAGAACAACCTCGAGAACGCCGAGGATCCGGACAATCTCGTCATCTACATGTCGATCGCCAAGGCGGCGCGGAACTGGGAAAGTTTCGACCGCATCGTCGGCGCGCTGGAACGGCTGGAGACCGACCAGACGCTGGTGATGCAGTCCGGCAAGCCGGTCGGCGTCTTTCCTGGCCAGGCGACGACGCCGCTGGTGGTGATGGCGAACGGCAATCTCGTGGGCGGCTGGTCGAGCGACGAGAAGCGCCGCGAATACGAGGCCGCCGGCCTGACCATCACGCCGGGCATGACCGCGGGCGCATGGCAGTATATCGGCAGCCAGGGCATCCTTCAGGGCACCTATGAGACGTTCATGTCGGCCGCGCGAAAGCATTTCGGCGGCGATCTGGCCGGCCGGCTGATCGTCACCGCAGGGCTTGGCGGCATGAGTGGCGCGCAGCCGCTCGCCGGCAAGATGGCGAAGGCTGCGACGCTGGTGGTCGAGGTCGATCGCGCACGGATCGAACGGCGAATAGAGACCGGCTACCTCGATGACTGGACCGATGATATCGAAGATGCGCTGGCGCGGATGCGACAGGCGCAGGAGCGGCGCGTGGGCGTCTCGCTCGGCTATCTGGGCAATGTCGCTGACGTGCTGCCGCTTCTGGTCGAACGCGGGATCACGCCCGATATCGTGACGGATCAGACCTTTCCCGATCCGCTGAAGGGTTATGTGCCGCGGGGCTATACAGTCGCGCAGGCGCGAGAGGCGCAGGAGAGCGACCCCGGAAAACTGATGGCGGACGCCGGCGCATCGGTCGCCGCCCATGTCGAGGCGATGCTGACGCTGAAGGGTCGAGGCGCGCTGGTCTTCGAATACGGCAACGGCCTGCGCCAGCACGCGGCGGAGGCGGGGGTGACGCGCGCGTTCGAGATCGGCTCTTTCGTCGATCTCTTCATCCGGCCGCTCTTCTGTCAGGGGATCGGCCCCTTCCGCTGGATCGCCCCGTCCGGCGATGCGGCCGATATCGACGCCATCGACAACCTGATCGAGGAGAACTTCTCCGCCAACGCGCCGATCACGCAGTGGATCCGCATGGCGCGCGAGCACGTCAAGTTCACCGGGCTGCCGGCCCGCATCGGCTGGCTCGGCTATGGCGAGCGCAGCAAACTTGCGCTGCTGGTCAACGATGCGGTGCGGGAGGGGAGGGTCTCCGCCCCCATCGCCTTCACCCGCGATCATCTCGACAGCGGCTCCGCCGCGCTCCCGCATCGCGAGACCGAGAACATGGCCGACGGCTCGGACGCGATCTCGGACTGGCCGATCCTGAACGCACTGCTCAACTGCGCCTCGGGCGCCGATCTCGTCGCGATCCACGGCCTTGGCGGACGCGGGGTCAGCGCCGGGGTGACCGTCATCGCGGACGGGACGGAGGATGCGGCGGCGCGACTGACGCGGGTGCTCGACGGCGATACAGGCATCGGCGTGCTTCGCCACGCCGACGCGGGCTACGAGGCGGCGAAATCGAAGGCGGAATCCGCGGGTCTCTCCGCGACCTTGCCGCCAATCGGAGCGAAAGCGGAGAGCGGAGCATGACCGACAAGGTATTTTACGGCGCCGTCGTCCTCACCGACCGGGTGATGGAGAACGGCTGGGTGCTCGTCGCTGACGGAAAGGTCGCGCGTGTCGGCTCCGGTGCGCCGCCGGATGGTGAGCGAATCGGCGGACCGGGCGCGTTGATCCTTCCCGGAGCGATCGACGCCCAGGTCCACAGCCGCAGTCAGAAAGGGCAGGAGGATTTCATCTGGTCCACGAAATCCGCCGCCGCCGGCGGCGTGACCACGATCGTCGATATGCCCTATGACGACGGCGACCTGATCTGCTCCGCCGAGCGGCTGAAGGCGAAGGGCGCGGCGGCGGCTGAGCAGGCGCGCGTCGACTTCGCGCTCTACGCCACCATCCGGCCCGACGAAGGCGCGGCGCGGATCGGCGAAATGGTCGATGCGGGCGCCGCCGCCTTCAAGTTCTCGACCTTCGGCACCCATCCGCAGCGCTTTCCGCGCATACCGCCGCATATCCTCCATGATTGTTTCGCCGAAATCGGGCGTCGCGGGCTGATGGCGGGCGTCCACAACGAGAACGACGAAGTCGTTCGCGCCCATATCGAGCGGGTCGAGGCGACGGGCGAGACCGGCTATCGGGCGCATGCCGCCTCGCGCCCGCCGATCTCCGAGACGTTGGCGATGGCGGAAGTCTATGAGATCGGGCTCGATACCGGATGCGACGCCCATGTCGTCCACTGCTCGGTCGGGCGCGGTTACGACATGTGCGCGGCCTATCGCGCGCAGGGAGCGAATGCGACTGTGGAGGCCTGCGTTCACTACCTCACGCTCTCAGAGGAAGAGGATGTCGCGCGCCTCGTCGGCAAGGCCAAGATCAACCCGCCGATCCGTCCGAAGGTCGAGGTCGATGCGCTCTGGCGGCATCTTGCGGCTGGCAACGTCACGATCGTTTCAACCGATCATGTGAGTTGGTCGGAGGATCGCAAGTCGGACCCGGAGATGCTCAAGAACGCCTCCGGCGTGCCGGGACTGGAGGCGCTCTATCCCCTGCTTCTCAAGGGGCTGGTTGAACACGCGCTGCCGCTGACATGGGCGGCGCGGCTTCTCGCCGAGAATCCGGCGCGGCTGTTTCGACTCTCCGATCGCAAGGGCGGAATCGCGCCGGGCCGTGACGCCGACATCATCGTGGCGCGGCGCGATCCCCACCGCTATGATCCCGGCGCGAGCGGGTGCAACTTTGTCGCCTGGAGTCCCTATGAGGGGATCGAGATGCCTTATCGGATCGAGGCCACATACTTGCGCGGCGCGCCGGTCTTCGATGGTCGTGAGGCCGGCGCGCCCGGGGCCGGCCGTTGGCAGAAGCCGGCTCGATGAGCTGCGCGGCCTCCGAGCCCGCCATCGACGCGGGTCGGCTCTGGTCCGACATCATGGCGCTCGCCGAAATCACCGAGCCGGACCGGCCGTGGACCCGTCGCTCCTTCACGCCCCGTTTCGACGAGGGGCGTGAATGGCTCCGCCGGCGGATGGAGGCGGACGGGCTCTCGGTGCGGATCGACGCCGCCGGCAACATGATCGGGCGGAGAGAGGGAAGCGAACCCGGGGCGAAGGCGATCCTGATCGGCTCGCACACGGATACGGTGCCTTCCGGCGGGCGCTTCGATGGCGTCGCCGGCGTCGTCGTCGGGATGGAGATTGCGCGCGCGCTCGACTCGGCGGGACATGTGTTGCGTCATCCGCTCGAGGTCGTCGATTTCCTCGCCGAAGAGCCGAGCGAATTCGGCCTTTCCTGCATCGGCAGCCGGGGCATGGCGGGGGCGCTCGACGCCCACATGCTGGCCGCGACGCGCCCCGACGGGTTGCGCCTTGACGACGCGATCCGCGCCGTCGGCGGCGCGCCCGAGCAACTGGGCGCGCCACTGCGTGACGACATCGCGGCCTATTTCGAACTCCATATCGAACAGGCGACGCAGTTGGAGCGCGCGGCGCTCAGCGTTGGCGTGGTCACCGGGATCGCCGCGGTGGTTCGCATCGCGATTCGCTTCGAAGGGGTCGCCGCCCATGCCGGGGCGACGCCGATGAATCAGCGCGCGGACGCGCTGGCGCCCGCAGCCGAATGCGTCGGCGTCGTGCGCCGACTGGCGGAGGAAACCGTCCAGGGTTCGAACGCCCATTTCGTCGCGACGGTCGGCATTCTCGATGTCCATCCGAACGCGGCGAATATCGTGCCGGGTTCTGCGCGGCTCGCAGTCGACATCCGCGCCGGCGAGCCAGGCGACGCAGATCGTTTCATCGCCCGGCTCGACGAGGAGAGCGCGAAAGCCTGTGCGGCGCATGGCGTTACGCGCGCCGGGTTCGACCTCATCTCCCGCTCGGATCCGGCGCTTTGCGACGAGGGTCTGCGCGGCCGGCTGGAGGACGCCGCTTGCGCCGCCGGATATGATACGCTCAGCCTCGGCAGCGGCGCCGGGCATGACGCCATGTTTGTCGCCCGGCTTGCGCCGATGGCGATGCTCTTCACGCCCTGTCTCGGCGGGCGCAGCCATTGCCCGGAGGAATGGGCGGAGGCGAGAGATATCGGCGCAGGCGCGACGACGATGCTCGGCGCGATCCGCGCATTGGACGCCGGATGAGAAGACGCGCGCCACAGCGCTTCCGCGTGGCGTTAACCTGTTCAACCTGAATGGAGGTCAAGAGATGAAGTCCAGAACCCGCATCCCGGCTGCATTCGCCGTTTTCGCCTGTATTGGCGCGCTGGCCGCGCCCGCATTCGCGGCCGATGAGACGGTAACGCTTCGCTGGGCGAGCTTCGTCTCGCCGATGGGCGCCACCAACCGCCTCGTGATTCCTGAATGGAAGGAGAAGATCGAGGCGGCGTCCGAAGGGACGCTCAAGATCGAGCATTATCCGGGAGGAACGCTCGGCAAATCGCCGCTTCAGCAACTTTCCATGGTCGAGAGCGGCGTCGCGGACATCGCCGAGGTCGTGGTCGCCTACACACCCGGCCGCTTTCCGGAACTGGCCGTCTTCGAAACGCCGTTCCTCGTGGAGAACAATCTTGAGGCCGGCTTGGCCGCTTACAAGATGTATGAGAAGGGGCTGCTTTCGGATTTCGACGATCTCATGCTCGTCGGGATCATCATCTCAGGGCCGTACGGACTCGCGCTGAACGAGCCGTTGACCGGCCCCGAGGCGCTGGAGGGCAAGCGCATCCGCGCCGGAGGCCCCGCGCAAACCGCCATCGTCGAGGCCATGGGCGCGACCCCGATCGGCAATGTTCCGGCGCCGCAGATCGCCGAGAACATCAGTCGCGGCCTTCTCGACGGCGCGCTCATGGCGCCTGCGAATCTTTATACCTTCCGCATTGCGGACGCCGCGTTCCACCACAACTGGGACGTAAAGTTCGGCTCTGTCGCCGTCATCTTCCCGATGCGCCGCGACAAGTACGAAAGCCTGCCGCCAAAAGCGAAGGCCGCCTTCGACGAATTCACCGGCGAATACCTGGCCAGGAAAATGGGCGAGGCCATGGATCGACTTGAAGCGGAGTCCAAGGCGAAGATTCGCGCTGACGACCGGCAGACGGTTCATGAATGGGATGACGCCACGATAGCGAAGGTGCGCGAAGCGGTGGCGCCGGTGACGGCCGAATGGGACAAGCCGAACGAGAACGGCGTCAATGTCTATGAAGAGGCCCAGAAAGCCATCGAGGAGGCGCGCGGCTCGATGTGAGCCGCGTCGCCCGGCCGCGCGCGTCGGGCTGACTTCATGGGCGGACGAAAGCGGGGTGGCGCATGGCGTTGTCTGCGAATGCGAGGAAATATCTGGGTTGGGCGGAGCTGACCGCCGCGATCGGTCTGGTCGGCCTGGTTGTGCTCTCGGTCGCCACGTTGGCGGACGCGCTGATGCGCACGTTCTTCGAGTCGCCGATCTACGGGTTGAGCGATCTCGCCGAGATCGTGACGCCGCCCGTCGTGGCCTCGTGTCTGCCTGCGGCCATCGCGGCCCGACGCAACATCGCGGTCAGGTTCCTCGGCGCCGCGTTGCCGGCGCGCGGCGGGCAACTGGTCGAGCTTTTCGGCCAGGCCGCGGCGCTTCTGATCTTCACCGGGATCGCCTGGCAGACGGGACTCCATGCGGCGGATATCGTCCGCAACGGGCAGCATACCTGGCTTCTGAGCATTCCGATGGGGCCGACATGGATACTGACCGAGGCGATCCTGATCGCCTGTCTTCCGGTTCAGGCGCTGATCGTGATCGAGACCTGGGGCCATGTCCGCGACGGGGCGCCGCTGGCCGAGACCCAGAACGACGACGACCCTGAATTGCAGGTGTGAGCCTATGGACCCGATTCTTGTCGGACTGATCGCATTCGCGGTGATGCTCGGGCTGATCGCCCTGCATACGCCGATCGGCGTCGCCATGGCGCTGGCCGGCGTCGGCGGGTTCTGGATTCTGACCGGCAACTTCACCGCCGCCGTCTCCATGCTCGGCGCCGAGACGGCGAGCGCGATCGCCAGCCCCGAACTCGTCATCATTCCGATGTTTCTCTTGATGGGGGCGTTCGCGGGCACCTCGGGTCTCGCGGGCGACATGTATCATCTTGCGCACAAGCTGATCGGGCACCGGCGCGGCGGCCTCGCGATGGCGACGGTGGCCGGGTGCGGCGGATTCGGCGCGGCCTGCGGCTCCTCCATCGCGACGACGGCGACAATGGCCCGGATCGCCCTGCCGGAGATGGAGCGCCGGGGCTACGCCCAGTCTCTCGGCGCAGGCTGCATCGCCGCGGGCGGGACGCTCGGCTCTCTCATACCGCCATCCTCGATCATGCTGATTTACGCGTTTCTGACGGAGCAGTTTGTCGTTGATCTCTTTATAGCGGGAATTCTGCCCGGGCTGCTCACCATCGCGGTCTATTTCGTAGCCATCGCCCTCACCGTGCGCCGCCGCGCCGATATCGCGCCGGCCGGGCCGCGGGCGACCTGGCGCGAGACCGGCAAGACGGCGCTCGGCGCATGGGGGATCGTGACGATCATCCTCATCATGACCGTGGGGCTCTACGGCGGCATATTCACCGTGACCGAGGCGGCTGCGGCCGGCGCGCTGATCTGCATCGTTTTCGCCATTGCCCGCGGCCGCCTGAGTCGCAAGAGTCTCGCGCGGACCATCGCCGAGACTGCGTATAATGTCGGGCTCCTCTACATCATCATCATCGGCGCGCATATCTTCTCAAACCTCATCGCGCTGACCCACATGCCTGCGGCTATCGTCGACGGGGTTGCGGGGCTCGGCCTGCCGCCGCTCGCCGTGATCTTCATGCTGGCGGTGATCTACATCGCGCTCGGCGCGGTCTTCGACAGCGTGGCCGCGATGGTGATTACGCTTCCGTTCGTCTTTCCGCTGGTGACGGAGGGACTCGGTTACGATCCGATCTGGTGGGGGATCGTGATGATCATGGTGATCGAGATCGGCATGATCACGCCGCCCGTGGGCATTAATGTCTTTGTCATGCACGGGGTGAGGAAGGATATCCCGTTACGGACGATATTCTCCGGCATCGTGCCATTTCTCGGCGCAGACATCGTGCGCCTGCTGCTCGTGATTCTCTTCCCCTCCATCGCGCTCCTGCTGCCGGGGTTGCTGTGAGCGCGGCGACGCCTTCTGACGCGCGTTCAGGCGATGCGCGGATAGCCGGCGGCCTCCGCCTCCTCCCGCCAGCGTTCTGTCAGCGCATAGCTGTCGGGAATGGCTGGCGCGAAGCGCCGAAGGGCGAGGGCCGCGAGAATCTCTTCCCCCTCGTCATCTTCATGGGTCGAGAGAAGCGCGGCGCGCAGCGGCTCGATCATGGCGCGTGGCGCGCGGGGCGATGCGACGAGAAGCGGGATCGGCGCGGCGGGCGTCTGCGCCACGACGCGCAGACGGGCGGCGGTTTCAGGCTCATGCCGCTTGAGCAGAAGATGGAAATAGCCGTCGAGCGGCGCAATGTCGGCCTCGCCGTTCAGAACCGCCGCGATGGCGCCGCGCGGGGTGATGACGGGGCCGACCGTCCGGGCGAAGAGCGCGCCGCCCCGCGCGTGATCGGCGAGCAGCCGCCGCGGCGCGTTCCAGCCGGAATGCGAGCCCTCCGCAGTCCACGCCATGACGCCGCCGAAGGCGTCTTCGAGCCCGTGGATCGGCCCGTCCGCGCGCGCGATGATGTCGCTCCTGTAGATCGCCTCCTCCTCTCCCACCGGGACGGGCGCGGCGACCGGAACGGGGCGTGGCTCGGCGCGCTGGAACGGCCAGCCGCACATGAATACGAGTCCCATGTCGGGCCGGGACCAGAGCGTGTCCAGTGGCGCGGGCGCGGGGTGCGCGACAACTTCGAGGGGAGCCCCCGCACGAGCGGAGACATGGGAGAAAAGCCGCGTCCAGAGCGCGGCGACCGCAGGCGTCGCCGCATACATGCGCGCGTTGGCGATCAACTCCGGCAAATGACGTCCTTTCCATCCTGCGCCGCGGGACGCGGCTTGGCGAGCGTAACGAAACAGCGTCATCCCGCGCAACCGGGCCGCCGCGCTCGCGGCCCTTTCGATACGGCAATAACCGAGAGGAACGTCGCATGACCGCCGAGACCCCAGCCGCCGAGCCATCCGTCTATCTCGACTACCTGAACCGTTGGGACATCGAGGCGCTCCACTTCAGCGATCAGGAGATTCTGGCCGCGGCTGAACAGGGCCTTCTCATGCAGGGGCGCGGCGAGACAGAGATCGAACCGCGCACCCATATCCGGCCGCGCGCCGGGGCGGACGGTCATTTCAACGTGCTGCGCGGTTGGATCGGCGGCGACGTCGACAGCGCCGGCGTAAAGGTCGTCGGCGATTTCGTTGAGAACTACCGCGAGGGACGACCCTCCGAATACGGTCTCCTGACGCTCTTCGACCCGCGGATCGGGGCGCCCAAGGCGCTGATCGACGCGACCGGGATCACCGAGATGCGGACCGGCGCGATCACCGCGTTGGGCGCAAAACATCTCGCGCCGCGAAATCCGAAGGTGCTCGGTCATATCGGCGCGCGCGGCACGGCCTACTGGAATGTTCGTCTCCTGTGCGGGCTTTTCGATTTCGACGAGGTGCGCATCCATTCCCGCCGCCCTGAAAGCCGCGAGGGTTTCGCCGCGAGGCTCGAAGCCGATCTTGGCCGGAAGATCATCGTGACCGAGGACTGGCGCTCCTGTCTCGAAGGCGCGGACATCATGGTGGAGGCCTCGCGCCTGCCCGAACCGTCGCCGCATTTCCTCACCGAATGGGTGAAGCCCGGCGCGCTCGTCATTCCCTATGGCACCATGTCGGCGGTGGAACTCTCCCTGACCGACATCATGGACAAGGTGGTGATGGACGATTGGGGCCAGGCGCATGGCGTATTCGGAGCGCTCCGCGCTCATGTAGACGCCGGAAAGCTGACGGCGGAAACGCTCCACGCCGAGCTTGGCGAGATCATCGCGGGCTTGAAATCGGGCCGTGAGAGCGAAGATGAGACGATCCTCTTCTGGCATCGGGGCCTCTCGCTTTCCGACATCGCGCTTGGCCATGCGATGCTGGCGAAGGCGAAGAAGATCGGCGTCGGCCAGAGGCTGCGCTTCTACTGATGGCGTATCCCTTCGATCTCGGCGGCTGGTCGCGACCGGTCGCGACGCGGTCGAAAGAGGCGCAGGTCTGGTTCGATCGCGGTATTAACTGGACCTACGGTTACAATCAGGAGGAGGCGGTCGCGTGTTTTCGCCGCGCGATCGAAGCGGACCCGGATTGCGCGATGGCGTGGTGGGGCGTCGCCTATGCAAACGGACCATTCTACAATCGCCCCTGGATCCGCTTCACCGACGCCGAGATCGACGCTGTGCTGCCGACCTGCGTGGAGGCGGCCGCCGAGGCCGCGCGGCGGGTCGGGGACGATCCGGTCGAGCGCGCGCTGGCCGAGGCGATTCCGCTTCGGTACCCGGAAGCCGGGCTGCGGGATCGCGATGTTCTCAACGGTTGTCATCGCGCTTTCGCCGAGGCGATGCTGTCGGCGCGGGCCGCGCATCCGGCGGACCTCGATCTGGCGGCCCTCGCCGCCGAAGCGGCGATCACCGCGACGCCGCGCCAGCTGTGGGATCTTTCGACGGGCGCGCCGAAAGAGGGGGCGATGACGGAAGCCGCGCTCGCCGTGCTGAACGACGCGCTGGCGCGGGCTGACGCGACGGGCGTGATTCACCCCGGTCTTCTCCACATCCATATTCACGCGCTTGAAATGTCGCCCGAGCCCGAGGCGGCTCGCGGCTCCGCCGACCGGCTCCGCGGGCTGGTTCGCGACGCTGGCCATCTGGAGCATATGGCGGCCCATATCGACGTTCTTTGCGGCGACTACGCCGCCGCGGTCGATCAGAGCCTGAAAGCGATCGCGGCGGACGATCGCTATCTGGCGGAGGCGGGGCCTGTGAACTTCTATACGACCGCCCGCTGCCACGACTTTCATCTGCTGATGTACGCCGCGATGTTCCTGGGGCGTTTTGACCTTGCGATCCATGCCGCTGATCGCATCCGCGACGAGGCGACGCCCGAACTGATCGCGGCGAGCCCGCCGTACATGGCCTCGATCCTCGACGGCTACGCGGCGATGCGCACGCATGTCCTCGTCCGTTTCGGCCGCTGGCGCGAGTTGATCGAGGAGCCGCCGCCCGCCGAACCCGCGAAGACGCCGATCCTGGCCGCGCTCAGGCATTACGGCGCCGGAGTCGCGCATGCGGCCATGGACAATCCCCGCGCCGCCACGAAGGCGCTCGCCGCCTATCGCGCCGCCGCGTCGTCGATCCCGGAAGAAGCGATCTTTCTCTCGAATCCGGTGCGGACGATGCTGGCGGTCGGCGAGGCGATGCTGGAGGGAGAGCTCGCCTTCCGCGACGGGCGGCGCGAAGCGGCTTTCGAGGCGCTGAGGACAGCCGTCGCCCGCGATGACGCGCTCAACTTCACCGAGCCATGGGCGTGGATGCATCCGCCGCGCCACGCGCTCGCCGCCCTTCTAGCCGAAGACGGAAGGCTCGACGAGGCTGAAACGGAGCTTCGGGCTGATCTGGGCCTCGACGACACTCTGCCGCGCCCATGCCGCCATCCCGATAATATCTGGGCGCTGACCGGGCTGGCGGAATGCATGCGCGCCCGAAACGCCGCCGCCGCTTCAGAGGTGGTCGGAAAGCTCGAAATGGCGCGGAAGCTGGCGGATGACGATATCGTCAGCGCATGCGCCTGCCGCCGGGCTTGAAGCCCGAAACGGGTGGTCGCGCGGGGGTTTGACCCGATCGCCATCGGGTCGCGCCGCTGGGCCGCGCGCCCGGTGTGGTTCGACGCATGTGACCGTCGCGGGCCGAGAAACCCATCCCGCGCAACCCGCGCCGGCTGACGCGTGGGCGAGCCGTCTCGAGATGATCGAGACTGCATGGACGAGCATCGCACAAAGGCCCCGCTCGAAGTGGGGGCGCCTGGCTTCGAATTTCGCGGCTTGCTCCGGACGGTCGCGTCCCGTTCGACGGCGGCCGCTTACGAAGGGGAAGCGCCGTCGGCGAACGGTCGAGATGCAGTCACGCCATCTGTTTGCGAGTGTTGAAACCGCCTGGCCTGGGCGCAGCGCGCAATGCGCTCCCCGAGATCCGGCTCCATCAATAGGTCCGGATCAATCCGACCATCCGCCCCTGAATCTTCACTGACCGCGCGTCGTAGCTCTGCGTCTTGTAGGCCGGGTTGGCGGCGATCAGTTCGACCACGGGGCCCTTGCGCCGGAGGGTTTTCAGCGTCGCCTCCTGATCCTCCACGAGAGCGACGACGATATCGCCGTCCTTCGCCTCGTCCTGCCGCCGGACGACGACGATATCGCCTTCATGGATGCCGGCGTCCAGCATCGAATCGCCCTTCACCTCCAGCGCGTAATGTTCGGCCCGGGGCGAAAGCATCGCGCGCGGAACGGTGACATGATCGACGGTGTGCTGAAGCGCTTCGATCGGCGTGCCGGCGGCGATCCGGCCGATCAGCGGCACCGAGCCGGCGGCGTTGTCGATCACGGCGGCGGGTTCGGGACGGGGACGGAAGTCATGGCGGATGACGTTGGGCGCCGCGGCGCCCGCTTGCTCCATCCCCTCCGGCAGCTTGATGACCTCGATCGCGCGCGCGCGATGCGCAAGGCGGCGGATGAAGCCGCGCTCCTCCAGCGCCGTGATAAGCCGGTGAATGCCGGATTTCGAGCGAAGATTGAGCGCTGATTTCATCTCGTCGAAAGAGGGAGAGACTCCGTCCACGCTAATCCGTCCGTGAATGAATTTCAGAAGATCGAGCTGCTTCCGCGTCAGCATCGTCTAACTCCCTCTTGTTTGCGAGGGTTCTATTGATGTTCCCTTTTTGTGTCAAGCCGTTCCGGCGCCGCGCATCCTCGGAAACTGCTGAAACGGAGCGCTGCGCGGGTCTCCGATCCGAATTCCCGTCGGACAAGCATCGCGGTCGTCATAGTTGTCGCCACGATCAGCGCGATGGGGCCGAGAAACCATGCGAGCAGGGCGAGCGCGAAATAAAGCGCGCGCAGCCCTTCGTTGAAATTCCGCGCGGCGATCCTGTTCAGCGCGGCCGCGCGCGCCGCCTCGCGCTCTATCTCACCCTCCTTGTCGCCCTCCCGGTCGCCGGGCATCGCGCCCATCACCACAGCGCAATAACCGAAGACCCGGAGCGACCAGACGAATTTGAGGAATGCGTAGGCGAGAACGGCGATCAGGAAGAGCGTCTTGCCCTGCTGCGCGGCGCGTGGCGCGTCGAGCCCGCCGGCGACGCTCATCGCCACTGATTCCAACAGGTCGATCTGGCCGAGAAGCGCCACCGCGCCGCCGATCGCGAACACTGTCATCGAGGCGAGAAAGCTGGCGCCGTGGCGCAGAGTGGCCAAGAGCGTGATGTCGGTCACCCGGACTTCCCTGCGCGCCGCACGCCGCATCCAGAGTTGGCGATAGGCTGAGATCAGTTCGCCGGTGGAGCTCCAGGCGCGCGGGTGGTGCGTCACCATCCAGCCGGTCGCCCAGAACGCCAACATGAACCAGAGCAGCGCGCCCCCGTCCCAGAGGGTGAATGGCCCGAGCCAGTCAGGGTGTGCGCCGGTCATTGTAAAAGACTGCCTTGCCCCCGGCTCTTCCACAACGCTCGAATTGGTCTTAGGAGAAGGAGCGCGTTCGTCCCAAGCGTCGAAAGCGCATCGGGAGCGCCAGAGGAGGTTGCGTCGATGGAGATGCCGGAGCCGAACCCGCATGTCATGGCCAACCGCGATGAAATCATCGCGCGGTTGGAGACAGCGCTTCCGGACGGCGCGGTGATCTCCGCGCTCGAGGCGGTCCGCGTCTATGAATGCGACGCGCTCTCGGCCTATCGCTGTCCGCCGCTCGCCGTGGCGCTGCCGGGCTCGACGGAAGAAGTCGCGGCGGTTCTGAAAATCTGCCACGAGTTCGGCGCGCCGGTGGTCCCGCGCGGTTCCGGCACTTCGCTCGCGGGCGGGGCGCTACCGACGGCGGACTGCGTGATCCTCGGCGTCGCGAAGATGAACCGGGTGCTGGAGACGGATTACGACAACCGCTTCATTCGCGTCGAGACCGGGCGCACCAATCTTTCCGTGACCGGTGCGGTGGAGGCGGACGGTTTCTTTTACGCGCCCGACCCCTCGAGCCAGCTCGCCTGCGCCATAGCTGGCAATATCGCGATGAATTCGGGCGGGGCGCATTGCCTGAAATACGGCGTGACCACCAACAACCTGATGGGTGTGAAGCTGGTGACGATGGCGGGCGAGGTGCTGGAGATCGGCGGGCCGTGGCTCGACGCCGGCGGACTCGATCTTCTCGGGGTCGTATGCGGTTCGGAAGGTCAGCTCGGCGTGGTGACGGAGGCGACGCTGCGCATCCTTGCCAAGCCCGAAGGCGCGCGGCCGATCCTGATGGGCTTCGACGAGAGCGAGGTCGCCGGGGCCTGCGTGAGCGACATCATCCGCGCCGGGGTGCTGCCGGTCGCCATCGAGTTCATGGACCGGCCCTGCATCCGCGCCTGCGAAGCCTTCGCCCATGCCGGATATCCGGATGTCGAGGCTTTGCTGATTGTCGAGGTTGAAGGTTCCGAGGATGAGATCGACGACCAGCTTGCGAAGATAAAGGAGATCGCCGCGCGCCATTCGCCGCGCGAGATGCGCGAAAGCCGGAGCGCGGAGGAGAGCGCGCTGATCTGGAAGGGCCGGAAGGCGGCTTTCGGGGCGATGGGGCAGATCGCGGACTACATGTGCCTCGACGGGACGATCCCGGTATCGGCGCTGCCGAAGGTTCTGGGGCGGATTGGAGAAATGAGCCGCTCGTATGGGCTGGACGTCGCCAACGTCTTTCATGCCGGTGACGGCAACATGCACCCGCTCATTCTCTTCGACGCCAACAAGCCCGGCGACCTGGAACTTTGCGAGGAGTTCGGCGCCGAAGTCTTGAAGCTCTGCGTCGAGGTCGGCGGCTGCCTAACCGGAGAACATGGCGTCGGCGTCGAGAAGCGCGATCTGATGCTGCATCAGTACGATCCGGCCGATCTCGAAGCGCAGATGCGGGTGAAGGACGCGTTCGATCCGCACTGGTTGTTGAACCCTGCCAAGGTGTTCCCGATCCGGTTGACGGCGCAGCGCCGCGAGGCGGCCTGATGCTGAATGCGGTCTATTCCGGGGCGGAGGCGGCGCTGGCCGAGGAACTGCGCGCCGCGCATGACGAGGGCGCGCCGGTCGAGATCGTCGGTGGCGGAACGCGCCGGGCGCTTGGCCAGCCGGTGCAGGCGGCGCGCGCGCTTTCGACCTCGGCGCTTTCGGGAATCTCACTTTACGAGCCCGGCGCTCTGACCCTTGTCGTCGGCGCCGGGACGCCGCTGGCCGATGTCGAGGCGGCGTTGGAGGCCGAGGGTCAGCGCCTGCCGTTCGAGCCGATGGACCATCGCGGGCTTCTCGGTTCGGCGGGCGAGCCGACCATCGGCGGTGTCGCGGCGATCAATAATTCCGGCCCGAGACGGGTGCAGGCCGGAGCCTGCCGCGACGCCATGCTCGGCGTTCGGTTTGTTGATGGACGGGGCGAAGTGATCCGCAATGGCGGGCGGGTGATGAAGAACGTCACCGGCTATGATCTGGTGAAGCTGATGGCGGGGTCATGGGGCGTGCTCGGCGTCCTGACCGAAATCGCCTTCAAGGTGCTCCCGGCGCCCGAAGCCGCCGCGACGATCGTGATCGAGGGGTTGGATGACGCGGCGGGGGTTGCGGCGCTTTCCGCTGCGCTCGGCTCGCCCTGGGATGTGAACGGGGCCGCGCATGGGGCCGGACGGACGCTGATCCGCGTCGAAGGTTTCGAGAAACAGATCGCGCATCGCGCGCCGGCGCTGGTCGATGCGCTGAAGGCGCATGGGACCGGCGAGATCGTGACGGGCGCGGCGAGCGATGCGCTCTGGCGCGGCGTGCGGGACGTGGAGGCGTTTCAGGGCCGCGAGGGCGCGGTCTGGCGGCTGTCCGTCAAACCCAGCGATGCGCCGCCGCTCGTCGCTTCGCTTCGCGCGAAGGGCGATTTCGAAGCCGTCTATGACTGGGGCGGCGGTCTGGTCTGGTTGTTCACGCCTGAGGCGGGCGATGCCGGAGCAGGTGCGATCCGCGCCGAGACGCGGGCGCGGGGCGGCCATGCGACGCTGGTCAGGGCCGGCGCCTCGACCCGCGCGGCGGTCGATGTGTTCGAGCCGGCGCCGGCGGCCATCGGCGCGCTCGAGGCGCGGCTTCGCGCTGCGTTCGATCCGAAATCCATACTCAACCCAGGCCGGATGAGAGGTTGACCATGGAGGGCGTCGCCCGGCTTCTCGAGGCCATCAGCGCGTTGCTCTGGCCGATGGCGGCGATCGTCATCATGTTTCTGCTCCTGCCGGTGATCCGCGCGGTGATCGCCAAGAGGGAGTTCTCGCTGGAGATCGGCGGGTTCAAGTTCTCCGCACAGAAGGCGACCGAGAAAATTCAGCAGCAGCTCGCCGACCTTCAGGCCAAGATCGTGGCGCTGGAGACCGGCGGCGAAGTCTCTGGAAAGGGCGAAAAACCGTTCGCGGAAGGCCCCATTCGGCGCCTGTCGATCCTCTGGGTGGACGATCACCCCTCCAACAATGCGTTCGAAGCGGTAAGCTTCCGTCGCGACGGGCACACCGTGCATCAGGTTTCCGGCACGAGGGAGGCGCTGGGCGCGCTCCGCGCCGGTGGCGTCGATATCGTCATCTCCGACATGGGGCATCTGGAAGACGGCGCCAGGGACCCGGAGGCCGGCATGAAGTTACTGCGTGAGATGCGCGGGAAGGGCGACGAGACCCCCCTTGCTTTCTACACCACACGGGCCACCGCGCGACGCTGGGCCGGCGAGGCGCGGGAGCTTGGGGCGATCACGATGACGGATTCCTTCACCACGTTGTGCGCGACAATCAAGCGGCGCTTCACGAGCGCCGAGAAAGGCGGCTGACGCCATGCAGACCAATTTCACCGCTGAGCAACTTCAGAACCCGTTGGTCGCTCGTTCGAATAAGATCCTGCGGACTTGCGTCCATTGCGGGTTTTGCACGGCGACCTGTCCGACATACCAGGTTCTGGGCGATGAACTCGACAGCCCGCGCGGGCGCATCTACCTGATCAAGGACATGCTGGAGGCCGGCCGTCCGGCGGATGAGAAGACGGTGAAGCATATCGACCGCTGTCTCTCCTGCCTCGCCTGCATGACGACCTGCCCGTCGGGCGTCCATTACATGCATCTTGTCGATCACGCGCGCGAGCATATCGAGAAGACCTACAAGCGACCGCTCGGCGACCGGGCGCTGCGCTGGCTTCTGGCGCGGATACTGCCCTATCCGACCCGGTTCCGCTTCGCGATGCTCGGCGCGCGCTTGGCCAAACCCTTTGCGCGGCTCCTGCCCGGCAAGCTCGGCGCGATGATCGCCTTCGCGCCCCCGTCGATGCCGAGCCCGAGCCGGATGGAGGAGCCGCAGGTTCACCCGGCGAAGGGCGCGCGCAAGATGCGCGTCGCGCTGCTCACCGGCTGCGCGCAGCGGGCGCTCAACACCGATATCAACGAGGCGACGATAAGGTTGCTGACCCGGCTCGGCGTGGAGGTGGTGATCGCGAATGGCGCGGGCTGCTGCGGCGCGCTCACCCATCATATGGGCAAGACCGTGGAGAGCCACGCCTTCGCCGCGAAGAACATCGACGCCTGGACGCGCGAAGCCGAAGGCGAGGAACTGGACGCCATCGTGATCAACACCTCTGGCTGCGGGACGACGGTCAAGGATTACGGTCATATGTTCAGCGCTGACCCGGCTTACGCCGAGAGGGCGGCGAAGGTCGCGAACCTGGCGCAGGACATCACGGAAGTGCTGATGAAACTCGATCTGCCATTGGCTGACGGCGTTCCGAAACCGCGAGTCGGCTACCACGCGGCCTGTTCGCTCCAGCACGGCCAACAGATCAAGGATCATCCGAAGACGCTGTTGCGCCGCGCAGGCTTCGAGGTCGCGGAGCCCGCGGACGCGCATCTCTGCTGCGGTTCCGCCGGAACCTATAACCTGATGCAGCCGGAGATCAGCACACAGTTGAAAGAGCGCAAGGTCGCCACGCTCGCGGCGATCCGGCCCGAGGTGATCGCGGCGGGCAATATCGGCTGCATGATGCAGATCGGATCGGCGATGGAGGTTCCAGTGGTTCACACGGTCGAACTTCTCGACTGGGCGACCGGAGGGCCTAAGCCGCCCGCGCTTTCGTGAGGCTGGCGTTCGTTCTGCTTCTTCTGCCTTTCGCCGCCGCCGCGGGTGGACGGGTGATGCTGGACGCGGACTCGCAGGCGGCGTGGAACGGCGTTGGCCGGCTCAACCTCGGGGACGGATTCTGCACCGGCGCGCTGGTGGCGCCCGATCTCGTGGTTACCGCCGCGCATTGCTTCTACTCACCGGCGACCGGGGTCGCGCGCTCGCCCGAACGGGTGCATTTCGTCGCCGGCTATCGGCTCGGCCGCTACCAGGGTCACGCCCGCGCCGCCAGCGTGACGTTTCATCCCGACTATGCTTTCAGCGCCGAGACAGGCGCGGCTTCGATCGCCGCGGATCTCGCGCTTGCGCGGCTCGTTTCACCGATCGACGGCGCCGCGCCCTTCGGCGTCGCGCCTGGGCTGGCGGCGGGAGACAAGGTGGCGATCCTTTCCTATGGTCGCGACCGGCCGGAGATTCCGTCGATCCAGTCGCCGTGCGGCGTCGCTGCTCGGAGCGGCGCGATGGCGGTGCTGGATTGCGACGTGACCTACGGCGTTTCGGGCGCGCCCGTCTTCCTGCTGGTGGGCGGAGAGTGGCGGATCGCCGCCGTAATCTCGGCGATGGGGGAGTGGCGGGGCGCGCCGCGTGCTTTCGCCGTGGTGCTGGAAGATGCGCTTGGCGCGATGCTTGCCGCGTCCCGAATGGGCTTGAAAGCCGGAAAACGACCTCCCAAATAGATGCTGTCGGACGCCGGTGAACGGGTCCGGCGATCGAATGAGGCGCCGCCCGCAATGGGGACGCCGTCCATCAGTATCGCTCCAAAGGAGGACATCTGACATGCGCAACTTTGACCTCACCCCGCTATATCGCTCGACCGTCGGTTTCGACCGCTTCGCGAGCATGCTCGACCAGGTTCTGACCCAGGAATCCGCGCAGCCGGGCTATCCCCCCTATAATATCGAGAAGACCGGCGATGACGCCTATCGCATCACGCTCGCGGTGGCCGGATTCGCGATGGGCGATCTCGATATCGAGGCGCGCGAAGGCGTGCTGGTCGTCAAGGGCGGCAAGGCCCCGGCCGATGGCGACGACGCCCCGGTCTATCTCCACCGCGGCATCGCCGAGCGAAGCTTCGAGCGCCGCTTCCAACTCGCCGACCACGTGAACGCCACTGGCGCGGCGTTGGAGAACGGCTTGCTGCACATCGATCTCGTCCGTGAACTTCCGGAGGCGCTGAAGCCGCGCAGAATCGAGATCGGCGGCCGCAAGGCGATCGAAGGCAAGCGCAAGGCGAAAGCCGACGCGTGAGCCACTGATCGCCTAAGGCGATCAGATGAATGACATTGCGCGCGCCGGGAGATCGGCGCGCGCATTTCCTTTTTTGGTTTCGAAACAGAACCTCTGGATACTGGCGGTTTGTCGCCAGCGCCGGATCAATCCGGTCGCAGACGCTTGACCCGGCCGGGAATGCTGCGCAATTTCCTACCATAACGCCGTTAACAGGCGGTCGCCGGCAACGCCCGGCATCACTGGGAGGAAGCGCCTTTGGGCGATCATGTCGCGCCGCCAGAGGCGCTGGACACCTTGCCGAAACTTCTCGAATGGAACGCGACATCGCGCGCCAATGCGCCAGCGAGTCGCGAGAAGGAATTCGGCATCTGGCAAAGCTTCACCTGGGCCGAGGTTCGCGATGAGGTGCGCGCCCTCGCGCTCGGACTGCGCACGCTTGGTCTCGGCGCCGGGGACAGGGTGGCGATCATCGGCGCCAACCGTCCACGGCTCTACTGGTCGATGCCGGCTATCCAGATGTGCGGCGCGACGCCAGTGCCAGTCTATCAGGACAGCGTCGCGGAGGAGATGCAGTTCGTTCTCGAACATGCCGGGGTCCGCTTCGCCATCGTCGAGGATCAGGAGCAGGTCGACAAGGTGCTCTCGGTTGGCGACAAGCTGCCCGATCTGGAGCGGATCGTCTATTCGGACCCGCGGGGCCTGCGGAAATACGATCACGAGCGCCTTCATCGCTATGACGAGGTTCAGAAGGCCGGCCGCGCGGCGGAGGCGGAGCACGGGGCCGAGATCGACGCGCTGATTGCGACGGCGAAGGGCTCCGACACTTGCATCATCCTCTACACGTCCGGCACCACGGGCAAGCCGAAGGGCGTCGTTCTTTCCAACGACAATATTCTGTCGGCGGCGCGGTCCTCGGCGGTTTTCGACGATCTGAGGCAGACCGACAGCGTTCTCGCCTATCTGCCGATGGCGTGGGTTGGCGATTTCATCTTCTCGGTCGGTCAGGCCTATGTATGCGGCTTTTCGGTCGCCTGCCCGGAAAGCCCGGACACGATGCTGCTCGATCTTCGCGAGATCGGGCCGAGTTATTATTTCGCGCCGCCGCGCATCTACGAAAGCCTTTTGACCACGGTGATGATCCGTATGGAGGACGCCGGGCGTCTGAAGCGATGGCTCTTCAATTACTTCATGAAACACGCGGAGGATGTCGGCCCGAAGATCCTGGACGGGCGCGCGGTCGGCCTTCTCGATCGGTTGAAATACCGGCTCGGCGATATCCTGATCTACGGGCCGCTGAAGAACACGCTCGGCATGTCGAACATCCGGCTCGGCTACACCGCCGGCGAAGCGATCGGCCCTGAGATCTTCCGGTTCTATCGCGCGCTTGGCATCAACCTGAAACAGCTCTACGGACAGACCGAGGCCAGCGTCTTCATCACCGCGCAGCCGAATGGCGAGGTCCGCGCCGACACGGTCGGCACGCCGACGCCGGGGGTCGAGCTTCGGATCGATGAGAAGGGCGAGGTCTGGTATCGCAGCCCCGGCGTTTTCGTGGAGTATTACAGGCAGCCCGAAAAGACCGCCGAAACCAAAGACAAGGATGGCTGGGTCGCCACCGGCGACGCCGGTTTCATCGAGAAGGAGACAGGGCACCTCAGGATCATCGACCGGGCGAAGGATGTCGGCAAGATGGCCGATGGCGGGCTGTTCGCGCCAAAATACGTCGAGAACAAGCTGAAATACTATCCCAACATCCTCGAAGCCGTGGTTTTCGGCGCGGGGCGCGACAGGTGCAGCGCGTTCCTGAATATCGATCTCGGCTCGGTCGGCAACTGGGCCGAGCGCAATAACATCGCCTATGGATCCTATACCGAATTGGCGCAGCATCCGAAGGTCTACGAGATGATGCGAAGCCATGTTGATGAGGTGAACCGTTCGCTCGCCGCCGACGAGATGCTTTCCGGCTGCCAGATTCATCGCTTTCTGGTGCTTCACAAGCAACTTGATGCTGACGATGGCGAGTTGACCCGCACGCAGAAAGTGCGCCGTCCGACGATCACCGAACGCTACGAGCCGCTGATCGAAGCGCTCTACTCCGACGCGGAGGAGGTCTTCGCCGAGACCGAAGTCACCTATGAGGACGGTCGCAAGGGCAAGATCTCGGCGGTGCTGAAGATCGCCGACATGGAGGCCTACCCGCCGGTCCGGAAGGCCGCCGCGTGAACAACCCGAGTCATGGCTTCGTCACCCCTGACGGCCGCCGGATCGGCGGGCCGGTGCTGGAGGTGCGGAACATCACGCTCCGTTTCGGCGGCGTCGTCGCGCTGTCCAATATCTCCTTCGACGTCCTAGAAGGTGAGATTCGCGCGATCATCGGGCCAAACGGGGCCGGCAAGTCCTCCATGCTGAACGTGATCAACGGATTCTATCACCCACAGGAGGGCGAGGTCTGGTATCGCGGCGCGAAGCGCGAGCCGCTGAAGCCCTATCAGATCGCCCATCAGGGCGTCGCCCGCACCTTCCAGAATATCGCGCTCTTCAAGGGCATGACGACGCTCGACAACATCATGTCCGGGCGGCTCACCAAGATGAAGGCCGGGATGCTGTCGCAGGCGCTCTGGTTCGGCAAAGCCGAGGCCGAGGAGGTCGCGCATCGGGAGGCGGTCGAGAAGATCATTGATTTCCTGGAGATACAGGGGATCCGCAAAACCCCGGTCGGACGGCTCCCATATGGTCTGCAGAAGCGGGTCGAACTCGGCCGGGCGCTGGCGGCGGACCCGTCGCTCCTGTTGCTCGATGAGCCGATGGCGGGCATGAATGTCGAGGAAAAGGAGGACATGTGCCGTTTCATCCTCGATGTGAACGATGAGTTTGGCACCACGATCGCGCTGATCGAGCATGACATGGGCGTGGTGATGGACATCGCCGATCGCGTCGTCGTGCTGGATTACGGTCGCAAGATCGGCGACGGCCCGCCCGACGAGGTGCGGCGCAATCAGGATGTGATCGACGCCTACCTGGGGGTGAGCCATGACTGAAGCGCGGATCCCGGTGTCGGAGACCGCGTTCGGCGCGATCACCGCGCGCGGGTCGGCCGCACCGCTGCGGATAACGCCTCCGCCGCCTGACGCCAATCTGCGTGCGCCGGCTTCGCGCGAGATCGTCGGCGGTTTTCCGCGGGGCCGGGCTTGTGTCGGACCGAACGAAAGGCGCGTCTCCTCTGTCGGCGACGACGCCGAAAGTGACGGCGGCGTTTTCGCAAGCTATCAGGATCTGGCGCACGGGGTTTCCGCGCGGGTCATGATCAAACCAGAGGCCGGGGCCTGATGGCGCCGGTCAACCGCTTCACCGAACTGTTCGCGCCAGGCGTGAACGACCCCTATTCCGGAGTATGCAATGAGTGATTTGACGAAACTGGGGCAAGCAGCGCTCGCCGCCGCGGTTCTGACGGCCTGCGCGCAGGCGCCGTCGAGCGAAACGCAGCCAGCGCCGGCGCACGCAGCGGCGAGCCCCGCCGATGTGAACGCGATCGGAGATCGTTTCGCCGGCTATTTCAGGGATAGATGCGCCTTGCCCATCAAGGCCGGCGACGCGCCCGACACGGCGGGGCTGATCCCGGCGACGGCCGAGGTGATCGCCCGGTTCCCGAAGGTGCCCGACTACGAGGAGTTGAGCGGGCGCGACCTGTCGTTCTGGATGGCGCCGGACGATTCGCAGGGCGCGGTCATCCTGGTCATCGAAGAGGGGCCGGAGGGCGAGCGCTGCGCCGCCGTCACGGAGGCGTTCTCGACCGAGCAGTTCGCCGGACTCCTAAAGAAAACCTACCCAGAATATCTCGGGGAGGCGTCGGATGACAGCGTCGTCAACGCCCGCGCATTTCTTGACGACGCAGGCGATTCTACGCGCAGCGTCATCTATTCATCCTATCACGACGCGAAAACGCGTGTTTCGGCCGGCGTTGTTTCGCTGAGCGAGGCCGATTGATGGACCCGGTCATTCTCTACACGATTGAGGTGATCCTCAACGGGTTGATGACCGGGGTGATGTATTCACTTGTGGCGCTCGGCTTCGTGCTGATCTTCAAGTCTTCAGGAATTTTCAATTATAGCCAGGGCGTCATGGCGCTGTTCGCGGCGCTGACGCTGGTCGGGCTGCAGACCGGGCAGGTACCGTTCGCGCATCTCATCAACGCGATCTTCGGCGTGCATCTCGAATATTTCGGCTGGACGCTGCCCTCGGTCCTCGCGATTCTCGGTTCGCTCGCGGTGATGATCCTGTTCGCGTTCCTGGTCGAGCGGCTGATCCTCAAGCACCTGGTGAACCAGGATCCGATCATCCTTTTCATGGCCACGATCGGCCTCGCCTATTTCATGGAGGGGTTCGGCGATCTGCTGTGGGGCGCCGATATCAAGACGCTCGATATCGGCATCCCGCAGGGCGGGTCGTTCTGGCTGGAGGACCGGACCATCGGCCTCGCGGCCGAAGGGTCGAACTATTACGGGATGTATATCGACCTGCTCGATGTCTGGGCGACGGTGGTCGCGGTCATCCTTGTGATCGGGCTGACGGTGTTTTCGCAATACACCAAGACAGGCCGCGCCCTGCGCGCAGTGGCGGACGATCACCAGGCGGCGCTCTCCGTGGGTATCTCGCTCCGGGCGATCTGGGTGATCGTCTGGTCCATCGCCGGCTTTGTCGCGCTGGTCGCGGGCATCATGTGGGGCGCCAAGTCCGGCGTTCAGTTTTCGCTCTCGCTGATCGCGCTGAAGGCGCTTCCGGTTTTGATGCTTGGCGGGTTCACCTCAATTCCCGGCGCCATCGTCGGCGGGCTGATCATCGGCGTCGGCGAAAAGCTCTTCGAATTCTGGATCGGCCCGTTGATCGGCGGGGCGACGGAGAACTGGTTCGCCTATGTGCTGGCGCTCCTCTTCCTCGTGTTTCGGCCGCAGGGTCTTTTCGGCGACAAGATCATCGAGAGGGTGTGATGGCGCATCAATCCCGCATCGGTGTTATCGTGATCGACTGCCAGACCGAGGATTTGACCGCGGCGCTCGCCTTCTGGAAGGAAGCGCTTGGCTGCGAGGGCGAGATCGACGACGACGGCAAATACGCGCAGCTCCATACCGGGGGGCAATTGCGCGTCCTCCTGCAGAAGGTCGGGCACGAGCCGCGCGTCCATCTCGACATCGAGACCGACGACCGGGAAGCCGAGCGCGCGCGGCTCGCGGCTGTCGGCGCGAAGCCGCTGGAGAGCATCAAGACCTGGCACGTGATGGAGGCCCCGACCGGCCACCGGTTCTGCATTGTTGGTCCGCAGGGTGGGGATTTCCCCGCCGGCGCGGCGGAATGGGAAGACTGAGATGCTGTATCGCGAAGCCGGTGACTTCAAGACATCATACGCCGCCGACGGCCAGACCTTTCCGATCGCTTTCGACCGTTGGGGCTATTACGTGGCGATCGCGGTGGCGTTTCTGGTTATTCCATTCATTATTGACGACTACTGGGAGAAGTCGGTCCTCGTCCCGGTGCTGATTTATGCGATGGCGGCGCTCGGGCTCAACATTCTGACTGGCTATTGCGGGCAGCTTTCGCTCGGCACCGGCGGGTTCATGGCGGTCGGGGCCTACGCCTCCTACAAGTTGATGACCGCGTTTCCGGAGCTGAACATCTTCTTCGTCATCCTGCTCTCCGGCGGGGTGACGGCGGGGGTCGGGCTACTCTTCGGGTTGCCCTCGCTCAGGATCAAGGGGTTCTACCTGGCCGTGGCGACGCTGGCGGCGCAGTTCTTCCTGGTCTGGCTCTTCAACAAGGTGCCGTGGTTCTACAATTATTCCGCGACCGGGCAGATCAATGCGCCGACGCGCACTTTTTTCGGGATCGAGGTGACCGGGCCGTCGGCGGCGCCCTGGGCGACCTATCTGTTCTGCCTTCTCTTCGTGTTCATTTTCGCCTGGGCGGCGCGGAACCTGACGCGGGGTAGGCTGGGACGACAATGGATGGCGATCCGCGACATGGACATCGCGGCGGAGATCATCGGCGTGAATCCGCTGATGGCGAAACTCTCCGCCTTCGCGATCTCATCCTTTTACATCGGCGTCGCGGGTGCGCTCTTCTTCACTGTCTATCTCGGCGCGGCGGAGGTGGGCGAGGCGTTTGGCATCGACAAGTCGTTCCTCGTCCTTTTCATGATCATCATTGGCGGGCTCGGCTCGATTCTGGGCAGTTTCATTGGGGCGGCGTTCATGGTGCTTCTGCCGGTCCTCCTGAAAAACCTCTTTGTCGGCGGGCTCGACTGGCCGACGGATGTCGCCGCGCATCTTCAACTCGTCATTTCGGGCGGGCTGATCATCCTGTTCCTGATTGTCGAGCCGCACGGGCTTGCGCAATTGTGGCGATTACTGAAGGAAAAATTGAGATTGTGGCCGTTTCCGCACTAGGATCGACCGCATGAGACGAACCCGGAACAACCGGGGCGCATACCGATCTTCAACCCTACAGGGAGGATTTAGCATGAAACTCTCCAGACTGTCCGCGATCACTGCGGCGGCGCTGCTGGCGGCGAGTCCGGCGTTGGCGGACCTCGTGTTCCCATCGCTCAGCTACCGCACCGGCGCTTACGCCGCGAGCGGCATCCCCTTCGCCGACGGCTATGCCGATTACTTCACCCTGGTGAACGAACGCGATGGAGGCATCGGCGGCGTGAAGGCGCGGGTGCCGGAATGCGAGACCGGCTACAACACCGAAAAGGGCGTCGAGTGTTATGAGTCGACCAAGGGCGAGGGCGATGGCGCGTTGCTCTATCAGCCCCTCTCCACCGGCATCACCTACCAGCTGATCCCCAAGGTTTCGGCCGATGGAATTCCGATGCACTCGATGGGGTATGGCCGCACCTCGGCCGCCAACGGCAAGGTGTTCGAATGGGTTTTCACCTACCCGACCAATTACTGGGCCGGCGCCTCGGTCGCGGTGAAGTACATTCTGAACGAGAATGGCGGCGATATTTCCGGCAAGAACATTGCGCTGCTTTACCACAATTCGGCCTATGGCAAGGAGCCGATCCGGACGCTGGAGGAACTCGCCAAGAAGCATGGTTTTTCCCTCACGCTGCTGCCGATCGACGCGCCCGGACAGGAGCAGAAATCGCAATGGCTTCAAATCCGGCGCGAACGGCCGGATTACGTTCTCTTCTGGGGCTGGGGCGTGATGAACCAGGTCGCGATTCAGGAGGCCGCGAACATCCGTTACCCGATGGAGAATTTCATCGGCATCTGGTGGTCGGGCGCCGAGCCTGACGTGATCCCGGCGGGCGCCGGCGCGGACGGCTACAAGGCGCTGGCCTTTTTCGGCACCGGCGACGACTGGCCGATCTTCGACGATATCCGGAAATACGTTGTGGACGCGGGAAAGGCCGCCGGCGCCGGTGATAATATCGGCTCGGTCGGCTACAACCGCGGCCTCTACGCGGCGATGCTGGCGGTCGAGGCGACGAAGACGGCGCAGGAACTGAGTGGCGAGAAGAACATCACCGCCGCGATGATGCGCGACGGGATGGAGGCGCTGGAGATCACCGAGGAAAAGTTGACGGCGCTCGGCCTCGCCGGCTTCGGCCCTACATTCAAGGTCACCTGCGCGAACCATGGCGGGCCGGGCCTTGGCGCGATCCAGCAATGGGACGCCGACGCCCAGACCTGGAGCATCATCACCGACTTCGTTGAGCCTGATATGGACGTGCTCCAGCCGTTGATCGATGAGGACAGCGCGGCCTACGCCGCCGAGAATGGCATCGAGCCGCGCTCCTGCGACTGACATGATATCTTCCCCGGCTCCGCGCGGGGCCGGGGAGGCGCCAACATCGCCCTTCCTAGTTCAGGCCGCATCCATGCTCGACGACAGTGAAAATCCGGCGAAGAGCGAACCGGAAACCCTGCTCGAAGTCTCGAATGTCGAGGTGATCTACAATCACGTGATCCTCGTTCTGAAAGGCGTCAGCCTGACCGTGCCGCGGGGCGGGATCACCGCCTTGCTGGGCGGCAACGGGGCCGGCAAGACGACGACGCTCAAGGCGATCTCGAACCTTCTCCATTCCGAGCGTGGCGAGGTGACGAAAGGCGCAATCCGCTATCGCGGCGAGCCGGTCGCGAAACTGAATCCCGCCGCGCTGGTGAAAAAGGGCGTCATCCAGGTAATGGAGGGGCGGCACTGTTTCGAACATCTCACGATCGAGGAGAATCTTCTCACCGGCGCCTACACGCGCTCATCGAAGACCGAGACCGCGGCGGAACTCGAGAAGGTTTACGCCTATTTTCCACGCCTCAAGGAGCGACGGAAAAGCCAGGCCGGCTACACTTCTGGCGGCGAGCAGCAAATGTGCGCCATCGGCCGCGCGCTGATGAGCCGGCCGGAGATGATCCTGCTGGACGAGCCATCGATGGGCCTCGCGCCGCAGCTTGTGGAGGAAATCTTCGGTATCGTGAAAGGGCTGAACGAGAACGAGGGCGTCAGTTTTCTTCTAGCCGAGCAGAACACCAATGTGGCGCTTCGCTTCGCTCATTACGGCTATATCCTCGAAAGCGGCCGGGTGGTGATGGACGGGCCGGCGGCGAGCTTGCGCGAGAACCCTGACGTGAAGGAATTCTATCTCGGGATGTCCGAGACCGGGCGCAAAAGCTTTCGCGACAGCCGCTCTTATCGCCGGCGCAAGCGGTGGCTGAGTTGAGGCCACGCCTTGGCCGCGCCGAGCAGGAGAGGCGGCCGGACCTCCCGGACCCGCCGCCTCCGATAGTCTCTCGACCGATTCCGCCTCTACTCTACTTGGGCGCGCAATCGTTAATGATCACTCCGGGTGAATGGGCGAAACTGACGCCACTTGCGCCGTAGCGGTAGTAGTATCGCACGTTCCCGCCTGATGAGAGGGGATCGCCCTCCGGACTCATCGTGTATTCATATTTGAAGCTGCGGTCGGTGGGCTGCGCATTCGGCGTATCTGAAAAGCCGATGGCGCCCGCTCCCTTGTAGGGCTCGAATGTGAGTGTGAACCAGTCGCCCGCGTCGCCGGGATTCACGCATCTGAACTGACGTCCCGACACGGCGTCGAAGAACGCGTCGTTCTTCAGCGGGACGAGATCAGCCCTGGCGGTCGGAGCGGTGGCGGTTGGAGTGGAGCAAGCGGCCGCAAGCAGGGAGGAGCAAGCAATTAAGTGGAATCTTCTCATGGTTCTAGTTTCCTTATGTTTTGATCGAATCAATAAATAGCGTGAAATTATTGAGCGGCCTTCCGAACGCTGCCAACAAAATTGCGCGCGGTGCAACTTCGCGTTTCCTTTCGTCGAAGGAATGCAGGGCGTTGGTCTTCATTCCGGGCATCTGTAATGTTGCGCGGAATGCTGGGAGGAAAAGCAAATGACCCGCCACTACGACGAACTCGAAACCCGCAGCGCTGATGAGCGCGCGGCGGATATCGCCGCCAAGCTGCCGCGGCTGATCGCCGGCGCGATGGGGGCCGCGCCGGGGCTGGCGTCGCATCTTGATGGCGTCGATCCTGCGGCAGTCGCTGACCTGAACGGGCTCGCAAAGCTTCCCGTGCTGCGCAAGTCTGACCTTCACGCCGCGCAGAAGGCGGCCCCGCCCTTCGGCGGCTTCGCGCGGCCTCCGGGCGCGACGCATCATGTCTTTCAGTCACCCGGCCCGATCTATGAGCCGGGCGGGACGGGGCGCGACTGGTGGCGCATGGGCCGCAGCCTTTTCGCCGCCGGGATCGGGCCGGGCGATATCGTGCAGAATTGCTTCTCCTATCACCTGACGCCAGCCGGCATGATGTTCGAGAATGGCGCGGCGGCTGTCGGCGCTTCGGTCTTGCCGGCGGGAACAGGGCAGACGGAGCTTCAAGCGCAGGCGGCGGCGGATATCGGCGTCACCGCCTACACCGGGACGCCGGATTATCTGAAAGTAATCCTCGACAAGGCGGCAGAGCTTGGGTTGGATCTATCGCGGTTGAAAAAGGCGGTGGTCGGCGGCGGTGCGCTTTTTCCGAGTCTTCGCGCGGAATATGCTGAGCGTGGGATCACCTGCCTTCAGGGTTACGGCACGGCCGATCTCGGTTCAATCGCGTATGAGAGCCCTGGACCGGATGGCGCGGTCGAGGGGATGGTCGTCGATGAGGGTGTGCTTGTCGAGGTCGTGACGCCGGGTACGGGCGATCCTGTCGCTGAGGGCGAGGTCGGCGAAGTCGTGGTCACCACGTTCAACCTGGACTATCCACTGATCCGTTTCGCCACCGGCGATCTCTCCGCTGTTCTACCGGGCGAGAGCCCTTGCGGGCGCACGAACATGCGGATCAAGGGCTGGATGGGTCGCGCCGACCAAACCGCGAAGGTCAAGGGCATGTTCGTTCGTCCGGAACAGGTCGCAACGCTGGTCGCCCGCCATGATGAAGTGCTGAAAGCCCGCGTTATCGTCACCCGTTCGGGCGAGCAGGATTCGATGCTGGTGCGGCTGGAGGCGACGGGCGGCGATGTCGCGGCGTTCGAAGCCAGCGTCGTGGCGGCGCTGAAGCTCAAGGGCGCGGTGGAGGTCGTCGTCCCGGGGAGTCTGCCGAAGGACGGCAAGGTGATCGACGATCAGCGCAGTTACGAGTGATTCCCGAAACGCCAAAGGCCGCGCGAGAGCGCGGCCTTCATTTTCGTCGCACGGCTCGAAGGCGCGCGGCGCGGGTCAGCCCTGGCGGGCCTTGAACCGGCGCTGCACCTTGTTGATCACGTAGACCCGACCCTTGCGGCGCACCACGCGGCACGCCGGATGACGACTCTTCAGCGAGCGAAGCGAATTCTTGACTTTCATCCTGCGTCTCCCGGCGCGCTGCGCCCTGATCTCTGTCTCTCGCCCGGCGCGGCGGTCTGATGGTGGGCGTAACTGGGATTGAACCAGTGACCCCTTCGATGTCAACGAAGTGCTCTCCCGCTGAGCTATACGCCCATGAGCCTCCGCGCCCGGTCGCGGGATAAAGCATGGGATGCGTGGGGTCGTCAAGGCCGCGAAGCGGTGAAACTCGACACCGCGTTCGGCCCTTATTGTTCGGATTGCCAATCGCATGGCGCGGGTCCATCCTGATCCGCATGGTCACGACGCAGCCCTTCCATCTGACTGAGCCGGAGACGCTTTCCGCCGCTGCGGTGTTCAGTTCCCCGCATAGCGGCCGAATCTATCCCGACGACCTGATCCGGCGCGCCCGGCTCGACCGGCACGCGCTCCGCGCCTCCGAAGACGCATTCGTTGATCGGCTCTTCTCGGCCGCGCCCGATTCAGGCGCGCCGCTGATCGCCGCCGCGATGCCCCGCGCATATGTCGATCTGAACCGCGGGCCGGAGGAGCTGGACCCGGCGGTGGTGCGCGATGTCCGGGCGACCGGGCTCAACCCGCGCGTTGCAGCTGGCTTGGGCGTCATCCCGCGCATCGTCGCGGAAGGGCGGCCGATATACGAAGGGAAGATCGGGCTGGACGAGGCGCGCGCGCGAATCGCCGCGTGCCATACGCCCTATCATCGTAAGCTGGAGGCGCTGATGACGCGGGCGGCCGCGCATTTCGGCTACGCGCTTCTCTTCGATTGTCATTCGATGCCGTCCGACGCGTTGCGCGCGGCGCCGCGGGTGCGGGGCGGGCGCGCGCAGATCGTGCTCGGCGACCGCTTCGGCGCCTCGGCGGCGCGACCATTGATGCAGGCCGCCATCGATGCGTTCGAGCGCGCTGGCTTCGTCGTCGCCGTAAATGCGCCGTTCGCCGGCGGTCACATAACGCAGCGCTACGGCCGTCCGTCGCAGAACTGGCACGCGATTCAGATAGAGATCGATCGTGGTCTCTATCTCGATCAGAATCTGGTGACGCCGGGGCCGGGCTATGCAGAATTGAATGCGCGACTGGCGCGTGTGATCCCTGAACTGGCTCTGATCGGCCGCGCCGGAGCGCTCGCCGCCGAATAGGTTTCTACGACCGGTCGCCATCGAGGACCCACGCGGAAACAGGCGTTGGACTCCAAGAATACCGCAAAAAAATGGGCCGCCGAAGCGGCCCAAGTAAAGGGAGGAAACGCCCGACTAAGGGCTACGGCCTAAGCCGTGAGTTGAAGATATGTGTGCGATGCAGCATTGGCAAGCGTGCATTGCAGAATCTCGCCAGACCAGGTGACCTTGGTTGGTGGCGGACGAATAAAAAGAATTTTATATCAACATATTGAAGGATTATTGGCGGGGGAACAAATTTGTTGCAACTGCGAGGGTCCGCCGGTATCGCGGCGACGGATCATCTGATGCTGCGGCCCTTTGCGATCGAATCCGCGCCAAATCGGGCGCGGATCCGGTCGCTTGCGCGCTCCGCGCGGGCTCTCGCCCCGGCCTGAGAATCGAGAAGGTCCGCCGAGGCGTCGTCGCCTTCGCCTTCAGGAAGCAGGTCCGATATTCCCACGCCGACCAGCCGGAACGGGCCTTGGGAGAGGATCAGACCGAGGAGCGCCCGTCCGGTGGTGAAGATGCGGTCGGCGAGCTGCGTGGGGCTGGTGAGCGCGCTTTGGCGGGTGAGGGCGCGGAAATCCGCGGTTCTGACCTTCACCGTGACGCGGCGGCCGGCGAGAGTCCTGGCCTTGGCGCGGTCGGCGACGCGCACGGCGAGGCGCCAGAGGTGGGCTTCGAGCGTTTCGCGGTCGCGGATGTCTTCGTCGAAAGTGGTCTCGGCGGAGATTGATTTCATCGCGGCGTTGCGGGTCACGAGGCGGGCGTCTTCGCCGCGGGCGAGGGCGGCGAGGCGGCGGCCCATGGCGCCGTAGCGGGCGGTGAGGTCGGCTTCATCGGCGCGGCGGAGGTCGGCGATGGTGCGGAACCCGTCGGCGATCAGCTTCTTCTGCGTGGCGGCGCCGACGCCCCAGATGGTGGAGACTGGGCGGGGGGCGAGGAAGGTGTCGGTTTCGGCCTCGCCGACCACGGAATAGCCGCGCGGCTTGTCGAGATCGGAGGCGATCTTGGCGAGGAACTTGTTGTGGCTGAGGCCGGCGGAGGCGTCGATGCCGGTCTCGCTCCTGATCCGGGCGATGAGGCGGGCGAGGGTGATCGCCGGGGGGGCGCGGTGAAGGCGTTGGGTGCCGCGGAGGTCGAGGAAGGCCTCGTCGAGGGAGAGGGGTTCGACGAGGGGGGTCGCCTCCTCCATCAGTGTCCGGATCTGGCGGGAGACGGCGACATAGGTCTCCATACGCGGAGGGATGACCACGGCTTCGGGGCAGAGGGCGAGGGCCTTGAACATCGGCATGGCGGAGCGGACGCCCCTGATCCGGGCGACGTAGCAGGCGGTGGAGACGACGCCGCGGCGACCGCCGCCGATGATGACGGGGCGGTCGGCGAGGGTCGGATCGTCGCGTTTCTCGACCGAGGCGTAGAAGGCGTCGCAGTCGATATGGGCGATCCCGAGGGTGAGAATCTCCGGGTGCGACAGGGTGCGCGGCGAGCGGCAGGCCGGGCAGCGGCCGGGCCTTTCGAAGCTCTCGTAACAGTCGCGGCAGATCGTCGGCATGGGGGCGAGGATAGCAGAGAGCGGGGCGGGGCGGCAGCGGGAAATCAGTGCGTTATCGCACGCGATAAGGGGGTCAAACAATTGATATAAATAAATAATCCGAATCTTCGTGTTTTTCGGGGCGGCTATCGCGCGGGTTTCCGGGGGTGAAAATCTCATTCAACAATTCGGTTGACTCATGCCATTCCGACATGTACATTCAACGCCATGGTTGAATCAGGAACAGCAGAGATGAACGCCGTCTTTCACGCGCTCGGCGATCCGACGCGTCGGGGGATGCTCGGCGCGCTGGCCGAAGGCGAACGGAGCGTGGGGGAGCTGGCGGCGCCGTTCGAGATGTCGCTCGCGGCGGCGTCGAAACACGTGAAGGTGCTGGAGCGCGCCGGGTTGATCCGGCGCGAGGTGCGCTGGCGCACGCATACCTGCAGGCTGGTCCCGGAGCCGCTTGCCGCCGCTCATCGCTGGCTGGGCGAGTATGAGCGGTTCTGGACCGGCCGGCTGGACGATCTGGAGCGGCTGCTCCGCGCGGAGGACGCCGCTGAACCCTTAAACCCGGAAGGAGAGGACGAATGAACGAGTTTTCGACGCTTGACGCCTATGGGGCGCTGACCGGCCCGGACACGCTTGAAATCCGCCGCAATCTGCCCGGACCGATCGAACGGGTCTGGCGCTATCTCACGGAAAGCGATCTGCGGTCCAAATGGCTGGCTGCGGGCGAGATGGAGGGGAAGGTGGGCGCGCCCTTCACGCTGACCTGGCGCAATGACGAGTTGACAGACCCGCCGGGCGCCCGGCCGGAAGGGTTTTCCGGCGAGCACAGCATGGAAAGCCGGGTCACGCGTTTCGAGCCGCCGGCGGCGCTGGAGTTCACCTGGGGGGAGAGCGGCGCCGTGCTGATCGAACTGGAGGCGAAAGGCGACGCGGTGCTGCTGACGCTGACCCATCGCCGCCTGCCGGAAGGCGAGGTGCGCCAGATGATCCGCGCCGGCTGGCACGCCCATCTCGACGTGCTGGTCGCCCGCGCGAAGGGAGAAGAACCGGCGCCGTTCTGGGACGAATGGAGTCGGTTGAAGGAAAAGTATGATGTGCGGGAGTAGGGGAAGGGGAGGCCGGGGCGGCGTGGTCGCCCCAGCCGATCCGAAAGAACGGCGCGACCAAGTGAGTTGACCTTGGCGGCGGATGGAACTCCAAATTGGTTGATTGATCGCTTCAAGGTCAACTGCCAGTATGGGCCAGAGGCGGAGTTTATTGATCGGGAGTCAGGCAGCAGTTCAGCGTGAGAGAATCACCATTGGCACTGAAAGAGGAAGAAGTTTGCCACAGGGCGCTCGCATCTTGAGCGCGAAATCTAAAGGAATCTTGCGGAGCCTCCCGGCAAGTGCCATATCTTCCATCAAACGGAGGTTTGCAGATAGTCGCTATGTCGTATGATCCGCGCAAAGCCGCGCAGACCATTGCATACTTGGCCATTAGGAATGGTCGTCGCCCGCTTAACATCGTTAAGGCGGTGAAGTTGGTGTACCTTGCCGATCGCGAAAGTGTGATGAAAAGCGGATTCCCTATCCAAGATGAACCCCGCGTGTCTATGAAGCACGGCCCCGTAAACTCGAAGACTTATTCGTTTATTAATGGCGAATACGATCCGGAAATGTGTGGGTGGTCTGAATTCCTTTCTGACCGGTCAGGACATCGTATTGGCTTAGCTGATGAGAAACTGGACATCGACGATCTCGACGAATTGAGTGACGCTGACATTCAGGTTCTGGATGAGGTCTGGAACAAATTTGGACAAATGGATCAGTGGGCCCTCGTCGATTGGACCCATCAACCTAACAACGTTCCAGAATGGGAGAACCCCGGTAATTCGTCCTACGAAATTCCTGTAGAGCGAATGATGCGCGCTTTGGCAATCGAAGACGCAGCGGGACAGGCCGAATTAGTCAAGAGCCTTGAATATGCACAGAGCTTGGTGAAAAGCCTGTAGCGTCTGTATGGCTATTTACAGAGCGGGAACGCTACTTATCCCTTCAGGCCCTTCGCGTGATCCAGACAGGAAGCACCTACACATCATTTGCAACGACACTGACGAACGTGGCCTTAACCTAATTGTTCCTATTGCGTCTTGGACAAACGATTATTGCGATTCCGCGTGCATTTTGCTGCCGCATGAGCATGATTTTGTGCGCCACAAATCATGGGTTGTCTACCGAAACTCCTTAATCATTTTGGCAGAAAAACTAGAGCGCGGGATCAATGAGAAACGCATCTTTCGCCATGCTGACATGAATGCTGCAGCATTCTTGCGTGTACGCACAGGTGTCTGTCGATCCGCGTTTGCGTCCCGGAAAGTGAAACGTTATTTTGGGTGCCCAGGTTAAATTTTTGAATTTGTGTCCACTTTGAGTTAGATATTTTCTTGATATTTGAGAGTGTCCTTCTTCGCAAGACTCGCTTCATCCATAAACGGCTGATCTAGCGCCGCTGATGTCGGCACTTTGTTTTCCTTCCCTTTTTCTCGGCCAAGGAAGGCTCGCAATACCTTGTGCAGCAGCCGTCAGACGTGCAGGAGGCGAACGGATCCGTTCCAAGCCTAAGCAATTCGGCGTTTCGATGTATGAGAATGTCTGATGGACATCTCGAAGTATCACTTGCTCTGAAATCATACGCTCCATAATACAAATGACTTATGATATTTGCGGGAGCAGAAAGTGGCGTAGATAATATTCTCCTGCTGCCCGAGAAAGTGCCCTCTCACACCGCCGCAAACATCCGCTCGATTTCATCCAGCACATCCTCGATCAGCCCGCCGCGCGCCATCCGCCCGGTAAAGTGTAGACAATACCCCTCGCGGGTCTCCTCGCGGCGAATGACGAGGCCCTGTTTGGGGCGGAGGGTTCGGCGCGGGCGGCCGGGGGAGGGGGCGGGGTCTCCGCGCCTCGGCGGGGTTTCGGCCTCCACGAGAATCGGCTCAAGGAGGCGCCAGTGCGATTCGAAACTTTTCGAATCGGACTCCTCCAGCGCGGTCTGCATGCATTCGGTGTAATCCTCCCGGCAGGCGGCGGCGGCGATGCGGAGGCACTGGCGCTCGCTCAGGCGCCATGGCTCGGCGAGGAAGCCGTCGAGCGCCTCCACGGCGTGGACGATGGCGCGGATGCGCGAGCGTTTCATCGGCGCGGCGGCGGGGTAGAGGCGGGTCACCGCGTCCTCGGTATTGGAGAAATGGCCGTAGGCGGCGGCCTGGACCGCGATGCGGCTCTTCTCCCATGGCGTGATGTCGCGGCGGATGTCGTTCTCCGCCACCATGCGCATGTGGAGTTCGGCGTCGCTCTCGGCCTCACGCAGCCAGGCGGGGATGGCGTCGAATTCGGGGTTCTCGGTCCGGGTCTGGAGCTGGCGGAAGGCGGCGAGGCGCCGAAAGCCGGAGACGAGGCCGTAGCGCTGCGGCGGGCGCGGGGCGGCGAGGGTGAAGACCTCCACCGGCGCGCGCAGGCCCTCGGCGGCGATGGAGCGCACCAGCTCCTCCATCGCGGCTTCGTCGATGGCGATGCGGTCGCGGACGAGGCTGTTCGGGTCGATCTCGTCAAGCGGGATCAGGCGCGGGGCGGCGGGCTCGGTCATCGGGGCGTCCTGTGGCGGCTGGCGGGCGCGCGGCAGGATAGGCCGGAATGGTTTGCGGGCCGTTAGAGCAGCGCGCGCTGGGGGTCAGGCGATGGCGGCGAGGATGGCGCGGGCGGCTTTCGCCGGGTCCTCGACCGCGGTGATCGGGCGGCCGACGACGATGTGGTCGGCCCCGGCTTCGAGCGCGTCGCGCGGCGTCGCGATGCGCTTCTGGTCGCCGGCTTCGGCGCCGGCGGGGCGGACCCCGGGGCAGACGATGAGGCGGCCGGCGGCCTCGGGGAGGGCGCGGATCGCGGCGGCTTCGAGGGGTGAGGCGATGACGCCGTCGGCCCCGGCGAGAAGCGCGCGGCGGGCGCGCTCCAGCACGATATCGGCGGGGGCGCCGGGAGCGATGAGGGCGTCGTCGAGATCGGCGCGGTCGGACGAGGTGAGGATGGTGACGGCGAGAATGCGCGTCGCGGCGGCGCCCCGGCCGCGGATCGCGGCGCGGACGACGGAAGGATCGCCGTGGACGGTGAGGAAGTCGAGATCATACGCAGCGAGGCCCCTGACCGCCGCCTCCACCGTCGCGCCGATGTCGAAGAGCTTGAGGTCGAGAAAGACCGAGGCGCCGCGCTCCTTCAGCGCGATGGCGAGAGCGAGGCCGCCGCCGGTGAGCATGCCGAGGCCGATCTTGTAGAAGCCGACGGCGTCGCCGAGCTTTGCGGCGAGGACCTCGCCCGCCTGGGCGTGGGCGACCTGCGGCGGGTCGAGCGCGACGATGAGGCGGCGGTCGGTCATGATTTGCTCCTCCGGTCCCGCGTGATGCGCGGCGGACGGTCGCGGCGTCAAGGGGGCGGCGGGCTCTTGCATGGCCGTTGCATAAACACCACATGTGCAGAGACGCGCCGTTCGGGCGTCAGAACCATGAAAAGACGGATATGGAACGTGCTTCGGGCGTTCCGATCTCTGGGCTTGGAGGCCGATACATGAATCTCGAAAAATTCACCGATCGCGCGCGCGGGTTCATCCAGGCGGCGCAGACCATCGCGCTGCGGGAAAACCACCAGCGCTTCCTGCCGGAGCATCTGCTGAAGGCGATGCTCGACGACAAGGAGGGCGCCGCGAGCGCGCTGATCTCGCATGCCGGGGGCGACGCGCAAGCGGCGCGCGTGGCGGTCGAGGCGGCGCTGGCGCGCCAGCCGAGCGTCGAAGGCGGCGACGGGCAGCTCTATATGGACGGCGCGACGGCGAAGGTGCTGGTCGAGGCCGAAAAGCTCGCCGAAAAGGCTGGCGACAGCTATGTCACCGCCGAGCGGCTGCTGACCGCGCTGGCGCTGGCGAAATCTACGGAGGCCGGCAAGGCGCTCGCCGCCGCCGGACTGACGCCTCAGGCGCTGAATTCCGCGATCAACGATATCAGGAAGGGCCGCACCGCCGACAGCGCGGGCGCGGAGGACAGTTTCGACGCATTGAAGAAATACGCCCGTGATCTGACCGAGGACGCGCGCGAGGGCAGGCTCGACCCGGTGATCGGGCGCGACGAGGAGATCCGGCGCACGGTCCAGGTGCTTTCCCGGCGCACGAAGAACAACCCGGTGCTGATCGGCGAGCCGGGCGTCGGCAAGACGGCGATCGCGGAGGGCCTCGCGCTTCGCATCGTCAACGGCGACGTGCCGGAGAGCCTGGCCGACAAGCGGCTGATGAGCCTCGACATGGGCGCGCTGATCGCCGGGGCGAAATATCGCGGCGAGTTCGAGGAGCGGCTGAAGGCGGTCCTCTCCGAAGTCACGGCCGCGACGGGGGAGGTGATCCTCTTCATCGACGAGATGCACACGCTGGTCGGGGCCGGAAAGGCTGACGGGGCGATGGACGCCTCCAACCTGCTGAAGCCGGCGCTGGCGCGCGGCGAGTTGCACTGCATCGGCGCGACGACGCTGGACGAATACCGCAAGCATGTCGAGAAGGACGCGGCGCTGGCGCGGCGTTTCCAGCCGGTCTTCATCGACGAGCCGACGGTGGAGGACGCGATCTCGATCCTGCGCGGGCTGAAGGAAAAATACGAGCTTCATCACGGCGTCCGCATCACCGACTCGGCGCTGGTGGCGGCGGCGACGCTGTCCGCGCGCTACATCGCCGACCGGTTCCTGCCCGACAAGGCCATCGACCTGATGGACGAGGCGGCGTCGCGGCTCCGGATGGAGGTCGATTCGAAGCCCGAGGAGCTGGACCAGCTCGACCGTGACATCATGCAGCGCGAAATCGAGGCCGAGGCGTTGAAGAAGGAGACGGACGACGCCTCCAAGGACCGGCTCGCCGCTTTGGTGAAGGAACTGGCGGACCTGAAGGAGCGCTCGGCCGAAATGACCGCGCGCTGGCAGGCGGAGCGCGACAAGCTTGCGGGCGCGCGCGACGTGCAGGAAGCGCTGGATCGCGCCCGGAGCGAGCTGGAGATGGCGAAACGCGAAGGCGATCTCGCCAAGGCCGGCGAGCTTTCCTATGGCGTGATCCCGGACCTGGAGCGGAAACTCGGCGACGCCGAGAGCACCGAGGACGTGATGGTCGAGGAGGCGGTGACGCCCGCGCATGTCGCCGGCGTCGTCAGCCGATGGACCGGCGTGCCAGTCGACAAGATGCTGGAGGGCGAGCGCGACAAGCTCATCAAGATGGAGGCGACGATCGGGCGCCGGGTGATCGGACAGGGCGCGGCGGTGGCCGCGGTCTCCAACGCCGTGCGCCGGGCGCGGGCCGGGCTTTCCGACCCGAACCGGCCGATCGGATCGTTCCTCTTCCTCGGGCCCACGGGCGTCGGCAAGACCGAGTTGACGAAGGCGCTGGCCGAGTTCCTGTTCGACGACGAGCACGCGATGGTGCGGATCGACATGTCGGAGTTCATGGAGAAGCACGCCGTCAGCCGGCTGATCGGCGCGCCGCCGGGCTATGTCGGCTATGACGAGGGCGGGGTGCTGACCGAGGCGGTGCGCCGGCGGCCCTATCAGGTGATCCTCTTTGACGAGGTCGAAAAGGCGCATCCGGACGTCTTCAACGTGCTCCTGCAGGCGCTCGACGACGGGCGGCTGACCGACGGGCAGGGCCGGACGGTGGATTTCCGCAACACGCTGATGATCCTCACGTCCAATCTCGGCTCCGAGGCGCTCTCCTCCCTGCCGGAAGGGGCGGCGTCGAAAGACGCCGAGGGCGCGGTGATGGCGGCGGTCCGGGCGCATTTCCGGCCCGAGTTCCTGAACCGGCTGGATGAGATCGTGCTCTTCGACCGGCTGAGCCGGGCCGACATGAACGGCATCGTCGATCTGCAGCTGGAGCTTCTGGAAAACCGCCTCGCGGCCCGGAAGATCACCCTGGAGCTGGACGAGGCGGCGAAGACATGGCTCGGCGACAAGGGCTATGACCCGGTCTACGGCGCGCGGCCGCTGAAGCGGGTGATCCAGAAGGCGGTGCAGGACCCGCTGGCGGAGCTGTTGCTTTCCGGCGAACTCCTCGACGGCGAGACCGTCGAGGTCGGCGCCGGCGAGGACGGGCTGATCATCGGCGGCGCCGTCCGCCCGCTCGGCGGCAAGCCGGCCGAGCCGCCGACCGCGACGGTGCATTGAAGACGGGCGCGGCCCCGGCGGTGAGCCGGGGCCGCGCTGGTTTTGTTTTGTGGGGCTCAACGCTTTGGCGGACAAAGCTGCCGAAGGGCAGATGCCGACGCTCGCCGCTCTGTGCCAGAAACAGTGGTTTGTGAACGCTAACACCGTTGCAATCGAAAATTGTGAACGGGCTAGGCTGCTGTGATCATTGAGAGGGGCCAAGTGTGTCTTAGTCGTGACTTTTGCACGGACTGGCTAAAAGGCGTAGCGCTCTCTGAAGCAATTTTAGATCACCGCCGATGCATGCCTCATGGATCGTCCCAAGGCGCACGGCTTGAGCGGTTTTGATGAACTGGCAGTGCTTCTCTTCGGTGTTCGACAGCATAGTGATATGCGCGTAGGTAACAGAGTCTTGCAGATAACGCTTGCACGCAATGGCGAACCGACAGGAATCTAGATTGACGCCTTGATGGAGGATCAACAGATCAACGTCATTAGCGACTATTTTGGGCGTGCCTATTTTGGCAAAGGCGGAGCCAAAGCCATAGACCGCTACGCTGCGCGTTACAGCCAACCCCGCTCCTTAAAATAGTCTTGGTGAAAATCTTCGATAAGCATCCAGTAGTCATCCCGATGTAGCGCAGCCATAAAACCCGCTATCTTGAAAAGTCCCACGCTAGCGTCGCGACAATACCGTTTGGCATCCGGCGTGTATCCGCACCATGCAGAATTGATGATCACAACATCGACCTCCCCAAGCTGATCGACCGTTTCCATGTATGCCGCCACGCCGAACGCGTAGCACTCGCAGATAAAGACGCGTAGCGTGTCGCCCTGAGTGCGCGTCAGTTCATAAACGCCGCCACCCTGCGGGGTCAGGGAGGTGACTCTGCCGTGCTTGGCCATCTGGGTTTCAAAGAAATTGTAGTGGCCGTAATGGCTGGGCCAGGGGAAGCCTTCTCTAAGTCCCTCCATCTGCAAGTCCTCTAATCAGATCTTCAAATTCCATCGGAAAGCGGCGCACCGCTGCATAGGGGATCGCATCCTGAACCCATTGCTCATAGCTGCGCACATGCATTAGGAAAGCAGTAATCGTCGCCTGCTCGCCTGCGTCGAACAGGGCCATTTGTGCGTCAAGCTCCGCCGCCATCTTACGGTTATTGGGCACGATAACTGACAGCCTCTCGGACACCCACACCGCATGCGCCGCTTCATTGTGCGGTTCGGCTTTGGCAAGGTCGGACTGCGGGCCATACTGTGCCCAGGACTGCCTATTCAATTCCAGAAGCGGCAGGATCGCGCGGGCAATGTCTGACTTGGTTTTCATGGCCTCTTGATCCAAGCGCTCCAGCACACGTGCCTCATGGTCGGCCTTCATCGCATGCAGGGCCTCGACTGCGTAGACGGCCTCATTTTCCTTGCGATCGATCAACGTGTGATGCGTCGGACAGAGAAGGATCAGGTTCTGATAGTCGTCGCGCTGCATGGCCGTCTGGCCTGCGTCGTGCCGATTGGCTCCGGGCTTGTCGCCGCAGATATGCGCCATCTCGCCGAGCGTGAATGGTGCAGCCTCTTCGGCCTCATGGTAGCAGAGGCGCTCCCAGCATCCCGGAAACGCGCATCGCCCGCCCGACGCTGACCAGAGAATTTTGACGGATTTCTGCGTAATTGCCATGCCAACCGAATATCACGGCAAACGGGACGCCGCATCCGAAGCTTCTCTCTAGTTTCCCATAGCGTGCAAAAATCAGAGCTTTGTGCGCCCACTGAATTGTTACGTTCACAACCTGTACGTGTTCTTGATTGGAGATGTGCAGACAAAAACGACCGTTTGTGACCGGTGCGGAGGATGGTCAAAGGCCTTGGAAAATCCAGTGACCATATCCCTTGGCGAAACCTTAGCGAGATTTGTCACGTTTTTGAACACCCAAACTTGGGAGCCGTTCGTTGCACCGCCCCAAGTGTGGCGGAGGGGCTCATGCTGCGGTATCGTTCGCCGCTACGGTGGCGTCTGGAGCGCAATGGCGCCAGCGGCCGGATTTCAGACGTTCAACAACAGATATTCCCGCTCCCACGGGCTGATGACGCGCATGAATTCGGCGTGTTCGGCGCGTTTTACGGCGCAGTAGATTTTCACGAATTCGGGGCCCAGCACCTCCGCGAGGGCCGCGTCGGATTCGAGCTCGATCACGCTGTCAAGCTGGCTCTCGGGCAGGTCGCGGTTCATCAGATAGGCGTCGCCGGTCGCCTCGGCGCGGGGTTTCGCCTTCTCCTCCATCCCGAGCCAGCCGCAGGCCAGCGCGCCGGCGATGGCGAGATAGGGGTTGGCGTCGGAGCCGATGATGCGGTTCTCGACCCGGCGCGCTTCGGGGGTGGACTTCGGGGTGCGGATGCCGACCGAGCGGTTGTCGATCCCCCATTCGAGGTTGATCGGCGCCGACTGGTAGGCGACGAGCCGGCGGTAGGAGTTCACATAGGGCGCGGCCATCGCCATCGCGGCGGGGAAATGGCGCTGCTGGCCGCCGATGAAATGGCTGAAGGCCGGGGTGGGGCGGCCCTGTGCGTCCGAGAAGATGTTGCGGCCGGTCGCCGTCTCCACCACCGACATGTGGACGTGCATCGCGCTGCCGGGCTGGTTCTCCATCGGTTTCGCCATGAAGGTGGCGTAGCAGCCGCATTGCATCGCGGCTTCGCGGATCAGCCGCTTGAAGAGAAAGACCTGGTCCGCCAGCTCCATCGGGTCGCCGTGGACGAGGTTGATTTCCAGCTGCGCGGCGCCGGATTCCTGGATGATCGTGTCGATCTCCAGCCCCTGCGCGTCGGCGTAGTCGTAGATATGCTCGATCACCCGCTCGTACTCGTCGACGGCGGAGAGCGAGAAGGCCTGGCTGCCGGTGGACTGGCGGCCGGAGCGGCCGACCGGAGGTTCGAGCGGATAGTCGGGGTCGGTGTTCTTCTTGGTGAGATAGAACTCGATCTCGGGCGCGACGACCGGCTTGAGCCCGGCTTCGGCGAACCGATCGACGACACGGCGGAGAACCGTGCGCGGCGCGGCGCCGGAAGGGCGGCCCTCTCCGTCCACGAGATCGTGGATGATGACCAGCGAGGGATCGCTGGCCCAGGGAACCGCGCGGGCGGTGGAGAAGTCGGGCCGGAGCGTGAGGTCGCTGTCGGTGTCGAAATCGCGCCGCGCGACAGCGGCGTATTCGCCGTTGATGGTGGAGATCAGGATCGAGACCGGCAGGCGCACGTCGCCGCCCTGCACGAATTTGGCCGCCGGCATGACCTTGCCGCGGGCGATGCCGGCGAGGTCGGGGGTGACGCACTCGATCTCGTCGATCCGGTTGGCGCGGATCCAGTCCGCCAGCGCGGCGGCGTCGGGCGCGGCCAGCACTGGAGAGTGGCTGAGGCCGAGGACGGGTTTGGTCAGGGACATCGGTTGGCTCGCGGGCGGAAGGGCGGCGGCCCGCGCCGCCGCCCCGAGGCTGAAAAGGATATCCGCTCAGTCGCCGGGGCCGAGGGGCAGGTTGCTGGCGCCGGGGCTCGGGGTAATGCTCTGACCACCTCCGCCGCCGCTGAACGAGGTGCGGTCGCCGGCGAAAATTCCGGCGCCGATGATCGAATTGTCAGTCGAATTGACATTGAGCGAACCTGCGGCCGCCCGCGCCGGGTCGCCGCCGGGGCCGTTGAAGAAGTCACCCCGTATGCTGACCGAACTGGGGCGTCCCATGATGATGACATCCTGCGGGTTGCCGCCGCTGAATGCGGTCCCGTCGCCGGGATTGACCACGAGGGAGACATCCGCGCCAAGAAGGTCCGTGAGATTGGCCGAGCCGCTCCGTTGGCCGAAATTGAAACTCATGTCGAAGCCGGCGCCGTCCACCACGGTCGCGCCGTCGACGGTGGCGGAAATGGCGGCGAAGCCGCTGTAGTCCGCGATGCCCGAGGTCGGCAGATTGATCTCAGAGGTGATGTCGCCGGCGACGAAGGCGCCGAGATGGAGGCGCTGGTCGTTGGTGATCGGGTCGCACTCATTGCTGCAGGCGGCGAGAGCGCTGTCGGGCTCGGCGCGCACCTCGCCCGCCCACCAGCCCCAGGTCAGGTATTCCGATTTGGGCGTGACGCCGGCCGGAAATATCCCGCCGTCGCCGGCGAATTCGGCCGAGGCGAGCGCGCCGCGAAACTCGTTCGGGTCGCCACCGACGGAAGTCTGGAAATTCGCGCTGTTCTGGCCCCCTGTCGCATCCCGCGCCGCATATAGACGATCGTCGATCATTGCGCTCTTGCCGTCTTCGCCGCCGTACTGGACGATAAGGTCGAAAATCTGCGGGGATGCGTCCTGCCCGTCGAAGAAGCTGTCGACACCGAGATCCGCAGTGAAGGAGTTGGTGGCCGGGCTGAAACTTATCGACACGCCGGCCGAAGAGCTACTGTACCCGATGTAATTCCCGTTGGTTCCGAGATCGCGCCCGGTCGTCGCGGCGTAGCCGGACAGGGTCGTGGCGGGCAGCGTCATCCGCTCGGTCGTCGTCAGATTGTCGACGGCGTTGCGCGAAGCGACGCTATAGGTCGTAAAGGTGGTCGTCGCTCCGGTATCGGGAATGGCGCGACCGGGCGTAGCTCCCTCGCCGCCGATATCGGTGCTGTTCGAAAGCGCGAAATGTTTCGCATTGGGGCCGAAGGCGGACGCGCCGGCGCCGTCTTCGACTGTCGAAATCGGCGTGACGAGACGAACCAGGCCGCCGGCGGAGTAGCTTGAGCCTTCGAAAGCGCCGCTGAACGCCGGCGTTCCCGTCTCGGCCGCATCGACATTCGCGGTATAGACGCCGAAACCGGTGACCTGGGCTAAGTCGGGGCCGCTGATCTGCAGGAACGCCGCCCCGGCTTTTGCAGAGCCGCCGGTCGCCGCGCCCCCTGTGTTGCTCACGAGGACGAGATCGCTGAACGAGTCGCTCGAAAACAGGCCGCTCGCGCTCGGCCCGAACGCGGCGTCGCCGGTCATGATGTCGGCGGAAATTGTGTAGGAGCGGGTCGTGACCGCGTCTGCGCCCGCATTGAGCAGCGGACCGCTGGCCTTGCCGGTGAGGAACGCGCCCGTGTCGCCGCCCTGCGTTTTATACACGGCATAGGTGAACTCGTCCTTGGGGTCGAAAAAGCCGTTGCCGGCGATCGGCCCCACCGGCGATTCGCCGCCGGAAAAGCCGAAGCTGAAAAAGCCCGGCGCGGTGGGAATTACGAACCTGTCTCCATCGGCGGTGACGCCGATCCGCGAACCGGCGAAAACCTGCTGGAACCCGAAAGCGGTCGCGCCGATCGACGCCCCGCCGGTCACGCCTTCGAGAAGAACCGGCGTCACGGGGGGCGTTACGGGCGGCGTTACGGGCGGGTTCACCGGCGGCGTGACGGGCGGTTCGACGGGCGGTTCGACGGGCGTGCCCGGTCGCGAGTCGGCGATCACCGTCGTGATCTCCTCTTCGTCGCGGTGGAAGAACAACTGGTCCGGGCCGAATTCCGTTTCGCTTTCGCCGGTGGTGGAGATTGGTCCCTGATTCGGGGCGTCCTTCCTTTCCGAATTGGCGGCGGGAAGGTTGCTCTGGATCACGTCCGGGTTCTGCGGCCTTACCCGCTCGCCCGCGTCGCCGCGCCCGATCAACGCCACCGTCGTCGCGCGGATCAGATCCTGATCGGCGACGCCGAGATAGGTGATGACGCCGTCGACGCTGACCTCCGCGACGCCGTTCGCGCGGGAGATGACGATCTCCTCGCCGGAGTTCGAGGTGAGTTTCACATAATCCCCCGCGACGAGCATGGCGCGGGTCACGTCGTTGAGAATGGTGATGATCGCGATGCCGCCGCGGATGCCGATGGTGGCGGTCGGCGTCGTCACCACGGCGTCGTTGGTCTTCGATATCCTGCCGCCGATGAAGCGCAGCACCCCGCGGCTCATCGACATGGAGAATTCACCGGTTCGGGTCTCCGGATCGTAGATATATCTGTCGAGGACCAGGTTGCTGTTCGGCGCGACGGTCAGGGAGGACTGATCCAGGAACAGAAACTGCCCCGAGCCGATCGGGGAACTTTCGATCCGTTCGTTCAGAAACAGCTTGTCCCCGAGCGTGAGAGACCGCGGGTCGGCTTTGGGCGGGGTGCCGTCGATCTGGCTGTTGACGGCCGCGACGGCGCCGACGGTTTCGGCGGCGGCGCCCGGCGCGTGGGCCGCGGCGAACGCGGCCGCGATCAACGCTGGCGCTACAGGCAGGAGCGGCGCCGCGCGCGACATGCGCTGCGGATCAGCGGGTGTGGCGGTCTTCGCCATGGCATGACCTCCTCGGGTCTTGTCGCGCGCACCTGGGGCGCGTTGGAATTCGCTTCAGAAGCTGAGCCCCACGGAGAGGCCGACGCCGAAATTCTCCAGATCGAAATTCGATACGTTGCTGTCGCGGTAGAGGTAGTCCGCGTCGGCCTGAACGAACCAGCCTTCGGTCAGATGGAAGACATGGCTGATTCCGGCGCGAAGGTCGAGATCGTCTCGCTTGCGGTTCGGATCGACGACGGGGTCGGGCTCATCGAACCAGCGCCATGACGCGCTGGCGAAAGCCGCCACGCTCCAGAGCCGGTCGGTGAATTCGACGCCGCTGTCATAGCGATGCACCGCGCCGAGCCTGAACCCGGCTTCGTAATTGGTGTTGTAGTCCTTGTCCGCCTGGTCGGATTCGGCGAAGGCCAGCGCGGAGAACGCGGTGGAGGGGTCGGGCGCGTAGGACGCGCCAATTGCGGCCCGGAAGCTCGGGCCGTCGAAATCGTTCTGCTCGTCATATTCGCGCCACTTGCCCTCGGCCGCGGCGAAAAGGTTCACCCGGTCGTTCAGGGTGTCGGAATATTCCGCGCCCAGCCCGGCGCCATAGTAGAGCAATTCGTTCCCCGATCGCAGCGCTTCGCCGGAGAGATAGGGACGGATCTTCGGGCCGAACCGCTCCGCGTTGAGCGACAGCCGCGGGCCGGTCAGGAAAGCGAAACTGTCGAGATCGCCGTCGGTCTCCTCCAGGTAATGCAGTGAAAACAGGGAGACGTCGGTCAGCCATACGTCGCTGTTCGGCCTGTCGAGATCGTAGAAATGTCGCCCCTGCGCGGTGGCGCGGAAACCGAAATCGTCTGTCTCTACAAACTGTTTGCCGAGAATGGCGGGGCGGCCGAACAGCAGCACGTCGCCGTCCGGCGGGCCGAGATTGGCGTTTGAGGAATAGGTCGCGCCGAAGGTCGCGACGCCGGCGAAGCCGCTCTTCTGCGTGCGCTTGTCGATCTCGGTGAGGAAGGCGTCGATCCGGCGCGCGACCTCGGGCGGCGGGTCGTCATTCGCGAGCACGTCCTCGAAATAGTAGCGCGCGTTCTCGTAGGCGCCGAGGCGGAAATACGCGGCGCCGAGCTCGACCTTGGCGCGCCCGAGATTGGGGTTGAAGATCAGCATGCGCTCCAGCGTAGTGATCGCCGCCTCGTAATCGCTGATCTCCACCGACGCGAGCGCGTGCCGGAACATGATGTCCAGATCGTCGGGCGCGTCCAGCATCGCTTCGTAAAGCGCGGCCTGCCGAGCGCGCAGGTCGTCTGAGGCGACAGCCGGATCCTGCGCCCGCGCGGCGCCGGCCGCCATACATCCTGCGATGGCCAGGCCGACCGCCATTCTCAGAGCAATCATACGAATTCCCTCTGCGCCCTCTCCCCAGGACTTGCTGTTCCCTATCACGGAACGGATTTGTTTCGGAACAGTTTTCTCCTTTTTCGCGATTCGCGGGGCGGGGCGCGGCATGCGGAACGGGCGCGAGACTACGCTCCGACCCGGGCGACAGGCGATGCGCCCGGCGCGTATCGGCGGCTGAATCCGCCGCTGCGCCGGATCATAGCATTTGACACTGATCGGATGGCGTCGTTTTTTGGCGGCGATCAGAGATGTGGAGTCACCATTGTGCCCCTGACGACGTTTGAAAATGCAGGCTTCGCCTACACCGACGCCGACGGCGGTGTTGTGCTGGACCTGAAGGCGGCTCTCGACGAGCCCGGTATCGTCATCCCGACCGCGGAGACGATCAAGATCGTCTCTGACGACACGGTGCGGAGCGTCGTCTTCGCCCCGGTGCTGGAGAACGGTTCCTTCGACGGACGAATCGTCGTCGATTTCGCGCAGTTCGCCGATCTCGGCGCGGGCGAGGCGGAATCGCTTTCGATTCTGTTCGACCTGCAGGACGGCGAGAGCAGGATCGCGGCCATGGTTCCGCTGACCGTCACCGGGCTGAACGATGCGCCGGAGGCGGCGGATCAGGCGTTCTCCGTCGTCGCGGGGACCGCGCTCAAGGGCGTTTTGCCGGCGAGCGACGTGGAAGGCGACGCGCTGCGCTTCACGCTGCTCGAGGAGGATGGGGCGGGGGATTTCACCCTCTCCAGGGACGGGACTTTCGTTTTCGTCCCCGAATCCGATGCGGACGGGGCCTTCGAAGCGACGGTCAGGGTTGAGGACGACGTCGGCGGCGCGACGGAGTTTGAGGTTTCGATCGACGTCTCGGCGCCCGCGCCCGCGCCCGCGGCGGCGGGAGCGGCGCCTGCGGCGGCGAGAGCCGCGCCGGTGCTCGACGGCGAGACGCTGGACGGCGACGAGGGCAATAACGGGATCGAAGGCGGTGATCGCGGGAATCTGATTCGCGGCTTCGCCGGCGAAGATTCGCTTTTCGGCCGCGGCGGCGCCGACAGTATCCTCGGCGGCGCGGATGACGACGTGATCCGCGGCAACAGCGGGGCCGACACGCTGCGGGGCGGCGGCGGCGACGACTTGATGTTCGGGCAGCGCGGAACCGACATGGTGTTCGGCGCGCTGGGCGACGACACGTTGAACGGCGGTGACGGCGCCGACGCGATCGTTGGCGGCCGCGGCGCGGATATTCTCATCGGCGCCTACGGGCGCGACAACATTCTCGGCGAGGTGGGGGCGGACCGGTTGGTCGGCGGGCCCGGGTCAGACCGGCTGGAGGGCGGCCCCGGCGCCGATTTCCTGATCGGCGGCGGCGCGCGGGACCGGTTCATCTTCACCGACAATTTCGGCCGTGACCGGATCGCGGATTTCAACCCCACGAAGGAGGTGCTGAATTTCACCGGCCATAGCGGGGTGAACAGCATGGCCGACCTGACGATCCGGCAAATGGACGGCGACACCGTCATCCGGGACGGCGGCAACGGCCAGATCACGCTCTCGGATGTCGATATCTCGGAGATCGACGCCGACGATTTCCTTTTCTGAGCGCTCAGAGGCTTTCGGGCGCGGCGTCGAGACAGGTGCGGTCCATCGCCTCGAGCAGGTCGCAGGCGGGGCCGATGGCGGGCAGCTCGTAGCGGTGGAAATAGCGCGCGGCGGTCAGCTTGCCGCTGAGGAAGGCGCGCTCCTCGCCGCTTGCGCCCTCCAGCGCGGCCTCAGCGACGAGAGCCTGTTTCAGCCAGAGCCAGGCGACCGCGACATGGCCGAGCATGTCGAGATAGATCGTCGCGTTGGCCAGATAGGCGGCCGGGCCGGCGGCGTGCGCGGCGCCGGTCATCGTCTCCGTCGTCTTCATCGCCCGCGCGGCGGCGTAGCGGAGGCTCTCGGCCAGTTCGGAAAGACCGGGGCGCATCGCGGCCTCGCCCGCCGTCGCCTCGATCGCGGCGGCGAGGCGGTGGAGCCCGGCGCCGCCGCCCTGCGGGATCTTGCGGCCGAGAAGGTCCATGCCCTGTATGCCGCGCGTTCCCTCGTGGATGTGGTTGAGCCGGTTGTCGCGATAGAGCCGCTCGACCGGATAGTCGCGGGTATAGCCGGCGCCGCCGAAGACCTGAATCGCGATCTCGTTGGCGCGCAGACCGTATTCGGAGGGCCATGACTTCATGATGGGGGTCATCAGATCCAGCAGCGCCGCCGCGCCCTCGTCGCCCAGCCGGGCCTCGTCCACCAGCGAGGCGCCGTAGAGGACCAGCATCAGCGCGCCCTCGGCGTAGGATTTCATCTGCAGGAGCATGCGTTTGACATCGGCGTGCCCGATGATCGGGACCGGCGGGCTGGTCGGGTCCTTCATGTCGGGCGCGCGGCCCTGCTTGCGCTCCTTCGCGTATTCGAGCGCGTGGAGATAGCCTGTGTAGCCGAGGCAGGCGGCGCCGAGGCCGACGCCGATCCGCGCCTCGTTCATCATGTGGAACATGCAGGCGAGGCCGTTGTGTTTCTCGCCCACGAGCCAGCCGACGGCGCCGCCCTCGTCGCCGAAATTCAGCGCGCAGTTGGTGGTGCCGCGAAAGCCCATCTTGTGGTTGAGGCCTATGAGGCGGATATCGTTCCGGGTTCCGTCCGCGAGAATCTTCGGGACGATGAAGAGCGAGATGCCCTTCACCCCCGCCGGGCCGCCGGGGATCTTCGCAAGGACCATATGGACGATGTTCTCGGAAAGCTCATGCTCGCCGCCGGAGATCCACATTTTCGAGCCGAAGAGCCGGTATGTCCCGTCCGGCTGTTCCTCCGCCCGCGTGCGGATATCGGCGAGGCCGGAGCCGGCCTGCGGCTCGGAAAGGCACATGGTGCCGGTCCAGCGGCCTTCGAGGATCGGCGGCAGATATTCGGCGATCTGGCTCTCGGAGCCATGCGCCGCCAGCATCGCGCCGACGCCAACCGAGAGCATGGCGTAGCCGTTGAGCGAGACATTGGCGGCGTTGAACCAGGCGGAGACGCCCTGCGCCACGGTGAAGGGGAGGCCCATGCCGCCAAGTTCCTCCGCGAAGCCGGCGGTCTGGAAACCGGCGGCCCAGTAAGCGTCGAGCGCGGCTTTCGCCTCCGGGATGATGCGGACGCGGCCGTTCTCGAACGCCGGCTCCTCCACATCGAGCCGCGCCGCCAGCGGCGCCCATTCGCGCGTCGCGACCCCTTCCGCGAGATCGAGGATCTGGTCGTAATCGGCCCGCGTCTGCCCGGCGTGGGCGGGGTGGTTCGCAAACCGCTCCACCCCGATCACGTCATGCAGCATGAAGGCGAGGTCGCGGGGGCGGAGGATGGTGGACATGGGCGATGATCCTGTCGGGGCGTTCGGAGAGACTGCGCCAGGAGGCGGGCGCCCGCAAGTTCAACGGCGGGACGGCGCGGGGCCGATCAGCATATTTGATGCCCGGAGGGGCGGAGAGGCCGGCGCGCTGTGGTCGTGCGAGCCGGCCTTCGAATCCCCGGCGCGCGCCGACGGGTTCGCGAGTCTACCGCGGCGTCGCCTGCGACCGCATGGCGTCGACGCTCCAGGGGCCGGGGCCGGCGAAGACCAGGTAGAGAAAGACGAAGCAGTAGAGGATCGCCGCGTCGCCGCCGTTGTTGACCGGGAAGAAGTCCTGCGGCGCATGCGCGATCCAGTAGGCGACCGCCATCATCCCCGAGGCGAGGAAGGCCGCCGCCCGGGTCAGGAAGCCGGCCGCGATCAGGGCGCCGCAGACAAGTTCGATCACGCCGGCGGTCCAGGAGAGCGAGAAGGCCGCCGGCCCGCTCTCGGCAAAGGGAAAGCCGAGGAGCTTCTGCGTGCCATGCGCCATGAAGATGAGGCCCGCGACGATGCGCAGGATGCTGAGAATGCGGGGCGCCCAGGCGTTCAGTGTTTCGGTCACGCATTGTTCCTGTATCGTTTCGTTCGCGGCGTAGGGCGCCGCCAGCCGCCACCCTGGCCGCGATTGAGTTTTCGACCGGCTGACGGCGGCGGGCTCGATCCCGGCGCCGGTCTTTCGCAGATTGCCGGCGCGGCGGCAACGCCGATCGCGGGGATTGCGCGGCGCCGGCGCCGGGCCGGAAAGCGTTAACCTTCGGCCCTTTCCGCCCTTGACATGATTCCCCCCCGCCCATAGAAGCCGCGCATCCCGTAGGGCCGTGTCCTGCCGGGGTGAGACAAATGCCCAAGTTTGGCGTCCACGATCCGGGTCTCGGCCTCGATCCTCTGATTTTCCGCCAAAGACGGTCGAAAGGCCGTTCTTTGGCGTTTCGCGCGTTTCGGCGACCGCCGGGACGCATGGTATGAAGTAAAGATGGGGTGTGAGCCCGATGCCCACGATCCAGCAGCTGATCCGGAACCCCCGGCGGCCCAAGCCGGTGCGCAAGAAGTCGATGCATCTGGAGGCCTGTCCCCAGAAGCGCGGCGTCTGCACCCGCGTCTACACGACGACGCCGAAGAAGCCGAACTCGGCGCTCCGGAAGGTCGCGAAGGTGCGCCTGACGAACGGTTACGAGGTGATCTCGTATATCCCGGGCGAGGGTCATAACCTTCAGGAGCACTCGGTTGTTCTGATCCGCGGCGGCCGCGTGAAGGACCTTCCGGGCGTTCGCTATCATATTCTTCGCGGCGTTCTCGACACCCAGGGCGTGCCTTCGCGCCGTCAGCGGCGGTCGAAATACGGCGCCAAGCGGCCGAAGTAAGGAGAGCGCGAGATGTCACGCCGTCATTCCGCGGAAAAGCGCGATATTCTGCCCGACGCCAAATATGGCGACCGGATCCTGACCAAGTTCATGAACAACCTCATGTTCGACGGCAAGAAGTCCGTCGCCGAGGGGATCGTCTATGGCGCGATGAGCCGCGTCGAAGACAAGATGAAGAAGGCGCCGATCGAGGTGTTCCACGAGGCGCTGGACAACATCAAACCCTCCGTCGAGGTGCGCTCCCGCCGGGTCGGCGGCGCCACCTACCAGGTGCCGGTCGAGGTGCGCCCGGAGCGGCGCGAGGCGCTGGCGATCCGCTGGCTCATCAAGTCGAGCCGCGCGCGCAACGAGCACACGATGGAAGAGCGCCTCGCGGGCGAGCTGATGGACGCGGTGAACGGCCGCGGCGCGGCCGTGAAGAAACGTGAAGACACCCACAAGATGGCCGACGCCAACAAGGCGTTCAGCCACTACCGCTGGTAACCCCCGAAGGACCTGGACCCATGGCCCGCGATTATCCCCTCGAGCGCTACCGAAATTTCGGCATCATGGCGCATATCGACGCCGGCAAGACGACGTGCACGGAGCGCATCCTCTTTTACACCGGAAAGTCCCACAAGCTTGGCGAAGTCCATGACGGCGCCGCGACGATGGACTGGATGGAGCAGGAGCAGGAGCGCGGCATCACGATCACGTCCGCCGCGACGACCACGTTCTGGGAGCGGACTTCGACCGGAACCGAGGCGGAGACGCCGAAGCATCGCTTCAACATCATCGACACCCCCGGCCACGTCGACTTCACCATCGAGGTGGAGCGTTCGCTCGCGGTGCTCGACGGCGCGGTCTGCGTTCTCGACGCCAACGCCGGGGTCGAGCCGCAGACGGAGACCGTCTGGCGGCAGGCCGACCGCTATCACGTGCCGCGGATCGTCTTCGTCAACAAGATGGACAAGATCGGCGCCGACTTCTTCAACTGCGTGAAGATGATCAAGGACCGGACCGGCGCGCAGCCGCTGCCGATCCAGTGCCCGATCGGCTCCGAGACCGAGCTCGAAGGCGCGGTCGATCTCATCACCATGGAGGAATGGGTCTGGCAGGGGGAGGACCTCGGCGCGAGCTGGGTCCGTCAGCCGATCCGCGCCGAGCTGGCCGACAAGTGCGCCGAGATGCGCGCCGACATGCTGGAGCGCGCGGTCGAACTCGAGGATGACGTGATGGAGGCTTACCTTGAGGGGAACGAGCCCGACATCGCGACGATCCGACGGCTGATCCGCAAGGGCACGCTGGACATGGTCTTCGTGCCGGTTCTCGCGGGCTCCGCCTTCAAGAACAAGGGCATGCAGCCGCTTCTCAACGCGGTCATCGACTATCTTCCCGGCCCGCTCGATGTGAAGCCCTATATGGGATTCCGGCCGGGCGACGAGACCGAGACCCGCGATCTCGCCCGTCATGCGAATGACGACGAGCCGTTCTCCGGCCTCGCGTTCAAGATCATGAACGACCCGTTCGTCGGCTCGCTCACCTTCACGCGCATCTATTCCGGCAAGCTCAACAAGGGCGGCCAGATGCTGAACGCGACGAAGGGCAAGCGTGAGCGGATCGGGCGCATGATGATGATGCACTCGAACAACCGCGAAGAGATCGACGAGGCCTTCGCCGGCGATATCATCGCGCTCGCCGGACTGAAGGACACGACGACGGGCGACACGCTCTGCGATCCGGCCAACCCGGTGGTGCTCGAGACGATGACCTTCCCCGACCCGGTGATCGAGATCGCGGTCGAGCCGAAGACCAAGGCCGACCAGGAGAAGATGAGCCAGGGCCTTCAGCGGCTCGCGGCCGAGGATCCGTCCTTCCAGGTTTCGACCGATCTCGAATCCGGCCAGACGATCATGAAGGGGATGGGCGAGTTGCATCTCGACATCCTGGTCGACCGGCTGAAGCGTGAATTCAAGGTCGAGGCCAATATCGGCGCGCCGCAGGTCGCTTATCGCGAGACGGTGAGCCATGAAGCCGAGATCGACTACACGCACAAGAAGCAGTCCGGCGGCTCGGGCCAGTTCGCCCGCGTCAAGATGGTCATCATGCCGACCGAACCGGGCGAGGGCTATTCGTTCGAGTCGAAGATCGTCGGCGGCGCGATCCCGAAGGAGTACATCCCGGGCGTCGAGAAAGGCATCAAGTCGGTCATGGATTCAGGGCCGTTGGCCGGGTTCCCGGTCATCGACTTCAAGGTCCAGCTGCTCGATGGCGCGTTCCATGATGTCGACTCGTCGGTTCTCGCCTTCGAGATCGCGGGCCGGGCGGCGATGCGCGAGGGCCTGAAGAAGGCCGGCGCGAAGCTGCTGGAGCCGATCATGAAGGTCGAGGTGGTCACGCCGGAAGAGTTCACCGGCAATGTGATCGGCGACCTGACTTCGCGGCGCGGTCAGGTGCAGGGGCAGGAGGCGCGCGGCAACGCGAATGTCGTCGACGCCTATGTGCCGCTGGCGAACATGTTCAAATACGTTGACACGCTCCGCTCCATGTCGCAGGGGCGCGCGCAGTTCACAATGCAGTTCGACCACTACGAGCCTGTACCGCAGGCGATCAGCCAGGAAATCCAGGCGAAATACGCCTGATCGTGAAAACAGACGGTCAGGCGTCCGGACCCCGGACCGACCGCATACTGATGGAGGGCCATCATGGCGAAAGCGAAGTTTGAGCGTACGAAGCCGCACTGCAACATCGGGACGATTGGTCATGTTGACCATGGCAAGACGACGCTGACGGCTGCGATCACGAAGCAGTTCGGCGAGTTCAAGGCCTATGACATGATCGACGCGGCGCCGGAGGAGAAGGCGCGCGGGATCACGATCTCGACGGCGCATGTCGAGTACGAGACGGAGGCGCGCCACTACGCGCATGTCGATTGCCCGGGCCACGCGGATTACGTGAAGAACATGATCACGGGCGCGGCGCAGATGGACGGCGCGATCCTGGTGGTGAACGCGGCGGACGGTCCGATGCCGCAGACGCGCGAGCATATTCTTCTGGCCAAGCAGGTCGGCGTTCCGGCGATGGTGGTTTTCCTGAACAAGGTTGACCAGGTCGACGATCCGGAGCTTCTCGAACTGGTCGAGATGGAGGTTCGCGAGCTTCTGACCGAGTACGATTTCCCGGGCGACGACACGCCGATCATCGCCGGTTCGGCGCTTGCGGCGCTGGAGGATCGCGACCCCGAGATCGGGGCGGAGAAGACCGCCGAGCTGATGGCGGCGGTGGACGCGTTCATCCCGCAGCCGGATCGTCCGATCGACCAGCCGTTCCTGATGCCGATCGAGGACGTGTTCTCGATTTCGGGTCGCGGCACGGTGGTGACGGGGCGTGTCGAGCGCGGCGTGATCAAGGTCGGCGAAGAGATCGAGATCGTCGGGATCAAGGACACGAAGAAGACGATCTGCACCGGCGTGGAGATGTTCCGCAAGCTTCTGGACCGGGGCGAGGCGGGCGACAATATCGGCGCGCTTCTGCGCGGCGTCGACCGCGAGGGCGTGGAGCGGGGCCAGGTGCTCTGCAAGCCGGGCTCGGTGAAGCCGCACACGAAGTTCACGGCCGAGGCCTATATCCTGACCAAGGACGAGGGCGGGCGGCACACGCCGTTCTTCACCAACTACCGGCCGCAGTTCTACTTCCGGACGACGGACGTGACCGGCACCTGCGCGCTGCCCGAGGGCACCGAGATGGTGATGCCGGGCGACAACGTGAAGATGGAAGTGACGCTGATCGCCCCGATCGCCATGGAGGAGCGCCTGCGCTTCGCCATCCGCGAAGGCGGCCGCACCGTCGGAGCCGGCGTCGTCGGAAAAATCATCGAGTAAGGAACCGGGAAAGGGGGCGCGGAACGCCGCGCCCCCGATCCCACCAGCCCCGGAAGGGCGAGAGAGATGCAAAGTCAGAACATCCGGATCCGGCTCAAGGCCTTCGACCACCGCGTGCTTGACAGCAGCACGCTGGAGATCGTGGACACCGCCAAGCGCACGGGCGCCGAGGTGCGCGGACCGATTCCGCTGCCGACGAAGATCGAGAAATACACGGTCCTTCGCGGCCCGCACGTGGACAAGAAATCCCGCGAGCAGTTCGAGATCCGCACCCACAAGCGGCTCCTGGACATCGTGGACCCGACGCCGCAGACGGTGGACGCGCTGATGAAGCTCGACCTCGCCGCCGGTGTCGACGTTGAGATCAAGCTCTGAGGAGACGCGGGCCATGCGCTCTGGAGTAATCGCAAAGAAGCTGGGCATGACCCGGCTGTTCACCGAAGACGGCCGGCAGATTCCTGTCACCGTTCTGCAGATGGACAATGTTCAGGTCGTCGCGCAGCGCACGGCCGAGCGTGACGGCTACACCGCCGTGCAGCTCGGGGCCGGCGCCGCGAAGGCGAAGAACGTCACGAAGCCGATGCGCGGCCATTTCGCGGTCGCCAAGATCGAGCCGAAGCGGAAGCTCACCGAGTTCCGCGTCGCGCCGGAGAACATGATCGGCGTCGGCGAGGAGTTGACCGCGGATCATTACTTCGCCGGCCAGTTCGTCGACGTCAGCGGCACCTCGGTCGGCAAGGGCTTCGCCGGCGCGATGAAGCGGCACAATTTTGGCGGGCTGCGCGCCTCCCACGGCGTTTCCGTCAGCCACCGCTCGCACGGTTCTACCGGCCAGTGCCAAGACCCGGGCAAGGTGTTCAAGGGCAAGAAGATGGCCGGCCACATGGGCGCCGCCCGGATCACCACGCAGAACCTGCAGGTCGTCAAGACCGATAGTGAGCGCGGCCTGATCATGGTCAAGGGCGCGGTTCCCGGCTCCAAGGGCGGCTGGGTCACGATCAAGGACGCGGTGAAGAAGGCGGCGCCGGAAGGCGTGATCCTGCCCGCCGCGCTCCGCTCCGCCGCCAAGGCGGCGCGCGAAGCGGCCGAAGCCGCCGCGGCCGAGTCCGCCGCCGCCGAGGCCGCGGAGGCCCAGCGCCTCGCCGCCGAGGCCGCCGAGGCCGAGGAAGCCGCGCTGAAGGCCGCGGAGGCTGATATCAAGGCTGGTGACGGCGACGGTGACGCGGCCGAGGGCGGGAAGCCCGAAGGAGGCGAAGAGAAATGAAGACCGATGTGATCAATCTCGACGCTGGCGCGGCGGGCTCGATCGAGCTTGCGGACGAGGTGTTCGGCCTCGATCCGCGGGCCGACATCCTGCAGCGCGTGGTGCGCTGGCAGCTGGCGAAACGCCAGGCCGGCACCCACAAGACGCTGAGCCGGGGTGAAACCCATTATTCGACGAAGAAGATCGTCCGGCAGAAGGGGTCCGGCGGCGCGCGTCACGGTGATCGCGGCGTCACCATCTTCCGCGGCGGCGGCACGGCCAAGGGGCCGGTGGTGCGGAGCCACGCGCACAACCTTCAGAAGAAGGTTCGCGCGCTCGGGCTGCGTCACGCGCTTTCGGCCAAGGCGCAGGCTGGCGAGCTGATCGTGCTCGACGCCGCGACGTTGGAGAGCGGCAAGACGAAGGACCTGAAGACGGCGATGGAGAAGCTCGGCATCGGCAAGGCGCTGGTGATCGACGGCGCCGCGGTCGATGCGGGTTTCGCCCGCGCGGCCAGGAATATTCAGGGCCTGGATGTGCTGCCGAGCCGGGGCGCGAACGTCTACGACATTCTGCGCCGTGACCGGCTGGTCCTGACGACGGCCGCGGTCGCGGCCCTTGAGGAGCGTCTGAAATGAGCGCGAAAGCGGAGCAGTACGACGTTGTCCGTCGGCCGGTGATCACCGAGAAGGCGACCATGGCCTCTGAGGCCAACGCGGTCGTTTTCGAGGTCGCCAAGGCGGCGACGAAGCCCGAGATCAAGGCGGCGGTCGAGGCCCTCTTCAATGTGAAGGTCAAGGCCGTCAACACGACGATCACGAAGGGTAAGGTGAAACGGTTCAGAGGTCGTCCCGGCAGGCGGAACGACGTGAAGAAGGCCTATGTGACTCTCGAAGATGGCAACGCCATCGACGTGACCACGGGTCTTTGAGCCAACAGCAGCGGAAGACAGAAAGATGGCGTTAAAATCGTACAAGCCGACGACGCCGGGCCAGCGCGGGCTGGTTCTGATCGACCGTTCGGAGCTGTGGAAAGGCCGTCCCGTCAAGTCCCTCACCGAGGGTCTGACGAAAAAGGGCGGGCGCAACAACACCGGACGGATCACGGCGCGGCGCATCGGCGGCGGAGCGAAGCGGCTCTATCGCGTGGTCGACTTCAAGCGGAGCAAACACGATGTGTCCGCGGTCGTGGAGCGGATCGAGTACGATCCGAACCGGACCGCCTTCATCGCGCTGATCCGCTATGAGGACGGTGAGCGGGCCTACATTCTGGCGCCGCAGCGCCTCGCCGTGGGCGACAGCGTGATCTCCGGCGCCAAGGTCGACGTGAAACCCGGCAACGCGATGCCCTTCTCGGGCATGCCTGTCGGCTCGATCGTCCACAATATCGAGATGAAGCCGGGCAAGGGCGGACAGATCGCCCGTTCGGCCGGGACCTACGCCCAGTTCGTCGGGCGGGGCGGCGGCTATGCGCAGATCCGGCTCTCATCGGGCGAGCTGCGCGCGGTGCGCCAGGAGTGCATGGCGACGATCGGCGCGGTTTCGAACCCCGACAATTCGAACCAGAATCTCGGCAAGGCCGGCCGTGTCCGTCACATGGGCAAGCGGCCTTCGGTGCGGGGCGTGGTGATGAACCCGATCGATCACCCGCATGGCGGCGGCGAGGGCCGGACCTCGGGCGGCCGGCATCCGGTCACGCCCTGGGGCAAGCCGACCAAGGGCCACCGCACGCGCCACAACAAGGCGACAGATCAGTACATTCTGCGGAGCCGTCACGCCCGCAAGAACAAACGATAAGAGAGGACGGTAAACATGCCACGTTCCGTCTGGAAGGGTCCGTTCGTCGACGCCCATGTCCTGAAGAAGGCCGAGAAGGCGCAGGGGTCCGGCAAGAACCAGGTCATCAAGATCTGGTCCCGCCGCTCCACCATCCTGCCGCAGTTCGTCGGGCTGACATTCGGCGTCTACAACGGCAAGAAGCACATTCCGGTCAATGTCTCGGAAGACATGATCGGCCACAAGTTCGGCGAGTTCTCGCCGACGCGCACCTATTACGGCCATATGGCCGACAAGAAAGCGAAGCGGAGATAATCGATGGGACAGTCGAAGAATCCCCGTCGCGAGGCCGAGAACGAGGCGCTGGCCGTGAGCCGGATGCTGAAAACCAGCCCGCAGAAGCTTAACCTCGTCGCCGGGATGATCCGGAAGAAGCCGGTTGCGAAGGCGCTGGCCGATCTCAGCTTTTCGAAGAAGCGGATCGCGGTAGACGTGAAGAAGACGCTGCAGAGCGCCATCGCCAACGCCGAGAACAACCACGGTCTCGACGTCGACGATCTGGTGGTCGCGGAGGCTTACGTCGGCAAGAACCTGACGCTGAAGCGCGGCCAGCCGCGCGCCCGCGGCCGGTTCGGCAAGATACTGAAGCCGTTCGCGCAGATCACCATCAAGGTGCGGCAGGTCGAGGAGCAGGCCTAATGGGACAGAAAGTCAATCCGATCGGGCTGCGCCTGCAGGTCAACCGCACCTGGGACAGCCGCTGGTTCGCGAACACCAGGGATTATGGCCCGCTTCTGCACGAGGACCTGAAGATCAGGGACTTCATCAAGAAGAAATGCGCGAACGCCGGGGTTTCCCGTGTCGTGATCGAACGTCCGCACCGGAAATGCCGGGTGACGATCCACACCGCGCGGCCCGGCGTGATCATCGGCAAGAAGGGCGCCGATATCGAGGGACTGCGCAAGGAAGTCGCGAAGCTGACGAAATCGGAGCTGCATCTCAACATCGTCGAGATCAGGAAGCCCGAGGTCGACGCGCAGCTACTGGCAGAGAACGTGGCGCAGCAGCTTGAGCGCCGCGTGGCGTTTCGCCGCGCCATGAAGCGCGCGGTGCAGAACGCGATGCGGATGGGCGCGCAGGGGATCCGGATGAACCTCGCGGGCCGTCTCGGCGGCGCCGAGATCGCCCGGACCGAGTGGTATCGTGAAGGTCGTGTGCCGCTGCATACGCTCCGCGCCGATATCGATTACGCGCAGGCCGAGGCGAAGACCGCTTACGGTATCTGCGGCGTGAAGGTCTGGATCTTCAAGGGCGAGGTTCTTGAGCACGATCCGCAGGCCCATGACCGCCGTCAGGCCGAAAGCCAAGAGGGCGGCTCGCGCCCCGCGCGCTGAGCCCGCCCTGCTGAGAGGATAGAAAGATGCTGTCTCCGAAACGGACGAAATTCCGCAAACAGCACAAGGGCCGCATCCATGGCGAGGCCAAGGGCGGGTTTGATCTCAACTTCGGCCATTACGGCCTGAAGGCGAGCGAGCCCGAGCGGATCACCGCCCGGCAGATCGAGGCTGCGCGCCGCGCCCTGACCCGCCACATGAAGCGGCAGGGCAGGGTGTGGATCCGGATCTTCCCGGATGTGCCCGTCACGCAGAAACCCACCGAGGTCCGCATGGGCAAGGGCAAGGGTTCGGTCGAGTACTGGGCGGCCAAGGTGAAGCCCGGCCGCATCATGTTCGAGATTGACGGGGTGAGCGAGCCTGTGGCAAAGGAGGCGCTCCGATTGGCGGCGATGAAGCTGCCGATCAAGTGCCGATTCGTTACGCGCGAGGACTGGTAAGATCAAAGGCCGCTGTGCCTCCGATTGAAGAGGCCTCGCCCAGAGCCGAGCGGGGCCTCTTCGTTTACACGCCGATCGGGGCGTCACGACGTCGGTTCACTCCTAACGATCGCCGTTCGCAGAACAGTCTACGATACGACGGAATTGCCCTGCTTGATCTGGGAGCGCACAGTCGCGCCGAAACTCTGCATCGCCTTGATCACCTCTACCTGAGACAGCCCTGCTGCGGAACCAGCAGCCCAATCTTCCGGCCGCCATGCGTCGCCATTCGGATTGGGCGCGATCAAATCCGGGTTGAAGCAGTAGTCTTTGGCGATCCGTTCATTCGGCGCCAAATTCAACGCGATCCTTGGGCCGACTGTCACGAGCGGAACGTATGCGTTTCTCTCGCCGCCGTAGTCGCTAAGCATTTTCCCGAAATCGCCACCTCCCAGCCAGGGAACAGCGCGGACATAAGTGCAATCTGCTGTGGCGGAAGCGTAGCTGATCACCTCGCTGGCGAGATTCGAACTGTCCAGACAACTCGCAAACTCACCGAATTGTTTGCTTCCAAGCGCAGACTGTCTTGATATTATCACGATACGGTCGATAACTCCCCCGCTCTCACTGACAAGAACATGTGATTTTGCGGGAAAATTAGGATCGGTTGTCTGATCAATCGTTCCGATTTCCACCCAGTCGCCTTCCTGCAAGGGAACTTGGAAGCCTTCGATTTCAATCGTTCCGAATTGGCCTTGTGTCACCGGTGGAACCTTGCGCAGCGAAGCATCGGAAGAAGTGGCGAAGTCCTTCTGCGGTGACACGCAGCCCGATATGAGTAGCGCGATGCAGACGTTCACAGCTAGAGCCGCGCCAGTTTTCAATCCGTGCATAATTGTGCCTCAATGTCAGTGACAGCCAAAACTTGAACTGGAGAAATTTTTAGGTGAGACGAATCCCTGATCAGCGCTTTTCGACGCTTTCGATTGCAGTCGCTGCATCGTTTCGATCGGCACGCTCATGGAGACGGATGAAACCATTGCGAGTTGCGCACTCATTGCCGAGATAGCGGCGTTAAGTGCGAGTGGCCAGCCAGCGGATACTCCGGAGGAGCCGTCATTCTTTATCGTCAGAGCCTGCCCCGAAATGAGTTGAGCGATATCAGAGGGTTGTGATTCACGTCGGTTTGCAACGACTGACGGAGGCCCGATGCCCTGGGATGATATCGCCCGCGCGGAATATGCGCGACGGTCAGCGCGCTATGCAAGCGACCTGACGGATCGGTAGTGGGTCAGTTTGAATTTTCCGGCTGACGCTTCTTGTAGGGGCCGCGCTTCGTGGGGGCAGGCTCAGCATCCTCAATCAGCTTCACGATGTCCGAGATATCCCAAAGCCGATCAGTCAGGCCAGCGGCCATCGCCGGAGTGACGCGCAGCGTCTGGTGGACCTTCACGAAGTTGTAGAACATGAAGTGCAGCGCCACAGCGTAGCAGTGGTTCTCGACCTTCTTGGAGAAGCCGTTGGTCAGACGGGTGAAGCGGCGCATGTGCATACGCATCGTCAGGTTCTGGCGCTCAACATGCGAGGTGCTGACCAGCTTGGGATCGGGCGAGCCTTCCACCCGGCGCTTCTTGATGCCAGTGCATTCGGCGGGGCTGTATTTCTTTTCGTGCCCCTTGGAGCCGGTCTCGCCGCCGTAAATCTTGATGAGCTGCGCATAGTCCACGTCGCCGCCGAACGCGCCCTCAACGGCCTCCAGATAGGCTTTGTGGCCGTCCGTGGTTAGCTGGACGCGGTTCGCCAGACGGGCTCGCAGATCGTCCATGAAGGCGATGGCGTATTCGCTGTCACGTCCGCCGACCATATAGGACACGATCAGCTTGCTCTCGCTGTCGAGCGCCGTCCACGTCCAGGTGTCGCCCGCGCCCTCGGGAGCGGCCTTCGCACCAGCGACGTTCTTCTGCTTGGCGTAGGTGAACGACCAGATCTCATCGCACTGGACGACGGAAGCCTTCACGTCGCGAACGTTGGCGTCGTGATATTCCGAGCAAGCCTTGCCCGCGTCGATCAGGAGCTTGTTGACGGTGTTCTTGGACACATCTGCGACGCGCGCCGTGGCGCGAATGCTGTTGCCCTCAACCAGAAGGCGGAGGATCAGGGCGCGGGTCTTGGTGTCCAGCTTGTTCATGAGATTGATATAATTTCAAAATGACCGATAGTCAAGCATATTACAAAATTAACGCATGGCGTTAAGTCGATCATTGACCTCCGGAGCGGGCGGATATATGTAGAGTCGGCATGGAAGTGAAGTTCGCAAACGACGATCTGGCACGAATATGCACAGACGATGCTCACAAGATTGGGCTGCCGGTCGCCGTGATTAAAGCCGCTCGAAAGACGCTGTTGAAGCTCGAGGCTGCGACGTTCGAAAGCGACCTCTTTAACCTCGGGGGGCTGGATTACAAAATCCGCAAGGGAGCCGAAAATGGAACAAGGCAAGTTCGCGTGAACAGGCAGTATCGAATTTTCTTCACGGTATCAGGTGAGGGAGCAGGCGCTGTAGCCACAGTCACCTTTATTGGCGACCCGCACTAAGGAGGGCACTCAATGAGCATCGCTGCACTATTGAAAGAAGTCCCTCATCCGGGGGAGTTCATTCGAGACGAACTTGAGGCGCGCGGGTGGGCGCAGCGCGACCTCGCATACATTCTGGGCGTTAAAGAGCAGGCTATTAACCCGATCATGTCGGGCAAGCGTGGTATCAGCCCGGACATGGCTCGGTCGCTTTCTAAAGCATTTGGGATTTCTGCGGAGTATTTTTTGAACCTCCAGAAAGCGTACGAGTTGTCCACCGCTAACGAGGCGGACCCCGCGATTGAGCGTAGGGCGAAACTGCAATCGATCTTTCCAATTCGGGAGATGATTAAAAGAAACTGGTTCGAATACACGCAAGATATCTCGCTCCTTGAGGCGCAGGTAATGCGTTTTTTCGGGACCAATTCTTTGGATCAGGTTCCTTGCCTGACACATAACGCAAAGAAGGGTGGAGACTATTCCGAGACCACGCCCCTGCAGTGGGCATGGCTGTATCGCGTCAAACAGATCGCCCAGGAAATCGTCGTCCCCGCATACTCAGAGAAGAAACTTGAGGGGGCGCTTGGTGAGCTTGAACGTCTCTTGGTTGATCCGGAGGAAATCAGAAATGTGCCGCGCATTCTCGCCGATGCGGGTATTCGGTTCGTTGTGGTGGAAACTCTGCCAAAGGCGAATATCGACGGCGTATGCTTTTGGCTGGACGGCAAGTCTCCCGTTATCGGCATGACGTGCCGTCACGACAGGATCGACAATTTCTGGTTTGTGCTGCGTCACGAAATTGAACACCTGCTGCACAAGGATGGGCAAAGAAACCAGCTATCGTCTGAGATTGTGGATGTTGACCTCGACCCAGAAGCGGAGAATTTGCCGGAAGAAGAAATGCGGGCCAACAGTGCCGCCTCGCAGTTTTGCGCAGATCAAGACGCGCTGGAATCCTTTGTGATCCGCAAATATCCCTATATGGCAGAGCGAGATACGCTTGGTTTGGCGCGACGTTTGCAGCGCCACCCTGGCATTATTGTTGGGCAACTACAGTACAAGATGTCGGTGCAGTACAAGGTCAACAAATACAGTTGGCTTGCGAAGCATAAGGTCAAAATCAGGCAGTTCCTAAAGGGGGCTGCAACTATGGACGGGTGGGGCGATCCTGTCCCTTTGAACCTTTAAGGAGGTCGAAATGGCCAAATACAAAGAGCAGCTTCAAGGGGTGTGGCATAGGTATGAAGCCGAGCATGGCTCTGTGCCCGCTACTGCGCGCGAGGCAGTCGCATGGGGGATATCTAAGGGCATGATTGAAATGCCCAAGGTTGATCCCTTGGATAAGCTGGCGTCTGACATGTCCACCGCACTTCGGGAAGAATACGCTACCGACAAAGATGGTCGTCGCTATCGCGTCAATCATGCCGTGCGCGTAAGCAAGGGCGGCGTCCAATATACATTTTGGGCCATCATGAAAGATGCTCCAAGGGAGCACATGCAGAAGGCTTTCATTCAACGTCGAGAGCAGATCGTTGGCGACTGTGTGCAACTCAACACCGATGTCGAGGCTTACAATGCAATTCACGAAGGCCAGCGACCGATCCAGATGCTGTTTGATTTCCGTGACGACATCGAGGAGCGCAAGTTTAGCGCAGAAGTAGCTGCCTAGCCCTTCTTCCAGCGTGCTTCGGCAGCGACACGCGCTATCTCTTCGCGCTGCTGCGGCGTGAGAGACGCTGCTCGCGCCTCGCCGCCCTTTTTCCCGCCCTTACGCTGTGCAGACGTGTCTGGATCGTGTATCGCGTCCTCCCCCGTAGCAATATCCGCCACCAGCTTCGCAAGCTGGTTCGCATCGGCGGGGCGTTTGGGTCTCTGTGTCATGCCCTCAATATGGCGATGGGCGCGACCCAGGGCAAATCAAAGCTGCGATAGGCTGGATTTCAAACTGACCCACTACCGACGGATCGGGAATGGGAGGTGATCGCCGCCTACATGCCTGATCGACGCGGTCTGGGCCGCCCGCGCACAACCGATCTGCGGGAGGTGATGAACGCGATCCTTTACATCGCCTCGACCGGCTGCCCTTGGCGCTATCTACCGACGGAGTTTCCGCCTGTTTCGACCGTGCAGCGTTACTTCTACCGCTGGCGGGACGAAGGCTTCTGGCCCGCACTCAACAATGCGCTGGTGATGGTGTCACGGGAGCTGGAGGGGCGCGAGGCGTCTCCGACCGCAGGCGTGATCGACAGTCAGAGCGTGAAAACCACAGAGGCGGGAGGGGTTTGCGGCTACGACGCTGGGAAAAAGATCAGGGGCCGCAAGCGCCACATGGTGGTCGATACGATTGGGCTGATGGTTGGCCTGGTCGTTCACGGCGCCGGCGTGCAGGACCGCGACGGCGCCCCGCTCGTGCTGGCGTCCATCCGCAGACGCTGACCGTGGCTGCGCCACGTCTTCGCAGACGGCGGCTATGCCGGGAAGAAACTGCGCCGCGCCCTGACCGGGTTCGGCGACTGGCGCATCGAGATCATCAAGCGATCTGATCGCGCCGAAGGGTTCGAGATCATTCCAAGGCGATGGGTTGTCGAGCGCACCTTCGCATGGCTTGGAAGATGCCGCCGTCTCGCCAAGGACTGGGAGCGATCCATCGCCTCGTCAGAGGCGTGGGCGAACGTCGCGCATATCCGACTGCTCACCAGACGCCTCGCAAGGTATTGTTATGTTTGACCGAGTTTCGAGTCAGGCTCTCAGAGACTCCCCCTGTTCGACCGGGATCGAACGCCGCCCCACTTGCACGTCAGCACCACCTTGTTCGACGTATATGACGGTCTGACTTGGGTCAGTGCCGACTGAAATGACAGTCCCGCGTAGACCGATTGCGGCTATCCCGGTGCGCACCGTAATATTCTTGCCGCCGATTTTCCCCGACGCGAGTCGAAAAATGCCTTTTGGCATGGATAAATCGATGCGACCATTCCCTTCGTAAACATAGCTGTCAATCTGAATGCTGCTATTTTCAGCGACGTAAAGTCGTGTCTTGTCATCGAAGACGAAGCCGGCATTTCCGCTGACCGTTGTTTCAATCCGCTCGCCAAATCGTACCTCAACATCGCGACTAAGATCTCGACGCTGATTAGCGAGTATGGCCAGTGCCGCCGGTGTCACAGCGCCCGTCTTGCCAATTGCTTGACCTACCTCTGACGAATCAGCGTGCGAACCGACCAGAGCGAGCGCCAGCGTAACGATAAATACTTTCATTTTTATCCCCATTGGACCTTAATCAGTAAGGAAAGGTTATGCCATTATGTGTGTATTGCAAGTTAATTGCAAAACAGGAGTGTTTGATAGAATGGTATCCGTCCTTCATGGCTAGTTGCGCGTTGGCTGCGGATCGACCTTTAGTTCGCGCTAAGTGCATAGGAAGCCTATCGGAATGTCGGCATATTGACCGACTCTCTGAGCGATCGCGCAGAGGTTATTGTAAAGGGCGGAGGTATGTTTGAGACTGTATAATCGCCTTGCCGGATTTCGTGTGGGCGGTTCGGTTGCCTGAAATGGGTCCGGCGCTGCCCGCAAGGGAAGTGAATCTGGAGGTCTTTGTCCATTGATTTTGTAAAGGCGCGCTTTGTCGTTCGAAAAACCTCGGATTCTTGAGTTGGACCCTTGCCACCTTCGGAGCACCGGCGTATACGCCGCCCCTCTAGTCATCTCCACCGTGTTCAGAGTGACTCCTTCAGGAGGCTCTCCGGTGATGTGGAAAGGAATCGCGGACATGAACGCCGCAGAGCTGCGCGACAAGACGCCGGACCAGCTGCGTGAGGAGCTGGCGAACCTGAAGAAGCAGAGCTTCAACCTCCGCTTTCAGCAGGCGACCGGCCAGCTTGAGAACACCGCCGCCTTCAAGAAGGCGCGCCGCAACGCCGCGCGGGTCAAGACCGTGCTGAACCAGAAGGCCGCCGAAGCGGCCGCCGGAGAATAAGTCATGCCCAAACGCATTCTTTCCGGGGCGGTAGTTTCCGACGCCAACGACAAGACCGTCACGGTTCTGGTCGAGCGCCGGATCACCCATCCGGTTCTGAAGAAGACGATCCGTCGTTCGAAGAAATATCGGGCGCATGACGAGAACAATCATTTCAAGACGGGTGATTCCGTTCGCATTCGCGAATGCGCCCCGATGTCGAAATCCAAACGCTGGGAGGTTGTGATCGACGCCTGAGGGCGCTTTTCACATCCCCCGGTTAATCGAAACCGCAGGGCTTAGGGTCCCTGCAGGTCGGGAGTAACCAGCATGATCCAGATGCAGACCAATCTGGCGGTGGCCGACAATTCCGGCGCCCGCCGGGTGCAGTGCATCAAGGTGCTCGGCGGCTCGAAGCGGAAATACGCTTCGGTCGGCGACATCATCGTGGTGTCCGTGAAGGAGGCCATTCCGCGCGGCCGGGTGAAGAAGGGCGAGGTCCGGAAGGCCGTCGTCGTTCGGACCGCCAAGGAAGTGCGCCGCGAGGATGGCACCGCGATCCGTTTCGACGGCAACGCCGCGGTGATCCTCAGCAACACCATGGAGCCGATCGGCACCCGCATCTTCGGGCCGGTGGTCCGCGAGCTGCGCGCCAAGAACTTCATGAAGATCATCAGCCTTGCGCCGGAGGTCCTCTGATGGCCGCGAAACTAAAAAAAGGCGACAGGGTCGTCGTCCTCGCCGGAAAAGACAAAGGCAAGGAGGGCGAGATCCTGAGCGTCGCGCCGAAGGACGGCCGTGCGGTCGTGTCCGACGTCAACATCGCCATTCGCCACACCAAGCAGAGCCAGGGCAGCCAGGGCGGCCGCATTCCGCATCCGGCTTCAATCGACCTGAGCAATCTCGCGCTCGTCGATCCGAAGGACGGCGGCGCGACGCGCGTCGGCTTCAAGTTCGTCGATGGCAAGAAAGTCCGTTTCGCCAAGAAATCGGGGGAGGTCATCGATGCTTGACGCCGCCAGCTACACGCCGCGCCTGAAAGCGCTGTTCGCGGAAACGATCCGCCCCGCGCTGAAGGAAGAGTTCGGCTACAAGAACGACATGATGATCCCTCGTCTCGAGAAGATCGTCCTCAACATGGGCGTCGGCGAGGCCGTCGCCGACTCGAAGAAGATCAAGTCGGCGCATGACGACATGATGCTGATCGCCGGCCAGAAGCCGGTGATCACCAAGGCGAAGAACTCGATCGCCGGTTTCAAGCTGCGCGAGGGCATGCCGCTCGGCGTCAAGGTGACGTTGCGCGGCGACCGGATGTACGAGTTTCTTGACCGGTTGATCACCGTCGCCATGCCCCGCATCCGCGACTTTCGCGGCGTGAAGGGCTCGGCGTTCGACGGCCGCGGCAATTTCGCCATGGGCATTCGCGAGCACATCATCTTCCCCGAGATCGAGTACGACAAGGTCGACCAGATCTGGGGCATGGACGTGGTGATCGGGACGAACGCCAAGACGGACGCCGAGGCGCGGGCGCTTTTGAAGCATTTCAACATGCCGTTCACGAGCTGAGCGCGGAGGAGAAAGACATGGCCAAGAAAAGCATGATCGCGCGCGAAGAGAAGCGTCAGGAGCTCGTTGACAAATATGCCGCGAAGCGCGCCGCGCTGAAAGCGACGGCGCGGGATGAGAGCCTCTCGATGGAGGAGCGCTTCAAGGCGCGGCTCAAGCTCGCCGAGCTGCCGCGCAATTCTTCCGCGACGCGGCTCCATAACCGTTGCAAGGTGACCGGGCGCCCGAAAGCCTATTACCGCAAGCTTCAGATGTCTCGCATCGCCCTCCGGGAGCTGGCCTCGATGGGTCAGGTTCCGGGCATGGTGAAATCGAGCTGGTGAGGGAACAGAGATGAACGATCCTCTCGGCGATATGCTCACCCGCATCCGCAACTCGCTGATGCGCGGCAAATCCACCGTCCGGACGCCGGCCTCCAAGCTGCGCGGCTGGGTTCTCGACGTGCTGGTCGGCGAAGGCTACATCCGCTCCTACGAGCGGGTAGAGGAATCCGCCGGCAAGCCCGAATTCGTGATCAGCCTGAAGTATTTCGAGGGCGCGCCCGCGATCCGCGAGCTGAAGCGCATCTCGAAGCCGGGCCGGCGCGTCTATTCCGGCGTCGCGGAGATCCCGGAGGTCCGTCAGGGACTCGGCGTCTCCATCGTTTCGACGCCGCAGGGCGTCATGTCCGACGCGCAGGCGCGCGCCGCCCGTGTCGGCGGCGAAGTGCTCTGCACAGTGTTCTGAGGAGGCGGACATGTCACGTATCGGAAAACGGCCCGTGGAGATGCCCGGCGGAGTGTCCGCCGCTGTCTCCGGCCAGACCATCGAGGTGAAGGGGCCGAAAGGCGTCCGCAAGTTCACAGCGACCGACGACATCGATTTCAAGGTGGATGGCAATGTCGTAACCGTGTCGCCGCGCGGGCAGTCGAAGCGCGCGCGCCAGCAATGGGGCATGACCCGGACGCAGGTTCAGAACCTCGTCACCGGCGTTTCCGAGGGCTTCAGGAAAGATCTGGAGATCCAGGGCGTCGGCTACCGCGCGCAGGCGCAGGGCAAGGTGCTGAAGCTGGCGCTCGGCTATAGTCACGACGTCGATTTCGCCATCCCCGACGGGGTCGAGATCAAGACGCCGAAGCCGACCGAGGTGGAGATCACCGGGATCGATCAGCAACTGGTCGGCGAGGTGGCGTCGAAAATCCGCAAGTGGCGCAAACCCGAGCCCTATAAAGGCAAAGGTATCCGCTACAAGGGCGAGTTTGTCTTCCGCAAAGAAGGCAAGAAGAAGTAAGGACCGGCAAGATGGCGAACAGCAAGCGAGCCTTGTTTCAGCGGCGCCGGATGCGCGTCCGCTCGAAACTGAGGAAAATGGGGAACGGCAAGCCACGTCTGAGCGTGCACCGTTCGTCGAAGAACATTTCGGCGCAGATCATCGACGATACGCGCGGCGTGACCCTCGCGGCGGCCTCGTCGCTCGAGGCGGCGCTCGGCATGATCGGGCGGAACAACATCGAGGCGGCGGCGAAAGTCGGCGCGGCGATCGCCGAGCGGGCCAAGTCCGCCGGGATCGAGGACGTGGTCTTCGACCGCGGCGGCTACCTCTTTCACGGGAAGGTCAAGTCGCTTGCCGACGCCGCTCGTGAAGGCGGTCTGAAGTTCTGAGGAGACGATAATGGCCAGAGAACCTAATCGCGGCGGTCGCGGGCGCGGCCGGGGTCGCGACGAAGATCCGGAATTCCAGGACCGCCTCGTCGCGATCAACCGCGTCTCCAAGACCGTGAAGGGCGGCAAGCGCTTCGGCTTCGCGGCGCTCGTCGTGGTCGGCGACCAGAAGGGGCGCGTCGGCTTCGGCAAGGGCAAGGCCCGCGAGGTGCCGGAGGCGATCCGCAAGGCGACCGAGGACGCCAAGCGCGGCCTGATCCGGGTGCCGCTTCGCGAGGGGCGCACGCTGCATCACGACATGTCCGGGCGTCACGGCGCCGGCAAGGTGGTGATGCGGACCGCGCCGGCCGGCACCGGCGTCATCGCCGGCGGTCCGATGCGCGCGATCTTCGAGATGCTGGGCGTCGAGGATGTGGTGGCGAAGTCCACGGGCAGCCAGAACCCCTACAACATGATCCGGGCGACCTTCGACGGGCTCCTCAAGGAGAACTCGCCGCGCATGGTCGCCGCCCGCCGCGGCAAGAAGGTCGCCGAGATCGCCCGTCGCGGCGACGAGGCGCCGGTCGACGCCGAGCCGGCGCCGGCCGAAGCGTAAGGAGCAGAACGATGGCGACCATCGTCGTGAAACAGATCGGCAGCCCGATCCGCCGTCCCGCCAAGCAGCGCGCGACGCTGGTCGGTCTCGGACTGAACAAGATGCACAAGACGCGCGAGCTGGAGGATACGCCCTCCGTCCGGGGCATGGTCGCCTCGATCCCGCATCTTGTCGAAATCGTCGAAGAGCGCGCCTGACTTTCGGCCGCGCTTCCGCATAATCCCGTGGCCAGGGGGTTCTGACGCCTCCGCCCCCTGCGTCCGGTTCAAGGAGACAGCGTCATGAAACTGCATGAACTCAGCGACAATCCGGGTGCGACCAAGGCGCGCAAGCGCGTCGGCCGCGGGCCCGGTTCGGGTACCGGCAAGACCGCGGGACGCGGCGTCAAAGGGCAGAAATCGCGTTCGGGCGTCGCCATCAAGGGCTTCGAGGGCGGCCAGATGCCGATCACCCGGCGCCTGCCGAAGCGCGGCTTCAACAACATTAATGGCAAGAATTTCGCCATTGTGAACTTGAAAACGCTTCAGGATGCGCTGGATCGCGGGGTGATCGAGGCGAAGGCCGAACTCGACGAGACGGCGCTGGTCGCCGCCGGCGTCATCCGTCGGCCGCTCGACGGCGTGCGCCTTCTGGCGAAGGGTGAGTTGAGCGCCGCGTTGACGCTGAAGATCGCCGGCGCGTCGAAAGCCGCGGTCGAGGCGGTTGAAAAAGCCGGCGGGAAGGTAGAGATCGTGGATGTGGTCGCGCTCCGCCGCGCCGCGAAGCGCGAAGCGAAGGCCGCCGCCAAGGCGTAAGCGCCTGGCGCGCGCCGGCGGGACCGGGGCGCGCCGCGCGATCCGTCGCTGAAAAGACAGGGGTTCTCCATGGCGTCCGCCGCCGAACAACTCGCCACGAACATGAGCTGGGGCGCCTTTGGCAAGGCGAAGGAGTTGCGTCAGCGGATTCTGTTCGCGCTGGCGCTTCTGGTTATTTATCGGCTCGGAACCTATATCCCGATGCCGGGGATCGACCCGCAGCAACTTCAACAGTTCATCGAGCAGACGCAGTCCGGCATCCTGGGCGTCTTCAACATGTTCTCGGGCGGCGCGGTCAGCCGGATGGCGATCTTCTCGCTTGGGATCATGCCGTATATCTCGGCCTCGATCATCATGCAGCTGATGACCTCGATGGTGCCGACGCTGGAGGCGCTCAAGAAGGAAGGCGAAGCCGGCCGCAAGAAGATCAACCAGTACACCCGTTATGGCACGGTGCTTCTTGCTACGGTGCAGGCCTACGGCGTCGCTGTCGGGCTTTCGGGCCAGGGTCTGGCGCTCAACCCGGGTCCGTTCTTCATCGCTTCCTCGGTGATCACGCTGGTCGGCGGCACGATGTTCCTGATGTGGCTCGGCGAGCAGATCACCGCGCGCGGCATCGGCAACGGCATTTCTCTGATCATCTATGTCGGCATCATCGCGGAGCTGCCGCGGGCGTTGGCGCAGTTCTTTGAGCTGGGCCGCACCGGACAGATCGCGGCCTGGCTGATCATGGTGATCATGGTGGGCGCGGTGGCGGTCATCGCCTTTGTCGTCTTTCTTGAGCGGGCGCAGCGCAGAATTCTCGTCCAGTATCCGAAACGCCAGGTCGGTGCGAAAATGTATGGCGGCGATTCTTCGCACCTGCCGCTGAAGGTGAACACCTCTGGTGTCATCCCGCCGATCTTCGCTTCTTCGCTCCTATTGATGCCGGCGACGGTCGCCGGGTTCGCCGGCGATGGCGGCTCGGAGATCCTGCAGACGGTCACCGCGCTGCTGGGGCGCGGCCAGCCGCTCTTTCTCGGGATCTATATCGCGCTCGTTGTTTTCTTCTGCTTCTTCTACACGGCTGTGGTGTTCAATCCGGAAGATGTGGCGGAGAACCTTAAGAAGCAGGGCGGGTTTGTGCCGGGTATCCGGCCCGGCAAGCGCACGGCTGAATATCTCGACTACGTGCTGACGCGCATCACCACCGTCGGCGCGGCCTATCTGGCGGCGGTCTGCGTCCTGCCTGAGATCCTGATTTCGCGTTTCGCGGTGCCGTTCTATTTCGGTGGAACTTCGCTGCTGATCGTCGTCTCGGTCACCATGGACACGATCAGCCAGGTGCAGAGTCATCTTCTGGCGCACCAGTACGAAGGCCTCATTGAAAAATCGCGGCTCGGCGGCAAGAACCGGGCGAAAGCGAGAGCGGGGCGGAAACCGGAAAGGCGGCGCTGATGAATGTGATACTTCTTGGGCCGCCTGGCGCGGGCAAGGGGACGCAAGCGCGCCTCCTGACGGAATCCCGCGCTATGGTGCAGCTTTCCACCGGCGATATGCTGCGCGCCGCCGTCGCCGCCGGAACCGAGGTTGGCCGCGCGGCCGATGCGGTGATGAAGGCCGGCGGACTGGTCTCCGACGAGATCGTCGTCGGCGTTGTCGGCGAGCGGCTCGATCAGCCCGATGTGGCCGCCGGGGTGGTGTTCGACGGCTTTCCGCGCACCACGGGTCAGGCGGAGGCTCTCGACAAGCTTCTGGCCGAGAAGAACATGTCGCTCGACTCGGTGATCAATATTGAAGTCGACGACGAGGCGATGATCGAGCGGATCTCCGGCCGATACACCTGCGCCAATTGCGGCGAAGGGTATCACGATACGGACAAGACGCCGGCAACGCCGGGCGTCTGCGACAAGTGCGGCGGGACGACGTTCAAGCGCCGCAAGGACGACAACGCCGAAACGGTTCGCGCGCGGCTGCAGGAATACCACGGCGAGACGGCGCCGTTGATCGCCTATTACCGCGCGGCGGGAAAGCTGAGCGACGTCGACGGGATGGCTTCGATCGACGAGGTGGCCGGCGCGATCGAGTCGGCTCTGGGCGACGAAGAATAGCCCCGTTCCGGGGTTGACCGGGGGGCGCGCGGCCATATACTCCGCGCTTCCTTCGGCAGATATGGTCTGCGATGCGATAAAGTGTTGCGGAACAAAGGAATTCCGGGGGCGTCTGCGAATCGCGCGGTCGCTCTGTGAAGAAGATGGCCCGAAGGGGCGGAGAGACGGAGCTGGATCGTGGCGCGCATTGCAGGCGTAAACATTCCGACGAACAAGCGAGTGCATATCGCGCTCACCTATATTCATGGCATCGGCGAAAGCGGCGCGCGCGCAATCTGCGAGGCGACCGGCGTGGACACCTCGCGGCGCGTCAACGAGCTGAGCGACGCGGAAGTGCTGTCGATTCGTGAGCATATCGACGCCAATCTCGCGGTCGAGGGCGACCTCCGGCGCGAGAATGCGATGAACATCAAGCGCCTGATGGATCTGGGTTGCTATCGCGGGCTGCGCCATCGGCGCGGTCTGCCGGTTCGCGGCCAACGGACCCACACCAACGCCCGCACCCGCAAGGGTCCGGCGAAGGCCATCGCCGGCAAGAAAAAGTAAGAGGGCACAATAATGGCGCGCGAAAAAGTCCGCACGAAACGCAAGGAACGGAAGAACATCTCGACGGGCGTGGCCCACGTGAATTCTTCCTTCAACAACACGATGATCACCATCGCCGATGCGCAGGGGAACGTTATCTCCTGGTCCTCGGCGGGCACGATGGGCTTCAAGGGTTCCCGGAAATCGACGCCCTACGCGGCGCAGGTCGCCGCCGAGGATTGCGCGAAGAAGGCGCAGGACCACGGTATGCGCACGCTCGAGGTTGAGGTGCAGGGGCCGGGCTCGGGCCGCGAGAGCGCGCTGCGCGCCCTTCAGGCCCAGGGCTTTACGGTCACGGCGATCCGCGACGTCACGCCGATCGCGCATAATGGCTGCCGTCCGCCGAAGCGCCGCCGGGTCTGATCGCGAGATTTGTTTCTGAGCGGCCCGCCTTTTCGAAGGTGGGTCGTTCGATTTGACGGATGACTTTTCCTCGGGCGCGTCCCGACGCCGGATCCGGCAGGGCGCAAGGATGGAGGACCACATGACGATCCACAAGAACTGGCAGGACCTGATCAGGCCGACCGGCCTCGACATCACGCCGGGCGCCGACGCGATGCGTTTCGCCACCGCGACCGCCGAGCCGCTGGAGCGGGGGTTCGGGCTGACGCTCGGGAATGCGCTGCGGCGGGTGCTGATGTCGTCGCTGCAGGGCGCGGCGATCATCTCGATTCAGATCGACGGCGTGCTGCATGAATTTTCCTCGATCCCGGGCGTCCGCGAGGACGTGACCGACATCGTCCTTAACATGAAGGGCGTCGCCATCCGCATGGATGTCGAGGGCCCGAAGCGGCTCAGCCTTCGGGGCAAGGGGCCGGGCGCGCTGACCGCCGGCGACATTCAGGAGATCTCGGGCGTCGAGATCCTGAACAAGGACCATCACATCTGCCAGCTCGACGAGGGCGCGGATCTCCATATCGAACTGACCGTCACGGGCGGCAAGGGTTTCGTCGCGGCGGACAAGAACCGGCCCGAGGACGCGCCGATCGGTCTGATTCCGATCGATGCGCTCTACAGCCCGGTGCGCAAGGTTTCCTACAAGGTCGAGCCGACCCGCGAGGGCCATGTGCTCGACTATGACAAGCTGACGCTGAATGTCGAAACTGACGGTTCGCTGACCCCCGAGGACGCGATCGCCTACGCGGCGCGCATCCTGCAGGATCAGCTGCGCACCTTCATCAATTTCGACGAGCCGAAGGACGATGTGTCCTCCGACGAGCCGGAGGATCTGGAGTTCAATCCGCTTCTGCTGAAAAAGGTGGACGAGTTGGAGCTTTCGGTGCGTTCGGCGAACTGCCTGAAAAACGACAACATCGTCTATATCGGCGACCTGATCCAGAAGACCGAAGCGGAGATGCTGCGCACCCCGAATTTCGGGCGCAAGTCGCTGAACGAGATCAAGGAGGTGCTGACCGGCATGGGCCTGCATCTCGGCATGGATATCGTGGACTGGCCGCCGGACAATATCGAGGATCTGGCGAAGAAGTTCGAAGATCAGTTCTGATCGCACAGGCGATGAGCGCCGCCGCGGCCTGAGGTTGGGGCGGCGAAGACGGAGACGACCGGGCAATGACGCCCCAAGGAGGCGGTTCCCACGCAGGGCCGCCAGACAAAGTATAAACCGGATGCGGCTCACATCGTGAGGCGCGCACAGGAGACTAGAAATGCGTCACGGACACGGATACCGGAAGCTCAACCGGACCCATGAGCACAGAAAAGCCATGTTCGCCAACATGGCGGCCTCGCTGATCGAGCATGAGCAGATCAAGACGACGCTGCCGAAGGCGAAGGAGCTGAAACGCATCATCGACAAGCTGATCACGCTCGGCAAGCGCGGCGATCTGCACGCCCGCCGGCAGGCGATGGCCTCGATCAAGCAGGACGAGGCGGTGAAGAAGCTCTTCGCGACGCTCGGCGCGCGGTACAAGGATCGGTCCGGCGGGTACAGCCGGGTTCTAAAGGCCGGTTTCCGCTATGGTGATATGGCGCCGATGGCGATCATCGAGCTTGTCGACCGCGATACGGCCGCCCGTGGCGCCGGAGACAAGGCGCGTGTCGCCGCCGAAGAGGCTGAACTCGACGAGGCCTGATCGGAGGCGAACTAGCGCCGCCGGATTCCGGCGGCGCGCGCCCGCGGCGGGTCTGTGTGAAGCGGCGTCATTCCGTGAGGTGATTCGCACTAAGGCGCGTAGCCGAGGTGCGAAATGCGCTTGGCGACAACCTTAAATGGTCTCGCGGACATGGCTTCAATCCAAAGTGGTCAGCGCGCTCGTCGATGCCTGATTCCGGGCCGGAGTTGTGGCCAATTCTTCGGGATTCGGTTCGATTTTTAGGTGATTTGAGCTATTCTTGGCGCTCCCGATTTGTGGCGAGTGGTGTATTCGCCGTCGGGAATTGTGGGAGTGTCAACATGTCAAATCCAGGCAAGGTATTCGCCGTGGCGATCGCGGCGATGGGACTTTTCGGCGTCACGGCGGCGAGCGCCGCGACGATCGATTTCACAACCGCGGACCCGTTCACGCAACCGGACGTCTTCGGCGTTTCGGTCAGCGTGACCGCCAATGGCGGCTCGGGGACGGCGACTACTTTCGACGGCGGCGCTCTTGGAAGTGGCGCGCCGTGTCAGAACAGCCCGCTGGCTTGCATCTCCGACGGCATCGGCGTCGGCGACGATGAGATCACCGGCAACGGGGTTCAGTCCGTCGATGTCGCGTTCAGCGGGCCGCTCTCGGTCACCGGTTTCCATTTCCTCGACCTGTTCTTCGATCCGAACGCTAACGATCAGGAAGCGGCGCAGGTGCTGTTCAATGGCGATGTGGTGGCGAGCTACACCTTCGCGGCGCTAGAGGCGTTCCAGGTGGAAGGCGGCTATGGCTTCTTCGCGATTGCGCCGACGGTGGCGACTTCGCTGCGCTTCATCGCCGCTTCCGGCAATGACGGCGTCGGCAACCCGGATTACGCGTTGGCCGGGATCGACGTCAGCGCGGTTCCGCTTCCGGCGAGCGGTCTGCTGCTGCTCTTCGCGGTCGGCGGCTTCGGCTTCTTGTCGCGCCGGCGCGGCGCGGCGGCCTGAGCCCGCGATCGACGCGCCCCTGACGCGTTGTGTCGAGGGGGTTCTGAAAGAGGCGCCGTCCCTTCGGGGGCGGCCCTTTTCCTTTTCGGGTCGGGCGCCTATTTTCGCCGGGGTCGCCGTTTAGGAGAGTCGTTTCATGCAGGGCAAGCCATCCGCCGCGGCGGCTAGCATCGTTGAATGGATGGTCGGGGCCGCGCTGCACTCGAAGCCGTCGGAAGAGACCTTCGCGCAACTTGTCGAGGCGCTGCGCAATCATGGCATTCCGATCGACCGCGCATTCTTCGCGCATCCGACGCTACACCCGCTCTATCACGGGGCTGCGTTTGAATGGACGCCGGCGACCGGTCTGACGCGAGAGACCTATGGCGGCGACGTGGACGCGCCGCATGATATTCTGGCGAGAAGTCCGGTCCGCCATGTCATCGTGAACGAGGTGACGCGGTTCCGCCGGCGGCTGTCCGGCCCTGGCGCGATGCTCGATTTTCCGCTTCTCGAGGATTTCGCCGCGGAGGGTTTGACGGATTATCTTTTGCTCGCGGTCCGGTTCGACGGATTCCGAACCACCGCTGACGATGATCTGAAGGGCCGTTCCGGCATGGTCTGCTCCTTTGCGACGAAACGCCCGGAGGGATTCACGGACGAGGAGATCGAGACGCTCGACTGGCTGAGAAAGCCGCTCGCCATTGTCGTCAAGATCGCGGACCAGCGTCAGGTCGCGCTGTCGCTGGCCGAGTGTTACATCGGCAAGGAAGCGGGTCCGCTCGTTCTGGGCGGCGCGATCCGGCGCGGCGATTTCGCGACGACGCGGGCCGTGGTCTGGCTTTCCGACCTGCGGTCCTCGACCGAACTGGCGATGTCTCTTCCGCGCGAGGAGTTCGTCTCCACGATCAACGAATTCTTCGACTGCACCGCCGGTGCGGTGGAGGAAGAGGAGGGCGAGCCGCTTTCCTTCATCGGCGACGCCGCGCTTGCGATCTTCCCGATCGAGCGGCTGGGCGAGGCCGGCGCGCGCGCCGCCGCGCTGCGCGCCGCTTCGCGGGCGGCGGAGGCGAGCGAGGAGATGAACAACCGCCGGCGGGCGCGGGGAAAGGCGCCGCTGGCGTGGGGGCTCGCGCTTCATGCTGGCGAACTCGGCTACGGCAATCTCGGCTCACCGACCCGGCATTCGTGGTCGGTGATCGGCCCGGTGGTGAACGAGACCGCCCGACTGGAAGGGATCACCAAGCTGATCGGTGAACCGGTGGTGGCGAGCCGCGCTTTCGTCGAGGGGCTGGAATCCGCCGCGGACTGGCGGGCCATGGGCGCATTTCCGCTCGAAGGCGTGCCGCGGGCCTTCGAGGTATTCGCGCCGCCGGCGCGGATCTGCGCGCGCGAGGACGCGGCATGAGGCGCGCGGCCGCGACGATCCTCGTCGCTGCGCTGGCGTTTGGCGCGCCGGCGGCGGGGCAGCAGGTTCCGCAGACCCAGGCGGAGATCACGCTTTCTTTCTCTCCAGTGGTCAAACGCACGGCGCCGGCAGTGGTGAACGTCTACACCCGCAAGATGGTGCGGCGGGTCAACCCGTTCCAGGGAGATCCGTTCTTCGAGCGCTTCTTCGAGGAGTTTGGCCCGCGGGGCGGGCGACGAAGCCAGAATTCGCTCGGCTCGGGCGTGATCGTGACGGAAGACGGATATATCGTCACCAACTATCACGTCGTCGCCGGCGCGGACGAGGTGCGGGTCGTTCTCAACGACAAGCGTGAATTTGACGCGGATATCGTCTTCGCCGACGAACAGGCCGATATCGCGTTCCTGCGACTGCCGGGCGCCAGCGGGCTGCCGGTGCTCGAGTTCCGTGATAGCGACACGCTGGAGGTCGGCGATCTGGTGTTGGCGATCGGTAATCCGTTCGGCGTCGGTCAGACGGTGACATCCGGCATCGTCTCTGCGCTGGCGCGCTCCAGCGGGTCGAGGCGCTCGGGCGGGATCGGCGGTTATTTCATCCAGACCGACGCTGCGGTGAACCCCGGCAATTCCGGCGGCGCGCTGGTCGATATGGCGGGCCGGCTGGTCGGCGTGAATAGCGCGATCCTCACCCGGTCCGGCGGCTCGAATGGTATCGGTTTCGCGATTCCCGCCAATCTCGTGCGCCGGGCGCTGATGAGCGCGCTGGACGGCGAGACCTCGCTTCAGCGGCCCTGGGCGGGGATCATCGGCCAGAGCGTGACGGCGGATCTCGCGGAGGGGCTGGGCCTCTCGGCGCCGGCCGGGGTGGTGATCGCCGACATGCACCCCGAGAGCCCGTTGAAGGAGGCGGGGCTGAAAATCGGCGACGTGATCGTCGGATTCGACGGTCATCCGGTCAGCTCGATCGAGGGCCTATCCTTTCGCATGGCCGCGGTCGGGATCGGCGGCGAAGCCGAGGTCGAATATGTCCGCCGTGGCGTGCGCCGGACGGCGCGCATGCCGCTTCGCCGCGCGCCAAAAACACTGCGCCGGAACTGAGATGGCCGATCTTTTCGACCGGGATGAGCCGGCCCGGACGCCGGCCGCCACGGCGCCGCGCCCGCTGGCCGACAGGCTGCGTCCGGCGCGCCTGGTCGAGGTGATCGGGCAGGGTCATCTCCTCGGCCCGGACGGGTCGCTCAGCGCGATGATCGGGGCGGGCGCGCTCTCCTCGCTGATCTTCTGGGGGCCGCCCGGTGTCGGCAAGACCACGATCGCGCGGCTTCTGGCGGCGGAGACCGATCTCGCGTTCGAGCAGATCAGCGCGATCTTTTCCGGTGTCGCGGACTTGCGCAAGGTGTTCGAGGCGGCGGCGCTGCGGCGGCGGAACGGGCGCGGCACGCTTCTTTTCGTCGACGAGATTCATCGCTTCAACAAGGCGCAACAGGACGGCTTCCTGCCGCATATGGAATCGGGCGCAGTGACGCTGGTGGGCGCCACCACCGAGAACCCGTCGTTTGAGCTGAACGCCGCGCTCCTGAGCCGCTCGCAGGTGATGGTGCTGAAGCCGCTGGACAGCGCGGCGCTTTCGACTCTTCTCGACCGCGCTGAGGCGCTGGAGGTGAAGAAGCTGCCGCTTGACGCCGATGCGCGCGCCGCGCTGATCGACATGGCGGAGGGCGACGGACGCGCCCTCCTGAACATGGCGGAGCAGCTTTTCCGGCTTGGCGGCGATCCGATGGGCGCGGCGGAGATGGCGCTGCGCGTCTCTCGCCGGGCGCCGGTCTACGACAAGTCCGGGGATGGGCATTTCAACCTGATCTCGGCGCTTCACAAGGCGGTTCGGGGCTCGGACCCCGACGCCGCGCTCTACTGGCTCCGGCGGATGCTCAACGCGGGCGAAGACCCGCGCTACCTGGCGCGGCGGATTATCCGCATGGCGGTCGAGGATATCGGCCTCGCCGAGCCGGAGGCGGTGAAGCAGGCGCTGGCGGCGGCGGAGGTCTACGAGCGGCTCGGCTCGCCCGAGGGGGAGCTGGCGCTGGCGCAGGCGGCCGTCTACCTGGCGCTCGCGCCGAAATCCAACGCGCTCTACCGGGCCTATGGCGCGGCGGGAGAGGCGGCGCGGAAATCCGGCGCAGCCGCGCCGCCGAAGCATATCCTGAACGCGCCGACAAAGCTGATGAAGGAAGAGGGCTACGGCGCCGGGTATGAATACGATCACGACGCAGAGGACGGGTTTTCGGGCCAGAACTATTTTCCCGACGGCATGAAGCGCGGCGTGTATTATCTGCCGAAGGATCGCGGGTTCGAGCGTGAGCTGGCGAAGCGTCTCGACTGGTTCGCGAAGAAGCGGTCGGAGAAAAGCTGAGTCCGCCTTGACAGCGCCGCGCGCCGCGCGTTGAAGCGGATCGAAGGAGGGCGCGCGCATGAACCTGTTGATCATCGGTCTTGGCGGCGCGCTTGGCGCGGTGCTGCGATATCTGAGCACTATGGCGGCGATCCGGCTGTTCGGCCCCGGCTTTCCCTGGGGCACGGCGTTCGTGAATGTCGCCGGATCGCTGGTCATGGGCGTCGTGGCGGTTCTTCTGATCGAAGCGAGCGTGCTCCGCCCGCAACTCGCCCTGTTCGCGATGACCGGCGTTCTCGGCGGTTTCACCACGTTTTCGGCATTTTCGCTGGACGCCGCGCAACTGATCGAGGCCGGAAGGATGGGCGAGGCGACGGCCTATGTCGTCGGCTCGGCCGGGCTGGCCATCGCCGGGCTTTTCATCGGATTGGCGATCGGGCGGATGCTGACATGAGCGGCGTTCAGCATCTGACGGTGACCGAGGACGAGACCGACCAACGGCTCGACCGGTTTCTGCGCAGGCATTTCCCGCATCTTCAGCAGGGCCGGATCGAGAAGCTCTGCCGCAAGGGCGAGTTGCGCGTCGATGGCGGCCGGGTGAAGCCGTCGACCCGCGTCGAGGCGGGGCAGGACGTGCGGGTGCCGCCGTTGCCGGAGCCCGATGAGGCGGGCGCCGCGCCCGCGACCCGAAGGATCACCGACGAACAGGCGGCGATGATCCGCGACGCGGTGATCTACAAGGACGCGCATCTCATCGCGCTGAACAAGCCGCCCGGCCTCGCGACGCAGGGCGGGACCGGGCAGAGCGTGCATCTGGCGATGCTGGCGGAGGCGCTCTGTTTCGAGCGCGAGGATGCGCCGCGCCTCGTCCACCGGCTGGACAGGGACACCTCCGGCGTCATCCTCATGGCGCGCACCGGGCGCGCGGCGGCCGCGCTGGCGAAGGCGTTCCAGAGCCGCGAGACCGAAAAGACCTATTGGGCCGCCGTCGCCGGCGCGCCGCGCCCGCGCCGGGCGACGATCCGTTACGGGCTGGTGAAGGCCGGCGGGGCCGGGGCGGAGAAGATGCGCTGCATCCATCCCGACGAGGTCAGAAACACTGAAGGCGCGAAGCGCGCGGTGACCGACTACGCGGTGCTGGAGACGATGGCGCAGCGCGCCGCCTGGGTCGCGCTCCGCCCCGTCACCGGGCGCACCCACCAGCTGCGCGCGCATATGGCGGAGATCGGCCATCCGATCGTCGGCGACGGCAAATACGCCGGCAACTCCACCGTAAACGATGGCGACGGCTGGGGGGCGCAACTGGGCGGGGCGGTGAGCCGCAAGCTGCACCTTCATGCGCGGAGTCTGCTGCTGGAGCACCCGATGGAGCGCACCCGCCTGCTGTCGCTGACCGCGCCGCTCCCCGAGCACATGGCCCGGACGTGGGAGATGTTCGGCTGGCGCCCGGCCGATGCGCCGAAGGACCCGTTCGACCCGGACGAGGAATGACGAATTTCGTCCTCCTGCACGGCGCGTGGCATGGCGGCTGGTGCTGGGCGCGGGTCGTGGAGATCCTCCGGGCGCGCGGCCATCGGGTTACAACGCCGACGCAGACCGGGCTTGGCGAGCGCGCGCATCTTCTCTCCGACTGGATCACCATGACGACCTTTTGCGAGGATCTGCGGCTGCACCTGGAGTTCGAGAACCTGACGGATGTGGTTCTGGTCGGCCACTCCTTTGGCGGCTCGCCGATCTCCTACGCGGCGGAGCGGGCCGGCGACCGGATAAGCCGGCTCGTCTATCTCGACGCGCTGATCGTGCTTCCGGGGGAGAGCCCGTTCTCGTCGATCCCGTCCGATGTCGTCGCGCTGCGCCGGCAGCAGGCGGAGGATACGAGCGGCGGGCTGACCCTGCCGGCCCCGCCCGCCGCGGCGATGGGGATTTCGCGGAAAGCGGACGCCGCATGGATCGAGCGGCTGATGACGGCGCACCCGATCCGCACCTACGAGACGAAGCTGGAGATCGTCCGCCCGCCCGGCGCCGGCAAACCGGCGCGCTACATCACCTGCGTCGACCCGGTCTACGTGCCGCTTGCGGCGTCGCGGGAGCGCGCGCGGGCGCTCGGCTGGCGGATGGAGGAACTCGCCGCCGGCCATGACGCGATGGTGTCGGCGCCCGAAGCGCTGGCGGACATGCTGGAGGCGGGCTGAGCCCGGCCGCGTCCGGCGCTGCTTCGCGCCGGTGGTCGATTTCCCGCTTGCGTCCGGCGGGCCGGACCCGTTCAGATGGCGCCGGAACGGACCCGGGAGAAGGAGACCAGCGATGAAGATCATGGAGGCCGGAAGCCGGCCGACAAAGAAGGCGAGCGCGGACTGGTTCACCGGGACCGTCTGGCAGGACCCGGTGCACGAGGCCCCGGAGCCGGCCCGGCTGCGTGCGCTCCGTGTCGCGTTCGAGCCCGGCGCGCGCACGGCCTGGCACTCGCATCCGTTGGGGCAGACGCTGCACGTGCTTTCAGGGCTCGGCCTTGTCTGCACCCGCGGCGACGCGCCCCGCCGCATCCGTCCCGGCGACACGGTCTGGATTCCGCCGGGGGAAGAGCATTGGCACGGCGCCGCCCCGGGAACGGCGATGGTTCACCTGGCGATGCAGGAAGCGATGGACGGGGTGAGCGCCGACTGGCTGGAGCATGTCAGCGACGAGGACTACCAGCGTCCTCCGGCGGGGTGAGGCGACGCAAGAGAGTAAGACGTAACAAAATCAACTATAGGGTGTATTATTCAAATGCGTGTAGAATGACACTAGATTCAATCGAAAGTTTTCGGTAGCCGATAGCCTCTGTTTGTGTCAAATTGGGGTGTCATCATGAAACTGAATTTGCTTGCGCTCGCTGCTGCGGGCGTCCTGGCCATCTCGTCCGCTGCTTCCGCGGCGACGACCGGCTTCACCGTGGGTGTCACCGAAGGTGGCGGCAACCGCGATCTCGTCGACGGCACCACGCTGATCGCCGATGCGGCCAGCCCGAACGGGTCCAAGGACCTTGGCACGATCGGCGCCGGCGACGTCTTCGGCCTCTACGGCCGCATCGTCAGCGCGATCGATCGCTACAAGTTCGGCTTCACCGCCACCTCCGGCTTCGAGGTCAACTTCGATTTCGACGGCTACTACACCGACGGCGGAAATACGTTCGTCGCGAATTCGGGTCTCGTCAAAGAGAGCGGCTCGGCCCAGAAGGGCGTGATCTTCTCGCTTCAGGACGCGAACGGCGACGAGCTTTTCTCGACCGGCACGCTTCTGACGAACATCACCTCGGGCAACGCGTTCCTCTTCGGCGCGGGCGCGGGGGACTATTTCCTCGTCGTCGACGGCTCGCAGGGGCCGAACAGGAATGGCGCCGCGCTCTATGACCTCAACATCTCGGCGGTTCCGGTTCCGGCCGCGCTGCCGCTGCTGTTGACCGGCATCGCCGGCCTCGGATTCATGTCGCGCCGCCGCAAGGCCGCCTGAGCCGCGAGAGCGGAGAAGAATGCGAAAGGCCGTCCCGGATCGGGGCGGCCTTTTTCGTTTCGAACGGCTGTGTTCGGTGCGCCGCCCGCATCACCCGCCGTGACGGTGTCCCGGAGGCGAGATCGCCGCCGTCAGAATCAGCGGGTGCAAAGGCTGGTGGTTATCCAGCGCGCGAAGGCCGGGTGATGGCGTTCGTGTGCTCGCCGCCGTCGCGAAGGCAGGTGAAAACCAGTCGCATGGTTCTTATCAATGCGCCTCGGCCCAGTTCCGGCCCTTGCCCGCATCGGCGACCAGCGGCGTCGTCAGGGCGACGGCGGGGAGGTTGGCGCCTTCCATGACTTTCCGGACGGTCTCAGCGGTCTCGTCCGCCTCCGATTCAGGAACCTCGAAGATCAGTTCGTCATGGACCTGAAGGAGCATCCGCGCCGTAAGCTTCGCCTTGGCCAGCGCCGGCGGGATGCGGACCATCGCGCGGCGGATCACGTCGGCGGCGGAACCCTGGATCGGCGCGTTGATCGCGGCGCGGCGCTGGAAGCCGCCCATTGGCCCCTTCGCGTTGATCTCCGGCGTGTGGATGCGCCGGCCGAACACGGTTTCGACATAGCCCTGTTTCTTGGCCGTCTCGACGGTCGCATCCATATAGGCGCGGATGCCGGGGAACTTCTCGAAGTAGGCGTCGATGAAACGCTTCGCGTCCTCACGCGGTATGCGCAGGTTGTTGGCGAGACCGAAGGCGGAAATGCCGTAGATCACGCCGAAATTGATCGCCTTCGCTTGCCGGCGGATCATCGGGTCCATGCCTTCGACCGGAACGCCGAAAATCTCCGAGGCGGTGGCGGCGTGAATGTCCTGCCCCTCGGCGAATGCCTGTTTCAGGGCCTCGATATCGGCGATATGGGCGAGAAGCCGCAGCTCGATCTGGCTGTAATCGAGCGAGAGGAGGACGTTCCCCTCGTCGGCGATGAACGCCTCGCGGATGCGGCGCCCCTCCTCCGAGCGCACCGGGATGTTCTGGAGGTTCGGGTCGGTCGAGGCGAGGCGGCCGGTGGATGCGCCGGCGATGGAGTAGGAGGTGTGGACGCGCCCGGTCTCGGCGTTGATATGGGTCTGAAGGGCGTCGGTATAGGTGCCTTTCAGCTTCGAGAGTTGACGCCAGTCGAGAACGCGGGCGGGAAGGTCATGGCCCTCGGCCGCTAGCGTCTCCAGCACATCGGCGCCGGTGGCGTAGGCGCCGGTCTTGCCTTTCTTGCCGCCGTCCATGCCCATCTTGTCAAAGAGGATCTCGCCAAGCTGCTTCGGTGAGCCGACATTGAATTTTTCACCGGCGAGCTCGTGAATCTCCGCCTCCAGCCCCGCCATCTTCTGCGCGAAATTGTTGGAGAGACGCGAGAGCGCGTCGCGGTCGACCTTGACGCCGGCGCGCTCCATATCCGCCAGCACCGGGACCAGTGGGCGCTCCATCACCTCGTAGACTCGGGTGACGCGGTTCCGAACGAGACCCGGTTTGAGGATTTTCCAGAGCCGGAAGGTGACGTCGGCGTCCTCTGCTGCGTAGGGCGCGGCCTTGTCGATCTCCACCCGGTCGAAGGTGATCTTCTTCCTGCCGGCGCCGAGCAACGTCTTGATCGGGATCGGCTCATGGTCGAGATGGCGTTTGGAGAGCGCGTCCATGCCTTGCCCGCCCATCCCGGCCTCCTGCGCGTAGGAGAGCAGCATGGTGTCGTCGAAGGGAGCGACCCAGATCCCGTAGCGGGCGAGCACCTTCAGATCGTATTTCATGTTCTGCGCGATCTTCAGGATCGACGGGTCCTCAAGCATTGGCTTCAGGATCGCGATCGCGTCATCGAGCGCCATCTGCCCCGCCGCGCGCTCGGCGGCGCCCAGCAGGTCGCCGTCGCCGGTCTGGTGGCCGAGGGGGATGTAGCAGGCGCGGCCGGGGGCCGTGGCCAGCGAGACGCCGACAAGCTCGGCGGTCATCTCGTCGAGCGATGTGGTTTCCGTGTCGACGGCGACTTCGCCGCGCTCATAAATTTTTTCGATCCACGCCTTCAGCGCATCGGCGTCGCGGATGATCTCATAAGCGCTCGTGTCGATCTTCGCGGCCTCGACGGCGGCTTCGGCGCCCGGCTCCGCCGCCGGGACGGCCTCCGGTTCCGGGGCGGGCGCCGCGGCGGGTGGTTCAACCCCGAAGATCGCGGCGATGCGGCGGGTGAGGGTGGAGAACTCCATCTCGTTGAGGAAGGACAGCAGCATTTCGGCTTCGGGCTGGCGGCGGGCGAGTTCGTCATAGGCGGGAAGGTTGCCGACATTGTCGTCGAGAGTGACGAGACGTTTGGAGATGCGGATCAGCTCGGCGTTCTCGATCAGGCTTTGGCGTCGTTTCGGCTGCTTGATCTCCGCGGCCCGCTCCAGCAGCGTTTCGAGATCTCCATATTCGTTGATGAGAAGCGCGGCGGTCTTGACGCCGATGCCGGGCGCGCCGGGAACGTTGTCGACGCTGTCGCCCGCGAGCGCCTGGACGTCGATAACCCGCTCCGGGCCGACGCCGAACTTCTCGCGCACCTGTTCGACGCCGATGACCTTGCCCTTCATCAGATCGACCATGCCGATGCGCCCGCCCACCAGTTGCATCAGATCCTTGTCGGACGAGACGATCGTGACCTCCGCGCCGCCCGCAGCGGCCTCGCGGGCGTAGGTGGCGATGACGTCGTCGGCTTCGTACCCGTCGATCTCGATGCAGGGCAGGTTGAAGGCGCGGGTGGCGTCGCGGATCAGACCGAATTGCGGGCGAAGATCCTCCGGCGCGTCGGGGCGCTGCGCCTTGTATTCCGGGTAGAACTCGTTCCGGAAGGAAAAGCGCGAGGCGTCGAAGATCACGGCGACATGGCTTGGGGCGTCGTCCCCCTTCAGGTCCTGCAGCATCTTCCAGATCATGTTGCAGAAGCCGCTGACCGCGCCGACCGGCATTCCGTCGGATTTTCGCGTCAGCGCCGGGAGCGCGTGATAGGCGCGAAAGATGAAGCCGGAGCCGTCGACGAGATAGAGATGGTCTTCAGGCTTCGCGGGCATCGGTCGCTTTCCTTTCGCGGGTCGGGGAGAGCATGGCGGAAGGCGCGGGACCGCTCAAGCGCCGAAGATCCGCCAGGCCAGCAGCATCCGCGCCCCGGCCGAGACGAAGCAGAGCGCGCCGAAGCCCCAGGCGAGCGGGGCGAACCAGCTGGGGAAAAGACAGAAGAGGACGAAGAGCGCGATCGTCTCCCCCCCTTCGAGGAGGCCGCCGACGTAATAGAGCGTTTTCGCGCCCTGCGCCCGGCTTTCCATTCCGCGCCGCTCGGCGACGGCGGCGAAGGCGAGGAAGGCCGAACCGTTGGCGTAGAAGCTGGCGAGGAGGACTGCGCCGGCCGCGCCGTTGGCGACCGGGTCCGCCAGCACGAAGCCGAGCGGGACGGCGCCGTAAACGATGAAATCGCAGGTGATGTCCAGGAATCCGCCGAAATCGGTCCGCCCGGCCGTGCGGGCGATGGCGCCGTCGAGCCCGTCCGCGAGCCGGCCGAGAAGCAGCGGGACGAGCGCTGCGAGCGGCAGGCCGAACGCGATCAGCGCGACGGCGAGGAGGCCGAGAGCGAACCCCGCGAGGGTTACGCTATTGGCGCCGACGCCGGCGCGGGCGAGGGCGCCGCCAAGCCGGTCGAGCGGCGGGTCGATCAGCTTGCGGAGACGGGAGTCGAACATTCCTCCGATATGCCCGCGGGCGCGCCCCACGCCAAGGGGGGAGAGTTTTTTCCCTATGCGGGACGATTCGGAGGTAAGCTCACCCTGAGGATGCGCGCGCCCGAAGAACATGGGGCGAGGAAAGAACGCGTCCGGCAACTTCGGAGGAAACCCAGCATGGCGAAATTGTCGATCAATGGCGCCGACAGCGAGGTTGATGCGTCCGCGGATATGCCCCTCTTGTGGGCGATCCGCGACATCGCCGGGCTGCCGGGCACGAAATACGGTTGCGGCGTCGGGCTCTGCGGCGCATGCACGGTTCATGTGGACGGTGTGGCGCAGCGCTCCTGCCAGCTCACCGTCGGCGAGGTCGAGGGCGCCGAGATCACCACGATCGAAGGCCTTCATCCCGAGGGCGACCACCGCGTCCAGGTCGCCTGGCGCGATCTCAACGTGCCGCAATGCGGCTTCTGCCAGGCCGGGCAGATCATGCAGGCGGCCTCGCTCCTGGCCGAGAACCCGAAGCCGACGGACGAGGAGATACTCGAAGCGATGGCCGGCAATGTCTGCCGGTGCGGCTGCTATCAACGCATCGTCGCCGCGGTGCGCCTTGCAAGCACGGGAGCCTGAGCCATGCTGCATTTCCTGAAAGAGATAGACGCCGCGGCCGGGCCGCTGGCGCAATCGGCGGCGCAGGCGTTTCGCATCGAGAAACTCTCCAGGCGCGCCTTCATGGGTGGAACCGCGGCTTTCGCCATCGGCGCCTTCGCGTCGCGGGCCGACGCGTTTCCGAAATGGCCGACGGGCGGCGAGACGATGCCGCACGGGCTGGTCGACGATCCGCTGGTTTTCGTCTCCATCGACGCTGACGGCACGGTCACGCTGGTGGCGCACCGGTCGGAGATGGGAACCGGCTCGCGGACTTCGCTGCCGATGATCATGGCCGACGAGATGGAGGCCGACTGGGCGAAGGTGAAGATCGTCCAGGCCGAAGGCGATGAACCGAAATACGGCAACCAGGACACCGACGGGTCGCGTTCTCTGCGCCACCATATCCAGATGGCGCGGAAGATCGGCGGCTCGGTCCGTCACATGATGCGCGCCGCCGCGGCGGCGCGCTGGGGGATCGATCCGAAGGACGCGCGGGTCGAGAACCACGCGGTGATCGCCTCCAAGGGCGACGTGCTGACATTCGGCGATCTCGCGGCCGACGCGATGAAGCAGCCGGTGCCGGCGCATGAGGACATCGCCTACAAGACCGAGGCCGAGTTTCGTTACATCGGCAAGGGCGAGGTGCAGATCACCGATCTGCGCGACATCACAGTCGGCAAGGCGGTCTATGGGGCGGATGTCAGCCTGCCGGGGATGAAATACGCGGTCATCGCCCGGCCGCCGGTGGTCGGCGGCAAGGTGAAATCCGTCAACGACAGGGCGGCGCTGGCCGTGCCGGGGGTGGAGAGCGTGCATCAGATCGCCGGCTCCATCCCGCCGGCGAAATTCGCGCCGCTCGGCGGCGTCGCCGTCGTGGCCTCGAACACCTGGGCGGCGATGGAGGGGCGGAACGCGCTGGAGATCGAATGGGATGACGGCCCGCATGGCGGCTACGATTCCGCCGCCTATATGGCGGAGCTGAAGGCGACGGCGGAAAAACCTGGAACGGTCTTCAGGAAACAGGGAGACCCCGAGGCGGCGTTCGCCAGCGCGGCCAAGGTCCTTTCGCAAACCTATACGCAGGACCATATGGCCCACGCGCCGATGGAGCCGCCGGTGGCGCTCGCGTCGGTGACGGCGGAGGGGTGCGAGATCTGGGCTCCGGTGCAGTCGCCCTACGCGGCACGCACGGATACGGCGGAGGCGCTCGGCCTCGACCCGTCGAAGGTGAGGGTGAACGTGACGCTGCTCGGCGGCGGGTTCGGGCGGAAGTCGAAGGCCGACTATGTGACCGAGGCGGCGCTTCTCAGCCGCGAGGTCGGCGCGCCGGTCAGGGTGCAGTGGACGCGGGAGGACGATATCCGTCACTCCTTTTACCACACCACCTCGGCCGAGCGGATCGAGGCGGCTTTGGACGACAAGGGCAAGGTCACGGCCTGGCGGCATAATTCCGTCGCGCCCTCCATCCTCTCCACCTTCGCGCCGGATAGCGGGCACCAGTTCATGATCGAGAGCGGGATGGGCCATGTCGACACACCTTTCGACATCGCCAACGTCTCCTGCGAGAACGGCGAGGCGCTGGCGCATACGCGGATCGGCTGGTTCCGTTCAGTCTCCAACATCCCGCGCGCATGGGCCATCGGCTCATTTGTCGGGGAGTTGGCGGCGGAGCTCGGCAAGGACGACCGCGATATGTGGCTGGAACTGATCGGCGCGCCGCGCACGGTCGACCCGAAGGCGGAAGGCTACCCGGAGGATTTCTGGGATTACGGAGAGCCGTACGCCGAGTTCCCGATCGAGACCGGCCGGCTCGCGAATGTCCTGAACATCGCCGCCGACGCCATCGGCCAGAGCGGCAGGGTGGTGGAAGGCGAGGGGATCGGCCTCGCCGTTCATCGGAGCTTCGTCTCCTATGTGGGCTGCGCCGCGCGGGTGAAGCTGGTGGAGGGGCGCATCACCGTGCCGGAGGTGCATCTCGCCATCGACTGCGGTTTCCAGGCCAATCCGGAACGAGTCGAAAGCCAGCTTCAGGGCGCGGCGGTGATGGGGATGACGCTCGCGCTCCATTCCTCGATCACATATGAGAAAGGTCGCGTGCAGCAGTCGAATTATTACGACTACGATGTCGTGCGATCCGACAATTTCCCCGTGAACGTGGTCACGCATGTCGTGAAGCACCCCTTCGAAGTCCATTCGACTGGGGTGGGCGAGCCGGGCGTGCCGCCGATCGCGCCGGCCATCGCCAACGCGCTGTTCCACGCCACCGGCGTGCGGAAGCGGTCGCTGCCGTTCGGCGACATGGTCTGAGCCGGGGGCTCCAATCGTTGCGGGGCGCGGCGCCGGCGGGCGCCGCGCCTTTATCGTTTGACGAGAGCGAACTGTGTTTGACACTCGCCAGAATAGTGTAAAAACTTCGTCATTGCCGGGGGCTTTTCGGCCCGGCCAAAGTGCGAAGCACAATTTAAAGCAGGGGAATTCATGTCATGACAGTCAAACTTGTCGTCGGCATCGACGGCGGAGGGACGGGAAACCGCGCTCTCTCCTATGCGCGGAAGGTCGCCCGCCTTATCGGGGATTGCGAGCTTGTGCTCGTTTTCGTCATCGAGTGGTCGCCATACAGTTTCCACACGGCTGAAGAAAACGAGCAGCGCCAGAAGAGGCGGGTGGAGGAGATCGACTCGGCGCGCACCCGGATCCTCGACCCCGCCCTGGCGGAGATGAAGTCAGAAGGCATCGCCGCGCGCGGAATCGTCAGGCACGGCAATGTCGCGGATCTCCTGAACAGCGTCGCGCTTGAGGAGGGCGCGGAGCAGATCATTGTTGCGCGGTCTTCCGATGGCGGCTTCGCGGCGCGAGTCTTCGGATCCTCCACCGCCAACCTGGTGATGACCGCCAGCGTTCCCGTCACCGTCGTCGGTTGAGGAGATGGACATGAAAAGATCAGGCGCAGCAGCAGCAGCTTTCGCGCTCTTCGCGCACCCGGCGCTGGCGCAGGAGGCCGCCGGCGAGGTCAGCATCGACCAGCAGGTGAACGAGGCTTTCGCCGCCGCCACCGGGCCCTTCGTCAATTTCATCTTCGCGCCGCTACCCGGCACGAGCTTTCCCTGGATCGTCATGTGGCTGGTGGTCGCCGCTTCGATCTTCACGCTCTATTTCGGATTTATCCAGTTCCGCGCGGTCAGACATTCGATCCAGCTGGTGAAGGGGGACTATTCGGACCCGAACGACGCCGGCGAGGTCAGCCATTTCCAGGCGCTGGCCACGGCGCTTTCGGGCACGGTCGGGCTTGGCAACATCGCCGGCGTCGCGGTGGCGGTCGGCATCGGCGGACCGGGCGCGACATTCTGGATGATCCTCGCCGGGCTTCTCGGCATGGCGTCGAAATTCACCGAGTGCACGCTCGGCGTGAAATACCGCAATGAATATGCGGACGGCGTCGTCTCCGGCGGCCCGATGTACTACATGAAGAAAGGCTTCGCCGAGCGCGGGATGCCGGGCGGCGGAATCCTCGCCGTCGTGTTCTCGATCTTCTGCATTCTCGGCGCGCTCGGCGGTGGCAACATGTTCCAGGCCAACCAGGCGCACGCCCAGATCACCGGCATCGTCGGCGATTTTCCCGGCTGGATCACCGGGATCATCTTCGCCGGGGTCGTCTTCGCCGTGATCATCGGCGGCATCAAGTCGATCGCCAACGTGACAGAGAAGATCGTCCCCTTCATGGGCATCCTCTATGTCGGCGCGTCGCTGATCGTCATCGTGATGAACTACGACCAGATCGGTTGGGCCTTCGGGCAGATCTTCGCCGGCGCCTTCACCGGGCTCGGCGTCGCGGGCGGGCTTGTCGGGGCGCTGATCCAGGGGTTCAAGCGGGCGGCCTTCTCGAACGAGGCCGGCGTCGGCTCGGCGGCCATCGCCCACTCGGCGGTGAAGACCAACGAGCCGATCACGGAAGGGTTCGTCTCGCTGCTGGAGCCGTTCATCGACACGGTCGTCATCTGCACGATGACCGCGCTGGTCATCACCATTTCGGGCCAGTTGGTGACCGACCCGGAGACCGGGCGTTTCATCCTGACCGAAAACGGGATGATCCAGACGGTGACCGGCGTTTCCGGGGTCGAGTTGACTTCGGCGGCCTTCGGGACGGCGTTCAGCTGGTTCCCCTATGTGCTGGCGATCGCGGTGGTCCTCTTCGCCTTCTCGACGATGATCTCGTGGTCCTATTACGGGCTGAAGGCGTGGACCTTTCTCTTTGGAGAGGGGAAGACGGCGGAACTGATCTTCAAGGTGATCTTCTGCGTCTTCGTGGTGATCGGCGCCGCGGCCAGCCTCGGGCCGGTGATCGACTTCTCCGACGCGGCGATCTTCGCCATGGCGGTCGTGAACATCACCGCGCTCTACGTGCTGATGCCGATCGTGAAGCGGGAGATGAACTCCTATCTCGCACGGCTGAAATCCGGTGAGATCAAGCGGTTCAAACACTGAACGGACCAGCGGGTGGCGGCGCAAGCCGCCGCCCGCGCGATCGCGCGGCGGCCCGGCAGGGAGTGCGTTATCGCACGCGATAAGAACGCCATGTCATTGTAAAATAAGTGAAATGCGGAATCCGTTAACCGGATTTCAAGGATTTCAGGCGCGATATCGCGCTTTTTTCGGGTCCGGGCGAGACGCCCACGCAGCACCACTTCATCTGTCGAGATCCCGGGCTTGACCCGGGATCCCGCGCCGCCTCTCGGGGTCCCGGCTCAGGGCCGGGACCGTGAAAGGGTGGTGGTGGATTTTTGGTGCTGTGGGGATAGGGTGGCGTGGTTGAGGGAGGGGCGCTTTGGTCGATCTTGGGAAATTGGAAGGGCGAAAACGTTGGCAAGAAAGTACGAACCGCTCCACGCGCTCTGCCATTGCGGCGCGCACGCTATTGCGCGTGCTCCCGCTGGCGAACGGTTTTTCTGAATGGCGACGAAAGAATTTCGAGGGTTTAGATTACTTTGTTCGCGCCGCGTTGCTAGTAACGCTTGCGAGCCGAGAAATAGTATCCGCTGACGATTTACAGTCGGCGGCTGAAGCCGCGCTTGCGGCAGAGCCTAGTTTTCGCCATGATATGATTGAACGGGGCTTTTTTTCAAAATCTGCCGTGCATGCAATCTTGTCCGCGTACAGAGATGCTTCGTCTGGTGACGCGATTGGCAGTTCAAGCAACGCCGCCTCCACAATCGTCGATGATCCGGATGCGGGTCATGCTGTCATCTCAGCTGCGGCGGCGGACGCCGTCACAATCGAGGCGGGCGCAGCTGATGACACGCTGCTAACGTCTCCGCTCTGGCCGCAAGAAGCCCCCGACTGGTGGCAAGTCGGTTGGTCGAGGTGCCAAGCCGCCCTTGAAGTCGACCCCGCCTACGCCTTCTGGCTGCGCTGGTATCAGGCAGTACTCGACGGCGCGCCGCAGAACTGGGAGATGCTGCGCGAGATTGCGCTGATCGCGCCGGAGGATTGGGACGCTGGGCCGGAGCGGGTGGCGGAGCGGATCGCGGAGATCGAGGCGCGGTATCTCTCCGACGCGACACGGCTTGCGGAGCGGGTGGATGTGAACCCCGAGACGGGGCTCTTGCGCGTCACACCGATTGAGGTCGAGGACACGCCGCTCGTCTCCGCCCTGCTCGGCCATGTGGAGACGATCCTCGACGGAGCGCTGGCCGTGCCTGCCAACGGTTTACGCGAAGCATCGTTTGTTCCGCGCCTGATCCGGACCACAATCACGCGCCACGCGAACGATCCACAGCGGGTCGAGATGAGCATGGTGACGGCGGCGAAGAGTCTCCGGCGCGAGATACGCGAGACGGAGGAGTTGCCGAAATCGGAGGAGAATCTCGCGCTGCTCGACGCGGTGGAGGAGACGGCGCGCGGGGTGCGGAGCGCGCATCCGGAGGTCGCGGCTGCGCGAGAAAGGCTGGCGCGGCAGGCGCTGAATGAGTTGCCGGAGGGCGACAAGGCGAAGCTGGAAGTCTGGCGCCCGATCCTTGTCGATACGTCGGGCGGGCAAATGCGGGACGACTACACGGCGGACATTTCCGCACTAATCGCAGATCGCGATCTTCCGCCGATGGGCGATGCGCCGCCGCTCCTGGCCGTCGACGATGCGGCCGCCCGCATATTTAGCCGGGCCGCCGCTTCATGGGAATTGTTGCGTATCGCGGACGAGGCGCTGGAGGGAATTTCGGTTAGAACCGGGATGAAAAAGCATGAGATTCTGGGGACGCTGATGGGGGTCATTTCTCTCGGTCTCTCTATCTACGGCGTGCTTTAGCGCTGATGAAACGCATCGATTCCTTTTACGGTGGAGTATCGCGCGCCCTCGCCACCGTCACTCCGGGGCGCAGCCCCGGATCGCGCCCGCCCCTCCCCCCGGGAGGGCGCGATGCGCCCACCCCAGGGTCGGGCGCGATCCTCGCCGTGTGGTGGCGAGGTTGCGGCGGGATCAGGGAAGCCAGGCGATGAACATCGTCATTCTCACCGGCGCCGGCATCTCCGCCGAGTCGGGACTCGGGACGTTTCGCGATGTCGGCGGGCTCTGGACCCGGTATCCGCTGGAGGATGTGGCGACGCCGGAGGGGTTCGCGAAGGATCCGGCGCTGGTTCACGAGTTCTACAACATGCGGCGGCGGATCGCGCGGAGGGCCTCGCCGAACGCCGCGCATGCGGCGCTGGCGCGGCTGGAGGCGGGTTGGCGCGAAGCCGGGCGGGGCGGGTTCGCGCTGGTCACGCAGAATGTCGATGACCTGCATGAGCGGGCCGGCTCGCGGAACGTTCTGCACATGCACGGGGAACTCTTGCGCCAGCTTTGCGGGGCCTGCGGCGACCGGCGGGATTGCCCCGGCGATCTGAGCGCGGCGGCGCGCTGCCCGGCCTGCGGGGCCGGGGCGCTGCGGCCGGACGTGGTCTGGTTCGGGGAGATTCCCTATCGGATGGAGGAGATCGGCGACCTGGTTCCGGCCGCCGATCTTTTCGTCTCCATCGGCACATCGGGCGAGGTCTATCCGGCCGCCGGTTTCGCGGCGGAAGCGGCCCGCGCCGGGGCGCGGACGCTGGAGTTGAATCTCGAACCCTCCATCGGCCGGTTCGACGAGGCGCGGGAGGGGCGGGCGAGCGAGATCGTGCCGCTTTGGGTCGCGCAGATGCTGGCCGGGTGAAGGGTCGCCCGGCCAGCCCGTCCGATCAGTCGGATTTCTTCATGCCGGAATGACCGGAATGACCGGAATGGTCGGCGTGGCCGCCCATTTCCCCGCGCGCCTTCACCGGGGTCTCCACCTCAAGCTCGGCGCCGCTTTCGAAGACGAGCGTGATCGGAACGCTCTCTCCCTCGACCAGCGGGCGATGGAGGCCCATCAGCATGATGTGATAGCCGCCCGGCGCCATCTCTATCGCGCCGTCTTCGGGGAGGGGGAGGCCCTCCACCGCGCGCATCTTCATCACGCCGTCCTCCTGCAGGCTTTCATGGAGCTCGACCTTCGCGGCGACGTCGGATTTCACCCCGACGAGCCGGTCGGCGGGGCCGTGGTTCTCGAGGCTGACATAGGCGCCGCCGGTTTTCGCGGTCGCGGCGGTGGCGAAGGCGTAGGGGTGCACCGCCATGATGGCGCCGTCGCCGGCGGCGTGGCCGGAATGATCGGCGGCGGCGGACATGGGCAGGAGCGCCGCGAAGGCGGCGGCGAGAAGCTTGAGTTTCATCTTGATGGTCCCTTCGGGAAGCGTGGCTGTCGAATGTATGGCTCAGGCTTCGAAAGGGGGCGCGCGGGGACGGGGGGCGAACACGGCGCGCCAGGGTGCGGGCGGCGCGGCGGCGGGGCGTGGAGCGGGCGCGCGCGTCGCACGCCGGAGGGGCGGGCGGAACGCGGGCGGCGCGATCAGCGACTTCGCCGCAAGGCAGGCGTCGCAGCCGATCTGCGGCGGGGTGGAGGCCGGGCGCCCGGTCTCGAAATCGTAAGCGGCGACGCCCAGGCCGCAGACGACCTCGCCCGCCGCCGCGAGCGCGGGGCGGGGGCCGACCGTGAGGCCGATCAGGAGGGCGAGCAGTAGCCGGGGAAGAAAACCTGGTCGCATGACCCGCCTATGCGATGTGCGGCGTCGTGGATCAAGCGCCGCGCCGTCGCAGCAGGCGACGGAAGGCTTCAGGCGGTCGCCTGGGCCTTGGCGATTTCCTTCTTCACCTTGAGGGCGCGGGGCGAAAGATCCGCATCCTTCGCCTTGGCGAGATAGGCGTCGAGGCCGCCGCGATGATCCACCGTCCGCAGCGCCGAGGTGGTGACGCGGAAGCGGAAATTGCGGGCGAGCGTCTCGCTCTCCAGCGTCACGGTGCCGAGATTCGGCAGGTAGCGGCGGCGCGACTTGATGTTCGAATGGCTGACGCGGTTGCCGGTCAGCACGCCCTTGCCAGAGAGTTCGCAGCGACGGGACATCGGTTTTTCCTCGGCGTTCAAGACAGAAGGGCGACGCCCCTTGAGCGACGCCGGAATTCGGAGAGCGCTTCTTAGGCGCGACTCAGGCAGGCGTCAAGCCGGGCTGACGGCGGCGCGGGGCGCGCGCGGACGCGAGCGCAGCAGGATCGCCAGCGCAATGGCGAGATTGACGAAATTCCAGGCGACGCCGTTGATGAAGGCGGCGGTGTAGGAGCCGGTGAGGTCGTAGATCCAGCCCGAGCTCCAGCCGCCGAGCGCCATGCCGAAGATCGTCGACATGATGACCACGCCGACCCGCGCCCCGGCCTCCGCTGGCGGCAGGTATTCGCGCACGATGATCGCGTAGGAGGGGACGAGGCCGCCCTGCGAGAGCCCGAAGATCAGGCTGACGACATAGAGCGGCGCGAGCCCGTCATAGGGAATGTAGAGCATCAGCGCGATACATTGCAGCGTTGAGCCGATCAGCAGCGTCTTCAACCCGCCGATCCAGTCCGCGAGCAGGCCGGAGGCGAGGCGCGAGGCGACGCCGCCGAGCAGCATCAGCGACAGCATTTCCGCCCCCACGGCGGGGCCGTAGCCGAGATCGACGCAATAGGCGACGATATGCACCTGCGGCATCGACATCGCCATGCAGCAGGCGAGCCCGGCGAGGATAAGGAGCCATTGCAGCACGCGCGGCGAGAGACCGGCGCTCATCGCCGCGGCGCGGGCGCGCTCGCCGGCCGCCGCCATCGCCGCTTCCGGCGCGCGCCGGCGCAGAAGCAGCGCGAGCGGGATCACCGTGCAGACCACAATGGCGGCGAGCGCGAGATAGTAGACGCGCCAGCCCTCCGCCGCGAGGATGTCGGACAGCGCCCAGGGCCAGAGCGCGCCGGCGATGTAGTTGCCGCTGGCCGCCGCGGTGACGGCGAGGCCGCGCCGGCGCATGAACCAGTGCGAGATGTCGGCCATCAACGGGCCGAAGCCGGCCGAGGAGCCGACGCCGATGAAGAAGTGGATCGCCGTCAGCGCGCCGAGCGAAGGCGCGATGGTGGAGAGCGCGAACCCCGCCCCGAGCGTGAGCGCCGCGCCGATCAGCGAAAGCGTGACGCCGAACCGGTCGACCAGTTGGCCGACGAAGAGACTGCCGAGCGCGAAACCGACCATCGTGAGGACGTAAGGAACCGTCGAGGCGCCGCGCCCGCCGCCGAACTCCGCCTGCACCGCCGGAAGGATGGAGATGAACGTCCAGATGCCGACGCTGGAGACCGAGCCGATCACCAGGGTGAGAAAAAGCCGCCACCAGGAGTAGCGGCTGTCCAAAACGCTGGCGTCGCTCATATGGCGGGGTTAGCGCGCCCCCGCACGGTTGTCACGCGCAGATTGGTGATGCTTCGATTCAGCCCTGCTTATCCGAGAGGAAAAGCTTCAGAAGCTCCTCGGCCGCCAGTTCGGGGGCGAGATCGCCCGCGTCAATGCGGGCTTCGGCCTTCGGGGCTTCACGCGCGACGGCGGGGTGGGCGGCGAAGGCGGCCTTAAGTCCTTCCTCAAGCTCGAACCGCATCCAGCGCCTCGCCTGCGCGGCGCGGCGCCTCGCGCGATAGCCGCCGGCGCGGCGATGCGCGTCGAGTCCGGCGAGGCGGTCCCATACCGCCTCCAGCCCCTCGCCGGTCGCGGCCGAGACCGTGGTGGCGTCGGGGACGCCCTCCGGGTCGCCTTCGCGCCGTCGCATCAGCCGGAGCGCGCCGCGGTAATCGGCGGCGGTGCGCCGGGCGGCGGATTTCAAGTCGCCATCGGCCTTGTTGACGACGACGAGGTCGGCGATCTCCATGATGCCGCGCTTGACGCCCTGCAACTCGTCGCCGCCGGCCGGCGCCATCAGCAGGAGGAAGAGGTCGGTCATGTCGGCGACCATGGTTTCCGACTGGCCGACGCCGACGGTCTCGACGATCACCACGTCGAACCCGGCCGCCTCGCACAGGAGGATCGCCTCCCGTGTTCTGCGCGCGACGCCGCCGAGGGAGCCGCGCGCGGGCGAGGGGCGGATGAAGGCGTTCGGTTCGCGCGAAAGCCGCTCCATCCGGGTCTTGTCGCCGAGGATCGAGCCGCCGGAGCGGCTGGAGGAGGGATCGACCGCGAGAACGGCGACGCGAAGGCCCCTCCCGATCAGCATCATGCCGATCGCCTCGATAAAGGTCGACTTGCCGACGCCGGGCGTGCCGGTGAGGCCGAGACGGATCGCCGTTCCGGGGCCGGGATAGAGCCCGCCGATCAATTCGCGCGCGGTCTCCCGGTGGTCGGGGCGGGTCGATTCGACAAGCGTGATCGCCTGCGCCAGCGCGCGGCGCTCGCCGGCCTCGATCCGGGTTCGAAGGTCATCCGCTGCGCTCATTCCGCCTCCCGCGCCTCTGACGGTCGGTTCTGGCGGATTTGGGGCGGGCGGGCAATGGTAGGGCGAAAGAGGTGCGGACGCCTTGCCTATCGCAGCGGCTCCTGCGTCCAGCCCTCGCGCTCATCGTTCTCGATGCGCCATGCTTCCAGAAGTTCTTCAAACGCCTCTTCTGGCGCGAATGGCGAGGACCAGTTCTCAAGCACGTCGAATTGGGGAGTAGGCACCGCGCCGATGTCGGCGCTTCCTATAGCGATACTGATCCTGTTCGCCACTTTCAGGATAGCCTTTTGGCATGACCAGATGTCGGTCAGTGTGACCCCATCAATGGTTCTTGTGCGATTGATAGAATCGGCGGCGTGTAGAAGGAATTTATTCGCATAGCGCTGAACCTGTTCGAAGGGCGCATCCCTAATGGTCTTCTCGATGGCGTCGAAGAATGTGTCGCCGACAGTGTCGTCGCGATCGCGCGTTTCGGGGGGCGTATCCATCATACCGTCGAAATACTCATGCTGGACGTCAGACATCACGAAGGCGCGGGGGCCGGATGTGTCTCCCCAAAAATCGCCGCCGCCGGGCGGATTGTCTTCGATGAACCCCGCGGCGCCGTCAAACGGCAGCCCGTCATGGCAGACAAACATCTCGCGGGTGAGTATCGTGCGATGCGCTTTCAGATCGTCGATGAGGCGCCGAAGCGAGATCACCTGCTTCGCATCCTGTCGATTGGCTGGTTCGAGCAGGCGACGAATGGCGATAAGCTGCTCCGCGAGATAGCCGCGCGTGAGGGCTGACGCGATGACTCCGGATTGGGTGGCGAACCCGCCTCCCGCCTTCTGAGCGTACTTTCGCGAGTTGTTGATCAAACGGAACACCGCATCTGACCATAGCATTTCAAGGATCTGCTTCGAGATCGCATGATGCTCGTCATTTTCGAGCCAGAGCAGCCATTCATCGCGCTTTTCCCGAAAGCGCATGAGGCGATTCATACACCGGACGTCACAGTTCTTGGCATCGTATTTGTAATCCGAACTGGCGTTAACCGATATATTCTCTCTCCAACGATCTTGCTGACGTCAGTGTGTTCAACTCGATCTGATATTCGCTGACTATTTTACTGAAATGCGAGACGGCTACTCAGAATGACGAAGCAGGCAAAGGTTTGCCGTCTCGCCGGACTCGACATAATCAGACACCATGACCGCCCCTTTCGACCCCGCCGCCACCGGCTTGCCCGCCGCCGAGGCCTTGCCCGCGCTCCTTGCGGCGCTGGCGGGCGGGGGCTGCGTGGTGCTGACGGCGCCGCCGGGGGCGGGGAAGACGACGCTGGTTCCGCTCGCGCTGCTGGGGGCGGAGTGGGCGAACGGCAAGATCCTGATGCTGGAGCCGCGCCGGCTGGCCGCACGGGCGGCGGCGGAGCGGATGGCGGCGCTGCTGGGCGAGGCGGTCGGCGAGACGGTCGGCTACAGGGTGCGGGGGGAGTCGCGGCCGGGGGCGCGGATCGAGGTTCTGACCGAGGGGATTCTCACGCGGATGATCCAGTCGGACCCGGCGCTGGACGGCGTCTCGGCGCTGATCTTCGACGAGTTTCACGAGCGGTCGCTCCACGCCGATCTCGGGCTGGCGCTGGCGTGGGAGGCGCGGGGCGCGCTCCGGCCGGATCTGCGGATCGTGGTGATGTCGGCGACGCTGGACGCGGGACCGGTGGCGGCGCTGTTGGGCGGGGCGCCGGTGGTTTCGGCCTCGGGGCGGGTGTTTCCGGTGGAGACGCGCTGGCTGGAGGCGCCGGTTCAGCGGCGAATCGAGGACGAAGCGGCGGCGGCGGCGCGACGGGCGCTGGATGAGGCCGAGGGCGATGTCCTGGTCTTTCTGCCCGGCGCGCGGGAGATCGGCCGGGCGGCGCGGCTGCTGGAGGGGGCGACGGCGGATATCCGCCCGCTCCACGGCGCGCTGGGGCTCAGGGCGCAGCGGGCGGCGCTGGCCCCGGCGCCGGAGGGTCGGCGCAAGATCGTGCTGGCGAGCGCGATCGCGGAGACCTCGCTGACCGTCGAAGGCGTCCGGGTCGTGATCGACGCCGGGCTCGCGAGGCGGGCGCGGTTCGACCCCGGCGCGGGCATGGCGCGGCTGGTCACCGAGCGGGCGACGAAGGCCGAGGCGGAGCAGCGGCGGGGGCGCGCCGGGCGGCTGGCGCCGGGGCTCTGCCTGCGGCTTTGGACGAGGGGCGAGGAGGGCGCGATGGCGGAATTCGCGCCGCCCGAGATCATGGTCGCGGACCTTGCGCCGCTGGCGCTGGAGCTGGCGAACTGGGGCGCGGCGCCGGGCGATCTGGCGTTCCTGACGCCGCCGCCGGCCGGCGCGATGGCGGCGGCGCGCGGGCTGCTGGCGGCCCTGTGGGCTCTCGACAGCGCGGGGCGGATCACCGCGCATGGCCGGGCGCTGGCGGCGGCGCCGACGCACCCGCGGCTGGCGCATATGCTCCTGAGCGCGCCCGAATCGGAGCGCGGGCTGGCGGCGGCGCTGGCGGCCCTGGTCGAGGCGCGCGACCCGATGATGGGCGCGGGGGCGGACGCGGCGCTGTGGCTGGCGGGGCTGGCGACGCCGGAGCGGGCCGGGCCGGCGGCCGGGGCGCTTCGCGCGATCCGGGCGGAGGCGGAGCGGCTGGCGCGGCGACATCATACGCGGGCGGCGTGGCGGGGCGCGGCCGGGCCGCTGCTGGCGCGGGCCTTTCCCGACCGGATCGCCATGCGCCGGCCGGGAGCCGGGGCGCGCGGCGAGGCGCGCTATCTCCTCTCCGGCGGCAAGGGGGCCTTCCTGCCGGCGGATGACGCGCTGGCGGGAGAGGCGTTTCTGGTCGCCGTCGATCTCGACGGCGATGCGACGGAGGCGCGGATCCGGCTGGCGGCGTCGATCGGGCGCGGCGAGATCGGGTGGATATTCGACGAGCGGATCGCCTGGCGGGAAGAATGCCGTTGGTCGCGCCGCGAGCGCCGCGTGATCGCGCGGCGGCGGCTGAGGCTGGGCGCGCTGGCGTTGGAGGAGCGGCCGTGGCGCGGGGCGCCGGAAGCGGAACTGGCTGCGGCGATGATCGAAGGGCTGCGCGATCTTGGGCTGGACGCGCTGCCCTGGTCGGACGGCGCGCGGCGGTTGACGGCGCGGGTGGAGTGGGCGCGGGCGCGGGGCGCGGCGGCGCCGGCGATGAGCGCGGCGGCGCTGGAAGCGGAGCTGGAGGACTGGATCGGCCCGTATCTGGGCGGATGCCGGAGGGCGGAGGACCTCGCGAAGCTCGATCTGCTCGCGCTGTTGAACGCGCGATTGGACCATGACGGACGGCGTGAGGTGGATCGGGTGGCGCCGGAGGCGTTCATCGCCCCGGATGGCGGGGCCTGCCGGATCGACTACGAGGGCGCGCAGCCCTCTATCGCCGTGCGGCTCCAGGCGCTCTTCGGGCTGGACCGGCATCCGGCGGCGGGGGGCGAGGCGCTGAGCGTCGTCTTGCTGTCGCCGGCGGGACGGCCGGTGCAGGTGACGGCGGACCTGCCGGGATTCTGGCGTTCGAGCTACGCCGATGTGCGAAAGGAGATGCGCGGGCGCTACCCGAAACACCCCTGGCCGGAAGACCCGCTCGCGGCGGCGCCGACGCGCCGGGCGAAGCCGCGCGGGTGAGGCGGCGTCAGGCCTCAGCGCGGCCGATCAGCCGGCTTATCCCCAGCAGATGCGTCCGCATGGCGGCCCCGGCGCCGCTCTCGTCACGGTTTTCGATGGCGTCGACGATTCGCGCATGCTCGTCGCTGTGCCCGCCCTTGAACTCCGCCACGCCGATGCGCCGGTAGGTCCGGTCCCACTCCCTCTGCCAGCTGGAGCGGCGGCGCGTGTCGGACAGATAGGTCAGGACGGTGAGAAGAACCGGGTTTCCGGCCACTTTCGCGATCGAGCTGTGAAAGCGGTTGTCGGCGTTCTCGCAGGCGAAGCTGTCCACGCCGGCGCGACAGAGACGCACGGCGGCGCGTAGATGCGCGATATCGGCGGCCGTCGCCCGTCGCGCCGCTTCGCCTGCGATGGCCGGTTCGATCAGATAGCGCGCGCGCATCAGCTCCGCGGCCGTGCTCGCCGCGATCGCGAGATGGTCGCGCAGCGGTGCGGCGGCTGGTCGCGCGCCGCGAAAGGTTCCCTGTCCGACATGCCGCCAGATCAGGTTTTCGGATTCCAGAACCGTCAGCGCGGTTCGCAGAGTCTCCCGGCTGCATCCTAGCGCTTTCGCCAGCCTCCGCTCATCCGGCAGACGGTCGCCGACGGACGGCGCGAGGCGGTCCAGCGCGGACCGCAGCGCGACGAGAACGCTGGTCCGATCCTGACGCGCCATGGCTATCTCCAGACCAATTGGCAGACCAATACACGGTCGTGCGAGAGGACGCAAAACTCATTCCGGGGGAACGCCTGATGTTGACGATACTGGCCCTGACCGCGGCGGGATTCGCCGGCGGCGCCCTCAACGCGGTCGCCGGCGGCGGGACATTCGTGACCTTTCCCCTGCTGATCTGGGCGGGCGCGCCGCCCGTCATCGCCAACGCGACGGCGACGATGACCGCCGTCCCCGGCTATTGCGCGAGCGCCTGGGCCTTCCGGCGCGAGATCCGGGCGGAGGGCGCGCTCGGGGTGCGGGCGATCATCGCGCTCACGGCGCTTGGCGGCCTCCTCGGCGCCGGGCTGCTGATCTTCACGCCCGCCTCGTCCTTCGTCGCCCTTGTTCCCTGGCTGCTGCTCGCCGCGACGCTGCTTTTCATCGGCGCGCCGCGGCTTCTCTCCCTGCTCCGCGCGCGCGGCGTGGGACAGGCGGGGCCCTTGGTTTCCGCTGTCACGCTGCTGGCCGTGGCGGGCTATGGGGGCTATTTCAACGGCGGCCTCGGCATCATGCTGCTCGCTTTGTTCTCGATGCTGGGATTTCGCGATCTCAACGGCATGAACGGGTTGAAGAACCTGCTCTCGGTCGTTCTCTCCGTCACGGCGGTGGCCACATTCGTCGTGGCGGATGTCATCGCCTGGGACGCGGCTTTGCCGATGTCGATCGGAAACGCATGCGGCGCCTATTTCGCCTCCGATCTGGCGCGGCGGCTCGACCGGCCGCGCGCGCTGCGCATCGGCATCGCGCTGGTCGGGCTGGCGATGACGGCGATTTTCTTCCTGCGCTGACCCGCCGGCTTCATCCCGGTCGCGGCGATCTCGGCCACGCCGGGGCCGCGGCGTCGGCGCGCCGATCGCGACGCCGCGGGCTTTGCCCCCGATGCGGGGTCGTTCGATCGCCGCCACACGCGCGCCGGTGGCGCGGCGCATGTCCGGGCGGCGCGTTCGGGTCAGGCGTCCACCAGGTCGTAATGCCTGATCGACCGCGCTGCGACGAGCCCGGCTTCGGCCGGGTCGACATGCGGGCTCTGATAATCTTCGCCGGCAAACGCCTTGAGCGATTCGAGGTCTCTCCAGACCATCACGAAGCTGAACTCCGTCGGGCTTTCGGGCCGCGCGGCGCCCGGAAGGATGGAGACGACGCCCTCGGTCTCTCGCATCAGCGGGATCGCCTTCGAGTGGAAAAAGCGGGCGAATTCCGCCTCTTTGCCCGGGTGCGTCCGGACCTGGAAGATGCGCATGATCATGTTGGCCTCCGCCGTCAGCGCGCTCTCATGCGGATGGAGTATAGCACATCCGGGGTCGCCCGACGTCACCCCACCCCGGTCGCCGCGATCACCGCCATGTTCAGGATCTCCGAGACCGTGGCGCTCATCGAGCAGACCTGGACCGGGCGCTCCAGCCCGGTCAGGATCGGGCCGACCACCGTCGTTCCCTCCAGTTGCTGCAGCATCTTGGTGGAAATGGAGGCGGAGTGGCGCGCCGGCATGACGAGGACGTTCGCCGGGCCGGATAGGCGGCAGAACGGATAGGCGGCCATCGCGACCGGGTCGAGCGCGACATCGGCGGCCATTTCGCCGTCGAACTCGAAATCGACGCCGCGCTCTTCGAGAATCCGGACCGCGTCCCGGAGATTCGACGAGCGCTCCGAGATCGGGTAGCCGAAGGTCGAATAGGAGAGAAGCGCGACGCGCGGCTCCAGCCCGAGCCGGCGGGCGACGCGGGCGGACTGCTCCGCGATATCCGCGAGCTCGGAGCCGTTCGGCATCTCATGGACCATCGTGTCGGCGACCAGCACCGTGCGCCCGCGCGCCAGCACCGCCGAGACGCCGACCACCTTCCGGCCCTGCCGCGTGTCGAAGACCCGGCCGAGATCGGTCAGCACCACCGCGGATTTCCGGCTGACGCCGGTGACCATCGCGTCGGCGTGGCCCTCGGCCAGCATGCAGGCGGCGAAAATGTGCCGGTCGCGCGCGACGCGGCGATAGCAGTCGCGTTCCAGGAACCCGCGGCGCTGGAGCTTTTCGTAAAGCGCCGCGACATATTCCTTCAGATGCGGCGAGGTTTCGGCGTTGACGACCGTCAACTCGCTCAGCGCGTCGGGCTGGCCGGCCTCCTTCAGCATCCGCTCGACCTCTTCCACGCGGCCGACGACGATGGCCTGGCCAAGCCCGCCGCGGGTGTAGGCGAGGGCGGCGCGCACCACGCGCTCGTCCTGGCCTTCGGCGAAGACGACGCTTTTCTGCATGTTGCGGGCGCGGGTGGTGAGCGCCTGAAGCATGTTCGCCGTCGGGTCGAGTCGCGCGGTGAGGCTGTGGGCGTAGGCCTCCATGTCGATGATCGGCCGGCGGGCGACGCCGGTCTCCATCGCCGCCTTCGCCACCGCGGTCGGGATGACGTGGATGAGGCGCGGATCGAAGGGGGCGGGGATGATGTAGTCTGGCCCATAGACGGGATGCGCGCCATAGGCGGCGGCGACCTCGTCCGGCACGTCCTCGCGCGCCAGCATCGCGAGCGCCTCGGCCGCGGCGATCTTCATCTCCTCGTTGATGGTGCGGGCGTTCACGTCGAGCGCGCCGCGAAAGATGAACGGAAAGCCGAGGACATTGTTGACCTGGTTGGGGTAGTCGGAGCGCCCGGTGGCCATGATGACGTCGGGGCGGATCGCCGCGGCCTCCTCCGGCGTGATCTCCGGGTCCGGGTTGGCCATGGCGAAGATGATCGGGTTTTTCGCCATCGAGCGGACCATCTCGTCCGTCAGCGCGCCCTTGGCGGACACCCCGAGGAAGATGTCCGCGCCCTTCATCGCGTCCGCGAGGTTTCGCGCGTCGGTCTTGACGGCATGGGCCGATTTCCACTGGTTCATGCCGGCCTCGCGGCCCTGATAGATCACGCCCTTGGTGTCGCAGGCGATGCACTTGGAGGGGTCGGCGCCCAGCGATTTCACCAACTCGACGCAGGCGATGCCGGCGGCGCCGGCGCCGTTGAGGACGATGCGGCAGTCCTCGATCTTCCGGCCGGTCAGATGCAGCGCGTTGATCAGCCCGGCGAGGCAGATGATCGCGGTGCCATGCTGGTCGTCATGGAAAACCGGGATGTCCATGATCTCGCGAAGGCGCTGCTCGATGATGAAGCAGTCGGGGGCCTTGATGTCTTCGAGGTTGATGCCGCCGAAGGACGGACCCATCAGCTTGACCGCGTTGATGATTTCCTCCGGATCCTCGGTGTCGAGCTCGATGTCGATGGCGTTCACGTCGGCGAAGCGCTTGAAGAGGACGGCCTTGCCCTCCATCACCGGTTTCGAGGCCAGCGCGCCGAGATTGCCGAGGCCGAGGATCGCGGTGCCGTTGGTGATGACGGCGACCATGTTGCCGCGCGCGGTGAAGTCGAAGGCTGTCTCCGGATCGGCGGCGATGGCGCGTACGGGCGCCGCGACGCCGGGCGAATAGGCGAGCGAAAGGTCGCGCTGCGTCGCCATCGGTTTCGTCGCGGTGATCTGAAGTTTTCCGGCGGGCGCCTTGAAATGATAGGCGAGCGCCTCTTCGTCGAGTTGCTGCGATCTGTCGGTCATGCCGTCTCTCTCCTGAGCCGGCTTCTTTCGGCCGGATGGCGCGATGGATGTCGCGGGGCGGCGACGTTATCCCCGGCGGCGGAGGCTGGCAATCGCGGGTTTCCCGGTCGGGGTGGAACGGCGGGCCTACTGCGCGCCGGCGCCGTTCCCGCCGCCGTCGCCGACGAGCGCGCGGGCGTCGGACGCGCCCGAAGTCGTGATGCCGGCTTCGCAGGCGGCGAGGCCGAACGCGATGACGAGAAGGGCGAAACGCACATGAAGCATCGGCTCGGGCTCCGATCTGGAAAGACATCGCTTGCGCGGCGCATCATGGCGCCGTCCGGCGCGCGGCGCGACTCCGCCGCCGATCACGTTCGCGGCGCCGTCCGCCCTCAGATGCAGACCATGTCGAGCGGCGGAAAGCCGTTGAAGCCGACCGAGGAATAGGTGGTCGTGTAAGCGCCCGTGGCGCGGATGATCACCTTGTCGCCGGATTTCAGCGCGAGCGGCAATTCGACGGGCCGGCGCTCATAGAGCACATCCGCGCTGTCGCAGCTTGGCCCGGCAAGGACGCAGGGGCCGGCGGGCAGGCCGTCATGGTCGGTCGCGATCTGGTAGCGGATCGCCTCGCCCTCCGTCTCCGCGAGGCCGGAGAAGCGGCCGATGTCGAGATAAACCCAGCGGTGAAGGTCGTCCGGGCTTTTGCGCGAAACCAGCACCACCTCGGCGGCGATCACGCCGGCCTCGGCGACGAGGCCGCGGCCCGGCTCCGCCATGATCCGCCGCGCGCCCGGGAAGCGCGGCTCGACAAGCGCCATCACGTCGCGCGCATAAGCCTCCGGCGCATCGATCGCCTCGTTGTAAAATGCGGGAAAGCCGCCGCCGATATTCAGAAGGTCGAGATCGAAACCGGCGGCGCGGGCTTCGGCCCAGAGCGGCGCGAATTCGTCCACCGTCGGGCGCCACATCGCCGCCTGCCGGGTCTGCGAGCCGACATGGAAGGAGAACCCGACCGGGCGGAGACCGAGGGCGCGGGCGCGGTGAAGGAGCGGCATCGCGGCGCGGGGCTGGACGCCGAACTTGCGGCTGAGCGGCCAGTCGGCCTCGGACTGGCTGACGATGAGGCGGATGAAGATCTCCGCCCCCGGCGCGTTCTCGGCGATTTTCTCGAGTTCCTCCTCCGCGTCGGCGGCGAAGAGCGAGATCCCGGCGGTCCAGGCGAAGGCGATATCAGCCGATTTCTTCACGGTGTTGCCGAAGGAGATCTGCTCCGGCCGCGCGCCGAGCGAGAGGCAGAGCTCGATCTCGGCGCGCGAGGCGGCGTCGAAATGCGCGCCTTCCTCGATCAGGCGCGCGATCACTTCGCGGGCGGGATTCGCCTTCACGGCGTAGTGAATGGCGGCGCGGCCGAGTCCGCGCCGGATCGCGTGGAACTGGTCCGCGACCTGATCGACGTCGAGAATCAGCGTCGGGCGGTCGAAGTCATGCGCGCGCGCATAGGCCTCTGCGCGCCGGATGGGCGAGATATGGGAATGCGCGGGCGCAAGCCCGGTCGCGTATGCGTTCATGGTCATCTCCGTCAGATGACGACCGACCCATTGCGGGGCGGACGCGGCGTCCAAAAGAGACGTTACCGTCGCTACGTAACCGTAGAGGCGGGATGAACCCGCCCGTCTCGTGCCAGAGGCGCGTGCGTTGGCGTCGTGAGCGGCAATTGGGGCGCCCGGCGTCGAAATGCAAGCGAAGTTTTCGCCATTCGACGCAAGACGTTCGGTTGTGGCTTTCGGGCGGCGCTCGGGCTCACTCCGCGGGTGCGACATCCTTCTCGAAATACACCCTGTCAAAGCCGTTTTCACGCCGGCGGCCGGTCTCTCGCCAGCCGAGAAGCGTGTAGAGCGCCAGGTTCTCGGTCATCAGCGCGTTGGTGTAGAGATCGAGCTTGCCGAGACCACGCCGGCGCGCCTCGGCCTCGGCGAAATCGAGCAGCGTGCGGCCGTGCCCCTCGCCGTGGCGCTCCGGATGGACGGCGACGTTCTCGAGATGCAGGCTCTCGCCGATCTGGCGGAGGACGATGAAGCCGATGATGTCGGCGATCTCGGCGAGGGTCCAGACAGCGCCAGCAGCGATCAGCGCGGGGAAGTCGGCGAGCATCGGCGCCGGCTTGCGCCCGATCCGGCGGATATAGGGCGCATAGGCGGCGATCGCGACCTGGCGAATCGGCGCGACGTCTTCGGGGCGCGCTCGTTGCAGCTGCATCTCGTTCCCCCCTCCCGCATGCGCGCGCTTCCGCGCGTCACGCCGCCATGCTAGTCGGAAGCCGAAGCGAGGGTAAAGTGAAGACGCAGAAAATGACGGCGCGAAAAGCGGCGGAGATTCCCGCGGATGCGACGCCGATGATGGCGCAGTATCTGGCGATCAAGGCGGAGCATGAGGATGCGCTGCTCTTTTATCGCATGGGCGATTTTTACGAACTTTTCTTCGACGATGCGAAGGCGGCCGCAGCCGCGCTCGACATCGCGCTGACGAAACGCGGCAAGCATCTGGGCGAAGACATCGCGATGTGCGGCGTGCCGGTCCACGCCGCCGAAGGGTATCTGCTGACGTTGATCCGCAAGGGATTTCGCGTTGCGGTTTGCGAGCAGCTGGAGGACCCGGCGGCGGCGAAGAAACGCGGCGCGAAAGCGGTGGTCAAACGGGGCGTCACGCGGCTGGTGACGGCGGGCACGCTGACCGAGGAGGCGCTGCTGGACGCGCGCGCGGCGAACTGGCTGGCGGCCTGGGCGGAAATCAGGGGCGAGGGCGCGCTGGCCTGGTGCGATCTCTCGACCGGAGAGATGCGGGTCGGCGCGGCGCGGCGCGCGGAACTGGGGCCGCTGTTGGCGCGAATCGGACCGAGCGAGGTCCTGGTCGGACCGACGGCGGAAGAGGACCCGGCGCTCCTCGATCTGATCGGGGAGGCCGGCGCGGTCGCGACGCGGCTTTCCGCCGCCGCCTTCGACAGCGCGGCGGCGGAGGCGCGGCTGAAGGCGCTCTACCGGGTCGGAAGTCTGGACGGGTTCGGGGCGTTCTCGCGTGTCGAGACGGCGGCGCTGGGCGCGGTGGCGGATTATATCGAGATCACCCAGAAGGGCGCATTGCCGCTGCTCCGCCCGCCGCTCCGGGAGGCGGGCGAGGGGACGATGCGGATCGACGCGGCGACGCGGCGCAACCTGGAGCTGGCGCGCTCGCTATCGGGAGGGCGCGAGGGCTCGCTCCTTCATGCGGTGGACCGGACGCGGACCGGGGCGGGGGCGCGGCTGCTGGCGGCGCGCCTCGCCGCGCCCTCGACCGATATCGGCGAGATCGCCGAGAGGCTCGACGCGGTCTCGTTCTTCGCCGACGACGCGGCCCGCCGCGAAGCCGCGCGCGACGCCCTCGGTCGGGTCCCGGATATCGAGCGGGCGCTGAACCGGTTGGCGCTGGAGCGCGGCGGGCCGCGCGATCTGGCGGCGATCCGGACCGGACTGGATCAGGCGGCGGCGCTGGCGGCGACGCTCACGGGCGCGGAGGCGCCTGTCGTCGCCGGCGCCGCGGCTGCGATGAAGGGGCATGAGACGCTGATAGAGCGGCTGGCGGCGGCGCTCGCGGATGAGCCGCCGCTGATGGCGCGCGACGGCGGCTTCATCCGCGCCGGGTTCGACGCCGGCCTCGACGAGGCGCGCTCGCTGCGCGACGAGGGGCGCTCGGTCATCATGGCGCTGGAGGCCGAGTATCGCGAGTTGAGCGGCATCGGCGCGCTGAAGGTGCGCCACAACAATGTCCTCGGCTATTTCATCGAGACGCCGGCGGGGCACGCGCAGAAGATGACGTCGGCGCCCCTTTCCGACACGTTCATTCACCGCCAGACACTCGCCGGGCAGGTCCGTTTCACCACTGCGCCGCTCTCGGAGATGCAATCGAAAATGCTGGAGGCGGGGGGGCGGGCGCTCGCCATCGAGCTTCGGCTTTTCGGCGAGCTTCGCGAGGCGGTGATCGGGGCCGCGGCGGCGATCGCGGAGACGGCGCGCGCCCTGGCGGAAATCGACCTCGCGGCGGCGCTGGCGGCGTTGGCGGCGGCGGAGGGCTGGACGCGCCCGGTCGTCGAGGCGGGCCGCGGGTTTCGCATCGAGGGAGGGCGCCATCCGGTCGTCGAGCAGGCGCTGCGCCGCGCCGGCGGCGACTTCATCGCCAATGACGCCGATCTATCGGAAGAAGCGCGGCTCTGGCTTCTGACCGGACCGAACATGGCGGGAAAATCCACCTATCTCAGGCAGAACGCGCTGATCGCGATCTTGGCGCAGATGGGAAGTTTCGTGCCCGCCGCTTCAGCGCGGCTCGGCGTCGTCGATCAACTCTTCAGCCGGGTCGGGGCGGCGGACGATCTGGCGCGCGGGCGCTCCACATTCATGGTGGAGATGGTGGAGACGGCGGCGATCCTCAACCAGGCGGGCGAGGGGGCGCTGGTGATCCTCGACGAGATCGGCCGCGGCACCGCGACCTACGATGGGCTCTCCATCGCCTGGGCGGTGCTGGAGCATCTCCATGACGTGAACCGCTGCCGCGGGCTGTTCGCGACGCATTACCATGAGTTGACGGCGCTCTCCCAACGGCTCTCCTCGCTCGCCAACGCGACGATGGCGGTCCGGGAGTGGGAGGGCGAGGCCGTCTTTCTGCACGAGGTCCGGCCGGGGGCGGCGGACAGATCCTACGGCGTGCAGGTCGCGCGGCTCGCCGGGCTGCCGGAGCCGGTGGTGGCGCGGGCGCGGGACATCCTGGAGACGCTGGAGGAAGGCGAGCGCGAGGGCGGGGCGAAGGCGGCGCGGTTGATCGACGATCTGCCGCTCTTCTCGGCGCGCCCGGCCGCGCCGGCCGCGCCGAAAAGGCCGTCGCGGCTGGAGACGGCGCTGCGCGAGATCTCGCCCGACGATCTCAGCCCGCGCGAGGCGCTGGAGGCGCTCTATCGGCTGAAGGCGGTGTTGGACGAATAGAGGGGCGCGCGCCGCTCCTTCGATCCCGACCACGAGCCAGAATCCCGATGGGACATGCTCTGAAGGTCGTGGTCCCGGCTCAAGGCCGGGACCTTGCGAACCGGCTCAGCCCCTCGCGCCATCCGGCCGGGTCCAGATGAAGATGAGGACCGCAGTCAGGATGGCGCCCTCCAGCGCGATCATCCACCAGGGCAGGCCGATGACGAAGGGCGGGATCAGGGCGGCGGCGATGGAGGCGGTGGACAGCCATTTCGCCCTGCGCCCGATCGCGCCATGCGCCCGCCAGTCGGCGATCGGCGGGCCGAAGATGCGGTGACTAAGCAGCCAGTTGTAGAACCTTTCCGACGAGCGCGCGAAGCAGAAGGCCGCGAGGAGGAGAAACGGGACGGTCGGCACGATCGGCAGCACCGCCCCGATTACGCCGAGCGCGACGGCGAAACAGCCGAGGATGAGCCAGAAGCCTCTCACGACCCGCTCCTTCGCGATGGCCCTCATCGTCGGGCCGGATGACAGGCGCGCTGGCGACCCCGGCAGGACTCGAACCTGCAACCTCGGACTTAGAAGGTCCTTGCTCTATCCGGTTGAGCTACGGGGCCGGGATGGCGCGTAAACGGCTCTAGTGGGTCCATGCGCCGCGCCGGTTATAGGCGAAGTTGCCGCCATAGCCGCCCGGTCTGACGATGTGCTTGCGCGTTTTCGGCGTCTCCACCTGATAGGCGAGGCCGTGCTTCTCGGCGTAGGCGATGGCCGCTTCGGCGCTGTCGAAGCTGAGCCGGACCTGGCGGCGCATGTCGCCGGAGCCGGTCCAGCCCATCAGTGGGTCGATTCTCTGGGCCTCACGCGGGTCGAACAGGAGCACCCAGTCGTCCTTGGCCTGGCCGGACTGCATGGCGGTGCGGGCTGGTTGCAGGATGCGGGCGATCATGGCGTCCTCAGGCTCGATTTCATCGCCGGCATGTATGTCGGATCGCCCGCGCGCGCGCAAGCCGGTCGGAGGTTCCGCCGGCGCGGGGCGGCCGGTTCGCGCGCTTCGTCCCCCTTCTCCCGGGCGTCCGGGCCGCGGCTTTCTCGACCGGGCTGCGCGGATGCGCGGTTCCGACCGGCGCCCGGGGCGCGCCAGACCGGCTTCCCTCTTCAGCTTGTTGACAAAATCGCGAATATAAATCGGGTAAAGTGACTGGCGGCGGCGTGACGCGCGATGATAAGGATGTCGCAGCGGCGCGTTTGTTGCGAGCTTTTGTGGAATTGAAGGCCGAAGGCCCTTGTTGGAGCAACTGGATGGTCGCGATCAATAGCGGAAACAATACCGCCGGTGCCGCCGCTGCGCACGCAGCCCGTCGTTTCGGCCCGGGGTTCTTTCTTTTCATCCTTTTGATCGTCTCTGGCGTCGCTCTGTTCTGGAACGGGTTCTTCGCGCTGTTCGAAGCGTGGCGCCTTCCCGAATACAGCCACGGCCCACTGATTCCGGTGCTATCCTTCTATCTCTTTCTGCGCCAGTTGAACGCCACGCCACCGCCGCCGCAGCGCGTCGCCGACCGCTGGCCGGGCGTCGCGGTCGTCGTTTTCACGCTGCTCATCGCGCTGCTCGGCAACGTCACCCATATTCCGGACATCGTCACCTACGCGATGATCCTCTGGTTCTATGGCGTTTTGCTGGTCGGTTTCGGCTGGCGGTATGGCCGGCAATACTGGCCGCCGGTGCTGCATCTCGTCTTCATGCTGCCGCTGCCGGCTTTCATGTACTGGCAGCTGTCGATCAATCTTCAGTTCGTCTCTTCCGAAATCGGCGTCGCCCTGATCCGCCTGATGAACATTCCGGTGTTCCTCGACGGCAACGTGATCGACCTCGGCGTCTACAAGCTGCAGGTGGCCGAGGCCTGCTCGGGGCTGCGCTATCTCTTCCCGGTGATGAGCTTCTCCTACATTTTCGCGGTGCTCTATCAGGGCCCGGTCTGGCACAAGGCGGTGCTGCTGCTGTCCGCGGCGCCGATCACCGTTCTGATGAATTCTTTTCGGATCGGCATGATCGGCGTCATGGTCGATAGCTACGGGATCGAGCAGGCGGAGGGGTTCCTGCACTTCTTCGAGGGTTGGGTGATCTTTATCTCCTGCGTCCTCATTCTCTTCGGCATGGCGCGGCTGATGCAGAAGATCGGCGGGGACCGGCGGCCGCTGGCCGAGGCGCTCGACCTGGAGTTCAGCGGTCTCGGCGGCCAGATGGCGCGGATCCTGTCGATCCGGATGTCCGCCGGGCTGGCGATGATCGTCTTGCTGACCGGCGGAGCGGGACTTGGCTGGCATCTGGCGCCCGAACGGCAGATCGCCGAGATCCAGCGCGATCCGCTGGTGCTCTTCCCGCGGGAGATCGGCTCGTGGCGCTCCGGACCCGCCCAGATACTGGACCCGAACGTCGCGAACGTGCTCGGCGCGGACGATTATCATTCGGCCGCCTTCGCCTCGCCCGACGCGGCGGCGCCTGTCGACCTCTTCATCGCCTATTACTACCGGCAGACCGAGGGCGACGGCATCCATTCGCCGGAAGTCTGCATCCCGGCCGGCGGGTGGGAGATGTCGAAGATCACGCCGGCGGCGATCCAGGTCGAGGGAGCCGATGGCGAGACGACGCGGTTCTCGGTCAATCGCGCGGTGATCCAGAAAGGGCTCAGCAAGCAGCTGGTCTATTACTGGTTCGAGGAGCGGGGCCGTCGCCTGACCAGCGATTACATGGCCAAGGCGACCACGGTTGTCGACGCGCTGACAATGGGGCGGACCGATGGCGGCCTTGTCAGGGTGATCACGCCGATCGGGCGAGGAGAGCCGGAAGGGGAGGCGGACGCCCGGTTGCAGGCCTTTCTCGACGACATGCTCGACGTGTTGCCGCGATTCGTGCCGGACTGAGGCGAAGATGCGACCCGATACCAAAGAATGCGTCTTTATGTAGCGATTAGCACATCGTTGGTTGTTACTATATGATATGACAAACGTGGATTGCGCCGCAATCCTCCAGGGAATGGTCGAATTGCCGCCTTGGTTTTGAGTCAGTGTAAGGATCGTCGACGCAGCATGACCCTGATCCGGGAACGCAGTTGGAAGCGGCGCTGCTTCAGGACTGACGCTCAGAGGAGTTTCAGACAGGGTCGGTCGACGAGGTGGGAAAGCCGGAGGACGGCATGAGTTCAAGTGGCGGGACGATCATGTACGAGTCGTTCTACGGCTTGTCGCAGCGACCATTTCTGACTCTGCCCGACCCGGATTTTCTGTTCTGGTCGGATAGTCACGTCATGGCGTTCACCATGCTGCGTTACGGGGTCATGACGCGCGCGCCGATCACCGTGATCACCGGCGATGTCGGCGCCGGCAAGACGACGCTGCTGCGCAAGCTGCTCCGTGAGGTGCCCGAGGAGGTGACCACCGGGTTGATCTCCAACATGCAGGACGGGCGGGGGGAGCTGCTCCACTGGGTGATGATGGCGCTGGAGCAGCCGTTCGACGCGAACGAGCCTTACGTCACGCTGTTCAAGCGGTTCCAGGATTTCGTGATCGAGGCCTACGCCGCGAACCGCCGGGTGTTGCTGATCTTCGACGAAGCGCAGAACATGGGCGCGAAATCGCTGGAAGAGTTGCGGATGCTCTCCAACATCAACTCCGAGAAGGACGAGTTGCTGCAGATCATCCTCGTCGGCCAGCCGGAGTTGCGCGAGCTGATCATGCGGCCCGAGCTTCGCCAGTTCTCCCAGCGGATCAGTTCCGACTTCAATCTGGGGCCGCTGTCGAAACCGGAGACCGCGAAATATATTCGCCGTCGGCTTGCGATCGCCGGCGCGACGACGGAGATATTTCCGGAGCGGACCTGCGAATTGATTCACGAAGCGACTGGAGGCGTGCCACGGCTCATCAATATTCTTTGCGATTTTTGCCTGCTCTACGGATTTTCCGCGGAGAGACGGGTGATCGATGAAGATCTGTTGAACGAATTCCTCGAAAGCGCGAAAGTCCGCGGCATCTACAATCAATTCGCCGCGCCGCGCCCGATTCCGAAACTGGTGAGCGAAAAATAGACCTGTCGCATGGGGTATGGGATAGGCGTTGAAACCGCCGGCGCCGAATGCGCCGGGAGCATGAGTGTATGGCATGGCTGACGGCGCGAGTATGGGTCTGGGTGACATTCTGGGGATTGTGCGGCGTCGCGCCTGGATCGTCGCGTTGTGCTTTGTGCTGCTGACGCCGCTCGGGGTCGGGGTCGCCTATATCCTGCCGCCGGTTTACTCGGCGACGGCGCGGATTCTCGTCGAGAGCCAGCAGATTCCGGACGAACTCGCCCGCTCCACGGTGACCGCCTCCGCGGCGGAGCGGCTCGAACTGATCCGCCAGCGCCTGATGACTCGGCGGAACCTCATCGAGCTGATCGACAAGTACAAGCTTTATGACGGCTTCGAGGGCATGAGCATCTCCGACAAGGTCGACCGCCTGCGCGAAGACGCGGTTTTCGCGAGCGTGGCGTTCGGCGACAGCAGCGCGCGCCGCGCGCCCTCGGGGGTTGCGGCGTTCACGATTTCCTTCGACGCGCCGTCGCCCGTTCTCGCGGCGAAGATCGCGAACGAATTCGTCACCATGGCGCTCGATCTCAACCTGAAGCAGCGAACGGAGCGCGCGACGGAGACTGTCGCCTTCTTCAGATCCGAGACCGGCAGGCTCTCGCGGCAGATCCTCGACCTGGAGAACCAGATCGTCGCCTTCAAGGGCGAACATGCGGACGCGCTACCGGATACGGTGCAATATCGGGCCGGTGAACTGGCGCGGCTCGAAGCGGAAATTTCCGACGGCGAGGAACGGCGGAGCGTGCTGGAGGAGCAAAGACGGGAGATCGAACTTGCGCTGTCGCGGGGCCTCGCCGGCCTGACCGACGAGACTCTCTCGCCAGAGCAGCAGCAGATCAAGGCGCTGCAGAACACGCTGGCGCAGCAACGCGGCATCCTGGCGCCGACGCATCCGACGATCCGCGCGCTCGAAGCCCGTATCCAGGCGCTTCAGAGGGAGATCACTCCGGCGACCGATGAGAACGGCGAACAGGTCGATCCGCTGGAGTATCAGAAAGCCCGGCTGAAAAGGCAGGCCGAGCTGATCACCGCCGAGATCGAAAAGCTCGAACAGCGCGGAGCCGAGAACAAGAAGAAGGCCGACGATCTGCGCGTATCGATCAGCCGCGCGCCGCAGGTCGAGGTCGAGCTCAGCTCGCTCACCCGCCGACTCGGCGAGCTGCGCAACCAGTACACCGTGGCCGCCGCCAAGCTCGCCGAAGCGGAGACAGGTGAGCGAATGGAGGTCAACAGGCAGGCCGAAAGGCTCGTCGTGATCGAACAGGCGCAGGTGCCGACCGAACCGAAATCGCCGAATCGCCTGATGATCGCCAGTCTGGGCGCCGGCGTTTCGATCATGATCGGGGTCGCGTTCGTCGCATTGCTGGAATTGTTGAACAATACGATCCGGACATCGGGCGATCTCCAGCGCAAGGTCAATCTCCGGCCCGTCGTCGTGGTTCCCTATATCCACACCCGACAGGAGATCAGGTCACGCCGCTGGCGGCTCGCATTGATCGCCTTCGCGATTCTGGTCGGCGTTCCCGCGACCCTCTTCGCCATCGATCAGTATTATTTGCCGCTTTCCGTCCTGGCCGAGAAACTGGCGGAAAAGACCGGGCTCAATGAGGTTATCTCCATGATCGAGCGCCGATTCTAGGTGGCGAGCGGGCGACAAGGATAAAGACAGATGGTCGAAAGACTGAAGCATGCGATAGAAAAGGCGAGGGCGCTGCGCGAGGCCCAGGCGGCCGAGCAGCCGGCTGCGGGCGTCGCCGCCGCGCCGCGCCCCTCGTCGCCCGCCGCTTCCGCGCCCGCGGGTTCGTCGGCCGCCGTCTCCGAGACCGACGCCTTCTGGTCGTCGCTCAGGGAACTCGAGCTCAGGCCCGAGCGGCTTCACCGCTCGCGCATCGTCACGCACGACAAATCCGACCTCGCGCATATTCCCTTCGATCTCCTGCGGACGCGGCTCATGAAGGTTCTCCGCGACAATGGCTGGCGGCGCGTCGCCATCACGTCCCCGACCAAGGGCTGCGGCAAGACGCTGGTGGCCGCGAACCTGGCGTTCAGCCTCGCGCGGCAACCCGACTACCGCACGTTGCTCATCGACATGGATCTCAAGGCCCCGGAAATGGCGCGCATCCTCGGTCAGAAGGAGGCGTCGCCGCTTGCCTGGCTGCTGAGCGGGCGGACCCAGCCGGAAGCGGCGCTGATGCGGGTCGGCATGAATCTCGCGCTCGGCCTCAACGGAGAGCGGGTGCGCGACTCCACCGAGATGATCCAGGACGAGAAGACGGTGAGTCTGCTCGCTTCGATCACGGAGCGGCTTGATCCGGACGTGGTGATCTACGACCTGCCGCCGCTGCTGGTGAGCGATGACGCCATCGCGTTCGTCCAGCATGTCGATTGCGTGCTTCTCGTCGCAGCGGCCGGTCAGACCACGGCGAAGGATATCGAGAGCTGCGAGCGTATGTTCGCGGGCCAGGTGAATTTCCTCGGCGTGCTGCTTAACAAGGCTGAAGACGGGGTGAACCGCAAGGCCTATGAATACGCCTGATGCATGGGCGGAAATTTGCGGCCGTTATCCGCGGCGCGCATCACTTGACGCACGGCGTCGCACGCCCGGACGCGGTCGAAGAGGACCCGCGGGCGTGTCAAGGATTGGAGGTCACGTCCGATGGGCGCAGTTTCTAGAAATGTGAACCGCCTGGTGATGATCGCCGGTCTGGCGTTCGGAACCATGGCTCTCGCCGGTTGCGACAGCGCCGAGGAGCGGCTGGCCAAGCACGTCGCGAGCGGCGAGGAGCTGGTTCAGGACGGCGCGCTGGCGAAGGCCACCGTGGAGTTCCGCAACGCCCTCGCGATCGACGCGAACAGCGTTGCGGCGCATTCCGGGATGGCCGAAGTCTATGAAGCGCAGCGCAATTATCCGGCGATGATCGCGCATCTCAACAAGATCGTCGAGATCGACCCGGTGAATGTCGGCGCGCTCGTCAAGCTCGGCCAGATGATGTTGCTTGGCGGTCAGCTGGACGAGGCCCTCGCCAACGCCGACTCGGCCATCGCGGCCGAGCCGAAGAATGTCGACGCGCTGGTGCTGAAGGCGGGAATCTCGCTCCGGCTCGGAAACACCGACACTGCGCTCGACTTCGCGCAGCAGGCGATCGCGCTCGATCCGGCGAATCCGACCGCGCATGCGGTGCTGATCGGCGAGCGGCTGCAGGCCGAAGACATTGAACGCGCGCTCGCCATCGCCAACGACATCACCGAACGGGCGCCGCAGGACATGGGCGTCGCGCTGGTCAAGTTGCAGGTGCTGGAGAAGCGTGGCGACGCCGAGGAAGTCGGCGCCTATCTGCAGCAGCTGGTTGAACGGTTCCCCGATCAGGTCTCGCTCCGCTCGGCGCTTTCGCGCTGGTACGCGGAGCGCGGTCAGGACGCCGAGGCCGAAGCGCAGCTTCGCGCGATCGCCGAAGCGAATCCGGACGATTCAGACGCGGCGCTGCGTGTCGCGCAATTCATCCTCGCCAAACAGGGGGATGAGGCGGCGCGCGCCGAACTGGAGCGCCTTGTCGCGGAAAAGGACGAGAAGACGCCCTATCAGGTGGCGCTTGCGCAGATCGACTATGAGGGCGGTGAGCAAGAGGCGGCGAAAACCCGGCTCGCCGGGGTGATACAGGACGCCGAAGACGCCGGAAACTCGGCCGATGCGAACAGCGTGCGGCTGATGTTGGCGCGGTTCCTGCTGCGGGAGAACGCGCGCGACGAAGCGAAGGCGCTGGTCAAGACCGTGCTCGAAGGCGATGCGGCGAACGCCGATGCGCTCGCCCTCCGCGCGGCGCTCCGCTACGATGACGAGGATTACTCCAACGCGCTGCTCGACATTCGCGCCGCGCTGGCTTCGGCCCCGAACAATCCTCAGCTGCTGCTGTTGTCGGCGCGCACGCATCTCAAGACCGGCAGCACGGATATCGCCGGCGAGAATTTCGCAGCGGCCATGCAGGCGGCCAACTATGCGCCCGACATCACGATGGAGTATGTGAAATTCCTGCGTCTCGACAATCGCGACGATGCGGTGCTGACCGTTCTGACGCAGGCGGTTCGCGCGCAGCCCGGGAACGAGAAACTGCTGAACGCGCTTGCGGCGGAGCAGCTTCGCGTCGGCGACTGGGCGGCGGCCGACGAGACGGCGAAGCAACTCGCCCAGATCAACTCCGAATCGTCGATCAGAGTGCGGGCGGCTACGCTGAGCGGGCGCGAACGCTATGACGAGAGCCTGGCGCTTCTCGACAGTCTGTCGAAGGAGCCGGGCCAGAGCGACGGCGCGCTCGCGGCCATGGTTCAGGTCTATTTCAAGGCCGGCAAGATCGACGAGGCGATGGACTTTCTCGGCGGCGTGCTGGCGGAGAACCCGGCCAACGCGCAGGCGCTGATGCTGCGTGCGGCGCTCAACATAAGTGAGAAGAAAACGGCGGCGGCCGAGGCGGATTACAAGGCCGCGCTCGCCGCCGCGCCGACGGTGGCGCCGCCCTATCTGGCGCTCGCGCGTCTCTATCTGCGCGAAGGGCGCGAGGACGAGGCGGTCGCGATGTTGAAGGAGGGGGTCGAGGCGACGGACGATCCGAGCGGCCTGATGCTCTTCCTTGGCGGCTACTACGAATCGAAGCAGCGCGTCGACGACGCCATCGCGCAGTACCGCGCGCTCTTCGAGGCGAGGCCGGATTCGCTCGTCGCGGCGAACAACCTCGCGAGCCTGCTGGTCGAGTACAAGGCGGACGATGAAGCGGCGAAGGCGGAGGCGGCCAAGATCGCCGGGAGCCTCCGCGGCGTCTCTGTTCCGGCCTTCCAGGACACTTATGGCTGGGTGCAGTATCAGCTCGGGAATTACGAAGAGGCGTTGCGCTATCTCGTTCCGGCGGCGGACGCGCTCTCCGACAATCCTTTCGTCCGCTATCATGCCGGCCTCGCCTACGCCGCGCTCGGCGACGGGGCCGCGGCGCGCCCGCATCTCGAAGCGGCGCTCGCGACGCCGGATTTCGCCTTCGCGGACGAGGCGAAAGCGGCGCTCGCCACCCTGGACGCGAACCAGTAGCGCGCGGCGCGCCCGCCTGCATCGCGCGGGCGGGCGCGTTCGATGAAGCCGGCGAAGCGCTCGACCGGAAGATTCAGGCGTCCGGACGCTTTTTGTTGAAAGCTCGCCTTTCTCGGGTAACCTTGTGGTTGCGATATCCGCAATTGAGGGAGAGGGCGATGTGCGATGTCTGTGTGATGAACGCCGTGAAGGACCGCATGCTGTCGCGGCGCGATCTCTTCCGGACTGCGACCGCCGCGGCGGCCGTGACGGCGGTTGGCGCCGCCGCCGCGCCGAAGGCGCTCGCCGCAGGGCATGAACGCGTCGAGGACATGACGCATGAGCTTTCGGCCGATTTTCCGACCTATTTCGGCTCGCCGGGATTTTCGGCGGATCAGAAGTTCCATTTCGACAAGGACGGCTTCAACCTCTTCGAGATGACGATCAACGAACATACCGGCACCCATGTCGACGCGCCCTTGCACTTCTCGGCGGACGGGATGTCCGTCGCGGAGATTCCGGTCACGTCGCTGGTCGCGCCGCTCTGCGTCGTCGATATCGCCGCGAAAGCCGACGACGATCCGGATGCGCAGGTGACGCCGGACGATCTGAAAGCCTGGACCGACGCCAACGGTCCGATTCCGGACGGCGCCTGCGTCGCGCTCTATTCCGGCTGGGGCGCCAAGGTCGGAACCGACGCGTTCCGGGGCTTCGACGGTGAGAAGCAGCATTATCCCGGCTTCCACAGCGACGCCGCCGCGATGCTGATCGAGGAGACAGGCGCCGGCTCCATCGCGGTCGACACGCTTTCGCTCGACCACGGGATGTCGGCGGACTTCGCGACGCATTACCTTTGGCTGCCCTCGGGCCGTTTCGGCGTCGAGTGCCTGGCCAATCTCGACAAGGTTCCGGCGACGGGGGCGACGCTGGTCGTCGGCGCGCCGAAACATCGCGGCGGTACTGGCGGGCCGGCGCGGATATTCGCGATGGTGTGACGCGGGGCGGCGGCGCGGTCTCTCTGTCCCGCGCCATCCTTCGCTTGACCGCTGGAAGGTCGGCCATGATGCGCTTTCTGGTCGCGCTCGCGCTGCTCATCGCCGCGCCGGCGTCTGCTTCGCAGTGCATCCAACTCGCCGGCGCGCCGGCGCCAAAGTTGTGGCGCGCCGCGCTCGCGCCGGGCGAGGTGCGGATCCGCTATATCGGTCACGCGGCGCTGCGGATCGAGACCGGTCAGGGCCGCGCCGCCGTCACGGATTTCTACGGCGACGCCGGGACCGGGCCGACGCCGGACGCGGTGACGATGAACCACGCGCATGCGACGCATTGGATGCGGAACCCGCCCGCGGAGATCCCGTACCGCCTGAAAGGCTGGAGCGAAGGCGCGGAGCCAGTGCGCCACTGGGTCCAGATCGACGATCTGCTCATCCGGAACGTCACCACCGACATCCGCGCCGGCGCGGGGTGGGAGCGGGATGGCAACTCGATCTTCATCTTCGAATACGAGGGGCTCTGCATCGGCCATCTCGGTCATCTGCATCATCTGCCGACGGACGGACACTACGCCGAGATCGGCCGCCTCGACGTGGTGCTGGCGCCGGTCGATGGCGGCTACACGATGTCGGTTCCGGATATGATCACGGTGTTGAAGCGTGTGCGCGCGCGCGTCGTCATTCCCATGCACATCTTCTCCGGTTATGCGCTGGAGCGCTTTCTCGCGGGCATGGCCGACACGTTCGAGATCGATGCGCGGCCGGGGTCCGAGATCACGCTCTCTGCGACCAGCATGCCGGACTACCCGGTGATCCGGGTGCTCACCCCCGAGCGCGCGCCCTGGGCGGAGTAGCGCGCCGGCCGGCGCGCCTTTCGGGACGCGGCGGAGGGAAGGCGCGGCCCGGAAAAGATCGGCCGCAGGGCGCGCTGTTCGCGCCCGCCCGCCTTGCGGCGCTGCGCCAGCCCCCATACCCTCTCACCGTGAATTTCAGGGAAGGGCGCGATGGCCGAAGATTCCCCCAGCGTTGACGAGGCGTCGCCGGAAGCGGAGGTCGATTCCGACGCCGCCTACCAGGTGTTGGCCCGCAAGCACCGGCCGCAGAGCTTCGCCGATCTGATCGGGCAGGAGCCGATGGTCCGCGTGTTGACGAATGCTTTCAAGCACGACCGGATCCATCACGCCTTCATCATGACCGGCGTGCGCGGGGTGGGAAAGACCACGACGGCGCGGATCATCGCCAAGGGCCTGAACTGCATCGGTCCGGACGGGACCGGCGGGCCGACGACCTCGCCCTGCGGGGTGTGCGAGCCCTGCCGGCAGATCGCCGAGAGCCGGCATGTCGATGTGCAGGAGATGGACGCCGCCTCGCGCACCGGCGTCGGGGACATTCGCGAACTGATCGATTCGGTCCGTTATCGCGCGACCTCGGCGCGCTACAAGGTCTATATCATCGACGAGGTGCACATGCTCAGCCCCTCGGCCTTCAACGCGCTGCTGAAGACGCTGGAGGAGCCGCCGCCGCATGTGAAATTCATCTTCGCCACCACCGAGATCCGCAAGGTGCCGGTCACCGTGCTGTCGCGCTGCCAGCGCTTCGATCTGAGGCGGATCGAGCCAGAGCTGATGATGGCGCATCTGGAGGCGATCGCCGCCAAGGAGGGCGCGAAGCTGTCGCGGGAGGCGATCGCGCTCATCACCCGCGCCGCCGAGGGCTCGGTTCGCGACGCGCTCTCCCTGCTCGATCAGGCGATCGCGCACGGGCGGGTGGAGGAGACCGGGGCGGACGAGGTGCGCGCCATGCTCGGCCTCGCGGACCGGGGCCGGGTGATCGATCTTTTCGAGACGATCATGCGCGGCGAGGCGGCGGCGGCGCTGGGGGAACTTTCGAACCAGTATGCCGACGGCGCCGATCCCGTCGCGGTGCTGCGCGACCTCGCGGAACTGACGCACTGGATCAGCGTCGTGAAGATCAATCCCGAGAACGCCGACGACCCGACCGTCGGCGCGGATGAGCGCGACCGCGGCCGCGCGCTGGCGGCGGCGCTTGAGATGCGGGCGCTGGCGCGGATGTGGCAGATGCTGCTGAAGGCGCAGGAGGAGGTCGGTCGCGCGCCGAACGCGATGATGGCGGCGGAGATGGCGGTGATCCGCCTCACCCATGTCGCCGAATTGCCGACGCCGGAGGAGATCGTTCGCAAGCTCGGCGATGGCCCGTCGGGCCCGCCCGCGGGTCCGCGCCCGGTCGGGCCGGGCGGCGGCGGGGGCGGCGCGCGGGCAGAGTCGCGCGGCGGCGCGCAGGCTGCGGAGCGCCCGACGGAGGCGCCCCGCGCCGCCGTCGCCGCGCCGCTCATCCGTTATGAAAGTTTCGCCGACGTCGTTGCGCTGATCCGCGAGAATCGCGACATGAAGCTTCTGACGGATGTCGAGGACTTCGTGCATCTGGTGCGCTACGCGCCGGGCAGGATCGAATTCGCGCCGGCCGAGCGCGCCCCGGCCGACCTGGCGCAGGTCCTCGGCGCGCGGCTAACCGCATGGACCGGCGCGCGCTGGATGGTGGCGGTGACGCGCGAGCCGGGCGAAGCGACGATCTCCGAGGCGCGGCGGGCGGCGGAGCGCGCGGCGGTGGAGGCGGTGGCGGCGCATCCGCTGGTCGCCGCCGCGCTCGCGGCCTTTCCAGGCGCGCGGATCGCGGCGATTCGCGACCCTGTTCAGGCCGACGCCGCGCCGGCGCCCGACGAGGACGGGATCGACGACGATGAGGAATATGGCGACGACTGGTCGCCGGTGGACCCGTTCGCGGGCTGACCCCGAAAGGATAGGCTGAACATGTTCAAGGGTATGGGCGATATCGGCAAGCTGATGAAGCAGGCCCAGGAAATGCAGTCGAAAATGACCGAGGCCCAGGCGGAACTCGATTCCATAGAAGTGACGGGGGAGGCGGGCGCCGGGCTGGTGAAGGCCGTCGCCAGCGCAAAGGGCGCGCTCCGCTCGCTCTCCATCGATCCTTCGCTCTTCAAGCCCGAGGACCGCGAGGTGGTCGAGGACCTGATCGTCGCGGCGGTGCAGGACGCTCAGGAGAAGGCGAGCCGGCGCGCCGCCGAGGAAATGGGCAAGTTGACCGAAGGCATGGCGCTGCCGCCGGGCATGAAACTGCCGTTCTGAGCCTCTGAACCCGCGGATTTCGCCGGCCTCATGGCCGGAAGCGTCGGGCCGATGGGTGCGGCGCTATGCGATCTGACGCGATCGCATTAGAACAAAACATGAATATTTGATGAATAGATCGGAACCCGCGCCGCGCGGGGGGCGTTCCCTGTTGCATTTTACACATCAAACCCAAATCGGACCATGAATTCAGCACAATAATCACTTGTGTCCCATGATATCCCATGCTATCCCAAATTCCAGCAGCGGCCTCCGGCTCAAACGATAAAAGAGCAGGTTCATACAGGCGCCGAGGGTGCTGCGGCGAGGCGAATACGACCGCAAAAAACGCGGCGGACGCAGTCAGAAGACGTCGAGGGACAGGCTGCGGGCCGCGCATCGCAATGGATGCGCGGCCCGTTTCGCATCGGGCGGGCGAGGCGGGACAAGCGGTGTCGAAACCGGCGGGGAGGCCCCGGGCGCGTGTTGAAATTCTTCTCCTCCAGCGCGACCAACAAGGTCGACGGCAAGGGCCGGGTTTCGATCCCCGCGCCTTTCCGAAAGGTGCTGCAGAGTGAAGATAGCCCGATCCTTTTCCTCATGCCTGAACTCCTCGGCGGGCCGACCATCATTGGCTTCGGCCAGAGCCATTTCGAGAATCTGGCCCGTTCGCTGACAAAGATGAACCCTTTCAGTCCGGAATATCGCGCGCTCGCCAACGCCGTGGCCGGCAAGGCGCATCAACTGCCGCTCGACGAGACCGGGCGCATCGTTCTGCCGAAGGAGCTGCGCGCGCTCGCCGGGATCGAGGGCGAGGCCTATTTCATCGGCACGCTGAACACGTTCCAGATCTGGAATCCGGACACCTACGCCGCCGATGAGGCCGCGATGCTGGAGATCGCGCGGGCGAATGTCGACAAGCTCGACTGGGCCGGCGCGATGGGAGGAGAGTCATGACCGCGCCGGCGCTCTCCGCGCTCGCGGCGGCGCGGGCTCTGCATGATCCGGTGATGCTGCAGGAGGTCCTGACGGTTATGGAGCCCGCGCTGGCGGGCGTCATCCTGGACGGCACGTTCGGGGCGGGCGGCTACGCTTCGGCGCTGCTCGACGCCGGCGCCGCGCGGGTGATCGCGCTCGATCGCGATCCGGAGGCGGTGGCGCGCGGGCGCGAATGGGCGCCGGCCTATGAAGGCCGTCTGGAGATCGTCGAAGGGCGGTTCGGGGACCTGGACCGCTTGATCGAGGAGCCGCTCGCTGGCGTCGTTCTCGATATCGGCGTCTCCTCGATGCAGATCGACGAGGCGCGGCGCGGATTCTCCTTTCAGAAGGACGGCCCGCTCGACATGCGCATGGGCGGCGCGGGGCCGAGCGCGGCGGATCTGGTCAACGACGCGCCGGAGGCTGAACTCGCGGATATCTTCTTCCTCTATGGCGAGGAGCGCGGCGCGCGGCGGCTGGCGCGCGCCATCGCCCGCGCCAGGGCCGATGCGCCGATCACCGGCACGCTGGCGCTGGCGACGCTGATCGAGCGGAACGCGCCCCGGCCGAAGCCCGGCCGCCCGCATGCGGCGACCCGCGTCTTTCAGGCGCTCCGCATCGCGGTCAATGACGAGCTTGGCGAACTGGCGCGCGGGCTTTCGGCGGCCGAGGCGCGGCTCGCTCCGGGTGGGGTGCTCGCGGTCGTCACATTTCACAGCCTGGAGGACCGGATCGTGAAGCGGTTTCTGCGTATTCGCGGCGGCGCTGCGCCTGGGGTCTCTCGTCACGCGCCGGAGGCGAAGGCGCATCCGCCCGGGTTCGAAATCATCACCCGAAAGGCGCTGGAGCCCTCAGCCGAGGAAATCGCGCGAAACCCGCGCGCCCGCTCCGCCCGGCTTCGCGCCGCGCGGCGCACCGGCGCGCCGGCGGCGCGGGTCGAGAGCGCCGCGCTCGGTCTGCCGCGAATTCGGGCCGCGGGCGGAGACGGCTGATGCGGTGGGCGCTTTACATAGTCGGCGCGGTGCTGATCGTCGGGGCTTCGTTCTGGTCCTATAGCGTCACCTACGCGACGCAGGATCGGCTGGACGCGATCGAGAGAACCAACCGGGCCATCGCCGAAGAACGGATGGCGATCCAGGTGCTTGCGGCGGAATGGGCGTGGCTCAACGCGCCTGATCGGCTGACGCGGCTGGTGGCGGCGCATCAGGGCGAACTGGGCCTGACGCCGATGAAGCCCGACAGCTATGCGGAACTCTCCGAAACGCCGATGAAGCAGCCCGATGATGGAATGGCGCCGGTCGCTCTTATCGATCTCGACGCGCTTTCGCCCGAAGAGCCGGCGGCGCGGCGCAAGAGCCCAAGGCCCGCGCGCGAGGCGCCGAAACCGGTCGTGACGGCGGAGGCGCGCGAGCCCGCGCCGCATCGCGCCGCGCCGCCTCCCGCGCGGGCGACAGCCGCCGCGCCGCGCCGCGCCGCGCCCACTGCGCCTGTCGCGGTGCGCGCTCGGGAGAGCGACAAGATCAGGATCGAGCGGTGAGCGCCGGCGCGGATCTTGTTCGCGTCCTCGGCGACGGCGCCGAGACGGCGCTGGCGCGCCGCGCGGAACGGCGCGAGCGGGCGCGCGAGGAAAAGCGGCGCGCGCGCGCCGATCGCGCCGAATGGCGGCTGCTGGTCGTCTCGCTGTTCTTTCTCGTCGGGTTCGGCGTACTGGGCGGGCGCATGGCGCTGCTGGCCGTCGCGGAGCCGAAGGAGCCGCGCCTTGAGACCGCCGCGTCGCGCGTCGTCGCGACGGAGCGCGCGGCGATCACCGATCGCAACGGCCGGCTCTTGGCGGCCAACCTGCCGACCTGGGCGATTTACGCGCATCCGCACGAGACCGCGCTCGCCGGCGTCGACGCCGACGAAGCGGCGCGTCGTCTCGGCGCCGTCCTGCCGGAGATCGGAGAAGAAACGTTCCGCGCTCGCTTCGCGCCGGGGCGAAAATTCGTCTGGATCAAGCGCCCGGCGACCCCGGACGAGCGCCAGGCGGTGCACGACCTCGGCATTCCGGGAATCTACTTCGGCCGCCGGGAGACCCGCATCTATCCCGCCGGGCGCATCGGCGCGCATATTCTCGGTGGTGTCACGGTCGGCGCGGAAGGCGTCGATCACGCCGAACTTGTCGGCCTCGCCGGCGTCGAACGGCGTCTCGACAAGGAACTCCGCGATCCGGCCCGCGCCGGGCGGCCGATGCCGCTCTCCATCGACCTGGTCGCGCAGACCGCGCTGACCGACGTGATGGGCGCGGCGATGACGGAGTTCAGTGCGATCGCCGCTTCCGCGGTGCTGATGGACGCGCGCAATGGCGAGGTCCTCGCCATGGTCAGCCTGCCGGATTTCGACCCGAACAACCGGCCCGACACGCGCGATCCGCGGGTGGCGAAGGTGCGCCCGATGATGAATCGCGCGGCCGAAGGCGTCTATGAGTTCGGCTCCACCTTCAAGCTTTTCACGGCCGCGCAGGCGATCGACAGCGGTCTCTACACGCCCGAGAGCATGATCGACACCAAGGGCCCGCTCCGCGTCGGCAAATTCAAGATCAACGACTTCCACCGGATGCCGCCGCGCATGACGCTTCGTGACGTGATCGTCGAAAGCTCGAATGTCGGCACCTCGAATATCGCGCTGGCGATCGGGGCGGAGGCGCAGAAGGCGTTTCTTCGCAAGATCGGCATGCTCGACCCGACCAGTATAGAGATCGCCGAGGCCCGGCTCGGGCAACCGCTCTATCCGGCGCGGTGGAGCCAGCTATCGACGATGACGATCTCCTTCGGGCATGGCTTGGCGGCCACGCAATTGCATCTGGCGGCCGCCTACGCCTCGCTGCTCAACGGCGGGCTCCGGGTGCATCCGACGCTCCGGCGCGGCGCGCCGGCGCCGACCGAGGCGGATCGCGTGATCTCCGCCAGCACTTCGCGTTCGCTGCGCGAAATCCTCCGCGCCGTGGTGGCGGAGGAGAAGGGCACCGCGAACTTCGCCGAAGTTCCCGGCTTTGAAGTCGGCGGCAAGACCGGCACCGCCGACAAGCCCGCGCGCGGCGGGTATGACGAGTCGAAAACGCTCTCGACTTTCGCCGCCGCCTTTCCGATGTCATCACCGAAATACGTTCTGGTGGTGACGCTGGATGAGGCTTCGACATTCAGATACGGCCGCACATGGCGCACCGCCGGTTGGACGGCGGCGCCGACCGCCGCGCTGGCGGTCGAGCGGCTTGCGCCGATCCTTCACATGAGGCCGATCCCGGCGCCGGAGACGGTCGTGGCCGGGGATGTCGGAAAGGTGAGGTTCTGATGGCGGCGACGCTCGCCTCGCTCGGCCTTGCGGGGCTTGACCGGAAGGGGCCGGCGCCGCGCCCGGACATGGTGATCAGCGGACTTTGCGCCGACAGTCGGGAAACCCGGCCGGGCTTTCTCTTCGCGGCTCTGAAGGGCGCGCTCGACGGCGCCGAGTTTGCGCAATACGCGGTCAGGATGGGCGCGTCCGCTGTGCTGACGAGCGCGGAAGGCGCGGAGCGGGCGCGCGCCGATATCGGCGACTGGCCGGTTCCCTTTCTGATCGACGAGAACCCGCGTCGCCGTCTTGCGCTTGCCGCCGCCGCCTTTTACGGCGCGCAGCCCGAGACCCTGCTCGCGGTCACCGGGACCAACGGAAAGACCTCGGTCGCGAGTTTCGCGCGGCAGATCTTCGCCGCGCTCGGCCGTCGCGCCGCGAGCTTCGGCACGGTCGGGGTGGAGGGCGCGGTGACGAAGCCGCTGGCGATGACGACGCCCGAGCCAATCACGCTGCACCGGCTGCTGGCCGAACTTGCCGACGCCGGCGTCACTCACGCGGTGATGGAGGCGTCAAGCCACGGGCTGGCGCAGCACCGGCTCGACGGCGCGCGGCTCTCCGGCGGCGCCTTCACCAATCTCAGCCGCGATCATCTCGATTATCACGCGGATTTCGAAAGCTATCTCGCGGCCAAGCTCCGGCTCTTCTCCGAGCTTCTGCCGGAGGGCGCGCCGGCCGTCCTCAACGCCGACGATTCCACTTATCATCAGGCCGCGCGCGCCGCGAAGCGACAGGAGATCATCCCCTTCGGCCGCGACCGCGAGGCGGCGCGCGGGTTGCGCCTGATCGAAGCGCGGTTCGACGCGGCGGGGCAGGAGCTGGACCTGGAATGGCGGGGCGCGCCGCGGCGCGTCCGGCTCGGCCTGATCGGCGGGTTCCAGGGGCTGAACGCGATGGCCGCCGCCGCGCTGGTCATCGGCGCCGGGGAAGCGCCGGACAGGGTTTTCGAAGCGATGAACCGGCTCACCGGCGTTCGGGGTCGGATGGAGCATGTCGCGACCCGCGCCAACGGCGCCGCGATCTATGTTGATTATTCGCACACCCCCGGCGGGCTTTCGACGGCGCTCGCCGCGCTTCGGCTCCATACGCCAGGCCGACTGATCGTCGTATTCGGCGCCGGCGGCGACCGCGATCGCGGCAAGCGGCCGGAAATGGGACGCGCGGCCTGCGAGGGCTCGGACGCCGTCATCGTGACGGATGACAATCCGCGCGGCGAGGACCCCGCCTCGATCCGCGCCTCGATCCGCGCCGCCTGCCCGAACGCCATAGAGATCGGTGACCGGGCTGAGGCGATTCTCACAGGCGTTGACGCATTGTCGCCCGATGATCGGCTTCTGATCGCCGGGAAGGGGCATGAAACCGGCCAGACCGTGGCCGGCGTGACGCACCCCTTTGACGATGCGGAACAGGCGCGCGCCTCGGTCGCGGCGCTGGATGGCGAGGACGAGGCATGACGGGCGCGCTCTGGACGGAGGAAGAGGCGGCGGCGGCGACAGGCGGGCGCGCGACGGCGGGGTTCAATGTCTCCGGCGTCTCGATCGACAGTCGTTCGCTGAACCGGGGCGATCTTTTTGTCGCCCTCCAGGACGCGCGCGACGGGCACGAGTTCGTCGCCGCTGCGTTCAAGGCCGGGGCGGCGGCGGCCATGGTCGGCCGGGTTCCCGGTTCCGCGCCGCCCGGCGCGCCGCTTCTTGTCGTGAAAGACCCGCTCGCCGGGCTTTGGGGTCTTGCGGCGGCTTCGCGGTCGCGGACGCAGGCGAAGGTGATCGCCGTCACCGGCTCGGTCGGCAAGACCGGCGTGAAGGAAATGCTCCGCGCCTGCCTCGGCGCCAGCGGCCCGACCCATGCGGCGGAGAAAAGCTTCAACAATCACTGGGGCGCGCCGCTGACATTGGCGCGGATGCCGGAGGCGACGCGCTTCGCCGCGATCGAGATCGGCATGAACCAGCCCGGTGAGATCGCGCCGCTTTCGCGCCTCGCGCGGCCGGATGTGACCATCGTCACCACGGTCGAGGCGGTGCACCTCGCGGGGTTCGACAGCGTCGAGGCGATCGCGGACGAGAAGGCGGAGATCTTTGACGGTCTGGTCGCTGGCGGCGTCGCCATTCTCAACGCAGACAACGTTCATTTCGAGCGGCTCGCAGCGGCGGCGCGGCATCGCGGCGCGCGCGTCGTCGCTTTCGGTTCTGGCGCGCGCGCGGACGCGCGGCTGGAGAGCGCGCGCCTCACCGGCCGCGCGACGGTGGTCAAAGCGACGCTCCACGGGCGTCCGCTCATGTTCAAGATCGGCGCGCCGGGCCGGCACCTTGCGCTCAACGCGCTCGCCGCGCTTGCGGCGACCGACGCGGTGGACGGCGATGTCGCGAAGGCCGCGCTCGCCCTCGGCCGCTGGACTCCGCCAGAGGGCCGCGGCTCCCGCTGGCGCATCGAGATTGGCGAAGGCGGGAACGGCGGCTCGATCACGCTGATCGACGAGAGCTACAACGCCAACCCGGTTTCGATGCGCGCCGCGCTCGCGGTTCTTTGCGCCGCGAAACCGGAGGACCATGTCGGCAGGATCGACAAGGGGCGCCGGGTGGCGTTCCTTGGCGACATGCTGGAACTTGGTTCCGAGGCTGAGGCCATGCACGCCGCGCTCGCCGCCGCAGAGGAGATGGCGGGGGTGGATCTCGTGCATTGCTGCGGGCCGCTGACGCGCGCGCTTCACGACGCGTTGCCGGCGGAGAAGCGCGGCGAATGGTTCGGAACCAGCGCGGATCTCGCCGCCGCCGTCGGGCGTAAGCTCGACGCCGGGGATGTGGCGATGGTCAAGGGTTCGCTTGGCTCGAAAATGGCGCCGGTCGTCGCCGCGATCCGGCGCATGGGGCATGTACGGCCGGACGCGGAGGGGGGCTGACATGCTATACGAGATACTCACGCCGCTTTCCGAGGGCGGCGATCTCTTCAACCTCTTCCGCTACATCACCTTCCGCGCCGGCGGCGCGCTCTTCACCGCGCTCGTTTTCGGCTTCATTTTCGGACGGCCGATCATCGAGCGGCTTCGGCGCATGCAGGGCAAGGGCCAGCCGATCCGGGACGATGGGCCGGCGAGTCACATACTGGAGAAGGCGGGCACGCCGACCATGGGCGGCGTGATGATCCTCGCGTCGGTGCTCTTCTCGACGCTTCTCTGGGCGCGGATGGACAACGGGTTCGTTCTTCTCGTTCTCTTCGTCACGGTCGGTTTCGGTCTGATCGGTTTCGTTGACGATTATCTGAAAGTGACGAAGCAGAGCCATCGCGGCTTTTCCGGGCGGGTACGGCTGCTCATCGGGTTCGTCATCGCCGCCATCGCCGGAACATGGGCGACCTGGCTTCAGCCGATGGCGTTGCAGGGGCAACTCGCGGTGCCGGTGCTGAAGGAGGCGCTGGTGCCGATGGGCGTGGTTTTCCTGCCCTTCGCCATGCTGGTGATCGTCGGCAGCGCCAACGCCGTCAACCTGACTGACGGACTGGACGGGCTGGCGATCATGCCGGTGATGATCGCGGCCGGCTCGCTCGGGGTCATCGCCTATGTCGTCGGGCGGACGGATTTCACCGATTATCTGCAACTCCACTACGTCCCCGGAACCGGTGAGATCACGGTGTTCGCGGCGGCGCTGATCGGCGCCGGGCTCGGCTTTCTCTGGTATAACGCGCCGCCGGCCATGGTGTTCATGGGCGACACGGGCAGTCTTTCGCTCGGCGGCGCGCTCGGCGCCATCGCGGTTTCGATCAAGCATGAAATCGTCTGGGCGGTGATCGGTGGGCTTTTCGTCCTCGAAGCGGTCAGCGTCATCGTTCAGGTCGCCAGTTACAAGCTGACCGGGAAACGGGTTTTCCGCATGGCCCCGATCCATCACCACTTCGAGCAGAAGGGCTGGCGCGAGCCGACCGTCGTGATCCGGTTCTGGATCATTGCGGTGATCCTCGCGCTGGTCGGGCTCGCGTCGCTGAAACTGAGATAGAGGCGGCGACGGATGATCGTTTCACCACATTTCGATACCGGGCGCGGATGATCGCGGTCAGGGGATATGAGCGCCGCCGCGTTGGCGTTCTCGGGCTCGGCCGGTCCGGCCTTGCGGCCGCGCGGGCGCTCGCGGCGGGCGGCGCCAATCCGGTTTGCTGGGATGACGGCGAAGCGGCGCGCGCCGCCGCGGCGGCGGCCGGGTTCGAGATCGAGGACCTGACGCAGGCGGCGGCCTGGGGCGATACTTCGCTTCTCGTCGCCTCGCCCGGCGTCCCGCACCTCTACCCGGCGCCGCATCCTGCGATCGCCGCGGCTTCGCGCGCCGGCGCGCTGGTCGATAACGATGTCTCGCTGTTCTTCCGCGCGGTCCAGATGACAGGCGCTGAGGTGAGGCTCGTCGCCGTCACCGGCTCGAACGGCAAATCGACCGTCACGGCGCTGATCGACCATATCCTCGGCGCGTCCGGACGCCCGCGGCAGATGGGCGGCAATATCGGACGCGCCGTGCTCGACCTCGACCCGCCCGCGGATGGCGAGACGGTGGTGCTGGAGCTGTCCTCCTACCAGATCGATCTTGCGCGCGTGCTCGCGCCCGATATCGCGGTCTTTCTCAACCTTTCGGCGGATCACCTGGACCGGCACGGCGGGCTTGGCGGGTATTTCGCCGCGAAACGGCGGCTTTTCGAGCTTGGCGCGCCGGAAGTCGCCGTGATCGGGGTGGAGGAGACCGCCGGGCGTTTTCTCGCCGCCGCCATGGCGGACCCGTCGGGCGACGGAGCGCGCCTTGTCCGCGTCTCGACGGCGGAGCGGCTGAAGGGGGAGGGGAGTGCGGTTTTCATGAACCGCCATCACCTCACCGAATGGACGAAAGGCAAGCAGGCCGGGGCCTGCGACATGCGTGAAGCGCCGGCGCTCCAGGGGCGGCACAACCATCAGAACGCCTGCGCCGCCTGGGCCGCCTGCCGGGCGCTCGGCCTTGGCCCGAAAGCCATCGCGGCCGCGCTGCCGACCTTTCCGGGCCTGCCGCATCGGATGGAGAACATCGGCGCCGCGAAGGGCGTCGCCTATGTGAACGATTCCAAAGCGACCAACGCCGACGCGGCCGAGAAGGCGCTTTCGACATTCGAGCGCATTCGCTGGATCGCCGGCGGCGTCGCCAAGGAAGGAGGAATCGCGCCGCTCGCGCCGCTCTTCCCGCGCCTCGCCAAAACCTATCTGATCGGCGCGGCGGCGGCGGAATTCGCCGCGACGCTGGGCGACGCGCCGCACGAGATATGCGGCGATCTCGGAACCGCGCTGAGCCGTGCGGCGGCCGAGGCGGAGGCGGGCGAGACCGTGCTCCTGTCCCCCGCCTGCGCCAGTTTCGACCAGTTCGCCAGTTTCGAGGCCCGCGGCGACGCCTTTCGCGCCGCCGTGTTGAGATTGATCGGGGAGGGGACATGACCGAGCTCACCTTTCGCGCGCCGCAGGGCGCATTCGTCGATCCCTCGATCCTCGGGCGCTGGTGGCGGACCATCGACAAGCTGACGCTGCTCGCGCTCATCCTTCTCGTCCTTGTCGGTCTGCTGATCAGCTTCGCCGCCTCTGTGCCGCTGGCCGAGAAGAACGGCCTGCCGCAATTCTATTTCGTTACCCGCCACGCTGTTTTTGCGATGATCTCGGTGGGTTTGATGCTGACGCTGTCGGTGCTGACGCCGGACCAGGTGCGGCGCAACGGCGTGAGGCTATTTCTTTTCGCCTTCGTCGCCGTCGCCCTGCTGCCGGTCTTCGGCACCGATTTCGGCAAGGGCGCGGTGCGGTGGTATTCCTTCGGGCTTTCCGTGCAGCCGTCGGAGTTTCTGAAACCCGGCCTCGCGGTGCTTACCGGCTGGATGATGGCGGCCTCGCTTCGGCCGATGGGGCCGCCGGGGGTGTCGCTTTCCTTCCTGGTTACGGCGGCGGTGATCGGCGCGCTGGCGATCCAGCCCGATTTCGGCCAGGCGCTGCTGGTCATCGCGTCCTGGGGCGCGATGTTCTTCGTCTGGGGCGCGCCGATCTGGCTGATGGTGATGCTCGTCGGGCTCGGCGTAGGGCTGATCTGGTTCGCCTACGCGAATTTCGAATATGTCGCGAGCCGCATCAATGACTACTGGTCGGAGGAGATCGATCCGACGAGCCAGATCGGTTACGCGACCAACGCGATCCTGAAGGGCGGGTTCTTCGGCGTCGGCGCCGGCGAAGGCTCGGTCAAATGGTCGCTGCCCGACGCGCATACCGATTTCGTGATGGCGGTGGCGGCGGAGGAATACGGGTTGCTTTTCTGCCTCCTGGTGATCGGGCTCTACCTTCTCATCACGCTTCGGGCGCTGAAACGGCTGATGCGCGAACGCGAGCCTTTCGTCCGCGTCGCCGGATCGGGCCTTGCGGTGATGATCGGGCTTCAGGCCTTCATCAATATCGGCGTCACGTTCACACTTCTTCCGGCGAAGGGGATGACGCTGCCGTTCATCTCCTATGGCGGCTCGTCGATGGTCGCATCGGGCGTCGCGATGGGGCTGATGCTGGCGCTGACCCGCGACCGGCCGCAGGACCATGTGACCGACCGGCTCGGCGGCGGCCGGTGACGGACGCGCGTCTTCTGGTGATCGCCGCAGGCGGCACCGGCGGGCACATGTTCCCGGCGCAGGCGCTGGCGGAAGAGATGCTGGCGCGGGGTTGGCGCGTCGCGCTCTCCACCGATGATCGCGGGCTTCGGTACGCCGGCGGATTTCCCGAAGACGTCGAGAGGCGCGCGCTTTCCGCCGCGACTTTCGCGCGGGGCGGCCTCGGGGCGAAGGCGCTGGCGCCCTTTCGCATATTGAAAGGCGTGATCGAAGCCGTGCGCTGGTTCAGGGCTGACCGGCCGACTGCGGTCGCCGGGTTCGGCGGGTACCCGTCGCTTCCGGCGCTGGCGGCGGCCGCCCGGATCGGGGCGCCGCGGCTGATTCACGAACAGAATGGCGTTCTCGGCCGGGTGAACCGTCTTTTCGCGCGCCGGGTCGATGCGCTGGCCTGCGGGGTCTGGCCGGTTTCGAATGCTCCTGAGGGCGCGCGGCTGGTGGAGATCGGAAACCCGATCCGCGCCGCCGCGAAAGAGGCGATGAAGACGCCTTATGCGCCGCCGGGCGAGGGCCCGCTCAATCTCTTGGTCTTTGGCGGGAGCCAGGGCGCCTCGGTTTTCGCGCGGCTTCTGCCCGAGGCGCTCGCGGCGCTGCCGGGGCCGCTCCGCGCCCGGCTTCGCGTGACCACGCAGGCGCGTGAAGCCGAAGCGGCCGAACTCGCGGCGGCGCTCGGTGAAGCGGCCGAGGTGGCGCCGTTCTTTTCCGACATGCCGGCGCGGATCGCCGCCGCGCAGCTCGTCATATGCCGCGCCGGCGCCTCCACGGTCGCGGAACTCGCCGCGATCGGCCGGCCGTCGATCCTGGTTCCATATCCGGCGGCGATGGACGATCATCAGACCGCGAACGCCGCGTCGCTGGTCGCCGCCGGCGCAGCCATCCTCGCGCCGGAGACCGGATCGGCGGGCGTGGGGTTGACGGGCGCCGCGCTTGCGGGGCACATCCGCGCCGTTCTGGAGGCGCCGGAGCACGCTGTCGAAATGGCGGCGGCGGCGCGCCGGGTCGGGCGGCCGGAAGCCGCCGCCGCGCTCGGCGATCTCGTGGAGCGGATCAGCGAGGGAAACGGGACAAGATGATGACCACCGCCATGCCGCTCGATATCGGCGCGATCCATTTCACCGGCATCGGCGGCATCGGAATGTCCGGCATCGCCGAAGTGCTGCTCAATCTCGGCTACCAGGTGCAGGGTTCGGACCTGAAGGCGAGCGCGATCACCGAACGGCTGAAGGGCATGGGCGCGACGATCTTTATCGGGCAGGCCGCCGCGAATATCGCGGACGCCCGCGTTGTCGTGGTCTCCTCGGCGATCAAGCCCGGCAATCCTGAGCTCGACGCCGCGCGCGCGGCGTCGCTGCCGGTGGTGCGCCGGGCGGAGATGCTGGCGGAGCTGATGCGTCTGCGCTTCAACGTTGCGGTTGCGGGAACGCACGGCAAGACGACCACGACCTCGATGGTCGCGGCGCTGCTGGAGGGCGGCGGGCTCGACCCCACGGTCGTCAATGGCGGCATCATCCAGAATTACGGCTCCAACGCCCGGCTCGGCGCGGGCGAGTGGATGGTCGTCGAGGCGGATGAGAGCGACGGCACCTTCGTCAAGCTGCCGGCGACCATCGCCGTCGTCACCAATATCGATCCCGAACACATGGACCATTACGGCGATATCGAGAATCTCCGCGACGCGTTTCTCGCCTTCGTCTCCAATGTCCCGTTCTACGGGCTCGCGGTCTGCTGTATCGACCATCCGGAAGTGCAGCGCCTTGTCGGCCTGATCGACGACCGGCGGGTCGTGACCTACGGGTTTTCGCGGCAGGCCGATGTCAGGGGCGAGAATCTCCGCTACGACAACGGACGCGCGGTTTTCGATGTGGCCTTCCATACCGGCGAGCGTATGGACGGGGTTACGCTGCCGATGCCGGGCGAGCATAACGTCTCCAACGCGCTCGCCGCCATCGCCGTCGCGCGTGAGCTTGGCGTCCGGGAGGCGGATATCTGCGCCGCTTTCGACGCGTTCGGCGGGGTGAGGCGCCGCTTCACTCGCGTCGGAGACTGGAACGGCGCCGCCATCATCGACGATTACGGCCATCATCCGGTGGAGATCGCCGCCGTCCTGAAGGCTGCGCGCGCCGCCTGTTCGGGCAAGCTGATCGCGGTCCATCAGCCGCACCGCTACTCCCGACTCGCCGATCTGTTCGAGGGGTTTTGCGCCGCCTTCAACGACGCCGACATCGTCGGCGTCGCCGGCGTTTACGCCGCCGGCGAGGCGCCGATCGAAGGCGCCGATCGCGACACGCTGGTGGAAGGCTTGCGCGCCCACGGGCACCGTCAGGCCTACGCCGTCGACGATGAGGCCGGGCTGGAGGCGTTCGTGCGCGCCCATGCCGGGCCGGGCGACATGGTCGTCTGTCTCGGCGCCGGCACGATCTCCGCCTGGGCCAACGCGCTCCCTGCAAAGCTGGACAGGTGAGCGCGTCGCTCGATCCGGATTTCGTCGCGCGTTTCGGCGCCCGGCTCACGTCCCGCCGGCCGCTCGCCGATCTCACCTGGCTGCGCGTCGGCGGGCCGGCGGAGTGGCTCTTCACGCCGCAGGACGCTGGCGAGCTCGCGGCGTTTCTCGCCGGGCTCGACCCCGGCGTTCCGGTCACGCCGATCGGCGTCGGCTCGAATCTGATCGTTCGTGACGGCGGCGTTGGCGGCGTGGTGATCCGGCTCGCCGGGCGGGGGTTCGGCGGTGTCGAGCCGCTGCCCGGCGCGCGGCTGCGCGCCGGCGCGGGGATGCTGGACGCGGCGGCGGCGAAAGCCGCGGCCAAGGCCGGGATTGGCGGGCTGGAGTTCCTGCGCACCATACCGGGCGCCGTCGGCGGCGCGGCGGCGATGAACGCCGGCTGTTACGGAACCTATATGGCCGATGTGGTGGAGAGCGTGGAGGCCGTGACGCGCGATGGGCGCAGAGTCACGCTCTCGCCAGATGATATGAGCTTCGGCTATCGGAGCTCCGCGCCGCCCGATGGGGCGATCGTCACCGCGGTGACGCTGATGGGCGCGCCCGAAGCGCCGGAAGCCATCGAGGCGCGGATGGCGGAGGCCTTGGCGAAGCGGGCGGCGACGCAGCCGGTCGACGAGCGCACTGCCGGTTCGACCTTTCGCAACCCGGCCGGTTTCTCCTCCACCGGGCGCGACGATCACGGGCAGGAGTTGATGGCCTGGCGGCTGATCGACGAGGCCGGCTGCCGCGGGCTTCGGCTTGGCGGGGCGGTGATGAACGTGAAGCATTCGAACTTCCTGACCAATGCGGGCGGCGCGAGCGCGGCCGATCTGGAGAATCTCGGCGAGATGGTGCGGGAAAGGGTTCTCAAATCATCCGGTATGGCGCTAGAGTGGGAAATCAGGCGGATCGGGGATCACCCGGCCGCGTGACGCCTGCGGCGAAAGCCGTGCAAAAACAGGCGAAAGCCCCCGAAGAGAGGGGCGCAACAGCCCCGAACGAGGGGCGGAAAGAGGCGCGGATGTCGAGCAGGACACCCCGCGTGGCGGTGCTGAAGGGCGGCTGGTCGGCCGAGCGCGAGGTTTCCCTCGTCTCGGGCGTCGAATGCGCCAAGGCGTTGCGAAGCGCGGGCTTTGAGACGGTCGAGATCGATGCGGGGCGCGACCTCGCGGCGCAGATTGGCGCGGCGGCGCCGGATGTCGTGTTCAACGCGCTGCACGGCCGGGGCGGCGAGGATGGCTGTGTTCAGGGTCTGCTCGAGGTTCTCGGCATACCCTACACCAATTCCGGCGTGCTCGCCTCGGCGCTGGCGATGGACAAGATCCGCGCCAAGGACGTTTTCGCCGCCGCCGGAGTTCCGGTCGCGCCGGGCCGCCTCGTCAGCCGCGAGGAGGTCGAGGGCGGCCACCCGATGGCGCCGCCCTATGTCGTCAAACCCTATAACGAGGGTTCGTCGGTCGGAATTTATATCGTCCGGGAGAGCGCGAACGGGCCGGCCCGGTTGGACCCCGGCGCGCCGCCTGTCCTGATGGTCGAGGCCTATGCGCCGGGGCGCGAGTTGACCGTTTCGGTGGTCGGCGACCGGGCGCTCACCGTCACCGACATCGTCTCGACCACCGGCTGGTACGACTACGCTGCGAAATACGAGGCGGGCGGCTCGCGCCATGTTCTGCCGGCGGAGATTCCCACAGATGTTTTCGACGCCTGCATGGATTACGCGCTTAGGTGCCATCAGGCGCTTGGTTGCCGCGGCGTGACACGCACCGATCTGCGCTGGGACGAAACGAAAGGCGTGGACGGCCTGATCGTGCTGGAGACGAACACCCAGCCTGGCATGACCCCGACATCGCTGATCCCCGAACAGGCGGCGTATTGCGGGATGGACTTCCCCGAACTCGTCCGCTGGATCGTGGAGGACGCTTCATGCGGGCGCTGATCCGGCGCGTCAGACGCCCTGACCCGGCGCCGTCGCGCCTCGGCTTCCGGCTCAAGCGGCATTGGCGCAGCCCGGCCTTTCGCCGTTCGATCACCGTCCATGCGCCGCTCGGCGTGCTCCTCGCCGCGCTCGGCTGGGCGGGGGCGCAGCCGGGCATGCGCCAGGCGGCGATGGACCGGTTCGAGACAATCCGCAGCGCCATCGTCGCGCGGCCGGAATTCGCCATCCGCCATATCGAGGTCCGCGGCGCCAGCCCGATGGTGACGGCGGAGCTGCAGGATGCGCTCGCGCCGTGGCTCGGCGCGTCCTCTCTGGCGGCGGACGCGGCGGCGATCCGCGCCGCGGTCGACGCCCTCGGCTGGGTCGAGAACGCCAGCGCCAGGCTGGTCGCGCCCGAGACGCTGATCGTCACGGTGAAGGAGCGCGTTCCCGCGGCGATCTGGCGGATGGGGCCGCTTCTCATGTTGCTCGACGCGAAGGGCGAGCGGATCGCCCCGATCGAGGCGCGCGCCGAACGGCCGGACCTTCCGGTGCTCGCCGGGCAGGGCGCTGACAAGGCGGCGTCGGAGGGGCTGGCGGTGATCGCCGCCGCCGCCGGCGGCGTCGCGCAGCGGCTCCGCGGCCTCGTCCGGGTCGGCGAGCGGCGCTGGGACGCGGTGATCGCGGACGGCCCGGTGATCATGCTGCCCTCCTCCGGCGCTGTCGAGGCGATGGGATACATCGCGGCGCTCGACGCCGGCGAGAATGTGCTCGACCGCGACATCAGCCATGTCGATCTGCGCGTTCAGGGCCGCCCCACGCTCAGACTGACCCCAGACGGCCTCGCGACGTTCGAGGTCGAGCGTAAACCCAAGAAGCCTGGTAAAGACGCATGAATCCATATCTCGCAGACATGCGCGCAATGCGCGAACGCCTCCGCGCCGCGCTTCGGCGCGGCCTGATCGCGGTGATCGACGTCGGCTCTTCCAAGACCGTCTGTCTGATCATCCAGGTTGACGCGGCCGCCCTGGAACGGGCCGAGGCCACCGGCTCCGCGCATGACGCGCACAGCGCGCTGCGCGTCGTCGGCGCCGGGCTGACCCAGTCGCGCGGCGTGAAGCTTGGCGAGATCGTCGAGATGGACGAAGCCGAACGCGCGATCCGCACCGCGCTGGAGCGGGCCGAGAAAGCCGCCGGCGCCCGGGTCGATCAGGTCATCGCGACCGTTTCCGGGGCGCGGCCGAAAAGCATGTCGAGCTTCGGCGAGATCGAACTGGAGGCCGAAGAGGCGACGAGCCAGGATATCTCGCGCGCGCTTGGCGCCGCCGACTGGCCGGACCGGCGCGAAGGCCGCGAGATGATCCACGCGATGCCGGTCAACTTCACGCTTGACGGACGGACGGCGACAGCGGACCCACGCGGCATGGCGGCGCGGACGCTGGCCGTCGACATCCACGCCGTTTCGGTGGACCGCACGCCGCTTCGCAATCTCGCGGCGTCGGTCCGGCGCTGCGACCTGGAGCTTGCGGGCGTTGTCGCGGGCTCCTACGCCGCCGGGCTCGCGTCTCTTGTCGAGGACGAGCAGAAACTCGGCGCCGCCTGCATCGATCTCGGGGCCGGTTCGACCGACATCTCGGTTTTTCTTCGCGGCCACCTCATTCACGCCGACAGTTCGCGCCTCGGCGGCGATCACCTGACGCAGGACATCTCGGTCGGGCTGTCGATGCCGACGGCGGACGCCGAACGGATCAAGACCCGTCACGGCGGTGCGCTCGCCACCGGATTGGATGATCGCGAACTGATCGAGGCGCCGCATATCGGTGAAAACCACCCCGCCGAGCAACGGCGTATCTCCCGCTCCGCTCTCATCGGCGTGATCCGGCCGCGGCTGGAGGAGATATTGGAGGACGCGCGAAGGCGCCTCGATCGCGCGGGGTTCCAGCATCTGCCGGGTCGGCGGATCGTGCTCACCGGCGGCGGCGCGCAGCTGACCGGGGTGGAGGAAACCGCGCAGCGCATTCTCGGCCGGCAGGTGAGGACCGGGCGTCCGATGCGCATCGCCGGATTGCCGCAATCGGTCAGCGGACCGGATTGCGCGGCGGTGGTCGGGCTCGCGCTCCACGCGGCGCGGCCACAGGATGAGGTCTGGGATTTCGAGCCGGCGAACGCGTTTCCCAACAAGCGGCGGCTGATCGGCGCGGTGCGCTGGTTTCGCGACAATTGGTAGGCTTTGAGGGGATTTTACATCGACATGATTCTCCCCTTGAGATAGAGTTTCGGGATAACGCCTCAAAATAACAAACGAAGGCGTGGCAGCAGTGGCAAGATACAGGCGGAACCAATGGCACTTAACCTGAAGTCGCCGGAAGCTGATGAGCTCCGGCCGCGCATCACCGTATTCGGCGTCGGCGGCGCTGGCGGCAACGCCGTCAACAACATGATCGAGAAAAATCTCGAAGGGGCCGAGTTCGTCGTCGCGAACACCGATGCGCAGGCGCTCCAGCAAACCAGGTCGAGTCGGCGTCTGCAGCTCGGCGTCGGCGTGACGCAGGGCCTCGGAGCCGGCGCGCGGCCGGATGTCGGCGGCGCCGCGGCGGAGGAAAGTCTCGACGAGATCGTTCAGCATCTCGACGGGAGCCACATGTGCTTCATCACCGCCGGCATGGGCGGCGGCACCGGCACCGGAGCGGCGCCCGTGATCGCCCGCGCGGCGCGCGAGATGGGCATCCTGACCGTCGGCGTCGTGACCAAGCCCTTCCAGTTCGAGGGCACGAAGCGCATGACGCAGGCCGACAGCGGCATCGATGCGCTGCAGCAGGTCGTCGATACGCTGATCATCATTCCGAATCAGAACCTCTTCCGCATCGCGAACGAGCGCACGACATTCGCGGAAGCCTTCATGATGGCGGACGACGTGCTCTATCAGGGCGTGAAGGGCGTGACCGATCTGATGGTCCGGCCGGGCCTGATCAATCTCGACTTCGCCGATGTGCGCTCCGTCATGGACGAGATGGGCAAGGCGATGATGGGGACGGGCGAGGCCGAGGGCGAGACGCGCGCAATCGACGCCGCCGAGAAGGCGATCGCCAATCCGCTGCTGGACGAAGTGTCGCTCAAGGGCGCCAAGGGCGTGCTGATCAACATCACCGGCGGTTACGACCTGACGCTGTTCGAACTCGACGAAGCCGCGAACCGCATCCGGACCGAGGTGGACCCGGAGGCGAACATCATCGTCGGCTCCACGCTTGATCCGGAAATGGAGGGCGCAATGCGCGTTTCCGTGGTCGCCACCGGAATCGACGCCCAGGCCGTCGAGGAGAGCCAGCCGCGCCCCTCGGAGCGCCGCCCGGCCACCACCGCGCGGATCGTGCCTGCGACGGCCGAGGCTCCGCGCCGCGCGTCCGCCGTGGCGGAACTGCCAGTGGCCGATCCGGAGCCGGAGCCGGCGATGCGCGCCGAGTCTGCGCCGCCGGCGCGGCCTGTTCAGAAACCTGCGTTGCAGCCGGTTCAGACGGCGCAGCGCGAACCCGAGCCGGAGCCGAATCTCTTCGCTGAGCCGGAACCGTCGCAAGACGCCAGCTTCATCGCGCCGGCCCCGGTCGAACCAGGCGACCCGCGCGCCGACGCGCCCGATCCCGCGCCGCGTCCGGCGCCGCAGCCGCGCCGGGCCGCACATGCGGGCGATCCGACTCCGTTCACGGTGGCGGGTATGCGTCAGGCGGCCGAGGCGACGGAGGCCGATCGCGGCCGCTTCGGACTCAACAGCCTGATCCATCGGATGACTGGCGGCGGCGGCGCCAAGACCGGCGCGGCGGCGCTCGGCCGAGCGGAGCCGGCCGCGGCGCAGGCGGTGGCTCGCCGCGATCCGGCGCCCAGCTATGGCCGGCCGGTGATCGACGAGCGGCACGAAGAGCCGGCGGATGACGACGAGGACCTCCGGATGGAGATCCCGGCGTTCCTGCGCCGGCAGGCGAACTGAATCCGCGACACTCTCCCTGTCGTGAAGAGCGGGCGTCTCCGGGGATCCCGGAGGCGTTCGTTCGTATGGGGCGGCGGGTTGCGGCTTGTCTCCGGCGGCGCGCGGCGCTATCCGCGAAGGGATGGGCGCAAGCGCGTGACGCGCGTCGGCGATCCGTGCTAACGGGCCGATGCTGGCGGATCGGCGAACGGATGAGGGATACGGGAGTGAATCGCGACATGAAGATCGGCATGATTTCCGCCGCCTCGCTTTGCCGGCCCAATCCGGGAGCGCTTCTGGCGGTTCTGTTCGGCGGGCTGGCGCTCGCCGGATGCTCTGACGAAAAGTCGCTGGTCGACGATGTGCGCCCGGCGGAGGAGATTTTCGCCGAGGCAGATTTCAACGCCATCGAGGGCGACTATGTCGAGGCGGCGCAGGGCTATGACGAGGTTGAGCGGCTCTACCCCTATTCCACGCTCGCCAAGACGGCGATGATCCGCTCGGCGGAGTCCTATTACCGCGGCGGAAAATACGATGAGGCGCGTCTCGCCGCGCAGCGCTATCTGGACTTTTTCCCCTCCGACGATGACGCCGCCTACGCGCAGTATATCGTCGCGCTTACCTATTACGACCAGATCTCCGATGTGGAGCGCGATCAGGGCGACACGATCCGCGCCCGGCAGGCCCTGAGCGAGGTGATCGAACGTTACCCGGATAGCGACTACGCGCGCGACGCGGTGCTGAAACGCGACCTCACGCTCGACAACCTCGCCGGCAAGGAGATGCAGATCGGGCGTTACTATCTGGGCCGGGGCCACTACATCGCGGCGATCAACCGGTTTCGCCGCGTGGTGGAGCAATACAGCACGACGAGCCAGACGCCGGAGGCGTTGCATCGCCTTGTCGAGTGCTATCTCGGCCTTGGCGTCACCAACGAGGCGCAGAACGCCGCCGCGGTGCTCGGCTACAACTATCCGGGTTCGGAATGGTATGTCGACAGTTACGCGCTGCTGACCGGCCAGCGGCTCGGCCCTGAGATCGACGAGGAAAGCTGGCTCAGCCGCAACTTCCGGAAGATTGTCTACGGCGACCAATTCTGATCGCGCCGGCCGGTCAGTCGAGTGGCGGGGCGGGGATGCTGGAAAGCCTGGAGATCAGGGACGTCATTCTGATCGAGATGCTGACGATCGGCTTTTCGCCGGGGCTCAACGTGCTGACCGGAGAGACCGGGGCGGGGAAATCGATCCTGCTGGATGCGCTCGGCTTCGCCCTCGGTCGGGTCGAGGCGCGCGGGTTGGTCCGCGCCGGGGCGAAGGAGGGTTCCGTCGCCGCGACGTTGAGGCCGGGGCCGGATCATCCCGTCCGGTCAGTCCTGGCGGAGGCCGGTCTCGCGCCAATGGAGGACACGTTGATCTTGCGCCGCGTCGCGGCCGCTTCCGGCCCGTCACGCGCCTATCTCAACGACCAGCGGGTCAGCGCAGAGACGCTGCGCGCGATCGGCGAGGCGCTGGTCGAAGTCCACGGGCAGCACGACGACCGCGGCCTGCTGAATGCGCGCGGGCACCGTGCGCTTCTCGATGTCTTCGCGAGGGCGGAGCCGGAGCTGGCCGCCTGCCGCGCCGCGCACCGCGTGCTGCGAAACTCGCGTGAGGCGCTCGCCGCAACCGAGGCGCAAGTAGAGGCGGCCGCACGCGATCGCGATTTTCTGGAGCACAGCGTCGCCGAACTTTCCGCTTTCGCGCCGGAGCAAGGCGAGGATGACACGCTCGACGCGCGCCGCCGGGCGATGCAGGCCGCCGCGCGGATCGGCGAGGAGGTGCAGCGCGCCGCCGCGCTGCTCGGCCCGGAGGGCGCCGAGGGGGCGGCGCTCGACGCCATGCGCCGGCTCTCCGGCGCCGCGGTCCATGCGGATGGGCGGCTCGATCCGCCGATCGACGCGCTCGACCGTGCGATCGAGGCGCTTGCGGGCGCCGCCGCCGGCGTCGAGGCGGCGTTGGAGGAGATGGCGTTCGATCCGATGGAGCTGGAACGGGTGGAGGAGCGGCTCTTCGCGTTGCGCGCCCTCGCCCGCAAGCATGACTGCGCGCCCGACGATCTTGCGACGCTGGCCGCCACGATGGAGAGTCAGCTTTCCGCGCTGGCGCAGCGCGAGGAGGAGACGGAGTCGCTCCGCCGCGCCGCCGCCGCCGCCGAAGCAGCGCATCTCCACGCGGTGGCGGCGCTCGGCGCCAAGCGCCGCGAGGCGGCGATCCGGCTCGACAAGGCGGTCGCGGCCGAGCTGCCGGCGCTAAAAATGGAACGGGCGGAATTCTCCACGAGGATCAGCGCGGCGGAGCCCGGCCCGGAAGGCGGCGATCAGGTCGCGTTCGAGATTGCGGCCAATCCCGGCGCGCCGGCCGGGCCGCTCGGCAAGGTCGCCTCCGGCGGCGAGCTTTCGCGGCTGCTGCTCGCGCTCAAGGTCGCGCTGACGGCGGAGGGCTCCACCGGGGTGATGATCTTCGACGAGATCGATCGCGGCGTCGGCGGCGCGACGGCGGATGCGGTCGGGCGCAGGCTGGCGCGTCTCGCCGCCGGCGCGCAGATACTGGTCGTTACCCATTCACCGCAGGTCGCGGCCTTCGGCCGGGCGCAGTTCCGTATCGAGAAGACCGCGAGCGGCGATCAGACGCGCACTTCTGTCACACGGCTTTCCGATGACGAGCGCCGTGATGAAATCGCCCGGATGCTTTCCGGCGACGAGATCACCGAGGCGGCCCGCGGCGCGGCGGCCGCGCTGCTGAGCGCCGCCGCCGGCTGAGACGGGATCAGCCGTCTCGATCGCTATGTCCTTCGCGCTCGGGCTCCGGCTCCCGGTCGCCGCCGAAGCCGCCGCCGGCGCCCGTGCCGCGGCCAAGCGGGTTAATCATCGGAACCGGCGGGGAGCCGCCAACTTCGCAGCCGCTGGCCGAGCAGGTCGCATGGGCGGGGGCGGTTAATTCGTATACCTCAGCCGAGTCCCTGGTCGAGACGATGCCGATCCCGTCCGTCACCCAGACCTCCGTTTCCTGTTCGCTCGCGGCGCTCACCCAAATGGTGGTGCCGCGCACGCCGATCGTCGCCACAGGCGTGGTCACGGCGACGCCGTCCTTCGGCATCCGCCCGCTGACCATCCGAATGGCGCCGCGGCTGAGCGATAGCGCCAGCGAACCGGGCCGCGTTTCACCGGCGAAGACGTAATCGTCGATCACCAGAGAGGCGTTGGGGGCCACGGTGAGGTTCGTGCCGTCCTCCAACCTGATTTCGATCGTTCCATATTGCTTGGTGTAAACGCGGGCCTGTTGATAAATCTCCGCATTCTTCTTCACAGCATAACCGACAGCGCCGGTCGCCTGAAATGCGGCGGGCTGGACGGCCGTGGCCCGGCCGGCGCGCTCCTGTGCGCCGAGCGGCGTCGCGACCAGAAGGGTCGCGATCGCCGCTACCGCCGCTTTCGTGATGACTGACATATCGGTTCTCCAAAAGATGAGCAGATTGCATTCTATCATGGGTCGAGTTGCGCGCAGCGCGCAATTGATCACATTCGTCGTCCGCGAAGACAAATTCGAGCAATATCACCGCGCCCTTTCAGTCCGGCCGAGTGAGATGTCAGCGCCCGCTAGGGCGTCGCGCCCCGCATTCGCGGCCGATTGCGACGACGTTCAGTTGATATCGACCACCTTGCCGGGATTGAGAATGTTCTTCGGGTCAAGCGCGCGCTTGATCTCCGCCATTACGGCGTAACCCTCGCCGTGCTCCTCGGTCATGTAGGGCTTCTTGCCAAAGCCGACGCCATGCTCGCCGGTCACAGTGCCGCCGAGCCGCAGCGCGCGGCGGTTCATCGAATGGGTCAGCCGCTTCGCGGTCTCCAGCGTTTCCGGCCGCTCGGGGTCGATCAGGAAGCCGACATGGAAATTGCCATCGCCGACATGGCCGATGATCGGCGCGGTCAAGCCGGCCTCCCTGACCTCCTCCGCCGTTTCCAGCAGCGCCTCGGCGAGGCGTGAGATCGGAACGCACACATCGGTGGAGAGCGCCCTGCACCCCGGCTGCAGCTTGAGCGAGGCGTAGTAGAAATTGTGCCGCGCATGCCAGAGGCGGTTGCGCTCCTCCTGATTGGCGGACCATTCGAAACCCTCGCAACCGTTTCCGGCGGCGATCTCGCCGAAGGTCTCCGCCTGCTCTTTCGCGCCGGCCTGCGAGCCGTGAAACTCGATGAAGAGATGCGGCTTTTCCGGCAGCGTCATGTCGCCGGAAATATTGACCGCCCGGATCGAGACCGGGTCGAGGATTTCGATCCGCGCCATCGGCACGCCGGACTGGATCGTCTCGATCACCGTTGTGACGGCGGCGTCGAGCGTCGGAAAGGCGCAAACCGCCGCGGTGATGCTCTCCGGCTGACCCTGTAGCCGGAGGGTCAGCTCGGTGATGATCCCGAGCGTGCCCTCGGAGCCGATCATCAATTTCGTCAGATCGTAGCCCGACGAGGATTTTCGCGCCCGGCTGCCGGTGCGGATGATCCGCCCGTCGGCCAGCACCACCTCCAGCGCCAGCACGTTCTCGCGCATCGTGCCGTAACGCACCGCGGTGGTGCCCGAAGCCCGCGTCGCGGCCATGCCGCCAAGTGAGGCGTTGGCGCCGGGATCGACCGGAAAGAAGAGCCCGGTCGCGCGCAATTCCTCGTTCAGCCGCTCGCGCGTGACGCCGGGCTGGACGACCGCGTCCATGTCCTCGGGATGGACCTCCAGCACCTTGTTCATCTCCATCAGGTCGAGGCATATCCCGCCATTGAAGGCGAGCGCGTGACCTTCCAGAGAGGTGCCGGTGCCCCAGGCGACGATCGGGCAATCCTCCTCTCCGCAGATCTTCACGATCGCCGCGACCTCCTCGGTCGAATGTGGGGTGGCGACCGCGTCGGGCGGCGTCGGCGCATAATAGGATTCGTTCTGACCGTGGAGATCGAGAACCGAGGGCGAGGTCGAAAGTCGCTCACCGATCAGGTCCCTGACCCGCCTCACCGCGTTGTCGATGCTCATCTCCGGCGTCTCCCGCAATTTGTTCGGAACAGGCGTAACCCGAAAATTGTGCGCGGGAAAGCGGTGGCGGCGGGGCCGCGCGAACGCGCGATTTGCCGGGCCAGCCGGTTTCGGTCTATCTCCGCTCCAATCCCGGAAACCGAAGGAAGCCCGATGAAAGACGCCCCCATCGCCAACCCGTCGCGCGACACCTCGCCTTCATGCCCGGAGCCGGTCTTTCCTTCCGGCCTTCTCAGCCTGGGCGAGCAAAGCGTCGAGCCGGGCTGGATCGACTATAACGGCCACATGAATGTTTCGTATTACACGCTCGCATTCGACCGCGCCTTTGACGATTTCCTCGAGAACTGGATCGGGATCGGCGAGAGCTTCGTCAGCCGTTCACGCCTCGGCCCGATGGCGCTCCAGACGCAGATCTGCTATCTGGGCGAGCTTCTCGAAGGCGAGCGTTTTCACGTCGATGTGCACCTGCTCGACCATGACGAGAAGCGCATTCATTTCTTCGGGACGATGATTTCGGCGCGGACCGGTCAGCCCGCGGCCACCTATGAGAGCCTCGGCATCAATGTCGATCTGGAGACCCGGCGTCCCGCCCCTTATCCGGACTGGACTCTGGCGCGCTTGGCTTCGATGCGTAAGGCGCAGGCGTCTTTGCCGCGTCCGAAGCAAGCGGGGCAGCCGCTCGGTATTCGCCGGCGCGGTTGAACCCGCCCGGCCCCTTGCCGAGGTGATGGGCGCCGTGCGGCAGCGGGCCGTGCTTGCGCCACCAGCGCAGCAGACCGTGAGAGAGGCGGACCTTTTCGGCCCCAACCTCCAGCTCCGGCCGGATCCGCATCCACGAGGATTTCGAGTAGGCCATGCGCTGCCCGAGGTAGATGCTGCGGTGGCCGATGATCACGTAAGCCGCGATCGCGGCGCCGGCCAGATAGACGATGCGGATGCCGCCGCCGATCAGCTCCATCCCCATAAGCACGGCGGCGATCGGCGTGTTGGAGGCCGCGGCGATCACCGACACCAGCCCCACCGCCGCGCCGAGGCCCGGATCGAGACCGATCAGCGGGGCGAAAGCGTTGCCCGCCATCGCGCCGATCACGAATTGCGGCGTCGCGATGCCGCCGTAGAAGCCTGACCCGAGGGTGATGGCGACCACGAGAGTCTTCCAGAAGAAGCCGAGATAGGGCATCGGTTCGCCGCCGATGGCGCGCTCCACCAGCGGCAGGCTGAGCCCCAGATAGTCGGTTGGGATGACCAGCGCCAGAAGCGCGATGATCGCGCCGCCGATGAGCGGCATCAGGGGCGGCCAGAGTTTGAAGCGGACTCTCACGGCTGTGAAGAACCGGCCCATGCCATGCACGAGCTCGACGAAGATCAGCGCGACGATCCCGGCGATCACGCCGATCACGATGATCTTGAAGAAGAGCATTTCGGAAAAGTCCGGCAGATAGGAGAGATGATAATAGAGATAGGGGAGGCCCCACCATTTGCTGACCTGAAACGAGGTGACGCCCGCCACGATCGCCGGAAACAGGAAGTCGTGGCGGATGCGCCCGATGGACAGCACCTCGACGCCGTAGATCGCCCCGGCGACCGGCGTGCCGAAGACGCTGGCGAAACCGGCGCTGATGCCGCACGCCACGAGGCGTTGGCGCAGCTCGGAATTGAGGCGCAGCACTTCGCCGATCGCCGCGCCCAGCGACGCGCCGATATGCGAACAGGGTCCCTCCTTCCCGGCCGAGCCGCCGCACGCGAGCGTGATGATCGCCGCCACCGGCTTGATCAGAATGGTCCGGAACGGCATGTGCCCTTTCTGGACATGCACCGCATCGAACAGCGAATCCTTCAGGCCGCCCGCGTTGACGCGGTAGCCGTAATGCAGCAGCAGCCCGTTCAGCAGCCCGCCCGCCGGCAGCATGATCGCCAGCACCCAGAAGGGCGCCGAGGCGGTCTGGTCGATCATGAAGAAGAGCGCGTACAGGAAAAACGTGCAGCCGGTGCCCACGATCGCGCCGGCGATGGTTGCGAGAACGAGCCACTGGGCCACCGTGACGAGCATGACGGCGAGTTCGACGAAATTGATTCGGGGCATGAGGTGATGCCCGGCCAGCATGCGGAAAAAGCGTCTCATATGAGGTGGCAACCCGGACCGGTCACGACGAGATCCAAGTTCTATTCAAGTTGGTGTATTTGCGCAAGTTCGGATAAATACGTTTGCGCAATGCAGCACCATTCATAAGATATCTCTTGTTTTTGTAATTTGATACTTCGTTCGAAATTTAATTACGAATTGAGTTTCATGTATAATGCTGATTTATAGAAATAGGGATTTCATAACGGCGCTGTCGCGGCCTCCAGCCACGCGCCATCGCGCGCGTCGAGCGCAGGTTTCAGCGTGTCGCGAACCCGCGCGTGATAGGCGTCGAGCCAGGCGCGCTCCTCCGCGTCGAGCAGGGCCGGGTCGACCAGCCGCCGGTCGATGGGCGCCAGCGTCAGCGTCTCGAAGCTCATCATCGCGCGATCGCCGCCTTCGGGGATGGACGCCTCCTCGATCAGAAGAAGGTTCTCGATCCGGATGCCGAATGCGCCGGTGCGGTAATAGCCCGGCTCGTTGGAGACCATCATGCCGGGCCGAAGCGCGACAGCGCCGCGTCTTGAAAGCGATTGCGGTCCCTCGTGAACGCAGAGATATGCCCCGATCCCGTGGCCGGTGCCGTGATCGTAATCGAACCCCGCGCGCCAGAGCGCGGCGCGCGCCATGGTGTCGAGGTCGCGCCCCGTGGTCCGGAGCGGAAACCGCGCGCGGGAAACGGCGATCATGCCCTTGAGCACAAGGGTGAACGCGCGGACCGCGCCTTCCGGCGGCGGGCCGACGGCGATGGTGCGCGTGATGTCGGTGGTCCCGTCCAGGTACTGGCCGCCGGAATCAACCAGCATCAGCTCACCCGGAGAGAGCTTCCTGTCGGTCGCTTCCGTCACCCGGTAGTGAACGATGGCGCCGTTGGGCCCGGCGCCGGCGATTGTGTCGAAGGAAATGTCCATCAGCGCGTTGGTCGCCCGGCGCTCCGCCTCCAGTCGTTTGGCGATGGCGATCTCGGTCAGCGCGCCGCTGGGCGCTTCGCGGTCCAGCCAGGCGAGAAACCGCGCCATCGCCACGCCATCGCGAAAATGCGCGGCGCGCGCGCCCGCCCTTTCCGCCGCGTTCTTGATCGCTTTCGGCATGACGCAGGGGTCTTCGCCCCAGATGATCCTCACCTTCGCCGATTCGAGCGCCCGCGCGACCGCGAGGGGAGAGGAACGACGATCGAGCAGCGCGCCGCCCTCGATATTCCTGAGGGCCGAGAGGAATTCATCGCGGCCGGCGATCGCGACATCCGGCCCGAGATGCGCCCGGAGCGCCGGGTCGGCGTCCTGGCCGGGGCGGAGGAACAGCATCGCCTTCCCGCTGGCGTGAAGAATGGCGAAGGCCAGCGGCACGGGGTTTCGTGGGATGTCTCCGCCGCGCAGGTTCAAGAGCCACGCGATGCTGTCCGGCAGGGTCAGCGCCGCCGCGCCGGCCCCGGCCTCCGCGACGGCGCGTCCGATGCGCGCGCGTTTCTGAGCGGCGCTCTCGCCGGCCAGTTCGTCGGGATAGGGACAGATCGGGGCGGCGGGGGGCGCGGGGCGGTCCGCCCAGATCGCATCGACGGGGTTGGTCTCCACGGCCACGGCGGTGAGACCGCGTCGCTCCAGCGCGTCGATCTCCGCCTTGCCGTGGAGCCAGGGGTCGAACCCGATCCGGGCGCCGGCGGGCGCCGCACCGTCCAGCCATTCGCCGACGGGGGTTTCGTGCAGCGCCTGAAGCGTCCACGAGGCCGGGTCCGTCTGTCGTTCGGCCTGGAGCGTGTAGCGCCCATCGACGAAAAGCGCCGCGCGTTCCGCGAGAACCACCGCGATACCGGCGGAGCCGGTAAAGCCGGTGACGTAGGCGAGGCGCGCATCCGCCGGCGGCACGTATTCGCCCTGGTGGGCGTCGGCGCGGGGGATCAGGAACCCGTCGAGCCCCTGCCGCGCCATCTCCGCCCTGAGCGCGGCGAGCCGTTCGCCGCCAGGCACGATTCCCGGGGGTGCGCTGAAGTCCTGAAACATGGGAAGATCCTCCGGGCGGCTGGCGGGACGCGAATGTTCACCTTGAGGCGGACAAGCGCAAGCCTTGGCGGCCGGGCGCGCCCCCGGCGCGTCAGTCCGTCAGGGCGTCGCGCGCCTCGACGCCGAGCAGGACCGTCATTTCCTCGCCCGAAGCGTTTGAGAGGACGAGTCGCTCGGCCAGCCTCCCGCGTCGATAGCCGAATGGCTCGCGCCGGCCGGAAAACCGGGCGCCGTCGGCGAGAAGCAGTTCCGCCTGGTCGCCAAGAAGCGCGACCCGGGCCACCTCCCCCTCGAGGTCGCGCAAGCTGACGAGTTCCGCCCCGTCGACAGGGTGCAGCGCCTCGGCGACGAGGCGGCGATGGCCGTCGGGGGCGATCATCAGCGCCGAGACGACGGGCGCGAAGGTGAAATCACCCTGCGGGGCCAGAAGCACGTCATCCACCGCCATCAGCCTGCAACTGCAACTCTTGGGCGCCGCGCGCCGCGCGAGGATGTCGAGGCAGGCGTCGAGCGCGGACGCGGCCGCTTCGGTGCGCGATGAGAAAGGCGCCCCGCCCTGGGTGGAGAACGCCGCGGCGGGGCAGTTCTCCGCGGGCGCGCCACGCGCGAGCGCGCGTGGAAACGCGGAGGAGAGAAACGCCGCGCCCTCCGGCGACGCCCTGAGCCAGGGAATCGCGGAGATCTCCACCATCCGCGCCCGCGGAAGCGCGGCGACGCGACTCGCCGATGCGGTCGAAGCCCCGGCGGCGGCCGCCGGGACGCCGGCGACGTCGGCGGCGGCGAGGACAGGCGGGAATGGCGCCGCGGCGAACCGCATCAGATCGCCGGCGGACGGTCCGGAAAGCCGCCCTCCACCGGAGGGCGCGCACGCCGCCAACGCGATGACGCCGATCATACCGCGCATCGCTGCGCTGAATCCCTTTCTACGCCCGCTCAATGAGGTCTCCACCATAGAAGGTCTTGACGTCACCTTAAGGCGAGACAATTATTTTGCCATATCTTCACGTCAGATGATATCATGTGGTGAAACTGTGACGGGTTGACGTCAGGTGGGGTAATGTTTTGAGTATGGCTGATACAACCGATGCGCACCCCGTAGAGGGGCGCGTGAAATGGTATGATACCGGAAAAGGCTATGGTTTCGTCACGGCTGATGACGGCGCCGGCGACGTTCTTCTGCACGCCAACTGTCTGCGCCGATCAGGCCTGACGCAGGCGCCCGAAGGCGCACGGGTGGTGCTTGAAGCGGTGCGGGGGGATCGCGGGCGACAGGCGGTCGCCGTGCTCAAGATCGACGCGCCGGAGGCCGCCGCGGCCGCGCCAACGCTCGACAAGCCGACCGAAATCGTCGCGGCGCTGGCCGTCGCTGAAGGCTGGTTCGCGGCCCGCGTCAAGTGGTTCGACCGGGCGAAAGGCTTTGGGTTCGTCAATGTGTTCGGCGACGAGACCGACGTTTTCCTGCACATGGAGACGCTGCGCGCCGCGGGGTTGCCCGATCTTGCGCCGGGCGAGGCTGTCGCGATCCGCGTGGCGCAAGGGCCGCGCGGGCGGATGGCCGCCGAGGTGAAAGCGTGGGAGCGGATGTGCTCCGACAAGCTGGACGCGGAGGCGAAACCGTCCTGATCGTGATCGCGCGGGCCGTCATCCTCGCTCTCGCCGTGCTGGCGGCGACGTCCGTGCGCGCCGATACGGCGCCCTGCGCGCCGGAAACGATCACGATTCGCGCCGACGACGGCGTCGCGGAGTTCGCCGTGGAAATCGCCGACACCAGCGCGTCTCGCGCGAAGGGCTTGATGTTTCGCGAGGAGATGCCCGCCGACGCCGGCATGTTGTTCGTATATGACGACGCTGACCAGGTCGCGTTCTGGATGAAAAACACCCCCTTGTCGCTTGATATCATTTTCTTCAATCGGCATGGCGTCATCTGCTCGATCACGGAGGCGGCGACGCCCTTCTCGACGGACCGGATCCCATCCGGCTGCGCCGCGCAGACTGTGCTTGAGTTGAACGCCGGCGTTGCCGCGGCGCGTGGGCTGAAGCGCGGCGCCCCGGCGCGCCATCCCGCCATCATGGATCCCGTCTGGGCCTGCGAATGAGCCGGCGCCGCCGATGAGGGGGGCACGACGCGCGGACACGCGCGCGGCGAATCGCATGACGCGCCGCGCTCGACGCCGCCGGGCGCGGCGCGGGCGCCGCTGGGCGAACAGGGCGGGCCTGGCGTGATCGAGGGCGGAGGCGGAGGGTTCGGGCGTCATCCGGGCAAGCGGATCGACCTCTATGATTCCGCTCGGGAGGGGTGTTCGGCCACGCCACTGGCGCCATTGGCGGAGATGGCGAAGCGGCGGTTGCTGGCGGATAACGCGATGCTGACGCAACGGTCGCTCGCCGGTCTCTGGTCAGGGGTGACCGAAGATCCTTTCGCCGGAGCCATGCTGTATGCGTCCGATAACGGCGATCTGGCCGCGACGGAACGGGAGGCCGGGTGACTTTGAGAGGCAAGATGAACGACATACTGGTCTTTGTGGCGTTGGAGGATGAATTGCCGCGCGCCGCCGCCGCACCTTATGAGGTTGTCTATACAGGCGTCGGCAAGGTCAACGCGGCGCTTGCTGCGGCGGAGGCGTTCGCGGCGCGGCGACCGGGACTCGCTGTCAATTACGGCACGGCGGGGGCGGTGACGCCGGGGCTCGCCGGGCTTCTCGATTGCGGCGCGGCGGCGCAGCGCGACATGGATCTCCGTCCGCTCGGTCTCGAACTTGGCGTCACCTACGGCGATTCCGACCCGCCGGTACTGCGCTGGGACGCGGGGCCGGTCGTCGGCTCCGGCGACAGTTTCGCCGCGGCGCGTCCCGAACTCGCCTGCGATCTCGTGGATATGGAAGCCTATGCGCTGGCCAAGGCGGCGCGGCGCGCCGGGGTCTCCTTCCGCTGCCTCAAATACGTCACCGACGCCGCGGACGAGGGTGCGGCGGCCGATTGGGCGCAGAACAAGGCCCGGGGCGCGGCGCTGTTTTCCGCCTGGCTGCGCGCGCTCTGAGGCGCCGGCTAGGCGCCGCCTAGGGTTCCTCGATCAGTTCGGGCCCGTCATCCTCGAGCCCGAACCGGGCGACGGGGTGATGGCGGAGACGCGCGTCGGCGCCGAAATCGGCGTCGTCTTCGCCGGCGAGCCACACTTCGCGCTCTTCGGCGTTCAGGATGACCGGCATCCGGTGATGAACATCGCGCGCGTCGTCGTTCGCGGCGCGGGTCATGATCGCGCAGGTCAGATAGTCGCTCCAGCGCGACGCGAGCCCGGCGAACCAGAGCGTCTCCTCGTTGCCGGCGTTCAGGAAGACATGCGGCTGTTTCGCCCCCTTCGCGCCGGTCCATTCATAGTAGCCGCCAGCCGGGATCAGGCAGCGGCCGTATCGCCAGACCGCGCGAAAGCTCGGTTTCGTCGCCGCGTCCTCGATCCGCGCGTTGAATGTGCTCGGCTTCCACGCCTTGAGGTCGCCCTTGTGCCAGGAGGGGACCAGCCACCACCGGGCGATCATCGCCGTCCGCCCCGCCTGCGCGACGATGAGCACATTCTGCGTCGGTTTCACGTTCCAGCGGCGTGGGATCGGGTCGATCTTCTTTTCGTCCCATTCGACTTCCGTGCCTCGAAGGTTCGGGTCTATGAAACGGCCACACATTCCTTGCTCCCTACTGGCGCGCGCCGCGCGATCATCAGCGACGGCGCGATGGTTTCCATCCCCCCGGTTCCGCTTGCGTCGCGGATCGGCTGACTGTAGAGCCTTCGAAGATCAGAGAGAACGGCGGATTCGCCTGCATCGGAGCGTGGCGCAGCCTGGTAGCGCATCTGGTTTGGGACCAGAGGGTCGGAGGTTCGAATCCTCTCGCTCCGACCATCCATCAAGACTGCGGATCGGCCGGAAACCACCCCTTATCGCACGCGATAAGGGGATTAACAAACTGAAGTAAAACAGTTTTCAGGAGTTACATGTTTTTCGGGCCGCGATGGCGCGGCCGCGCGTCATCCGCGTCACCGCCCCTCGTCGCGGCGGCGAAGGCGAAGCGCGAGGCCGACGACGACGCCGACGCCGATCGCGACGGTGAGATCGGCGAGGACGGTCAGCACCAGCGTCAGCAGCAGCAGCAGCCGGTCGGCCATCGGGGTCTTCATGAGCCGGCCCCAGTTGCTCGGCTCGGTCATGTTCCACGCCGTCAGCATCAGCAGCCCGGCGAGCGCCGGTAGCGCCAACGCGCCGGCCAGCCGCGCCCCCAGCATCATCACCGCCAGAATGACGAGCGCGTGAATGATGCCGGCCATCGGCGTCTTGGCGCCGGCGCGGACGCTGGTCGCGGTGCGCGCGATCGCGCCCGTCGCCGGGAGGCCGCCGAAGAGCGCCGAACCGATATTGGCCGCGCCCTGCGCGAGCACCTCCGCGTTCGGCCGGTGCCGTCCGCCCATCATCCGGTCGGCGACGGTCGCTGAAAGCAGCGATTCGACCGCCGCCAGAAAAGCGATGACGAAGGCCGATGGCAGCAACTCGACGATCAGGCCGACGGAGGCTGTCGGCAGGCCCGGGAGCGGCAGCCGGTCCGGCAGCGCGCCGAAGCGCGATTCGACCGTCTCGACCGGCAGCGCGGCGAGCGCGGCGACAAGGGAGACGAGGGCGATCGCGACAATGAGGCCCGGAAGCCGCGGGGCGAGCCGCCGGAAAAGCAGGATGAGCACGATGGCCACGACCCCGACGCCCAGAGCCGAGGGATTGAGCGTCTCCCGCGCCGCCCAGAGCGCCTCGATCTTCGGCAGAAAATCGGCCGGGTTGGTCGCCATCTCCAGCCCGAAGAAATCCTTCAGCTGGCTTGCGGCGATGACGATTCCTATGCCGATGGTGAAGCCCTCGATCACCGGGGCGGGAACGTAGATGATCAGCCCGCCAAGCCGGAACCAGCCGGCGACGAGCAGGATGAGCCCGGCCATCAAGGTCGCCAGCACCAGCCCCTCGTAGCCGTGCGCGGCGATTACGCCGTAAACGACGACGATGAACGCGCCGGTCGGCCCGCCGATCTGGACCCGGCTGCCGCCAAGCGCCGAGATCAGCAACCCCCCGACGATCGCGGTCACCAGCCCCTCGGCCGGGCCGGCGCCGGAGGCGATGGCGATGGCGATGGAGAGCGGCAGCGCCACCATCGCTACGGTGAAGCCGGCGAAGAGATCGGCGGCGAATTGAGACCAGGAGTAGTCGGCGAGAGTCGTGATAATCTTCGGTTTACGCATATGTCTTCCCGGCCCGTGGCCGCGTCAGGTGGTGGTCGCCGTCGATGCGGACACGCCGCGTTCGCGATAGGGCGTGCGGTCGAAATGCGCGCGGTAGCATTTCGAGAAATGCGAGGGCGAAGTGAAGCCGCTGGCGAGCGCGACGTTGATCACGCTCATGTCGGTCTGCAGCAGGAGATTCCGCGCCCGCTGCAGTCTGAGCTCCATGTAGTAGCGTTTCGGCGAGCGGTTCAAGTACCGCCGGAAGAGCCGCTCCAGTTGCCGCGTCGACATGCCGACCTCGGCGGCGAGGACGACGGGGCTGATCGGCTCTTCTATATTTTCCTCCATCCGGTGAATCACGGTGGTGAGCTTCGGATGCCGCACGCCCATCCGCGCGGGGACGGAGAGGCGCTGTTCGTCCATCGGAGAGCGAAGCGGCGCCAGCGCCAGCTGATCGACGACCATCGCCGCCAGTTCGCGCCCCTGCTCCTCGTTGATCATCTGCATCATCATGTCGGCCGAGGCGGCGCCGCCAGAAGAGGTCCAGCGCGCGCCGTCGCGCTCGAAGAAACGGTTGGAGAGTTCGATGTCGGGGAACTCCTCGCGAAAGCTTTCGCGATTCTCCCAGTGGATCGTGCAGCGGACCCCATCGAGGAGCCCGGCCTTCGCCAGCACATGCGCGCCGGTGCAGACCGCGCCGATCGACACCCCGCGCCGGGCCTGTTTCCGGAGCCAGGTGAGGACGCCGCGCGTCGTGGTCCGGTTCACACCGACGCCGCTGCAGACGATGATCATCGCGTCACGGTCGACATCGACGAAACCGCAATCGGCCATCACGCGGGTGCCGTTGGAGCAGGTCGCGGAGACGCCGTCCTCAGTCACGACGCGCCATGAATAGAGCGGCTTGCGCGCCATTCTGTTGGCGACGCGCAAAGGTTCGATCGCCGACGCGAAGGCGATCATCGAGAAGCGCTCGATGAGAAGGAAGGCGAACTCCCGTGTCTTTTCGCCCTCGGCTGTTTCCATCGTCGATATCCCGCACGGCAAAGGCCCAGTCACCACATTCATTTCCTCCCGGAGCGTCAAGCGCGAATCAGCGCCCCGCCGATCTGGAAAACCCGGTCGTCATGGCATAGAACGCGCCGGATGGCGGGCCGCGTCCCGCCGATTGTGACGGAGATGCGACATGACCGCCCCCTGGTCCCGCTCCGGCTGGCGCGCCAAGACGGCGCTGCAGATGCCGGAATACCCCGATTCCGACGCGCTTTCGCGCGCCGAGTCCCGGCTCGCCTCCTATCCGCCGCTGGTTTTCGCCGGCGAGGTGCGGAGTCTGCGGAATCGGCTGGCGGAGGTGGCGCGGGGCGAAGCGTTTCTGCTCCAGGGTGGCGATTGCGCCGAAAGCTTCGCCGAGTTCGGGGCCGACAATATCCGCGACACGTTCCGCGTGCTCTTGCAGATGGCGGTGGTGCTGACCTTCGCCGCGAAAAAGCCGGTGGTGAAGGTCGGCCGCATGGCCGGCCAGTTCGCCAAGCCGCGCTCCGCCGACACCGAGACGGTGGAGGGGGTGGAGTTGCCCTCCTATCGCGGCGACATCATCAACGACATCGCCTTCACCGCCGAGTCGCGGATTCCGGACCCGGAGCGGATGCTGCAGGCCTATCTGCAATCCGCCGCTTCGCTGAACCTGCTGCGCGCCTATGCGCAGGGCGGCTATGCCGACCTTCAGCGCGTCGCGTCGTGGAATCTCGGCTTCGCCAAGGGGAGCCCGGGGGCCGAGCGCTACATGCGTCTCGCCGAGCAGATTTCCGCCAGCCTCGATTTCGTGGAGGCTTGCGGGGTCAACTCCGGCACCAGCCAGAAGATGCGCGGCGTCGATTTCTACACCAGCCACGAGGCGCTGCTGCTGCCCTATGAGGAGGCGTTGACGCGCGTCGATGCGGCGTCCGGCGATGTCGTCGCCGGCTCCGGCCACATGATCTGGATCGGCGACCGGACCCGCCAGCCGGACGGCGCGCATGTCGAATATTGTCGCGGCGTCGCCAACCCGATCGGGCTGAAATGCGGCCCGACGATCAGCGAGGACGATCTTCTTCGGCTGATCGACATCCTCAATCCGAAAAACCTTCCGGGGAAGCTGACGCTGATCGCCCGCTTCGGCGCCGGCAAGGTCGAGGCGCATCTGCCGCGGCTCATCAAGGCGGTGGAGCGTGAAGGCAAGACCGTGGTCTGGTCGTGCGATCCGATGCATGGCAACACGATCAAGGCGGAATCGGGTTACAAGACGCGGCCCTTCGACAAGGTGCTGACCGAGGTGAAGGAGTTCTTCGACATTCACGAAGCCTACGGCACCTATGGCGGCGGCGTGCATTTCGAGATGACCGGGCAGGATGTCACCGAGTGTCTGGGTGGGATGCACAAGCTGCAATCAGCCGATCTTTCAGACCGTTATCACACGGCCTGTGATCCGCGTCTTAACGCTTCGCAAGCGCTGGAGCTGGCATTTCTGCTGGCCGAGGAACTGGAGCGGCTGGCCCCGGCGAGCCGATCGGAGGCGATCTGAACGCTTTGGACTCGGTCCTCGTCCTGACCGCCGGCGCGCCGCTTCGCGATGAGGCGGCGGAAGCGGCGGCGCAGGCGCTGGCGGGGGCGGGGGCGCATGTCGCCCGGCCGCGGCGGCTGGCGGCGGAGGCGGTGGAGATCGGTTTCGACGGGCCGCGCGCGCCGGCGCTCTCCGCCGCGCGCGCCGCTTTCAGCGCCGATCCGATCGACGTGAACGCGCTGGCCGCCGCGCGGCGCGAAAAGCGGCTTCTGATCTCCGACATGGATTCGACCGTTATCACCGTCGAATGCATCGACGAGATCGCCGCCCATGCCGGGATCGGAGCGCGCGTCGCGGCGATCACCGAGCGGGCGATGCGGGGCGAACTGGATTTCGAGGCGGCGCTGGATGAGCGCGTCGGTTTGCTGACAGGCTTCGCCGTCACCGATCTTCAGGCGGTCTATGATGAGCGGGTGACCCTCACGCAAGGCGCAAGGGCGCTTGTCGAGGGGATGAACGCGCGGGGCGCGCTGACCGCGCTGATCTCGGGCGGGTTCGACTTCTTCACGGAAAGGGTCGCGGCGGCGGCGGGGTTCGCCCGTCATCGGGCGAACCGCCTGCTGGCGGAGAATGGCCGGCTGACCGGCGCTGTCGCGCGACCGATTCTTGGACGGGAAGCCAAGCGGGAGACGCTTTTCACTCTCGCCGCGGAGATCGGCGCCGGGCCGGAGGACGCGCTCGCGCTCGGCGATGGCGCCAACGATCTCGGTATGATCGGGGCGGCCGGGCTCGGCGTCGCCTGGCGCGCGAAGCCGGCGGTGGCGGCGGCGGCGGATGCGCGCATCGACCACGCCGATCTCACCGCCGTGCTTCGTCTTCAGGGCGTTCCGGCGAATGGTTTCGGTTGAATGGCGACGTTGTGATTGGATAGCGAACGGGTGAAGGCCTAGGTTTGCGCTGGACGGGTGTGACGAGGAGGGAACCGCGATGCGACTGATCCGCCGGCCGGAATGGAGTCTCCCGGAAAGTGCAGCGACATCCGAGAGCGCTTATCTCAATCGTCGCGCGCTGCTCGCCGCAATGGGATTCGGCGCGGTTTCCGCCATCGCGCCGCGCGCCCGCGCCGCGACGTCCTATGAGGGCGCGCCGGTCAATCCGGATTTTCGCGAGGCCGGGCGCCCGGTGACGCCGGAGTCGCTGACCGGGCAGTACAACAATTTCTACGAGTTCGGCTCTCACAAGCAGATCGCCGCCGCCGCCCAGTCCCTGAAAACGGACGGTTGGACCATCACCATCGACGGCCTGGTGGAGACGGAGATGACCGTCTCCACCGACGATCTCGTGAAGCTCGGGCTTGAGGAGCGCGTCTATCGGCATCGCTGCGTCGAGGCCTGGTCGATGGTTGCGCCCTGGATCGGCGTGCCGCTGGAGAAGGTCGTGAAGATGGCGGCGCCGCTCTCTGGCGCCAAATACGTCCGGTTCGAGACGTTCCTGGATCCGCAGACGGCCCGCGGCCAGCGCCAGAGCTGGTATCCCTGGCCCTATGTTGACGCCATCACCATCGCTGAGGCGACCAACCCGCTGCCGATGCTGGTGATGGGAGCCTATGGCAAGGTGCTGGCGAACCAGTTCGGGGCGCCGGCGCGGCTGCACTTGCCCTGGAAATACGGCTTCAAGTCGGTCAAATCGATCACCAGGATCAGTTTCGTCGAAGAGCGGCCCGTCGGCTTCTGGGAAGAGCTTCAGTATAGCGAATACGGCTTCTGGGCGAATGTTAACCCGGAGGTGTCCCACCCGCGCTGGAGCCAGGCGGATGAGCGCGACCTCGAGTCGGGCGAGCGGATTCCGACGCAGATATTCAATGGTTACGGCGCGACGGTGGCGTCGCTCTACGAGAACGACCCCGAGGCGCAGGCGGCCGGGGACCGGCTCTGGCGCTGACGCCGGACCCGGCGACGGTCAGATCGCGACCGGTGGAGAGTGGTGGCGCGCGGCGCGCCTGACCACCTGCATTTGCGCCGCGTGTCGAGCGGATGGCGCCACAGTCCGATACCGCCAAGATACGCGCACACGATCATTCTGCCGCGTGCATCAGCCATGTTGCGGGCGATTGCCCAAAAAAAAGGCGATTATATACCTTGCAAACACGGTAGGGAATCATATATAAGGCTCAAGGGGATAGGAGCCTAGCCATGTCGAACCTGAGCGCGAAATATCTGCACGACGAAGAAGCCGCCCACGAGTTTCTAGAGGGTGTGCTTTGGGGGTCACAGACGGTTTGCCTGCACTGCGGCGGCGTGGATAAGATCACGAAAGTAAAGGCTAATCCCGAAAAGCGCATCCGCGTTGGTCTCTGGCGCTGCGGCGATTGCAAGCGCCAGTTCACGGTCAAGGTCGGCACGGTGTTCGAGGCGTCCAAGGTCAAGCTGCACATCTGGTTGCAGGCCGTTGTGCTGATGACGCAGAGCAAGAAGGGCATCAGCGCCCACCAGCTTCACCGCACCCTCGGCGTCACCTACAAGACGGCGTGGTTCATGGAGCACCGTATTCGCGAGGCGATGCGCTCCGGCGATCTCGCCCCGTTCGGCGCTGGCGGCGGCGTGGTGGAGGTTGACGAGACTTTCATCGGCAATGACCGCACGGTGAAGCCGAAGCACACGAAGAAGGGCCGGGGCTACGCGCACAAGCACAAGGTTCTGAGCCTTGTAGACCGCGCCACGGGCCGCGCCCGCTCAATGGTGGTGGACGATCTCAAGGTGAAGACGCTCGCGCCGATCCTGCGGGAGAACATCGCTGCCGAGGCGCAACTGATGACGGACGAGGCGGCGCACTACAAGGCGATGGGATCAGACTACGCGAGCCATGACTACGTGAGCCACGGCGCTGGCGAATATGGCCGGGGCGATATCCACACGAACACGATTGAGGGCTACTTTTCGATCTTCAAGCGCGGCATGAAGGGCGTCTACCAGCACTGCGGCAAGAAGCACTTGCACCGATACGTGGCTGAGTTCGAATTCCGGTATAACAACCGGGTCATGCTTGGGGTGGACGATCACGACCGAGCGAAGGTCGCGCTGAGGGGCGCTAAGGGGAAGCGGCTAACCTACGAAAGGGCTGATACGTAAGGAAAAGTAATTTGTTGATTCTTGACGAATTCCAGACTATATATCGGGCGCGGTCAAGCGCCGGGTTACCTGACGGGCGAAAGCCCATGGTGTCGGTCCGGGGGGCCGCAAACTACCCCACACAATGCTTGTAAACCCAATGCATATATTCATGTGTGGAGTCGGGAATCGTTGGGAAGAACTTGAATCCATAACTCGTGAAGTTGCCAGACCGTTGATAGGTCTGCTTAACCGCCATCTTGGCGTACCTGTGTTCAGTGTTCCCATAAAGATTGGCTTCCAGCCCTGTTCGTATTCCGCTGGCAACAATATCTGCGATCTGGAGCCCCGCGTACTGAGACTTCGCGGCGGTCTCCATGAGGCGCGCGTCGATGACGTTCCAATCAATTCGCACATCAGCCGCGGAATCTGCGAGCCACCTATCTTCAGCGCTGATCGTCGTGAGTCTTGCAATATAAGCGACAAGATCGTCGTGCCTGAGGCGTTTTCGATGTTCGAGAATGACACGAGCGGATGGAGAGGCGAGCCCACGCTTTTTAGCCGCATCCCGACAAAGCCAAGAAACGCGCTCAAGGAGCAAGCGAACCGAATAATAGTACAGTCGTCCGCGTTGTGCCTGAAAGATTTCAGGTCTGGCGATTTCTCGCTTGTTAACGAGAACGCTGACGAAACGGAGATTCTCTTGGTTGATCTCATGATAAGCGCGGACGCGCCGTTCATGAGACATGTCGGCGAAATGGAGGAGGTTCTTTGGCTCCTTGCCTATTGCCGCGCGGACTCGGGCTGCGAGGTTGCGAACTCGATCCTGTTGGTTGGAGAAGCTCACCACAGCGGACACGACGAACCAATCGGAACTCCCCTTATCGGGAGGGTTGCGGAACACGAAACCTTCGTCCCCGGATTCATCGATAAAGACAGTAAAGCTGTGGTCTATCATTGAGAGGTACGATGTGACCGACAACAACAAGAGTCAACGCGACCGCTTCGAGAAAGCCGCCCGCGAGCTAGGCGTGGACCTGGACGAGGAAAAGCTGAAAAAGGCGCTGCGAAAGATCGCGCCGGAGAAGCCTGAGAAGGAGAAGGACGAATGATCTTTATCGGGGCTCGCGGGCCTGAGCTTGTGCTTCCCGTATCTGGCCCGCTCGCAAGATCACCTTTTCTAGAAACCGTTCGGCCAATAGCTCCGCGTCCCGAAGGAGCGGAAAGACATCCTCAAGAGCCGCAGGATCAACGTCAGGAGCGGCATAGGCCTGCCGCATGAGGCGCAGAATGTTCCGGCGGGCTTCCTCAGCGTCGGCTGGCGACCCCTGAGCCCAATACTGCGCGTACAATATCTCCAGCATAAACTCGTGGACCGTAAGCCGAGCGTAGGCTTGCCGGGTGGCGTCGTCGTCCATCTTTCCCTCACCTCATACTGAGGCATCAGGCTATCCGGATGGGGACCGTTTGCAATGTATATAAACGCCAAAAAAAAGGCCGAGCTTGCGCTCGGCCTAGTCCAACAGGGAGGTAGACGATGCAGAGGCGCAACAGTGTCGCGCAATCGCATCGTCTGAGTGGTAGATAGGCCCGATGCCTTCGCCCTTCAAGGAAAATTCGACCAAGGCTTGCGCAAGTCTGCCTTGCGTCAAATGCATAGCTTTAATCAACCGGAGGAAGAAAGCCCGCGCGCGCCTTCGCGCCATTATTGCGCCGCACGGAGCAGGGCGAGTTCGGCGAGAACGAAATCGCGGAACGCCAGGACGCGGCGCGAGCGACGCAATTCGTCAGCGTAGGCTATGTAAATGGTGAAGGTCGGGCTCACGAGGTCGCCGCCGACGCGCACCAGGTCGGTGTTGAGGGCGGACAGATAATCCGGCAGCGGCGCGATGCCGATCCCGGTTTCCGCCGCCTGCATCACGGCAAAGTAATTGTTAACGCTCAGGTCGCTCTTGTGCTCGATTTCGGTGGTCTGCGCCAACCAGTCGGTGACCGCCGGCGGCAGGGGCGATTTCTGGTCGGCGCGGTAGGAGATCAGCCGGTGATTGCGGAACTCCGCGGCCGACTGCGGCGCGCCAAAGCGTTCGATATAGCCGCGCGAGGCGTAGAACCGGATCGCCGCCTCGGTCAGCGGCCGGCGGATCAGTTCGGCCTGTTCCGGTTCGCGCAGCATGAGCGCGACATCCGCCTCGCGCATCGGCAGGTCGAGCACCTGCTCGGTCAGCACGAGATCGATGGAGATGTCGGGATAGGCGGTGAAGAAGCGGTCAAGCCGGGGCGCCAGCCAGAGCGAACCGAGCCCGTGCGTGGTCGAGACCCGCAATTCGCCGCCGTCGCCGTCCTTCGCGTCGCGGATTCGCGCCGCCGCGAGGTTGAGCCGCGCCGACATGTCGCGCGCCGCGCCGAAGAGCAGTTCGCCCTGTTCGGTCAGGATCAGCCCCCGCGCATGACGATGAAAGAGCGTCGCGCCGAGGCTCTCCTCCAGCCCCCTGATCTGACGGCTGACCGCGGACTGGCTGAGACGCAGCGCCTCGCCGGCATGCGTCAGGCTGCCGGCCTCGGCGACCGCGAAGAACACGCGGAGTTTATCCCAGTCGATCGGCATGCTGCTCCCTCTCCCTGGCTAGCGGCGCGGCGCCTTTCCCCCGCCGCGCTGCTAGGGTAGACCCTCTATACGCGCATGAGCCCGAGGAACAAAGCATGCCGAAGCGCCTCTTCGTCGTTCTTTCTGGTTTTCTGGCCTTTTTTGCGGCCGGGGCCGCTTTCGCCGACCTTCAGGGCGCCTATCGCGGCGTGGACGCGGCCGAGGGGATGCGGCTGGTTCTTTCAGGCTCTGGCGGCCGGCTTTCGGGCGAAGTGACGAAACCGGGCGGCGCGGGCGCCACATTCACCGCCGACCGCCTCGAATCCGGGGCGGAGGCGAAGGCCTCTTGGAACGGGCGCAACGCCTGGTTCATCTTCACCGAGGAGCCGCTGGGCGTCAGCATGGTCGTCATCCCGCTCGGCCCTAACGATGTCGGGATCGTGGCGGAGACCGAAGCGATGCTCTTCGTGCGCGAGGGGGTGGTGCAGCCGCCGCGTCCTGCGCGCTATGTGCCGCCGCCGGCCGGGCCGGGCGGGACGATCGATCCGCGCGCCTTTATCGAAAGCTATTCCTTCTGGCCGTCCACGAACGTCGCTTACGGTTATGGCATGGTGCGCGGGCGCTACCGCACGCTGATCCGCATGCATCCGGTGGTGATGACGGATATCCTCTGGAAGCTCTGCCGCGCCAACAACGCCTCATCGGCGCTCGCGGACGCGCTGCGCGGCCAGGAAGTGACCTGCAATGACGTTCTGCGGGCCTTCGGGCGGATGGTGCGGCCGGGCGCCTCGATCGAGCCCTTCAACCGGTTCCGCAAGGATGTCGAGGCGCAGAAGGCGGCGCTGGTCGAAGCGATCGTCTGCTCCGTCGACTACCGGCGCAACTCACCGACCTGCAAGCGCGCCGGCGCCCGCGTCGCGAAAGCGGCGGTCTCGCTGGAGACGGTGAAGAGCGTGCTGGCGCGGTACTGAACGGCTTCGCGCTTTTCAGGCGAAGCCGGCTCTGACCGCCAGCCGGTCGAGCGCCGCCACGACTTCATCCTCCCGCACATGGTGCGGCATATGGCCGATTCCGGGCAGAACAATGAGCGTGGCGTCCTGTGCGTCCGCCTGAAGCCGGCGCGAATGTATCTCCAGCCCGACAATCGTGTCGGCTTCGCCATGGACGATCTCGATGGGCATGGCGAGTTCGCCATAGCGCGGGCTGATCCGGGCGAGATTGTCGTTCAGCCGGTCGATATCCTGCGCGTTCCAGCGGAAGGTGTCGGCGCGCAGCGCGAGTTCGACGCCGACATATTCGACATAGCCCGGCGTCACCGGGTTCGGCGCGAAGACCTCCGCGACGAACTTCCCGGCCCGGTCGCCCCGCACATAGAGCCGCGCGATTCCGCCGACGATGGGGCTGAGCGGCCCTGCGCCGAGGCTGTAGAGCAACCCGCCATCGCCATCCCAGGGATAGGTGGCGCCGGCGATGATCGCCGCCCCGGCCACCTGGTCGGGCCTGTCGAGCGCCCATGCGGCCGCGAGCGCGCCGCCCCAGGAATGGCCGGCGATCAGCGCGCGTTCGGCCCCGAGCGCGGTCGCGGCGGCGGCAAAGAGCCGGGCCTGCGCCTCCGGGTCCGCGCCGTCGATCGCCAGCCTTCCGCTGTAGCCGTGCCCGGGCCGGTCGATCGCGATGACGCGAAACCGGTCTTTCAGCCGGTCCACCATGGAGAATGTCCAGTCGCGGAGATTGCCGCTGGCGCCGTGGATCAGGACGATGGGCGGGCCGGCGCCCTCATCGACATAGTGGAGCCGGACGCCGTTCACTTCGATGAAGTCGCCGATTGGCGGGTGCGCGGTCTCGCTCATTTCCGTTCCCCCCGCGCAGCCGACCAGCGGCAGCGCCGCCGCCGCCCCGATTCCGGTAATCATCTCGCGTCGCCGCATGCGCCGCCCCCCGCCCGAACTGCGTCATCCCGGCGAGAAGCTAGCCCGATGCGGGCGTTCCGGCCAGACTCGCCCGATTCAACCTCGATTTAACATCGCGTTCCAGACGCCTATATGGCAATGGTGACGCCAATCCTCCGACACCGTCTCCAGACCGGCCGGAGAATTGCCTTGCGAATATAGGTCAGTTTTGCTTACCTTGATAGCAGCCCGCGACGAGAGGAGACTCCGATGAAGCACGCTGAAGTCAGTCTTGGCGACCGCTACGACCTGGAATGCGAGCAGGTGCTTCTCAACGGCACGCAGGCGCTGGTGCGTCTGATGCTGACCCAGAAATGGCGTGACTCCCAGGCCGGTCACAACACCGCGGGCTATGTCTCCGGCTATCGCGGCTCGCCGCTCGGCGGCGTGGATGCGACCTTTCTCGGCGCGAAGAAGTGGACCGAGCCGGCTGATATTCTTTTCGAGCCGGCGCTGAATGAGGATTCCGGCGCGACCATGCTCTGGGGCGCGCAGCAGGCGGGGCTGCGCGGCGACGGCACGCATGACGGGGTATTCGGACTCTGGTACGGCAAAGGCCCGGGCGTCGATCGCTCCGGCGATGTCTTTCGGCACGCTTCGCTCGCGGGCACGGCGCCGCTTGGCGGGGTTCTCGCTGCGATGGGCGATGACCATACCGGGGAATCCTCGACCACGGTCCATCAATCGGATTTCGCCTTCGTCGACGCGCATATGCCGATTCTCGCGCCCGCCGGGGTGCAGGAGATCATCGATCTCGGCGTCCACGGTTACGCGCTCAGCCGCTTCGCGTCGCTCTGGGTCGGGGTCAAGTGTCTGAAGGACACCATCGAATCGACCGCGGTGATCGACGGGCGCCCGGACCGCGTGCAGGTGACGATCCCGACCGATTTCGAGATGCCGGAAGGCGGGCTGAGCATTCGCCTCGGCGACGACCGCATTCCGCAGGAGGTGCGGATGCAGCGCTACAAGCGCTGGGCCGCCCACGCCTACGCCCGCGCCAACGGCATCGACAAGCGCGTTCGCGGCAAGAAGGGCGCGAAGATCGGCGTCGTCTCGGCCGGCAAGAGCTGGCTCGACGTCGCGCACGCGCTCGACCTCCTCGGCATAGACGAGGAGACGGCGGAGCGGATCGGCGTCACCGTCTACAAGCCGGCGATGATCTATCCGCTCGAGCCCACGGCGCTGAAGGACTGGGCCGAAGGGCTGGAGCTGATCGTCGTGGTCGAGGAGAAGCGGAGCCTGATCGAAAGCCAGATCAAGGAGCTGCTCTACGATCTTCCGATGCGCCCGCGCGTGGTCGGCAAGCGCGACGAAGCGGACAACGTGCTCTTTCCGGTGGAGATGGGGCTTAACCCGGTCGATGTCGCGCTGAAGCTCGGCCGTATCCTTTTTGACGAGGGCGTCGCCAGCGAGATCAACACCCGTCGGATCGAGGCGCTCGAGGCGACGGCGAACTCCGCCAATGTCGAGGCGACGCCGGAGCGCACCCCGTGGTTCTGCGCCGGCTGTCCGCACAATTCGTCGACCAAGCTTCCCGACGGCTCGATCGGCTTCGCCGGCATCGGCTGCCATTTCATGGCGCAGTGGATGGACCGCGGCGTCTCCGGCTACACCCATATGGGCGGCGAGGGTGTGAACTGGATCGGCGAGAGCCGGTTCTCGAAGACCAAGCACGCTTTCCAGCAGCTCGGTGACGGCACCTACACCCATTCCGGCCAGCAGGCGATCCGCTCCGCCGTCGCGGCGAACGCCAACATCACCTACAAGATCCTCTATAACGACGCGGTGGCGATGACCGGCGGCCAGACGCTTGAGGGCGGGCTCGAGGTTTATCGCATCATCGACGAGGTGAAGGCCTACGGCGTGAAGAAGCTCGTCGTCGTGTATGACGAGAAGGAGGGGTTCGATCCCTCGAAGGTTCCCGCCGGCGTCGAGACCCGCAAGCGCGAGGAACTCGACGCGGTGCAGCGCGAGCTGCGCGAGATCGAGGGCGTGACCGCGCTGATCTATGTCCAGACCTGCGCCGCCGAGAAGCGCCGCCGCAGAAAGCGCGGCAAGTTCCCGGATATCGACAAGCGCGTCTACATCAACCCCGAGGTCTGCGAAGGCTGCGGCGATTGCGGCGTTCAGTCGAACTGCGTCGCCGTCGCGCCGCTCGACACTGAGTTGGGGCGCAAGCGCCAGATCGACCAGTCCGCCTGCAACAAGGATTTTTCTTGCCTCAAGGGCTTCTGCCCCTCTTTCGTGACACTTCACGGCGCGACGGTGAAGAAGGAGAAAGCGGCCGGGCTCGACCTCCCCGATCTGCCGGAGCCCGTCATTCCCGAGATCGACAAGGTCTGGAACACCGTGACCACCGGCGTCGGCGGCACCGGCGTCGTCACCATCGGCGCGCTTCTCGGTATGGCCGCGCATGTCGAGGGCAAGGGCGCCGGGGTGATGGAGATGGCCGGGCTCGCCCAGAAGGGCGGCGCCGTGCAGATTCATTGCCGGATCGCGGAGTCCCCAGCCGACATCACCGCGATTCGCGTCGCCACCGGTGAGGCCGATGTGGTGATTGGGGGCGATCTGCTGGTGACGGCGGGGGCCAAGACGCTGGCGCTGATGGCGAACGGGCGCACCGGCGTCGTCTGCAACACTTACGAGATCAACACCGGAGAGTTCACCCGCGACGGGGGCTTCCGCATCCCGGCGGATCGGCTTCGGCTCGGGCTGGAGGCGCGCGTCGGGGACGAGAACGTCGTCTATCTCAACGCGACGCGTCTGGCGGAGCGGCTGCTCGGCGATGCGATCTTCTCCAACGTCCTCGTTCTCGGCGCGGCCTGGCAGATGGGCCGCATCCCGCTGGCGAAAGAGTCCATCCTGAAGGCGATCGAGCTGAACGGCGCGGGCGTCGAGGGCAACAAGGCCGCGTTCGAAATCGGTCGCTGGGCCGTGGTTCACCCGGAAGAGGCCAAGAAGGCCGTCGCGCCCCGGCAGGTGGCGGCGACAACCTGGGCCGAGAAGATCGACCTTCGCCACCGGCGGTTGATCGCCTGGGGCGGTCGTAAGTGGGCCGATCGCTGGCTCGCCTCGGTCCGAGCGGCGGAGGCGGCGGAGAAGAAGATCCCCGGCGCCGACGGGTTCGCCGAGGCGGCGGCCTTCGGGCTCTTCAAGCTGATGAGCTACAAGGACGAATACGAGGTCGCCCGCCTTCACGCCGAGACGCTGGAAAGCCAGATCGGCGAGCGTTTCGACAATGTGCGAAAGATCGAGTTCCACATGGCGCCGCCGATCTTCGGCCGGAAGGACAGCAAGGGCCAGCCGGTCAAGTCTACATTCGGCCCGTGGTTGTTGCCTGTCCTGAAACGCCTCGCGAAACTCAAGGGCCTGCGCGGCACCCCGCTCGACGTGTTCGGCTATTCCGCCGAACGCAGAGCCGAGCGCGCGGCGATCGCCGAGCATGAGGCGCTCCTAGCGGAGCTGGGCGCGAATCTGACGCCGGAAACCCATGCGACGGCGGTGCAGCTCGCAGCGCTGCCGCTTCAGGTGAAGGGCTTCGGCCATATCAAGGCGGCGAACGCCAAGGCGGCGGCGGCGCGGCGCGCCGAGCTTCTCGCCGAGTTCCACAGCGGCGGCGCGCCGGTGAAGCACGCGGCGGAGTAGGGCGTCCCGGCGCTGAGCCGGGACCTGGCTCCTCCCCAGCCGGTTGATGGCGGCGCGTCAGCCCAGATAGGTCTCGTCGAGCGCGTAGCCGGCCGCCCGCACCGTGCGGATCGGGTCGTTGTCGCCGCGCCGGTTGAGCGCCTTTCTCAGCCGGCCAACATGGACATCGACCGTGCGCGTCTCAACATAGACGTCGCGCCCCCATACCATGTCGAGCAGTTGCTCGCGGCTGAAGACCCGGCCGGGCCGGCGGATCAGGCTGTCGAGCAGCCGGAACTCCTTGGGCCCGAGACGCACCTCGCGCGGGCCGCGATGTACGCGCCGTGTCTCCCGGTCCAGCGTGATGTCGCCGAAGGTCGCCACGTCGCCCGCCAGCATCGGGCGTGCGCGGCGCAGAACAGCCCTGACCCGCGCCAGAAGCTCGGTCATCGAAAAGGGCTTGGTGAGGTAGTCGTCGGCGCCGGTGTCGAGCCCTCTGATCCGGTCCTCCTCCTCACCCCGCGCGGTCAGCATGATGATCGGCGTATCGCGCATCTCGGCGCGTCCGCGGACGCGGCGGCATATCTCGATGCCCGAGACACCCGGCAGCATCCAGTCGAGGATCAGCAGGTCGGGCGCCGCCTCTTCGAGGCTGAGAAGCGCGTCGTCGCCATCGGCGCATAGCCTGACCTGGTAACCTTCCTGCGCGAGGTTGTATTCGAGCAGCGCTCCGAGCGCCTCCTCGTCCTCGACGACGGTGATATTCGCGCTCATCCGGCCGCCTCCGTCACGAACGGGGTTCGAGATCCGACGGGTCGCCCTTCGGCCGGTCGTCGCCGAGGGGTTCGCCCTTCGCTGTGTAATAGATCATTTCCGCGACATGGGTCGCATGGTCGCCGATCCGTTCCAGATTCTTGGCGATGAACAGCAGTTGCGAGCCATGACCGATGGTCCGCGGATCCTCCATCATGTAGGTCACGAGCTCCCGGAACATCGCGTTATAGGCGTCGTCGATCTCCACGTCGCGCCGCCAGACCGAGATCGCGGCTTCGACATCCGTCTTCGCATAGGCGTCCAGCACCGCCGTCAGCTGCGCCAGCGCCTGCCGGCCCATACGCACGACCGAGCCGGAAACGCGCATCGGGCTCGTGGTGGAGAGATGCTTGCCGCGCTTGGCGATGTTCTTGGCGAGGTCGCCGATCCGCTCCAGCGTCGTGGAGAGCTTCATCGCCGAGATGACGAGACGGAGATCCTGCGCCAGCGGCTGGCGCTTGACGATGACCTGCGTCGCCAGGCGCTCAACCTCGAACTCCAGCGCGTCGATGCGCTTGTCTTTCGTGATCACCTCGTCAGCCAGCGCGGAGTCGCGCTTTTCCACGCTGTCGAGCGCCAGCGCGAGCAGGGTCTCCGCCAGCCCGCCCATTTCCGAGATGCGCGCGCGCAGTTCAATAAGGTCGTCGTCGAAGGAAGTGACGATATGGCCGCCCATGTCTTGTCTCCTCAGCCGAACCGGCCGGTGATGTAATCCTGAGTCCGCTTGTCCTCGGGATTGTGGAAAATCTTTTCGGTCGCGTCGTATTCGACCATCACGCCGAGATGGAAGAACGCCGTCTTCTGACTGACGCGCGCAGCCTGTTGCATGGAGTGCGTGACGATGACGATGGCGAAAGCGCCGCGCAACTCGTCGATCAGTTCCTCCACGCGGGCCGTCGCGATCGGATCGAGCGCGGAGCAGGGCTCGTCCATGAGCAGGACCTCCGGCGAGGTGGCGATCGCCCGCGCGATGCAGAGCCGCTGCTGCTGGCCGCCGGAAAGCCCGGTGCCGGAGGCGTCGAGCCGATCCTTCACCTCATCCCAGATCGCCGCCCGACGCAGCGATGTCTCGACAATTTCGTCCATCTCCGCCCGGCTATCCGCGAGGCCGTGAATACGCGGCCCATAGGCGACATTGTCGTAGATCGACTTCGGAAACGGATTGGGCTTCTGGAAGACCATGCCGACGCGGGCGCGGAGCTGCACCGGATCGACGGATTTCGCGTTGATGTCGAACCCGTCCAGCAGGATGTCGCCCGTCACCCGGCAGATGTCGATCGTGTCGTTCATCCGGTTGAGGCAGCGCAGAAAGGTCGACTTGCCGCAGCCGGAGGGGCCGATGAAGGCGGTGACCGCCTTGTCGTCGATATCCACGCTCACATCCTTGATCGCGTGATTGTCGCCGTAATAGACATCGACGCCGGTCGCGGAGACCTTGGTGTCGGCGATCAGGGGCCGGCTATCGTCCTTCATATTCTGTCCTTCCATTTTGTCTCGCGCGGGCATCGGCTCACCAGCTTCGCTCAAACCGGCGCCTGAGGAACACGGCGATCGCGTTCATGCAGATGAGGAACGTGAGGAGCACGAGGATCGCCGCGGAGGTGCGCGAGACGAAGCCGCGTTCCGGGCTGTCGGCCCAGATGAATATTTGTGTCGGCAGGGCGGTCGCGGGCGCCATCACCCCGTCGGGCGCCGCCGTGATGAACGCGTTCATCCCGATCAGGAGGAGCGGCGCGGTCTCTCCCAGCGCCTGCGCGAGGCCGATGATCGTACCGGTCAGGATGCCGGGCATGGCGAGCGGCAGAACATGCGTGAACGCGACCTGATGCCGGGAGGCGCCGATTCCGAGCGCCGCCTCGCGGATCGAGGGCGGCACCGCCTTCAGCGCCGCACGCGTGGCGATGATGATCGTGGGCAGGGTCATCAGCGCCAGCGTCATGCCGCCGACGAGCGGCGCCGAGCGCGGCATCCCGAACCAGCCCAGGAAAACCGCAAGGGCGAGCAAGCCGAACACGACCGAAGGCACCGCCGCGAGGTTGTTGATGTTGACTTCGATCACGTCGGTGAATCGGTTCCTCGGGGCGAATTCCTCAAGATAGACGCCCGCCGCGATACCGGTCGGGAAGGAGATCAGGAAGCAGACGAGCAGCGCGTAGAACGAGCCCCAGATCGCGCCCTTCAGCCCGGCGACCTCCGGAAACCGGCTGTCGGCGTTGGTCAGGAGCGCGGTGTTGAGCGGTTTCGAGATCAGGCCGGCGGCCTCCAGCGATTCGAAGCGGGCGATGTCGTCATCGTTCAGGCGCCGCTCCGCCTCCGGCGCGTCGCGATCGACATAGCCCTTGGCGAGCTGGTCGAAAGGGTCGGAGACGGGAACGCGCATCTCGATCGTCTGACCGACGAGCGACGGATCCGCCAGCGTCATGTCGCGTAGCTGGTACTCGGCCCCCTTGGAGACGATGCCGCGCGCGGCGCGCAGCGATGCGCGATCCTCCAGCTCCGGGAAGAGCGCGGCGACGGCGTTTCCGACGATGGCGCGGTAATTGCCGCGCTGCGGGTCGTCCGCGTCGACATATTCCGCTGAAATTTCAAAACTCATGCGGACATGCGTCTGGGTGAAAGCCTGCCAGCCCGTCCCGACGAGCGAGGCGACGAGTGTGAAGAGCATCAACCCCGCGAAGCCGAGCGAGAGGATGCCCGCCAGCTTCAGTCGCCGGTCGCCGCGGTAGCGCCGTTTCAGCCGTTGAGCGGCGGCGTCGCTCGCCCAGTCGTTCGGTGTGATTTCGGAAATGGCCATGGCGTCCTCAGTCGTAGAGTTCACGGTACTTCCGCACGACGCGGAGCGCGATGATGTTGAGCCCGAGCGTCACGACGAACAGCATCAGGCCGAGCGCGAACGCGGCGAGTGTCTTCGGGTTGTCGAAGGACGTGTCGCCGATCAGCAGGGTGACGATCTGCACCGTGACTGTCGTCACGCTGTCGAGTGGATTGATCGTGAGCGTGGCGATCAGGCCG